>NZ_JBHSGL010000016.1:95887-118222 GCF_042654465.1 Planococcus dechangensis | reverse complement strand
CTCGTTGACCAGGTTTAGTTTGAATTCTTCGCTGTATTTTGCCATAGAAAAAACACCCCTAAAGTTAGATTTTTAACTCTAACTTTAGGGGTGCAGCACCCTGAGCTTCTCCTTCTTTTTAATATGCTACCCAGACCAGAAGAATCAGCTGCAATAAAGCCAACATGAAAAATCCGACCCGAAAAAGATCTTTTTGTGTTTTATGCCTAAACAGCATCATGCCGAGATAAGACCCGATGCCTCCTCCAAGAAATGCGACGAGCCATAAGCGCTTTTCCGGAATTCGTTGTCCGCGCACCTTTGCTTGCCGTTTATCGACCCACATCATGATGAAGGCGAAAATGGACATGGCGGCGATAAAAGATGCCAGTATGATCATATCGTTCCCTCCAAATCAGCTTACATAGAAAAAGACCGGCGATTAGCCGGCCTTTTCCATACAACTAGGTGTTGGCCTAGTAATAAATTAGTTGTTAGAAGCTTTTTTCGCTTGGTCAACCAAAGCAGTGAAAGCAGCTGCATCAGTTACAGCGATTTCAGCTAGCATTTTGCGGTTGATATCGATGCCGGCAAGTTTCAATCCGTGCATCAAACGGCTGTAAGAAATATCATTCAAACGAGCTGCTGCGTTGATACGTGTGATCCACAATCTGCGGAAATCACGCTTTTTGTTGCGACGGTCACGGTAAGCATAGTTGCCTGACTTCATGACCTGTTGGTTTGCTACTTTATAAAGTAAGTGCTTTGCACCATAAAAACCTTTAGCTAATTTTAATACTCTTTTACGACGCTTGCGCGTCACTGTTCCGCCTTTTACGCGTGGCATATTCAATTACCTCCTGCTGAATGTAAAAAATTCGATTTTTGTAGTTGTTGGTATTGTTGTTCTTGTCTAGACTGCAGCGCCCAGATTCTCGGGGTCATAAGTCAAAGTGGCTGTGCGGCAAATAGCGCCGCTTCGCCCCTTCATCTTATGCCCGTCGAATCTAATCCGGGCGCTTACGCTTTTCTAGTTTTACTTCATGTTGTAGATCAAAGATTTGATGCGTTTCAAATCGCCTGCAGAAACCAATGAGCTCTTGCGAAGCTTACGTTTTTGCTTAGTTGATTTGTTTGCGAACAAGTGGCTAGTGTGTGAACTGTTACGTCTTACTTTACCAGTTCCAGTTTTCTTGAAGCGTTTAGACGCTCCACTGTGGCTTTTCATTTTCGGCATTTCGGGTTCCTCCTAAACAATTATGCTGTTATTCCTTTTCGTTGACCGGGTTCAGCATCAAGAACATGCTGCGGCCTTCCATTTTCGGGCGCTGCTCAACCGTCGCAACTTCCTTGCACTCTTCTGCGAAGCGCTCAAGTACACGTTGTCCGATTTCTTTGTGCGTGATCGCACGGCCTTTGAAACGGATTGAAGCTTTTACTTTGTCGCCTTTTTCAAGGAACTTGATAGCATTACGGAGCTTCGTGTTAAAGTCATGATCATCGATGCCCGGGCTCAAACGAACCTCTTTGACGTTGATGATTTTTTGATTTTTACGAATTTCGCGCTCTTTCTTCTGCTGCTCAAACTTGAACTTGCCGTGGTCCATGATCCGTGCGACCGGTGGCTTAGCTTGAGGAGCCACAAGCACTAGATCCAGGTTGGCACGAGTTGCAATTTCGAGTGCATCGTTGCGTGATTTAATACCGAGCTGTTCACCATTTTGGTCAATAACCCGTAACTCACGTGCACGAATACCTTCGTTTACATTGTTGTCTCTGCTAATAATGATCCACCTCCGGGTAGTGTCGCGAATAGCTTAAATGTGTGAACCGGACGATCCGGTTTACAGGTACAAACAAAAAGCGGGCGAACCCCGAGGAGTCCGCCCGCCGTAATATGACAGCACGCTAAAGCGTGTAAAAGTCAAAATCGTGTCTACCTGCCAACAATCGGTCGATCAGGTGAGAAGCGGGCGCTCCTGCTTGCACATATAAGTATTCAATAACCTAAACAATAATATCATGCAGCATATTCACTGTCAAGCCTTTTACCGAAGTTCAGATTGAACGAGCTTGAGGAATTCTTCAAACGGCATGCTCTCGGAATTCTGCTCACCGTATTTACGGACATTGACCGCTCCGCTTTCGAGTTCTTTGTCTCCGATGACGAGCATATAAGGAACTTTTTGCATTTGTGCTTCGCGGATCTTGTAGCCTAGCTTTTCATCACGCTCATCGATGTCGACGCGCAATTTATGCTGTTGCATCTTCTCCTGAAGCTCTTTTGCATAGTCGCTATGCACGTCGAGCGATACCGGGATGATCTCCACTTGCACAGGCGCGAGCCAAGTCGGGAATGCACCTTTGTATTCTTCAATCAAGAATGCGACAAAACGTTCCATAGTAGAAACGACGCCGCGGTGGATGACGACCGGGCGATGCTGTTTCCCATCTTCGCCGATATATGTCAAATCGAATTTTTCCGGCAATAGGAAATCAAGTTGGACAGTAGACAATGTTTCTTCTTTTCCGAGCGCCGTTTTCACTTGGACGTCGAGTTTCGGTCCGTAAAACGCCGCTTCGCCTTCTGCTTCGACGTAATCAAGTCCAAGTTCATCCATTGCTTCTTTCAGCATAGTCTGCGCGCGGTTCCACATCGCATCGTCATCATAGTATTTTTCTTTGTCTTCCGGGTCACGGTAGGAAACCCGGAACGAATAATCTTTTAAATCAAAGTCTTTATAGACTTCAATCACTAGGTTCACGACACGCTTAAACTCTTCTTTGATCTGGTCCGGGCGCACGAACAAGTGAGCGTCATTCAAAGTCATGCCACGAACGCGTTGCAGGCCAGATAACGCACCTGACATCTCATAGCGGTGCATCAGCCCGAGTTCCGCGATGCGGATCGGCAACTGGCGGTATGAATGGATGCCCTGCTTGTAGATCATCATATGATGCGGGCAGTTCATTGGGCGCAGAACAAGATCTTCATTGTCCATGCTCATGACCGGGAACATGTTTTCCTGGTAATGGTCCCAGTGGCCGCTAGTTTTGTACAATTCGACGCTCCCCAAAACCGGTGTGTAGACATGGTCATAGCCCATGCGTTCTTCTTTGTCGACAATATAACGCTCGATGATGCGGCGGATTGTCGCGCCTTTTGGCAGCCACATCGGCAATCCTTGGCCGACTTTTTGCGAGTTCATGAACAAATTCAATTCTTTACCGATTTTGCGGTGGTCGCGCTCTTTTGCTTCCTCGAGCATCTCGAGATGGGCTTTCAGATCTTCTTTTTTGAAGAAGGCAGTGCCGTAGATGCGCTGGAGCATTTTATTGTCGCTATCGCCGCGCCAATAAGCACCCGCTACACTCAATAGTTTAAATTCCTTCAGTTTGCCGGTCGACGGCACATGCACTCCGCGGCACAAGTCGAAAAAGTCACCTTGCTCATAGATCGACACTTGGTCATCTGCTGGAATTGCTTCCAATAGTTCCAGCTTGTAAGGATCATTGATGGCTTCAAAGCGTTGCTGCGCTTCATTTCTTGAAACTTCCACACGGACGATGTCGATGTTTTCGTTGATGATTTTTTTCATTTCTTTCTCGATGACCTGCAGATCTTCTGCAGTGATTGCCGATTCTGTATCGATATCATAGTAAAATCCGTTTTCGATGACCGGCCCAACGCCTAATTTTGCATCTGGATACAGACGCTTAACCGCTTGTGCCATCAAGTGAGCCGAGCTATGGCGCAATACTTCTAATGCCTCGTCTGATTCCGGTGTGACGATTGCAATTTCACCGTCTTGTTCGATCGGCGCTTTCAAATCGATCAATTGACCGGATAGTTTACCTGCCACCGCTTTTTTGCGAAGGCCCGGGCTGATCGATTGAGCGATTTCTTCAGTGCTTGTACCTTTAGCGAATTCCTTTACTGCGCCGTCTGGGAATGTTAATTGGATCATGTCTGCCATCTGAATCTCTCCTTTTATTGATATGGGGTGGACCGTGAACCACAGGGTCTGGTTCAGCGACCCGTTTTTTTCGGGGTTTGAGCCTTTCTTGGTGTCTAGCTTCAGCGCCTAGCTCCTCGGGGTCTTAAGTCACTCTGGCTGTGCGGCATAAAGCGCCGCTTCGCCAGTGCGTCTTAAGCCTGTCGGAGCTGGACAGGCGCTTCAGCTTTTCTTTTTGCACACACAAAAAGCTCCATCCCAAAAGGGACGAAGCTTTGTTCGTGGTTCCACCCTTCTTCTCTTCTGCACGGATTTCTCCCGCGCGGAATGAAGCTCTGCATCGGCTAACGGGCCGGTTCCGTCGAATGCTACTAGAGTTCGCAGACGCTGCTCGAAGGGGGTAAACCGAAATGGCGTGCCGGGAAGCTCTCAGCCGTGTCTTCCCTCTCTGTATGCCGCGCATAAAGGCTCATGTCCTTGTCAATGCATGTAAATCATTATTGATGGTTCTTACTATACGACGAAAAAAAACAAAAGGCAATAGTTTCCGGTGCTATTTGCGGCGGTTTTCGCCCTCAAGTTTCACCGGAACGGTCAATGCTTCGATGCGCTCCATAATGCGCGCTGCTTTCAAGTCTTCTTTTTCACCGCGCTGGGAATACGTCAAATGATGCGCGAGTTCCGAATAACTGAAGTTCGAGCTCATGAAGGTCGGCAATTTTTCAGCCATCCGATAATGCAAAATCGTACCGAGCACTTCGTCGCGAGTCCAGCTCGACATCGCTTCCGCACCGATATCATCGAGCATGAGCACATCGGCTTTTTTGACGTATTCAATTTTTTCCTGCAGTGTATGGTCGCCGATCGCCTGTTTCATTTCACGCATGAATTCCGGCACGAAGACGAGGACTGTTTTGACGTTGATCTCCGCCAACTCATTCGCGACCGCACTGAGCAAATAAGATTTTCCGGTCCCGAATTTGCCATATAGGTATAAGCCTTTTTCAGGGAGCGAGTCCGGGCCGGACGCTTTTTCCAAAAAGTCGTCGACAGCACGGAAAGCCGGCAGCCGGCGGTCATCCAGTTCAAAGTTTTCAATTCTCGCCGCCATCACTTCCTTCGGCATGTACATGCTGTGGATTAGTGAAGAGGCGTGGCGTTTGTTGTCATACGCTGTTTTCAAGCGGCATTTCGTGTAAGAGATGCCGATATTGCCGCGCTCAAGCACCAAATTCGGTTCGAAGCCTTTCAAATGATTGATGCATCCCCCGAGATCAGGGCATTTATTACAGTCATGCGATTGGTCGATATATTCATAAAGCTTGCCGAGCCCTTTATCCACTGTCGTTTCATCGATTTCCTCGTCATTTTCTTTCAGGAATTTAACAACTCCTGGATGCTCCAACACTTCTTTTTTCATCTCGTTATAGCGCTCGGAAAAAGAGGGCGCATTGACCACTCGCTTCATCGTTTCACGAATCGGTTCCATTTAATCACCCTTTCTTTTCTTCAGCGCAAGTTTCGCAAGCAGTTTTTGCTTTTCCTGCTCCAGCTTTTCGCTCGGTATGCCTTGCACCGGCTCTTCCACTTCATCTTTTTTAAGGAACCATTCCGGAAGTTTTTCTTCACGGATCGGTTTGCGTGCGGACGATGCTGATTTTTTTGGTGCAGAACCCGCTTCGTTTTTCCACTTCATATACTGACCATGTTCGATTCTTGCAAAGTCCATTGCCTGCTTCGCTGTCGTGACATTTTTGCGCAGCCAGTGCGAGGCGATTTTTTCGACATAGGCTTTCGTCAGTTTCATATCTGTCCGCAGCAGCACATATTGCAACAGTACATTAACGACTGCCGGTTCCATGCCGTGCTGTGTAACCAATTGATTGGCTAGCTGGACATCGGCAGGAAGTGGTTCTTTGCCGCCCGCAATGTCTCTCAGCACTTGGATCGGTGAAGCCGACTCTAAATATGCGACCAGCTCATCTTCTTTTGTAGCCGGTTGTTGTTGCGAATCCTGCTTGTCAACAGACGGCTCTACTTGCTTGATTTGTTCGAGTTTCGGAGCTGTCGTCGTCACGGTCATCTTATAATAATCAGAAGCTGCCCGCCGCAATGCTTCTGCATCAAGCTTGTAATCATCTTCAATTGCGAGCAATATGACTTTTTGCATCTCGAGCGGGCCGAATCCGTACAAGAAAGCCAGCTTGCCAATCCATTTGCGGATCGAGGCCGTCAGCACACGCTTCGGCACAAGCTGTTCAGACAATCCCTGCCGCAATAGCGCAAAATCAAAGTCATCGTCCATCTGATAATCGCCGCTAGTACGTGACTCCAGCTCTTTTTCATCTGCCGGATAGCCATTTTTGGCATGGACTGGCTGGAAAATATCAGTAAACGTTCTTGATACTTCTTTGTAGTTTGAGGCTATAGGTGTCTGGACAAGGAAGCGGTCTCGCACGCGACGGTAGGCGGTCTCCCCGATTTTGCTGAATAGGAACATCGACAAGAGCGGATCTGCAAAAAAGGTTTTCGGATCAAGGGGCGGGCATAGCTCATAAATGAATGAACGGTTTTCCCCGTCATTCCGATATGTTTTCAATAAGCCGATCGCTTCGAGCTGTATGCGTGATTCGAATATCGCCTTGATCGGTGTCCCGAGCGTATTCATCAAAGTGTAATGGGTCGAATCCTCCCCGCGTGCCTCACCTTCCGCCCATAGTGTCAAATATAAAGAGACTGCCGCTGAACCGACCATCGGCTGATACAATAACGTCAGCAATTGGCGATCGTAATTGGAAAATGGATAAGGCATGCGCACACGATACAAGTCGGCGGGTTGGATTTCTTTATATAAAGTCATGTAGTCACCGCCTTATTTGCTATCTTTTTTCCGGGGATCCCGATCGAGCAGTTCTTTCAGTTCATCAATAAACACGGTGATGTCTTTAAACTGTCGGTAGACCGAGGCAAACCGGACATAGGCGACTTCATCAATGTCGGCTAAACGGTTCATGACCAGTTCCCCGACTTCTTCAGACTTCACTTCCGGGTTGCCGCTCCGGCGCAATTCTTTTTCGATATCAAAAACGACATTTTCCAGAACATCCAATGACACCGGTCGTTTTTCACAAGCACGGATTAAGCCGCGCAACACTTTCTCCCGGCTGAACTCTTCACGCGAGCCATCTTTTTTCACGACAATCAACGGCATTTCTTCTACTTTTTCAAAAGTGGTAAAACGATAGCCGCAAGCTTCGCATTCGCGTCGTCTGCGGATCGATTTCATTTCATCTATTGGCCGCGAATCCACTACGCGGGTGCCGTTATGCTGGCAGGCTGGACATTTCATGGTAGACATCTCCCCAAAAATTCTCTATCTAGTAGTAACAGTATAACAAAATTCTTCCGTGAACATTAAAAAAAGCAGAGGATTTTCTCCTCTGCTTGTGTTTCGCCTTATTAGTAGTGATTATACAGTTAGTGACACTTTAGTCATTCCGGCTGCAACCGGACCCATGCCACGCGGTACTTCTGTTACTTCGCTTTGCTTTGAATCCAAAGCTTGTGCGATGTAATCGGCCGCAATCGTTGGATCGAGATCTCCACAAGTGTATACGTCTACACTTGCGTACCCGTGCTCTGGGAAGCTGTGAATGGTCAAATGTGATTCTGAAATGATCACTACGCCGCTAACACCCTGTGGTGCAAATTTATGAAAAGCGACTTCGCGGATCTCCGCACCTGATTTGAGTGCTGCATCAACAAAAGTCTTTTCGATATAATCCATATCGTTCAATTTGTCAAAATCACACTGCCAAAGTTCTGCGATTACGTGACGTCCCATAGTTTCCATGGTTCGTTTCCCCCTTTGATAACATTTTGGTTTTGCGCAAAATATTCAAAGTTGACTACCACGGGGGAAAGTTAGTCCAGAGAGGTCCTAACCCTTTAAGCAGTCATAAGAATAATAATATACGCTCCTAATTCCTTGCTCTACGAATAAATAGAATTGAGAAGTGGTAGCCGTTTTTAGCTACGATTCATAGTATATGATGAATGTTTCCCAATTGCAATAAATAAATGCTGTATCATGCAATTTTTTATATTGAAACATAAAAAAAGATTCCGCTCTTCAATAGGAAGAAAAGCGGAATCTCGTATGCTTATTTTGAAGCGACAGCCATCGAATTCGCCACTTTTTTCAGCAGGTCGACAACGCGTGCTGAGTAGCCCCATTCATTGTCGTACCAAGCGAGCACTTTGACTTTGCGGTCGCCCATGACAATTGTCGTCAAGCCGTCAACGATTGCTGATTTCGGATTCGTATTAAAGTCGATCGACACGAGCGGCTCCATTGTTATATCTAAAATTCCAGCAAGCGTGCCTTCAGAAGCATCAGCGAACGCACGGTTCACCTCTTCTACTGTCACGTCTTGCTGCACGTCCACGACAAGATCGACAAGCGAAACGTTAGGCGTCGGCACGCGAAGCGCCAAGCCATGCAATTTTCCTTCTAGTTCCGGAAGCACCAAAGACAAAGCCTTCGCAGCGCCCGTGGAGGTCGGGATGATCGACTGCGCACAAGCACGCGCACGGCGCAAATCCTTATGCGGGTTGTCCAAATTCTTTTGGTCGTTCGTATAAGCATGGACTGTTGTCATTAAACCATTTTCGATTCCGAATGCATCATTCAACACTTTCGCGACAGGCGCCAGGCAATTTGTCGTGCAGCTGGCATTAGAGATGATGTCGTGTTTTTCGACGTCCAATTTGTCATCATTGACGCCCATGACGATCGTGATGTCTTCATTTTTTCCTGGAGCAGTCAAGATGACTTTTTTCGCTCCTGCTTCCAAATGAAGAGCGGCCTTGTCGCGTGCATTGAATTTCCCCGTCGCTTCGATGACAATATCAACGCCCATTTCTTTCCACGGGAGATTCAACGGGTCGCGTTCACTGACCAATTGAATGCGCTTTCCATTGATGACCAAAGCGTTGTCTTCTGCTTTTACATCACCTGAGAAAGTGCCATGATTTGTGTCATACTTAATCAAATGAGCGAGCGTTGCTGCAGGATAACTGGCATTGACTGCCACAATTGTTACATCATCCATCAAAACCGCTTGTCTGAAAACCATACGGCCAATGCGGCCAAACCCGTTAATTGCAATCGAAACTGTCATGTATTTATCCTCCAATTAAATAAGTCATACTTATATTTTTTAATTCGATATATAGTATAACACATTATCTTTTTTAGAGAACCTGAAAACGGAAGAAAGCGCATACTTTTTTAAAGTTGTGTCTGCCAGCGTTCCAATATGCGCAACAATTGGCGTTTTGTTTCCTCGATTGAGCCATTATTGTCCAGCACCTCATCCGCTCCTGCTTCTTTGACGCTCATCGGCAATTGGGAGGCAATGCGCGCACGTGCTTCTTGTTCTGTGAAATGATTGCGCTCCACAAGTCGCTTTAATTGTTCCTGCTCGGACACACTGACGACCAGGATTTTATCGACCATATGCTGCAGCTTGCTTTCGAACAACAAGGGGATGTCCATGATGACCGTTTTACAGCCAGCATCCATATGCGCTTGTCGCTGTTTGAGCATTTCAGCGCGGATGGCTGGATGGATGATGTCATTCAATTTCTTTCGGCTTGCGGGATCGTGGAAAATGATTGACCCGACTTTTTCTCGGTCCATCGATCCGTCTTCACGGATGACTTCGGGCCCGAAAGCTTCTCCGATTTTGCGCAAGGTTTCGGTCTCAGGCTCGACCACTTGCCTGGCGACAAGGTCTGCATCCACAACCGGATAGCCCAACTCTTTGAGCATTTGTGAGACGGTGCTTTTCCCGCTCGCGATACTGCCCGTCAGTCCGATGATCATCGCTTCTCCTCATTTCTGGCAAGCTGGGCAATAAACCGATGCCCGGCTCGCAATTTTCACTGTTTTTGTCGAAGTTCCGCAAATCGTGCACGTTTTTTTGCCGTACATGCCAAAACGGTCTTGCATGCTTCCCGATTCGCCATTGATATTGCGGTAATCCGAGATAGTGCTGCCGCCTGCTTCGATGCTCTCGAGTAAAATTTCAGCAATTGCTTGGAACAATTCGATTTTCCGCTTGCGGCTAATGCGGCTAGTGGCGCGTTTCGGATGAATCTTCATGCGAAACAGCGCTTCGGTTGCATAAATATTGCCGCAGCCGGAAATGACCGTTCCGTCCATGATCGCTTCCTTAATCGGCTTGTTGCGGAATTTCGGGCTTTCGGCCTGTTGTAAAAACCATTCCATGGCACCGTCGGCAAAAGGCTCAGGCGCCATGAGCAGCAGCGGCGGGAAATCCGCTTCCGTCTTCAGCACCCGCATTTCCCCGAAGCGGCGGATATCTGAGAACGCCAGCAAATTGCCGTCATCCAATGTCAGCACCACATGAACGTGGCGCCGGAATTTATCTTCAGGAATCGACAGCAGGCTATCGACGAAAAACCACGCCCCCGACATCCCGAGATGATTCACCAGCAGGAATTCCTGCTCTTTTTTCAAGGTCACGTAAATGTATTTGCTCCGGCGCTCGACAGCGAGTATTTGCGCACCTGACAGACGCTCTTGAAAGTCATCTGCTTCGATGCGCTTTAATATCGCTTGTTTGCCTGAGTTCTTTGATTTTCGGATCGTATCGGACACATCGACTGAGACGATGCGCTTTCCGATTGATACAGGGCGGATTTGCCGGACCACCCCTTCTACTTCCGGAAGTTCCGGCATGACAATTCCTCCTTATTTTGTATCGTACCAAGTATTTCCTGTCGCGATATCTACTTTTAACGGGACGTTCAGTTCCACCGCTGACTCCATAACTTCCGGAACCAATTTCATTAATCGGTCTAGTTCTTCTGGGGGCGCCTCGAAAATAAGCTCATCGTGCACTTGCAAGAGCATTTTCGATTTCAAGCCTTCCCGCTCAAGCGCTGCATCCATTTCGATCATCGCCTGCTTGATGACATCGGCTGCGCTGCCTTGGATCGGCGTGTTCATCGCGGTGCGTTCAGCAAAGCTGCGTAAATTGAAGTTCGAGCTATTGATGTCAGGCAAATAACGGCGACGGTTCATCAAAGTCGTAACAAAACCGTCTTTTTTTGCTTGATCGACAATGGACGTCATATAGCCTTGTACGCCCGGGAAGCTGGCCAAATAACGCTCGATAAAATCGGCTGCCTCTTTTCGGGTGATGTTCAAATTTTGTGACAGGCCGTAATCACTGATGCCATAAACAATGCCAAAGTTGACCGCTTTGGCGGCACGGCGCATATCAGATGTCACTTTATCAAGCGATACATTAAACACATCGCTTGCCGTTTTCGTGTGGATGTCCAGGTCCGACTGGAATGCTTCGATCAAGCTTTCGTCTTTCGACATATGGGCCAATACACGCAATTCGATTTGAGAGTAATCCGCTGCGACCATCACCCAGCCCGGTTCTGACGGGACGAAGGCTTTACGGATTTTACGGCCTTCTTCCAGGCGCACAGGAATGTTCTGCAAGTTCGGATTGGTCGAGCTGAGGCGGCCGGTAGTGGTCAAAGCCTGTTGAAAACGCGTATGGACCTTGCCGTCTTCGTGAATTTCCTTCAACAAGCCCTCAATATATGTCGACAGCAATTTGCCAAGCTGGCGGTACATGAGAATATGATGAATGATTTCATGCTTGCCTTCCAATTTCTCAAGCACATCGGCAGCTGTCGAATAGCCGGTCTTCGTTTTCTTGATAGCCGGCAAGCCGAGCTGCTCGAATAAAATGACGCCGAGCTGTTTGGGTGAATTGATGTTGAACTCCTGGCCGGCAAGGGCAAAAATCTCCTGTTCGATCATTTCTAATTTGCGCTTTAATTCCACGCCCATCTCAGCCAGCTGCTGGCGGTCCACTTTGACGCCGAGTGACTCCATTTGGCCGAGCACTTTGGCAAGCGGCAGTTCTAATTTATCGTACAGATCAAATTGTTCGTTTTCTTCCAGTTTTTTTACGACAACCGGCCGGACATTAAAGATCGCGCGCGCTTTTCTTGCCATATGCTCCTGCAAAATAGCGGCTTCGGGCACTTTTTTCTTGGCTCCCTTGCCATATACTTGCTCGTTTGTCGACACGTCCGAGTAGCCATACTCGCGGACGATATCCGCTAGGTCTGTATACTTAAGCGACGGATTGACGATATACGCACCAAGCATCAAATCAAAGTCGACACCATCGATTTTGATGCCGTTGCGCAAAAATGCAGCAGTTGCTGCTTTGGAATCGGACATATACTTTTTCGTCGAGCCGCTTTCAAGCCATGTTCTGAGAGCTTCAGATTGTGCAGCGACTTCCATCGGGATTACATACGTCGCTTTGTCGGAAGCGAGTGAGACGCCGAGCAATTCACAGCTATGGTAGTGCTCATCGTACAACTCCAAATGAACCGCCATGCCATCTTCGAGCAAGCTTGCGTCAACCGTTTCGAGCACGTCGAAATGCAAATCCTCTTTTTCCGTTTCTTCCGCCGTATAATCTAGTTTCTCGAGCAAGGACTTGAACGCCAACTCATTCCAAATGCGCACGAGCTCGTCTTGGTCAGGCCCTTCATAACCTAGCTCGTCAATCGATACCGTTACCGGTGCCTGCCGCTCAATGGTTGCCAATTTTTTCGACAGATAGGCTAGCTCTTCGTTTTCGACCAATTTCTCCTTCATCTTGCCTTTTTGGTCTTCAATCGCTTCGTAGACACCTTCCACTGAATGGTATTTAGCCAGCAATTTCAACGCGGTTTTTTCTCCGACACCGGGCACGCCCGGAATATTGTCCGAAGAATCCCCCATCAAGCCTTTCATGTCAATGATCTGAAGCGGCGTCAATCCATATTTCTCCTGAATATGGCCGACTGTATATTTTTCTATATCAGTGATCCCTTTGCGGGTAATATAAACAACGGTCGAGTTGGAAGCGAGCTGGGTCAAATCCTTATCGCCAGACACGACGACAACCTGGTCTCCTGCCTGTTCCGCTTGAAGGCTAAGCGTGCCGATGATGTCATCCGCTTCGTAGTTATCGAGTTCGTATTGCTTGATTTGGTAAGCATCCAGTAATTTCCGCAAATAGGGGAATTGTTCGGATAGCTCTGGCGGGGTCTTCTGTCTGCCGCCTTTATATTCTTTATATGCTTCGTTTCGGAATGTGGTTTTTCCGGCATCGAACGCCACCATCATATGGGTCGGCTGTTCTTCCTCCAATAGTTTTTGCAGCATCGTCGTAAAGCCGTATACTGCATTGGTGTGGATGCCATTATCATTGGTCAATAGCGGCAGCGCGAAAAATGCGCGGTAAGCCAAGCTATTGCCATCGAGCAATAAGATTTTCTTTGACACAAAATTACCCCTCTCCATAAAAAAGCCGTCATTCCCTTTATTTTACCACGCAGGCAAAAAGAAGAGAAATGACGGCACTAAGCATTATTCAAGATTTCCAGACAATAGCCTTGCATAAGGTGAATCCGATGGCATGATGATAACCGTATCTTCACCAATCGTTTTCGAGTACGATTCTAGCGAACGGTACAGCTCATAAAACTCCGGATCTTTCGAGAACGATTCATTGTAGATTTGTGCAGCTTCGGCCTCACCTTCCGCTTGAATCAATGCGGCTTCTTTTCGGGCTGTCGCAATCACTTCCTGTGCTTCACGGTCTGCTTGCGCTTCGATTTCAAGTTTTCGCGCATCGCCTTGCGACAAATAATCCTGAGCTGTCGAATCCCGTTCCGAGATCATGCGCGTAAAGACCGCTTGCTCGTTTTCAGCCGGCAGATCGGTTCGCTTCATCCGGACATCGACGACTTCAATCCCATATTCATCCGTTGATAGCAATTCATTGACCCGGGCGGTCACTGTATCGTTCAAACTGCCGCGCGATGAATTCTCATCGTTGATGATTTCATCGTAATTCAGTTGGCCGAGTTCCGTCCGCACAACCGAATAAATGAATTCCTCCATGCGCGACTCTGCATTGACGATCGTGCCGGCATTGGAAATCATACTCAGCGGATTGGTCACGCGCCAGACAGCGTAATTATCGATCAGAATGCGTTTTTTGTCTTTCGTATTGATTTCCGCTTCCGTTACATCATAAATCATCTGGTATTTTGGAATCGTCGTAACGCTCTGGATAAACGGGACCTTCATTTTGATGCCAGGGTCTTCTTGGACTTTGACGACTTCCCCGAACTGCCGGACGATGCGGTATTCGTTTTCCTTCACGATATAAGTGTTTGTCAGTACTACCAATAATGCGACAAAAATAAGCGTGGAGATAACTATCGGTTTCCAGAATTTCCGGAAATCGATCGGATCTTTCGGCGATCTCCAATCTTTTGGGTCTTTCGGTTTTATACTGCGGTTTTTATTGCCGAATATGTCAGTTGTATTGGAATTGCCAAAAGGTTGTTTCGGATCCATCAGTTGCCACCTCCTTCTTCATCTTCAGCCGTTGCAGGTGGAACGGCTGTCTGCATTTCCCCAAGCGGCAAATATTTCAATGTTCCTTCGTCATCGTTCATGATGTAGAGCTTGGCATTCGGCAGGACCGACTCCAACGTCTCCATGATGAGACGTTGTTTCGTTACTTCGGGATTGCCTTCGTATTCTGCGTACAGCTTGTCAAACACTGCGATGTCTCCACGCGCTTGTTCGACACGCTCCACTTTTTGCGCTTCGGCACGGGAGTTGATCGCTGATTTTTCACCCAATGCTTCGTTGCGTTTTTGATTTTCATATTTATTCGCTTCGTTGATTTTCGTGTTCATCGTCTCACGTGCGTCTGTTACATTCGTAAACGCGGCACGCACTTCTTCGTTCGGCAATTCCACATCCTGCAATTTGACACCTAGGACCGAAATGCCGATATCGTATTCTTCAATCAGCGAAGATAATAACTCGCGTGTCTCACCTTCGATTTCCGCTTTACCAGACGTCAGCGCATCATCGATCAATGAGCTGCCGATGATCGAGCGTATAGAAGCTGTCGTCGCATCATGGAGCATTTCGCGCGGATCTTCTGCATTGAATAAGTATTTTTTCGGGTCGGTTATTTTCCACTGGACCACAAGATCCGTTAAAACGATGTTCTCATCACCAGTGATCATCTTGGTCTCTTTATCATAGGTGGTGATTTCACCTTCTGCGTTCTGGTCATAGCCAAACTGCAGGCTATAGGTTTCTTTGGACATCACTTCAGCTTTTTGGATCGGCCACGGCATTTTAAAATGTAGCCCGGATTCAGTTACCGGCTCGCCTGCCTCACCGAATGTGATGATGACGGCCTGTTCGGACTCATCGACGGTATACCAAGATGTGAAAACTGCAACTAATGCTAATATGCCGAATATAGAAAGCCCGATAATGGCTAATATACGTTTCGTCCCCATGTTGTTTCCCCCTTAATCTTTTATAGTTATGTATACGGAATGATTGTGCAATAGTTTCAGGAAAATAGAAAAAGAGTCCGGGGAGGGACTCTTTTTCAGATCATGCGGTTGAAGGGGGTTCTATTAAAGAATAGCACCCCATTGTGAAGCTAGTGTTAAGGCTGTGTAAAGTTACCATTGATTGTTTTTGTATTTTTTATAATAATTCACTTGGCGTGCAAAAAGATACAATTTGCGTTTCATATGGGTATCTTTTTTATAAAATAATGGATTGCCGTATTTTTTCTCTTTGATTAAACGCTTGATGTCTTTTTGGACCGATTTGTTGTCGACGAAATTGCGTAAAACAACTTTCGGGACGACTGTGAACAAAAAGTCTTCATTTAAATAAGTGACGGGCTTGTCTTTTTGGTAAATTAAATCATCTACCAGATATTCCGCCATGTTATGGCCGAGCGCCGTCACGTAATAACTCGAGCGGCCTTGGCGAATATTCACTTCAAATACTTTAAACTTTTTGTCACGCGCGTCATATTTCAAGTCGAAATTGGCAAAACCGGTATAGCCAACCGCTTCGAGGAAATGCTGCAGCTTCAGCATCATGTCTTTATCAAAGCGCGTGATGAGTGCTGTGTAGTTCCCAATCGCGGTCACGGTATGTTCCTGCAACACAACTTGCGCATAAGTCACTAGCTGCGTCTTGCCTTGGGAATTGGCGTATATGACTGAATCCCACATATATGTATCATCACCAGGGATGAAATCTTGAATGATCAGTTCGTCGCGGTAGCCGCTCGCCTTGATTTTTTGGACGACTTCAAACAATTCTTTCGGGCTGTCCACTTTAAATACTTTTTCTTGACCTTCAAATTTATTGCGGCTGTATTCGATGCCGTCGCTTGGTTTGATGACGACCGGATACATCATATCGCTGTCATCGAACGGTTTGTCTTGACTGCAATCATAAAAATAAGTAGTCGGTGTATCAATGCCATACTGAGCGCACAATTCATAGAAATTCGCCTTCATCTGCAATTGGTTCATAAGCGCTTCTGTCGGATAATTAAAGACATAATGCTCACGCAGCACTTTCGCATTTTCGATGATCAAACGAACATATAAATCGTTTGTCCCGACTAGTAACAATGTTTTCCCTGGCGCCCTGTACTTCTCTGCCATAGAAATCAATATATCGGCAAAATGGCCAGGCTCGGACAATTGCTTGTTCAATTCGATCGTTTCCGTGATTGTGCTCATTTCAGTAAAAGATAGCGGTTCTTTGCCGATTAAAATCGGTTTGATTCCGTAGGCCTCATGAAATGAAATGGCCATATTGTATGCATTCATATCCGTACCGACGATGATCGGCAAAAATGGGTGTTTGGTTTCCATATGTTCCTCCTAAAATTCACTCGCAAGCGGCAAATAAACAGTAAATACAGTGCCGACGCCGACAGTGCTTTCCACTTCGACTTTGCCTTGATGCGCTTCAATGATGTGTTTAACGATCGACAAGCCAAGCCCTGTGCCGCCCGAATTTCGGCTTCTTGCACGGTCGACGCGGTAGAACCGTTCGAACAAACGGCTGATTTCCGATGCTTCGATGCCGATGCCCTGGTCTTCTACAGTGATGATCGCTTGACCGCCCTGTTTGAACAAACGGACTTTGACAGTGGTATTTTCATGGGAATAGGTTGCTGCGTTGATCAATAAGTTGACGACCACCTGCATCAAACGGTTCCCATCGCCTTTTACCATGATCGGCTCAAGCGACAAATCGATGTGGATATTTTTTTCCGATAGTTTCGGATGCACGGTCTCTACGGCCCGTTCGATGATGGCTTTCATATCGGTCGGCTCCACTTGAATGTGAAAAGCAGAGCGTTCCATATTCGATAAATTGAGCAGGTCGTTGATCAACATTTCCAAACGGTTGCTTTCAGTTTGGATAATTTCCAGAAAGGACAATAAAGTATCAGTATCCTGGTACGCTCCGTCGAGCAAAGTTTCGGAAAATCCTTTGATCGAGGTGACGGGTGTCCGCAACTCATGGGAAACATTCGCCACGAAGTCTTTGCGGACTTGTTCAAGATTTTTCAACTCGGTAATGTCATGGAACACAATGACGACACCCAGCCAACGCTCATGTTCGCCTATGACCGGCGCACCGTAGACATCCAGGTTTTTCATGGTGACGCCATCGGTAAACTCAATTTGATCACGGGAGCGGGTTTCAGTCATAAACACTCTTTCAATAAACGATTTGAGCTCAGGTGCAAGACTGATTTCACGGTACACCTTGCCTAGGACCGAACTGCTGGTTAGGCCGGTTTCCTCCAGAAATGCGCGGTTGATAAGTGAAATCCTCCCTTGCCGGTCGATCATGACGAGCGCGCTTCCCATGTTTTCGATCAATGTTTTCAATCGTTCCTGTTCCATTTGGCGGATCGTCGCGATTTCTTGCAGGTTGCGTGCTAGCACATTGATCGTTTTGTTCAACTCCAAGCTTCCTTGTGCGTCGGATTCATAGGCCCTTGCACGATAATTGCCTTTTACTAGTTCCACTGCGGTAGCTGTCGCATTCTCGATCGGCTCCACTTGCAGGCGGATAATGCGGTTTCCGATAACTGCCGAAATTCCCAATCCCATTACATAAATAACACCGAGCGCCAGCCAGACAGCTGATTTATTCTGTGCGCTTTCGTACAATTGAAAAAATTGGAGCGTTATCAAAAAAAGCCCAGCGAGCAGTGTCCCGACCCATAGCATGAGCGAGATCAGCAAGCGCCGCCGGAAGCTCATGAGCTTTTCGGCTCCTCAAATTTATAGCCGAGGCCGCGAATCGTTTTAATGAACAGCGGTTTTCGTGTATTGATTTCAATTTTTTCCCGCAAATGGCTGACGTGGACATCCACGATGCGGGTATCTCCGGCAAAATCATACTTCCATACTGCGCTCAGCAATTGATCTCGCGTCAAAACCCTATTTTTATTTTCAGCCAAGTATACCAGCAACTCAAATTCTTTTGGCGTGAAATCCAATTGCTTATCATCCAAAAACACTTCGAATCGATCGGGGAATATTTGCAAGCCGCCGAAAACATATGGCGCCGTCCCGTCTTGTTGAATAATCGGGCTGGTCTCTGCTCTACGCAATACCGCTTTGATGCGTGCCACCACTTCACGGGGGCTGAATGGCTTAGTCATATAATCGTCCGCGCCGAGCTCCAGCCCAAGCACTTTATCGAACTCATCTCCCTTGGCTGTCAGCATAATGATGGGCGTATTGATTTTTTGTTGACGCAGCGATTTGCACACTTCTACACCATCCATTGATGGCAACATGAGATCCAGCACGATCAAATCCGGATTTTCAGTCAATGCAAGATCATAGCCTTGTTTGCCATCATTAGCGATGATCGTTTCATAGCCGGCTTGAACCAAATTATAGGACAATAAGGTGGCAATCGAGTGTTCGTCTTCGATAATCAAAAGTTTTTTCGGCATTTTGCATCCTCCACATTCAATTTGGAACCCCCATTCCAAACCGCTTAGAAATTTTCCATCGCCTGTGTCGTCAAACGGCTAACCGTTTTCGGCGGTTGTGCCAGGACGGTGCCCTCCATGCATAGCTCTCCCTTGTCGTCAGTTGCTTGGACACGGATTGTCACTTGGTTACTCCTAACATCAACATCCGCCACTTCCAGCAAAAAATCGATTGTTGCATAATGGTATACCGGTTTTTTAAACACTAAATGCTGTTCGCAAATATACGAGCCCGGACCCGGCATATACTTCGATACCGCCGACGTAACAATGCCCGTCAGCATAATATTGGGCACGACCGGTTTCTCGAAGCTCGTCGTGGAAGCAAAATCATGTTGAATGTATAAAGGGTTTCCATCGTTCGTCAATCCCAAATACAGCAATAGATCTTTGTCTTCGATCTTTTCCGTCAGCTTCAATTTCTCGCCAACTGTGATATCTTCAACTTTTCTGCCCAATTTGCGTTTTTTGCCTAGCAACACAGGCTTTCCCTCCCCTTAGTGTTTCTTACCCCTATAGTATCAATTTCCCGCCTACATGCGCAAGCTCCTCCGCTCTTAAGCAAACGCTGAATAGGCGAAGCGCCTGTTTGTTTCATAAAAAAACCAGGCAGAAAAATCCTGCCTGGTCCCTCGCTTATGTCAAAACGTTCATGACTGCTTTTACAGATGCAGCCGATTGACTGAGCGCTTGCTTTTCTTGTTCATTCAGCTCGATTTCGATAATTTTCTCGATGCCTCCAGCCCCTAATACTGTAGGGACGCCGAGATAAATTCCGTTCATGCCGTATTCGCCTTCTAAATAAGCGATGGTCGGCAACACTCGCTTCTGGTCGAGGATGATCGCTTCAGCCATTTCGACCAGAGAAGCTGCAGGTGCATAATAAGCAGAACCATTGCCTAACAAGTTGACGATTTCAGCGCCGCCTTTTCTTGTCCGTTCCACAATCTGCTCGAGGCGTTCTTTAGATATCAGGCTCGTGAGCGGAACGCCGCCAGCGAACGAGTAGCGGACAAGCGGCACCATATCGTCGCCGTGACCGCCTAAAACAAACCCGGTAATGTCTTTTACCGATAAATTGAGCTCTTGTGCAATAAACGTACGGAATCTGGCAGAATCGAGTACGCCAGATTGGCCGATGACGCGCTCTTTCGGAAAGCCCGTTTCTTTGAAAATAGTGTAAGTCATTGCATCAACCGGATTGGTCAGTACAAGAATGGTGGCATTCGGTGAGTAGTTGATGATTTCTTTCGCAACGGATTTCATCACCTTCTGATTGGTCAATACGAGATCATCACGGCTCATGCCAGGCTTTCTGGCTACGCCAGCAGTAATGATGACGAGATCGGAACCGCTTGTGTCCTGATAATCGGCTGTTCCGATGATGTTCGCATCAAACCCCAGTACCGGAGCAGCTTCCATCATATCTAATGCTTTTCCTTTTGCTGGTTTTTCCATGTCGGGAATATCAACGATGACGACATCGCCCAATTGTTTCTGCGCGAGCAAGAAAGCTGTAGTGGCACCTGTAAATCCAGAACCGATCACTGAAATCTTTTTACGTTTGAATGTCATTTAAAACTCCCCTTTCCATCGAATGATACAACAAAGAGGAGGCAGGGCCTCCTCTTTAAACTTACATGTTTTTGATTAGTTCATCAGCAAATGCAGAAGTTTTTACTTCTGTTGCGCCGTCCATGAGACGAGCGAAGTCATAAGTGACAACTTTAGAAGCGATTGTTTTTTCCATAGAGTTGGTGATCAACTTCGCAGCTTCTGTCCAGCCAAGATGCTCAAGCATCAAAACGCCTGAAAGGATAACAGAAGATGGGTTTACTTTATCAAGGCCAGCATATTTCGGAGCTGTTCCGTGAGTCGCTTCGAAGATAGCGTGTCCTGTATCGTAGTTGATGTTCGCTCCAGGAGCGATGCCGATGCCGCCGACTTGTGCAGCAAGCGCATCAGAGATGTAGTCGCCGTTCAAGTTCATTGTTGCAACAACGTCGAACTCGCTTGGACGTGTAAGGATTTGCTGAAGGAAGATATCAGCGATCGAATCTTTAACAAGCAACTTGCCCGAAGCCAAAGCATCTTCTTGTGCTTTGTTTGCAGCATCTGTGCCTTTTTCGTCTTTGATTGCATCGTATTCGTTCCACGTGAAGACTTTGTCGCCGAATTCTTGCTCAGCCACTTCATAACCCCAGTTTTTGAAGGCACCTTCAGTGAATTTCATGATGTTTCCTTTGTGTACCAATGTTAGTGAATCGCGGCCTTCAGTAAGTGCGTAGTTGATTGCAGCACGAACAAGGCGTTTTGTTCCTTCTTCAGAAATTGGCTTGATGCCGATACCTGATGATTCAGGGAAACGAATGTTTTTAACGCCCATTTCGTCAGTTAGGAATGAGATCAATTTCTTCACTTCGTCGCTGCCGTTAGCGTATTCGATACCAGCATAGATGTCTTCAGTGTTTTCACGGAAGATGACCATATCTGTATCTTCAGGACGTTTTACCGGTGAAGGCACGCCTTCGAAATAGCGAACCGGGCGCAAGCAAGTGTACAAATCAAGCTCTTGGCGAAGCGCTACGTTCAATGAACGGATACCGCCGCCGATTGGCGTAGTAAGTGGTCCTTTGATCGCGATCAAGTATTCGCGGATTACATCAAGAGTTTCTGCCGGAAGCCATTCGCCAGTTTCGTCGAAAGCTTTTTGGCCAGCCAAAACTTCTTTCCAAACGATTGATTTCTCGCCGTTATAAGCTTTGTTTACCGATTCTTCAAGTACGCGTGAAGCTGCGTGCCAGATATCCGGTCCAGTTCCATCACCGATGATGTATGGAATGACTGCGTTATTCGGGACGTTCAAGACGCCATTTTCAACTGAAATTTTTTCACCGTTCGTCATGTGTAAGTTCCTCCTGAGTTCAAAGTCATAGGGCTGCACATTGGTGTCAGCCCCATCAAATTTTATTGTTTTTCCCGCTTAGCGCTGTTCTACTGGTACATAAGTTTGCATGCCCGGCCCGATATACTCGGCACGTGGGCGGATCAGGCGGTTGTCGGAATATTGCTCCAAAATATGCGCGAGCCAGCCTGACGCACGCGATACCGCGAAGATCGGCGTGAACAGGTCATGCTCGATGTTCAAGGAATGGTAGACCGATGCCGAGTAGAAATCGACGTTCGGCGGAAGCGGTTTGGCACCCGTGACGAGCTCGTCGATCTTGATGGACATCTCGTACCATTTCGGTTCGCCGCGCAGTTCGGTCAGCTTTTGCGACATTTCGCGCAAATGCTTGGCTCGCGGGTCGCCCTTGCGGTAGACGCGGTGGCCGAAGCCCATGATTTTTTCTTTGTTGGCCAGCTTTTCCGTGATGTACGGCTCGACGTTGTCGACCGACCCG
>NZ_JBHSGL010000016.1:0-95683 GCF_042654465.1 Planococcus dechangensis | reverse complement strand
GTGAACGTCGAAGCGTTCAGTTCGTGGTCGGCATGCAAGACGAGCGCTTTGTTGAATGCTTCGACTTCGATGTCTTCCGGCAGTTCGCCGGACAGCATATACAGGAAGTTCGCCGCGAAGCTCAAGTCCGATTTCGGTTGAATCGGCTCTTTGCCGGCGCGGATGCGGCCGAATGCCGTCACCAGCGTCGAGATCTTCGCCTGGATCTTGATCGCTTTGCGGTAGTTTGCCGCGGGTTCCATCACTTCGGCTTCTTCGTCGAATAGGCCGAGCATCGACACAGCTGTACGCAGTGCCGCCATCGGATGGACGTGTTTGATGTCGTATGTCTTAAAGTGGTCGAGCACCGCTTGCGGCACCGCCATGTTGTCGGCAAGCTGCTGTTTCAACTCGGCCAGTTCGTCCGCTTTCGGCAAACGCTGATGCCATAGAAGATAGATCACTTCTTCGAAACTGGCGTTATCCGCCAAGTCATCGATATCGTAGCCGACGTATGTAAGTGTGTCATCGATGATCGAGCTGATCGCCGATTGTGTGGCGACTACACCTTCTAAACCTTTTGATGATGTCATGGAAATCTCTCCTTCTTCACTCTACTTCATCATTCCAAAAAAAAAACAGAACAATGAGCTATCTGCTTTTATGCATTTTACGAAAATAGACTTACCTAGTCATTATAATCAACTTTGTATAATTTGTGAATGAAAACGCTTGGTAAAATTTAAAAACGATTGCCCAATGATGAATGAACCCGGAATTATCCAACGATAATCCGGGTATTTTTCATCTTCTTCTGCAGCATCCGGTAAACAAGAGGCTTGTATAATTTTTGGGTCGGGCTGAACAATAAACTGAAACCGACAGCGTCTGAAATAAAACCGGGCGTCAGCAATAAGCTGCCACCGACCAAAATGAATGCCGCACCGATCAATCGGTCGCCAGGAGCTTCCATTTGGCTCATGCTCGACTGGATATCACGGATGGCTTTCAGGCCTTGGCGTTTTGCCAAGAAAGCACCGAGTAATCCGGTCGAAACGATTAAGCCAAGCGTCCAGAAAAATCCGATCTGTCCACCTGCCCATATTAATATTGCAAGCTCAGCTGTCGGTACGATTACCAATGCCAGAAAAATCCACTTCATCATAGTCAATCGACCTCCAAATTTTCTTTACAAAACGCTAGCATGTCCGTGGTAAACCACACCAGAATCCGCATCAATCGTTATTTCTTGGCCGGATTCGATTTTAGATACAGCATCTTTGACGCCAACGATTACCGGAATTCCGAGGCTTAATCCGACAACAGCTGCATGGCTAGTCAATCCGCCTTCTTCTGTTACGATGCCTGCACATTTGTTGATAGCATCCATCATGTCCCGGTCTGTGCCGTATGTGACGATGATCTTTCCATCAGTATCCATGGCAAGCGCCTCGTCAGCTGTACGTGCAACGACCGCTTCACCGAAGCCGACACTCTTGCCGATGCCTTGGCCTTTAGCCAGAATATCACCGATGACGCGGAGTTTCATGAGGTTAGTTGTTCCAGCTTCACCGACTGGCACGCCAGCTGTGATGATGACCAGATCGCCGTGCTTGATCAATCCGTGTTTCAACGCTTCCACTACTGCAATATCCAACACTTCGTCCGTCGACTCGACACGCGCACCGACGATTGGATGAACGCCCCAATTCAATGTCAGCTTGCGGGCTGTACGTGCTGAAGACGTGACTGCAATTACCGGTGAACCTGGACGGTATTTGGAGATCATTTTCGCTGTGTGGCCGCTTTCAGTCGGGGCGAGTATCGCTTGAACACGCAAATTGAGTGCGGTGTAAGCTACAGCTTGCCCGATCGCTTCAGTCATATTCGATTCTTTTTCTTTGCGGCGATTGGAGACGATTTGTTTATGGTTGAGAGCCGCCTCAGTCGTTTCAGCGATGCGGTGCATCGTTTCGACTGATTCTACTGGATAAAGCCCTGCAGCCGTTTCTCCCGACAACATGATCGCATCGGTGCCATCAAAGATGGCATTCGCAACATCGCTAGCTTCTGCGCGCGTCGGGCGCGGATTGCGCTGCATCGAGTCGAGCATTTGCGTTGCAGTGATGACAGGTTTTCCTGCGCTATTGCATTTGTCGATCATCGATTTTTGCACAAGTGGTACTTCTTCTGCCGGGATTTCAACGCCAAGATCGCCACGGGCAACCATCAAGCCGTCTGACACCATGATAATTTCATCCAAGTTGTCGACGCCTTCCTGGTTTTCGATTTTCGGAATGATCTGGATATGTGACCCTCCATTTTTCTCCAACAAGCTGCGGATTTCCATGACATCCGAACGTCTGCGCACAAATGAAGCCGCTACGAAATCGACGTCTTGGGAAATTCCGAATAACAGGTCTTCTGCGTCTTTTTCTGTGATTCCAGGCAATTGAACGGAAACTCCAGGCACGTTGACGCCTTTTTTCGTTTTCAAGGTTCCTGCATTCTCGATGATTGTGCGGATCAAGCCACGTTCACTATCGATACTTGTCACGCGCAATTCAATCAGGCCATCGTCGAGCAAGATAATTGAACCTTCTTGAACATCTTCGATCAGTTTGTCGTAAGTGATGGAAAACATTTCTTTGGTTCCAAGTACTTCTGTCATCGAAATGGTGATTTGCTCGTTTGTTTCAAGTTCGATGGCATCGTTCTCCATCTTGTGGGTTCTGATTTCAGGGCCTTTTGTATCCAATAGGATCCCGACCGTGATGCCGGTCTTCTCGGAAGCTTCGCGAATACGCTTGATGCGCAGTGCATGTTCTTCATGGTCACCGTGCGAAAAGTTCAAACGCGCAACATTCATGCCCGCTTCCATTAATTGTTCGAGTATTTCTGGTGATTCACTTGCCGGACCGATCGTACAGACGATTTTAGTTTTTCTCAATAAACTCACTCCATTTAACATTTTAAATTGATAATTCTTTTGAAAGCTTGTACAAACTCATATCGGCATCGTGTTCTTGATTGAACGCCGTTGTCATATCATAGTCTACCACCTGATGATTTTTCATGCCAATTGCCAAGCCGCCTTTGCCTTCAAGCAGCACTTCCACTGCTCTGGCTCCGAATAAGCTGCCTAACACACGGTCGCGTGCTGTCGGCGAACCGCCGCGCTGGATGTGCCCGAGAACGGAAACGCGTGTTTCAACATTGGTCTTGTCAGCGATCAAATCAGCCAGCTCACCGCCGCTCATGACACCTTCCGCTACGATGATGATGCTGTGTTTCTTGCCGCGCTTGCGGCCACTTTCGAGACGTTCAAGCATATCATCGATGTCATACGGGTCTTCAGGAATGAGAATTGTCTCCGCCCCGCCGGCAAGGCCTGCCCATAAAGCCAAGTCGCCTGCATCTCTCCCCATTACTTCGACGATGAATGTCCGCTCGTGGCTTGTCGCTGTGTCGCGGATTTTATCGATTGCTTCGATGACGGTGTTGAGCGCCGTATCAAAACCGATCGTGTAATCTGTTCCCGGAATATCGTTGTCGATTGTGCCTGGCACGCCTATGCTCGGAAATCCTTTTTTGGTCAAGGCCATAGCACCGCGGTATGAACCGTCGCCACCGATGACGACCAGTCCTTCTAAACCTTTTTTCTTCATCTGCTCGATTGCTTTCCACTGTCCTTCGTCCGTGCGGAATTCATCACAACGTGCAGAGTATAGCTTTGTACCGCCACGCTGGATGATATCCCCTACGTCGCCTGCCTGCAGATCATGGATATTGCCTTCAATCAAGCCTTGGTAGCCATAATATACGCCAGCTACTTCAATGCCGTGATAGATGCCTTTACGTACTACAGCGCGGACCGCCGCATTCATCCCCGGCGAATCACCGCCACTTGTCAACACTCCGATTTTTTTCACCCGAACCGCCTCCTACACTTCCTTTTTACTTTATTCACCTTACCACGCGAACTGTGCGCTGTCAGTCCTTAACACCTATTTGCTGAGCGTTTTTTTACTTCTCACCCAAAATAAAAAGACCGCAAAATGCGGCCTGATTTTATTCGCTGAACACACCGATTGCCCTGAATTTATCATAGCGCTGGGCAATCAATTCTTCTGGGCTTAAATCTTTCAGCTCATTGAGTGAATAACGGATCGCCCCGCTGATCAGTTCCCCTTGACGAGCAGGGTCGTGGTGGGCACCTCCACGCACTTCCGGAATCATGTGTTCGATGATGCCCATCTCCAGAAGATCCGGCGCTGTAATCTTCATGGCTTCAGCAGCCGTTTTGGCAAGTGCCGCGTCTTTCCATAGGATGGATGCGGCACCTTCTGGTGAAATGACCGAGAATGTCGAATTCTCCAACATCAGTATTTGATTCCCGACACCGAGTGCCAGCGCTCCACCGCTCCCGCCTTCGCCGATAACAATCGACAAGACCGGCACTTCCAGTCCGGCCATCTCCACAAGGTTGCGGGCAATCGCTTCACTTTGTCCACGCTCTTCCGCCGCTTTCCCAGGGTATGCGCCTTTAGTGTCGATCAAGCAAATGACCGGGCGTCCGAATTTTTCTGCCTGCTTCATCAAGCGCAATGCTTTGCGGTAACCTTCCGGATGCGGCATGCCGAAGTTGCGGCGGACATTTTCCTTCGTGTCTTTTCCGCGCTGATGGCCGATAATGGTCACCGGCTGGCCTTCAAAGCTGCCAATGCCGCCGACGATCGCTTCGTCGTCGCCGTAAAGGCGGTCGCCGTGCAATTCAATAAAGTCTGTAAAGACGAGCGGCAAATAATCTAGCGTCGTTGGGCGTTCCGGGTGGCGTGCCACTTGTACGCGGTCCCACGGCTTCATATTTTCGTAGATTTCCTCTTCTAATTTGGCGAAACGTTCTTCGAGCGAGCCGATTTCTGCGCTGAGGTCAACATCGGCTGTTTTAGTATATTCTTTCAATTCCAAGATTTTTCTTCTCAGTTCGATCAACGGTTCTTCAAATGCCATTGTTTTCACTTTCTTTTTAGGCATTGGATTCAACTCCTTTCACGTGCAGGCGAATGATGGTTGCGAGCGTTTCGCGCATTTTGCAGCGATGGACGACTGCGTCCAATTGACCATGCGCGAGCAGGAATTCGGCGGTCTGGAAGTCTTCCGGCAATTTCTCGCGTACCGTCTGTTCGATAACGCGGCGACCGGCAAAACCGATCAATGCTTTCGGCTCTGCCAAGTTGATGTCCCCGACCGAAGCAAAACTGGCTGACACTCCGCCTGTAGTCGGATGGGTCAAGATCGATACGAACAGCAAGCCTTCATTTGAATGGCGCTTTAAGGCAACACTTGTTTTGGCCATCTGCATAAGCGACAGAACGCCTTCTTGCATGCGGGCTCCGCCACTCGCCGTAAATATGAGAAACGGCACTTTTAACTCGGTCGCGAGTTCGACGGCACGGGTGATTTTCTCCCCGACAACCGAGCCCATCGAGCCCATTCGGAAATGAGAGTCCATGACCGCTATAACCACTCGCTGGCCTTTGATCATCCCGCTGCCTGTCAACACCGCTTCGTTCAATCCGGTTTTTTGGCTATCGGATTTCACTTTTTCGCTATAACCTGGAAAATTGAGCGGGTTTTCCGATGTCAAATGGTCATCCACTGATTCGAAGCTTGAATCGTCCATCAAATGAACAATGCGCTCGTGTGCGGTCATTTTGAAATGATGATCGCATTTCGGGCAAACTTTGCCTAATTGCTCGAGTTCTTTCGTCAAGGTAATGTGTTTGCAGTTCGGGCATTTCGTCATCAAGCCTTCCGGCACATCTTTTGCCGCTTTGGAAGGAATCGTTGCCTGTTTTTCATCGCGGTTGCGTTTGAATATATCTCGGATCATTGCCATTCTTTATTCTCTCCTTTAGTAAAAGCGCTGCTCCATGCTTTAAAGTCACGGATTGCTGTCTTTGCATCCCGCTCTTCAATTGCTTGCAGGATGTTCGTCAATAAGTTTTTTTCTTCTGGCGATACTTCACCATCATATGGGTTGCCGCTAAATTGTTTTAATAAAAACCAAATTTTCAATGATAACCGGTTATCGGATAATACCATCAATTCACGGACAAAATCTTCACGCTTGAAATCATGCGCATCCAGCCGTTCCAGAAAGCTGTCCCACACCGGTAGCTTTGCAGCATCGGACGAGCAAATTTGTTGGATCGCAGCGGTTTCGTGGATGCACATCGTCTCCCGGACATCTTCTTGCGACTTATTATCTTGAAGAATGAAGGTGGATAATAATTCGACCATTCGATGCTTTTTCGGATCTGCCAAAAAAGTACCTTCCCCGCGGCGCGTTTCAATGAGCCCCAGCAATTCCAGGCTGCGAAGCGCTTCGCGGATTGTTGAACGTCCCACGGCCAGTTTTTCTGCCAGTTCGCGTTCGGATGGAATCCGGTCGCCCGGGCGTATATTTTGTTCGCGGATCATGTCCCGCATCTCACTTACGATGTTTAAATAGCGCTTAGGCTGATTCATGAAAACTCCTTTTGTTTCCATTTTTTTGAAAGTGGTCTGACCACTAATCTTTCTATACTTTACAAAAAATTTCGGCTCCCGTAAAGAAAAAACTGCATTTCTTTTTAAGAAATGCAGTTTAATAGGAAAAGTTTATTCAATTTGCTTTCCAGAATTTCATTCATTGACGATTGTTTTGCAGATGATGGCGCTTTTGCCTTGGCGGTTTTCAACCGTTCCTTGGATTTCCAGCAACGCGTCTTTTTCCAATCGGTCATTGTACTCGGCGTATTCTCTCGGAAATAAGGTAATCGATGCCACGCCGGTTTCATCCTGCAAGGTGACGAATGCCATCGCATCCCCTTTTTTCGTGCGGATGCGGCGGACATCCTCCACCAAACCTAGCACTTCTATGCGTTCCCGGTCTTTTTTCTGTGGCAGGTCATGGAGCGCCGTATAGTTGTTGGCGCGCAGCTCTTTCTCCCTTGCCACCGGATGCGTACTCAAATAAAATCCGAGTGCTTCTTTTTCAAAATCCAGTTTGAGGCTTTCTGGCATCGGGTCGGCTTTTGTGTATTTCGGCTTCATGAATGATGACCCCATGTCGTCAAACAACCCTGGCTCTTCATTCGGCTTCACCAACTCCGCATGCTTGATCGCACTGTCAAGCGAGGCAAGCAGCACTGCGCGGTCTTTTCCAAGCACGTCGAGCGCTCCCGCTTTGATTAGCGGTTCCATCGCTTTGCGTGTAAAGTGGACCGCTGAGATCCGTTCGGCTATATTGAACAGACTATTGAACGGGCCGTCATTTCTGGCTGTTAGAATAGCTTTGATGGCCGTTCCGGGAACGCCTTTAACCGCGTTCAACCCTGTTCGTACTGATTTGTCTTCCGAGGAAAAGCCGTAACGGCTTTTCGTGATGCAAGGCGGGGCAAGCAGGATGCCCCGTTCTTTCATTTCGCGTATAAACTGTGCGGTTTTTTCCTGGTTGCCTTGGCTGTTCGATAGTAGCGACGCATAAAATTGCACCGCGTAATGAGCTTTCATATATGCCAGCTGATAGGAAATCATGCTATAGGCGACAGCATGGCTCTTCGGGAAGCCATAGTCAGCAAAACGGACGATCAAGTCATAGACTGCTTCAGCTTCAGTCGCTGCATACCCTTTGCCTTTTGCACCACCAACGAAGTGTTGGCGTTGTTCGTCGAGCGTCTGGCGGCTTTTTTTACTGACGGCGCGGCGCAGCAGGTCCGCTTCCCCTAAACTGAAGCCCGCCATCTCGGCGGCAATTTTCATAATTTGCTCCTGATAGACGATAACCCCGTAAGTTTCCGCGAGTATTGGCTCGAGCACCGGGTGTATATACGTGACCGCTTCCTGCTTATGTTTGCGCCTGGCGTAAAGCGGGATGAATTCCATCGGGCCCGGACGATACAAGGCGTTGACGGCGACAATGTCACCGAATGCGCTCGGCTTGATCAGCATCAACGCACGACGCATGCCGGGAGATTCCAGCTGAAAAATTCCTGCTGTGTCGCCTTTAGCCAATAATTCATACGTTGCCGCATCAATGAGCGGCAAACTCCGATAATCGATATGTTCGTTCAAATCGCGCTTGACCATATGCGCCATGTTCTCCAATATGGTCAAATTACGCAATCCGAGAAAATCCATTTTCAATAAGCCGATTGCTTCAAGCTCCTGCATCGGCCATTGTGTAATAAAAATATCTTCATTGCCTTTTTCAATCGGCACGTAATCCACCAGTGGTCCGGGGCTTAAAATGATGCCTGCCGCATGAATCGATGAATTGCGCGGCAAGCCTTCGAGTTTCAATGCGGTTTTAAACCAGCGTTCACGCACTTCATTCCCAATGATCCAGCTTTCCAACGCTTTTGATTCACGTAAGGCTTCGCGCAGCGTAATGCCGAGACGGCTCGGAATCATTTTGGATATTTTATCGAGCTCTTCAGATTCAAATCCGAACACTCTAGCCGTATCGCGTGCTACTGCTTTGGCGGACAATGTGCCGAATGTAATGATTTGGGCAGTTTGCAATGCGCCGTATTTGTGCGCCACATATTCCACCACTTCCTGCCGCCTGTGGTCTGCAAAATCGATATCGATATCCGGTAAAGTGACACGTTCCGGGTTTAGAAAACGCTCGAACAACAAGCCGTGTGCAAGCGGATCGACATCGGTGATGCGAAGCGCAAAAGCGACGAGTGAGCCGGCAGAAGACCCACGTCCAGGGCCTGTTAATATGCCTTTGTTTCGTGCGAATGCCATAAAATCCGAGACGATGAGAAAATAATCGATATAGCCCATCGATTTAATAATGTCCAATTCATAGCCGAGGCGTTCGCGATAATCTGCGGTGACTGCTTCGATGCGCTCCTCTAGACCGCGCATGCACAGCGTATGAATCACCTGTGCTTTGTCCTGACCGTCTTTCAACGGATAATGCGGTAGCAGCTGGCGGTGCAGCGGAATGCTAACTCGGCATTTCAAGAGCATCTTTTCTGACTCCTCGAGCCATTCGGGATGATCCGCAAACCATTCCGACAGCTCTTCGCCAGACGGTACGTATGCGTCAGTATGTTGCGGCCGCGGCCGCTCCGGGTCGCTTAGTTTAAACCCGCCGCCGATCGCACTTGCCACTTCGTAGGCAAAGGCGTCTTCTTTTTTTACGTAGCGGCTTTCTTGGCTTGCCATAACTTTCAAGTCAAACGAATCGCACAGCTCGCGAAAACCTGGCTCTGTCTCAAGGACCGCGCCCCCCGGCCTTTCGATACTCGCTAGCAAGCGGTCACCGAATATTTCTTGCACATGACGGAGGGCTTCGCTGCGGTCGGTCAATACCCACTCCGCTTTGTTCGGGATGACGCAGATCAAACCTTGCTGGTAAGCCTCCAGCCATTTTTTCGGTATCGCTCCCACTTGTCGCGTAGATAGTGCGCTTGTAAGCTTCAAGAGCATTTGATAACCTTCATTCGTTTCCGCGTATAAAATAATCGGCAATGCCGTCCCTTCAAAATCGATCGGCACGGTAAGGCCGAGCACCCCGTGGATGCCGGCCTTTTTGCATGCGTCCCAAAAAGGGAGAACGCCGTATAGTTTGGAATTGACAAGTGCTGCAGCGCGTGCATTTTGCTTGGTGAGAACAGAGAAAAGTTCTTCCAGGCGGACCGTGCTCTGCAGCGGATCAGCCGCTGTCACGATATGCGGATAGACCATTTCAACACCTTCTTTCCTCAAACGCTTGCGCAAATCTCCTCAAGGCGCTCGATGACGCGGTCCGCTTCTTCCCAAGAATACGCGACAGCACCAGAAGCCATCGGATGGCCCCCACCCCCGAATTCTTTTGCCAAGTTATTGATGACCGGTCCTTTCGAGCGCAGGCGTACGCGAATTTCCGATTCTTCTTCAATTAAAATGACCCACGCTTTGATACCTTTTACATTGCCGAGTGTCCCGACAAGCAAAGAAGTGTCGGTCGGCGTCACGTCAAATTCTGCTAAAATATCACGAGTGATTTTAACGAAGGCTGCGCCATCTTCATTCATTTCGAAGTTTTGATACATATATCCTTGCAGATGCAGCAGTTTACGGTCCATTTCGTACATGCCGTTATGGAGTTCGTTGCGGTCGAAATCGTATTTGATCAATTCCCCCGCCACGTCAAAGGTTTTCTGAGTCGTGCTCGGGAACAAAAAGCGTCCTGTATCACCGATGATACCGGCATATAACAACCTTGCGCTAGCGGCTGTCAGCGTCCAATTTTCTTCGATTTGCCCGTATGTAAATAATTCATAGATCATTTCAGAGGACGAGCTGGCGGTTACGTCGACTTGGCAAATATCGCCGTAATTATCGTCGTTCGGGTGATGATCGATTTTGATCAGTTTGGCACCCGTGTCGTAGCGTTGATCATCGATGCGGTCTGTATTTGCCGTATCGGTGACGATAACCAACGCGCCTTCAAAGTCCGTGTCCTCGACCGCATCGGGAAAATCGAGAAAATCCATTGTATAATCGTGTCCCCCTGCTGCCAACACACGCTTGTTAGGATAGTTGTGGCTGATCATATATTTCAGGCCGATCTGCGAACCGTATGCGTCCGGATCTGGCCTGACATGGCGATGGATGATGATCGTATCGAATTGCTTAATTGTGTCGATGATTTGACTGTACATTGGCTCAATCCTCCAAGCGCAAAGGAAATCCATTCGCATTTTCTCGCTATCCCCATTACAATGGATAGTAGATTTGCACAACAGGAGGTTCCCCATGCTCATATTTATATTTTTGATTATCGTTTCTGCTGCTTTTTATCTCTATTATAAAACGAAACAAATCCGCACACGCCTGCCTGTTCGGAAAAACTGGTATGCAAGCCGCGCTTCAATGGCGCTCGGAAGCTTTATCACCTTTTTCGGGATCAATCAGCTGTTCATTTTCCAAACAGCGGTCACGTATATCATTGCCGGGATCTTCATCATTCTTGGCGTCATGCTTATTTTCCATAATTTCAAAGCAAGCCGCCATTACCAAGAATTCCTTGACGAAGAAACACGCCTCAACCCATAAAAACAGCCTCTCCTCTGCGGAGAGGTTTTTTATGTTCACCGGTCAAGCAATTGGAACGTCATCATCGCCTTGCCGATGACTTTTTGCTGGTACAGCACTTCTACATCGACTTTGGCCGATTTTCGGCTGATGTCCAGAATCGACGGGCGGATGGTCAAGGTGGCATCGAGCTGGACAGGCTTTAAATAATACACCGTCATATTTTCCAGTACGCTGTCTTTACGGTTTTTCGTCTTTAAAGCCGTGGCCGCCGCTTCCGTAAGGATCATCGTATAGGCGCCGTACGAAATCGATCCATAGGCATTGGTCATTTGAGGGGTTACTTTAAACTCCAAACTCAGTGTATCATCTTGCAATAAAGTCAATTGGCTTTTGATGATGTCATCAATAGTCTCACCTTGCTGCGGCTGGCGCTGAGCGGTTTGAATAGCTTTTAGGACGTCCTGGCGGCTGATGATGCCCATCAGGTTGTGATGATCGTCGGTAATCGGCAAAAGGTCGATCCCTTCCCAGATCATCCGGTGTCCTGCTGCGGCAACGCTTGTTTGAAGCGATACGGTAATCGGGTCTCGCGTCATGACTTTGTCGATCACATCGGTAGATGAATAACCAATGACGTCACGGGAGGTCACGATGCCGACGAGTTTACCGTTGGAATCGACAACAGGGAAACCGCCGTGCGTCGTCTCATTGTTCAACTCGTGGTAACGGCTGATTGGATCTTTGTAATGCAAGAAATGGGTATTTTCAAGCGGTATTAAAATGTCTTCGATAAGCAAGATTTCTTTTTTGATCAATTGGTCATAAATCGCCCGGTTTATCATCGTCGCTACCGTGAACGTATCGTAGCTTGTCGAAATGACCGGCAACTCGTATTCATCGGCAAGTTTCTTTACTTGATCGGATGCCTCGAAACCGCCCGTCACCAGCACGGCCGCTCCTGCTTGAAGTGCATATTCATGGGCTTTATAGCGGTTCCCGACGATGAGCAGGTTGCCTGCCTCCGTGTAGCGCATCATGTCTTCAAGCTGCATTGCGCCGATAACGAACTTGTTCAATGATTTATGAAGCCCAGCGCGTCCCCCGAGCACTTGCCCATCAACGATTTTGACGATTTCGGCATAGGTCAGCCGCTCGATGTTTTCTTTTTTCTTGCGCTCGATGCGGATGGTGCCGACCCGCTCAATGGTCGAAACGAGCCGGTTGTTTTCCGCTTCCTTGATGGCACGGTAAGCGGTGCCTTCTGAAACTTGTAACTCTTTGGCGATGCGGCGGACGGATATTTTTTCCCCTACCGCTAAAGTTTCTATATAGTCTAAAATTTGCTCATGTTTTGTTGCCATTGTTTCACCAAACTTTCTGCTGTCCTCTATCCCTTAGTTTATCACAAACCGAATGGAAGTCGATAACCGCACAATGCTTGCGGCGAATCCATTTCCGCCCTGATAAATTGCATAAAAAAAGCCAGTGAAACGGCATAGTTTCACTGGTCTTTTGGTTCAGTTCAATTGCTTCTATAAATCGATACTGTCGCCGGGCTGCATGATATTGACTTGCGCACCGGTCACTTGCGATTTGAAGTGTTCGGGATCCTGCTTGATCGGCGGGAACGTATTGTAATGGACCGGCACGACCGTTTTAGGCTTGATGAGTTCCACAGCATAAGCAGCATCGTCCGGCCCCATCGTGAAGAAATCGCCGATCGGCACAAAGGCCAGATCGATTGAGTGGCGCTTGCCGATCAGTTCCATGTCGCCGAACAATTCCGTATCCCCTGCATGATAAACCGTCTTGCCTTCCGCCTCGAACAAGATGCCAGCCGGCATGCCGCCATAGACGACGTCTCCGCTTTCTGTCGTGTAGGAAGAACTATGGAATGCTTTCGTAAATTTTACCGTGCCAAAGTCGAAATGATGGGCACCGCCAAGGTTCATGCCGACCGTCTCGATGCCTTGAGTCCCTAAATAATTCGCCAGCTCGACTGTTGCCACGACAACCGCTCCGCTCGCCTTGGCAAGTTCTACGGTATCACCGACGTGGTCATTATGCGCATGAGTCAATAGAATGGCATCGGGCTGTTCGCCGCTGACTGTCAAATCGGTCAGTTCGTTGCCGTTGATGAATGGATCGATCAAGATGGTTTTGCCTTGTGTTTGAATTTTCACGACCGAATGGCCATGATACGAGATTTTCATAGTATCCCTCCAATGGAATTTTTCACTCTCTGCTATCTGCTGTTTTATACCCTGATTTTTGATATGCTACACATGAAGGGGAGGAATACATATGAATAAATTAACTAATATCCAGCAAATCCTGAAACAAATGCAAATCGATGCGGCATTAATTACCGACCCGCATAACGTCTTTTATTTAACCGGCTTTAACAGTGACCCGAAAGAGCGGTTGCTTGGGGTGATGGTTTTTGCACAAGCGGAACCGTTTTTGATTTGCCCCGCGATGGAAGCACCTGATGCCAAAGCGGCAGGCTGGATGGGTGAAATCGCTAGGCACACGGATACACAGGATGCCATGCACATCCTCTACGAAACTTCGAATAAGCGCAAACAGCCCATGAACAGCATCGCCATCGAAAAAGCACATATGACAGTCGATCGCTATGATGCCATCAACCGCTATTTCCAGTCACCCGAAATCCATGCGATCGATGACCAGCTAAATGCCATGCGCGTCGTTAAAGACGAAGGGGAACTCGACATCCTGCGCCATGCAGCCGGATTAGCCGATTATGCGATTGAAGTAGCTGCACAAACGATGCGCGAGGGCATGACCGAAATCGAATTGATGACTGAAATCGAAACCGCACTTAAAAAACGCGGAATTACCCATATGTCATTTGATACGACCGTCCTGACAGGACCGAAAGCGGCCTCACCGCACGGTAAAACAGGCGATCGAAAAATCACAAAAGGCGATCTCGTCTTGATGGATTTAGGCGTCATTTACGAAGGCTATTGCTCGGACATCACCCGCACATTGGCATTCGGTGAACCAGGTGAGCAAGCTAAAGAAATATACGAAATCGTCAGACGCTCGGAACAAGCAGCATTAGAGGCAGTGCGCCCAGGCATTACAGCCGCTGAGCTTGACGGGATTTCACGCAGCGTAATCGAACAAGCCGGCTACGGGGAGTATTTCACCCACCGCCTCGGACACGGGCTCGGCATTTCCGTCCATGAATTCCCGTCGATCCATGGCGGCAATACTATGCTGCTCCAAGAAGGCATGGTCTTCACGATCGAGCCGGGCATTTATATCCCAGGTCAAGTCGGCGTTCGCATCGAAGATGATGTGGCCGTCACGAATGACGGATATGAAGTGTTGACCAAATATCCGAAACAATTAACCATCATCAATCCATAAAAAAAGAGCTGTCCCATGAAAATCCGTCTAACGGATTCTCGGGACAGCTCTTCTTTTTATTGAAGCAATTCGTCGACTGATTTGTACTCGAGGCCTTGATCGTCTGCGACTGCTTTATAGGTCACATGGCCGTCCATCGTGTTGACGCCTTTTTTCAATGCTTCGTTGTCAATGATCGCTTGCTTGAGGCCTTTGTTGGCAATCTGCACCGCATAAGGAACCGTTACATTCGTCAAGCCGATCGTTGATGTACGCGGAACCGCGCCCGGCATATTCGCCACAGCGTAATGGACCACATCATGTTTGATATATGTCGGCGCATCGTGAGTCGTGATGCGGTCGCTCGTTTCGAAGATGCCGCCTTGGTCGATTGCGATATCGACTACGACCGAACCTGGTTTCATCGATTTGATCATGTCTTCAGTAATCAATTTCGGTGCTTTCGCTCCAGGAATCAACACCGCTCCAATGACCAGATCCGAGTTTTCAACCGATTGTGCAATGTTCAACGGATTTGAAATCAATGTTTGAACATCTTTGCCGAACAAATCGTCCAATTGACGGAGACGCTCAGGGTTCAAGTCAAGGATTGTCACATCAGCACCCATGCCGATGGCAACTTTTGCAGCATTCGTTCCAGCTACACCGCCGCCGACAACCGTTACTTTGCCTCGGGAAACGCCTGGGATGCCGCCGAGCAAGATCCCGCCGCCTCCGTGGATTTTCTCAAGGAATTGCGCTCCGATTTGTGTCGACATGCGTCCTGCAACTTCGCTCATTGGCGTAAGCAGCGGCAATGAGTTGTTGGCCAATTGAACCGTTTCGTATGCGACGCCCGTCACTTTCGAGTCAAGCAATGCTTTCGTCAATTCCACTTCCGGCGCTAGGTGCAAATAAGTGAATAGCACTTGCCCTTCGCGGAAATGCTTGTATTCGCTTGCTACCGGTTCTTTGACTTTCATAACCATTTCCTGTTCCCACGCTTGTTCTGCCGTTGGAACGATCACAGCACCTGCAGTTTCATAATCTGCATCCGTGAAGCCTGAGCCAAGTCCCGCTCCGGATTGGATGTAAACTTCATGGCCAAATAGTGCCAGGTTGACTACTCCCGCAGGTGTCATCGCCACGCGGTTTTCATTGTTCTTAACTTCTGTCGGTACACCGATACGCATTGCAAAACCCTCCAATATATTGTGTGTGAAATAATAAAATGATGCAATCTTTCAGTATTTGAAACCACATCCATTCTACCAGATTCTTTTGAATTGTGCTCTCTTATTTTCTTTATAAAAGAGATATATTTTTATTGGTAGAATTTCAGCCGAAGCCGCAGAATGCAAGATCTAAAAGTATTTCACAATAATTAACAAAAAACTAATTATAAAAATTTTAAGAATTTTCATCGATTAGGGAGGAACAATTCACATGTGCCTCGAAAGTTACAGTATAGACAAAGGAGGAATGCTGAGATGACATTAAAGTATAATCAAATTATGGTAGCGGTAGACGGTTCTAAAGAAGCGGAATGGGCTTTCAAAAAGTCCATCGGCATCGCCACACGGAACCATGCGACATTGAATTTAGTGAATATTATCGATACCCGTTCATTCGCCGCTATCGAAGCCTATGACCGCTCGATTGCAGACCGGGCGCAAAAGTTTGCTGAAGACCTGCTCGGGGATTATAAAAAAGAAGCCGAGGCTGGCGGCGTTGAAAAAGTCAACATCGTCGTTGATTACGGTTCTCCGAAAACGATGATTCCGCGTGAACTTGCAGAAAGAGTTGAAGCGGACTTGATCGTTTGTGGTGCGACCGGCTTGAATGCTGTCGAACGCTTCCTAATCGGCAGCGTATCCGAACATATTGTCCGCTCTGCGAAATGCGATGTGCTCGTCGTACGTACGGACCAGGCACAAAGTGATGCACCGGATGATTATTATTCGGAAGAACGCTCCGGCAAACCGGAATAAGACAAACAAAAGCACGCGGCCATTGATGCCGCGTGCTTTTTATGTTTCTTTCACCTTGATGACGATCTTCCCTCTGGCGTGGTGCGTTTCACTCAATTCATGCGCTTGGCGGACATCTTGTTCCGTCAAATGAAACACATGGCCCACCTCCGGCCTCACTTCCCCAGTGATGAACAAATCAGCGAGTTTCCTCAATTGCGCACCGTCCGGCTCCAGCCAGAAGCTGTTGACGGAAATGCCGAATTGTTCTGCTTTTGTTTCATCCGGCTGTCCTGCAATACTGACGAGCCTGCCACCACGCTTCAATACGCCATAGCTTTTCTCCAAGGTTTCTCCACCCATCGTATCCAAAACAAAATCGAAATCCTCCAGCACTTCCGAGAAATCTTCTTCGTGATAGTCGATAACGCGATTCGCACCGAGTGAAGTGACCAGTTCGTCGTTTTTATCGCTCGCTGTCGTCGCTACAAAACAGCCGATGCTGTTGGCGATTTGGATAGCCATGCTGCCGACGCCGCCTGCACCAGCATGGATCAGTACTTTCTCGCCTTTTTTAATATGGCCGATCTCCACCAGGCATTGCCAAGCCGTGAGCCCGGTCAGTGGAATAGCGGCCCCTTGTTCAAAACTCATGATTTCCGGCATTCGGGCCAGCAAGTTTTCATCAACCGGCACGAATTCCGCGTAGGTGCCTTGACGCGTCGTCGCTGGCCGGGCAAACACGCGGTCCCCAACATGGAAATGAGTGACCTGCGAACCGATCTCGCGGACGACGCCTGCTACATCCCATCCGAGAATAATCGGAAATTCCCAAGGCAGCATGTCTTTTAGGTAGCCTTCCCGCAGCTTCCAGTCGATCGGATTGACCGAGGTCGCATGCACTTCGACAAGCACTTGATTTTCGGCAATGGATGGTGTTTCAACATCCCGTTCTTTTAATTGCTCTTTCCCTCCATACTGATCTATGACAATCGCTTTCACTCGCAGCCACCCCTTCCATTTTAGTTATCTATACCCTTTTATGGCTTTACTACACACGAAAAAGCGCCATTGGTATTTCAATTATGCTATTATGGAAACTGTTTCATAAAGAGGTTCGCAAACTCCCTCTCAAAAAAACTAAGGAGCTGTAAGTCATGAAGAATGAAAAAGCTGTCGTTGTATTCAGCGGCGGACAAGATAGCACCACTTGCCTGTTTTGGGCACTTGAACAATTTCAAGAAGTGCTCGCTGTCACTTTCGATTATGGGCAGCGCCATGCCCAAGAAATCGATCACGCCAAACGCATTGCCGAAACACTCGGCGTCACGCTTCAAGTACTCGACCTCGGGCTGATCAATCAATTGTCCGCTAACGCCTTGACGCGCGATTCAATCACCGTAACGGGCCAAACGGACGGCTTGCCTTCGACATTCGTGCCGGGGCGCAATCTTCTGTTCTTATCCTTTGCCGCCATCTATGCCGATGCATTCGGTGCGCGTCATTTGGTGACGGGCGTCAGCGAGACCGACTTCAGCGGCTACCCCGACTGCCGCGATACATTCATCCGCTCGCTGAATGTCACCTTGAATTTGGCGATGGACAAGCAATTCATCATCCATACGCCACTCATGTGGCTCGATAAAGCAGGCGTTTGGGAATTGTCCGACGAGCTTGGCGCTTTGAAATTCGTCCAAACCGAAACATTGACTTGCTATAACGGGGTAGCCGCTTCAGGATGCGGAACATGCCCAGCATGCGTGCTGCGGAATGACGGGTTAGCTAAATACTTAGGCGAAAAAGCTGGTGACGAGTCATGATGCAGCAATTTTATCCTTCAGTCGCACACGCTTTTCGCTTTGAATTGAATAAAGACATGCATTTTTCTGCAGCCCATTATATCCCTGCAGAACAAGCGGGACAGTGTGCGCGCATGCACGGCCATACGTATACACTTAATATCACGATTGGTGGCAACGAGTTGAATGCGACCGGTTTTCTAATCGATTTTAAAGAGTTGAAAAACTTGATCCATAGACGCTATGACCATACGGTGTTGAATGACCACGCCGAATTCACCGAAACGTTTCCGACGACTGAACAACTCGCGGAACAAATATTTCTCATGACACAAAAAATGCTCGACGGGACCGACAACCAGCCGCGCTGCCTCCAGGTCATAGTCCGGGAAACCCCGACAAGTTATGTCGTTTATCGCCCATCGAAGGAGGAGTCATTATGAAGATTCCGGTAATGGAAATATTTGGCCCGACAATCCAAGGCGAAGGCATGGTCATGGGGCAAAAAACGATGTTCGTACGGACTGCGGGCTGTGATTATTCTTGTTCGTGGTGCGATTCCAAATTTACGTGGGACGGAACAGGAAAAAGCGTCATGATGACCGCACCGGATATTGCCGATCAACTGGACGAACTCGGAAAACAGGCATTTTCCCATGTCACCTTATCCGGCGGCAATCCGGCGCTTCACAAAGGCATTGGCGAATTGGTCGCCTTATGCCAGGAGAATGGCTGGCAAACAGCGGTCGAAACGCAAGGAAGCATCTGGCAAGATTGGCTATTGGAAATCGACGAGGTCACCGTTTCTCCCAAGCCACCCAGTTCCGGGATGATTTTAGATTACTCGAAACTGGATGCGATGCTTGGAAAACTTTCTTCAGCCAAAGCCAGCTTAAAAGTCGTTGTCTTCGACGAAGAGGATTTTTTCTTTGCCGAACAGCTTCACTTGCGTTACCCGGCATTTCCGTTCTTTTTGCAAGTCGGGAACGACGATACAGCGACTACCGACGATGAAAAGCTGACACAGCATTTACTGGAACGTTACCAATGGTTGATCGACCAGCATCTATCTTCCACTGTCATGAACGACGCCAAAGTATTGCCACAGCTTCATACATTGCTGTGGGGCAACAAACGCGGTGTGTAAGCGCAAAAGGGTGTTCATCCATTAGATGAACACCCTTTTTGCTTGCTGCTATTTTCTTGATGCACCCAAAATCGGCTATGCTTTTTTGACAAACTCGGATTTCAGCTGCATCGCGCCGAATCCATCGATTTTGCAATCGATGTTATGGTCGCCTTCAACCAGACGGATGCTTTTCACTTTGGTGCCGATTTTTAATGTGTTTGAACTGCCTTTCACTTTCAAATCTTTGATAACCGTCACTGCATCTCCGTCTTTAAGAATGTTGCCTACTGCATCACGTACAGTCTCCACTTCTTCAAGGTTTGGATTCCATTCATGAGCGCATTCTGGGCAGACGAGCATATCGCCATCTTCGTACGCATATTCAGAACCGCATATCGGGCAGTTCGGCAATTGCACCATTCTTATATCCTCCAATAATTATGCCTAATCGTTCAGCATGTCTAGTTCATTATACCAGACGGTCCAAGGTTTATCAGTGCTCCATTATTTAACGACAAGGACAGGGCATTCTGCATGGTTGACCACTTTGTGGCTGACACTGCCAAGCATCACTTCCCGGATCGGGGATAATCCGCGGCTGCCGATTACGACCAAATCGTATGGGGTTTCCTTCGTCATCTTGACGATAGAAGGGCCGGGAATTCCGTGCAATACCTCCACTTGATAAAACACTTTTAGGCGATCCATCATCTCAGTTACTGGCTGGATTTTTTTGCGCCGTGCCAAATCGAACTCCATTGCGGATGCATCATGAATCACTTCGTTTTGGTCTTCTTTGTAATCCGATACATAGACGACCGTCACTTCCGCCCCCTCAGTCGCTGAAGCAAGTTTGGCCGCTTCTTTTGCAGCACGGATTGAGTTATCGGACCCATCGACCGCCAGCAATATATGTTGGTACATACTCCCACTCCTTTCCATCTGATTACTATCCATCTTTCTACGCTATTCGCCATCCGCTGGAAAACTCCTGCCTTGTCCGCAAAACGGAAAAAGGCCGGCTCTTGTAATTTGAGCCGGCCTGTAGCTTATGCTTTATTTTCTTTGAACCATGCATTGACTTGCGTGAAAAACTTCGCCATCGTTTCAGGCTTGGACATATTTGGAACGCGTGCGAGCAAGACTTCCTTCGGTGCTTTCAAGCCTTCTTGTTTTTTTTGCAGCACGAGAATAGCCTTTGCATGCTTTTCATGCTTGAAAATATTGTCCGGCAATTCCATCACCGCTTGAATGTGTGCCTGCTGTTTCAGGAAACTATGCAAATCGCCGGCAAGCGGCGACTCGAATATATTTTTAGGGATAACGAAAAATAAATAGCCGCCTTCTTTTGTATGTTTCAGCGATTGTTCAATAAATAAATGATGCGCATAGGACATGCCTTCTTGGGCTTTCAATTCAAAGCCCGATGCGATTTGTTCATCCGGATAATAGCCGACCGGCAAATCCGATACGACACAATCGACCGGATCGATCAATAATGGCTGCAAGGCGTCCTGCAAATAAAATGTTACCGGCTGCTCGATTAAGTTGCCGATGTTCGAAGCAAGGCGGATCAACAAATCGTCTATTTCGACTGCTGTTCCCGTCATGCGGCCATCCAGATAATTCATGACCGTGAACAAAAGATTGCCGGTCCCCGCCGCCGGATCGAGCACTGTCGCTTGCGGTTCTTTGACAAACAGCTCGACAAGATAGCCGACGAGTAGGCCTAGCGCATCCGGCGTCATTTGGTGATGAGGTTGGACATGCTCTTTCATGCCTTTTAAAATCGCCAATTGAATGGCTTTGCGGGTGTCTTCTTTTGTTCCGCCTGTAGGTACGCTCAATTGCCCGTCGAGCCAGCTTTCTGTCGTGGTGAGCAGGCTTTCCAAATAGGACAGCTCCTGCTGCTTCTGGATCGACACCGTTTCGTTGTCGATCATGGTAAAAATGCTTTCCATCGATGAATTCATAAATCTCCGTCCTCATGATAAAACCCACTCCAGGAGAGTGGGTTTCTTGTATTAGTTGGTCAGTTCTCTTACTGCTTCAATCGCTTTATCGTAATCCGGGTGATCAGTGCCTTCGGATACATACTCCACATAAGCCACTTTATCATTTTCATCGACGACGAAAATGGAGCGTGCCAACAAGCGAAGTTCCTGCATCGTTAAGCCGTATGCATCTCCGAACGATAAATCGCGGTGATCGGACAATGTCGTGATCGAATCAACGCCATTGATTTCCGTCCAGCGTTTTTGTGCGAACGGTAAATCACAGGAAATCGACAGCACTTCTACGTTGTCGCCGAGAGCAGCCGCTTCTTCGCTGAAGCGTTTCGTCTGATCCGAACAAACTCCGGTGTCAAGTGATGGAACAACACTGATCAAACGTACTTTCCCTTCAAAATCCTGCAAAGTTTTCGGCTCCAAGCCATTGGATAATACCGTGAAATGCGGTGCCTGTTCGCCCACTTTCACTTCATTTCCGGGCAATGTGACAGGGTTTTGCTTGAATGTGATTTGTACCAATTGCAACGCCTCCCTTTTCAAATTAACTCTATCATACTAAATGCTTTCACTTTCATGCAACCGAGACCCTTCCAAACGGGTTCTTGCCATCTCGCGTTTGCGGTAAGATTCCTCATGGACGACCGTTGTATCGGCGATAAAATCATGTACCCCTTGCTTAAGCGGGGTAAAGCCGACAATCCAATATAACGGCAAAATCGTCACCGAGATAAAGCGGCCGATCCATTCACGGAACAATAATGTCGACCAAGTCAAATCTTCCGTTTTCAACGAAATGACACGCAAACCGAAAATCATTTTGCCGACAGTTTGTGCGAAAAATTTCGTCATCAAGACGAAATAGCCATAGAACACCATCGCCGTCAAAATCGCATACGGCGCATACCATGCGTTACCAGATGTCTCCCATCCGAATAGCGCAAACAGCGGCAGGATGACGATGGAAGAAACAGCGGAAATGACCAGGATGTCGATCAAGTATGCCCAAAAACGCATCCAAAATCCGGCTGGCCTCCGTTCATAAAACAGCACATTGTCAGCAGGCCGAACCGACGGCGCAGCCGGTTGAGGCTCAAGGTCTGTATTGACGTGATCTGTCATGCTTCTCCACCTCCTTAGTTGTCACCGTAAAGATACATCATACGCGGTCCGCTGTTTTGCGTTAGCATATCCGCGATCAATTTCGTTTCCATATCCATGCCGAAGAAAGAGCCTGCCTTCATGGCGAATAGGGAAGTCCAGTCATTGCTTACTCCGTACTCGAATACTTCACCATTCAAATTAAAATCATCCCGCATCGCCTGGATGACATCCTCTTCATAACCGAAATCATCCGCCAGGTTTGCTTCAACTGCTTGGCGACCGTTCATGATGCGGCCATCCGCATATTCCTTGACCTCCGCTTCAGTCATATCCCTGCCTTGCTCGATGACATCGACAAATTGTTCATAGGAACTATCAAGCATTTCCTGCAAGAGCGCCCGTTCGTCTTCGGTCATTTCCCTTGTCGGGCTCATAATATCTTTGTAAGGTCCGGATTTGATCGTGACAAAATCCACGCCGTAGCGTTCAGCAAGTTCGCCGTAATTGACGCTTTGCATGATGACGCCGATCGAGCCCGTCAAAGTTTCTTCGTTAACAAAAATCTTTTCCGCAGGTGCAGAGATGTAATAGCCGCCGGAAGCAGCCATCGAGCCCATTGACACGTAAAGCGGTTTACCTGTTTCTTCTTGGATCTCTGTGATTTTGTCATGGATCTGAGCAGATTCAACCACGCCGCCACCCGGTGAATTGACGTTCAAGACAACACCTTGCACACTATCGTCGGCTTTTACCGCTTCCAATTGTTCCATAAACAAATCATGGTTATATCCGGCTGCAGCAAATAACGAGGCATCTCCTGTATCTTGAATCGCCCCATCCACTGTCAAAACAGCAATTCGATTCGAGGCGTCACCAGTTTCAATGACTTGTTCGCCAAGACCTGTTTGTTCTGTCCCCATCCAGTCGTTAAAACCTGATGTGAAATCTGATTGCAGCACGGCGAATGCCGAGTTGATGACGAGTGAAATCCCGAGCAACGCAGCAGCGACGATCAATGCAATCCAACGTTTCGTATTCATTTTCGAATTCCCTCCTTAGTTAGTCCCCTATACTATACGGGAAAGCACTCGAAATGTTTCACTTTCCGTGTAATTCAGCATGAAGAATGTGGCGATTTTTCCTCATGCGCCTCGCTTCCATGATTTTGGATCCCGTAAATAAAATCAACGCGCCCCAAATAAAGGAGAACGAAACGATCGACACTAGCCCGAATGCTTCTCCGTAAATGAACACGCCAATCAACAGCATTAAGCTTGGCGCGATGTATTGTAGAAAACCTATCATGTATAAAGGAATGAGCGGTGCTCCCATTGCAAAAAGCAAAAGCGGCAATGCGGTGAGAAATCCGCTAAGGATGACGAGCAAGTCGGTCGAGACGCCGCTATGCAAAAATGCCGCGCGGTCGATGGAAAACAAATAAATATAATACGCGGTGGCGAACGGCAGGACGAACAAAGTCTCAATCGCCAAGCCCCTCAACGCATTCAATTGGATGGTTTTTTTGATCAATCCGTAAAATGCGAAGCTGAACGCCATGCCTAGAGCGAGCCATGGCAAGGTCCCGTAGGAAATGGTAATGATCGAGACACCGATCGCCGCCAATATAAATGCGACTTTCACTGCCGGAGACAGCTTTTCCTTTAGAAAAAATGAGCCAAGCAAAACGGAAATGAGCGGATTGATATAATATCCGAGGCTCGTCTCGACAATACGGTCGTTGGTTACAGCGTAAATATAAAAAAACCAATTGGCCGAAATAAGAAATGACGCAAGCATCAGCAGGAAAAATGTCTTTTTGGAAGCCCATAAAGACTTCACATCAGCCAATAGCTGTTTTCCGCCCCCCGTCAACACGATAAAACCAAGCGTCAGCCAAAACGCCCAGAAAATACGGCCAGCCAATAACTCATCAGCCGGCACATGGTCGACTTGCTTCCAAAATATCGGTAGGAACCCCCAAATCGTATAGGTTAGAATCGTCAGCAGTGTCCCTTTTTTCTCTTCAGTCATCTTTGCATCGCGCACCATTCTCAAAGTATTTTTGTAATCGAAATAACAGACTCATTATATGCCTGCCTCAAGAGAATGTAAATAAAGCAAAAGCCTCCGCTTTGAGCAGAGGCTTGATGATAAAATGCTATTATTTTGACGATTACGATCGCCGTTCGACAGACAAGCGTGAACTGAGCATGATCAAAAGCGTGATCGTTCATCTGCACATATTCCTAAAGAAGCATTACAGCATGTCTTCAAAGCGCTGCTTTTTGATTCGCGGGAACTTGATGACTTCCCGGGTCGCGACCGCTTTTTCGATCATTTCATCGAATGAAACAAAACTCTCGTAATGTTCCACTTTATCGGTTTTCGGTTTTGTTTTCGGATTGGCGGGTGTAAAAATAGTGCAGCAATCCTCAAATGGGCGTATTGAAATATCGTACGTATCGATTGCTTGAGCCGTTTCGATGATCTCCAATTTGTCTTGCGCGATCAGCGGCCGCAAAATCGGCGTCGTAGTGACCGCGTTGATAGCCTGCAGGCTATCTAGCGTCTGGCTGGCCACTTGTCCGAGGCTCTCACCGGTGATGATGGCCTTGCAGTCGGTTTTCGCGCGCACCGAGTCGGCTATGCGCATCATCATGCGCCGCGTGGAAGTCATGGTGATATTATCCGGCACTTGCTTATGGACTTCCTGCTGAATTTCCGTAAACGGAATAATATGCAATGTGACCGGTGAACCGAAACCGCTGAGCTTCTCTGCCAAATCGAGCACTTTCTCTTTTGCGCGCTCGGTCGTAAACGGCGGGCTGAAAAAATGGATCAAGTCGAGCTTTACACCGCGTTTTAGCATATGATAGCCGGCAACCGGGCTGTCGATGCCGCCTGATAGCATCAATAAAGCTTTTCCGCCGGCACCAATCGGCAATCCCGCAGCTCCTTTTATCGTTTCAGCCATCATATAGGCTGCATCTTTACGGATTTCTACATTCAAATCAATATCCGGATTTTTCATGGAGACGGTCAGTTCAGGTGTATTGCCCAAAACATAGCCGCCTATTGCCTGCATGATTTCCGGTTTCTCATAAGGAAATTCCTTGTATGGCCTTTTGACGGACACTTTGAAGCTTTTGCCTTGTGTGTCCATTTTTTTGATGATCGATAACGCTGTTTCTTTCATGACCGCAAGATCCAGACTCGTTTCCGTTACTGGACTGAACGATTGGATGCCGAAAACATTCGGCAGCCGCTTGATAATATCCTCCATATCCTGCTCGTCATCGCAAAATAAAAACATCCGGTCGCGCTCCGCTTTGATGCGAACGCTCGGGATACCCGCAAAAAGTTGCAGGATGTTATGCCGAAGACTTGCAATGAACGCTTTGCGGTTGCGGCCTTTCGTCGACAGTTCTCCGTAACGGATCAATATTTGGTTGGTTCTCATGATTGTTCGACTCCTTTAATCAATTTATACACGTGTATGAAATGTTTCTTGAACTCGATGATTTCCCGATGGGCCGTCAGAGCGCCGAAGCTCATGCGGATTGTGCCGTCGCGGTATTCACGCGGCAACCCGATCGCTTCGATGACATGGCTCGTCTGTTTGTTTTTTGATGAGCAGGCACTAGATGTCGAGACGAATACGTTTTCCTGCTGCAACCCACTCACCAAAGTTTCTCCGCGGACACCCGCAATCGCTATAGCGAGAATATGCGGGGCAGCTCCAATTGGGCTGACAATGTGTATGTCCTGAAAGCCAGCAAAAAACGACCGCAATTCAGCATTCCATGTTAAGTGGTCTTCAACAGGGCTGGCTAGGCGTATGGCTTTGGCGATTGCTGCGGCATTCGGTACAGAGACCGTGCCGCTCCGCAATCCCCCTTCTTGCCCGCCACCGAAAAGGATCGGCATAAGTTCCGCTTTATTGATGGCCAATAAGCCGCTGTTTTTCAATCCGTGCAGTTTATGACCCGATACCGTCAACAGATCCGGCATAGCCTGCGAATCGAGTGGGAGCCGCCCGATGCCTTGGACCGCATCCACATGCAATAGTGTCCGAGTTCCGCTCAGTATTCGGTGGATATCGGCTATCGGATGAATGGTACCGATTTCATTATTCACCTGCATGAGGCTTACAAGAATGGTATCTGCGCGCAATTTTTTCTTCAATTGTTCAAGGTCGATAGCGCCTTCGCTATCTACATCCAGTAAACTGACTTCAAAGCCTTCCTTTTCAAGCTGCTTTAATGGTTCAAGAACGGATGGATGTTCGGTTTTGCAGGAAATGATATGGCGGCCCTTCGCTTTGTTCGCATAAGCGACACCGCGCAGCGCAAGATTGTTTGCTTCAGTACCGCCTGAAGTGAATACGACCCGTTTAAACCCAAGCAATGTCTGGAGTTGTTTTCTTGCTGATTCCAGTAAATCTTCCGCTTCGTTCCCCAAACGGTGCAAAGAGGCAGGGTTCGCATAATATATGTTGCTCGCCTTGACGAATGTGTCGAGCACTTCGGCATGCGGCTTTGTTGTTGCACTATTATCCAAGTAAATCATAGAATCCCCCCGACAAGAAAACCACCAGCCTGTATGCTGGTGGTTTTCCGTTTTCTTAGTTGTTTTCTTTGACAAGTACTTCAATGCGCTTCATCGATCCCGGTTCGAAGTTTTCCACAGCGGTCGCTGCTTCTTCCAGTGCTTTCGTATAGCGCAGCTGGCGGAACGACTCTTCCGCTTCCATTAAATTGGCCTGGAGCTGTGGGTTCGTTTTGCGGTAACGGTTGCCGTATTGAATGATGCGTTCAGTAAGCAAAACATTTTCAATCATTTCTTTTGCTTTCGTCTCTACATCGACAATGCTCGTTTCCGTTTGTTCCATATAATTGTCGACGAGCTTCATGTTGAGCGGCACTTCACGAAGCGCGCGCATGGCGATGAAAAGATGCTCTTCGGCTTCTTCAAGGCGAACATCTAAATCTTCCGGCACTCCTGGAATGTTCGCTTTATGCAGCATGCGGTCTGTTTCCTGCAAGCGTCGTCTCAACTGCTCCACTTTAATACGGGCATTGTTTTCCTCCACGCGCAAGTTTTTCAAGGAATCGGTAAAGTCCATCTGTGTTGAGTCGACAATCGACAAATCTTCGCGGATATGCATCAGCTCGTCCTGTAAGCTGGAATAGGCGGATTGATCTTCTTCCAAACGGCTCGCCAACAGTTCAAAGCGTTTCGCGAGCTGTTCTACTTTATCGAGGCAAGTTTTCGGAATCGCCGCTTCCTGGTCGGTGATCTTATAGCTATGCTGCACGTAGCGACTTTCTTCTTCCAGTTCTGACGTATCGCGTGCCACGACTTGCAGATGACGCTCGGTTTCCATTAAATGCTGGTCGATATAATGTTTAGCGGCAACTTCTTTTTCCAATAGATCATACATCGCATCGATGCGATCTTTGATCTCATCGACTTGTTGTTTGCTGTCTGCCACTTCCAGCACTTCGAGCTTATGCTGTAGACCTTTCAGCTCCTGCTCAATCTCATCGAGCTTTTCAGTCAAGCCGAGGTGGTTCAAATAATACGATTGCTCTTCCATTTCTTGCTTGCCTTGGCGCAGCTGCACCAAATCCTGAGGAATCTTTTCATTGATTTCCGTCAGTAGCATCGGAATGTCGTCCACAAGCATGAATGCCTCATCGCTTTCAGCCGATAAATTAATGACGGTTTCACGCGCCTTTAAATAATTTCCTTCTCCAGTCAGCTGATCGTATTCCTCGAATCGTGGAACAAAAGACTCCAAGCGTTTTTCGAGCGGTTCTGCTGAAGCGCCATATGATGATTTATGCGCCAGCAAGTTTTTGCGGGCACGCACATATTTGTCTTGGATCAAGTCCATTTCGCTGCGATTTTTTTCTTCGCTGCCGATCAGTTCATCCAGCTCTGAAAAAATGACTGCAATTTGCTGGTCGGCATCGTCAATCTTCACTTCTGCCTGCTTTTCCAATTTGGACGCTTTCGAAAAATTAAAGCGTTTAATCGACTCTTCGGCATCGTACAAAGTGGCGTCTATTTTCGGGATGTCTACATCCATGATTTCAGTCCAATTTTTGCGCCAGCGCTCAAACATTTCCTCGGTCTGGCCGTTCAAGTTCAATTGTTTCACTTTGGTAAGTTCTTCCATAATAGGTTTTTCTGTCAGTTGCAGTTTCAGTTGTTCCAGGCGCTCGATTTCTGCATTATGTTTTTTTCGAAACACCATGCCGATGATAAGCAACGCCAATAGAATGATGACCGCAATGATGATATACTCCATCATAAGTCATTTAGCCCCCTGTTCCAAATACATTACCGGTTACATAAGTATATTCATGATTCTTTTATTTTAACATGTATTCTACTCTTTTGTTTGGCAAATTAGAAGAAAATAGGGAATAATTTTATCAATATGAAAAGATGGTGAACAGATGATAAAACGAGATGGCCATATCCATAGCCCTTTTTGTCCTCACGGTACGAGCGACCCTTTCCGCGCATACATCTATAAAGCGATCGACAGCGGTTTCCAAGACATCAGTTTCACTGAACACGCCCCGCTGCCTGAAGGGTTTTGGGATCCGACGCCCGCACAGGATAGCGGGATGAAACGCAATGAGCTGCTGCATTATTTAGCCGCACTCGAACAATTAAAAGAGGAATTCTCAGGAAACTTGCGGATCCGCTCCGGCCTGGAAGTGGATTTCATCCAAGGATTTGAACAACAAACCGCACGCCTATTGGACGAAATAGGCCCACAACTTGACGATTCCATTTTATCTGTGCATTTTTTGGCGCACAAAGACCAGTGGATTTGTGCCGATTTCAGCGCTGAGGTTTTCATGAAACTTGCCCAGGATCTAGGTTCGGTTCGAGCGGTCTATGACTTATACTACGATACTGTCGAAGCTTCCATTAAAGCGGACCTCGGCCCCTATAAACCGAAGCGCATCGGCCATGCGACCTTGATTCACAAATTCCAGCACAATCACAGGGAAGCAATCGACGATGATGCACGCATCCGGAAGATTTTGCGGCTGATCAAAGAACACGGTTATGAACTCGACGTCAACTCTGCCGGTTTGTCAAAACCTGGATGCCTGGAATTCTACCCGCCGCTTCCTTATATTGACTATGCCCGCCGACTCGGCATTCCGCTCGTCTTCGGATCGGACGCCCATAATGCGGCGGGCTTGCACAAATACGCCAATCAATTTTATACTGAACAATAAACTTCTAGAAAAGAGATGATTCCATGTTTGCTACAACAGCATATAGCGGTACACGTGAACAACAATATAGTTTACTCAATAAACAATTGGATGCCTTGCTCGATGGCGAGCCGAACCGGATCGCCAATTTATCGAACGCCTCTGCGTTGCTTGGCCAATTCCTGGACCGCATCAATTGGGTCGGCTTTTACTTGATGGAGGAGGGCGAACTTGTGCTTGGGCCTTTCCAAGGCATGCCTGCTTGTGTCCGGATCCCTGTCGGCAAAGGTGTTTGCGGAACAGCCATTGACAAGAACGAAACAATGCTCATCGATGATGTCCATGCATTCCCTGGCCATATTGCTTGTGATGCGGCTTCCCGCTCCGAAATCGTTATCCCAATCATTAAAGACGGTGAAGCGCTCGGCGTCTTGGATATCGACAGCCCTGAACTCGCACGGTTTACAGAAGACGACCGCATTGGCCTTGAGCAATTCGTCCAAACACTGATCAAACATATTTAATCAACCAAAAAGATCCCGGCAATAGATGCCGGGATCTTTTTTTAAATTTCCTGCAGATTGGATTTGATTTGCGCAAATGCGTGCTGCAAGTCCTGCATCAAGTCGTCGACATGCTCTAAACCGACCGATAAACGCACTAGGGAGTCGCTGATGCCCATTCGCTCGCGTTCTTCTGGCGGCACGACCGCATGGGTCATTGTTGCCGGATGTTGAATGAGTGTTTCTGCATCCCCTAGGCTGACCGCGATTTTTATAAGCGACAAAGCGTTAAGGAAATCCTGTGCTTGCTTTTTGCCGCCTTCTAGTTCAAAGGAAATCAAGCCGCCCCCTCTGCGCATCTGGTCTTTTGCAATGGACATTTGGGGATGGGCGGCGTCGAACGGATAGAATATCCGCTTGACGGCTTGTTCGCCGCGCAAAAATGCGACGATCTTTTCAGCATTGTCGACGTGGCGGTCCATGCGTACATGCAAAGTCTTCAAGCCACGCAGCAGGAGCCAAGCATCAAACGGGGACATGATGCCGCCGAAATCCTTTTGAACCGTCATGCGGATCGTCTGCATCTCCTCTGCTTCCTTGCCGACCAAAATCCCGCCGATGACATCGCCATGGCCGTTCAAATACTTGGTGGCGCTGTGGAGTACAAAATCAGCGCCGAACTGAATCGGGTTTTGCAAATACGGCGAACTGAATGTATTGTCTACGACGACGCGCAGACCATGCTTTTTGGCGACCGACTCGACTGCCCGTAAATTGACGAGTTCCATCGTTGGATTGATCGGGGTCTCGACGTAAATGACTTTTGTCTCGGGAAGAATCGCTTGTTCAATCTGCAGTACTGTCGTCATTTCAATAAGCGAATGTGTAATATTGTATTTCTCTTCCATGATGCCCAGCAAACCGAATGTGCAGCCATAAATCCCTCTTGAACACAGCACATGATCGCCTGCCTTCGTCAAATGCACTAAGATGGCACTTGCTGCAGCCATGCCGGATCCGAACGCCAAAGCGGATTGGCCCCCTTCGATCTCAGCCATACGTTCTTCAAGTACACGCACCGTCGGATTGCCGAGCCGTGAATAGATGTTTCCGGGAGCCTCTCCCGCAAAGCGCGCTTCCCCCTCCTGTGCAGAAGAAAACGAATAAGTAGACGTCTGATACAATGGAGTCGCCAAGCTGTCATGATGAACAGTGCTATCATAGCCTTTATGGATTACTGCTGTTTCAATTTTTGCTGATGGTTTCATCATCAAAACACCCCTTGCATCTTTTTAGTAAGCGCTTACATTAGTTATTATCTCCATTCTAACTTGTGGGCACAAAAAAAGAAAGCTCCCTGTACGAGCTTTCTTCCATTAAAGATTGACGGACACAACCCATATCGGTTATACTAGCCTTTGTGTAAAATAATCGCAGCAGTTGTATGTGCGGGTTCGTCCATTTTGTTCCTTGTCTAGAAAAGTGCAGAGCGTTCTTTCGAATACTCCCGTCTAGCACAGAGGTGTATCGCGTAACTCTTGGCTGCTGAGCGAAGGTACATGAAAACAAAATGGCTTGCAGCATGAATGCATCTGGTTTTTATTTTACTCTAAAAACCAAAACAGAGGAGGAGACTTATATGTCTCGTTATACAGGTCCAGCATGGAAACTGTCACGTCGCCTAGGAATTTCTTTGAGCGGCACAGGTAAAGAACTCGAAAAACGCCCTTACGCACCAGGTCAACACGGTGCTAACCAACGCCGTAAGGTTTCTGAATACGGTTTGCAATTGCAAGAAAAACAAAAATTACGCTTCATGTACGGCGTAAACGAACGTCAGTTCAAAACGATGTTCAACAAAGCTGGTAAAATGGACGGCAAACACGGTGAGAACTTCATGATCTTGCTTGAAACTCGCCTTGACAACGTTGTTTACCGCCTTGGCCTTGCGCGCACTCGCCGCCAAGCTCGCCAAATCGTAAACCACGGCCACATTCTTGTTGATGGCAAGCGCCTAGACATCCCGTCTTACAGCGTGAAACCAGGACAGACTATCACTTTCCGTGAAAAGTCCAACAACCTTGATGTAGTCAACGAAGCGATCGAAGTGAACAGCTTCGTTCCAGAATACGTTTCAATCGACGCTGACAAAAAAGAAGGCACATTCGTACGTCTTCCAGAACGCAGCGAATTGTCTGCTGAAATCAACGAGCAATTGATCGTTGAATTCTACTCACGTTAATCGATTCAACTAAAACCCTTCCAAGCAATTGCTTGGAAGGGTTTTTCTGTCTCCCGCAGTTTCTGGCTATGGTAAACTAGAGCCATGAAAAAGGAGGACTAATTATGCGAATCGTATCCATTTGCCCGAGCAATACAGAATTGCTCGCTTTCTTGAACGCTGATCATTTGCTTGTCGGAGTCGACGATTATTCCGATTGGCCTAAATCAATCGAACAGCTCCCCCGCCTTGGACCTGACCTGTCCATCCGGATGGACGAACTCCAAGCGCTCAACCCTGATCTTGTGTTGGCATCTTTAAGCGTGCCCGGTATGGAGAAAAATGTCGACGAACTGGTAAAACGCAATATCCCGCACCTCGTATTGGACCCTCAATCTTTTGCGGATATCCGCCACGACCTCGAAACGGTCGCTGCAGCACTCGGGATGGATGCACGATCACTTCTTGCGCAATACGATGCCACAATAGAAGAGCTAACAAAACGCGGACAGCAGGCAGATTCCACACCTTCTCTTTATTGGGAATGGTGGCCAAAACCTGTCTTCACTCCGGGCGGCATCAATTGGCTGAGCGAAATGAGCCGCATGGTCGGCGCACGCAATTGTTTCGATGATGAACAAATGGCCAACGTTCAAACAGACTGGCAAGATGTTCAGTCGCGGGATCCGGATTATATCCTGCTTGCCTGGGTCGGTGTTTTGACTTCTAAAGTGAAACCAGAACTTGTCCTGAAACGGCCTGGCACTGCCAATATGAAAGCGGCCGGACATATCCATGTCATGGAGGAAGCTTTATTTTGCCGTCCCTCACCTCGCTTGCTTGAAGGGGCTATCAAACTCGGCAAAATCGTCCATCCTCAAGCTTTTGCAGACTTTCCGCTTCCGCCATTTATCCAGGAAAAACAATTACGCTAAGAAAAACCCGCAAAGCTTCAAAAGCTTTGCGGGTTTTGTCTAATAAATTTGTTTATAATCGCTCTGAGCTTGGCCCTTGGCCACTGCGGTTTGTTGTTGAACGCTCGCTGCCAATCAATGGCTCATCAGTTTCGGTATAGGTATCCACGTCGTTGCGGTCTGCTGGCTGCACAGTTTCCCCATCTTCCAATAAAACGAGAATCCTGCCTTCTTTGAATTGTGTTTCATAATCTCTCGCCTCATCTTCCGGAACACCGATCCCAATCAAAGCTCCGGCAATACCGCCGACTCCCGCTCCCGCAACAGCCCCAGTTAGGCCTGCAGCGATGGGCCCTGCCGCAACGATGGGGCCGATGCCTGGAATCGCCAGTGCCCCAAGCCCTGCAAGCACCCCGCCGAGTCCACCTAGCGCACCGCCTGTCGCAGCTCCGGCTGCTGCTCCTTCACCAGCTTGCGTGCCCGTTTCTTGCGTCACTTGCTCGACATCTTTTTTATCTTTGCTAATGACCGAAATATCTTCACTGCGGTACCCTTGATGCTGCAAATCTTCAATAACTTCCACTGCTTCCATTTCCGTATCATATGCTCCGACTACTCGTGACATCTTGATCATCCTTTCGCGGTTTATCCGAATTTGGTATTGCTGCTTCTAATGTTTGTGATTCCCTGCCATGCCCAAACTAAACCTCACCCATTTAACAAAACAACACCGCCTGCTATGGTCAGGCGGTGTCGCGGTTTTATACGAACTGGACCATATGGTATTTTTTCTTGCCACGTCTGATGATGGCGAATTCGTCATCCAAGCGGTCTTTTTCATCGACGATATAATCCAAGTCGCGAATTTTTTCTCCGTTTATCGAAATCGCTCCGTTTGTAATATCTTCACGGGCTTGGCGTTTAGAAGGAGAAATTTTCCCTTCGACGATCAAATCGACGATGGAGTTTGGTTGTTTTTTCATTTCGACAGACGGCACGTCTTTGAATGCGGCTTTCATCTCTTCTGCAGTCAAGCTTTTCAGGTCTCCACTGAACAACGCTTTCGTGATGCGTTTAGCATCCTCGAGAGCAGACTCGCCGTGGATCAAGTGAGTCATTTCTTCTGCCAGCACGGTCTGCGCTTTTCTAAGGTGTGCTTCTGTTTCCACGCTTTCAGCCAAGGCATCGATGACGTCTTTCTCGATAAACGTGAAGATTTTCAAGTATTTGATGACATCCGCATCTGCTGTATTGATCCAGAACTGGTAAAACTCATATGGGGAAGTTTTTTTTGCATCAAGCCAGATTGCCCCTCCCGCTGTCTTGCCGAATTTCGTGCCGTCGGCTTTTGTGACGAGGGGAATGGTGATACCGAATGCTTTCGATTCCTCTTCGTGGGTTTTGCGGATGACTTCCAATCCTGAAGTGATATTCCCCCATTGATCGGAACCGCCTATTTGAACACGGCAATTAAACTCATTGTAAAGATGGTTGAAATCGATGGCCTGGATTAATGTATAGGAAAACTCAGTGAATGAAATGCCGCTTTCAAGGCGGGATGCAACCGAATCTTTTGCTAGCATATAATTGACTGAAATCAATTTGCCATAGTCGCGTAGAAACTCGATGACGCTCATGCCGCCGATCCAGTCGCGGTTATTGACCATTTTCGCTCCGTTTTCTGTCTGGAAATCAAAAATCCGTTCCATTTGTTTTTTGATGGATTCCACGTTGCGGTCGATTTGTTCGGTAGACTGCAACTGGCGCTCTTCATTGCGTCCGGACGGATCCCCGATCATCCCTGTCGCGCCGCCGACGAGTAGAATCGGCCGGTGGCCATGAAGTTGGAAACGACGCAGTGTCAAAAGCGGGACGATGTGCCCGATGTGCATGCTGTCGGCAGTCGGGTCGACGCCGCAGTACAATGAAATTTTTTCTTTGGACAGCAAATCCGCCATGCCCTCTTCATCTGTCTGCTGATACAGCAGGCCACGCCAGTTCAAGTCTTCTATTAATTTATTTGTCATATGATTTCCTCCTCTAACATTTTACTCTCCATGCATGGACATAAAAAAGCCCCTGCATGAAAAATCATGCAGGGACGCGTATGCGCGGTACCACCCAGCTTGAAGGACGAATCCTCCCACTTGAAATGTGCCAGACGGGACACTGCCGCAAACTCCAGGACTGTAATTCGCCACATGCGTTTTGACCGGTTTACACCACCCACCGGCTCTCTGGTTTCAAAACAGCATGTCCTACTTCGGACCTTTCATCGTTCGTTTATAAAGAATCTATTATGTAGTTTACTCGATTACAAAAGATTGTCAATATGTTTCGTCCCAATTATCGGAATATGCTATAATGGAAAAGATTTTTGAGGGGGGAATATTGTGCAAGACAAATTAAGAAGATGGATGCTGAAGGCAGAAGAAACAACAGATAGATGGACCTCGCATAAATGGTTCAGGCGTTTTAAAGTCACCACGGGAGTCATATGGAACTTGGCGATTATTTTTGCCGTTATTCTAGTGGCTGGAGGCGTGTTCGCCGCTTCAGTCGGAGCAGGTTATTTCGCTTCCCTCGTGAATGAAGAAGAACTCCGGACTCAAGAGGAGATGCTCGGGGACATCTACAGTTATGAAGAAACCTCGCAATTGTATTTTGCCGACAATACGTACCTGGGCAAATTACGGACCGACCTTGACCGCGAAGAAACCAGTTTGGAAAACGTATCGGATGCTGCCATCGATGCTGTACTGGCAACTGAGGATGAATATTTCTACGAACATGAAGGCATCGTTCCGAAAGCGATCATGCGCGGATTGTTCCAGGATGTCTCCAACTCGGACAGCCAAACAGGCGGCTCGACATTGACACAGCAATTGATTAAGAACCAAATTTTAACAAATGAAGTCTCCTATGAACGAAAAGCAAAAGAAATTCTACTGGCTATGCGCTTGGAGAAATTCATGAACAAAGAAGATATTATGGAAGCTTACTTGAACATCATTCCATACGGCCGAAACTCAGCCGGCACCAATATTGCAGGCATTGAAACGGCTGCTAAAAGCATATTTGATATTTCCGCAAGCGAATTGAACTTGCCACAGGCTGCATTTATTGCCGGCATTCCGAAAGCCCCCTTCAGCTATACGCCTTTTGCTTCAGGCGGCGACCTGAAAGATGAAGAAGGTCTTCAGCCTGGCCTTAACCGAATGAGAACGGTGCTATACCGCATGCTCGAAACAGGCTATATTACTGAAGCGGAATACCAAGAAGCGCTCGACTATGATCTTGCCGCTGATTTCCGGACAGATGAAACACGTTCGTATGACGATTTCCCGTTTGTAACAGCAGAACTTGAGCAGCGCGCCACACGCATCATCATGGATGTGCTCGCTGAACAGAACGGCGTCGATCCTGAAACACTCAATCAAGACCAGAACCTCTACGAGGAGTATGCGATTTTGGCAGACCGTGCTGTCCGTTCGAACGGTTACCGGATACACTCCAGTCTTAATAAAGATTTATATGTAGCACAAGAAGAAACACAAAAAGCTTACCAAGGTTACGGCACTACACTTTCTGAGGAATACGTCGATGAAGACGGCGAAACCAAAACCCGCCAATTGCCGGTGCAAGTCGGCAGTGTGACTTTGGAAAACAAAACTGGCCGCATCCTAAGCTTTGTCGGCGGGCGTGACCATGAAGTTGAAAATTTGAATCACGCTACCCAAGCCTACCGCTCGATCGGCTCTACCGTTAAGCCATTGCTTGTTTATGGCCCTGCACTCGAAGCTGGCGTTATCGGTGCCGGCAGCCCGGTAGTCGATGTCAAGTTCACCATGGATGATAATGGTACGGATTACGAACCGACGAACTTTATTCCGACGAGTGAACAAGGGATCATGCCTGCACGCGATGCACTGGCACAATCCCAGAACCTTCCTGCCCTCAGATTGTTTGCGCAATTGCGGGACGAGATGCCAATCCAATATTTGATGGACAATGGATTTTCCCGCGTTTCGGAAAGCGATGGCGTCGTCTCTTCCGCACTAGGCGGAGGAATCGAAGGTTCCGTTGAAGAAGTTGCCAATGCATACGCTACGCTTGCGAACGGTGGTAAATTTATCGAAGCGACGATGATTGATCGGATTGAAGATGCGGACGGCAATGTTATTTTTGAACACGAATCCGAAGCACAAGAGATTTATACGCCACAAGCTTCCTATGTCTTGACCGACATGCTGCGCGAAGTGTTTGAAAACGACCGCGGGACAGCAAACCGAGCCAACGGCATGTTGAATTTCAATGCAGACTTTGCCGGCAAAACAGGAACAACCCAGGCCACTCGCGATGTATGGCTCGTTGGCTATAACCCAAACATTACGATGGGCGTCTGGCTCGGATATGACAAAGAACGTTATTCACTAGACAATTTCAGCAATCAAAACTTGCAGCCTTCTGCACGCGTCAATCAATTATGGGCCAATTTGATGAATAAAACATATGAAGTCGTTCCTGAGCAAATCGGCTCGGGAGATCGATTCCAAGAGCCGGATGGCGTCGTCAACCGCTCATTCTGCGGCATTTCCGGCTTTGCGCCAAGTGATGCCTGCAAGAAAGCCGACCTCGTTCGCTCCGACTTGTTCATTGCTGACGTCATGGTACCAGAAGACGGCGATGACAGTTTAAGCACTGGGGAGTATACCACAATCAACGGCAAACGCTATGCTGCACTTTCAAGCACGCCAAGCGAATTTGTTTCTGGCGGAGGCATCGGGGTATCAGAAGAATACGTTGATCGCATGCTCGCTCCATTCGGCGGCGATGCAGACAAACTGTTCCCTGGCAACTCGATGTTCAGCAATGTCGTCTCCAGTGCGACGTTCGAAGCAGACAGCGCTGCACCTGCACCTGTTGGAACGTCCATTAACGGGCGGACCATCACGTGGAGCGACTCCCCATCCAATGATGTTGTCGGTTACCGTGTATTCCGCAACGGCAACAAAGTCGCATCCGTTTCTGAATCAAACAGCAATACCTATAGTGCGTCTGGTCCCGGTACTTATACGGTCGTTGCTGTGGATATTACCGGCAGACAATCTGCCGCGTCCAACAGTGTGTCGATAGAAGCCCCTCGACCAGAACCAACTCCAAAACCCGAGCGAAATGAAACTCCTGCTCCGGAACCGGAACGCCAAGAACCTGAAGAAGAGGAAGTGGAAGAGGAAGAACCTGCAGAAGAACCTCAGGAAGAACCTCAGGAAGAAGCAGCGCCGGAAGAACCTGAAGAAGAACCTGAAGAGGAAGATACACCACCTGAAGAACCCGAAGAACCGGAAGAGCCAGAAGAGCCGGACACTCAGGACTCGGAAAGCGATGAAGACGCAGCATAACGAAAAAGCCCCTCTGCAAATTTTGCAGAAGGGCTTTTTTCGTTTAATCTTCCATTGTAGACAAATCGCCTGTCGGTAAATCCAATTCCCACGCTTTCAAGACGCGGCGCATAATTTTTCCGCTTCTTGTCTTCGGAAGCTTATCTTTGAACTCGATTTCACGTGGTGCCGCATGGGCTGCCAGTTCTTTTTTGACAAATTGCCGGATATCCTCGATCAGCTCATCGGATGGTTCATAGCCTTCTACAAGTGCAACGAACGCTTTGATGATTTCCCCGCGCACAGGATCAGGCTTGCCGATGACCCCCGCTTCAGCGACTGCAGGGTGTTCAAGTAGTTTGCTTTCTACTTCGAATGGCCCGACACGTTCTCCTGAAGTCATGATGACATCATCGACCCGTCCTTGGAACCAGAAATACCCGTCTTCATCCATATAAGCCGAGTCGCCTGAAACATACCATTCACCCTTCAAGAAATACGAATCGTATTTCTGTGGGTTGTTCCAAATCTGGCGCATCATGGATGGCCAACCTTTTTTGATTGCCAAATTCCCCATCTGGTTCGGGGGCAATTCAATTCCTTGGTCATCGACAATCGCAGCGACGACACCAGGAATCGGTTTGCCCATCGATCCTGGCTTGATCGCCATCGATGGATAATTGCAAATGACTTGTGCGCCGGTTTCTGTCATCCACCATGTATCATGGATGCGTTTATCGAAAACTTGTGCGCCCCATTTGACGACTTCAGGATTGAGCGGCTCGCCGACAGACAGCACGTGGCGCAATGTCGACAGGTCGTATTCTTTCACCAGCGCATCGCCCGCCCCCATCAGCATGCGGAACGCTGTTGGTGCACTGTACCAAATCGTGACGCCAAAATCTTCGATCGTCTGATACCAAGCATCCGGCGAAAAACGTCCCCCTAGAATGACCGTCGTGACACCGTTGAGCCATGGCGAGAACACGCCATAAGCGGTTCCTGTCACCCAGCCCGGGTCGGCGGTACACCAATAAATGTCCTGCTCCTGGAAATCCAATACCCATTTGCCGGTTTGATATTGCTGCACCATTGCATATTGCGCATGCAATACACCTTTAGGCTTGCCTGTCGAACCGGATGTATAATGAAGCACCAGGCCATCTTCTTTATCGAGCCATTCCACCTGGAATTTATCCGAGCAAGAATGGAGGTGCTTGAGTACGTCCACATGGCCGTTGCCCTCTTCCACCCCTTCTTTTCCAACGAGGAAAATGGTTTTCAAGTTTGGAAGTCGATCTTTTGGAATGCGCGACACCAATTCAGGCGTTGTGATGATCGCTTTTGCTTCACTGTCATCCAAACGGTCGTAAATCGCGCCTTCCATAAACGCTTCGAACAATGGCCCCACGATCAAGCCCATTTTCAATGCACCAAACATCAGGAAATAAAGTTCAGGTGATCGCGGCATGAAAATAAAGATGCGATCCCCTTTTTCCATATCGGAATGAGCTTTCAATAAGTTTGCAGCACGGTTCGTCATGCGTTTCATTTCGTAGAATGTATAGGACTCATGGCGATGTTGATCTTTATAGTAAAGAGCAACTTTATTTTTGCGGTCGGATTCAGCATGGCGGTCGATTGCTTCATGAGCCATATTGACCTTGCCGGTTTTAGACCAGCTGAATTCCTTCTCGACTTCAGACCAATCGAATTGCGCGGCCTGCTCTTCATAATTATGTAAATGGTGTTCCCCTGGCTTTGCTGGTAACGCTTCCACTTTCATAAAAAATCACCCTTTCCCTTTGTTTCTCTATATTCTACCTCAATCATTGCGGCAAATGCCAATTTTTTTAATTTTTTAGAAAATAGCGTGTATTTGCTTGATCAACTTTCTTTTCTCTCATCTCTTCATGTATAATGAACCTAATTGCAACCACAGGCGGTGAAATGATGGAACATAAAAAATTATACAATGCGATGGAATTGAAAACGAAGCACGGTACTCTCGTCATCGAAGGTCCTGTCCCGTCAAGGGAATTAAAGGAGCTTGATTTCCATGAAGACTTAGTCGCTTTCCGCCCTCCGGAACAGCAGCACAAAGCCTTGACAGAAATCGCCGACTTGCCGGAAGGGCGCATTTTAATTGCGCGCGACCAGAATACCATCGTCGGTTACGTTACATATTTGTATCCAGATCCACTCGAACGCTGGTCAGAAGGGAAAATGGATAACCTGATTGAACTTGGCGCCATCGAAGTCATACCGAAATTCCGCGGTGCAGGTGTCGGCAAAGCACTTCTTCAAGTATCCATGATGGATGATGCATTCGAAGACTTTATCTGCATCACGACGGAATATTACTGGCATTGGGATTTGAAAGGCACCGGCCTGAACGTTTGGGAATACCGGAAGATCATGGAGAAAATGATGCAAGCGGGCGGTCTGGAGTATTTTGCGACAGATGACCCGGAAATCAGCTCGCATCCAGCCAACACATTGATGGCACGTATCGGTTCTCGTGTCGATCCGGAATCGATCCAAAAGTTCGATCAACTGCGTTTCATGAATCGCTATATGTACTGACGACAGAAGGGGTGTTTGCATGTTAGTCGAGGAAATCATGAAAAAAGATATTTTTACGCTTCGCTCAGATCAAACCGTACAAGATGTAATGAACCTATTCGAAGAAAAACGAATCCGCCATGCGCCGATCGTTGATGACGGCAAAGTGGTGGGAATCGTCACCGACCGCGATTTAAAAGATGCAATGCCATCAATGTTCACGGTGGCTCCTAAAGGTGAACCGTATAAAAAGAAAGTCTCGGAAATCATGACCAAAAATCCGATCATCGTCCATCCTCTGGACTTTGTTGAAGAGATCGCTTTAGTTTTCTACGAGCAGAAAATCGGCTGTCTGCCGGTCGTCAGCAATAATCAGCTGGTCGGATTTTTAACGGAAACCGACCTTCTGTATACGTATATTGAACTGACAGGCGCTCATCAGCCCGGATCACAGATCGAAATCAAAGTGCCGAACCGTTCGGGCGCTTTATACGAAGTGAGCAAAGTTTTCTACAACCATAAAGTAAATGTGCTGAGTGTTCTTGTTTACCCTGACCGCAAAGACAATTCGAATAAGATTTTGGCATTCCGGATCAAAACGATGAACCCCATTTCCATCATTGAAGATCTCCGAAAAGAAGGATTTGATGTCTTATGGCCGAATCTTCACCAGGAATGAAAAAGCACGCCGTCTTCATTTTTTCAGAAGATCAATTGGGGTATAAATTTTCTGAAACGCACCCGTTCAACCAAAAGCGCCTCATTCTGACAATCGACCTGCTGCGTGAAATGGATGCGCTTCCAGACGACTTGATTGTTCCGGCACGTACCGCAACAGATGAGGAATTGCTGCTTGCGCACGATCAACGCTATATCGATGTCGTCAAAAAAGCAAGCCGCGGTGAAATTACACCGGAAGCTGGCGAAGGCTACGGCATCGGAACAGATGATACACCCATCTTTGAAAACATGCACGAAGCGAGCGCCCGCTTAGTCGGCGGAACACTGACGGCTGTCGATCAAGTCATGGAAGGCAAAGCGGAACATGCATTAAATCTCGGGGGCGGTTTGCATCACGGTTTCCGCGGCAAAGCATCTGGTTTTTGCATTTACAACGACAGTTCTGTCGCTATTCATTATTTAAAACAAAAATATGGCGCACGCGTTCTCTATATCGACACGGATGCCCATCACGGAGATGGCGTGCAGTGGTGTTTTTACGACGATCCGGATGTCTGCACGGTCTCCATCCATGAGACGGGACGTTATTTATTCCCGGGGACCGGCAACATCAACGAGCGAGGAAGCGGGCAAGGCTATGGCACATCGTTCAATTTCCCGATTGATGCCTTTACCGAGGATGAGTCATTCCTAGAAATTTACCGGACCTCCATGCGTGAAATTGTGGAACACTTTAAGCCGGACGTTATCTTGAGCCAAAACGGTGCTGATGCCCATTACTTGGACCCCCTCACCCATTTATGCAGTACAATGGAGATTTACCGGGAAATCCCTAAAATTGCTCATGAGCTGGCACATGAATACTGTGGAGGCAAATGGATTGCGGTGGGCGGAGGTGGTTACGACATTTGGCGCGTCGTACCAAGAGCCTGGTCGTTGTTGTGGATGGAAATGAACAATTACCCGTCCCCGAGCGACAAACTTCCGGAAGCATGGCTTGAGCGCTGGCAGAAGGAATCGCCTGTAGCACTTATCGAAACATGGGAAGACCCTGAGACCATGTACAAGCCAATTCCGAGAAAAGCCGAAATCACCGAAAAAAATCAACAAATGCTCGATAAAGCTTTGTACATGATCCGCAATAACTAAAATGCGCTTTACTTATTCCGAATATTGCGTAGTTTACAAGCAAAAAAATGCCGTTTCCGATGGATTGAATTTCAATCCGGCCAGAAACGGCATTTTTATTTACAACAATATTAATGCTTAGTGGATTGGCGCTCTTCTATGCGATACGGAAGTACCACTTGCTTTTCTTCTATTTCTTCATTGTTCATGTATTTCGTCAACAAGCGCATCGAAACCGCTCCGATATCATACAAAGGCAGTGCAACTGCCGTCAGCATCGGCCGCGACATACGCGCCAATTTCGAGTTCTCGTACGTAATGATTTCCACATCATCCGGTATCTTTTTGCCGAACGCTTCCACTTCATGGATGACGCCGATCGACATTTCATCATTGCTGACGAAATATGCTGTCGGTTCCACTTCTTGTAAAGAACGGACCGCTTCTTTTCCTTCTTCATAGGAATTATTGCACTCTACGACCAATCGCTGATCGTAGCTGATGCCCGCTTTTTTCAGTGCATCTTGATACGCCTTCAGTTTATGTTCGCGGTTGATTTCAGAAGTTAATGGACCTGAAATATAAGCGATCTTTTTATGGCCGCTGTCGATGAACTTCTGGACAGCTTCAAACGCTGCTGCATAATAATCAATATTGACAGAAGCAATCGAGGCCGTGTCATCGATGGATGCTGCCAGGACGATCGGGGTTGGGGAGCGTTCCATTTCTTTCAGCAGCTCGTCTGAAATAATATCACTCATGAATACGATGCCGTCCACTTGCTTACCGAGCATTGTTTCAAGCAATTGCAATTCTTTGTTCGGGTTTTGGTCTGAATTCGACAAAATAATATTGTAACGGTACATTGTTGCGATATCCTCGATGCCCCTAGCCAGTTCAGAATACGTGCTATTGGAAATATCGGGGATGATGACGCCGACCGTTGTCGTCTTCTTGCTCGCCAGTCCACGTGCTACTGCATTCGGGCGATAGCCGAGCTCTTCAATCACTTTCAATACTTTTTTTCTTGTAGCAGGCTTAACGTTTTGATTTCCATTAACTACCCGGGATACGGTTGCCATGGAAACATTCGCTTCACGTGCCACATCATAAATCGTAACGGTCATAATGCGCCCTCCTGTTCCATTCTTTCATTCAATCATACGATAATCACTTTGTGAATATCAACACTTATTATGTATTGGGGCAATGCGATTCATGAAAGTTCATGAATCTGTTCATCTTTTCTGCTTTTTATAAGATTTTTTCCTGAATATCGATGCAAAAACAAAAAAGCCGGAGCAAGTCCGGCTTTTGCTTATACTTTCAATTCGTATTGCTTCATGAATTTCATTAATGAATCGTAGTATTCATCGAACTGTGGCAAGCTCATTTGCTGCTGCGCATCAGAAAGTGCAACTGCTGGGTCTGGGTGGACTTCCGCCATTACCCCATCAGCACCGATCGCAATTGCCGCTTTAGCAGCTGGCAAGAGCAAATCCCGACGGCCAGTAGAATGCGTTACATCGACGAAGACCGGCAAATGCGTTTCTTGTTTCAAAATCGGCACAGCGGAAATATCAAGTGTGTTGCGCGTTGCTTTCTCGTAAGTGCGGATGCCGCGCTCACAAAGGATGATTTGGTCATTGCCGTTAGCGATGATGTACTCGGCCGCTTTAATGAACTCATCGACAGTTGCTGACATGCCACGCTTTAAAAGTACAGGCTTGTTGATTTGGCCAACTGCTTTCAATAATTCGAAGTTTTGCATATTGCGGGCACCGACTTGGACGATATCAACGTAATCCAATGCTTCTTCCAAGTGGTGAGGTGTAACAATTTCAGATACGACGCCAAGCTTGTATTGATCTGCTGCTTTTTTCAGCATTTTCAAACCTTCTAGGCCAAGTCCTTGGAAATCATACGGCGATGTCCGCGGCTTGTATGCACCGCCTCGGATCAGCTTGAGGCCTTTTGCATTGATGGCTTGAGCCACTTGATCGACTTGTTCTTGAGACTCGACTGCACAAGGGCCAAAAATGAAGGAAGGCGTGCCTTGTCCGATATGTTCGCCGTTGACGGAAACAATAGTATCTTCCGCTTTTTTCTTGCGTGAGACAAGAAGCGCTTTGCGGCTATCTTCCTCTTGCATATCCAAAGCGGATTTAAAGATCTCCTTGAAAATATGATCAACAGTTTTCTGATCCAAAGGACCATTATTATTGTCTTTCAATAAATTCAACATATGGCGCTCGCGTAATGGATCATATTTTGTTGCACCTTGTTTTTCTTTGATTTTCCCGATCTCTTGTATCACGGAAGCTCTCTCGTTGATAAGAGATAGAATCTGCAGGTTCACTGCATCCACTTTTTCTCTAAGCTGATCTAATTCGTTATGACTCATTCTTCACTTCCCCTTTCAAGAGTAACCCTTTTTTAGTAGGTGTCTCATCTTATCATGATATGACCATTATAAGCAAAGTATTCAGGAAAGTCACGAAAAATGTTTAGCGATTCAACGCGCTAAAGCGTTTTCATTTTCTTTATTCACCCGAAAAGCTTATTATATCAGGGTTTTGCGACTTTATGTATATTTTTCACATAAGAAAAACGGATGGAATTGATCCATCCGTTTCGATCATTCTGTCATGAGTTAAGCAATAAACTCTTTCATCGCTTTGTTGGTGATCTTATTATGGCTTGCATGCCAGTCTACTTGTTGGCTAGAAAAATGGAAAAGCTGGGGAGATTCATGGCGGATCCCCGTGATTTCTTCAACTGCCGTAGAAAGACTACGGTCTTCCTGAACGACAAGATATAGAAACAATTGATGGGGATGCAGGGATGCATACTCCGAATACTCTTTCCATGCGCCCGCCGAGACTGGGCAAGTACTGCTATGCTTGAACAGCCAATAATGCTGTTCGTTGCCGACTGCTTGCTTCAACTCATCCAAGCTCTTTACATGTACGAAGTTTTCCATGTCAACCGCTCCTAAATTAATTCTTTTTGTTGGGATTATTTTGTGCGTTATTAGACCCTTTAGCGTTTGAAGACCCTTGGGCGCTAGAAGAATTTTTATCAGTGTGGCTTGATTTATTTTCTTCTTTCACTTCTTCGACCGCTTCTTTCAATGCATTGGCGGTTGAGGTGAATGCGTCGTTTCCAGCTTTTTCGCTGCTGTCTACTTTGTTTTGCACCGTTTCCAATAATTCGACGCTTTCTTCACCTTCTGATGAAGCCGTGCCATCGTCCATTGGGGAACTGCTTGTTTTCAGGTTTTTCACTTTATCGACAACTTTGTTTGACTGGTCTTTCAATTGTTGAGTGAATCCAGGGCCATCATTCGTATCACTAGAATCTTTAGCCTGCTGGGCTTTATCTTTCAACGTAGTGGCTTGTGTCTTCAAGTCAGCTTGTAATTCTTTCCCTGCTTTAGGTGCTAGGAATAAAGCTGCGGCAACTCCGACCAATCCGCCGACTAGAAGGCCGGTGACAAAGCCAGATCCGCCGTTTGAATCTTCATAATCGTACAAGTCGTCATATCGGCTAGATGAACCGTATGATTGCGGGACATATTCGCTTTGTTCATAGCGGCCGCCTTTGTCATTATATTTGCCGCCTTGTGTATAATACTCACCATTATACTGTGATTCGTTATAGTTTGGTTTTGAATAAGTGTTTTTATTTTTTCCCATTTTATATTCCTCCAGTTAATTTAGAATTCATTCAGGTTAGTATTGATCGCTGCTACCTGGCAATCTTTTTTGTCCAGGTACAGGTGTATAAGAAGATTGTGTACTGCGAGTTTGGTAAGCTTTGCGCTCTTTCCATTTGTCAGCGATGTTCATTGCTACATTGCTCCACTGGACAACTTGAGCGATTGTTTCTTCGTTCTGCTCCACTTGGACACCTACACGTGATGTGATGTTGCGCACTGTAGAGTTGAGATCCGTCACTGAATTGCCGACGCCTTTTACTGCGTCTACTACTCCATTCAGTTTTTCGGATTTCACTTGGATATCTTCTGCCAACTCATTTGTTTTATGTAACAAATTGGTAGTTTCCAAAGTGACGCCCTGTAATTGGTTTTCCAAGCCTGCTACGGTGCCGGAAACCTCTTTTAATGTGTTCTTCAATGAATTCAATGTCATTGCAAGCGCTACGCAAAGAACTAAAAATCCAATAGCTGCAACGATCGCTGCAATGTAAAGCAAAATTGACCAATCCATACTGTTTCCTCCTTTTGCGTAAGTAATGTTCGCATACTGTTTTCTACCCTGCGCATCGGGCTTTTAAACACCACCTTAATACTATTCGGCAAAAGTATTCTCCAGCCTGCCAGAAATTCTTGTCATTTATAACAACTAAATCGGGTCATAAAAAAAGCCTGACCAATTTAATTGGTCAGGCTTTTTTGGCGGCAGACAGCTTTTCTTTGAATGCTTGGTGGAATTTCGTAATGTCACCAGCACCCATGAAAAGAAATACTGCATGTTCATGCTTGGTTAATTGATCAATTTCTTCTAATTGTACGATATGGCTTTCAGCGATTTTCTCTTGTAAGTCTTGGATCGTCAAAGTACCGGCCTCTTCACGCGCCGAACCAAAGATGTCACATAGATATACATGGTCCGCTTCTTGCAGGCAATCCGCAAACTCCTGAAGGAAAGTCTGCGTGCGGCTGAACGTGTGCGGTTGGAATATCGCGATCAATTCCCGATTCGGGTATTTCTGATTCGCTGATTGCAAAGTGGCGCGGATTTCGGTCGGATGATGGGCGTAATCATCAATCAGCACGCTGCCGTCGATCACCGTTTCCGTAAAACGCCGCTTGACGCCTTCGTAGCTTTCGAATTGGCGCTGGATGATGTCAGCCGGGATGCTTTCATATTGGCACAAGGAAATCACGGCTAATGCATTCAATACCGCATGGTCGCCGAACATCGGAATGGTGAACGTGTTGTAGAACTCATTGCGGATAACAACATCGAAAGTCGTGCCCTCTGTCGTCTTGACGATATTGCGTGCTTGAAAATCATTTTCTTCACCGAAGCCGTAATAAACGACTGGCACCGGTGCTTGGATTTGCTGCAAGAACTCATCGTCGCCGCACGCAATGATGCATTTTTTCACTTGCTGCGCCATTTCTTGGAATGCTTTAAAAACATCATCCACGCTGCCGAAATAATCCGGATGATCGAAATCGATGTTCGTCATGATGGCGTAATCAGGGTGATATGCAAGAAAGTGGCGGCGGTACTCACATGCTTCAGCGACGAAGAAATGGGAATCCTGCTGGCCAAATCCTGTTCCGTCGCCGATTAAATAAGATACCGGTTTGTAGCCGTTCAGAATATGCGCCATGAGTCCTGTCGTTGAAGTTTTTCCGTGGGCTCCTGTAATGGCCACCGAAATATATTGCTTCATCAAGTCGCCAAGAAATTGATGGTACCTGATGATGGTCGCTCCGTTTTCGCGGGCTTTGACCAGTTCCGGATGACTGTCATTAAACGCATTTCCTGCAATAATCGTCATATCCGGAGTAATGTTTTCAGGATCGAAGGGCAAAATCGTGATGCCTCTTTCCCGCAGCCGATCTTCTGTAAAGAAATACTGCGCTATATCTGAGCCTTGCACCGATTCGCCCATATCGTGCATGATTTGGGCAAGTGCGCTCATGCCTGAGCCCTTGATGCCCGTAAAATGTAATACTGTCATAAATGAACCTCCTGTGGGAGTGGAAAATTAGTCTAGTCAAACCGCCGAAGCGGAGTCAATAGCCGGATAGCTTTTCACAATGCTCCGATTATAGCACAAAGTGAAGACGCACTGAAATAATCAATAATTCCTGAAATTTCTGGAATGCATAGGTTTAACGGAACGCCTCTTCAATCTCTTCTTCGGTAATAAGCACCGCTCTCGCTTTGCTGCCATTCTGTTCAGAAATAAAGCCGTATTCTTCAATCAAGTCCATCAAGCGTGCTGCGCGGTTGTATCCAATATGGAATTTACGCTGCAGCAGTGAAGTCGAAGCGCTGCCTTGAGACATGATAAACCGGCATGCTTCCTCGAACAAATCGTCCTGTTCAGCCGGAGAATGGCTGCGTTTGATCAGTTCTTCTTCTTTGAAGAAATAATCCGGTTCACCTTGTGAACGTACATGGGCGATAATTTTTTCAATCTCATCATCTGTAACGAATGTGCCTTGCAGGCGACTCGGTGCTGACATGCCATTCCCTAGATAAAGCATATCACCGCGCCCGAGTAAACGTTCAGCACCTTGCGTATCAAGTATCGTGCGACTGTCGACTTGCGATGACACCGAGAATGCAATGCGTGTCGGAATGTTTGATTTGATCAATCCGGTAATGACGTCCACTGAAGGGCGTTGGGTTGCGATGACCAAATGGATACCGCATGCCCGCGCCTTTTGGGCGATACGGCAAATGGCATCTTCTACATCTGAAGGCGACATCATCATCAAGTCGGCCAATTCATCGATGACAATCAAAATATATGGCAAATGTTGTGCTGGCTGCCCTTTGTCATTGACCATTTTGTTGTAGCGGTCTAAATCACGGACACCGCTATGGGCGAATAATTGATAACGGCGCTCCATCTCTTCTACCGCCCACTTCAAGGAAGCGGTCGCGGCTTTGACATCAGTGATGACCGGGCTGACTAGATGCGGGATATGGTTATATGGTGCGAGTTCCACCATTTTCGGGTCGATCAATAACATTTTCAAATCGCGTGGCGATGATTTGTAAAGCAGGCTGACTAATAAAGAATTGATGCAAACACTTTTACCAGAACCGGTAGCGCCAGCGATCAAGCCGTGTGGCATTATACGCAAATCGAGTGTTACCGGATTTCCAGCTAAGTCAAGTCCCAGTGCAGCTTCTAATGGCGAGATCGATGACAGGAAGGCTGGGCTGCCAATTACTTCCGAAATGCGCACGGCGCGTCCTTGGCGGTTCGGTATTTCGATCCCGATGGAACTTTTCCCGGGAATCGGCGCTTGAATGCGGATATCCCGCGCAGCTAGCGCAAGCTTTAAATCATCTGCTAAATTTCGAATTTTGCTGACTTTGATGCCTTGTGCAACGCGCAGCTCAAAACGCGTCACCGCCGGCCCTTGAACGGTGCCAAGGATATCGGCTTTGATCTGGAAATGGGACAGCGCTTCAATAAGCCTTATGCCTTGTTCTTCCATCCACTCTTCATCTTTCAAATCATTTTCCGGCGCCAATAAAAAATCATGGCTCGGCAATTGATAGGTTTTTAGGCTAATCGCCTCCCCTACCGCTTGTTCAGGTTCAGTTTTTTCTATTAATGCCGTTTTTTTTTCCGCTGAAGGCGATGTCGTCTGCGACAGCCGCTCTTTGTCCGACTTCAACATGAGAACGTTGAACGGTACGGTCCGCTCTTTTTTGCCGGTATCCATCTTTTTAGCTTGCGGCAAAGTTGTGGCCCGTTCTTCTCTATGTACGTTTTCTTCAGTTGAAGTTTCCGGCACAGCTGTTTTTGAGGGAGCTGTCTGCTCAATTACAGGCTCCACAAATCCCTCCTGCGTTGGTACTTCAGGAGTTGGCTCAGGCGCTTCATGATGTTCTTCAACTTGTCCAGGCTCAGCTTGCTCGGATACTTGCGGCTGTTGCGCTGCCGGGCGGTAAACGATAGCTTCAGTCTGTTCTGTGGCTTTTTCTTTTTTTTGGTTTTTCGGCAGCAAATCCTGCAAGCTGCGGTCCGCCCATTCGTATTTCGGTTCGGCTTTTGCTTGTTCCTGGTCGCTATCGTTTTGTCCTGTCGTGTCTGCAATAGGCTCTTCTTCAACCGGATGCTCGACTTCTGTTTGCGTTTCAACTGGACGGTAAACCGCAACTTTAGAAGCTGGCGGCGTCACGACCGCAGGCTGTTCACTGCTGCTTTTTTTGTAAAGTTCCTGCAAACTGCGCTGCGACCAATCATAACGGCTTTCAAGTTCTGCCTGCTTTCTTTCCGCTTCCTGCTGCAATAATTTATCGATTGGTGCTGGGCGGTCTGTAAATCCATGCACCGGCGAGGCCACGCGTGTCGGCTGGAAACGCCGCGTCGTATTGACAGGCAAGTCAAGTGAGCGTGATTCGCTGGTCTTCGGGACATGCGGGCGTTTCTTCTTATGGCGCCCGGCATTCGGTTTCGGCAGCTTCCCGCTTGGCTCAAGCGCTTCTAATTCATAAGTGTTCAGCGATTCTTCCTTAGGGACAGCCTCAATTTGCGGCTTTTCAGCACGGCGCTCGAGCTGAGGTTCACCCGTTTTCGGCAAGCCTTTTGCTTCTTCATCAGAAATTAACGGAAAACGAAATGGCGCCGGTTTGCTCGGCGCTTTTTGCGTTGTTGGCTCAGCATGCATTTCTTCTCTGCGGCGCTCAACTTGTGTCTCCTCGTCATCTACGTCACTAAACATTTTATTCCACATATTTTTCATCCAGCTCATCTTTACACCTTCATTTCAAATGGAGTTCCTGTTTGCGCATCTTCCGGCAAAACCAAAATCCCTTTTTCTGTTGGCGCTTCGGGCAATGCCAATTCCTTGGCAGAGCAAATCATGCCGCTTGACGGCACACCGCGCAGTTCCGCATCACGGATGACCATGCCAGATGGCATGACAGCCCCTACTTTTGCGACAACCACTTTTTGGCCAGCTTCGACATTTGGGGCACCGCAAACGATCTGCAATGTTTCATCTCCTACTGCTACTTGGCAGACGTTCAATTTATCGGCATTCGGATGCTTCTCTTTAGATTCTACATAACCGATGACGAATTTCGGCGACAAATCGACTTCCAATGTATAGGAGATACCGTTTTTCTCCAGTGCATTTTGTACAGCTGTAACAAATGTTTCTGTTACTTCCACCGGCTGTTGATCTTTAAGATCGACATAATGGGACGCTTGGAATAAATTGAAACCTGCAATTTCCTGTTTTTCATTTTTGATCAATGTGACATCACCAAATTGTTCGGTGTGGATTTTTTCTGGCTTATCAATGGTCAATTGGACGAGCAATACGTCGCCCACCCCTTGTTGGTTATAAAATGCATTCATTTTTTATCGTTCTCCTTGTCTGGTCTGTTTTTCGCTAGGATGAATATCGGTTCAAGCGTTCCGTTTTCATAGACAAACGACAGCGAAGTGATCGGCACTTTGCCGTTTGTAAAGAACTGCATCGCCATTTGGGCAAGCACATCGTAGCCGACCTCGTTGCGGATATCACCGATAATCATCACGTCTTGATGGGGCACTGAGACGGTCATGTCCCCTTGAATTTTTGTATTCATCTCTTTTAAGAAAGCTTCATTTAAAATTCGGCTTGCGTCGTAGCCATCATTTTCGTTAAGGAAATAAAACACGTTTCCTGCCACATGGTCTTCTTTAACTGCTGTTTTCAGTTTTTTCACTTGGAATTTGGCAATTTCCTTCACTTGCTCAGCTGTCAAAGCCAAACTTTCCATCACTTGTTCATCGATTAGCCGGTAAGTTGTTCCGCCATCTAACGCGTAATAAATCCGCGTTTCGGCAGTATGCGGCGCCGTCAGGAAACGGCTGCCTTCCCGGGACTCTTCAGGAAAAGATGTAGAACGGATCACCGGGAAAATATGCTGACCCCCCGGCAAATTGCCTTCGGACTCGCGTTCCATCGCATTGAAGGTTTCGGAAATCGTATAGACGATTTCGTCAATCGCGGCATCACCTTTTGATTCAAAGCGGTTCAGCACCTGAGGCAAGGAAATGGTCATGCCCTTGCCAAGCTTCAGATGCCTGACGTTCGCAGTATCTTTTTCGCGGTCAAACATCCAGCTCAACTGGTCATTTGCAGTGCGCTCTTTAAGTATAGTAAATAACTCTTTGGATTTCATTGTAAATTTCCTCCTTTTCAAAAACAAACGGCTCTTCCTGTGCTCAGGAGAACCGTTTTGCCCTTTATTTCGACAGCTCGGAGATAAACGATTCAATTTCCTCCTGCGTCTTGCGTTGGCGGCTGACAAAGCGCCCGCGCTCGACTCCGCCGCGGTATGCCAAGAAACTTGGAATGCCGTATATGTCATTGTCGATGCATAAATCGATGAATTCATCGCGGTCGACCGAAACGAACTGGTACTCGCTGAATTTTTTTTCGACTTCCGGCATGATCGGATCGATCACCCGGCAATCCGGGCACCAACCAGCCGTAAACATAAAGATAACCGAGCTATTATTTGCAAGCTGTGAGAACTGTTGTGCTGATTGTAATTTTTCCATTTTGATTACTCCTCTTGTGATGCTTCGACAGATCGAACCGTTTCCATCATCCAATTCATGTTCTGGCGCATCGCATTTTGTTCTGTTATCGTCGACAGTTTTGTGCCGCCGGAACTCACTACGAGCTCGTATCGCTCATCGGCAATTTCCCTAACTGTTGTAAAACCGAAACGCCCATGATGGCTGAACTTTTCATCCACAAGCCATGTTTCTTCTGGCATGGCTTTTTGCAAGTCATAATAGAATGTGCTATCCGGTGCTTCGTTCGGATTGAGGGATAATGCGAATGCCTCGTTTCCACGTGTCAGTAATAAGTTGTAATCGTCCGAAGGATCCTGCAGTTCATAGCCTCCTGGAACGTAAAGGTCTGTACCGCCTGTCGATTCATTCGGTTCAGGCGCCGGCTCTTCAAACACTGCCCGTGCACTGGAGACCCCTTTCATCAATTCATCCTGCGGGCTTTCCATACAACCGGCCAAAACGAGCACCGATGAAAAAAGCGCCATATGCACTCCCAATCGACGCACAGCTTTTCCCCCTCTTCATTCTCCTTGAACCATGTCCCCTTCACGCGGTTCAGGAATATGCCTATTTGGACTGTTTTTTCTTTTCTAGCTATATTTTAAAGATGTTTCCAGGCACATGCAACTTAATCGCTGTTTGCTTGCCATTGGCCGAATAGCAAAATGACAACTTGAGCAAACATTTCGACGCGGTTCAATTTGCCAGCTGTCAAAATGCCGATCGCGCCTTTGTGTTGCCGTATGCCTATTTCCTGAGCATAATTATCCATAACCGGCCCTAGTTCTTTACCTGCTCTCAGCGGCTGTTCGATGGCATCGGGCAATGGGACTTGTGCTCCTGCAGCTGTAAACAACTTGCCGTCGGCCGTTGCGAGTGCACCCCAATTGCATAAATATAATTTCCCTTCCAGTTCATAGACACCGCCTTCCAAACCGATCGCCATATCGCAGCCTCCGAGTGTATGCTGAGCCCTATTGATTGCACCCGTTCTTGTTTCTTCAATCGAAAAAGGCTGTGCCGATACCCCTGACGCTGACTGTAGAGATTCAAGCTGTGCTGGAATGGCCATTTGCTCGAGCGCTAGCGCGACGGCATCGATTTTAGCCGGGTTGGTTGAAGCCACACAAATATGCATCGATAATCCTCCTTAAGCAGGTTTGCTTTTCCCGCTAGATTTTCTCCAGATGAAAAGCGGCCCGCGGGCCGCTTTTTTAAACGTTCTGTTTTATCGTCTCGATGGTGGAACGGTCGGTTGCTTTGACCAACTTCACCAACAATTCTTTTGCTGCCGCGTAATCGTCTGTATGGATGATGGACGCTGAGGTATGGATGTAACGTGAGCAGATGCCGATAACGGAACTTGGAACGCCCTCGTTTGCTGTATGCACTCTTCCGGCATCTGTGCCGCCTTGCGAAACAAAATACTGATACGGGATGTTATGCGTTTCCGCCGTATCCAAGATGAATTCGCGCATGCCGCGGTGAGTCACCATGCTGCGGTCGAGAATGCGCAGCAGCGGCCCATTTCCGAGCTGGCCAAACTCATTTTTGTCCCCTGTCGCATCGTTCGCCGGACTCGCATCGAGTGCGAAGAAAATATCCGGCTGAATCAAATTGGCAGCCGTCTGTGCTCCGCGCAAACCGACTTCTTCCATAACGGTCGCTCCGGAGAACAATTGGTTCGGCAACTCTTGTCCATTCAATTCCTTCAATAGCTCAATCGACAAACCACAGCCGTAGCGGTTGTCCCAAGCTTTTGCCATGACCTTTTTATCATTGGCCATCGGCGTAAATGGGCTGAACGGGACGATTTGTTGGCCAGGGCGGATGCCCATCGATAATGCATCTTCTTTGTCATCGGCACCGATGTCGATGAGCATGTTCTTGATGTCCATCGGCTTTTTGCGTGTTTCCTCATCCAATAGATGTGGCGGAATCGATCCGATGACGCCAGGCACTATACGGTCGCCTGCAACGATATCGACACGCGTTGCCAACATGACTTGATTCCACCAACCACCAAGCGGCTGAAAGCGCAGCATGCCATTGTCGGTAATTTGCGATACCATAAAGCCGACCTCATCCATATGGCCTGCCACCATGACGCGCGGGCCATCTTCAGGGCCTTTTTTTACGCCGAAAATACTGCCGAGATTGTCCTGTATAATCTCATCCGAATATTTTTCTAGCTCGCTGCGCATAAACTTGCGGACAGCATGTTCGTTGCCTGGTGCTCCCGGCAGTTCAGTTAAGGTTTTGAATAATGCCAATGTATCTTGATTCATTATGAGTTCCCCCTTGGTAAATTATGTACGTGTCTCCTCTATCAGTTTAGAGCTTTTCGCCCCTTTATGCCAGTTCAGATAATTCGCATAACGAAATATTTTGGGCGTTCTAGCTTCAGTGCGTGAATCTTTCTGCTTTGTGGTACAATTTAGCCAGAATGCAGAGGAGGGATTTTTATGAAAAATCGTGATTTGCTTATTGGATTTGCTGCCGGCGCAGCCGCAGCGTATATCGCTAAAGAAGTTTACGAAAACAAACAGACGCTTTATCCGGCCGATGATGTGTTGAAAAAAGTCAAACAATCTTTCAAAGAGGAAGGTCCGATTGACGGCTCATGGATCTTTATGAAAACGGAGCCTTATAGCCAGCACGCGGTAACGACCGACGTGTACAAAGGCGGCATCACGCGCCACCGCGAAGATGCACTCGAGCAATATGAATTTTTAGCGGATGCTTATACCGGAGCGGTCGTGGAAGTCACCAAATCCTAGCATCCGACAGTCTAAATAGAAAAAACGCCCTGCAAAACTGCAGGGCGTTTTTTCTATTCAAACACTTTTTCTTTACGTTCAAGTGCATCGACAATTTGCTTGCCATCATCATTCCATTTGATGAGTCGGTAAAACGCATCATGATAAAAGCTGAAATAATAATTGCCGGGCAAGGCTTCTTTCATAAGCTTGTCTTTGGCATGGATCGAGTCCATCGGATAGTCATCAAATGCCAGAACCCAAAGCGGGCTTTGATGGGCATGGGTCGGCATAATATCGCCCATATGAAGGATGGTCTCTCCATTTTGCTCGAGCTTGATGACGCTATGGCCGTTGGAATGGCCGCCAGTATGGATTATCTGAATGGCACCGAATAATTCCACAGTGTCCGTAAAGGTTTCCACTTGTCCGACAATCGGCTCCCAATTTTCAGTCCAATACGTATTGCGTGAACGGATATTCGGATTTTGCATTTCGTCCCATTCAATGGCCGACACATAAATCTTCGCATTCGGAAAAGCGGAAACATAAGCTTCGCCCTGCTTTTTCGTCAAACCCGCTGCATGGTCACCGTGTAAATGAGTCATGAGAATCGTGTCGATGTCTTCTGCAGCCAATCCAAGTTCAGCCAAGTCCTCATCTACGCGCGATTCTTCCGAGACGCCTAAATTGCGTTTTTGCCGATCACTCAGTTTGCCATTTCCAAGTCCGCTGTCGATAAGGATATTGTGGCCGCCAAACTGCACCAAAATCGGATGGGTCGGCAGTTCAATCTGGTTCTGCTCGTTGGCAGGATAGCGCTTGGACCACACCACTTTCGGCACGACTCCAAACATCGTCCCCCCATCAAGCCAAGTTGTTCCCCCGTCCAACCAAGCCAAGTTCATATCGTGAAATTGAAATTTGTGCATACAGACTCCCCCTTATGAGTTAATGCGCCGCTTGGAATTTCGCCTCCAGCCGGTAAATCGGCTGGCCTTTTTTCGAAAATTTTTCTTCGTATTCCGTCATGATGTTCCATTCGGGTTCATTGGCGTGAAGATCCAGCGAGACATCTTTCAATAACATACCATATTCCGAAATACTAATGAGTGAATATTCAAAAAGACCGCGGTTATCGGTCTTGAAATGAACTTCCCCACCTGCCGGTAAGATGGCTTCATACAACTTCAAAAAACTTTCATGTGTTAAACGTCGCTTGGCATGGCGCGTTTTCGGCCACGGATCTGAGAAGTTCAAATAAACACGGTCGATTTCCCCAGCACTAAAAAATGATTCGATTTCTTGTGCATTGACTCTCAATAAGCGCAAGTTCGGTATTCCACCCGGTGTATCGAGCACTCCTTGCAATCCTGTGACGATAACGCTATCGAATAATTCAATTCCGATATAATTAATATGCGGATTGGCTTTAGCCATGCCGAGGATAAAGCGGCCTTTCCCGCTGCCTGCTTCAATATGGATCGGGTTGTCGTTGCCGAATTCTTCATGCCATTTTCCTTTGACCGTTTCTGGCTGAGGAATGATAATTTCCGGATGGGCGTCGATCAAATCCGCTGCCCATGGTTTAAATCTTGATCTCATGTAACATACATCCTCTTTCTTATTGTAATTTTGCTTGCCGCCATTTTTCTTCCGCTACCCGATACGTGAGTAGTTTATCGGCTTTTGTCAGGCCGGCGTCATCACCATCGACATGACGAGGAACCGCGTGGCCAGTCGACAGTGTAAAACTTGCACTGCTCAGCTGCACGACTTCTTGAAATCGCGTATGGCTTCCGCTGAATACCGTACCAAAAACGGCCAATAGTTTCAATCTCGATAAATGGTGGACGACCGTCAACTCCAAAACGCCATCATCTGCTTTCGACTGAGGCGATATTTTCATGCCACCCCCGAAAAAAGGCTGGTTGCTGACGGTTGCAAGCCACACTCTATCGAAGTTCACAATTTCTCCGTTCGACTCCACCGTCAGCTGAAATGTCCGGAACGTCATCAGCGTCGACACTACGAATAAAAAATACGATAGTTTGCCGAGCCGGATTTTATTGAGCCACTGTTTGATACGGGAACGGTTGACCGCTTGTGCAACCGCTGCATCAAAACCGATGCCCGAACTGCTAGCGAACAATTGGCAGTTGTGGCCCAGCACTTCCCCAATATCCGTATCTTGTGTCTGTGCATGTTGCACATACTGCTGAATTTCCTCCGCGCTGTAAAAACAGCCGTATGCCCGTGCAAAATCGTTGCCGGATCCCGCCGCTATGGAAGCGACGATCACATGTTTTGATCCGGCCGCAGCCGCAGCAATTTCACGCATCGTGCCGTCGCCTCCAAAGCCGATCACCAATATGTCCCTCCCCCGTGCCTTGAACGCTTCGACCAGCTGCAGCGCATGGCCAGGATACTCGGTGACGTATTGTTCGTATTCAAAATCGATGGTTTTGGAAAATCTATGCCAAGCCGATAATGCCGCGCCGTTTCCAGCTTGGGGGTTGATGATGAAAATAATATTCATATCGATTTTCTGCACAGCTATGCCTCGCCTTTCAATGGGTATGTATGAATTTCTACATAACGTGGATTTTCACGCGGGTGGATTCTAAACAACGAGAACGACTCGACTGAAAACTTCAGCTTTTCCAATTGCAGTCCCTTGCTAAAAAGGCCGCCGTTCCAGCGGCTTGCGAGCGTGATATGCGGGACGAACGGTTTCAGGTCGGTCGTCAGTTGCAGGGAAGCGAGGCGCCGCTTGACATCTGCTTGCAGCTCGAGCAATTCAGGGCTTTCCTTAAGCGCCGCATAGACGATTCGCGGCGTCTCGGGATTGCCGAAGGTTTTGACGCCGACGAGCTCGAGCTGGAATTTCCCTTGCCGAATATCGCTTAAACGCTCCACAATTTCCGGCAATTCTCCGAAACGGTCTTCCCCAATAAACAATAAAGTAATATGCATATCAACGGCCGGCGTCTTTCGTTTATGGGTCGTCAATTCCCAGGAATCCCTCGCTTGTGCGATGTGTTGTGCTATGTCAGCAGGGATCCGGATTCCGATAAAATAATGCGTGCTCATGTTTTCACCTCTATTCAGTTTACCAATAAGTTGTGCGCAATAAAATAGAGGCCGGCAGATTGCCGGCCCCACTTTAATATGAGTGCAGAATTCAGGAAATGACGCCCAATTTTATCCGCGCTTCAAATGCTTGCTGTAACTTGCGTGTCATTTTGCCAGGAGTACCGTTTCCGATTGTGTGGCCTGAAATTTCAACTACCGGCATGACTTCTGTAGTCGTTGAAGACATGAAGAACTCATCCATTTCCAGCGCTTGTTGTTTCGTAAATGGCTCTTCAACCACTTTGATGCCGAATTCTTCGCAAATTTCCAAGATGACACGTCTGGTGATGCCGTTTAAAATCAAATTAGTCGCAGGATGCGTATAAACCACTCCGTCTTTGATGCCGTACATATTTGAGGAAGATCCTTCCGTCACCGTATCGCCGCGGTGAAGCACTGCTTCAAAATACCCCTCTTCATATGCTTGCTGCTTTGCCATTACGTTGCCGAGAAGATTCAAGCTTTTGATGTCGCAACGAAGCCAGCGGACATCTTCGATCAATGTTGCTTTTACACCTTGCTCCATGAATGCAACGGGACGCTCCACAGATTTCGTGTAGCCGACCACGACAGGCTCCACATTGACAGGGAACTGATGGTTGCGTTCAGCTGCACCGCGTGTAATTTGTACATACACTTGGCCATTGTCGATGCTGTTCATTTCGACCAGGTCGTGCAGCATCTTGTGAAATACATCTTTCGTATAAGGCACAGTGATGCGGATTTTTTCAGCACTTTGGTAAAAACGGTCGATATGTTCGGTTGCCGTGAACAAATCCCCTTCGTACACGCGAATCACTTCGTAAATGCCGTCTCCGAATTGATAACCGCGGTCTTCTTTTGAAATTTCCAAATCTTGTTCTTTTACAATTTCCCCGTTAGACAAAATCCATTCCATTCCAATTCCTTCTTTCCTGTATTTATTTGCAAGCCAATTGATAAATAGCTTCTGCATATATGGCTGTTGCTTTGATTAAATTATCGATATCGACAAATTCGTCGGCCTGATGTGCAATGTCCGGCTCGCCGGGAAACAGCATCCCGAATGCGACGCCTTTATCGAGCACGCGTGCATAAGTGCCTCCGCCGATCGCCAGTAGTTCTGCAGTGTTTCCTGTCTGATTTTCGTAAACCTGTTGCAATGTTTTGATGAACGGATCATCCGCATCCACATGATGGGGCTTAGAATTAGATAAGATATCCACCTTGACTCCATCAATTTGATGGCCTTCCATCATGTCATCAAACGGACAGCTGACCGAATATCGCATGCTGACACGAAGCGTGGCTCTTTCTCCAGTTTTATAGCGCATAATCGCCGCATTGAAAGTGGTATCCCCCGAAGCTCGATCTGAATAATGAAGTCCGAGCTTGTTGCCGCGTGAATCGCCATCGAAATAATGAACGATAAACTCTACAAATCGTCCACCGACGCCCGTAACGCGGCCTTTCAAAAACTTGGCAAGCAAGATGCCGGCATTGACGCCCGCGTCCGGCTCCATGGCGTGTGCTGATTTTCCGGACAAGATCAACAGCACCCCGTCCTTATCCGGCTGGCACTCGCCTGGAACGCCTTCAGTTCTGCAAAACTCTACAAATTGCGCTTCTAGTTGCTTAGGATCGACGGCCAAGCGTGCGACGGCTCGGTCAGGCACCATATTGGTCCTTTCCCCCGAAGTGAACTCCAGCAATTCGGCGTGTTGCGCAGAATCGAAAGTATATTGAATATCCGCGATGCCTTTTTCCGCATTGATAATCGGGAAATCCGCATCCGGCGCAAATCCGATATCCGGCATTTCTTCCATCTGGAAATAGCGCTCCACACAGCGGAAGCCGCTTTCCTCATCCGTGCCGATGATCAACCTGACGCGCCGCTTGAAATCGAATCCGGCATCTTTGACCATTTTGAGCGCCATCCAAGCCGCGATGGTCGGGCCTTTATCGTCGATGGCACCGCGGCCATAGAGCTTGCCATCAGCAATTTCACCGCCAAACGGATCTTTCGTCCAGCCGTCGCCAGCAGGAACGACATCTACATGGCCGAGAATCCCGAGAAGTTCTTGTCCTTCTCCGATTTCCAAATGGCCAGCGACATTTGCGACGTTCTTCGCTTCAAAACCTGCCTGCTTGCCTTTCTCCAAAAACCAATCCAGCGCTCTTTTGACTTCTGTTCCATAGGGAGCGTCAGGTCTGCTATCTTCGCTTAGGACACTCGGGATTGCAATCAGTTCCTGCAATTCACTAAGTAGTTCGAGTTTACGCTGCTGTGCTTGTTGTTGCCAATCCATGCCTCACACTCCCTTTTGTTATGGCTATTGTACACCTTTTTCAAAAAATTTAAAGAATAGCTGGTTAATTTCCAAGAAAACTTTTTATTTCACTGACATTAAGTTCACGTAAAGAAACCCAAAATCATGGAATTTAGAAAGTTTTTCCGATATAATCAAATTGTCAGACAAGTCAAATTGACGGATATTCTAAAAAAGGAGCTGTCTACCGCTATTATTCCTTAATTGCTGTATACACCATACTCACGCGTCCGCTAGTCTTTGCCATTGGTACTAAAGATGAAGGAGTGGTTCTTAACTTATGAAACCCACAACTGACCGCATGCTCATTCGGATCAAGGACATGTATAAGTACATTCTCGAGAACGGGACTGTGACGACACAGGATCTGGTCGATGAATTCGGCATCACTCCTCGCACCATTCAAAGAGATTTGAATGTGTTGGCCTTTAACGAACTGGTCACAAGCCCAGTCCGGGGCAAATGGACAACGACGGAGAAGAAAGTCAAAATGACATCCTGAAAACAAAGAAAATGACCGCTTAGGCGGTCATTTTCTTTGTTTTAATTTAGATAGCTCTTGTTCAGTCAATTCGCGGTATTCCCCGAGTTCAAGCTTTTTGTCCAGTTCGAGCGGCCCCATCGACAAGCGTTTTAAATAAACCACTTGTTTTCCGATACTCTCAAACATGCGCTTGACTTGGTGGAATTTTCCTTCCGTTATGATCAATTCGATTTCGGATTCTTCCTCGCTTTGTAAGATGTGCAGCTGTGCAGGCTTTGTCTCGTAACCATCATCCAGCACAACGCCTTGTTTGAATGCTTCAATATCTTCATCCATAACGGGGCTGTCGATTTTCGCATAATAAGTTTTATCGACATGCTTTTTCGGCGACAGCAACTCGTGAGCCAATTTGCCGTCGTTGGTGATCAACAGCAGCCCTTCCGTATCTTTATCGAGGCGCCCGACCGGAAACGGCTCGAAGCGCTGCTCGTCTTCTGTCAGCAAATCGATGACCGTTTCATCGAAGCGGTCTTCTGTCGCTGAAACGACGCCCGGTGGCTTGTTCATCATGATATAGATAAACTCACGGTAGACGACCGGTTCTCCCGCCACCGATACGTCATCCACGTTTTCATCGACATGAAACTTTGGATCGCGCACCGTTTCGCCGTTTACTTCGACTGCTTTTCCCTTGAGCAAAAGCTTGACTTCTTTTCGCGAGCCGAATCCTGAATTCGACAATAATTTATCAATTCTCATGTTATTTCCTCCTAGAAGCCGAAGCGTCTTGTAATGCGCGTAATTCTCGCGCCGAGCAGCTTCTGGGCAAGCCCTGTCTTCAAGCTGAGGTATCCGTAGACAATAGCGCCTACTCCGCCAATCAGGATAATGCGGATCATCGACAGGAATTTATTGTCCATGCCGATCACAAAATCCAATCCGTTCATGGCAAAATACACAGCGAGCGCCATAATGGCATTCAATATGAGGATGAGGATGATCCGGCGAAACACCATTTTCGAACGGTAATTCATCGTTTTCGAAATGATGATCATATTCATTGTAATCGCCACTACATAGCCGATGATCGTCGCAGCAATCGCGCCATCCGTCTCGAACCACATAATCAGCGGCGTATTCAGCAATGCTTTCAAGCCCAGGCCTATCAGCAAGTTGATGATTATCCATTTCTGTTTATTGATGCCCTGCAAAATAGAGGCCGTCACAGGAAATGCGGCAAACAGAATCGCAACCGGCAGATAATGCGACAGAATCTCAGAGCCGATATCGCTCACTTGGTAAAAGACGTGATAAAGCTCATCCGACAACATTGTCATGCCGATAACTGCGGGCAAGGTCAAGAACAAGATCAGCTGGAACGACTGGTCCAATGTTTTTGTCACTTGTAGGTGTTCATTGCGCGTGAAATGCTTAGTGATGAGCGGAATAAGCGCCATCGAAAACCCTGTCGCGAGCATAACTGGAATCATGACCAATTTGTGAGCGGTCATATTTAAAATCCCGAGCAAATCCGTCTCCATTATGTTATTCCCTGCTGCCATTGCCCGGTTGAACGTCATCAAATCGACGAATTGAAACAATGGATTGGCAATCCCGAGGAAAATGACCGGCACGGCATACAACAGGATTTCACGATACATATCACGCAAGCGCACATCATACGATTCAACCGATGTTGCGAGCAGATGATTGTATTCGGGCTTCTTTTTGCGCCAGAAATAATAAAGCGTCATTAGTCCGCCAAGAGCTCCGATCGCGGCCGATAAGACCGCAAATTGAATCGCGGTTTTCGGTGTTCCCCCAAAAATATAAATGACCGCAAATGCGCCGCCGAGCAGGAAGATGATGCGGACAATCTGTTCGACCAACTGTGACACGGCGGTCGGCATCATGTAATTATAGCCTTGGAAAAAGCCGCGCCATAAACTCATGAACGGCACCACGATCAACGCGAAGCTGACCCAACGGATGGCATCGGCAATGTCGTCCACCGAATAGATCAACTCATCTTCCGAGATGGTAATGCGCGCCAATGGTTCTGCCAACCAGTAAAGTGCTAAGAACGAAACAAATCCGGTGACGAGCATCGTCAATAAGCCTGAACGCAACAATCGCCTGCCGGTTTCATAATCGCCGAGCGAATTGTATTTCGCCGTGAATTTTGAAAAAGCGATCGGCGCGCCGGAAATTGCGAGAGCGAGCATCAAGTTATACGGTATGTATGCATATTGGTAAAGACCGATATTGTCTGCTCCGACCATGCTGTAAAACGGGATGATATAAATGACGCCGAGCACTTTCGACAAAAATAAACCTAAAGTTAAAATGGCTGTACCTTTAATTAATGAGGACATTTTGCACTCCCTGACTTTATTCGAAATAAAAAGCAATCTACACGATAGTTTACACCTATAGACAAAATTACTCAACGTGTTTTGACTCATCGTGTATACTGAAAAGAAAAACGAAAGTGAGTTTTTATTATATGTATGACATCATCATTATCGGCGGAGGCCCATCCGGCTTGATGGCCTCGATCTCCGCTGCATCGAATGGCAAGCGCGTGCTGCTGGTCGAAAAAGGCAAAAAGCTCGGAAAGAAACTGATCATCTCCGGCGGCGGCCGCTGCAACGTAACGAACCGCCTGCCGTTAGAAGAAATCGTCCGCCACATTCCTGGAAACGGCCGTTTTATGTACAGCCCTTTCTCGGTTTTCAATAACGAAGACATCATCCAGTTTTTCGAAAATCTGGGTGTAGCGCTAAAAGAAGAAGACCACGGGCGCATGTTCCCGGTGTCTGACCGCGCGCAAGACGTCGCCGAAGCGATGTTCCGTGAAATGGATCGTCTCGGTGTCGAAGTCAAACTCGACTCGCCTGTCAAAAGTTTGCTGATGACCGACGATAAAGTGACCGGCATCCGCCTTCATTCCGGAGAAGAGTACCACTCCCTGGCCATCGTCGTTGCAGTCGGCGGCAAAGCCGTTCCGCAGACAGGGTCAACAGGCGACGGCTATCCTTGGGCAGAAAAAGCGGGACACACCGTCACCGACCTGTATCCGACGGAAGTTCCTTTATTATCAAATGAACCGTTCATTAAATCGCGCGACCTGCAAGGGCTTGCCCTGCGCGATGTTGCAGTCACCGTTCTCAACAAAAAAGGCAAGTCGCTCGTGACCCACCAGATGGACATGTTGTTCACCCATTTCGGGCTGAGTGGCCCTGCGATCTTGCGCTGCAGTCAATACGTCGTCAAGGAAATGAAGAAAAACGGCGGCCAAGAGGTTACCATGCGCATCAATTCCATGCCGGATGACAATGCCGAATCAGCTTTTCAGCTGCTTCATAAGCTGATGAAAGACGAGCCGAAAAAAGCGTTGAAAAATGTCTGGAAAAGCTTGGCACAGGAACGCTGGTTGCTGTTCTTGATGAACCGTGCGGGCATCGACCCGCAATTGACCGGTGCGGAGCTTTCATCCGATAAAGTCCGTGCGCTGGCTAATGAAATGACGGCGTTTACGATGACCGTTTCCGGCACGCAGCCGATCGAGAAAGCGTTCGTCACGGGCGGCGGTGTGTCTATCAAGGAAATCGAGCCGAAGACAATGCATTCGAAGAAAAAGCCGGGCTTGTTCTTCTGTGGCGAAATCCTCGACATCCATGGCTACACCGGCGGCTATAACATCACCTCCGCTCTCGTCACTGGACACGTCGCAGGAAAAAACGCAGCCGAATTTGCTGCTAATTATCAAGTCGAAAGCCCCATTGCCTAAGCAATCGGGCTTTTTTTATGGACTAAAAAGTGTTGTGACTGCGCTTCTTAAGATAAAACGGAATTAAATCAGTGTGAGGTTGCATGTGGAAATATTTCTGAGTATTGATTTGAGTTTTGTTTTGGTATTCGCCGCCGGGCTATGGGTTGGCCTCTTGCAATAAGCCAGGAAGACCACTTGTCTTATTGCATCGGCTCACCCTTGGCGCTAGGCGGCTGGGCAACTTCATTGTGTGAAGATTGTTTAAGCAGGTCTACTTCTGTATCCAGTTGCCGGCTAGTGGGGAAATCGCTTCCCGATATGAAGCATCTGACTGACCAGTCCTTGAATTGGAAAGATTGTTATTTAATTTAGCGGTTGAAGACTGATGTCACTTCATTCTCTGACCTGGTTGAAGCGAACTTCAAAATATGATGCATCTCCACACCTTCTAATGAGTGAACTAAAGAAATTAATCTCCAGTCTAAAACTAGAGACGGAGTGGAAGGGGGCTGACTCCTGAGGGACCGCGCGGGCTGGCGAGACAAATGTGCCGCGCTCTTTGGCACATTGGCTCAACACCCGCCCCTCGGAAAGCAGCCCCCTGCAATGCAGTCGAAAAGCGGAAGCTTTTCCTCTCACTTTTCTAGAATTCACTCTTCCAATCTCAAGGATCTTTAAAATTCACTGCTCTATTGGTATTCAATATGAAGAAAAGCCGCCAGGAAGATTTCACTGGCGGCTTTCATTATTTATCCTACAACGATATTAACCAATTTCCCTGGAATGGCGATGACTTTTCTCACTTGCTTGCCTTCTGCCGCTTTTTGGACGTGTTCGTCAGCGAGCGCCGCTTCTTCCAGCTGTTCTTTCGTGCTGTCTTTTGCAACGACCAATTTGCTGCGCACTTTGCCGTTCACTTGGACGACTATCTCGACTTCATCATCGACCAGTTTCGACTCGTCATATGTCGGCCACGCTTCGTACGTCACCGTTTCGCTATGGCCCAGTTTGTTCCACAGTTCTTCGGCTAAATGCGGCGCAATCGGCGACAGCAGCTTGACAAAGCCTTCGATATATTCTTTCGGCAAGCTCTCCGCTTTATATGCTTCATTGATGAACACCATCATCTGTGAAATTGCGGTGTTAAAGCGCAGGCCGTCAAAGTCTTCGGTCACTTTCTTGACCGTCTGGTGATACACTTTCTCCATCGCTCCATCATTGTGCTCTGTGACTTTACCCGAGATCGAACCGTCTTCGATCAATAAACGCCAGACACGGTCAAGGAAACGGCGCGATCCGTCAAGGCCATTTGTCGACCAGGCGATGGACGCTTCGAGCGGCCCCATGAACATTTCATACATGCGCAGCGTATCCGCTCCATGGCTTTCGATGATCTGATCCGGATTGACGACATTGCCTTTGGATTTCGACATTTTCTCGTTGCCTTCGCCGAGGATCATTCCTTGGTTGAACAATTTCTGGAACGGCTCTTTTGTCGGCACGACGCCAAGGTCATACAGCACTTTGTGCCAGAAACGCGCATACAATAAGTGAAGGACAGCGTGTTCCGCTCCGCCGATGTAAACGTCGACCGGCAACCAGCGTTTCAACAGCTCAGGGTCCGCGAGTGCTTCGTCGTTCGTTGGGTCGATAAAGCGCAAATAATACCAGCAGCTTCCGGCCCATTGCGGCATCGTGTTCGTTTCGCGGCGGCCTTTCATCCCGGTTTCCGGATGCGTGACATTAACCCATTCTTCGATATTGGCAAGCGGCGATTCACCTGTTCCGCTCGGCTTGATGTCTGTCGTGACCGGCAATTCGAGCGGCAAGTCTTTATCGTCCACTGGTGTCATTGTGCCATCTTCCCAGTGGATGATCGGGATCGGTTCGCCCCAATAGCGCTGGCGGCTGAACAGCCAGTCGCGCAGGCGATACGTGATTTTCTTCTCGCCGACGCCTTGTTGCTCGAGCCAGTCAATCGCTTTTTTGATTGCTTCGTTTTTAGTCAATCCGTTCAGGAAATCGGAGTTGATGAGTTCCCCGTCGCCTGCATACGCTTCTTCAGCGACATTGCCGCCAGAGACGACTTCGACGATCGGCAGTTCGAATTGCTTGGCGAATTCATAGTCACGCTCATCATGAGCTGGAACGGCCATGATGGCACCAGTTCCATATGTCGCAAGAACGTAGTCTGCGATCCATAGCGGCATTTTTTCTCCGCTCACCGGATTGATGGCATAAGCACCGGTAAAGACGCCTGATTTATCTTTTGCTAAATCAGTGCGCTCCAAGTCACTTTTCGTTTTCACTTTGTCGATATACGTTTCGACAGCTTCCCGCTGTTCGTCTGTTGTAATGTCATGCACCAATTTATGTTCCGGTGCCAAAACAGCATAAGTTGCACCGAAAATCGTATCCGGGCGCGTCGTGAATGCTCGGAATGAATGCTCAGTGCCGTCAATTTTGAATTCAAGCTCCGCGCCTTCTGATTTGCCAATCCAGTTGCGCTGCATATCTTTTAGGCTTTCCGGCCAGTCGAGTTCGTTCAAGTCTTCGAGCAAACGATCGGCATATTCCGTAATCCGCAGCACCCATTGGCGCATTGGGCGGCGTTCGACCGGATGTCCCCCGCGCTCGGATAGACCATCGATGACTTCTTCGTTCGCCAGCACCGTACCAAGAGCCGGGCACCAGTTGACGGCCACTTCATCGACATACGCTAAGCCCTTGTTATAAAGCTGGATGAAAATCCATTGCGTCCATTTATAATAGTTCGGATCGGTCGTGTTGATTTCACGGTCCCAATCATAGGAGAAGCCAAGTTCCTGGATTTGGCGCTTGAAGGTCTCGATGTTTTTCGCGGTGAATTCCGCTGGGTCGTTGCCGGTATCAAGTGCGTATTGCTCAGCCGGCAAACCGAATGCATCCCAGCCCATCGGATGGAGCACATCAAAGCCTTGCATGCGTTTTTGGCGGCTTAAGATATCAGTTGCCGTGTAGCCTTCCGGATGCCCTACGTGAAGTCCGGCACCTGATGGATACGGGAACATATCGAGTGCATAGAATTTTTCCTTGCCCGGTGTATTTTCTGTTTTGAAGGTTTTATTTTCTTGCCAATGCTGCTGCCACTTCTTTTCAATTTCTTTGTGATTAAAAGACATTTCCTTTTTTCCTCCTCTAAATACAAGCGGATGTCCGCATGCCTTGCGTAGTTTCCAGCAAAATAAAAAACCCCGCCCCTTAAAATAAGGGACGGGATTTTTCCCGCGGTACCACCCAAATTAGCGATTCCTCGCTCAACTTGATTCCTTAACGCGGAAAACGGCGCAATCACTGCGCAGACTCCAAGGCGAGTTCAAACGTTCTGCATGCCGGCTCGCACCAACCGCCGGCTCTCTGTGCTGCATAAACGTCTTATTATTCCTCTTCACGGCCATTTGCTATTAGTTTCATTTTAGCTGAGCCCCTGTTTTTATGCAATAGCTCAGTGTACTTTCACGCTGTCTGTGTTCAGTTTGGCGTCTGTTGCAGCGACCACATCGTCAACGGTGTAGCCTTCGAACACTTCTTTTAAAACCAGTCCGGAATCGGTCACTTCGATCACTGCGCGTTCCGTGATGATCAAATTGACGACCGCTTTACCGGTCAGCGGCAACTCACACGCTTTCTTGATTTTCGCTGAACCGTCTTTCGATACGTGGTCCATGATGACGATGACTTTCTTCGCCCCGTGCACCAGGTCCATCGCGCCGCCCATTCCTTTGATCATTTTCCCTGGAATCATCCAGTTGGCCAAGTCGCCGTTTTCTGCGACTTCCATGCCGCCTAGTATCGCGACATCGATATGGCCGCCGCGAATCATGGCAAATGACTCAGCGCTCGTGAAGAATGCGGAGCCCGGGATTGTTGTGACAGTTTCTTTTCCGGCATTGATCAAATCCGGGTCGACTTGGTCTTCAGTCGGATACGGCCCAATACCGAGTAAGCCATTTTCGGACTGCAAGACCACTTGTTTATTATCGGAAATGAAGTTCGCGACCAAAGTCGGCATGCCGATGCCAAGGTTGACGTAATCTCCATCGTTGATTTCTTTTTCCGCACGTTTTGCGATTCGTTCTCTAATAGCCTGTTTGTCCACTGTTGTCCCCACCCTTTCTTAACGCGTCGTCAAACGCTCGATTCGTTTTTCTTGGTCTGCTTGCAATAAGCCTTGCACGTAGATGCTCGGCGTCTGTACATGGTTCGGGTCGATGTCACCGATTTCCACCAAATGCTCGACTTCCGCGATCGTCACTTTTCCGGCAGCTGCCGCCAATGGATTGAAGTTCTGTGCGGTTTTGTTGTAGACAAGATTGCCCATTTTATCCGCAGTGTGCGCACGGACCAGTGAGAAATCCGCTGTCAACGCCATCTCGAGCACATGTTCCTTGCCGCCGAATTCGCGGATTTCCTTGCCTTCCGCGACTAGTGTGCCAACTCCAGCAGGTGTGAAGAATGCCGGGATGCCGGCTCCGCCTGCGCGCATTTTTTCAGCGAGCGTGCCTTGAGGCGTGAGTTCCACTTCGATCTCGCCGGATAGCACTTGGCGTTCGAATTCCTTGTTTTCGCCGACATATGAGCCGATCATTTTTTTGATTTGCTTGTTTTTCAACAATAACCCGAGGCCCCATTCATCGACTCCGCAGTTATTGGAAATGACGGTAAGATCTTTTACCCCTTTATCGACTAGCGCCAGGATCAGCTGTTCTGGAATGCCGACCAGCCCGAATCCTCCAACCATGATGGTGGCACCGTCTTGTATCGGTTCGACTGCCTCTTTAGCAGAATTGTAAATCGGTTTCATCGTACGTTTGCCCCCTCTGCAACATTAACTGAATTTTTATTCAATAAAACGCTTCCATTAACAATTTAACCAAAAGTCTATGGGAAACGCAACAAGGACAATGGGCGCACCATTCGAGTTGACGCCTTTTCGCCTTCTTCAGCGTGTTATAATCTTAGTAAGGAGTGATTTTAATATGAACATAGAATTCCCCTTCCCAAGCGATGGGAAGCGTTATTATACATGGAACCGCCATCTACGCGAGCAGTTCGGCGAAAAGATCATGAAAATCTCGCTGGACGCCGGATTTGATTGCCCGAACCGTGACGGCACGGTGGCATTCGGCGGCTGCACATTTTGCTCGGTCGCCGGTTCCGGAGATTTCGCCGGAGACCGGGTCGACCCGATACCTGTGCAATTCGAGCAGGTAAAAGCGAAAATGCACCGCAAATGGAAAGACGCCAAATATATCGCCTATTTTCAAGCCTATACGAATACCCATGCGCCGATCGACATCATCAAAAGACAATTTGAAGCGGCACTCGCACAGGAAAATGTCGTCGGCATCAGCATCGGTACACGACCAGATTGTTTGCCGGATGAAGTCGTTGAATACTTGGCCGAACTCAACGAACGCACGTATTTATGGGTGGAACTCGGGCTGCAAACCGTCCATGAGCGCACTGCGCGCCTCATCAACCGTGCGCATGATTTTGACACTTATAAAGAAGGCGTCGACAAATTGCGGGCACACGGCATCAATATTTGCAGCCACATCATTAACGGTTTGCCTCTTGAAGACCAAGACATGATGATGGAAACAGCCCGCGCAGTCGCAAAACTCGACGTTCAAGGAATCAAGATCCACCTGCTGCATTTACTCAACGGCACGCCGATGGTCAAACAATACGAAAAAGGCTTAGTCGAATTCATGGAAAAAGATGCCTATATCCACCTCGTCGCCGACCAGCTGGAAATCATCCCGCCTGACATGGTCGTCCAGCGCATCACCGGGGATGGCCCGATCGATTTGATGATCGGCCCGATGTGGAGTACGAACAAATGGGAAGTGCTGAACGGCATCGACGCCGAACTCGAGGCGCGCGGCAGCTGGCAAGGCAAGTATTATGCGGGGAGTGTGGCATTATGACTTTGCAGCGCGTCTTGCCTTTCACCAAATCTTTGCTTGAACAAGCCGTACATGCTGGTGATAGCGTCATCGATGCCACTGCCGGCAACGGCCACGATACGCATTTTTTGGCAGGGCTCACCGGCGATGCCGGAAAAGTTTACGCATTCGACATTCAAAATGAAGCCATTGAAGCGACCAAGCAGCGTACATCAGCATTCCATCATGTCGAATTAATTTGCGACAGCCACGCGAAAATCTCACAATACGTTACGGACCCGATCGCAGCCGCCGTTTTTAATCTCGGTTATTTGCCAAAAGGCGACCATGCCATCATCACCAAAGCTGCAAGCACCTTGCTGGCTCTCGAGCAAAGCCTGACGCTTTTGAAAGCTGGCGGCTTGGTATTGGTCGTCATTTACTCGGGCCACGAAGGCGGCAGCGAAGAGCGCGACGCGGTGATGGATTACGTCAAACAATTGCCGCAAACCTGCTACGACGTCATGAAATATGAATTCATCAACCAACAACATTCACCGCCATTTCTAGTTGCAATCCAGAAAAAACAACAGCGCCAAAAGAAATAATGGCTAATTCTAAAAGAGCAGCGTGCATGTGCACGCTGCTCTTTCACTTATTTCTCGACAGGGCCTTCCAGAACAATTTTCCCAATCGTCTTGCCGGACATCAGTTTTCCGTAAGCTTCTGTCAAGTTTTCCGGATTGATCGGTGCCAGCGTTTCATTGAGCGTCGACTGGATCTTCCCGTTGTCTGCCCACTCCGACAGCTCATTCAATAAATGATGCTGCTCGATCATATCTTCTGTCTGGAACATCGAGCGCGTGTACATCAATTCATAAACGAAGGTCACGCTTTTTCCGAACAAAGCCCGGGCAAGAGGTTTGAATGCAGGCAAGATCGAGCAAATTTTTCCTTGCGGGCGAATTGCTTCGGCCATGCCTGCCATATGGTCATCGGTATTGGTCAGGCAGAAAATATAGTCCACTCCTTCAATATCCAGTTCTTTCAATTGAGGCAGCAATTCCTGGTGATGGTTGATCGTGTGGTGGGCGCCGTGATCTTTGGCCCAGTCGACCGTTTCCTGACGCGAAGCTGTTCCGATCACGGTGAGCCCTGCTAGTTTGGCGATCTGAGTGGCGATCGAACCGACACCTCCTGCAGCGCCGATGATCAGGATGTTCTTGCCTTCATTGTCTCGCGGGTTTTTGGAAATGCCTAAGCGGACAAACAAAGCTTCCATCGCCGTCAATCCCGTTAATGGCAAAGCAGCTGCATGGGCAAAGTCTAACTTCTTCGGTTTGCTTCCAACAATGCGCTCGTCGACTAAATGGAATTCGCTATGGCCGCCTGCTCGGACATGGGTGCCGGCATAAAACACTTCATCGCCTTCTTTGAACAATGAACATTCACTGCCAACGGAAACAACCACTCCGGCGACGTCCCTACCGACGATCGTCAAGGAATCGTCGTCCGGTTTTTTCGAATCACGCGTTTTGTAATCGGTCGGATTCACCGATACCGCCTTTATTTCCACGAGCAAGTCGTGTCCCGTCGGTTCCGGCTTGTCCAATTCCACTGCTTCGAATTCGGGCGGTTGTTCCGTATTTCCAGGTTTATAAAATCCAAGTGCTGTCATTTTCGAATTCAATCCATTTCGCCTTCCTTTCATCTATTCATGTGCCTGTTGTAATTTCTTCTATAATACTGCCGAGATGTCTTCTACGTATGCATCGATGACGACCGGCTGTTTGCTTGCTTTCGCTTTCGACAAAGCGTCTTGCAATTCGGCACGTGTTTTCACCGTATAGCCCTCTCCGCCGCAAGCAATGGCGAACGCGGCAAAATCAATATTAGCAAGATCAACATTGGTTGGCTTATTGCCTGCCATTTTTTGCTCATCTTCAATCAATTGAAGTTTCTGGTTATTGAAGACGACGATGATCATTGGCAGCTCGTATTTCACTGCGGTAACAAAATCCTGCATGCCCATTGAAAATCCGCCGTCGCCGGCGATGACAATGGCTTGCCTATTCGGATAGGCAAGTTTCGCGGCCAACGCACCCGGCAAGCCGCAGCCCATTGTGCCAAGCCAGGACGACAAGACCAGCTTGTGTCCGGTCAGTTGCAAATATTTCGCAGTCCAAATGGTGATGCTCCCGACATCCAGTGAAACGACAGCGTCCCGCTCCATGATGTGCTGGATTTCACCCAGCACTTGCTGGGGTTGAAGCATGTCGGTTTGCTTATCGATATCAGCACGCAGCTTGTCATGCCAAGCACTTCTTTTCTCCTGAAATTGATTCAAAAACCCTGGATCTTTTTCGCCGAGCTGGCTTGTCAACCAGGCAAGCGCTGGCCCGAGTTCCCCGACTACGCCTACCGTAGCTGGATAATACTTTCCGATGACGCGCGGTTCGACATCAATTTGGATGGCAGGCGCTTTGTCCGGCAAATACTCCCTGTACGGGTAGGCTGTGCCGGCCAGGATCACCAAGTCGGCTTGTTTCATCGCCTGTTCGGCCGGTTCTGTCCCGAGTTGCCCGAGCTGCCCGAGGTTATTCGGGTGATCATCGGGAATCAATCCTTTAGCCGGAAGCGATGCAATGATTGGCGCTTTCAGCCTTTCCGAGAATGCCAATACTTCGCCGGGTGCGTCCTGTGCCCCTTTACCTGCCAAGATGACTGGCTTTTTCGCAGTCTCCAATAGCTTCAGCGCTTCCTTCAAATCTTCTTCCGCCGCCCGGATATGCGGAACGGAATACTGCGGCGAGGTCATCTCCTTTTCCCGTTTGATTTTCGTGCTGAATAGATCGTCCGACACAACGAGCACAGCCGGTCCTTTTTCTGCATAAGCTGCCCGTATCGCCTGATTGAGCATATCCGGCAATTGCTCGGCATTTTGCAAGCGGCGGTTATAGACCGATACGTCTTCGAACATCGATTCCAGCTTCAATTCTTGGAACGTATCGGTCCCGACAGAAGTGCTGGTCACTTGCCCGACAATCGCGAGCACCGGAGTCTTGTCTTTTTTCGCATCATACAAGCCGTTCTGCAGGTGAATCGCCCCGGGGCCTGCAATCGACAAGCATACTCCGATATGTCCCGTCAGCTTCGAATAGGCGGAAGCCGCAAGCGCACCTGTTTCCTCATGGCGGATCTGGATAAAGCGAATATCCACTTTGCGCAGTTCTTCCATCAATTCATTGATGGAATCTCCCGGCATTCCGTATATATGATCTACATTCCATTGTTTCAACAGCTCCACTACATGGCTGCCTGCGGTACGGTCAAACATCTGCATTCCCTCTTTCCTTATTTCTGTTGTTTCAACTCTTTATCCCCCCAGCTCATCTGTAAACCTTTTTCTACAAACAAGTAAAAACAGCAGGTTATTAATCAGCCTGCTGTTTCGGAGTGTTGAATAAGTCTTTGATTCACTAAGAATCATATAGACTATTATTTATTCTTCAATTTAAAATCAATGAACTATCTCAGTATTTGGAGAAGCATTTGCTCGTAAAACCTTCTGCTCAATAATGCTACGCATTACATCGCAAAGATAATGCCTCACGTAGTTCGGCTTTATCTTTCCTGTGGGAGCAGCGAGGCGACGGGTTTGAGAGACCCCGCAGGCAATGAATGAGCGAAGCGTAGCTGAGCGCATTCATTTGCGACGCATCTGTTGTGCAGATGTGAGAGCAACGGTTTTAGTGACGAGGAAACACGATTCCCGTCCCATGGAAAGCGAGCGATAAGCTTCGGAAAATGCGATTTTCCGAGTTTCTTGACAACTCGAAAAGGCTGACCATAAGTTATCCTAATACTTTTTTTTCGGACGTTCTTTTAGCCATTTCCTCTGCGATCAATCGGAATGTCGTTAACTTATCATTGAAATCATAGGCGACGGAAACGATCATCACTTCATTGGCGCCATATGCCTCGCCGAGTGCTTCTAATTGGTCCACTACTTGTACCGGGTCACCGACCACCATGCGCCGCCGGTTGTCCGCAACAAGCAGCTTTTCGAATTTCGAATATTCATAAGCCATCGCCTGATCCGGCGGCGGGGTGCCATCGGACGGCATCCCCTGAGCTCCCATGGCAAGCGATAAATCGAGTGATGATGCCACATATTCCGCCTGCTCTTCTGTTTCCTGGCACACCGTAAAAATTGCGAACCCGACATAAGGCTTGCTGTTGCGATGGGGGATAAAGTCTTTTCTGTAGCGCTGAGTGAAATCCTGTCCCCCTTCACCGTTAATGAAATGGGCAAACATATACGGCAACCCTTTCTGCGAAGCAAGTATGGATGAATCTTCACCAGATCCTAGCATCCAAATAAATGGCGCATTGGGCGGAACCGGTGTAGCTGTCATTCCGTGATAGCGGTGCTCAGGCGGAATACTGCCTTCTATATACATGCGCAGTTCATCCAATTGCGCAGGAAATTTTTCCACTTCGCGCATTCGGCCGTTCGATAAGGCAAGCGAAGCCCTCGGCATGCCGCCTGGGGCTCTTCCTACGCCAGCATCAATGCGCCCCGGATACAAACTCTCCAGTAAATTGAAGTTTTCGGCCACTTTAAACGCTGAATAATGAGGCAGCATCACGCCTCCGGAACCAAGCCGGATCGAATTCGTCTGTGCCCCGATATGGCTGATGAAAATTTCGGGCGATGACCCTGCCAATGTTTTCGCATCGTGGTGTTCCGATACCCAAAACCGGGTATAGCCCCAGGATTCAGCGTACTGCGCCAAGCGGACCGTGTCAGCTAACGCTTGTTGTGAGGTTTGGCCTTGAGAAATTGGGGACTGATCTAAAATACTATAGCGTAACGACAAATCCATCACTCCTTGTGCACAATTTACTGCTCATGAATACTTTATCAATGTGAGGATTCGAATTATACTTTCAAGCTTCAAGTTATTCCCTGTTTTTCTCTATTAGTAAATCAGTTACCGATCGGGCAAATTGCAAACTTTGTTGAAAGACCGCTTCTTGCTCCGGCTCCTGGAACAAATCGTGGTAACAAAAATCCCATTCCTTAAAATGGAATTCCGACAACTTTTGCTGATGCAACCAACTTCTGCTGGCGGACGATTTAGTGATCAAATCCCGCTTGCCGATATGGAGCATCAACGGAATGTCCGGTATACGCGTTTGTGCAGCTAGCTCCATATAACTTTGCAATTGTTTCCACCAAGCAGGCGTGCTGACTGAATTTATCGCTGTGCTCGCTTGGTGCCCGTCCTGGAATTTACGGCGCGTCAAATAGCTGAGCTCAAGGCCATGGTCGACTGTGCGTTTTCTTGTCAGCTTGCTGATTCCAGAAAATGCGAGTGATTGCTTTATTGGCATTTTCTTCAATTCGAACCACGGAGATGTCAAAATAGCCGCAGACACCGGATGGCGATTAGCGACTAGTGCCTGAATGGCTATGGCTGCCCCTAATCCGTGGCCAACCAACACAATCGGCAAGGAACTTTCAGCCGCTAAGCGCAGCAATTCGGCAGCCATTTTATCATATTCAAAAAAGTGCTCCCTATGCACTCCATCTTGCGCAGCATGTATACCATGACCCGGCAAATCTCCCATATAGACATCAAAACCACTCGTTCGCCATTTCTCGATTTGCCACGCATAGCGCCGGTGCTCTTCGTACGCACTATGGATCAATACCGCTACACCTCTTGCTTCCCCTTCCGCTTGCCATTTCCACATACCAGCGCCCCCTTAAGGCTTGTTCAATTGACCTTTTCGTTTGTTTTGATAGGATTAGAACTAATTACATCTTATCAATGATAAAGGAGCTTTGCCATGATTTATCCATATAAAGACAAATCACCAAAAATTGACAAAACGGTATTTATCGCGGATTATGCCACTGTGACAGGGGATGTGACGATCGGTGAGAACTCTTCTGTTTGGTTCAATACAGTCATCCGCGGCGATGTCGCACCGACCATCATCGGGAAAAACACCAATATCCAAGACTTGTCGATGCTTCATCAAAGCCCAAACAATCCACTCGTTTTGGAAGATGACGTAACAATCGGCCATCAAGTGACGCTCCACAGCTGCACAGTCAAAAAAGGCGCTCTCGTCGGCATGGGGTCGGTCATTTTGGACGGTGCAGAAATCGGGGAAGGCGCATTTATCGGAGCTGGCAGCCTTGTCGCACAAGGCAAAAAGATACCGCCCGGTACACTCGCGTTTGGCCGGCCCGCCAAAGTGGTCCGGGAACTGAATGAGACGGACAAAAAGGACATGGAACGCATTGTCCGGGAGTACGCGGAAAAAGCCGCCTATTACAAATCGCTACAATAGAAAAAAGCAGGCGGATATTTTCCGCCTGCTTTTTCTTATGCGTTTGCCTGTTGTTTCAAAGCTTCCACTTTGTCAGTGCGTTCCCACGGAAGGTCAACATCGGTACGGCCGAAGTGGCCATAAGCCGCTGTCTGCTTGTAGATCGGGCGGCGCAGGTCAAGCATTTTGATGATTCCTGCCGGGCGCAAATCAAAGTTCGCACGTACAAGTTCAATCAATTTTTCCTCGCTCACTGTACCTGTCCCGAATGTGTCGACAGCAATCGATACAGGGTGTGCAACACCGATCGCGTATGCGAGCTGAACTTCGCACTTATCTGCGAGGCCTGCAGCGACAATGTTTTTTGCAACATAACGTGCAGCATATGCACCGGAACGGTCAACTTTCGTTGCGTCTTTCCCGGAGAATGCACCGCCGCCGTGTCTTGCATAGCCGCCGTAAGTATCCACAATGATTTTGCGGCCAGTAAGACCCGCATCCCCTTGTGGCCCGCCGATAACAAAGCGGCCTGTCGGGTTGATAAAGTATTTCGTCTCGGCATCCAAAAGCTCTGCCGGTACGACTTCATTGATGACGTATTCTTTCAAATTGCGCTGGATTTGCTCTAGGCTGACTTCAGGATGGTGCTGAGTGGAGATGACGATCGTATCCACACGCAGCGGTTTGTTGTTTTCATCGTATTCGATTGTAACTTGTGTTTTACCGTCCGGACGCAAGTATGGCAAAATTTCTTCCTTGCGCACTTCCGCCAAGCGGCGTGCGAGTTTATGCGCCAAGCTGATCGGCAACGGCATCAACTCTTCTGTTTCGTTTGAAGCATAGCCGAACATCAAGCCTTGATCGCCCGCACCGATTTCGTCCAATTCCTTGTCGGTCATCTGGCCTTCACGGGCTTCAAGCGCCACGTTGACGCCGGCAGCGATATCGGGTGACTGTTCATCGATCGCTGTCAAGACTGCGCTCGTCTCAGAGTCGAAACCGTATTTCGCACGCGTATAGCCGATTTCTTTCACGGTCTGGCGGACAACTTTCGGAATATCCACGTATGTGGAAGTAGTGATCTCACCCGCTACCAATACAAGTCCTGTTGTCACGGTCGTTTCGCACGCAACACGCGCATTTGGGTCTTCTGTTAGGATCGCATCCAAGATTGCGTCTGAAATTTGGTCGCAAATCTTATCGGGATGTCCTTCTGTTACTGATTCTGATGTGAATAATCGACGGTTTGTCAAAAAAAGCTCCTCCTTATATCCTGCGAGATTGCTCTCGAAATTGATACGGTACTCATTTTCCCATGTCAAGTCCGTTTCCATGAATGGAATTGAACTTCCAGCTTTTTCAGCCTGCACACGAGGATTAAGGGCATTCCATAAAAAAATCCCTTCGCTCATCTAATTCAATGAGGAAAGGAATAATCATCATAAGCACCTTTCACTCTTATCGTCCAAGGCTTTCACCTTGCTTCAGGTTGGGCACCATCGCTGCAAAAGCAGCAGGTTGCCGGGTTTCATTGGGCCTGCACCCTCCACCAGCTCGGAATAAGAGTATCCGTTCAATTTCCCATCTTACGGAATGCCGCAACTGCTGTCAACGATTTTAGAACAAACAATTGACAGACTTTTATATGTATCCATCTTTCTTCTATAAAAATATGCACAAATCACGAACATTGAAAGATTTATGGTTATTAGTATAGACTAATCATCTTAATGTGTTATACTAATGTTCGAATATACAACTACCCCATCTTTATGGGAATACACGAAAAGGCAGGTACCTATATATGACTTCAGTGAACTTTGCAAATGATTTGAAAGAGCTTTTGAGCGGCTCAAACATTAACATGCAGCTGTCCGTTCCACAATTGGTGGAAGCTGCAACATCCCGTGGAGAGGCTGTTTTGACACGCGAAGGCGCTGTAAAAGCTGAAACCGGAAAATACACCGGCCGTTCGCCTAAAGACAAGTATATGGTAGAAGAGGCGATTTCGAAAGACAAAATTGATTGGGGCAACGTCAACCGCCCGATCTCTTCTGAAATCTTTGAAAACCTATATGCTAAAGTCATTAATCATTTGAAGCAAAAAGATGCACTGTTTGTCTTCAAAGGCTTTGCTGGGGCAGACCCTGAGTCACGTCTTGCGATTCAAACAATCAATGAATACGCATGGCATAACCTTTTCGCACACCAATTGTTCATCCGCCCGACCGCTGAAGAATTGGCTGCACACGAACCTGAATTCACTGTTGTCTACGCTCCGAGTTTCCAAGCGGACCCGGCGGTTGATGGCACGGATTCTGAAACTTTTATTATCGTTTCGATGGAAAAGAAAATCATTTTGATCGGCGGCACTGAATACGCAGGCGAAATGAAGAAATCCATCTTCTCGATCATGAACTATATCCTTCCTGAACGCGGCATTTTGCCGATGCACTGTTCCGCAAACGTTGGACAAGACGGCGATGTCACATTATTCTTCGGCTTATCTGGTACAGGTAAAACAACTTTGTCAGCTGACGAAGATCGCAAGTTGATCGGTGACGATGAGCACGGCTGGTCCGATAACGGCGTTTTCAATATCGAAGGCGGCTGCTACGCCAAAACTATCAATTTGTCCCGTGAAAACGAACCGCAGATTTTCGATGCTATCCGCTTTGGTTCTGTACTCGAGAATGTAGTCGTTGATGAAGATACACGCATTCCGGATTACGACGACGGTTCATTGACTGAAAACACACGCGCCGCTTATCCGATTGAAGCGATCGATAATATCGTCACGCCGTCTGTAGCAGGCCACCCGAAAACGATCGTCTTCTTGACGGCCGATGCTTTCGGCGTATTGCCTCCAATCAGCAAATTGACAAAAGAACAGGCGATGTACCACTTCCTCAGCGGTTACACGTCTAAACTTGCCGGTACAGAGCGTGGCGTCACATCTCCGGAAGCAACATTCTCAACATGCTTCGGTTCGCCATTCTTGCCGCTTCATGCAACAGTCTACGCTGAAATGCTCGGCGATAAAATCGACGAGCACGGTGCAGATGTCTACCTGGTCAATACTGGCTGGACAGGCGGCGAATACGGAGTTGGAAACCGAATGAAATTGTCTTACACACGCACAATGGTGCGCGCAGCCATCCGCGGTGAACTTAAAGGAGCGGACATGGAACATGAGTCGGTATTCGGCTTGCACATGCCGAAAGAGATTCCTGGTGTTCCGACCGAAGTCTTGAACCCTCGTAATGCATGGGCTGACAAAGCAGCTTACGACACGAAAGCCCAGCAATTGGCGAAAAAGTTCAAAGACAATTTCGAGAAATTCGGAACAGTCGATCCTGCGGTCAGCGTTAAAGGCGGACCTACCCACAACTAATCAAATCAAAAAGACCGAAGAAAATGGAATCCATTTTCTTCGGTCTTTTTTAAATGGTAAGCTTGTCGTTTCTACATGGCACTTTTACTTCAGCTCTGTCATGATCAGTGACATCTGTTCTCCTGACGGGTCATCCATTCTGTCAAAGCTTCGACGGTTTGCCGGTTCTGTGCCGGCGGGAAAAAATGCGTATACTCCGGAAAATACCATGTCTCATAATGGTGACCATGGACTTTCAATCCTTCCTCCAACAAAAAAGCCTGTTGCGCCGATACATGTTGGTCCTTCAAGCCGTGGATAATCAGAAACGCGGCGTCGCTATCGCCCAGGTGCTTAAGTGGGTTGCGTTCTTCAAATGCGGCAAGCGCAGTGTTCGGTGTTCCCCCATATAGCCGTTTCATCATGCGGCGCATATCGAGCCGCTCTTTATAAGTCAACACCGTATCGGTCACCCCGGCCCACGTAACGACAGAACATATATCGCGCCGCAACACAGCCGTCCATATCGCCATGATGCCGCCTCTTGAAAAAGCCAATAAGTGAATCTGGCCATTCGTGAATTTCTTCAGCACATCGACTGCATGCACTGCGTCCCAACGGTCTTCCCCTGCAAACTGATCTTTGCCTTCGCCGCCGCGATTGCCTCGGTAATAAGGAGCAAACACCGTGAAGCCCTTTGCAGCAAATTGCGCAATCCTTGCCGGCCGCACCATCCCGATCGACTGGATGCCCCCGCGCAAATATAGAATTCCACTCCTTGTCGCTCCGGACTTGGGTTGGGCGAGCATTCCTTTAATTCTTAAACCCTCAGACCAATACGTCAGCTCATAGAGGCGGACATGCGGATTCGGGGACGGATACCGTCGCGAGCTTTCAATTTCTCCATTTTTCAAGCTAATTCACCTTCTTTAGTAGTTCCTCCATGCCCTTATCGCGCATGAGGAAGCTATAGCGCTCATCCATATCCAACTGCGAAACAAGGACAGGCCCATCCGTTTCCATCCGCACAACATCATCGATTTCCGTGATAACGGCCGTGTAGACAGTTTTACAAAAAGGCGCATCCGTATGGACCGTATATTCTGCAAGCCATTCGAACTGCTCTGCTTTGGCACCGGTTTCTTCGTAAAGTTCCCGCCGTGCAGCTTGTTCAAGCGTCTCGCCCGTTTCTGCTTTGCCGCCTGGAAATTCCAAGCCGCGTTCGCGATGTTTCGTCAGCAGCCAATCGCCTTGCCATTTCGCAATGATCAGGACGTGCTTGCTTTCAAACTGCGATTGCCCTTGTTCAAAAAACAAACGGCATGGATAGCCATTCAAATCCTTGTATTCCATAGAAAGTCCTCCCGGCTGTAGAAAAAAGCGCACAACCGGCAAACGGTCGTACGCCCCATTTCTTCTATTCTACTTCTTTTCGCCGAGAAATGCAGAGAGCATCCACGAATGCTTTTCCAAGTTTTGATGGATGGCATTCAACATATCTTCTGTCATGTCATCGCCATCCTGTGCAGCAAGTTCCATGCCTTTTTTCAAGGACTTCATGACTTTGTCGTAGTCAGACACTAATGTGTCGACCATTTCTTCCGCATTTTCACTGCTCGAAGCTTCCTCGACAACCGAAAGTTCCAATTGCTCTTTCATCGTGGCAACCGGTTTTCCACCTAGCGCAAGAAGGCGTTCTGCGATCTCATCCATATGCGCTGTCGCTTCATTATATAATTCTTCAAATTTCACATGCAATGTAAAGAATGACGGGCCTTTCACATACCAGTGAAAATTATGTAATTTTGTGTAGACTACTGACCACGTTGCAACTTGGACATTCAATTCTTCGTTTAGTTTTTCCGACACAATCGATCACTCTCCATTTTTTATTGATAAGTTCTTCTGCTTTATAAATACCTTTAAAAGCCCTACAATAAACATCAATGAAGCGTACACCAACAGAAAGAAGTGGAATTAACATGAAAACCGCATTAGTGAAGTTGTTTCGTTTTTACCAGCGTTTCATTTCTCCCTTGTCACCGCCGAGCTGCCGCTTCTACCCGACTTGCTCGCATTATGGCATTGAAGCAGTGGAAAAACACGGAGCGCTAAAAGGCGGCTTTCTCGCAATGCGCCGCATACTAAGCTGCCACCCATTCCATAAAGGTGGAGTGGATTTTGTCCCAGAAAAATGGCCACCTGAAAAATAGGCGGCTTTTTTTCTTGTGTTCAATGGAGTTGTATTGTATCATTCTAAGAGTCAACAAAACGTAATCATTACATTTTAAGAAAATACACAGAATTTACGGAGGAACATTATGAAACGACTAGTAACGATATTGAGTTTGGCATTAATTCTACTGCTCGCTGCATGCGGCAGCAGCGAGGAACCTGTAGCTGAAAATGATTCGGCGGATGAGACGGCGGAAGAAAAAATCGATGTTTATGCAACGGTTTATCCGCTCGTTTACTTTACAGAGCGCATCGGCGACGACCGCGTTGATGTTAAGTCGGTTTATCCACCAGGGGCTAATGAACATACCTTTGAACCGACACAAAAAGACATGATCGATATGGCCGATGCCGATTTATTGTTTTATGTCGGGCTTGGGCTTGAAGGTTTTATCGACAGCGCGCAGCAAACATTAAAAGATGAAAACCTCGAATTCGTTGCGACTGCAGATGCCATTACAGATGAGCAATTAGAAGCCGCAGCAGCCAGTGATGCTCATGGCCACGAGGAAGATGCACACGGGCATGGAGAAGACGAGGAACATGGACATGAAGAAGATGAAGAACACGCGCACGAGGAAGACGAACATGGCCACGAAGGGCACGACCACGGTTCTACCGATCCACACGTGTGGATTTCTCCAGTGCTGAGCCAGCAATTGGCAGCTTCAGTCCGCGACTCGTTGACAGAGGCTGACCCTGAAGGCGCTGAGCAGTTTGAGCAAAATTATGAAGAGCTCGTTGCTGAACTAGAAGCACTTGATGAGTCTTTCCAAAACTTGAATTCACAAGTCGAGCGCGACACATTCTTCGTCTCCCACTCTGCATTCGGTTATTTGTCTGCTCCATACGGCTTTAACCAAGTAGCAGTAGCCGGCTTGAACAGCCAAGACGAACCGTCGCAAAGAGAATTGACGGAAATTGTCGATATGGCGCGAGAACAGGACATCGAATACATCGTCTTCGAACAAAATGTCTCATCGAACTTGACCGAAGTTATCCAAAACGAAGTCGGCGCTGAAGCGATTGAGATGCATAACCTTGGCGTCTTGACCCAAGAAGATATTGATAACAACGAAACTTATTTCACATTAATGGAAAAAAACTTGCAAGCACTCCAAACGGTCTTGCAATAACAAAAACTCGCCGAATAACTCATTCGGCGAGTTTTTTCATAGTGTCAGCCGGTAACCGATTCCAGCGTCCTTGCTCAGCTTGATCTTTCCTTGCTCTACACGGATGCTTGGAGTGATGATGTCTTTTTTCCAAAAGTGGTCAGAAGCGGAAAAGTCCCCGGTCCATGTAATTTCCGGTAATGAAGCCAGTGCCAAATTATGCGCCTTCGATACACCGAACTCAATCATTCCCCCGACCCACATCCCCACTTGTTCCTGACGACAATACTCCACCACTTTCAAGGTTTCTGCCCAACCGCCGAGTCTCCCCATCTTTAACACAATGATGTCTCCCGCCTGTTGTTCCACCATATGCTTTACATCCTCAAGGCATGTAATGCTTTCATCGAGGCAGATCGGCGTTTGCATTGCTTTTCGTGCTTCGCGATGCAAATGCCATTCTTGATCGCCATATGGCTGCTCGATCAATGAAAAGCCTACACCGTCGAATAGCGTCAATTCTTTTTGAGCTCTTCCTGAAAAACTGCCATTGGCATCTGCGTAAAAAATGGTATCGGGAAAGTTCTTTACGGCATTTTCCAATAGCGCCACATCAGAAGCCGGCGAAATCTTGAGTTTGATGCGCCGGTAGCCATGTTCTACTGCCTGCTTGATATCTTTTTCGATATCGTTTTTATTCGCCGCGACGACTACGCCAGCCGGCACCAAGTCTGAAGTGCCGCCAATAAACTGATGAAGCGGCATTCCCGCGCGTTTTGCGAAGAGATCCCATACGGCCATTTCCACACCAGCTTTCGCCATATGGTTGCCTTTAACAGCAGAAAACGAGCTATCTGCATCTGCCGGTTCACTCAAGGGCTGGCCGATCAATAAAGGAGCAAGAACTTTCTCCATCACGTAGCGGCTGCCGACAACGGTCTCTTCTGTATACCAAGGCGTATCAAAGGCGACGCACTCGCCGTACCCTTCAAAGCCATCCGCATCCCGAAGCGTCACGATTGTCGCTTCACGCGCTTCGACTTGTTGCAGGACGGTGAGAAAGGGCTGCTTCAATGGCTTTTTGACTGGATGAAATTGAATAGCAGATATCGTTACAGCCATTTCTTCAATTCCCTTCTCAACAACTTATTGGATGCACTGCGCGGCAAGGACCCAACCACCCGGAAAGTTTTCGGCACTTTATAGCCCGCTAACTGCGAGCGGCAAAATGCAGGCAATTGTTCTGCCGTCTCGCCAGCATCCAATACGACAAATGCTGCAGGCACTTCCCCCCACCGGTCATCGGGCATGCCGCAAACCCCTGCTTCTCTCACTGCCGGATGCGCCATCAGGACTTTTTCGATCTCCGCCGGATAAACATTTTCGCCACCTGAAACGATCAAATCTGAACGCCTGTCAACTACAAACAAAAAGCCTTCCGCATCGAGATATCCAATATCTCCAGTCGCCAGCCAGCCATCGACTAGGACAGGGCGGTCTTTGAACTGTCCGATATAGCCAGGGGTCACTTGAGGTCCTCTGATGAGAATTTCCCCGTGTTCACCCGCTGCTTGTGCGCCATCAATTTTCACTTGATACAAAAACAATGGTTTGCCGGCAGAGCCCAGTTTTGTTTTTGCATCAGCCGTCTGCAATGTCGTCGTCTGAGAGGAGGTTTCCGTCATGCCGTATGTCTGCAGCACTTGAATGCCATGTGCTTCCGCACGCTGCAAATACGAGACCGGCACTGGCCCGCCGCCTGCAAGGATCTGCTTGAAGCGCGGAGACACTCGCAGTTCCCGTTGTTCGATTTCGCGCAGCACTTGCTCCAGCATGACGCCGACCATCGAACTATGCGTCACCTGCCCTTTGCTCAATTCATCAGCGCACACCGCCGCATCAAATTTTCCGTAAAGCCTGACACCCATGCCATAGACGAGTGAACGCATCAAAATCGAGAATCCGCTAATATGGAACAACGGCACTGTGCATAGCCAGACATCATCAGGAGAGACGCCGAGATTCAGCGCAGAAGACACCGCACTCGAAAAATGGTTTTCAGCTGTCTGCCTGACCCCTTTAGGATTTCCAGTCGTTCCCGATGTATACATAATCGAAATCGTCTGTTGTTTCGCCCATTCCGTCTTGAGTGGAAACACAGCAGGTTTAGCAAGTTTCAATTCATCGAAGGAAACCGGTTGGGCCCCAGCTACTTTCTCGATCAGTTCAGCGTCCGCAAACACGCGGTCCACCCCGGCATCTTCTAGTTGATACGCAAGCTCCGCTCCAGCCAATCGCTCATTGAGCATGACCATTTCACAGCCGATCTGCATGCATCCGTATATGACAAAAACGGCTTCAGCATTCGACTTGGACAATAGCGCCACGCGGGAATGCTGCGTGATGCCAAAATGTGCGAGCTTCCCCGCATAGTCGAGTGCAAGCTCATTTACTTCGCTGAAAGTCCATTCGTTCTTGCCGAAAGATAATGCCAATTGATTGCCCGTCAGGTAAGCACGTTGCGATAACCAATTCGGATAAGTCATATTCAAAATCCTTTCTTTTACGTCCAATTGATTAAAAAAAGCTGCCTCCGAAGAAGACAGCTCTTTTCAAACTTATATAATCAAGGGAAACGCGGGAATTGGCCGAAGTCCGGTTTGCGTTTTTCCTTGAACGCATCGCGGCCTTCTTTCGCTTCATCAGTAGTGTAATAAAGCAAAGTCGCATCTCCAGCCATTTGCTGAAGCCCAGCAAGGCCATCCGTATCCGCATTCATCGCCGCTTTGACGAAACGCAATGCCGTCGGGCTCATTTCAAGCATTTCTTCGCACCATTTCACGGTTTCGTCTTCCAATTGCTCGTAAGGCACTACTGTGTTGACAAGGCCCATATCAAGCGCTTCCTGTGCATCGTATTGACGGCACAAGTACCAGATTTCGCGTGCTTTCTTATGTCCGATAATACGTGCCAAATAGCCGGAGCCGTAGCCTGCATCAAATGAACCGACGCGCGGTCCTGTTTGGCCGAAGCGTGCGTTGTCTGCAGCAATCGTCAAATCACAAACAACGTGAAGCACGTGTCCGCCGCCAATTGCATATCCAGCAACCATTGCCACAACCGGTTTCGGAATAACACGGATCAAGCGCTGCAAGTCCAAGACGTTAAGGCGCGGAATTTCATCTTCACCTACGTAACCGCCATGTCCGCGAACGGATTGGTCGCCGCCTGAACAGAATGCTTTCTCGCCTTCGCCTGTCAGAACGATGACACCTACTTCAGCATTATCGCGCGCACGTGAAAATGCATCGATCAATTCGTGAACCGTTTTCGGGCGGAATGCATTGCGCACTTCCGGACGGTTGATGGTAATTTTAGCGATGCCGTTATGCGTTTCGTATTTGATGTCTTCATATGTACGTTCTGTAACCCATTGTCGAGTTGTCATATTAGTCCTCCTTGATAATTCCAATTAATAGTTCCTCTACCATTGTAGCAAATTCCACTGGTTTTTCCACATGAATCGCATGACCAGCTGAAATGATCCTGTGCTGCGAGTTCGGCAACATTTTATCCATCTCGCGGGCGATTGAACAGAATTTCGGATCCCCTTCCCCGGTTACAAGCAAAACAGGCATATTAAGCGTCGGCAGACAGTCCCAATAAGAACGCTGCGATCCGGTACCCATGCCGAGCAGGCTATTCGCCAACCCCAACGGTGATTGTGACAAGCGCTCAGTTCGCACTTCCTGCTTTACACTCTCACTCAATGACTTTTGGCTTTCAAACAACGGGATCCTCTCCCACTTCTCGACAAACCGTTCTATGCCCTGTTCACGAATATAGCTGGCAAGAGCAGCGTCGCTTTCCCTTCTTTTGCTCCGCTCCTGCTCGACGTATAGCCCTGGAGAAGCACTTTCTAACAGCAGGCATTGCACCCGCTCCGGATACTCACAAGCATAAGCAAGGGCAGTCCGCCCCCCCATCGAATAGCCGAGCAATGCAAATGCCGTCAACTGCAAAGCTTTAGAGATCGCTTCCAAATCTTCCAGTTGCTGATCCATGTGATAGCGCTCGGCTTCAAAAGGGCTCTCTGTCTTACCATGGCCGATCAAATCGATTGCCACCAGTTTGTATCCCTTCAGCTGTCGCATCACTCTGTTCCACGTCACAGTGCTGCCCGTGAAACCATGCAGCAGCACGATCACCGGCGCTTCGTCTTGCCCTATTATTTCAATATGATAAGAGACGCCGCGAACCGTCAATTCCATTTGTCAAGCTCCTCGTTCAACCGGTTCCACAATTTTCGGTGCGTAATGACATTGTGTGCACGGTCCGTTTTTACTTCGATGATGCGGACCGGCTTTTCTTTCCGGGTTCTAAGAGCCAGCTGCAGCTCTTCTACCGTATCCGCAAAGAAATATTCGGCATCGTACATCTCGGCTGCCGATTTAAAGCCGATGCCTGTCGGAGTGCCGAACAATTCTTCGTAATAACGTTCTTCTTGCGATTGCGGCAAATATGAAAAAATACCGCCTCCGTCGTTATTCATAACCACAATAGTCATATCGGCTGCTTGCAGCTTCGACGCAATCAGTCCATTTAAATCATGCAAAAGCGCCAAATCACCAATCAATAAAAAACCTGGCCGGCCTTTTGCAGCTTGGATTCCAAATGCCGTTGAAACGACACCATCGATGCCATTTGCGCCGCGATTGGCAAAAACCTGGACATCCCGCTCCGTCGCTTGAAAGTAAGTATCCGCATCACGAATCGGCATGCTGCTGCTGACGGTTAAATCGCAACCATCCAATTCTTCAAAAAAGGCTTTTGCCAATACTCCTTCATCGAGCTGCTGAGCGCAATGCTCCGCAATAGCCGAACGCGCAATCACTGATGCTTCCTTCCATAGGTTCAAATAGCGGCTATCCTTATATTCACTTAAATCGAGCTGCCATAATACGGAGGAATCTTGCTGGATATGATGTGTGACAGCCGATTGCGGATCACGCAGCATTGGGCTTTCATCGATGACAATATATCGCTTTGGCTTTCTTTTCGTAAGGAACAAGCTGAGCGGTTTTGACACAGGCTGAGGGCCGATCCTTACTACTACATCCGGTACACTGCGCTCTGAAAAGCTTTCATTTTTCAGCAAGGCGTCGTATGAATCGATAATCATTCCGTGCAGATCGGCCGGAACATTTGAGCGTAGATTTGATAACGGGTCCGCCAGTACCGGCCACCCAAGCTGCCGTATAAATTGCCACTGTCTGTCTGAAATAGGGCCAGTATGTTCCCCGGCAATCAACAGTCCGCGTCGCTGTTCGAGCGACTCCAATAGAAATGCCTGTGCCTCAGCCGATAGTTGTTGGCTGCTGGCAAAACGCGTCAATTCTCCTCGACTTTCGTAAGGCTGATCAAAATCAATGCCTAACGGTTCACGAAACGGCACATTTAAATGGATCGGTCCCTTAGGAGCTGTCTCTGCCACCGCTGCAGCTCTAGCCAAATGACGCGTCAAATAATCTAAGCGGTTGCCTTGTTCTGGCAGCGGCAGATCTGCCGACCATTTCACATGCGAACCGAATAGATTTATTTGATTGATTGCTTGTGGCGCACCGACTTCTCGCAATTCGTGAGGACGGTCCGCAGTTACAACGATCAGCGGCACGCGCGCATAGAACGCTTCGACAATCGCCGGGAAATAATTAGCAGCTGCCGTTCCGGATGTACAAACTAAAACAACGGGACTGTTTGTCGCTTTAGCCAATCCGAGCGCATAAAAGCCTGCTGAACGCTCATCGATTTGCCGGTAAGTTTCCATGCCTTCCTGTTTCATGAAAGCATAGGCTAGCGGTGTCGACCTAGATCCCGGGCTGATGACCGCTTTTTGGACACCAGCCTGTACAAGCGAATTCGTAAACGCAAAAACATATTCAGTTAAAAACTCACGATTCGTCATGAAGATTGCCTCCCAATACACGAAGCATCGGGCGGAATTTGACCCATGTCTCTTCATATTCAGCTTCTGGAGTCGAATCAGCTACAATGCCACCGCCGGCATACAAATATGCTTTATTGCCATCAATCAATGCAGAACGGATAGCTACTGCAAATTCCCCATCGCCTTTTGCATCGATCCAACCGATAGGCGATGCATAATAGCCGCGATTCATAGGCTCATAAGAACGAATCAAACTCAAAGCCTGTTGCTTCGGTTCACCACCAAGAGCTGGCGTCGGATGCAATGCTTCGACAAGATCCAATAGCGAGCTGCCACTTTTCAACTGCCCTTTGACAGGTGTATGAAGATGCTGGATATCGCGTATTTTCATCAATTTAGGAATAAGTGGAATTTGTGGGTTGGAACAATGTTCTTCGAAAACATCCCCAATCATCTGGACCACGTATTGATGCTCTGAACGGTTTTTCGCATCGTTCAGCAAAGCTTCTCCCAACGCCTCATCTTCTTCCACTGATTTTCCTCGAGGGGTCGAACCGGCCAAACATGTTGATAATGCTTTATTCGCTTCTACTTTGACTAGCCGCTCGGGTGTCGCACCAAAGAAAAATTGATCTTCTGCTTCCAAGCCAAACAAAAAGCTTTCCGGTTGCTCATTCGCTGCTTGAGACAAAGCAGCTGCTGCGGATAAAGACTCTTCAAATCGTAGCCTTAAAGCACGGGCGATAACAACTTTATCCACTTTTCCAGAACGAATCACTTCTGTCACTTTTTCGATCGAACGCATATAATCTTCTTTTTTCAATTCCTTTTTTTCCAATACACGTGGCTTCTTGTATTCTTTTGGCTCCGATACTTGTGCTCCATGGATTAGCCGATCACGTTCTTTTCGAAGCGCTTCAAACTCTGCGAAACTATTTGACTTGTTTGTAATCAGATGAATGCTGACATAAGCCTGCTCCCCTTTTACAATCAGCTGGAAAGTCGGCACAGCAAAATAAGCTTGTGGAAAGTTTCTCCATTCACTCGGCTCATTATTCAGCGGATCAAATGAAAAGCCTCCGAATAATACTGGCTGAACGGCTGTTTCCTCGTTAACCATTTGTGAACTCAACTCTTCCCAGTCTTTCTTTATGCTTTTATAGCGACCTACATGATCATTTGCTGTCAAAACATATGCATGTCCAAGTCCGACCATCGTAAAGGATTTTTCACGATTCTGCCAGAACATCCGCTTTCCTTCATATGATTCTTGACCAGCTTCAAAAAATGCGAGTGAGGACATGGTGGAAACTTCAATTGTTTCGGTATAAAAGCGATAGCCGCTAAAGCGGTTCGCTGCTACTTTTTCGGTTGATGAATACGATTGTGGATTCACCGGATTACCTCCGTTTACTACAGCTCAAACAGCTGTGATGCATTTTACTCTCTGCCTTCTATCATACCCTTTTCTCTGTAATTCAGCACAACATATGCTGTAAATATCTTCGTTTTGAAGTACAATATAGGTTGGAAAGAAATGAATAGGAGAGATACAAATGACACATTCTATACAAGCCGATAGCGGTTGGCGCGTCTGGTGGCAACTTACTCGCCCACATACATTGACTGCATCATTCGCACCGGTTTTCCTAGGAACCATGATCGCTATCCATTACAGCACTCTAAATTGGCCCTTGTTCCTCGCTATGCTAATTGCTAGTTTGCTAATACAGGCAGCGACTAATATGTTTAATGAATACTATGATTATGCACGCGGATTGGATACCGAGGAATCTGTCGGTATCGGCGGTGCAATCGTGCGCAACGGCGTTTCACCTAAAACCGTTTTAGCACTCGCATTCTTACTATATGCCATTTCTGCAGTACTTGGCCTTTATATTGCAGCAGCAACAAGTTGGTGGCTGCTGGCTGTTGGGGGAATTGGCATGCTAGTTGGATTTTTCTATACCGGCGGACCTTACCCGATTGCATACACGCCACTTGGAGAACTTTTCTCCGGACTGTTTATGGGCTTTTTGATTGTCATCGTTGCATTCTTTGTTCAAACGGGTACAATCACTCCTACTGCTATTATGTTGGCCATACCGAGCACGTTGCTAGTCGCTGCTATCATGATGGCTAATAATATTCGTGACATGGTCGGCGACAAAAAAAGCGGCAGACGCACATTAGCGATTCTAGCTGGAAGACCCGCAGCTGTTATGATATTCATGTGGTTCTTTATTTTGGCTTACGTATGGATTATTCTATTAGTAGTCTTTAGCATTGTTACACCTTGGGCTTTGTTGGTCCTTCTAAGCATAAAAAAACCAGCAAAAGTCATTATGACATTCAAGCGCTATACAGAGCCATTACAAGTAATGCCAGCAATGAAAGATACTGGCATTACCAATACTTTATTTAGTTTTCTACTAGCAATTGGACTGCTCGTCGATTATTTTTTATAATAAATCAAAAAAGCTGCTGGGCCTGGCCCTTGCAGCTTTTTTCTATTTAAACTGTTGAAACAATAAGATTTTCGGAGAGTTTTAAAAGTAAAGCATAGTATTATCAATGGATTTGCGATATATTGTATTTAATATATGAAGAAATGAGTGATGTCATGAAGCCAATCGTTTTAGGTATTTTCGCTGCCTTATTTTTTGCTGTAACGTTTGTTATAAATGCCCTAATGGAAGCGAGTGGAGGCCATTGGATCTGGAGTGCTTCTTTGCGCTATATCTTTATGATTCCATTTCTGCTCCTAATCGTTTATCTCCGCGGAAACCTATCTTTATTATTTAGAGAAATGGCAAACCATAAGAAACAGTGGCTCTTGTGGAGCTTTGTGGGATTCGGGCTTTTTTACGCTCCTTTATGTTTTGCAGCCGCTTATTCTCCAGGTTGGCTAATTGCCGGTACATGGCAAGTTACAATCATTGCAGGCACCTTAATCACTCCCCTATTTCTCATTAAAACAGTAACTCGCGACCAGGTAATTATTCAACGACAGCAACTCCCGTTAAAAGGTTTGATGTTTTCATTAATTATCCTTGCAGGTATAGCTTTGATCCAATTAGATCACTTAACGAATGTTTCTATAAGTACTCTGCTTTTCGGTCTGGCTCCTGTATTAATCGCTGCTTTTGCCTATCCACTTGGTAACCGTAAAATGATGGAGTTGTGTGAAGGACGCTTGGATGCATATCAACGCGTTCTTGGAATGACATTGGCTAGTCTTCCTCTATGGCTAGTTTTGTCTGTATACGCCTTAAGTACGGTTGGCGCTCCCTCAGTCACCCAAACTTATCAAACACTATTTGTTGCAATCAGCTCTGGAGTAATAGCGACTGTCCTTTTCTTTATGGCAACTGACATGGTTAGGGACAATATGCCAAAGCTTGCGGCTGTGGAAGCAACGCAATCACTAGAAGTTATTTTTGCTCTTATTGGAGAAATACTTTTTTTATCCATCGTATTCCCTTCGCCGCTTGCACTAGCTGGATTAGTATTGGTTATGGCTGGAATGGCTATACATAGCTTTGCTAATAAGAACTCAACGCAAATAAAGAACGAAAAAAGCGCCATGCATATAAATGCATGACGCTTTTTTTATGACCCCTACGGGATTCGAACCCGTGTTACCGCCGTGAAAGGGCGGTGTCTTAACCGCTTGACCAAGGGGCCTATTACTGGCGGAGAAGGAGGGATTTGAACCCTCGCGCCGGTGTTACCGACCTACACCCTTAGCAGGGGCGCCTCTTCAGCCACTTGAGTACTTCCCCAGTATGGCTCCGAAGGTAGGACTCGAACCTACGACCATCGCATTAACAGTGCGGTGCTCTACCACTGAGCTACTTCGGAACAATGGTGGGCCTAAGTGGACTCGAACCACCGACCTCACGCTTATCAGGCGTGCGCTCTAACCAGCTGAGCTATAGGCCCATTGGAGCGGGTGAAGGGAATCGAACCCTCATCATCAGCTTGGAAGGCTGAGGTTTTACCACTAAACTACACCCGCAAACATGGTGGGTCAGGACGGAATCGAACCGCCGACACTTAGAGCTTCAATCTAATGCTCTACCGACTGAGCTACTGACCCATATTTAATAAAAATGGCGGTCCCGACCGGGATCGAACCGGCGATCTCCTGCGTGACAGGCAGGCATGTTAACCGCTACACCACGGGACCATTTGGTTGCGGGGGCAGGATTTGAACCTGCGACCTTTGGGTTATGAGCCCAACGAGCTACCGAACTGCTCCACCCCGCGATAATTATATAGAAGAAAAATTGTCCACACATTTTTTAAAATATGGAGGAGGAAGAGGGATTCGAACCCCCGCGGGATTTGACTCCCCTGTCGGTTTTCAAGACCGATCCCTTCAGCCAGACTTGGGTATTCCTCCATGGCAATATATTAAATGGTGGACCTTGCAGGACTCGAACCTGCGACCGGACGGTTATGAGCCGTCTGCTCTAACCAACTGAGCTAAAGGTCCTAATAAAGTGGCGGCAGAGGGGATCGAACCCCCGACCTTACGGGTATGAACCGTACGCTCTAGCCAGCTGAGCTACGCCGCCAGGATCTTTAAGGTAAAATAGTTGGTGGAGCCTAGCGGGATCGAACCGCTGACCTCCTGCGTGCAAGGCAGGCGCTCTCCCAGCTGAGCTAAGGCCCCATAAAATGGTCGGGAAGACAGGATTCGAACCTGCGACCCCTTGGTCCCAAACCAAGTGCTCTACCAAGCTGAGCTACTTCCCGAACTAAAATGCTGAGTGTAAAAATATGGCGCGCCCGAGAGGACTCGAACCTCTAACCGCTTGATTCGTAGTCAAGTACTCTATCCAATTGAGCTACGGGCGCATA
>NZ_JBHSGL010000015.1:0-424344 GCF_042654465.1 Planococcus dechangensis | reverse complement strand
TCAATCGTTGCTGGCGCATCGCCGTCCGTAGACGCGCGATTCGCTTTGATCTGCTTGCGCTGATCAGTAAGTTAAGTCACGAACACCGAAGTTCGGAATGACCATTGCTCCGATCGCCCGGAGGCGACCATCGCAAAAGCCGTTCGCGCGCCAAGGCGCTCGTGACGTCTTTTGTTGACGTTTTGCTGTTCAGTTTTCAAGGTTCATGTTGTGCGCCTTGTTTTGGCGACTTGACTAATATAGCACGCTGGAAAAATAGCGTCAAGCTTTTTAGAGAAACTTTTACACTCCTTTATTATAACGCAATATTCTTAATATTCAAGCTTTATTTTATTACATTTTTGAAAGTAGTTACTTCCCTTTCATACCTAGACTTTCCTTAGTTGTTGACTGTTAATAATATTGGTTACATTTTAAAGTTAGAAAAAAATTAAGTGGACTTTTTCTCTTACTACAAACGCCTTTCTTCTATAGTAAAGAATTTATATAGTCCATAGAAAAGACCGCCAACAACATTGCTGGCGGCCTCTTAATTATTTTAAGAAGATAAAATACAAAATGAAAATCACGAATAGACCATACATGATTGGATGAATCTCTTTTCTTCTACCTGCGACAAGCATGGTTATCGGATAAAAGATGAACCCGATTGCAATCCCAGTCGCAATGCTATAACCAAGCGGCATTGCAATCATAGTAAGAAAGGCAGGAACTGCAATTTCAAACTTGTTCCACTCAATTTGTCCGAGCGCTGAGACCATTAGAACACCTACGATGATTAATGCCGGTGCCGTCACTGCACTCGTGATTACAGAAAGAAGCGGATAAAACAGAATCGCCACTAGGAAAAGAATACCCGTAACTACTGATGCAAATCCTGAACGTGCTCCGGCAGCTACACCTGAAGTTGATTCAATGTAGGAAGTCGTTGTAGATGTCCCAAAGACGGCTCCTCCTACAGTTGCAATTGAATCTGAAAGCAATGCTTTTCCTGCCCGTGGTAATTTATTGTCTTTCATTAATCCGGCTTGGTTCGCTACAGCTACCAATGTACCAGCCGTGTCAAAGAAATCAACGAAAAGGAAAGTTAAGACGATGACCAGAAATTGGACAGTCAGCAATGAACCCGGATCATTGAAGATAGGTTCGAGCGCAACACCGAATGTTGGCGCAAGGCTCGGAACATTCAAGTCGATGATCGCGCTCGGTAAGCTGACCACTTGGAAAATCATTCCGACGATTGCTGCGATTAAAATCCCAAAGAAGATGCCACCTTTAATTCCACGAACCATCATGATAACTGTAATGAACAATCCAAAGATTGCAAGCAAAGCAGAGCCATTCGTCAAATCTCCGAGCCCGACAAGTGTATCGGGGTTCCCTACAACGATGCCTGCATTTTGCAATCCGATAAAAGTGATGTACAAGCCGATACCAGCACCTACTGCGTACTTTAGTTGAGCCGGGATCGCATTGATGATTGTTTCACGGATGCCAGTCAAAGTCAGCACGATAAAAATAAGTCCGGAAACCAGAACACCTGTCAAAGCCGTTTGCCATGGCACACCGTATGTGAGTATAACGGTGTAAGAGAAGAATGCATTGAGCCCCATGCCAGGAGCCAAGGCGATTGGATATCTTGCAACGATCCCCATCAACAAACTCCCTAAAGCTGCGGCAAGCGCTGTCGCCATGAACACGGCTCCGTAATCCATGCGCAATGCCGGATCCAGATCCGGAATCGAATCCATTGTCAGCGTCAGCGGGTTGACGACTAAAATATAAGCCATTGCCAAGAAGGTCGTTAAACCGCCGATAAATTCCTGGCGGTAATTGGTTCCCAGCTCTTCAAATTGAAAATACTTCTTCATCCATGATTCCTCCGTATGCTCTTGTATAAGTCTACATAAAAAAACGCATACAGTGATTGCCGTATGCGTCCGATTTCCCCCATCCGAAAACAGAGAGCCCGCCATTTCGAAAAGCGGACAAAAATCGTAGTCGGATCATTTACGGTGAACCGGTAGAGACTTTCAGGCCATATCCCTGAATTTATACGACAAGCTTATTTAATTTCATCAATAGAATACCATGATAGGTATGAAAAAAACAAGACCAAACACGAACAATTATCTTTTTTTTACACAGAAAGTTCGTGAAATGAAAAACGGCTGCTAATTGCAGCCGTTTTTTTATTCCCACTCGATAGTTGCTGGCGGTTTGCTCGTAATATCGTACAACACTCGGTTAATGTGGTCGACTTCGTTGACGAGGCGAACGCTGATTTTCTCGAGAACATCCCAAGGAATGCGTGCCCAATCGGAAGTCATCCCGTCAATCGAGGTCACCGCTCGGATACCAATTGCGTAATCGTAAGTACGGGCATCGCCCATGACCCCTACGCTGCGCAGATCTGGCAACACGGTGAAGTATTGCCAAATATCACGGTCAAGACCCGCTTTACTGATTTCGTCACGAAGAATCCAATCGGACTCGCGAACGATTTCCAATTTTTCTTCTGTCACTGCACCCATGATGCGGATGCCAAGACCCGGACCTGGGAAAGGCTGGCGCCAGACAATTTCATCCGGCATGCCAAGTTCTTTTCCAAGAACGCGTACTTCGTCTTTGAATAGCGTGTTCAATGGCTCGATCAATTTAAACTGCATATCATCCGGCAAGCCGCCCACATTGTGATGCGATTTGATAGTTTGGGCAGTGGTCGTTCCACTTTCGATAATGTCGGTATAAAGAGTTCCTTGAGCGAGAAAATCCATGCCTTCCAGTTTTGAAGCCTCATCATCAAACACATAAATAAACTCATTGCCGATGATTTTGCGTTTTTGTTCGGGATCGCTGACGCCTTCGAGCTTCTTCATAAAGCGCTCACGTGCATCGATCTTGATGACGTTCATATGGAAACCGTCGGCGAAAGTTTTCATGACGCTTTCCGCTTCCCCTTTACGGAGCAATCCGTGATCGACGAACATGCAAGTTAATTGATCTCCGATCGCTTTGTGGATCAATACCGCAACGACAGAAGAATCAACGCCGCCGCTAAGTGCGCAAAGAACCTTCTTGTCGCCCACTTCCTCGCGGATTTTTTCGATTTCCAGTTCGATGAAATTCTCCATCGACCATTCATCTTTCATGCCGCAAACGTCATATACGAACTGGCGCAGCATTTCGTTGCCGTAGACAGAGTGGCGGACTTCCGGGTGAAACTGGACACCGTAGAATTTACGTTCTTCGTTTGCCATTGCTGCAATCGGGCAGCCTGGGCTAGTTCCGATAACGTCAAACCCTGGAGGTGCTGCAGTGACCAAGTCACCGTGGCTCATCCAAACGATCTGATCTTCAGGAACATCTTTGAAAATGGCGCTTTCTTTCGTCAGTTTCAATTCCGCTTTGCCATATTCGCGACTGGATGATTTTTCCACTTTACCTTCTAGGCGCAAAGCCATCAATTGCATGCCGTAGCAAATCCCAAGAATCGGAAGGCCCATTTCGAAAATTTCAGGGTCAATCGAGAAAGCATTTTGATCGTAAACGGAATTCGGTCCTCCTGAGAAGATAATTCCCGTAGCGTTCATTTCTTTGATTTCCTCAGCCTTGATCGTATGCGGGTGGAGTTCGCTATAAACTCCGATTTCCCGGATGCGACGCGTAATCAATTGATTGTACTGGCTGCCGAAATCCAGTACGACGATTTTCTTCTGCTCTTTCAACATTGGACTAACTGGCAAATCCTTCACCTCTTCTATTCGATTCAGGCCACAGCATAAAAAAAGAACGCGAAAAACTACTCCTCGCGTTCTTGTCCTCTACATTAAAAAGACGAATGCACATGCAAATAAGCATGCGTCATCCGCCTTCATAGTCAAGTCATTTCCGGTGACTTGGTAGAGACATCCGAACCGTATCATCGGACATATATGAGGGCACTGTATTCTATAATTTTCTCAATTGTACAGGCTAGTGTTTTCAAAATCAACCGCTTGTCCGATTGATTAAATTTTCCCAACTTTCCTGCATTTCTGCCCAATCGACTGATTGTGAATCTCCGCCATAGACGGATTTCTCATATACGGCGGTCAATTTCTTCATATCTTTCGTACCAAAAAACGAATCGACGTATTCTGCATATGAGCGGAGCGTCTGCCCTGGCGCACGTTGGATACCGTACAACTCCAATTGCTTCAGAAGCCGTAGATAGGCTTTTTCAAAGGTCTCCACCCCTACTGATCTTCGGCGGTAGTATGGGATGAGTACTTTCGGCATCCATCTTGTACGCACCTTGAACAACAGCAGCGCGAGCAGCAGCAAAGCGGATGTAGCCGCAATCAATTTTCCAATATTGTCAGAGACAAACTGGACAAAACGGTCACCGATCGTAGGACCAGTTGCTGCTGATGCTTCATCTTCTGTCTCGTCGATCGGCAACTCAGGTTCGGGCTCCGGACGGTCTGGCATTTGCTCAGGCTCAGGTTCTGAAGTTTCGATGTCAAGGTCGAAATCAACGTCCGATGCCCCGGTGAAACCGATCGTCGGTTCGAACATCATCCAGCCGACACCTGGCATATATGCTTCTACCCATGAATGCGCATTATTATTGGTAACTTCATATACCTCGTAGCCATCTACGGTATCGATGACTTCGCCTTCGGTAAAGCCTTTGACCCAACGCGCGGGTATGTCAAGCGATCGCAGCATGACGACCATGGAAGTGGAAAAGTTATCGCAATAGCCGCGCATCGTCTCAAATAGAAATTGATCTACGTAATCTTGATCTTCTGCAGGAACTGGGATATCGCTTTGGCTATACTCAAACCCACCGTTTCCGAAATAACTTTCAATCGCACGCGCCTGGTCGTAAACAGTGGATGATCCTTCCGCAATTTCTTCAGCGAGTTCCCCGACCCGCTCCGGCAGCTCATCCGGCAACTGCAAATAGCGGTCGAATTCACCAGGAAGCTCCTCAAGTTCTTCCAGCTCTGTTTCCCGTAAAGCAGTCAAACTAAAGCTTGGCTCATTGTAGAAAACTTCATATACATCAGGTTCGAACACTTCATTTTCCTGTAAAGTATCAAAGCGTTGCTGAACCGGATCATAGCGGTATTCTAATGTATCTTCCATAAGAAAGGAAACGGTGCCGTACGGATAAAGCACAAACGGGAACGGCTGCTGCATATCCACTAGCGCAGAAGTTTGTTCCCCGTCATCTGCTGGCGGGAAATCTGTCGAGACTTCCTCGCCGTTTCGGTAAAACTGCTCATCTGCATTTTCTTCAGATAGCTCCCAGCCTTTGGTCGTGTAAACATCTTTCACTTCAACTTTCCAGTATTGGCCTTCTTCCATTTCTGTTCTGAACACTGTCGTATCATCAGAAACGAAAGATCCGCCAAGTTGTGTATCATCGACCCCGTAACCGATGCGCCCGACACTGCCTTGCCCGCTTCCCCCTTGGCCTGAATAAGATGTAATATATGGAACCGGATCAGGCCATATTGGATCAGCTTTCGGCAAATAAAATGCGGCCGCAGTCGACACAATTAATACGAGCAGCAATGGAACTGAATAAACGAGCAGCTTTTCTGTTTTATCGACCGCCCGATGCCGTTCCATCCACCTAGCGAGATGCAGCAATCCTGCCAGCAGTAGGCCGATGACCATGATGCGGACTATTGCGGCTTCTCCTGAATAAGGGCTGAACGTATCGAGTACCGCGACAAAAATGACTGTCAGCAAATAAAACAAGAAAATGCTGAGGCGGAAGCTGACCCAATAATGGATTAAGTATATCGCCATCCATAACAATGCAAAAAACAAGACCGTGCGGAACACATCCGTTGTTTCTTGCCAGTTTTGGCTCAGCAACGCGGACATGCTGATGCTTGCTTGTTGGATTATAAAATTCAAACTTTCCAGCGTGAAAAATAAGCTACCTGTATAAACATAGACGATAAACCAAAGGATATACACCAGCTTTAACGGCCCGGTGATCCACCAAGGCATTTCAAAAAACGCCATAAGGAGCCCGAGTGCGACAAAAGCCAGAAACAGGTTATGGTGCCCGGTTTCAGTCAGTTCGATAACCGGGCGCAGCCATTCTGATAGAAGGAAAAACACAAGCACGTATAGCAGGCCCATAAATACTTTGTTTTTTCGGATAGAAGTCATGACCGGCCCCCTTCCTTAAACGCCGAAGCGAAATTCTCAGGACCGATCGTTTTCACGTGAAAGCCTTTCGACCTTGCATACTGATGATCTTTTTCCTCATCAGGGGTGATGGTCTGCCCTTTTTCTGTAACGACCAAACATAAGCAATGGCTTAAGCCCGTGACGTTTCGGCGGATTTCATCCACCATTTTGCGCGACAGCGCCCCTGTTATGTAAACAAGGCTCGACACACGGACCTGCTTTAAATCCTGGCCGACGACCGTTTCAATCGGACGGTCGAGATCATCTTGGACTTTCGCCAAATGATACAGCGAACGCTGTAATTGCTCATCGTTTTGGATCAACGGGAAAAAAGCTCTAGGTGTGCCGGCGGATAAGTACGCGACACTGGCATGTGCTGCGACAACCGAGGTGAGGATAGAGGCGATGAGCTCGACTTGAATCTCGAATGTGGCCGATGGAGAACGGTCATCCAACAAGAACAAGTCTTGGGATTGGCGGTCTTCGAATTCTTTCGTACGCATGGTCTGCGTGCGCGCAAACGATTTCCAATGAATCCATGACACCCGGTCTCCCGGCTGATAATCGCGGATGCCGCTCACCATCGTTGTATCTTTCACTAAAGTGAACGGTGCGGCAATTGAGCCCTGATCAAAGCTAGAGCCGATCGGGCGATACATTAGTTCGACGGTATTTGGAAAGACCAAGATGGATTGACGGGCCGGCAGCAGCTGCTGTTTTTTTACCCAGCCGAAAAAGTCAGCCGTTTCGATGGTGACACCTTCTAGCACATGCTCACCTCTGGGCATTTGTTCAATTTCGTACGTCCAAGAAAAATTGCGGCGAAAGCCCGGCAATAGCATTTGCTGGGCCGAATCCGCCAAACGGGCTTTTAGCTTGGAAGATTGGGTGTGTTCATGGAGAACGGTATAAAGAAGCGGAAAAGGCAGCGTCCGGTGAATGGTGACCGTAGCGGAGAACCGATGCCCGCTCTTGATGCGGGCGGTATGGATTTTCCGCTCGGCGCGCAATTTGTGGAGCGGGTAAAATGACAATAGCACCGAATAGACGATAAACGGCAACGATACGTAGAATATAAACCAGCTGACAAATCCACCTTGGAACATGGCGAACGAAAAAGTCAAAAAAAACAGGATGAGCACAAAAATCATCCTGCCCCACGAATCCATTACTTGTTTGATTCTCTTCATTGATTTACAAGCCTTTGGACAGGGACTTGCGTCTTCGCGATGATGCGTTCCGTCAATTCTTCAGCCGTGATGCCGTCATAACGCGCTTCAGAACGAAGCATGATCCGGTGGCCAAAGACGAACTTCGCCAAGTACTGGACATCATCGGGCGTAACGTAATCGCGCCCTTTCAACATCGCATAGGCTTGCCCTGCTTTCATCAGCGCGATCGACCCACGTGGGCTGACCCCCAAATATACATATGGATCGCGCCGCGTTTGGCTCGCTAAATCTACGATATATTTACGGATGGTGTCGTCTACACGGATGGTCCTTACTTCCTCCTGCAGCTTGAGCAATTCTTCTAGCGTCAGAACCGCTTCGAGTTCTTCAATTGGCGGAATCGACTGTGCTCGAGTCAATACTTCAATTTCTTCCGCATGTGTTGGATAGCCCATTTTCACCCGCAGCAAAAACCTGTCGAGCTGGGCTTCCGGCAATGGATAGGTCCCTTCGTATTCGATTGGATTCTGCGTAGCCATGACGAAAAATGGCTTCGGGATATTCATGGTGACACCATCTGTTGTGACAGATGCTTCTTCCATCGCTTCGAGCAATGCAGATTGTGTTTTTGGGGAGGTGCGGTTAATCTCGTCCGCCAAGACGATATTGCCCATTATCGGACCCGGCCGGAAATGAAATTGCATGTCTTTCGGGTTGTAAATCGATACGCCCACCACGTCAGAGGGCAACAGATCCGGCGTAAACTGAATGCGCTTGAAATCTGCACCGACCGATTTCGCCAAAGCGCGCACGAGCATCGTTTTGCCGACACCCGGCACATCTTCGAGCAAAACATGGCCGTGTGACAATAAAGCGACCAAGCTCAGTTCAGCGATTTCACGCTTGCCGATGATCACTTTTTCAATATTATCTATGACTTTTCCTAGACGTTCTGTCGCTTTCATATTAGTTCCTCCCATGTAAATCGAAAAGGTTTTGAATTATCGCAATCTTACTGTCATCATATCGGATTAATGCAGATAACTCAACTGAGCCAACGGCCTGGGGTTTAGTTCAAACGGGCTTGAAGATGGCATAGTGCATAACAAAAGGCGGAAAGAATCAGAAATTCTCTCCGCCTGAACTAGTTTATTCTCACTCATTTTTTCCAGAAATCATCAAATACCGTAATCGGCAAATTGCGTTTATGCTGTGTTTTCAAGTAATAGCCTTCCAGCTTTTCACGTGCTTCCTGTGAAATCTCCTTGCCTTCCAAATAGTCATCAATCTGGTCATACGTAATCCCAAGAGCGACTTCATCTGGAATGGCCGGTTTGTCGTCCTCCAAATCGGCAGTTGGAATCTTTGTGTACAAATGTTCAGGAGAGCCAAGTGCTCTAAGCATTTCGCGGCCTTGGCGCTTGTTCAGTCGGAACAATGGCACCAAGTCAGCTGCACCATCGCCGTGCTTTGTGTAAAAACCGGTGATCGCTTCCGCCGCATGATCAGTACCGAGCACAACCGCATCATGTGCTGCAGCAACCGAATACTGCGCCTTCATGCGTTCGCGCGCTTTTTCATTGCCTTTGGCAAAATCCGTCAGCTTGATGCCTTCTGCTTCCAATGCTCGGTCGCTCGCATCTACCGATTCTTTAATATTGATCGTATAGACTTTCGTCGGTTTGATGAAAGTCAACGCATCTTGCGCGTCATGTTCATCAACTTGCTCACCGTAAGGCAGGCGCAGTGCATAGAAGCCGTATGTCGCTCCGCCGCTTTCTTCATTCAATTCATCTACAGCCATCTGTGCCAATTTTCCGCCAAGCGTTGAATCCTGACCTCCCGAAATGCCGAGTACAAAGCCTTTCAAGAACGAATGGTGCTTCAAATAATCTTTTAAGAACTCGACGGTGCGCTTGATTTCCTGTTGCGGGTCAATCGAAGGCTGCACCTTCATTTCATTGATGATTTGCTGCTGTAAAGTCGACATAGGGATCCTCCTTATTGATTGGTGAATTGCTGCACGGATTCCCGCACTTCCTGAATGTTGCGCATTTTGTTGTTCCAGCATTTTTCGCTTAAATCCACGGGATATTCTTCCGGGTTGAGCGAGCGTTTGTATTCATCCCATAATAATTCAAGCGTACTGTTTGCATATGCTTGAATGTCCACGAGCGGTGGATTTTTGTAGATGACTTCGCCTGCTTCGATAACTTTATGATGAATATTGACGGCATCGAAATTGGTGACGAACTTCGAAACAAACGTATGGACTGGATGGAACATTTTTAGGCGCTCTTCAGAAGCTGGGTCCTCGTCGTGCATGGTAATATAATCACCTTCTGATTTTCCATTTTCCCTGTCTATAATCCTGTAAACGTTTTTCAGGCCCGGCGTCGTCACTTTTTCTGCATTTCCCGAAATCTTAATCGTGTCTTCCATCTCGCCCTTGCTGTTTTCAATCGACACTAATTTGTACACAGCACCAAGCGCAGGCTGGTCGTATGCGGTAATCAATTTTGTCCCAATACCCCATGAGTCGACTCGGGCACCTTGTGCTTTCAAGTTCAGAATGGTGTATTCGTCCAAATCATTGGAAACGACCACTTCAGCTTCGGGGAATCCCGCTTCATCCAGCATCTTGCGGGCTTCTTTGGATAAAAAGGCGATATCTCCGCTATCGAGCCGGACGCCGCGGAAATTGATTTTGTCTCCAAGCTCTTGTGCCACCTGGATGGCAATGGGCAGACCGGACTTTAATGTGTCGTACGTATCGACTAGAAATACACAATCGCGATGGCGCTGTGCATAAGCGTGAAAAGCTTCATATTCATCTTTATAGGCCTGGATCATGGAATGGGCATGCGTACCGGCTGTTGGTATGCCGAATAGTTTGCCGGCGCGCGTATTGCTGGTCGCCTCCAAACCGCCGATATAAGCTGCACGCGTCCCCCAAATAGCCGCATCCATTTCCTGTGCACGCCGCGTGCCAAACTCCATGACGCGCTCTGTTCCAACTACTTGCTTGATGCGACTCGCTTTTGTTGCAATCAATGTTTGGTAATTGACGATATTGAGCAAGGCCGTTTCGATCAATTGCGCTTCAATTAAAGGCGCTTCGACACGAATCAGCGGTTCATTCTGGAACACTAGCTCGCCTTCTACAACCGAATAAACGTCTCCTGTGAAACGCACCGTTTTCAAATAATCGAGAAAATCGTCTTTGTATCCGAGTTCTTCACGCAAATAAGCGATATCGCTTTCTGTGAATTGGAAGTTCTTCAGATAATCGAGAACCCGTTCGAGTCCCGCAAATGTGGCATATCCATTGCCGAATGGCAATTTCCGGAAAAACAATTCGAAAACCGCTTGCCTTTCGTGCATTCCATCTGCCCAATAGGTTTCCGCCATATTAATTTGGTACAGATCGGTATGTAATGCCAAGCTATCATCTGCATAACGCGTTTCCACAAAAATCCCCTTCTTCCACCGTAATGAGTCTCATTATACATCAATTCCATTTTTTCAAAAACAAGTTGACACGCCCGAAGCCCCGTTATTGACTTATACCCTCCAATATGAGATAGTATTCAGAGTTAACTATAAGGTAACCTATAAATTTTGATTAATTGGCATTCTACACAATGTTTTTTTAAGATACTTATTCACACTGGCGCGATTACAGGATCGCAAGGACGTAAAAGAAGGTAGGGTTTACGTTGCTTAAGTTTTAAAGCACCCAGTGGAACTATTACCGCGGCAATGAAAGCAGACACTTTCAATGGAAATGATTCCCCGTTCGTTACGGGTTAATATTTAAATCAAAACGCATGAAGTTACCTTGCAAAACAAAGGGCTGTCCTCAATTGAGGGCAGCCCTTTTCCAATGCTAATATTTCAATGCGACGTTTTTCAATACGGTGTAATTGCGCAGCGCTTCCAGCCCTTTTTCACGTCCGAAACCACTTTTTTTATAACCGCCGAACGGCATCTGAACGCCGCCCCCCGCTCCGTAGTTGTTGATGAAAACTTGTCCTGCACGGATTTTCGAAGCGACCCGGTGAGCACGTGCGCCATCTTTCGTCCAAACGCCCGCAACCAACCCATACTCAGTCCCGTTTGCCAGGCGAACCGCTTCCTCTTCTGTGTCGAACGCGAAAGTCGCAACAACCGGAGCGAAAATTTCTTCTTGTGCAACATAGCTATCTGGAGATAAACCATCGATTATGGTCGGTTGGAAAAAATAACCACCCGATAAATCTTGCCTGTCCTCGCGTTTACCGCCCGCAAGAAATGCGGCGCCTTCCTCTCGGGCGGTTTCCATAAAACTTTCGATCCGCTCGTATTGCTTAGCATTTAAAATCGGGCCTAACTCGGCATCGTCTTCTCCTTTGCCAATGGTGATGGCTGTTAATTTTTCTGCAAGTTTTTTCAAGAAATCCTCTTTGATCGAACGATGGATCAATAATCGCGACCCTGCTGAACAGGTTTGACCCGCATTTTGGATGATCGAGCGAGTCACCCATTCCAATGCTTCTTGTTGATCGCAATCTTCAAACAGGATATTCGGTGATTTGCCGCCGAGTTCGAGCGTTACGGGTTTGACGTTCTTCGCGGCCGCCGCCATGACGCCGGAACCCGTTTGGACCGAACCGGTGAATGTAATGTGGTCGATGCCGGGATGTTCGCACAACGCGGCTCCCGCTTCAAAACCAAAGCCTGTCACTACATTGAATACGCCTTTTGGTAGCGCGGTTCGGTCGATGATCTCTGCAAGTTTCAATGCTGTCAGCGGCGTGTCTTCCGCAGGTTTTGCCACGACGACATTGCCGGTTGCGATTGCTGCTGCCGTTGAACGGGCGATGATTTGCAACGGGTAATTCCATGGCACGATATGGGCAGTCACCCCGATCGGCTCACGCAATGTGTAATCGAGTATGCCTGGCTGCACAGGAATCGTCTCACCGAAAATCTTATCGGCCATGCCTGCATAATACTCAAAATATTGAGCTGCCGCTTCGACATCTTTTCTGCCCTGGGTTAGAGGCTTTCCGGTGTCTTGAGTTTCAAGCAGCGCAATCGCTTCCGCGTCATCACGCAGTGCCGCTGCAATTTTATGCAAAATTCGCCCACGTTCTGCCGGGATAAACTGCTGCCATTCTTGTGATTCGAAACATGTTCTGGCAGCCTGAACCGCCCGGTCGATATCTTGCGCTTTTCCCCGAGGCACTTCGGCCAGCAAGTCGCCTGTTGATGGGCTATTCGTTTCAAGCCAAGCCATGTCTGCACTTTCCCGCCATTCACCTGCGATGTACATCAATTTTTTCACCATTTCATTGCCCCCTGCCATTTAAATTCCCCGGCCGCCGTCGACATTGACGACGCTGCCCGTCATCATTTTCGCCAAATCCGAACTCATGTATAAAAGCGTATTGGCAATATCTTGAGGCTGGATCAGTTCGCCAAGAGGTACGCTTTTGCGGAATGTGTTTTCTTTCATATCTTCCACATCCGCCCCGGCAGCTGTGAATTCACCGAGCATTTCCGTATCGGATGGACCTGGATTGAGGCAATTGACCCGAATCTTGTCAGGTGCGAGCTCGATCGCCAATGCTTTTGTCAGGGAAACCGTCGCGCCTTTAGAGGCGATATATGCATTCAACCCAGGACGTGGCCGCTCAACCGAAATCGATGCCACATTGATGATGGCCCCTTCCCCCTGCTGCTTCATATAAGGAACGGCTGCTCGTGAAGTGAGGAAGACTGCCGTTGTATTGATGGCAAATATGCGATGCCACATTTCTAAAGAAACATCTTCGATAGCCGTCGCCGACTGCGCAATGCCTGCGACATTCGCTAATATGTCAATACGGCCGTATGTATCATGAATTTTTTGAAAAGCAGCTTCGACGCTGTCCTGTTCGGTTAAGTTGCTGTCGATAACGAGCAATTGGCCGTTAAACTGCTTTTTGAGTTGCTGTAAAGATTCGGTGCGAATATCAAGCGCAGCGACATTCGCCCCGCTTTGGAGAAATGTCTCAACCGCCGCTTTTCCCATACCTCCGCCGGCTCCCGTGATAACTGCTGTTTTTCCGTTCAATTGGATCTCCATTCAACATTCCCCTTTCACGGTAAGCTGGTCTTTTACCACTTGTGCAATAGCGGTTCCTAGCTGTTCTGTCGTGTCATTGCCGCCAAGGTCTGGCGTCCGCACACGCCCTTCCCCTAGTACCGTTTCAATCGCCGAGACGATTGCCGTTGATAGGTCAGGCCTGCCAAGGTGGTCGAGCATCAGCGCGGCAGACCAAATTTGGGCGATGGGATTTGCGATACCTTTGCCTGCGATGTCCGGTGCCGACCCGTGGATCGCTTCGAACATCGACGGGTATTCCCGCTCCGGATTGATATTGCCGGATGGTGAAACACCGAGTCCTCCGACAATTGCAGCTCCCAAGTCAGTGAGAATATCACCGAATAAATTGGAAGCGACGACGACATCAAACGATTCCGGGCGCTGGACGAAATATGCGGCGAGCGCATCGATAAAATAGCTTTCAAGTTCGATGCCTTGATAATCGGCTGCGACTTCTGCAACCGCTTCATCCCATAATTTCATCGAATGGATAATGGCGTTCGATTTCGTCGCACTTGTCACTTTGTTCCTGCCGGAGGCTTGTGCATAGTCGAATGCATAACGCGCAATGCGCTCGACGCCCGTCTTGGTGATGATGGTATTTTGAACCGCCATTTCTTGTGGCTGCCCTTGATACAGGCGTCCGCCGATATTTGAATACTCGCCTTCTGCATTCTCCCGGAACACGACAAAATCGACAGGGGACTCATTTTTTAATGGTGAATCGATTCCCGAAAGCCGTTTAATCGGTCGCATATTGACGTATTGACGAAAATTTTTGCGGATCGGCATGATCAATTGCCAGATGCTGATTTCATCCGCAACGCGTGCATCCCCGATTGCCCCGAATAAAATGGCATCGAATGCCTGCAATTGCTCGAGCCCGTCTTCAGGCATCATTGAGCCGTGCTCTAAATAATATTCACTATTCCAGTTGAATTCCGTAAAGCGGATATCAAAATCTGCATCCAGTTCACGAATCACTTCGAGTACACGAATGGCTTGTACCGTTACGTCCGGTCCGATGCCATCGCCCGGCAAGACTGCTATCTGATAGATTGTCATGAACTTCCTCCTATACCTTAATCACCTAATAAGAATAAACTGATTTCCGGAATAAATGATAAAATGATAACGTCGATCACCATGATGATGATGAACGGAATGATCGCCCTCAATAAACTCTCGAATTTGGTTCCTGCAATGTTCGCGGCGACAAATAAATTGATTCCTACCGGAGGCGTAATAAAGCCGATACCCAAGTTGACGATCATAATGATGCCGAAATGCACGAGATCGATTCCAAGTGCACTCGCTATCGGCGCTAAAATAGGAGTCAAAATAATGATCGCCGCAGATGTCTCCAGGAAGATACCGCATAGCAGCAATACCAAATTGATAATCAACAAAGCGATGATCCAATTATCCGTCAAGCTCAGCATCAATTGCGTCAATTCAGCTGGGATGCGCTGGCGAGTTAAATAATAACCGAACACCGACGCGCCGGCGATGATAAACATGATGACCGCAGTCGTCACGACGGCAGAAGAGAAAATTGCGGCAAGATCGGTGAACTTGATTTCTCGGTAAACGAACACCCCGATGACAAGTCCGTAGACCACCGCCACCACTGCCGCTTCGGTCGGCGTGAAGATGCCGCCGTAAATGCCGCCAAGAATAATGACCGGCATCAATAATGCTAAAAACGCATCCAAAAAAGCAGTAAAGAAATCTTTCGCCCCGAATTTCTCGCCTCCACCATAGCCTTTTTTCAGTGAAATGAAGTAGACGAGCAATACTAAAGAAAGCATGACCATCAGACCTGGCACAATGCCGGCGATAAACAAATCACCGACCGATACACCGGCTGCGACACCGTACAAGACCAACGGAACACTCGGTGGGATCATGACCCCGATCGTGCCGCCAGCTGCTTGAATGGCCGTGGAAAAACTCTTGTCGTAACCTTTGCTGACCATAGCCGGGATCATCAACGCTCCCACAGCTGCCGTCGTCGCCGCTGCAGAACCGGAAATAGCTGCGAAAAATGCACAAGCGACGATGGAAACAATACCGAGCCCACCTTTGACGCGGCCGAAGATCACATTGGCCAAATGAATTAAACGTTTGGAAATTCCGCCGCTTTCCATTAATTTACCCGCTAATATAAAAAATGGAATGGCCATTAACGGAAATGAATCGACCGAATTGAACATGCGCTGGATAATGACGATAATCGACACATTTCCTTCTATATAGAAAATAAGTGCAGAAGCAAGGCCCAATGCGATTGCAATCGGCACATTGATTATGAATAGTGCAATCAGCAGAACGAATAATAAAATCGCCATGCTCAGACCCCCCCGCTCTTAAAGTCTTGGGCAAAACGTGCAGCTAAATTGATAATCAAAATAGCTCCACTGATCGGGATGATCATATAAATCGCCCCCATCGGAATGCGCAAAACTGGTGAACTTTGGGACATTCCCTGCATCGCCAAGCTATAGCCTTCCACAACCATCAATAAAAAAAACATTAAACTGGCGATGGATGCAACAGTATAAAGCGCTTTCTTCCCCGGGGTGCGGAATAAATTGACAAAAACCTCCATGCCGATATGCGCCTTTAAAGACATGGCATAGGCAGCCCCTAAAAAAGTCAGCCAAATCAAACTATAGCGCGCCAATTCCTCGGTCCAAGCGAGTGGTGAGCCGAGCACAAATCGGAACAGGACTTGCAAAAAGACGACCGTTACCAATAACCCCATTATCCCATTCAACAAATGCTTGATGCCCCAATTCAAATATCCGATCCATTTCATCATCGAATTCCCCCGATAGAAAAAAAGAGAGAAGAACTCTCTCTTTTCTTAAGTTTCTGCAATTTTGATGGTCACCGTTTTATGGGCTTGTAACAAGCCCATTAGATGTTTACTGAGCTTCCAAAATCCGGTTCAGCAAATCCTGAGATTCGATTTGGTCATAAACTGGGCGTACGGCTTCCTGGAACGGCGCAGTATCGATGTCTTCGATGATTTCGACGCCTTCATCTTTTAAGTTTTGCAAAGATTCCTGCTCCATTTCGACAATCAAGTCGCGTTCCATGGAACCGACTTTTTGTCCTTCTTCCATAACAATATCGCGCAAGTCTTCCGGTAACTGATCATAAGTTTGCTGGCTCATCATGTAAATGGCAACCGAATATACATGGCCGGTCAAGCTCATATATTGCTGGTTGGCATCATATAAACTGAACTGGTCGGCGACAATTGCCGGATTTTCCTGGGCATCGACAACGCCTTGTTGAAGTGCTGTAATCGCTTCTGTCCAAGCCATCGGCGTCGGTTGCGCACCTAATGCTTCAAATGCTGCCAAATGGATTTCATTTTCTTGTGTACGGATTTTCAAGCCTTGAAGATCTTCCGGCGTATTGATCGGACGCTCTGCGTTCGTTATGTGGCGATAGCCGTTTTCTCCCCACGACAATCCGATGATCCCGTTTTCTTCCAATTTAGTAAACAGCTCGTCTCCTATCTCACCTTCTAAAATCTCCACTGCTGATTCACGGTCGTTGAACAAGAATGGTACATCCAATACTTCCAGTTCCGGAACAAAATTTGTGACGGGGGCGGTAGACGAGACAACTAAATCGACGGTGCCGAGACCCATTCCTTCAGTCAGTTCACGTTCCGCCCCGATTTCACTATTAGCAAACACTTCGATCGTTACGCGGCCATCCGTCCGCTCTTCAACATTCTCCGCCATTTCCAAAAATCCTAAATGATATGGATGATCTTCCGGCAGCGAGTGTCCCGCCTGCAAGTTGAATGTTTCACCGGAGTCACCGCCTGCTGTGCCGCCGTCTTCTGAACTGCCACACGCCGTTAAAGCAAGTGCTCCCCCGATCAATACAGATGCAAACCCCATTTTGTTCATCGCCATCTTGTTTCCCCCTTTTGATTTCTTTTAGCGCACTGCTCTCCTTGCTAATTTATCGATTTAAATAATCCGTTACTGCCCCTTTAGATGAGCAAGATACGTTATGTGCGTATTTTCCGAGCACGCCTTTGCGATAAAGCGGCGGTGCCGTCCATTCGCTTCTGCGGTTTTCGAGTTCAATGTCAGATACGTCCATGGAAATTTCCTGCAAGTCCGAATCGATCGTCACCATGTCGCCTTCTTTCAGCAAGGCGATCGGCCCGCCTGATTGCGCTTCAGGTGAAATATGGCCGACTACAAGACCATGCGTTCCGCCTGAAAATCGCCCGTCAGTTAGAAGCGCAACGGATTCGCCCATCCCTTTGCCGACCAGGATGGCTGAAATCGATAGCATCTCCGGCATGCCAGGACCGCCTTTCGGGCCGACATAACGGATAACCAAAACATCTCCGTCATTGATTTCGTTCGCCATAACTGCTGCGGTCGCTTCTTTTTCGTTCTCGAAAACGCGCGCTGGGCCTGTATGGCGATTGACTTTGACGCCTGATACTTTTGCGACGGCGCCTGTCGGAGACAAATTGCCTTTCAAAACAATCAATGGGCCGTCTTTACGTTTCGGATTGTCGAACGGCATGATGACGTCTTGCCCTTCTGTCAGGCTCGGCGCTTCCTGTAAGTTTTGTGCCACGGTTTTACCAGTGACGGTCATGCAATCTCCGTGCAAATAACCCGCTTCCAACAGCATCTTCATGACTGCTTGAACACCGCCGACGCGGTGAAGGTCTTGCATGACGTATTTGCCGCTCGGTTTCAGGTCCGCGATATGTGGTACCGTTTTTTGAAGGCGGTTGAAATCATCGATCGTTAAATCCACTTCCGCTGCGTGCGCAATGGCGAGCAAGTGAAGAATGGCATTGGTCGACCCGCCAAGCGCCATGACGACAGTGATCGCATTCTCGAACGCTTCTTTCGTCATGATGTCTTTCGGATAGATGCCGAGTTCCAGCAAATTATAAACTGCAGCTCCCGCTGCCTCACAGTCTGCTTCTTTATATTCAGAAACCGCCGGATTGGATGAACTGCCCGGCAAGCTCATACCCATCGCTTCTGCAGCCGACGCCATCGTGTTCGCCGTATACATGCCGCCGCACGAACCTGCGCCTGGACATGCGCTGCATTCAATTTTGCGCAATGCTGAATCGTCGATCGTTCCATTGTTATGTTGGCCGACACCTTCAAAAACCGAAACGATGTCGATATCTTGGCTGTTATAGCGTCCAGCTGCAATGGTGCCGCCATAAACGAATACTGCCGGCACTTCGGAATTGGCGATGGCGATGAGACAGCCCGGTATGTTTTTATCACAGCCGCCGATAGCAACAAGGCCGTCGAGGCTTTCCGCGCCGACCACCGTTTCAATCGAGTCGGCGATGACATCGCGGCTTGATAGTGAGTATTTCATGCCTTCCGTTCCCATCGAAATGCCGTCAGAGACCGTAATGGTATTGAAAATGAACGGGACAGCCCCGGCGCCTCGTGCGCCTTTTTTTGCGGCTCTTGCCAGTTCATCGATATGTATATTGCAAGGCGTAACCTCGCTCCATGTGCTGGCGATGCCGACCATCGGCTGTTCGAATCCTTCATCCGTTACGCCGACTGCACGGAGCATCGCACGGTTGGGCGCTTTCATCGGCCCCTCGCTAAAAACTTTACTGTTGATGCGCAAATCTTTTTTCATAAGTATCCTGTCCTTTCTTTTCTATTTATTATAGATGACATTTTTCAGAATACAATGAATTAACGAATAATTATTAATAATATTTCACAATTTACCAAAGCCAATTCCATGTATGCGCTTTCACTAGGTATAACAGCATTCTTCGACAATTCTAAACAGCAATATGCATAAATTTACATAGCATGATATAGCGTTAAAAAAGCGTGTGGCTCGCATGCCGCACGCTTTTTAATCCATTATCCCAATTTGAAGCAAACTGCTTTCGTGTCGGTCATTTCCTGGATGGCGAATTTGATCCCTTCTCTTCCGAGCCCAGACTGTTTGACGCCGCCAAACGGCATGGCGTCGATCCGAAAATCGCTACTGTCGTTGATCATGACGCCCCCGACTTCAAGTTCTTCGATTGCCCGGTGAGCATGATCCAGATTCTTGGTGAAAATTCCGGCTTGCAGTCCATAATCGACAGCGTTGGCGCGTTCGATGGCTTCATCCAAATCTGCTATCGGATACAGCAAGACCACAGGGCCAAAGATTTCTTCTGAGGCGAGTGTGCAGTTTTCGGGGACATTCGTCAGAACAGTCGGCGAATAGAAAGCACCGTCGCGCACTCCGCCTGTTTCGAGTACGGCACCTTTCGCCAGCGCCTCTTCCACCAGCTGTTCGATGCGCTTTGCTTCTTTTTCCGTGATCAACGGCCCCATATCAGTTATTTCGGCTTGTTTGTCACCGATGATATAACGTTCCGTATCGTCAATGAATTGAGTCCGGAACGTTTCATATAAGCTGCTTTGAATATAAATTCGCTGAACGCCGAGACAGTTTTGACCCGCCGCCCAAAACGCACCGGAAACGCTAGAGGCGACTGCATCCTCTACATCCGCATCATCAAGGACGATGACCGGCGAATTCGAGCCGAGCTCCATGCCGACTTTTTTCAATCCGGCTTTTCTCGTAATAGACAGCCCCGTTTCGAGCCCTCCCGTAAAGCTGATCATTCGTACAGCCGGATGCTCCACTAAACTATCGCCGATTTCACTGCCCCTGCCGGTGATAACGGAAAGGATCTTTTCCGGCAATCCGGCGTGGAAAAAAGCTTCGGCCAACATTAATGCGCTTAGAGGCGTAACCGTTGCAGGCTTGACGATGATCGCGTTGCCGGAAGCGATCGCTGGGCCGATTTTATGGGCAACGAGATTCAAAGGGTCGTTGAATGGGGTAATCGCCCCAATAATGCCGAGCGGAAAACGCCGGTAATAGCCGACGCGGCCCTGGCCGGACGGCGATTGGTCGAATGGAATGGTTTCCCCTGTGATGCGCCGCGCTTCTTCTGCACTCAGGCGCAATGTTTCAACCGCACGCCCGACTTCTTTACGGGCTTCGCGTATCGTCTTGCTGCTTTCTTTGGAAATGGTGCGCGCATAAAGCTCTGCATTCAACTCGATATAATCAGCCGCTTTCCCGATAATTTGCATGCGTTCGAATACCGGCATGCGAGCGGCTGTTTTAGCTCCCGCTTTCGCCGCTTCGATGCATGCTTCCATATCCGCTTTCGAGGCAGCCGGTACCCGGTCGACAAGCGAGCCGTCTTGCGGATCGATGACATCGATCCATTGTTTGCCGTCCACCCATTCACCTGCCAGAAACATTTTTTTGCCTTCGACATGCGTCTCCATCAGCATCCACTCCTTTCATGACTGCACCGTTTCCCGAGCACGGGCAATCGTCAATAGATCGATGAGCAAGGAAAATCCCGTCTCTGCTTTGCCCGCTCCGGCACCGCTCAACGTCACTGGGCCCAACAGATCGGTTTGATAGGTTATGGCATTGAGTGCCCCCGAGACGGATGCGAGCGGATCGTCGAGCGGTACTTTTTCCGCTGCAACTTTTGCTGTGATGATTCCATTTTCTTTTTTGGCCGTGGCGATCAGCTTCCAGCGTCTGCCTTCCATACGGGCTTGTTCGATGAGTTCCGGTGTCAGCTGCGAGATGCCTGTACATTCGACTTGTTCGACTGTTAGCGGCATGCCCATGACATGCTGCGCGAGGATGACGATTTTATAGCGAGCATCCAAGCCTTCGACGTCACTCGTCGGGTCCGCTTCTGCATATCCGAGCGCTTGGGCTTCTTTTAGCGCCGCTTCATAAGACGCGCCTTCGTCCATGCGCATCAACATGAAATTGGTCGTGCCGTTTAGGATGCCGCGGATTTCTGTGATGTCATTGCCAGCGAGCGTCAGCTTCGGCATGCGCAGCGCCGGTGTCCCGCTCATGACGGTGCCTTCAAATCCCCAGGAAACGCCGTGTTTTTTCGCCAAAGCCGACAATTCCTGATAAGCAAGCGCCACCGGCCCTTTATTGGTCATGACGACATTTTTTCCGCTTTCGAATGCCGCGCGGCAATGGTCAATCGCAGGCTGACCCGTTGAAACATCGGTATAGGAAACTTCGATAACCGTATCGGCGTTCGATTTCCGGATGGTTTCCAAGCTGTCCCATCCAGTGATAAGCCCGTCTGCTTTCGGGTAGCTATCCAATGTGCCACCATCCTGCACAGCTTCCAGCAGCGCTTCGAAATCGAGTCCATCAGGGTGGTACAGCGAGCCTTTTTTAAAATCGGATATCGCTACGATTTTCGATTCAAAGCCTTCTGCATCCTTCAAGCTTTGCCGTTTGCTGTAGAGAATCTCAGCGAGCCCTTGACCGACTACGCCAAATCCGATAAATGCCAGTTTATGCGTCATCATTCTCCCCCTCTCTGTTCTGTTCCGTTTCCAAAAAATCGATCGCCGCATTTGCCAAAATGGCAGCGCCCAGTGGCAAACTGCGCTCATCGATATCGAAATGAGCGGTGTGCAATTCCCTGCTCACCCCGTCTTGCAATCCACAGCCGAGAAAAAACATCGCGCCGGGCACTTGCTGCGTTACATAGCCGAAATCTTCCCCACCCATCCCGAATGACCGATCGATCGTATCTATTGAAGGGTCTGTTTTATGGATAGCCCTGATGATTCCCGCATTTACCTGTTTGTCATTGACAAGCGCCGGCTCTCCGCGTTGGTAGCTGAACGAATAATCGCCGCCAAGTTGTGTGGCGAGCGAGAAAGCGCGCTCGATTTCCGTCTCGAGCAGGTTCCGCACCCTGCCTGTATAACTGCGGACAGTCCCTTCAACTTTCACTTCTTGAGGGATGATATTGCTCGCGGTGCCGGCATGGATCTGCCCGATACTGATGACCGCCGGTTCAAGTGCCGGCACTTTTCTCGGAACGATGCCATGGAGCGCTTGCAAAATAACGCCGAGCATCCATGTCGGGTCGCTGCCAAGCTCAGGATAAGCGCCGTGTCCGCCCGTACCGACTATTTCGGCACGGAAGACGTCGACATTCGCCATACTCAGGCCGTCCGACAATTGGACGTCACCGACCGGCAGCCATGGGCACATATGAAGTGCAATTGCGGCTTCCACTCCTTCATATGCACCGGCTTGCAGTAAATAAGGAGAACCTGACAGAGAATCTTCATCGATTGTTTCTTCCGCCGGCTGGAAAATGAATTTCACCGTGCCGCACACTTGCTGTTTCTGGAAATGCTCCGCCAACAGGCGTGCGGTACCAAGTAGGATGGCAGCATGCGCATCATGTCCGCAGGCATGCATGACCCCTGGATTTCTCGAACGATAATCACAAGTGTTTGCTTCGTCGATCGGCAAAGCATCGATATCGGCGCGCAATGCAATGACCGGACGCCCTGTGCCGAGCGTACCGATGACGCTCGTCTTGAGGCCTCTGCCGCGTTCAACGGTGATGCCTTGGACCGTTTCCAGCACAGAGGCAATGAAACGGGCCGTTTCAACTTCCTGAAAACTGAGCTCCGGATATTGGTGCAATGCCCGCCGCCAACCGCTGATGTCGCCGGCCATTTGTTCCGCCTGTTCGAGCAGTTCATCTTTGTCCCGCATCTTGTCCACCTGGCTTTCTTAGACCTTGAGCACCGTTTCGACATGCTGGAACGCCTGCTCGAAATCAGCGAGAATGTCTTCGATTTCTTCAATTCCACAAGAAACACGGATCAAACCTTCCGGAATGCCCATCGCTGCGCGCTCTTCCGGCGTGCATTCCACATGGCTCGTCGTGCGCGCCGGACCGACCGTCGTCTCGACTGCTCCGAGATTCGCCGCACGATGCGCATACTGGAGCCTCGGCAACAAATCGCGCACCGTGTCCACGCCTCCTTTTACTGAAAAGCTCAACATGCCGCCGAAACCTTTCATTTGCCGCTTTGCGATATCGTGGTTCGGATGCGTTTCAAGCCCCGGATAAAAGACGTCTTCGACGATGTCTTTTGTCTGCAGGAAACGAGCGAGCGCCATCGCATTCTTGCTTTGCTCACGCACCCGCAAATGCAGCGTCTTCATGCCGCGCAACAGCAGGTATGCCGCCATCGGATCCATCGTCGCACCGTTGATTTCACGGTAATGATAGACTTGTTCGACAAGTTCATGCGATCCGACCAGTACACCGCCAAGTGCATCTGCGTGTCCGCCGAGGAATTTGGTGGCACTGTGCAACACAAGGTCGACACCGTCTTCAAGCGGGTTTTGGTTGATCGGCGTGCCGAATGTGTTGTCGATGATGACCAAGGCCCCCACCTCGTGACCTGCTTTGGCCATTCGTGCAATATCGGTGATCTTCACCGTCGGGTTGGTCGGCGTCTCCAAATAAAGGATCTTGCAGCCTTTTTGGAGTTCTGCTTCGATCGCCTCGTGATCTCCTGTATCGACCAGCGCCACATCAATGTTTTGACGCGGCAAAAACTCGGTGAAAATCTTGTTTGTCCCGCCGTACGTATCTTTGATCGACACGATGCGATCGCCCGGCACCAGGAACGTCGCGAGCGTATTGCTGATGGCCGCCATGCCGGTCGAAAAGCTGGTCGCCGCTTCTGCGCCTTCAAGCAGCTTTACTTTGTCTTCGAAAGCCTGCACCGTCGGGTTCGTGTTGCGCCCATAGATATGACCTTTCTTTTTACCGATCGCCACGTCGTACCATTCGTCCATATCGTCATACGTGTAGGCCACACTTAAGACGACTGGAACTTGAGATGCCCCGTGTACGAGATAGTCTTTCTCGCCTCCCCAAACAGCTTGAGTTGATTGATGGATTTTCTTCTTTGTCATATGCTCACTCCTCAATTTTTGTTGTGATGGTTTTGCCTGAGTGCTTTTGTGAAACAGCCTTCTACGCTCCGCCTTGATAACCGATCAAATGACTTTTGGCAAACAATCCCCTCGGCATATTCGCCAGCGTTTCACACCCGGTTTCCGTCACGCGGAAAGTCTCACTCACTTCAAATCCCGAGTGGTCAAACCACATTGCCGGAATCATATGAAACGCCATATTCGGCTCAAGTATCGTGCGGTCGCCCATGCGGATGCTTGCGGTATGCTCGCCCCAGTCCGGCGGGTAATTCAATCCGACCGCGTAGCCGATGCGCGCTTCTTTTTCAAAGCCATAACGGGCGATCGTTTTCGTCCACATCGCGCAAACTTCCTCCAAATAAATGCCGGGTTTGATCATCGCCAGGCATTCATTGAGCCCTTCTGTCGTTACTTCGGCAAGATGCTGCAAGTCGGCATCGGGTGTGCCGATGAATACGGTGCGGGCCAGCGGCGAATGATAGCGCTTATAGCAACCGGCGATTTCCAAGGTCACCGATTCCCCTTTTTTATAGCGCTTGTCAGTCCATGTCAAATGAGGCGCAGCGGTGCGTTCACCTGTCGGCAGCAGCGGCATAATGGCCGGGTAATCGCCGCCATGTTCTTTCGTTCCGCTTACCTGTACTTCGAGGATCCTTGCTGCGACATCGCATTCCCGCACCCCTTCTTCGATCATGTCGATGCCAGCCGCCATCGCTTTTTCCGAAAAGCGCGCCGCGCGCTTCATGTACATGATTTCCGTATCTGATTTCACGATGCGCACCCAGTTGACGAGCAAGGTGGCGTCTTGGAAACGTGCATTGGGCAAGCCTTTTTGCAGCCGTTCATAGCATTTTGCCGTAAAATAATAATTTTCCATTTCAACGCCGATCGAACGGCGGTCCTGGCCGATTTGGCTCAGGATTTCCGCCACGAAATCCATCGGGTGATGAGTTTGCGATTGCACATAGAATTCCGGATACGGGATGATATTATCGTGATAAAGCCAAGTCGTGATTTTGGCCCCGTTCGCATCCATGACGCGCCCGACCCAGATCGGCTGGTCTTCATCTTCAATGACAATAAGCATTTGGTGGACATAAAACGACCAGGCATCATAGCCGGTTAAATAGTTCATATTTGCGGGATCGCTGATAAGCAATACTTCAATTCCTTTATCTGCCATGCGCTGCTTTGTTTTCCGGATACGCCCCTGATATTCTGCAGTTCCAAACGACATGGGAATCCCCTCCTTTTAGTACACGAATTAAAAATGAGCATAACTAGGTTCTGTCGGCTGTTGGACTCCTGCTGAAAAATCGCAAGCCCTGAACTCGGCAAAAGCGGGTTAAATGACGGAATAATCAATCTCTTTATCATAGTCCTACTATAAGGCCCGACAAGCTTTCTAAGCATCTGTCATAGTGTATGAAAATAGTGCTGGCTCTTTAGTCAGTTTTTTCCCACGAAAAAAAGCCGGCTCGCAAGCCGGCTTTTTTTTACCTATCCTCAATTTCTGTTGTCCCGATACGATACGTTCTGACGCATAGCTCCAATAGAAACAAATCATCGGGATCGACAAGCGATAATCCGGTCAGCGCTTCGATTTTCCGCAGCCGGTACAATAAAGATTGCCGGTGGAGATTCAATGCGCGCGCTGTTTGGCTGACATTGCCCTGGTAATGGTTATAAGCCGAAAACGTTCCGATCAAATCCATTTGCCTTTGCTGGTCGTACTCCACAAGCGGCTGGATAGTATACAGAATGACATCGTTCATGCCTTGCGTTTTAGCCAATTGCAACAATAATCGGTCTGCTCGGGTATCACGGTAATCCATGCGATGGCCCGGCCCTTTTTTCGAACGTCCAATCTCAAGCGCCGTTTGGGCATGTTGGAAACTGCTGCTGAAACCGCTAAATCCTTCCACGAAATCGCCGATTCCCCAAGAAATCAGCACTTCCGGCAATAAATTCCGCAGCCGCCGTTCGACCAAATCAAGAAAATTCACTTGGTTTTCATGGCCGCTTTCCGCTGGCTTTTCCAAAAAAATCAGCAATCGGCCGTTTGTATAACTCATCATGATCGTTCGTTTCATCGCATGTGCTGCATAGTGAATTTCTTCTTCGATGTAAGCGATCATGTTCTTCGACCAATCCGGATACGAATTATCATCTTCGGTCCGCCGATCGAACAATTCCCTAAAGTTTTCAGGATAGCCGACGATGCTGATATAGGACAAGCCTAAATCATAGCCGAGCGAACGGGCACGCGATGCCGCCTGATCTGCCGAAGTGAATTCACCGTTTGCGAGCTCCCTGACAAAGTCCATGCGCAGCGCGGCTTTCGTTTCTTCTACCGCATTCTGCCTGGACATCCAAAGTGAAATCGTCGTCGCCGCATGTTCGAGCACATGGACGACAAAGACATCGAGACGGCCATCTCCCTCAGCTTCTGGCAACTCCACATACAAATAGCCTTGCGGTTGGTCAGACACTTGCAAGACGGGGACTTGGACCAGTTTGCGCCCGGATAATTTTCCTGTGCAGAATTTCCGGATCATCGGGTCGCGGTTCCTTTTTGAGATTGCTTCGCGGATCGGAAACACACCATCGCTGACATGCCGCTCCCAATCTTCCAGCTTGATACGGGACCAGCCCGCTGCGGATCGGACCCCGCCATAAGCATCCGTAATGATCAGCGGGCTTTTTAGCTCTCTGCGAATATAAGCAGCGATTTTTTCCAATTCTGCATCCGCCAAAATGAGTTTCAATAAGTCTTGCTGTACTTTTTCTGAACGCTGCCGTTCGTGCTGGTGCAAATCATTCAAATGGATCATGACTTCTTCGATAATTGTTGAAAAACGCAGTTCCCATGGCAACTCGACGAGCACAAACTCATGCTGCTCGGCCAGCTCCACCACTTCCCTTGGAATTTCGTAAACATGGCGCCCCATCGCAATCATCAAAGCGGCAGCACCGGAATCGATGATGTCCTGCACAAATCCATGAAAGGCCTGCAAGTCATTGTGGCAACCCATCGCGGTCGTTAAAACAAGTTCATTACGGCGCACAAAATTCTCCACCGGCATCTCCATCACCGACACCCAATGCACCGGGCGTGCTGTAGCATATGGTTTTGCCGTGCGGACAACAGCACCTTCAAGCAGTTCATACTCCAGAACATCGTGCACGGTCAGCTGCATCCAATCCCCTCCGCGCTTAGTTGGTTACTGCCAGTATAGCAAAAACCTATACTTGGAAAAAGCGGTAGTCTGAATAATCAGAACTCAGTGTTGCCGAAACGGATTTTTCCATTCCATCAATAATGCATAATTCCGCGATTCCTCATCGTCCAAATAATTCGGCACCACAGCTACCGGCATTCGCCCACAACTCAATAAAAAGCTGATGACCGGATCCCGCAGTTCGCCGCTCAGCACCTTTTCACTATATTCCTCTGCCGTCATTTTTTCCGCGTGATGATGGTACCCTGGCATTCGGCCACCGCCGATGAGCCGCTCCAATCCATCTGCCACCACGCGTTCATACATCGCTTCCATCAACAAACGCCCGAGTTTTAATTTGCGGAATTTCGGCTTGATACCGATGTCCACTACATAAAGCGAATCGCCGGCCGGGTTATGCGTACGGATCGATCCTTCGTCCGTCACCTCGTCCCATCTATGTTCTGGCTGGCGGGGATCAAAAGTAGTCAACATCCCTGTCATCGAGCCGGCGATTTCACCATCGATTTCCACACACAATGCACCTTGAGGATACAGCGTTATATGATTTCGCAACTGCTCTTCGTTCCATAATAAGTCCGGTGGAAACGGCGGCGGGAAACTCTCGCGCTGCACTTCGATCAAGCCTTCAAAGTCTTCTTCCGTGTAAGTCCGGACTGTCGCCAACACCGGCCGGCTATCCTTGAACACATATTGCTGCTTTTTATACATGGCCATCCCTGCCCTTCTTTCTATTAGTCTACCCAAATGATGTACGACTATACAAAAGAAGCGAAGCTTTTATACGGGAAGAGGAATTATAAATTTGTTAACTTTACGCAATCACTTATGCGAAAATCGGAAAACACTTCTTTCACACAAAGAAAAAACCTGCCAATAAGGCAGGTTTTGTTCAAGCTGTCGAGAAAGTGAAAAAGTCGTATTTTCCGAAGCTTATCGCTCGCTTTCCGCGGGCGGGAATCGAGCCTCCTCGCCCGCTTAAACGCGGCCTGCGGGGTCTCTCAAACCCGCTATTCCCGCAGGAGTCGAGCAAACGCTTCTCCAAATACTAAGATGGACCATTATGATTGAGCGTGGAAAAAGTAATCGCTATTTTTGATTTTAAGTGAATCATAGACTTGTTCAACACTCTGAAAAAACCTGCCTCAGTGGCAGGTTTTTTCGTTAACTTCTATTTTGTTAAAGTGGTGGCAATACTTGTGGACCGTTGATTGTCACTTCGCCTTGTGAGAGTTCACTAGCTGCTGTCGCTTGCGGCAATCCTACTGTAGCTGCAAGAAGTACAGCCAATAGAGCTCCCATAACTGCTTTCTTCTTTTCCATGTCTATTCACCGCCATTTTCTATAAATTGAGTTTGGTAATAATAGGCTCTTTCCCAATCTTCCCTCTCTTTATAATAGAGGGCAAGATCTTCAGATAATTGCCTGATATCTTTAATATAACCATATTTTTTGAAAAATGGGAACATTTTATCTTCTTTATAGTTCAAAAGATCTTGTTGGGAAAATTTTTGCTTTTCATAATAATTACTGTAGATTTTGAAGTATTCCTCTTCTTTCGGAGTTCCGTCCTTGCGCAATTGCTCGATCAATAGCTTTGTTTCCTCTTTACCCATCGGTTTAACTTCTAGTAAGTTGACGACTACTGCCTTGTATAAATAACTCCCAGGCTCTAGCGCTTCTTTCAGTTCCTCAAACCATTCTATCGCTTGGGTATCCTCTTTTTGGCTCTTCAGTAGTTCCGCATAATTGTACAGAACGGTTTGATACAGCTCATTCTGATGAGTCACTTTGGCATTTCGCTTGATAACCTCATATAAGCTTGCAGCTTGCGTAATTAAATCACGCCTTGTGTAGTTGATTGCTAATAATAATTGGGCATGCAGAAGGCGGATATAGTTGTGATGCATCTGATAAGCCCTTACTGCCAGCTCTGCATAGTAAGCGGATAACTCTAATCGGTCGAATAGTAATAAAATACGCGCTTTTTGATAATAATACTCTCCTTCTAATTTTTGAGGAATGCTTTGAACCCCTTGATCTAATTCGTCCATTAAAGCCATTGCATCTTTGTACTGCCCAAGTGAACTGAATTGAATCGCTTGAAAAAACTGGCTCATCCAAAGTTCTGGCGCTGTAAAGGAAGCTTTTAGCTTATCAAGCATTTTTTGCTGCTCTAGTGCTTTATCATATTGATTTACGTGTAAATAATAGCGGAACTTAAACAATTCATATTGTGTGACCAAGTCTGTAGATTGCAAATAACCATCTACTTTCGCAAGTTCATGATACATTTTCTTGAGATTATCCAAATCATAATGAAGCGAACAATCGATAAAACGTCCCAATTGTTGTTCGAGGCGCTTTTGGTGCTCAAGCTCCTTTTTCAATTGCACCCCCATCTTAGAAAGCAAGGCTTCGTAGGTGTCCTCGTGGGGGGTATACGTATTGGATTCGATTTTACTAAGATGCGATACGGAACAAATGCCATCAGCGAGCTGTGACTGCGTTAAGTTGTGTTTGAGACGATAGTATTTAATCACAGAACCGATGTTCATAAACTCACCTTTCTTTGTCAGAATATATAAATAATAACATATAAAAACAAGCCCGGCAGCTATTGCCGGGCTTGTTTGGCCATTAAACCTTATGGAAGACGGTAGAATCCGAAGCCTGAAGCCGGGTCGTCTCCGTATCCTGCATAAAGACCAGAGAGGATATCATTGTTTGCCGCGCGGTTTTGCAAGTCTCCGCGAATTTGTGTGTGTGTTGCAGATGGGTTTGCTGCCCAAATTTTCGCTGCCAATCCTGCTGCGTGTGGAGAAGCCATGGAAGTTCCGCTGATCGTTGCGTAGCCTCCGTCATACCAAGCTGAGTAAACTGCTGCGCCTGGCGCTGAAACTTCAACATCGAATTTGCCGATTGAGTAGTCGCCGGCAGTTTGCGTGTAGCCGCGGGAAGAGAAATTCGCAACACGGTAAGTGCCGTTTTGCTGAACGTTTTCAAGTGCTGCTACTGCTACTGCATTTTGCAATGCACCTGGGAAGCCGATCGTTCCAAGGTTCGGGCCAGAGTTTCCGGCAGCTGCAATAACAAGCACGCCTTTGCCATATGCATAGTTGACCGCATTTGTGATCAAGCTGCTTTCAGCTGAAGAGCCCAGAGACATATTGATGACCGTTTTTTGGTTCAAAGCAGATGCTTGGTCGGCTGCGTGGCGGATCGCTTGAGCGATATCATCGGCAGAACCAGAGCCGTTATCTCCCAATACTTTGTATGCCCAAAGATCAGCTTGTGGAGCTACCCCGTACAAGCCGCCAGCGCCGTTAGCGAGTGCAGAGCCGGCTACGTGCGTGCCGTGCCCTTGACGGTCTGTGCATTGCCCGTTGCGAATGCTAGTGCCAACTGTGAAATCTTTGCACTGCTCTACGTTTGCTGCAAGATCCGGGTGGCTCGTGTTGACACCTGTATCCAATACTGCGATGTTAATTCCGGCTCCGCCCGTAGTCCGGGTGATAGAGCTATTATTATAAATAGCTTTGATGCCCCAAGGAGTAGATTGGGAAGCTGCCATTGTCTGATAGCGCGATTGGGGCTCAAGCGTCGTCGTCTCTACTGTGAATTCAGGGACTTTCTCGATTTTCACATTCTTGTTTTTCTTTAATGCTTCGTATTGTTGTTCATTCATATTGGTAGTAAAGCCTTCGTTATTGAAATCCCATTGGACGCCGTAGCGCTCTTTTGCTTGCTCTTGCTCTTTTTTATTAGGCATCTCGATGAGCACGCGGATCTTCTCATTGTTTTGTTTGCTTGGCGCTTCGTTTGCCGAAACCCCCATTGCCGGTACGAGCATGGTTGCCGCGAGTAACGCTGTCGTAATGAACTTAGCCGATTTTTTCATCTTTCGAATCCCCTTTTCCGAAATAGATTTTATGGCATCCAGTTTGCAAGCGGCGTCCCGCTCAGGTTTGTTGCGTCTTTTGCCATGGTTTAAATCTAGCAGAGAAAACGGGTTTGCGTAATTGGGAAAATCCCTTTCGCTATTGGGCTCACAGTGTATAAATAGGTATTTTAGCATAGTTCAAAATACTTCAATAAACGCTTTGGAATGTATTCGCTTTTCATTCCATTATAAAAAGCCGCTTATCAGGCGGCTGTTATTCCAAACGATATACACGGGCTTCATATGGCTGCAGTTTGCCATCTAGATGGCTAACATAATTCGATAACAACAATTTGCCTTCGACGGGACTCCACCACGGGCAAGTATCATCATCCAGATGTGACACTATGAGATACCGTTCATCTTCGTACTCGCGTGTATATGCGTAAACGAAGGGACATTCCAAATAAGTTAAATGCGTGCTGCCGTATACAAGTGTTTCGTGTTCTTTGCGCAATCGAATCATTTTCTTGTAAAAAGACAACACCGATTGCGGATCTTTTTGCTGTTCGTTGACATTCAGCCAATTGAAGTTCGGGTTGACCGGAATCCATGGCGTGCCTTGTGTAAAGCCGGCGTTTTCTTGACTGGTCCATTGAATCGGTGTTCTGGCATGGTCACGGCTGATTTTTTTGATGGTCGCCATCAAGTCTTTATGGGGTACGCCTTTAAGCCGGTTATAGCGATACATGTTTTTTGTTTCGATATCGCGGTACATGTCAATATCATCAAAGGGCGCATTGGTCATGCCGATTTCCTGGCCTTGATAGATAAAGGGCGTTCCTTGCATAAAGAAATACATACAGCCTAGCGCTGTCGCACTTTCCCACCAATGCTCCTTGTCATTTCCCCAAGTGGAAACCGTACGCGGCCGGTCATGGTTTTCCAGGTACAAGGAATTCCAGGCGATGCCTTGCGCGCTGCGCTGCCAGCGGTCGAGCACTAGTCTCAAATCGTCGACATCGACCCCTTCTTCGCTTTCCTCGTCCCATGCTTCTTCGTGCGCTTCCAAGTGGAAGATCATATTAAATTTGCCTTCTTCTTCGCTAATCCATTCGCCGATTTCGTGTGATCTGACGCTATTGGCTTCGCCGACTGTGACGACATCGTATTTGGCAAAAGTTTCGCGGCGCAATTCCGCCAGCAACTCCTGTATCCCTTCAACATTCGTCATTTTTGGCCAAGCCGGTACATAATTGAGCCCTTGAGGATTCGGCATATCTGTGTAATCTTTTTTCAAATGGTTGATCGCATCCACTCGGAACCCGTCGATGCCTTTATCCAGCCACCATAAAATCATTTTGTATAATGCACGCCGCAGCTCCGGATTTTCCCAGTTTAAGTCGACTTGGTTTTTCGTGAACAAATGAAAATAATATTGTCCTGTCTTCGGGTCATACGTCCAAGCCGGCCCGCCGAAAATGCCTTCCCAATTGGTCGGCTGGTCCCGCCACACATACCAATCACGTTTCGGGTTGTCGCGGGAAGACTTTGACTCAAGAAACCACGGATGCTGATCGCTCGTATGGTTCAACACCAAATCCATCATGATTTTCATGCCGCGAGCATGGATGTCTTCAAGCAGGCGGTCAAAGTCTTCCATCGTACCCATCTCATCCATGATGTCCTGGTAATCACTGACGTCATAGCCGTTGTCGACATTCGGTGATTTATATACCGGACATAGCCAAATCATATCCACGCCCAGTTCCTGCAGATAATCGAGTTTTTCCCTAACGCCATTCAAATCCCCGACGCCATCGCCATTGGTGTCGAAGAAACTGCGTGGATAAATTTGATAAACGATTGCTTCTTTCCACCACGTCTTTTTCAAGTTCATCGCCTCCCTGCCCCTTCGGAATTGACGTAATCACATTGGCCTGCGGCAGCTATATCTTTCTTTACATTATACTCCCTTTCTGTGGAAATTCCTCTTCTCCTATGCAATAAAAAAGCCGCCCATTATTTCAGGGCGGCTTGCCTTAATTATTCTGGTAATACTGTTCCATGGCACTTGCTGAAAACCCTGCGACGTAATCACTGCCGCCATTGTCTTCAATCGATTCGATCATCATCGCTAATATGAGATCTTGACGTTCCGCATGGTAGGAGACGAAAAAGCCGTTTTCCTGCCCTTCTTCACCGAGCGCGCCTTTTAATTCTGCCGTTCCGGTCTTCCCGGCAATCGGCAGCGCATCGATATTCGCCGAGTCGGCATAGCCATCGGTGATGACATTGCGCATGCTGTCGCGCAATATGGCCGCATTGTCGTCAGTGATCAATCCTTCTTTCCAGACGACGCCCTTTTCTTCATCAGCGTACATGGTAGGCTCGTAAATCGTACCGCCGTTTAGAAATGGTTCATAGATAGAAGCGAGGTGCAAAATATTGGCGAGCATCTGCCCTTGGCCGAATGAGGTATCAGCTAGTTGGCCTTCTGAACCCAGACTGCCGTCATTGGAGATTTGCGAGCTTTCGACGCCAATTGCAAACGGCAGCTCTTCTCCGAATCCGTAACCCGTCAACCCATCAATGAACGTGTCCGCTCCCATATCGAGCGCTTGCCTTGCAAAATAAATATTGTCCGAATACACAAGCGCACGATTCAAGTCGATCGGATTCGGAGCTTCCGGATGAAGCCGCGACACGCGGTAAGAACCCCAAGAACTATCTTTTTGCCACGTTTGCCCCTCAATCGTCAGCCCTTCGACCGGATCCAGCGTTCCCGCCTCCATGCCGATTGCGGCTGTAACCGGCTTGATTGTCGAGCCTGGCGCATAGCGCGCAGCAAAACGGGTGAACAGCGGATTCAACGGATCTTCTGACAGCTCTGCGTAGCGCTCCCCGCTCATCCCGGCAATAAACTCATTCGGATCAAAACCGGGCGAGCTGATAAGCGCCAAAGTTTCCCCATTTTCGGGTGAGACAGCCGCTGCCGTTCCCGGTTCGCCTTGCATCGAGTCGTAAACCGCTGTCTGCAGTTCCGCATCGATGGTCAATTCCACGTCTTCTCCTGTGACCGGTTCCTGTGCTGCAAGTACAACATTCTCCGTACCTTCCGCTTGTTTTTGTATAAGGATGCGCACACCGTTATCTCCGTGCAAACGTTCTTCAAGACGGCGCTCGAGCCCCTGGCGCCCGATCAAATCATTCGGGCCGTAGCCTTCGCTTTGAAGCTCCTCCAATTGTTCCGCAGTGATGGAACCGATATAGCCTGTCAAATGGCCAAACGCTTCGCCGTAAGGGTATTCGCGCATCGCCGTTTCCCGGTAAGTGGTGACATCACTGGCTTCTATCTCGGCAATCAACTCTTCATCCGACTTGGATGCCTTGGATAAAGGCACGAATTGATCGGCCTGCACCCAGCTTTGCCCCAGGCTTTCCTCAAGCGATTCGACCGTCAAGCCCAATAGTTCAGCCGCTTCCTCACGGTCCGCTTCATCTTCAAGCCGTTGCGGGACAACACCCAGTTCATAACCCGTGCCGTTGATTGCAAGGCCGCGGCCTTCACGATCGAGAATTTCGCCGCGCTCTGCCGGTTCTGTACGAACGGCAACTTCATCGCCTTCTTCTAGTTCTTTAAAGATCAACGAAGGATCCCAATCGACAAACCACATCTCAGCGTCTTCCTGCTCTTCATGCACTAGCGAAATGGAATGATCGAATTCGATTGGCCCCGCAACGGAATCCATTTTCACTTGAATAGGAAACTCGGCTGGCTGTTCTTCGTCCCATTCAGCATCGTCTGGAGCTGCAGTAAAACTAACTTCGAAATTCTCGATGCTTAAATCTTCCACCAATTGCTGCTGGCGTTCGACAAAACTCTCTGCCGGAAATTCTTCTCGGGATTCTTGCGTCAAATACTCTTCATACATGACTTGAAAATCCTGCCCGTTCCAATGGCCGATATATTCATTCAGCCGATCTTCCGGCGTCGGCTGCGGCTGACATCCCGTGACTAACAATAGCAAACCCGCTCCGGCAGCCACTCCTAAGTATCGCTTCATTCAATGACCTCCAGTTGTTTTTCTATATCGTTATAAAAGAAACTCAAGCTATTTTTGCTGTTGCCAGGTAAAGAGTGAGTTCCTACTAAATTGAATTTTGCCTTTATTTTACCAATAAGTGGCACCGAATCAAAATTAAACTGCTCAGTTATTTAAATCAAACAGTTTTTTCCTCTCTGCACGTTATCTTTTGCTGCTTTATGATAAAATCAATACTAAATTGAACAGGAGGGTTCTAATGATTAATTTAACGTATTCTGAAGCGATCGAATCCGTGATGGACGCTAATATGAAAACACGCTTGCAAAAAATCCAAGATGACCTATACACAAAACAAGGGGCAGGATCGGACTTTCTTGGCTGGCTCGACTGGCCATCTTCCGTTTCAGATGACTTTATCACCAAGATTGAAGAGACGGCGAAACGCATCCGTAAACAAGCGGACGTGCTGGTCGTTATCGGTATCGGCGGATCCTATCTCGGTGCGAAAGCGGTGTTGTCTTCACTCGAGCCGTATTTCCCTCAAGAAGACAAACTCGAAGTGCTTTTCGCAGGCCATCAAGTGAGCGGAGAATATTTAAAGCAATTGCTTGCCTATCTTGACGGTAAAGATGTTGTAGTTAATATTATTTCGAAATCGGGCAAGACGACAGAACCGGCTATCGCTTTCCGCTTCCTGAGCGATTACATGGAGCAACGCTACGGTGCCGGCGCTGCCGAACGAATTATCGTTACAACAGACGCAGAAAAAGGTGCGCTCCGCCAATTGGCCGAAACAAAAGGATACGAACGTTTTGTTGTGCCAGATGATGTCGGCGGGCGCTATTCGGTGTTCACAGCCGTTGGGTTATTGCCGATTGCTGCCGCTGGGCATTCGATCCGCCAATTGCTAGAAGGCGCAAAACAGGCCGAAGCTGTCTACAAAGATGCAGGCATTGAGTCGAATACCGCAATTCAATACGCCGCTATCCGCCATCAGCTTTATGTACAGGGCTATACAACAGAAGTGAGCGCCATTTTCGAACCGAAGCTGTCATTTGTCCAAGAATGGTGGAAGCAATTGTTCGGCGAAAGCGAAGGCAAAGAGGGCAAGGGCACATTCCCGGCATCTGTTGTTTTCACGACAGACCTCCATTCAATGGGTCAGTACATCCAAGATGGCAAGCGTAATTTGTTTGAGACCTTCCTCCTTGTCAATGAAGCAAACGAAGATTTGGAGATTTTCGAGACGCCTGAGGATGGCGATGAACTGAATTATATCGCCGGCTTATCGTTGCAGGAATTCAATCATATCGCTCATAAAGGCACCGCAAATGCTCACCTTTCCGGTGGTGTGCCGCAATTGAGCCTGACCATCGAGCGCCTCGATGAGCATGAAATCGGCCACCTGCTGTACTTCTATATGTTGAGCTGCGCGTATAGCGCGTACCTTCTCGGCATTAACCCGTTCGACCAACCGGGCGTGGAAGAATACAAAAACAATATTTTCAAGCTTTTGAAAAAACCTGGATTCGAATAAATAAACGCTTTTCCCGATTGGCCTACAAGCCGTTTGGGAAAAGCGTTTTTTCGTGCAGCAACAGTTCGATTTATATGTTTTGGTCTTTCGCCAGTTGATAAACACGTGCTTCATATGGTTTCAATTGATAGCCATCGCGTTCCTCGTAATTGGCGAGCAGCAGCTCTGCGCCATCCGGTTCGAACCAATCGCAAGAAGTTATCCCTAGGTTGGAGATGATCAGCACTTGTTCATCTCCTTGTGTCCGTGTATACGCATAAACATCTTCACATTCGGTTTCGACTAAGTCATAGCTGCCATAAATAAGCACATCCATATTTTTGCGCAAAAAGATCATTTGCTTATAAAACGATAACACCGAATGCGGGTCTTGCTTCTGCTTTTCCACATTGAGCCACTCGTAGTTCGGATTCGTCTGCAGCCACGGGGTGCCGCTGGTGAACCCTGCATTTTCTCCGCCGTGCCATTGCATTGGCGTACGGGAATGGTCACGGCTTGTCGATTTCAACAAAGTCATGATCGCATCATGTTCCATGCCTTCCGCTAAATTATAGAAATACAGATTATGCGTATGGACATCGTCATAATGATGGATTTCTTCGAACGGCGCATTGGTCATGCCGATTTCCTGGCCTTGATAGATAAACGGCGTTCCTTGCATAAAGAAGTACATCGCGGCGAGTGAAGTGGCACTTTCCCGCCAATACTCACCGTCATTTCCCCAAGTGGAGACGACGCGCGGTTTGTCGTGGTTTTCGATAAACAAGGCATTCCAGCCGACGCCATCGACCGCTTTTTGCCAGCGCGTCAAGACGGCTTTCAAATCGTTGACGTTGATGCCTTGTTTGACGTCATTATCCCAAAGCGTCAAATCCTCGAACTGAAACACCATGTCGAATTTGCCGTCTTCTTCGCTGATCCACTCGTCAATGTCTTCGGCATAGACGCCATTCGCTTCGCCAACTGTCATGATGTCGTATTTCGCAAACGTTTCATCACGGAGTTCTGCAAGCAACGGCTGGATGCCGTCGACATTCATCATTTTCTCCCATGCCGGAACCCATGGCTTGCCTTCTTCAATCGGCAAATCGGTAAAATCTTTTTTGATATGGCTGATGGCATCGACACGGAACCCATCAATGCCTTTATCGAGCCACCAATTGACCATTTCGTAAAGCGTTTTACGGACTTCTGGGTTTTCCCAGTTCAAGTCGGGTTGCTTTTTCGAGAAGATATGCAAATAGTATTGCCCAGTCTTCTCGTCGAGCTCCCATGCCGGCCCGCCGAAAATGCTTTCCCAATTGGTCGGGCGGTCGCGCCAAATATACCAATCGCGTTTCGGGTTATCGAGCGACGAGCGCGATTCGACAAACCATGGATGCTCATCGCTCGTATGGTTGATGACGAGATCGATGATCAATTTCATCCCGCGGGCATGCACTTCCTCGAGCAGTCGGTCGAAATCGGCCATTGTTCCGAGTTCTTCCATAATTGCCTGGTAATCGCTGATGTCATAGCCGTTGTCATCGTTTGGCGACTTGTACATCGGGCAAATCCAGATAACATCAATTCCAAGTTCTTTTAAGTAATCAAGTTTTTCCGTAACACCGTTAATGTCGCCGATGCCATCGCCGTTCGAGTCATTGAAACTGCGCGGGTAGACTTGATAAGCCACCGCTTCTTTCCACCATGTTTTGTTCATAATCGTGTTCCTTTCAAAGATTTTGACAAGAGCCTCTTTCGATCAATGTCGCCGGAACGATAATGTTCCGTGGAGCCGCTTTGTCATCTTTTATTTTTTCCAGCACCAAATTGGCTGCTTCCACCCCGAGGTCGAAAATCGAGATATCCACCGTACTAAGCGGCGGTTTTAAATGGCTCGACAAGGTGTGGTTGTTAAAGCCGATAATCGATACATCCGACGGTACGGCAATATCCAAATCCTCCAGATAGCTGATCACTTCATAAGCGACCAAGTCATCGTGTGTCACAATCGCTGTCGGTGGATTTTCCTGCTCCATCAATTGCTGAATCGCTTGTTTTTCGCGTCCTTCCATCATCTCCTGTGTGACTACATAGTTGGCGGTAAACGGAATTCCCGCTTCCTTCAAGCCTTGTTTATAGCCGTTCAGGCGATCTGCCGAAACGATGAAATCCGAGGCACCGCCGACAAATGAGATATTCCTGTGGCCGAGCGTGATCAGGTGATGGACCACTTGTTTGGAAATTTCTACATTGTCGTTATCGACAAACGAAATCGCCTCAGGCTGTATATAAGGACGCCCAACGACCGAAAACGGAACATCGTTCTCGAGTAGATAATCCATCACTTTGTCGCCGGTTTTCGAATACAGCAAAATAATGCCGTCCACACGTTTTCCTTGCGTCATGGCCACGACTTCCTCGTATATTTCCGTTTCCGTCGCACTAGTCGACAAGTACAAGCCATACTGGCTTTGGTGGGCACTGACGGAAATGCCGCGCAGCACTTCCGGGAAGAACGGGTTCTGGAAAGCGAGCGTCGTGGAGTTTTCCATAATGACGCCGATTGCTTTACTTTTTTGTGCAACTAGGTTGCGCGCCTGGAAATTCGGATAATAACCGAGTTCTTCCATTACTTTACGCACTCTGCGCTTAGTCTTCGGCGAGATTTTCGGATGGTCTGCAATGACCCTTGAAACAGTCGCTGGAGAAACTTCGGCGTATTTTGCTACATCTTTGATAGTAATTGCCATAACTGTTCCCCCTTATTTGACTGCGCCGTCCGATACGCCTTTGATGATCGAGCGTTGTGCAAAGAAATAGAAGATGATGACCGGGATGATCGCAAGCGTAAGTCCTGCGAGCGCTAAATGCCATTGCTTCGTATATTCACCAAAGAAGAAGAACATTTTCAATGGAATCGTTTCACTGCCGGTCGTGTTGATGACGAGTGATGGCAATAAGTAATCATTCCAGATCCAGATGATATTGAGTATGGCCACGGTGACGGTGATCGGCTTCAAAATAGGGAAGATGATATGCCAAAAAACTTGCCAGCGGTTTGCCCCGTCGATTTTCGCCGCTTCGTCGAGTGATCTTGGGATATTATTCAATGCCCCATGATACAGGAAAATCGACAGGCTCGCACCGAATCCGAGATACATGAATATCAATCCACCGCGGTTGAGCATATCGAACTGGCCAAACACGGTGACGAGCGGAATCATGACCGACTGAAACGGGATGAGCATCGCCGAGACGAATAGGAAAAACAACAATGTCGAAATTTTGCTTTTTGCACGTGACAGGGCATACGCCGCCATCGCCGAGAACAAAATAATTAAGATGACGCTGATGACGGTGATCAATAGGGAGTTGAATAACGTTCTAATAAAATCCAGTTCTTGGAATGCCTTAATATAGTTTTCGAAATTCCACGATTCAGGCGGGCTCGTCGTGTCCATAAAAATTTCTTTTTTCGATTTGAACGAGTTGACGAACATCAAGTAAAACGGCAAAAGCCACAATATGGCCAGTGCAATGCCGAGCACTTCGACTTTGATATTCCAGCGGTTGCGCATTACATTTCGACCTCCCGGCGTTTGTTGATATACACTTGGACAAGTGAAATGACAGCGACGATCACGAAGAAGATGATCGCTTTAGCTTGCGCATAGGCGAACGCATTTTGGACGAACGCTGTCTTGAAAATCTCCATTGCGACCATTTCCGTCGAGTTGTACGGGCCGCCCGCTGTCAGCGATAAATTTTGATCGTACAATTTGAATGTATTCGACAAGGTCAAAAACATGCTGACGGTGAAAGCCGGTGCGACGAGCGGAAAGATGATAAAGCGGAAGCGCTGTACCGTAGTTGCCCCGTCGATTTCAGCTGCCTCCAGCAATTCTTTCGGCAAGCCTTCCAAATAGGCAATGTAGATGACCATGATGTAACCGGCCATCTGCCAGCTCATCAAAATGACCAATCCCCAAAAGCCGGTTTGTGTCGTCGATAGCCAGCCTTGCAGACTTTCCATGCCAATCGTTTCACCGACGCTCGCGAATACTTTCAAGAAGATGAACTGCCAAATAAATCCTAGAATCAATCCGCCGATCAAGTTCGGCATGAAAAACGTCGTCCGCAGCAAACTGCTCGTCTTAATCTTCGATGTAACGATCAAAGCAAGCGACAATCCGATGAAGTTGATCAGAATGACCGACACGACAGAAAACTTCGTGGTGAACCAAAGCGAATCCAAAAAGCGTTGATCGCTGAACAAATTGATGTAGTTTTGGAAGCCTACAAAATCACCGGTCCGAATGCCGTTCCAAGTCGTGAAAGAATAGAACAATCCGAGCAGCATCGGCACAACGACTACAAGCAGCAGCGCCAGAAGCACCGGTGCCAAAAACAACCAATAGGAAAGATCCCGTGTACGCATTCTACTAGCCTCACTTTCAAATTCATGTCCTGAAACAAAACAAAGCAGCGCGATGGCTGCTCTGGTTTGCCGGACGATTAACCGCGCTTTGACAATCCTTGAGGCTCCCGCTTTTAAAAGCGGAAGATCAACTGGCCGTGAAAGCCTGTGTGGATTCGATAACAATCTTCAGGTTGATAAAACCCTGCCGAGTGAAGTTTCTCATTACTTGTTGCGGTTGGTTTCCCATGCAGCTTTTGCTGATTCGACCACTTCTTCCCAGCTCGCTTCATCGCTCAAGTATTTCTGGATGCCTGCTCCGAGTTCATCTTCGCCCCATCCAGTTGGATAGCCCATGAAGACCCAGCCGATTGTGTCGCCCGCTTCAGAAGCATCGTAAATGGCTTTTGACATCGGGTCTGTAATTTTGGATGTATCGTATCCTTCATATGCCGGGATAAATTTAAAGTCTTCCAGTACGGCCGTCTTCCCTGTATCTGAAGTGTAGAGCCAGTCCAGGAAATCCTTCGCTGCCGTTACGACTTCTTCGTCTTGGTTCGAGTTGACGCCCCAATACATCGGTACGCCGACTGGCAATCCGCCATCTTCCAAGCCTTCAACCGGAATCGGCATCATGCCGACGCCTGAATCCGCGAGTTCCTGGTCGATGCCCGCAATCGAACCGTATACCCAGTTTCCTTGCTGGATGATCGCTACACGCTCAAGCGAGAACAACTCTTCCACTTGCTGCGAGTAATCAAGGCTCACTGTCGGTTGTTTCGAGTAGTCGTTTTGAAGATCCAGGATTTTCTTGAAGCCTTCGCCGTATTCGAAGTCAACCGCATCCGCGTCAAATGCAGTCAATACATTATTATCGAATTCCGGTGCGAGGAATGTGTTGGACAAATGAAGCCCCGTCACCCAGGTTTCTTTACCAGGAAGCGCAAATACTGCTTCTAGGCCAAGCTCTTCTTTTTGAGAATCGAGTGTTTTAACCGCTTCTTCCAAACTTGCGAAATCGGTGATGGAAGCGGGATCAATTCCGGCTTCTTCAAACAGACGCGTATTATAGACAAAACCGTAGCCTTCTTGGTTATATGGCAAACCGAGAACTTCCGATTCGACTGTCACCCCGTCGAGCGTCCCGTCAAGTGCAGCTTCTGCCGCTCCAGTGTCGGACAAGTCCGTCAAATTTTCTTGCCAATCCGCTACGTCTTGTGGCCCGCCGATGTTAAAGATGGCCGGTTCGTTGCCGGAAGCAAAACGGGAACGCAGCGCTGCCCCATAATCTTCGCCGCCGCCGACAGTGGTGATTTCGATGTTGACTTCCGGATTTTCTTCTTCATATTGTGCGACTACGTCTTCGAACTGATCTTTAAACTCGACTTTGAACTGGAAAATATCGACTGTGACTTGTTCCCCGCTGCCGCCTTCCGCACTTCCCCCTTCGTCCCCTGAACTACATGCCGCGAGTGCTCCAGCCGACAATAATACTGACGCCAATAAGCCTTTGCTGAACTTCAATTCCTTCACTAAAAACTCCCCCTTTGAGTGTAGTGCAAACGATTGCACAATTTGAGCAGAAAAAATGGAAACTCTTCGGAAAGCGTTTCCATTTGATTAATTAAATACAGATTATCACAGTGAAAACGTTTGCACAATCTATTTTTTATAATTTTTCAACTATTTTTTCCTGTTAAATTTATTGATCTAAAACGAGCAGTGCAGCACCCAGCATACCAGCGTCATTCTCGAATTGAGCCACTTCGACAGCAAGTGGATTCAACAGCACTTTTTCCAGCTGGCGCTGCAATCCGTCCATCCAAGCTCCAGCCGATTCGGACACACCGCCGCCAATGATGAGCATTTCCATATCGAAAATGGCTTGCAAACTACTGATGTAAATCGCCAAATCCTCCGTGAATTGTTCGACCAGTTCGCGTGCTTGAACATTCGTAGCCAATTGTTCAAATAGTTCAGGCGGTGTCACAGACAAGCCTGCCTCTTGAATGCGCCGCTTGATCGCCGTTCCGGATACATACTGCTCAGCACAACCGAACCGTCCGCATCCGCAACGCGCACCTTTCGGGTATAGCACCATATGGCCGAGTTCCGCCGCGCCTCCGTGCGGGCCGCCGCTGATCAGTTTGTTGTCCCAGATGATTCCACCGCCAAGCCCGGTGCCGAGCGTAATGCAAACAACGCGGGACAAGCCTTTTGCCGCACCGAACTTGGCTTCTGCAAGCGCGGCACAATTGGCATCATTTTCGACTTCGATCCGTTTGCCGGTTGCTTGCTCTAACCGTTTCTTCACTTCTGTTCCGGTCCAGCCCGGCAACATATCGCCCGCAAAGACGACGCGTCCGGCCTGTGGATCGACAAACCCGTGGGTGCCGATGCCGATCGCCTCTATATGCGGGTGCTCCTCTAAATAAAGCAGCACCTGTTGCTCCAAATGTTCATAAAGCGGAAACTGTGTCGAAACTTGCCTTTCGTCCAATATTCGGCCATCTTGCGAGATGATGCCCATACGGATTTTCGTACCCCCAATATCTACTCCCATAACTGCGTTCATGTACTCCATCCTTTCCTTCACTCGTCCAATCACTTCTATCGTTCGTCTTTTTCATAAAAACATACAGTTTCATAAGGGCGCAGCAATACCATCTCCTGTATTTTCTGTGCTGGATAATTCCCAATCAGCACGCGGCCCTCAGGTACAGGCAACTCACGCGGTGTTTCAGAGAAATTGCAATAGACCGTTAGCATTTCATCCGCCGAGTTACGAACGTAAGCAAAGATTTCCTCATCATCACGGTGCAATAATTCGAACTTGCCTTCCGTGATGACTGGCAGTTGTTTGCGCAAAGCAATCAATTGCCGATAGTAAGAAAACACCGAATCCTGCTCATGCCGCTGTTGTGCATGGATGTCCCGGTAATTCGGATTGACCGAAATCCATGGCTTCCCTGTTGTGAAACCGGCATTTGGCGTTTCGTCCCATTGCATCGGCGTGCGCGCATTATCGCGGCCTTTCAGATAAATCGCCCGCATCAATTGTTCATGCGGCACGCCTTGGGCCCGCTTTTCATTGTACATATTCAAAGTTTCGATGTCGCGGTAATCATCAATCGATGAAAACGCCACGTTGGTCATGCCAAGTTCTTCCCCTTGGTAAATATACGGTGTTCCGTGTAGAAAATGCAGGCATGTCGCAAGCATTTTCGCCGATTCTTTTCGGTACTGCCCGTCATTGCCAAAACGCGAAACGATTCTCGGCTGGTCGTGGTTGTTCCAGTACAAGCTGTTCCAGCCGTCTTCATACAACGCCAGTTGCCATTTTTCCAGGTTTTTCTTCAAGTCGGTCAAGCGCAAAGGCTGTAAATCCCATTTCTCGGTCGGCCCTTGATCCAAATTCATGTGTTCGAAGGTAAAAATCATGTTCAATTCCTTGCGGCTTTTCCCGGTATATAGTTTGGCGTCTTCAGTCGTCGCCCCTGGCATTTCGCCCACCGTCACGATGTCGTAATCAGCGAGCACTTCACGGTTCATTTCCTGCAGAAATTCATGGACACGCGGGCCATTCAGAAAATGAGGCGTCCCATCGCCTTGTGCGCCGTCTGGAAAGTTCTGGTCTTTTGAAATCATATTGATGACGTCCATGCGGAAACCATCGACGCCTTTATCGAGCCACCAGCGCATCATCTTGTACACTTCATTCCGCACTGTTTCATTTTCCCAGTTCAAATCGGGCTGCTTTCTGGAGAACAAATGAAGGTAATATTGCTGTCTGCTGTTATCGTATTCCCAAGCCGAGCCGCTGAAGAACGAGCGCCAGTTATTCGGCTGGTCCCCCCAAATATAATACTCGGGATGTTCCGAGAACCATTGGTGCTCATCAGATGTATGATTGACGACGAGATCCATGACAAGCCTCATGCCACGCTCGTGGATTTGCACCAGCAACTGGTCGAAATCTTCCATCGTCCCAAACTCCTGCATGATCTTCTGATAATCGCGAATGTCGTAGCCATTGTCGTCGTTCGGGGAATCATAGACTGGAGATAGCCATAATATGTCGACGCCGAGTTCCGATAAATAATCCAGCTTGCTGATGATTCCTTGTATATCACCGATGCCGTCACCGTTGGCATCCATAAAACTTCTCGGATAGATTTGGTACACGACCGCTTGCTTCCACCATTCTGTCATGAAGTCGCCCTCTTTCTTCTGTTGCGCGTTTTTCTTTTCATCATACGGAATATCGGAAAAGAATCACAGAGTTTTTTGAGTTAACCTTTTTCAAAAATAAGTTGACTTAAAATATTGCATTTACTATACTCGATTTAGTACATAATAAGTGGAGGGCAAACGATGACAACTTCAGTAACTAGATCCAGCAATCATTCCCGTACATTAACACTCGTGCACGTCGCCATGTTTTCAGCGCTTATGGCTATCGGTGCCAATATTTCCGCCTTTCTGGTCGTCGGCGGCGTTCCGATTACGCTGCAGACATTTTTCGCCATACTGGCAGGCATTCTGCTTGGCAAACGGCTTGGTGCAGCTGCCATGATCGTTTATGCATTAATAGGTCTTGCAGGCGTTCCGGTGTTCGCACAATTCTCCGGCGGCATGGATACCTTGATTTCCCCAACATTCGGCTTTATCATTTCTTACGTCTTTACCGCTTATGCGGCGGGGTGGATCGCCTCCAAAATGCCTTCCAAAAAAGGCTTTATTTTGGCAGCACTTGTCGCCACCGCCATCAATTATGTATTCGGCACAAACTGGATGTATGCAGCCTATAAATTCTGGTTCGCTGCTCCAGAAGGCTTTACTTATGCTATGGCGTGGGCTTGGATGGCTGTGCCTCTGCCAAAAGATATCTTGCTTGCCGTATTTGCCGGTTTGTTCGGCTTCCGCATGCAGCCGATTATCCGCAAATACTTGCCTTGACGAATAAAGCCACTTGCCGATTGCCGGCAGGTGGCTTTATTTTTGCGTGCTTGTCTCTTCGACGCGCACTTTGTAATTTTGTTCGACGACCCGAATCATGTCGGTCAATGCCGAGTTGATAGGCGTTTTAATGCCATGTTTTTTTCCGAGTTTCACGATACCGCCATTGATCACATCGATTTCTGTTTGGCGTTTGTTCAATATATCCATGAGCATCGATGATTTATTGGCGCCAATATCCTGATGTCCCATCCGCAAACATTCCTCGACGACCACTTCCACGTCCACGTCAACCGATTCTGCACGAGCAACGAGCACCGCTTCTTCAATAACCGAGCGAAGCAGCCGCTCTCCGTCCGGCGTATTGATAATGTCGCCGTTTCTCAATCGTGTCAATGCGGTAATGGAATTATAGCCAGCGTTGACGAAAAGCTTATTCCAAATGACTGCCTGCACATCCAAAGACAGTTCCGTTTCCAGCCCGGCATCGCTAAGCTTCCGGGAAAAATTTTCTAGAACATCGGACGCATTCCCATCCGACACTTTTCCTAAGTAATTTTTGCCCCAGCCCCTATGCAAAATCGTGCCTGGTTCTTCTACACTCGCTCCGTGCCCCATCGTCCCCGATACGACCGTGTTGTCAGGGAATAGCTGTTTGATGGCTTCTGCATTGCCGATGCCGTTTTGCATGGTGACGATGACGGTTTTATCACTCAGCTTGCCACGCAATTTGCCGAGCACCGATTCGTTCGCCTGGGCTTTAAGAAGGACGAGCAGTACGTCCGCATCCGTTTGAGTCGGGATTTCTTGAATGACTTCCAGGTTGATATGCATAACCGAATTATCCTTTCCGATAATCCTCAGCCCTTGGCGATCAATCGCCTCCACGTGGCCATTAAGCCGGTTATAGAGGCGAACCTGTTCTCCGTTGGCCTTTAATTTGCCGCCGACCAAACAAGCCATTGCCCCCGCGCCCACTATTAAAATATTCATCATCCCACTCCTCTGTGATATGCCTTATTGCTTCACTATACCAAAAAGGCCTTCTGCGTGAACAGAAGGCCTTTTGTTAGGATGTTGCTTTGCTTTTTTTGCCTACTTTGCGGATATCCGCAAAGATCAATGCACCGACTAATAATAAGCCGAGATAGCCGACTGCCGGATAGAACCAGTTGACCAAGGCCGTAAAGCCAAGAAAGCTGAGTGCAAATGCCACGAGCCCTGCAATGATCACAAAAATACGGAACTTCTTCGTACCGATTTCCGTAAAGCGCGCAGAAAACGACAACAGCATACTGACGGCTGTATTGTAGATCATCGCAAAAATGACGATCGCCATGATGATGCCGAGAACCGGTGAAATATTATCGCCGATGGCAAGCATCGGCAAATCCGCTCCACCTACGATATCGACTTTAGCGAATATGGCTACATAGCTGAGTAAAATCAAGAAACCAAAGCCAAGTCCGCCGATCAGTCCTCCACGGGCAGCCACTTTTTCGTCTTTTTCGGCTCCACCCATCACCAACGACATTGAGGCGCCGAGTGCAATCGCTAACGATACGTAGTTAATCGCCGACAACAGCCAGTTCGGCGTCGCCGATAATTGTTCTCTCGCGACTGGATCCAATGATGCGAAGCTGCCATCCATTGTCGCAACGCTATATATGGCGATACCGACGACCATCAAAATTAAAAACGGCGTAATGCTGGAAATGACGGTAATGACTTTTTTGACGTTCATCATGATCGTCACGATGACGAGAATGATCATGAGCGTCCGCCCGAATGCTGGCGCCAAACCAAATTGCTGTGAAAAGATCGAGCCGGCTCCAGCAATCATGACAACTAAAATCCCAAATAAGGTCAAAATCAATGTATAATCGATGACTTTGCCGAGCCATTTCCCGCTGATGCGGTAAACTACATCTTCGTGAGAAGTCGTTTGCATCCGGCTGCCAAGGCGTGTCAAGATCATCCCGATATAGCCGAACAATGCCGTAGCCACCAAGACCCCACCTAAGCCCCAATAGCCGTAGCTTGTGTAATATTGCAATATTTCCTGTCCGGATGCGAAGCCAGCACCGACCACAATCCCAATAAAGGCGCTGGCGATTTTTAAGCTTCTTTTCATAAAATCCTCTCCTCTTTCTCTAAGATGATATTTCTACGATCCATACGCAGGGCTTTTTTTATAGATGTGTTTTTCATACCCCTAAGGCAACAGGCATCAAACAAAACCTTGCAATTACTTGTTTTTTCGCTTATTCTACCTTATTAGTAAGTATACCGAAAGGCGGCAGAAAACCGTGGATTTAACAGAATTTGAACGAGCGCTCGAAAACTTTATAAACCAAGCTGGGCTTTGGGCGCCGCTGCTGTTTATCGTGCTGCACTTGATCAGGCCTTTGGTGTTCCTGCCGGTCATCGCCGTCTGTATAGTAGGTGGATTTGTTTTTGGTTTTGTTCAAGGGGCGTTCCTTTCTTTTATCGGCTTGACCTTGATGAGTTTTATTTCTTATATGCTGATCAATAAATTCCCGCGCTTCCGCGCTAAGCTCGCGAGCTTGAAAGATAAGCTGTTCCCTAACCGTAATCTGACAGTGACCCAAGTGATGATATTACGCATCATGCCGTTTGTCCACTTTCACCTATTGTCGTTTTATTTGATGGAAATGACTCCCACACGCAGAGAGTATATGTATTATTCGGCACTCGGCTTGATAGCCCCGTCTATTCTGTACACTGCTTTTGGCAGAGCCATTTCTGAGTTTCCATGGTATACGACATTGAGTATGTTTTTATTGCTGGCTGCTATATTCAGCTTTATCGATAAATGGCAAAAACAAAAAGCAAGAACTGAATAAACTACAACAAGCGCAGACGGAAATCCGTTTGCGCTTGTTTTCTGGAGGTATAGTATTCCTATAGATATAAAAAGAGAGGAAAAGATACATGCCCATATTTAATGCAAATGGAGTCGATTTATACTATGAAGATACCGGTCACGGCAAGCCATTAGTTTTGTTTCACGGCTTGACAAGCAGTTCGGCAATGTTTTACCGTGAAATCACCTTTTTCAAAAACAAACGCCGCGTCATTGCACTGGATTCAAGGGGCCACGGACATTCCGACAAACCCCAATCCTATTCACTCGACGACCACATTCAAGATGGCGTCGCTTTGCTCGATCACCTCGACCTTAAAGGAGCGGATGTACTCGGCGTTTCCATGGGAAGTTATATTGCACAAGGCGTGGCTGCCAGGCGGCCCGACAAGATCCGTAAATTATTATTGGTCGCGACCAAATCGTTCGGTGAACAATCCTCCATGACAGCGCTATTCGACCGCTATCCGGATGAATTCGACGGCCTGTCTATCCGTGATAAACTGGCGAAATCGGAGCATTATATTTATCACCGATTGGAAAAAGTGAAAAAATGGCAGAAAAAGACCTTCGATAATAGTGAGCAATTGAGTTTAGGGCAGCAAGGCATTGCATCCCGCGCACTGGAAACTTTCGATTTGCGCACAGAGCTGGAAAAAATCCAAGCCGAGACTTTGGTCATCAGCGGGCGATACGATGAATTGAACACACCGGACGATGGGCGTGAAACCGCACGGCTCATCCCGCACGCAAGCTTCATGGAATTCAAAAGTTCCGGCCATGCCCCGAACGTAGAGCAGCTGCGCCTGTTCTTAGGAATCGCTGAAAACTTTTTTGATGATTAAAGGGAATCGGCGCGGGTGACTCCAAGCTGATGGAAAGCAAAAAGCACGGCGCTCAATGCGCCGTGCTTTTTATTATTGTGCTGTATAGCCGCCATCAAGGACAGCAGCTTGGCCTGTAATGCCGCGTGCTTTGTCGCTCGCAAGGAACATCGTGTAGTCGGAAATTTCCTGTACCGACAGCAAGCGCTTTTGAGGCACCAGCGGATAGATGACTTCTTCGAGAACGCTCTCTAGTGAAACATTGCGCGTTTTCGCCAAATCAGCCAATTGATTGCGCACCAATGGCGTGTCTACATAGCCGGGGCACATTGCATTAACCGTGATGCCATGCTCCGCTCCCTCGAGTGCCGCGACTTTTGTCAAACCGATGACGCCGTGCTTTGCGCTGTTATAAGCCGCTTTTCCGGCAAATCCGACAAGCCCGTTAATCGATGCCATATTGATGATGCGGCCGGACCCTTGCTTTTTCATGATCGGAAACGCATGCTTGGTCGCGACAAACGGCGCAATCAACATAATCTTTATGAGCAACTCATATTTTTCGGTCGGAAACTCTTCAATCGGCGATACGTATTGCATGCCGGCATTGTTTATTAATACATCCAATGAACCGTAAGTTTCGACAGTTTTAGCGATGGCTGTTTTAATATCGTCCTCGCTCGTCACATCACAAGGGATGCCGATGCAATCAAAGCCTTGATTCTTTAATTCCTCCGCAGCTTTGTGCACCGCTTCTTCATTTATATCGGTCAATACGATCTTCGCGCCTTCTTTTGCGAAGTCTACGCTGATTTCGTAGCCGATGCCGCTCGCGGCACCGGTGATCAACACCACTTTCTTATCTACCATAATGGAGTCCCTCCAAATTAAAAATTAAATACCAAGCCCTAATGTGAATAGTACGATTGCAATCGCCAAACCGATGAGCGGCACAATGACAGTTACGGCAGCCATGGCCCCGTATGCAGCTTTATGAGTCTCACCACAAATGCCTTGGATCGTCGTTACAACATAACCGTTATGCGGCAAGGAATCGAGTGCACCGGAAGAAATGGCAACGGTTCTGTGAAGCGCTTCTGCATTGACGCCCATATCCAAATAATGAGGGGCGATCAACGGCAAGGCGATAACCTGTCCACCTGACGCTGAACCGGTCAAACCGGCGATGACACTGACGGCAACTGCGCCGCCGATCAGCGGACTTCCTGGAATGCTCGTCATCGCATCAACTGCAACTTGGAATGCCGGCACTACTTTGGCAACGCCGCCAAATCCGACTACAGCAGCTGTGTTGCCGATTGCAATCAAAGCGCCGATCGTTCCGTCTGTTAATGCTTTTCCGAGATTCGTGAAATATTTCATATTCAATAGGTACGTTGTGATTACGCCGCCCAATAATGCCAAGATCAACGCAGAAGTGCCCAATGAGTCATGGAAAATGAACGACACTGCCAAAACGACAAGCAATGGAATCAAACCGGTAATCGGGTGCGGCAACTCACGATCCGTCATTTGAGGATCCGTTGCGCGTGCTTCGAAACCTTCTCCTCTGCCCACTGCTTTATCGATCATGCGCTTCAGCCACCAGTAGCCGAAGAATGCCATGAAGATGGCAACGATAATACTGACTTCCCAGCCGGCATATGGACTAGTGCCTAAGTATTCGATTGGAATCCAGTTTTGGATTTCAGGCGATCCCGCAGAAGTCATCGTGAATGTTACAGACCCTAAAGCAAGAGCAGCCGGGATGAAGCGGCGCGGCAAGTTCGCTTGTTTGAACAAGCTAAGCGCCATCGGGTAAACCGAGAAAGCAACAACGAACAAGCTGACCCCGCCGTATGTCAAAACTGCACAGGCAAGGACGATGGCCAACACGGCTTTCGACAGGCCGAATTTTCCGACCAGCCATTTGGAGACGCTGTCTGCAGCCCCTGTATCTTCCATCACTTTACCGAAGATGGCACCGAGCAGGAACATCGGGAACCAAGATGTGATAAATCCGGAGAAGCCGCCCATATAATTCGTCAGCAAGTTCGCTTCCCCTTCACCGACTAATTGCGGAAATAGCGGCAATCCACTGAGAACAGCGACGAACAAGGCCGAAAGTGGACCGGCAATAAGCAAGTTCACGCCTCTCATAGTTAAAACAATAAGTAAAATAAGTCCTCCAACCATTCCGATCATACTTAACATGGTAATTCCCCCTTTTTGAATGTTACGGCTTTTTGAACATTTTGGAACCGCTTACTTTTCTCCTGAAAAAGCATTGCTGAATTATCTAAATATTTAGTCCGAAAACCTTTTTTTACTATACAACGTAGATTAAGATAGGTAAAATGAATAATTATAATAGCTTTCATAGATATTCGTTATAGATAGGAAGATGAAAATGGACATTCGACAACTTAGTTATTTTATAGAAGTTGCCAAACATAAAAGTTTCACCAAAGCAGCACAGGCTCTCCATGTGACACAGCCGACATTAAGTAAAATGGTTAAAAACCTGGAAGAGGAAATGGATGTATCGCTGTTCGATCGTTCCTCGAGAAAGGTGCGATTAACTGATGCTGGAGAGGTCGTTTTTGTGCAGGCACAAAAAATCGTCAACAGTTTAGACGATTTGTCGTCCTCTTTGTATGATGTCATGAGTTTAAATAAGGGCAAAATTAAAATCGGCCTCCCTCCTGTCATCAGCACTTTATTTTTCCCGACCATCATTGCTGCTTTCCAATCCCGCTATCCCGATGTGACTGTCATTCTTGTCGAAGATGGGGCCAAGAAAGTGGAAGAAAAAGTATTCGATGGCGAAGTCGACCTCGGCTTTGTCATGCTGCCGGTCGATCCAGAACGCTTTGACGTCCTGCCTTTTGTTGACCAGGAAATCAAATTACTCGTCCACGAAGAGCATCCACTGGCAGACCAAAGCTTGCGCAATTTAATCGATTTCCGCGACGACCCCTTTCTGCTGCTCAGCAAAGAATTCACATTAAATAGCCGGACGCTGGAATTTTGCCGAAGCGAAGGCTTCGAGCCGAAAGTCGCTTATGAAAGCTCCCAATGGGATTTCATCGTCGGTATGGTCGAAAAAAATCTCGGTGTCACTTTGATGCCGCAACTGATTTGCGACCGTGTACAAGACGGGCCGTTCCGTACGATATCACTGACCCAAACCTTCCCGTGGCGGCTCGGCATCATCATGGCGAAAAACCGCTACGTGCCTTACGTTTCCCGCGAGTTCATCTCACTCGTCAATCAACTGCCGAAAGTTTGAAATACGAAAAAGAAGAAGCTGCCCACTAGAGGCAGCTTCTTCTTTATTTCCGGTCGACAAGCGTTTGGACCATGCTTTTCAGTTCACCGACTTCTTTTCTCAAATCATCGATTTCAGACGTATCTTCTTTAATCCCTTCCAACTCAGCTGTTTCTTTATCGATTTCATCTGAAATTTTCTGCGCATTGTTGACGATTTCCCCGACAATCAAGTTGATCATCAAGAACGTCGACACGACGATGAACGAAATAAAGTAAAGCCAAGACCAAGGTTCCTGTGAAAATACGGGGCGGAAAATGCCGCTTGCCCAGGATTCCAAAGTAAACACCTGGAACAACGTAATAAGGGACAAGCCGAGATCCCCAAAAAACTCGGGTTCGATATCCGCATAAAAGAACGTCCCGATAACCGCATATACGTAAAAAATGATCGACATCAACAAAATGACGCTTGTGATGGTCGGAATGGCCATAAATAATGCTGTTACGACGCGACGCAGAGATGGAATGGTCGACACCGTCCGCAAAACACGCAGCACACGGAAAATACGCAGCACGCTAATGTACGGTGAATTATACAAAATTAGGCTTCCGACAACGATGATAAAGTCGAAGTTATTCCAGCCATTTTTGAAAAAAGCCGTCCGGTAGGCAATAAGTTTGGCGATAATCTCCAATGCGAAAAAAGCCAAAATAATGAGATCCACCACGAGCAGCCAGTTTCCGTATGTTTGCCTAATCTCCGGATAAGTTTCCAGTCCGACGAGCAACGCATTAAAAATAATTAAAATAGTGATAAATGTGTTGAACCGCGCACTTTCCACGATCCGCTTCAAAGATTGTCTCATAGGGCGACAGACGACTCCTTACATGATCTTATGTAGTGTATTTTGCATTTAAAAGTATCGTTTAATTATAGCATGGCTTTAAAATTGTGAGACACGTCAACTGGTGGATGCGACTTGTTTTGTTGCGAAAATGTGACAGTACACGAAAAAAACGCCTCCTATGAAGGAGACGCCGAATTCATTCTTCTGAAAGCGTTGCATAGACAATCAAGCGTTCTTCTCTCGTTCCGCGGTCAAAATCATACGTTCCAGAACAGGTTATCAAGACGAGTTCCGGGGTTGACTGATAGCCGAAGACCGATTCTATATTCGCCAAATCAAGCGGGACCGATTCCATGGCACGGACCTTAAAGGTCAAATCGCCTTCGTCGCCAGTCACCAAAATTTCATCTCCCGGTTCGAGTTCCGTCAAATCCCAAAATACAGCCGGCCCCTCCAAATCATCCACGTGTCCGGCGATGACCGCTCGGCCTCTTTGGCCCGGACGATAGCCTTCTGAATACCAGCTCAGCTCATCACCATTATCCGGCACTGCCATTTCCCCCGTTTTGGTCGTGCCGAGATGTAAAACATCAGCTTCCACACCAATCGATGGAATCGACAGCGTATGCGGCGAAATGCCTGGGCGCTTCAAACCATCGAAAGGATTGGCCGTTTGTGTTGACTGTGGCTTCGACTGGACGGCTGTATCTGCTGGAGCGGTCGCAACAGCAGGCTCTTTTGTCCATGCCGGCTGTGCTTTGACTTCAAAACCGACTTCCGCACTGCGGATGCTTACTTCATCTTCAACTGTATTAGAGCACCCCACAAGCACAAACATTGCAAGCAACATCACTATACTATTCTTGAAAACGTTTTCTCCACACTAGCCCACCCGCTGCTACTAGGAACAATGCGCCACCGATCAACATCCAAATCGATTGTGATTGCTGAGGCACTCCTAAGCCAGTTGTCGGCATTTCATCCGGCGCACCGGCAGCTTCGTAATCAACTAGCGCAATGACTTCAAGTGAATCAACTGTGTTGACCGCAAAGACTGAGTAGACAGTATCTGCAGCAAGTTCTGTTCCTTCAAGCGGCAATACTTGTGTTCCATCCGGCAAGCGGATTTCCAAGTCATAGCTATCAGGAGCAACTTCTGCGTAATCTGTGATTCCTGGGAATTCAGCACCGCTGAACAACGCATCTCCACCGATGATGCCAACGTCAACTGCTGGAGCATCCGGTGACAAATGGCCGACACGGATTTTCGCTTGGCCTTCTGTTACTTCCATAGAATCTTCAGCAACAACAAATTCAATCGACTCCAAAAGGTTTGCAGCTGCAACTGTATAAGCTTTTCCTGCCTCTACTTCCAAATCAGCCTGCAAGACGCCTTCACCTGCTGCGTATTCAGTACCTGCAGCAAATACTTCTACATCATGCGTTCCAGCCGGGACATCCAAATAACCGGAATCCGTTTTGAATGGTACTTCCTCGAGTGTTAAGTCTCCATTGACATAAACATCTACTGCAGGAGCATCCGGTGAAGCGTGCAGAACCCGAACTTTTGCACCGTCGCCATGTGAATCCGCCATGACTTGTGAAGCTAGCAGTGAAAACAGCACCAGCATTGCAACAGAGAGAGATACAACGGTCTTCTTCATTGGGCCAACCTTCTTTCGTATAGTTTTTGTATAACTTTTGTACATCTTCTTTATACACCTATACAATATATATTTCAAGAGATAATAGAGTATTCTGATAAATTTGATCTTTTAGACTTATTTAATCATACAAACTTACATAAAAAAGAAAAAGTTGCCAGAAAAACTTATACTGGCAACTTTTTCTTTTGCTATTCATTCGCAGCGCTGATGTCCGTTAAACTCTCAATTGCCGTATAATTCAATGCCTGTGTCGCCAATCGATCCGCTTCGGCATTTTCCTTACGAGGCACAAACTCGTATTCAGGATGGATGCCGAGTTTTTCCAGCCGCTGGTCAATGCGGTCCGCCCATCTGGCGAGTGTTTGTTCAGGGACGGCCCATTCCCCGGTCATTTGATTGACCAGAATGCGGGAGTCTCCGATAAAACGCACTGGCAAATGATGAACTCCAAGCAATTCCAACTCCTGCACTGCCATCATTAAGGCTGCATACTCAGCTTCATTATTGGACTCAAGTTCATCGATAGCCGTATTTTTGCGCAAGCGGTAATCATTGCCGCTTTGCTTATAATAAATCACACAACCAAGCCCTGCCCTTTTCGAATGGCGATCGAATCCGCCGTCGTAGTAAACGATGACATCATGCGGCTCGGTTTCAATTTCCGTCACGTAGTTTTTCAGTTCTTTCAGACTCCAATTGCTATTATGCCTGTCGACAAACTGCAAGCGCTTTGTCCGGCCAGTACGCTCAAGGTCTGCAGCTATTTGAATCGCATCATTCGCTTCAAGTTCTTCTGAAAGAAACTTCAGCACTTGATCTTTCGGTGATTTGTAAGTCCAATCAATCCGCACTTTCATATCATCACCATCCTTTTAAATGGAATTCGCTTCGGGATGAATTCTCGGCTTCGGAGCGTTTAAGTTTACTCTCTAAAGTCCCTTCGCTTCAAAACGTTTCAAATCGTCTTTATGACCCATAGCGATCAAAATATCCCCGGTTTGAATCATGTCTTCTAGCAGCGGTGCGATATTGACATCTTCCCCGTTTTTCAAGGCGAGAATCATGCAGCCGTAATCTTTGCGAATGTTCAGTTCGCCTAATGTTTTGCCGATCACTTTTTTGGATGCTTCAAGCTCGATGATACTGTAGTTTGCCGACAAATTGATATAGTCGACCACTTTTTCTGAATCGACATGGTGTGCTGTTCGTATGCCCATTTCATATTCTGGCTGGATAACGCGGTCGGCACCGATTTTTTCCAAGATTTTTCGATGCTGGTCATCACGCGCTTTGACCCATACTTTCGGGACGCCGAGTTCTTTCAACATCAGCGTACATAAGACGCTCGCCTGCAGATCATCGCCAATCGCCACGATGGCATATTCGAAATTGCGGACGCCGAGCGATTTCAAGCTGCCTTCGTCGGTCCCATCTGCTGTCGCAGTATGGCTTGCGAAATCGGAAATGGCGCTGACATTTTCCGGATTAGAGTCGATGGCCATAATGTCATGGCCGAGTTCGTACAATTCTTTGCAGACGCTGCTTCCGAAGCGCCCAAGACCGATCACCACTATTTGCTTTTTCATGAGATTTCCTTCTTTCTATTGGGTGATTCGAACAAGTTCTCGTTACCAAAATAGTACGCTACCGCATCACCGTTTGTCGATAATTTCATACCAATGGCGTTATTCAAAACATCAAAACACTAAAAACTTCTATATATAGAAGATTCATTCGTAATTTCAGGATCCTATACCGAGCAGCCGAACAATCGATTGGCGCAGTGTCTCCCTTTATACTACAATGGGAATTAATATCCTTCATACCCGATAGAGAAAGGTTGTTTAATTCTATGAAACCATATGATTCCATTGTTGAGTTGATCGGCAACACACCTGTAGTGAAACTAAACCGCCTCGTCCCTCAAGGCGCTGCCGATGTATACGTCAAACTAGAAATGTTCAACCCGACGAAAAGCGTTAAAGACCGCGCTGCTTACAATATGATCCGCGTGGCAGAAGAATCCGGTGTACTGAAAAAAGGATCGACAATCATTGAGCCGACTAGCGGCAACACAGGCATCGGACTGGCGATGGTCGCAGCCGCTAAAGGGTACCGCTCGATTCTCGTCTTGCCGGACAATGCGACTCAAGAACGCATTAACTTGCTCAAAGCATTCGGGTCAGAAGTTGTGCTGACACCAAGCGATGATAAAATGCCCGGTGCAATTCACAAAGCGCTCGAATTGCAGAAAACGATTCCAGATAGCTATATTCCACAACAATTTGAGAATCCCTCAAACCCAGATGCACATCGCGGCACGACAGCGACGGAAATTCTTGAACAAATGGACGGACAGCTCGATGCGTTCATCGCTTCAGCAGGGACCGGCGGCACCATTACAGGAACCGGCGAAACCTTGAAGGAAAAACTGCCGAACCTTCACATTACTGTCGTTGAACCGAAAGGATCCCCTGTTCTTTCCGGCGGCAAACCAGGAAAGCATAAATTAGTCGGGACAAGCCCAGGCTTCGTTCCGGATATCCTCAACACGGCGATTTACGATGAAATCATGGCGATCGAAGATGAAGATGCCATCGACATGTTTCGCCGGGCGGCGCGTGAAGAAGGAGTCTTCGTCGGCCCTTCTGCCGGCGCAACCATTTATGCGGCGATTGAAGTCGCCAAACGGCTCGGTTCTGGAAAAAAAGTGTTGTGCATCGCTCCAGACACCGGCGAACGCTATTTGAGCATGAACTTATTTGAATAATGATCGAGCACAAAAGAAGAGGCTGCGGCCTCTTCTTTTTTTCAGGTTGTCGAGAAACATTAAGTAGCTGTGTTTTCCGAAGCGTATCGCACGACTCCGTGGGGCGGGAATCGAGCCTCCTCGCTCGCTATGCTCACTGTGGGGTCTCTCAAACCCGCTAGTCCCACTGGATTCGAGCGAATGCTTCTCCAAACACTTAGACACTCCTCTGATTCTCTGATCTAGCGAAAAGTGGTTCATTCTTAGAATTGATTGTGGATTATCCACTTATTCAACACTCTTCTTTTTTATGGAAAAAACTTTTTATCCGGGAGTTGTTGACAATCCCTATAAAACTACTATACTTTATTAAACAATACCCGATTAGAAAGGTAGGTTTTATAACCTGTGATGATTTTTGTTTATTGAAATTCACCATATCAACAAAGTTTATACCGATAAAGATAATCAAGACAATACGGTTTTACGAGACATTAATTTAGAAATCCCAAAAGGCCAGTTCGTCTCCATCCTCGGCCCTTCCGGTTGCGGCAAATCTACTTTGCTTTCGATGATTGCCGGACTCACTTCGGCGACATCCGGTGACATCATCGTCGATGATAAGAAAGTGCTCAAGCCCGGTAAAGACCGCGGCATGGTATTCCAGGAAGCGGCATTGTTCCCGTGGATGAACGTGACCGAAAACGTCGTCTTTCCATTGCGCAAGGAGATGAACAAAAAGCAAGCGGCAGAGCGCGCCCGCCATTTCCTGCAAATGGTGCAGCTCAGCAATTACGCAAGCCATTACCCCCACGAATTGTCCGGCGGTATGCAGCAACGCGTCTCCATCGCCCGTTCGTTGGCAATGGATCCGGCTGTGTTGCTCATGGATGAACCATTCGGCGCGCTTGATGAACAGACGCGCAGCCGCCTGCACGGACAATTGGAGACCATATGGATCGACACGCAAAAGACCATCGTCTTCGTTACCCACAGCATCTCCGAATCGATTAAACTGTCTGACCGCATCGTCGTCATGGGGACGCGGCCCGGCACGGTAATTGCCGATATTTCCGTCGACATCCCAAGGCCTCGTGAGCAACACAAACAGCAAGTGGCTGCACTCGAAGAACAGATCATGGGGCTATTGAAAACAGAGATCGACAAAGTCATAAATGAGGAGCTTGCTTATGAAGCCCGCCGTTAAGCGCCTCCTCTTCTATGGGGGCCTCATTTTATTTTGGTGGCTTGGCTCCCATTTCGAATTATGGCACCAAACCATTCTCCCATCACCGATCAGCGTTTGGGAATCGCTCGCAGCCGGTTTCGCGGACATGACTTTGGTTTACGATCTAGTCGCGAGTTTCCGGCGATTGTTTATCGGCCTCGTCGTTTCCATTTTGATCGGGACCGCGCTCGGCATCTTGCTCGCCCGCTCCAAAACAGCCGATGAAACAATCGGCTCGATGGTTCTGGCATTGCAAAGTGTACCAAGCATCATCTGGCTTCCGCTTGCGATGATGTGGTTTGGCCTCGGGGAAGGCGCCATCATTTTCGTCGTCATTCTCGGCGGTACATTCGTTATGACACTCAATGTCCGCACAGGCATCAAAAACGTCAATCCATTGTTCATCAAAGCAGCACGGACGATGGGATCGAACGGCATCGATTTGTTTTGGAAAGTCATCATCCCGGCTTCCGTTCCTTACCTCGTCACAGGCGCCCGTCTCGCCTGGGCATTCGCATGGCGCGCACTTATGGCGGGTGAATTGCTGAGTGCAGGGCCGGGTCTTGGCTATACCTTGCGCTACGCTTCTGATTTCGGCAATATGTCCCTCGTCATCGGCGTCATGATCATTATCGGAGTTGTCGGTGCAGTAGTTGATCAGCTGATTTTCCAGCGCATCGAAAAAAATGTCCTGAAACGTTGGGGACTAGAAGCTTAATCTTTATAGTACAGACCATACATAAGGAGGAAATTATTCATGAAAAAATATGGATTACTTTTAGCAACTTTAGCCGCAACCGGGTTTTTGTCAGCTTGCGGTGCTTCTAATGCTGCACAAGGCGATGCAGAGAAAACCGTCGTCCTTGGCTACTTCCCGAACCTTGACCACGCTACAGCGATGGTCGCGAAAGACCAAGCATTTTATGAAAGCAATTTGCCCGAAGGCACCAATGTTGAATACGTCACATTCGCTGATGGCGCCGACTTCATGACGGCGCTGAAAACCGGCGATATCGACGGCGGACTAGTCGGTCCTGGACCGGCAATGAATAATTACACGAACGGCGCTGATGTCCGCATGATCGCAGGCGGTGCTAGCGGCGGAACAGTTGTCATGGCTCGTCAAGGCAGCGGCATCGAGTCATTTGAAGATTTGGACGGCAAAACCTTCATCACGCCTCGCGTCGGCTGCACCCACGATGTGCAATTTGAAACGTATATGAAAGAAAATGATGTCACCTCCAACCGCATCGGCGGCGACATGATTCACCAGACCGGTAACCCGGCTCAGTATGAAGCAATGTTTGCAACAGGCAAGATCGATGTCGCAGTTGCGCCTGAACCGTGGGCATCAGTGCTCGCACAAAACACCGGCGCCAAAGTGATCATCGAACCGGATGAAATTTCGTTCGGCACGACACTTCCGGCTTCTGTCCTTGTTACGTCCAGTGAATTAATCGACGCCGATCCGGAAGTCGTTCAAGGCATTGTCGACGCACATGAAGAAGCAACGGCTTATATCGCGGACAATCCGGAAGAATCAAAAGAAATCGTTATCTCGACAATTGATGACATCACAGGCCAAAAGCTTGAGAAATCCGTCATCGACGGCGCTTGGAGCAATATGTTCTTCAGCACGGATATCGACGGGGCTGAAATCCAAGCATTCGGCGACGCATCGTTTGATTTGAAGTTCCTGAAAGAACAGCCTGATTTTGCTGAATTGACAGATACGCAGTTTTTAAACTAACACCAATAAAACTCCCACCGAAATCGGTGGGAGTTTTATTATGTCCTTTGTGCTTTTTCCAAACGGGCAATAGCCCGCCACGCCTGGTAGATGAGCCGGTCGAGCCATAACAGCGCGTCGACTTTTTTCAGCACAGTCGCGAGTTCTGCCTCGTTTCTGGCAGCCCGCACATAATATTCATTGCGGCGGGCTTTGCGCTCCTGGGCCATCTCTTCGGAGGCTTTGCCGAACTCCTGTGCAAGTTCCGGAAGACGCTCGACCTCGCCGAGTTGCATTTGTGCTTTATCGAATAGCGGCATCCATCTGCCCGCTATTCCAGGATGAACCATATAGGCTTCGCGGGCAATCGGTTCTTCGAGCTTTTGCAGCAGCCGGTCGACATGATCGAGCGTATAAAGAATTTGCACGTGGCGTTGAAAAGCCTCATGCGGCATCGTCTGGATTTGATTGAGAAAAGTCCGGATTTCCATAGCCGCCTCGCGCAATATGTGGATGTTCTTGCGGTCGATAATCCCATCGCGCAGCACCATACGCATCGATTCCACCAATTCGATCAAAATTGCTTGAATCGATTGATGAACCGCTTCGAGCGCGACTTCGGGAAGCCTGGCCACTTGCGGATTCAAGTGCTGGACGAACGGATTGCCTTTTTCGGGCACCAACTTTTCTATAAGACGGATAAACGGACGAATTAACAATGCAAAGACCAAAACGCCGAGAACATTAAACAAAGTATGGAAAATTGCGATGCCGAACGCAGCGTCGAACTCTTCGAAGAGCAGATGGCTGATGGCGCTTGTCGCCTGTAATAATTGAGGAGCAAGCATGAGAGCAATCACTGCAGTCCCCGCATTAAACAAAACATGCGTCATCCCTGCCCGTTTGGCAGCTGTTCCTGCCCCGATTGCGGCGAGAATGGCAGTGAGCGTGGTACCCACATTTTGCCCGATGACCAAATAGGCTGCTTGTTCGAATTCAATGACACCGGAAAACAGCGCCGTCAAGGTCGTCGCCACCGCTGCACTCGATGACTGCATAATGATTGTCATCAATGCGCCAAGGAACACGAGGAGAAAGATATTCGTTAACCCGGAAAAAGATACGGCATTTTGCAATTCCGCCATTCCTTCCTGCAACACGCCGATACCGAGAAACAGCAGGCCGAATCCGGCGAGCACCGACCCATAGGCATTAATGCGTTCCGGTAGAAATGTTTTCATCAAGACACCAAAGCCGACAATCGGCAAAGCCCAGCTTTGCAGATCCACTTTAAAACCGATAAGCGAGACGAGCCAACCAGTGCTCGTACTGCCGATATTAGCTCCCATAATGACGCCGACAGATTGCGCAAAACTCAACAAGCCGGCACTGACAAAACCGATCGTCAATAACGTAACTGCGGTGGACGACTGGATGATGGCGGTGATGAGAGCTCCGGAGAAAATAGCGCGGCCCGTACCACCTGCAAAACGGTTCATCCACACCTTGATAAAATCGCCAGCCAATTCCTTTAAAGCACCCGTCATCATTTGCATGCCCAGCAGGAATAGTCCGATTCCACCGAGTATCGCCAGCATCATCACCATGTCGTCCACCTCCTTTTTTCTACAGTGTAAACGAAAAAGCGATGATTTATTGGAAAATATCCAAACTTCGTTCAACTTCCGCCCAATGCCACTTCGAAAAAAGCAGCCATGAAAAAAAGCCTTCATAAATAGAAGGCTTCCAAACTTACTTCAAGTCATGCGCGAATTTGATTTCCTCACCACCGCGGTAGCTGATCTCCAAATCAAAATCTTCCACTTCCGCCGGATCGATCGACAAAGCTTCCAGTACTTCCGCTTTCATGTCATCGATGGACCGGTCCATGGTGATGGAAATCTGGCCAAGCAGCCGTTCCATTTCTTCTACTGCCTGACCGTCCTCGATTTCAGAACCGTTCCGGCGCTCGATTTCCGCTTCGCGCTCATCGCTTTCGTATTCATAGCTTGCTTCGCCGCCTCCAACGAATTCAAGGTCAAGAGAGAATTCATCTACCTCTGTCGAATTATTGGCATTTCTAGCATCATGGTCGATTTCGATTTCCTCGTTCGTTTCGAATTTCACATCCAGTTCAAAGTCCCGGACATCGGATGCTTGTGCCCCGACAACCTCTAAGACTTCTCGTTTAATTTCTTCTAACGGGCGGTCAGTGGTGAATTGGACTGATTGGAACAAACGCGTAAATTCATCGCGCGCCGCCTCTCCTGAAAGGTTTTCTGAACCATCACGCTCGATGCGTGCTTCACCGTCCTCATCATAATCAAAATCCCAGTCGCGGTCATTTCCAAACTCCAGATCCAAATCGAACTCGCGGATCGTTGTTGTTTCGCCATTCGACGGTGAAGCTGTATCTTCCACTTCAGACGTGCCTTGTGAAGCTGAATCCTGTTCGCTCGAATCGTCTCCGGAAATGCTATCATCACCGTTCGTTGCATTTGACGCAATTTGCTGTTCCGTAGCGCTTTTCGTTGCAGTGCCTGTCGTTTCAGTAGTCTCCGTTGCCTGCTCCGCTGTACCGCAAGCTCCTAAAAATAATATCGCGGCCATACTTAATGTCATCTTCTTCATCTTATAACACCCTTTCCCGTTTATGTTCTAGCTATAGACTACCCGTGCAAACTGAAGGCAAGCTGAGTAGAACATTAGAAATTGATGAGAACAAAAAAATCACTAGAGCCAGGAGCTCCAGTGATTTTCTTATGAGATGGCTGTCGCCTGATTTCGCCAAAACCAAATGACGACCGGCACCAACAATAATGACAATACACCACCGGCAAGCGATAAAAACGCAAAGCTTGTGCCGGCCACGACCAAGCCGGACATGCCGCCTCCTGTCGCTCCGGCAAGCGCAATCAAAACATCGACCGTCCCTTGTGTTTTTGCCCGCGCTTTCGGTTTGGTAGAATCAACAATCAAGGCCGTACCGCTGATCAAGCCGAAATTCCATCCGAGACCGAGCAGCGCTAAAGCTAAAATCAATACCGCCAGCGAGTCGCCTGGCGAAAACGCGGCGACAAGCCCGGCGGCAAGCAAGGTTACACCGGCCGCAACGACCATGGCAACGCGCCCAACCTTATCGACTAAGACGCCTGTCACCAATGAAGGCAAATACATCGCGGCCACATGGATGCCAATGACCATACCGATCGCATTCAAGCTGTGGCCATGATGCCCCATATGGACCGGTGTCATTGTCATGATGGCAACCATGACAATTTGGGTGATGACCATGACGGTCGCACCGAGAAAGACGCCGCGGCTATTAATGGCGGGTAAGGACGCTTCATCTTCTGCCGCTTGAGTTTGATCAAGTTCGCGCCGTTCGCTCAATAGACGGGAGATGACTAGAGGGTCCGGGCGCAATAATGTAAACAGCACGATTCCCGCCAGCACAAACGCCGCGCCCGCTAAAATGAACGGCCCGGCAAGCGCAGGCACTCCGATCGACTCAGCAAAATTCCCCATGACGCCGACCAAATTCGGTCCAGCGAATGCCCCGAATGTCGTCGCCACCATCGCCACGCTAATTGCCGTGCCGCGTTGTTTTGCAGTGGCAAGATCCGTTCCCGCATAACGCGCCTGCAAATTGGTCGCCGTTCCCGCGCCGTAGATGAGCAGCGACAGGAACAACAGAAAGACATTGCCCCAAATGGCAGCAAAAACGACGCCAAAGGAGCCGATTCCGCCAGCTATAAATCCGGCTGCAAGACCCGTGCGGCGGCCGAAGCGCTGCGACAGGCGCCCGACAATAAGGGCAGCCCCTGCTGAACCGAGCGTAAAGAGAAAGACCGGAAGCCCGGCGTAACTATCGGTCCCAAGCATGTCGCGCGCAAGCAATGCGCCGACTGTAATGCCTGCAGCTAAGCCCGCTCCACCGAATATTTGTGATAGCATGACAATCCAAAGAGTCCGTTTATATAATCCCTGAAGCTTTTCAGGGGATTCGATGTACTCTTCAAGCGAACCGTTCAGCGCTTGCCTCTTTTCACTAGCCATCGTCCGGCCTCCATTCATATTGATATGAGCAAATTCATTATAGCGTGTTTCGTGTCACTATTGAGTTCTAAATTTAGGCAATAAAAAGAAGGCCGTCGCCGGCCTTCTTTTTTTAAACAGCTTGTTCGCTGCTGTCTTCATATTCGCGGCGCCATTTCCGGAGCGCGCGGCGCTTTCTCGATTCACGCGCTGTAAAGCGGTTGGCACGGTTCAATAGCTCCATCCGCTCCATTTCATAGGCGGGATCAAGTTGCCCAAGATGGGTCGCCAGGAAATAATCCAGAAAACGGATGGCCTCGAGATGCTCTGCAGTAGAAGCTGGTGTTAACCTGTTCAAATTTCGCATCATGCGCTGCAAATCGCTTGTTTCCGCTTCGTGGCCAACTGACAGGTTTTGATAATAAGCCATCATATCCGAGTATAGACTGCGTGTTTCTTTCCGAAGGTTGCTGCGGGTGTTGAGCGTGAGCATAAAAATCCCCCCTTTTCGTTTCGTACGGATGTGCAAGTATGCCGGTGCTAAGCAGTTATAGTTTTGTACCCCTTTTGGCAATTTCCTACACCTGAAAAAAAGAAAAGTGCAAAAAGAAAAAACCATCCGGCAAACGCCGGATGGTGGATATCTTAGACAAGCAGAAACCATAAGAGCATGGTAACAGTAATTGTCGTCACTCCTTGCAACAAAGTGGCTACCGTCTGTGCTTTATACGCATCAGTAATGGTCATGCCGCTGAATTCTTTAACGACCCAGAAAAAACTGTCATTAACGTGGCTGACCGTCATTGCCCCTGCGCCGATTGCCATGACGACGAGCGCCAAAGGAATCGCGCCTTCAATGCCCAAGGTTGGCAGCAGCGGAGCCACTAAAGTCGACGTGATGACCAAAGCCGCAGTCGACGAACCTTGCGCCGTTTTCAAAGCCGCTGCAATGAGGAACGGAATGAGCAGGAACAAGGAACCGGTCGCAAAATCCCCGAAATCCATCGCTGTGATCAGTTCTGCCACACCCGAATTGGCGATGACGCGACCAAATGCACCGCCGGCACCCGTGATGAGAAGAATCGGTGCTGCTGCGACCAGCCCTTCACCGATCCATCCGGATAAAGTTTTCTCGGAGTAATCCGGAAGCAGCAACAATGCCGCCAATACACCTGCAAGAAGCGCTACGGTCGGCGCTCCTAGAAAGCTCAGGAAGCTCGCTATGGTTCCGCCATCACCTGCCAGATTCGCAATCGAGCCGGCTGCGATTAAGACAATCGGCAACAAAATCGGCAGGAATGCATTGAACGTCGATGGCATCTTGCCGAATGAGGCAACGATTTCTTCATAATTCAAACCGCCTTTTTCGGTATCTTCAGGCACCTGGATTTTCGATGCGAATTTTACTGCCCATAAATACCCAACCGCAACCGCCGGAATCGCTACGACAAAACCGATCAAAATGATCGTGCCGAGATATGCTTCCGCTCCGATATTTCCGGCAGCGGCGATTGGACCAGGCGTTGGCGGCACTAAAGTGTGCGTTGCGTACAAGCCGGTCGCAAGTGCCACGGACATGGACGCAATCGCCACTTTTGCACGCTTCGCCAGCGCTTTTTTCAAACTCGATAAAATAACAAATCCGGAATCACAAAAAACCGGGATTGACACGATAAAACCGATGATCGACATCGCCAGCTGCGGACGCTTTTCACCGATAAACCGCAGCACGACTTCTGCCATTCGGTAAGCGGCACCGGATTTCTCCAAGATGACGCCGATGATTGTCCCGAAGACAATAACCAGCCCGATGCCGGCCATCAAGCCGCCGAATCCTTCATTGACACTTGCCACTACATCCGCAAGCGGCATGCCGGATGCGATACCGATAAAGAATGCACCGAACAACAGCGACAAAAACGGATGGACTTTTAATACAGCTGTCAGTATGACAACAAGCACGACACTCAATGCAATAATGAAAAATAACATAGCTTACACCCCTTTTATTGTGTTTTCAGATAAGCAGCAACGACTTGTTTCGTTTTTTTGCGCAAGTATTTTTCAGGATCCAAGAACGACTGTTTTTGACTCACGGATGGCCCTACGACCGCATGAACTTCCGTAAAATGCTCCTCTAATGCGTCGCGGCTATCTTCAGCGATGATGCCTGAGATGAGAAGAACAGGCTTGTCGAATTGTGCAGAAACTTCCGCTACCCCAAAAGGCGTTTTGCCGGATAAAGTCTGCAAATCCGATTTCCCTTCCCCTGTCAAAACCATATCGCAGTCTTTCACATGCTCCAAAAAACCTGAAGCTTCTAGCACCACGTCGATTCCCCGGCGTATCTGCGTAGGGAAAAACGCCAAAAACGCCCCTCCCGCACCGCCTGCCGCACCCGCTCCCGGATAATCGTGCAGCACTGTGCCCGTCAGTTTTTCGACCGCATCGGCATAATGACGCAAATTATCATCCAGACGACTGGCCACGTCTTTTGCCGCCCCTTTTTGCGGACCGAAAACATGCGAGGCTCCATTTAGGCCAATCAATGGATTGTCTACATCGCTCGCAATTAAAAATCGACAAGCTTGAATGCGTTGGTCGAACTCGGACGCATCAATTTCTGCCAGCCGGTTCAAATCGCCGCCGCCCGCTTTCACAGGCTTACCTTGCACATCCAAAAACTTCATACCGAGCGCGCGCAGCATACCGGTACCGCCGTCATTTGTTGCACTGCCGCCGAGGCCAATGATGAATTCCCGTAGGCCGTCATCCAGCGCGTGGCGAATCAATTCACCGGTTCCTTCAGTTGAAGCGATTTCCGGATTGCGGTCAACCGGTCGAATAAGCGGAAGCCCTGAAGCTTGTGCAATTTCAATGACACAGGTTTTCCCGTCGCCAAGAATTCCGTAACCTGCTTTGACCGGATTCCCCAGCGGCCCAGTCACTTGTTTATGAGTGATGCGGCCTCCTGTAGCTGTGACCAAGTTCTCCATGGTGCCTTCACCGCCGTCTGCGAGCGGCAACTCCAATACATGCGCTTTTGGCACTGCATCCAAAATGCCTTGCTTCATCGCTTGTGCCGCTGCTTGCGCGGAGATGCTGCCTTTGAATGAATCCGGCGCTACGATGATGTTCATCATGACCCCTCCTTTTGCGTAAACGCTTACAAAAATTATAATGCTGACGGTTCGCACATGCATTATACTGAAAGTACATATTTTCGTTGATAATAATCAGAATTTTTATACAAGGAGGCGAAAAGATGATCAGTAAACAAATGGCCGAAGAAATTGTCGCACAAACTTCCAAGCGCTTGAACCGTAATTTGAACGTGATGGATACAAACGGCCTCATCTTGGCTTCCGGTGAAACTGAGCGCATCGACCGTATTCATGAAGGCGCTGCGCGCGTTGCGGAGACAGGATGCGCACTGACCATTCATGACCACGACACCACGACGTTCGGTGGAGTCAAGCCCGGTATCAATTTGCCGATCATGTTCGAAGAAGAGTTGGTCGGTGTCATCGGTATTAGCGGAAACCCCGACGAGCTTGCAGAAATCGCCAAGCTTGTCCAATTGACGACCGAGATGATGGTTCACCAATCGCTGATCACCAGCCATACCGAATGGATGCGCAAGACAAATGAGCTCGTTTATGAAGAACTCGCAAGCGGACAACCGCTTTCCCGTTTTGCTAAAGAACGTTTCGCCTTACTCGGAATGGAACATAAGGCACCTTATACTGTTTTGCTGATTGAACTCAGCGAGACGCCATCACCTGATATCCGCCTACTTGAGCGACTCGAGGATTTTTTTCATCACGACTGTGTCATGCTCGGTTATTCCCGGCTGAACGAATTATTTATTGTTGTGACGGGCGCCGGTGATCTGCGCGAAGACAGCCTCATGCTTGATTTGTTCCGGATCATCCAATGCCCTGCTGCGCGCATCGGCGTCGGATTGCCCGCGCAAACGATTGACGCAATTTCTCGCTCAGCCGCTACCGCTGCAAGTGCGCTGACATTCGGAAAACCGGCGCAGCGATTAGTCCATTTTGAAGATGTGGAATTGATCGCCTTATTGAAAAACAATCCTCAAGCCGAACTGGATCATTTTCACAGCCGCATACTCGATTCGCTATCTGAAGAGCTGTGCAGGACATTGAATGCGTTTTTCGAATCGAACTGCTCGGCTTCGGAAGCCGCCGATCGGCTCAACATCCACCGCCATACACTCAGCTACCGCCTTAAAAAAATAGAAGAAAAAACCGGGCTGAACCCAGCCGATTTTCTACAAGCTGTTCATTTATATCTCGCTTTATTATTAAAAAATGTTTAGAATCAGCAAAAACGTGGTAACAGTTAAAAAGAAGCGCTAAACTGAGCTTCCCCCTTCACCCCAAAGTTTTTGACGGCCCGGAGCAGGAAACTGCACCAGGCCCTTTCTTTTGCCCAAAAAACAATCCCCGCAGCATAATGCTGCGGGGATTGTTTGAATTAAATAATGCCTTGCCATCGTAAAATGACTTCCGCGATAAGCGCTGAACCGAGAAAGGTACCGAGAAAGACGGCAATCGCGACAATAAAGCTGCGGAATCCGAGCTTGCGAAAATCCGCCCAGTTCGAACCGACTGAAATGCCGGCATACGCGAGGATCGGCGTCGCTAGCGCCAGTATACCAATTTCACTTGTCCAGGCAACCACGTATTCCGAGCCTGGAAACCACGGCAAGGAAATGATAATCGCCATAACGCCGATATAACCGACCGCCGGCATGCGAAACGGCAAAGCCTTTTCAAGCATCAGCCCGACCAAACTTACGGCAATCAATACGAGCATACCCGGAAGTGCCTGCCATGGCAGCACATCCATGCCGAACCAATTTCCGATTAAAGCAGCAGCACCGAATATAGCCAATACCCATGTCCATTCCATTATGCTTTTAAGCATTCGGCCCACCTCCTGTAGCCGCTTTCCGCTGTGTTCTGCGCATCATGATACTATACAGTTTTTCTGTTAACGGCAAGCCGATAAAAATACTGAAATACAGGCCGGTCGACAGCGACAGCAAATTGCTCGCTCCGGCAAATGCGACGATCTGATCTTCAAGTTCGGGATACGCGCCGATCAAAGAACCACTCGCGGCTGCCATCATCGAACCCGAGCCGACACCTGATGCCATCGCGAACGACAAAGGATGCAAAGGCGTAGAAGTTGCAAGCAAACCGGCAATCAATCCGAGAAAAACTGCGCCAAACACCGTACCGAATATGTAGATGGCCATAACCCCCCGGCCTTCAGGTGAAGAAAAACCAAATTTATTGACGATCAAGCCGACGTTCGGTTCTCGCGCAATCGAATGCGTCATGCCGATGCTCTCTCTACGGAAACCGAGCAATACTGCGAGCGGCAGTGCGATAAAAATGGTTCCTAAATTGCCAAGCTCCTGCAATAGAAGCGCCGGTCCAGCCGCGATGATCGCTTCGATTTGCGGGCCGATCGTCACACCGATTTTTGCAATCAGCAAGGTTACGCCTAGAACAATAAGCGGTTCTGCGTGTTTTGCGTTCTTTTCGGAAATGACTGGCGTAAAATACAGCAGCAAGCCGAGAAAGAATGCATACAACATCGGTAATAATAAAATGACACCCGGCCCTACTGTAATGCTGAACTGGCCGATTGCTTCGGTTATAGCGACCAAAATAAATGCTACCGCATGCAAACGCCAGTCCTTGACGACGTGCTTCAACTTTACTTCCTTCATCGTTCCCCCTCCTCTTTCTTCGGAACTGACAGCAATTATTTGTTAGATTGCCAATCCATAAAACCAGTTTACTCTTTTTAACGGACGTTTCAACATAAAAATTCATTTTCGTTCGTTTTTCCTGATTCTTTAAAGGCTGGCAATTGCAATAGCACAACATACTCCAAACAAAAAAAGCAGAAGCTAATGCTTCTGTTTTTTACAGAGTGTTGAAGAAGTCTATAATCCGCTGAACATATAAAAATAGTAGTCGCTATTTTGCATCAAAAATCAATGATCTATCTAAGTATTTGGAGAAGCGTTTGCTCGTAACCCCTTCTGCTCAATAATGCTGCGCATTACTTCGCAAAGATAAGTTCTCACGTAGTTCGACCTTATCTTTCCTGCGGGATTAGCGGGTTTGAGAGACCCCACAGTGAATGAATGTACGAAGCTACGCTGAGCACATTCATTTGCGACGCATCTGCTACGCAGATGTGGGAGCACACGGGTTTCCTAGCGAGGGAGGAGGCTCGATTCCCGCCCGCGGAAAGCGAGCGATAAGCTTCGGAAAATACGACTTCATCACTTTCTCGACAGCCTGAAAAAAGCAGAAGCTAATGCTTCTGCTTTTTACTCTGTCGGATCGTAAAGCGTGACGCTTTCGATGTAATTGATGTATTTGCGCAGTTCTTTTGCCTGATGTCGTGTAATTTCCCCTGCATCATACATATCATAGATTTTCGCACGCCCCATATCCATGACATTGATGCGCAACTCTTCTTTTTGCATCTCGTAACGCTCATCGTAGAGCGTTTCAGGTTTCCGGAGACGGCTGATCATTTTTCGGTAGTCGGTCATGACCGCATCCACCACATCTTTGCGGGATGCTTTTTGGTAGTGCGCTTTCATGTCCTCGACTGCCGCCTCGAGCGCATTTAATTGCACCTCGCGGCCGACTTGGTATTCAACCAAACGAATTTCTTCTTCTTGCCAATTCTCCCCGCGGAAACGGCGCCATGCGCGGATCAATTTCCCTTGCAAATACAGCAGCGTCGACCGTGCGTTGTGCGCAATCGCTTCCTCGCGGCGGTCAAGCGAATGCTCGAATGCGGCATACACTTCGCGGTCCATCCCTTGTGTTTTTTTAAGCCTTTGGATATAGCGCCTTTCGGCTCTCAAAGCACGCAATCGCACTTCCTTCATGCGCCGCTGATACTTTTTATTCGCTTCTTTTGCTTCTTCGCCTTCGGGCTGCACTTGCTGGAACCGCAAACGGTATTCATCCATCAGTTCATAAGCCGCCGTTTCATTGGTTTCATTCATTTCGGCTTTAATACGGGCAATCGAAGCAAGCAATATGCGACGCCTCGCTTCTTCCAAATCGATATTGCCGCCTTCTTCGCTGCCGGCCATTTTTCCTTTGCTGAGAAGCGGCAGGAAGACAGTAGCAAGCAACAGCGTCAACAAAATGGTCCCTGCAGCGAGAAACAACAATAAAGGGCGTTGCGGGAAACTAAAGCCCCCGTCAATGACCAACGGCAAAGACAAAATCCCGACCATCGTCACCGTTCCGCGCACGCCCGTCAAACTGACGAACAAGGTGAGCTTTAAGCTAGGTTTGGCTGAATCTGCCATTTTACCGAAACGGTACTCGTATTGGGAAAACAAATACGCCCATACGAAACGGATGCCGAGCAACATGGCGGTAATGGCTACAACATATGACAACAACACGCCTTCGTCCGTATTCGGATTTTCCAACGCGCCGCTCATGGCCCCAGGCACATTCAGTCCGAGCAGTAAAAAGATAATGCCGTTCAAGATGAATGTGATGATTGTCCAAATGTTTTCCGTCAGCATCTGTTCTTCCGCCACAAGCGCTTCGGTTTCCTCCTGCACCAGCGCATGGACGATGCCGCCTACAACGACTGCGATAACGCCGGATGCCCCCAAGAACTCCTCTGCAATGACAAAGATGACAAAAGGCGTCATGATCTGCAGCAAAGAGTGGAATGTCACATCATTAATGCCTTGCTTGCGGAACAGGAGGCGAATCCCGACAAATACTAACGCCAAGGCGATGCCAATGAATGCCCCTGCTAAAAATTTATAAGAGAAATTAAAAAAGGCCGCGTAGAGCGAAAATGATCCGGTGACCACAGCAGCCACCGCATAATTAAACGCGACAAGGCCGGATGCGTCATTGATCAACGATTCCCCGCGCACTAAACTCAAGACATTCGGCGGAATCCGGATGCGCTGGGAAATGCCATTCACCGCGACCGGGTCTGTCGGCGACAAAATTGCAGCGAGTGCAAAGGCTGCCGCAAGCGGGATGTCTTCAATCAGCCAGTGGATAAAATAGCCGCCAATTGCCGTCGTCAATAAGACCAGTATGACGGCATTGCCAAAAATCGGGCCGCGCATGCGCCATAATTCCTCACGCGGAAAATGCCGGCCATCATTGAACAAAAGCGGCGCAATGAACAGCAGTAAAAACCATTCTGCTTCGAGCTGGAAGGTGAAATCCTCAAACACCAGCACGATGATGATGCCAAGCGCTACTTGAATGAGCGCTGTCGGCACTTGGGGCACATAATGGCTCACCACATTAGAGACGAGCAAAGCGACCAACAAGACCATTATTGTCAGCAATAATTCCATTAAAATTCCCCATTTACATGTAATGATTTATGTATACCCTGATTTTGTTGGTGTTTAGCCCTTTTCTCCGCAATTCTATTAGCTTGCGCCGATTTTGGGTAAACTATATAGAAAAGTACTAGCCATTTGGCAAAAAGGAGGTCCAGAATTTGTCACGGCAATCATACCGGAAAGAAAAAAATCAACTGGTCTACACTCAGCAGCATTTAGCGAACGAACGCACATACCTCGCTTGGATCCGCACGGCGATTTCCATTGTTGGGGTCGGATTTCTCGCGACGAGCCTGCATTTTACGATGGGCATCGTCCGCAATCCATTTGTCGATTTATTTACCGTTTTTCTCGGCATCTTCTCCTGCGTTTTCGGGCTCGTCATCATTTTTACCGCCACACGGACTTACCGTGAAAAGCGCCAGCAGATCATCCAGGAAACTTTTTATTCCTCTAATTTGCGCATCCGCATGATTTCAACGATGCTTTCGATGATGATTATCATGGTCATCATTTATTTCTTTATCATTATGTAAACTAATTTCCCGATAGAAACCAGACAGGATATTTCTCACAGGAAAATAAAATAAATATAGTTATTTTCTCACGGCTATAGTATTCTAAAATCAATCATGACAAGAATATGACAAACTGGATGCACGACCGTTTGTCGGCTGAAAGGAATCGATCCGCATGCTCCGTAAACTATGTTTGTTTGCATTTGCAGCTTCCGTGTCATTAACTGCTTGCATGCCGGTAGAACCGGTACAAGAAACAGTGCCGTCTCCGGAATTTACTGAACGCATCACGGCATCAGCCACCGCTCCTGGACGCCTTACCAGGACACAACAAGCCACTTTGTCGGCCGTCGGCGATGTGCTCATCCATGGCACTGTCTACGAAGATGCCAAAACCGCAACAGGTTATGATTTCTATCCGATGTTTCAACCGGTCGAAAGCTTTTTGTCACAATCGGATATCACATTCGCGAACTCAGAGAGCATTATCGGCGGCTCGGAAATCGGGGTTTCAACTTACCCTTCCTTCAACAGCCCTTATGAAGTCGGCGATGCCATGAAACAAGCAGGCATCGACACAGTCTCGATGTCGAACAACCATACACTTGACCGGGGTATCCGGGCAATCGAAAACGCACATGCGCATTGGGACTCACTTGATATCGTTACGTCCGGCTCTGCCATGTCCGAACAGCAGCGTTTGGAAGTGCCGACCATCGAACGCAACGGCATTACATTCTCTTTCTTGTCGTATACGTATGCCACCAATGGCGTGCCGACGCCAAGCGGCAGGTCTTATCTCGTAGATCGGATCGATCTGGACTTGATCAAGAGTGATCTTGCCCGGGCGACACAACAGTCCGATGTCGCGGTCGTCAGTTTACATTTCGGCGTCGAATATGAAGCGATGCCTTCGCTCGAACAAATCGAACTAGCTCATTTCGCTGCGGAACATGGGGCGGATATCATTCTTGGCCACCATCCGCATGTGCTGCAGCCTCCTGCATGGATTGAGTCGAGCGATGGGCGGCGCAGCTTCGTCATTTATTCACTCGGCAATTTCCTGTCTGGGCAACAAGGCGTTGAACGGCAAATCGGCGGCATCGTCCATGTGGAAGCCGAACTTACTGAAACGGCTGAAGGATCGACCGTGACGATTGGCAATCCGCGCTTTACACCCACCTTCACTTATAGTGCCGACTACCGTGATTTTAAAGTGGTGTTGTTAAAAGACGTGAATGAAGAATGGAATGAAAATACGAAAACCCATATGAAGACATGGATGCCTGAACTGGAATTCCACGAGTAAGGGAGAGTTGATGATGCATAATTGGAAAGAAGATGAGCAGAAATTATATGCTCCGCCCGATTCCCCGCAGGTGATTCACGTACCGAAGCAGTCCTACTTTATCATTGACGGAGCGTCAACCCGAGAGGAGAGCAGCACAGCAGAGCGCATTGAAACGCTCATCGCCTTGTCTGAAGCCGTTAAGCGTATGCCAGACAGCGGCTATTCGCCGCCGGGTTTCACCGACTACTGCGTTTATCCTTTAGAACGGCTCATCCATTCAAGCACATCAACCGGTGGTCTTGCCGACAACAGTTCGTGGATGATCCGCCAGCCTAATTTTATCGACAATGAAGTCATTTGCCGCGCGTTTAGGCTTCTCTACAGTGAAAAAAACTTGCCCCACCTCCCGGAAGTCGCATTCGAAGAATTCGAAGATGGGCTTTCCGTCCAAGTGCGCGTGCCAAATAAGCCCCAAAAACGGCAAATGGCATCTGAAGCTATCGAGCATTTTTTATTGGAGAATGGCTGGAAACGCCGTACAGACACGTACCGGGAAATCTTTTGCAGTTCAAATCTCCAGGCAAGCGATGAAGTTATTTACCGCGTATTTGTAGAAGAAGCACAGTAAAAAAAGCCGTCCCCGAGGTTTTTCGGGGCGGCTTTTTTAAGTTACATTGGGTTTTTCTTATAATTATCGTCTCGCCGGAAATTCCCGACAACTTCCATCGTTTCGGTTATGCTGACAAACGCGTTCGGATCGATTTCCTTGATCAACGGCCGCACAAACGCCAGCTCATAGCGCGTGATGACGCTGTGCAGTATTTTCACTTTCGTTCCGGAATAAGCACCTTCCCCGTCGGTGACCGTAATGCCGCGATATAAATTGGCCAATAGTTTTTTCTTCACTTCGTCGCCATTTGCCGTAACGACCATCAAGCTCAGCTTAATATGGCGCGTGTGGATGCGGTCGACGACAATTCCCGTAATGTATATCGAAGCCATTGTGTACATCGCCAGTTCCCAAGAGAAGATGAATCCAGAAATAAAGACAACCCCTGAGTTCAATACAAAGACTAGAAAGCCAAGCGGAATATCACGCTTCATCGTCAACAATAACCCAATGACGTCAAATCCACCTGTCGAGCCATAAAAGCGGATGATGATGCCGACTGCCGCTCCGATGATGACACCGCCGAAGACAGAAGACAATAAGGCATCTGCTGTCACTTGGACAATCGGGATGTACAACATCGAAACAGACGTGACGGCGACCGAGAAAATGCTATTGGCAATAAAGGTTTTGCCGAGTTTCATCCAACCGATAATTAAAATCGGCAAGTTCAATAAAATCAGCCAGATCCCTGAGTTGATCGGTGTCAGCAAGCCGAAAATCATCGCGATTCCGGTAATTCCTCCCGATAGGATTTCGTGAGGCAGCAAAAACATATTAAAAGCAACACCCATAATAATAGAAGCGACGAAAATCGCTCCGAGGCGGTAAAGTTTATCCATTTCAACGTTCTCCATTCATTTTAACATTTCCCACCTTAAGTCATTTAGCTAGATAATAAAACAAGGCAGCGCCTCACATTATAGGGGATGCCTGCTTTAGAAAGCAAGTACCTTTGGCCGACTTTCCCGCTTTCGCTCATTCACGGAATATTCGACTCTTTGGAGATGAATTCAAATCATTATTTGAATGCTGAAAACATTAAGACTAAAATGGTATTAGACAGTGCACGACAAGGAGAGATGAAATGGACCCGTTAGACATTATCGATAATATGGATAAAGTAGTACCGGCTTTTCAACCGATCGTCAGCGCCGTCAAACACGAGGTCATCGGTTACGAATTGCTCGGCCGTTATGAGCAAGAAGGCGAGCTCAAATCGCTCGGGAGTTTTTTCAATGACCCTGAAGTGCCGGATGAATATAAAACAGAAGTCGATCAACACCTGTTGGAGATGGCACTAAATCGTTTGCTCGAAACCGGCAACAGTTGTTTATTGTTCATCAACCGCAATGCCCGCCAATTGATGGCGGCGGACGGGGAAGATTTCCTGAAAATATTGCTTGAATACAATAAACGAGGATTCCCGCTTGAGCGTATCGTACTGGAAATTACGGAACATGATTTTAACGATGATTTCGATACATTGAATCATTTGCTCTTGTATTTCAAAACCTTCGGCATTCAAATCGCCGTCGATCATGTCGGCGCCAAAAGCTCCAATATCGACCGCATCCGCCAATTGCGCCCGCATATCCTGAAAATCGATATGAGCATCAGCCGCCACCACCAGCCGGATGCGTTCCAGGACATCATCCATTCCATCTCGATGCTTGCACACCGCATCGGTGCGAAGCTTCTATATGAATACATCGAAGACAACCACCAATTGTATTTCGCCTGGAAACATGGCGGCCATTATTATCAAGGCTTTTATTTGGCGCATCCAGACCCAAGTTTATTGTCGACCGCATCTTTATCGATCCATATCGGCGACAAAGTAAAGGAATTCGTACATCGTGAAAAAGCGATGGTTTCAGAGCGCCTGGCCTATACGGCTCGCTCCGAAGAAAAGCTCAAACGGCTGATGCCGAAATGGCATAGTCCGGATGAAGCAGACCGCTTTATCCAAAACGTACTGGATTTATTCGATGCCGAAAGTTTTCGCATCTACATATGCAATAGCGACGGCGAACAAGTCTCTTCCAACTTCCGGAAAACACAAGACCAGTGGAATGCAGAATCTGACCAAGTCGGCTCGCACTGGGCGTTCCGCCCGTATTTCCTGGAAAATATGATGCTAATGAAAGCATCTCATAAAGGGCGCCTATCTGATATATACGCTGATATCGAAACGGGCGAGATGATCCGATCCTTCAGCTATCCATTGTCGGATGAGTGTTTCCTGTTTATCGACTTGAGTTATGAATTCATTTCAGAAAATGATTACCTGCTGTTCCAATGACACAGCAGAGCAAACCCCCAGCAAATGCCGATTGGGCATTTGCTGGGGGTTTGTCATTCCGCTTCGAGTTTGCGGATATATTGGTCCAACTTGTCTTTTTTCTCGCCGCTGATTTCCGGCAGCTGTGGATGGATTTCTTCTAGCAGCTCGACCATGACTTGAGCGATGATCAAGCGCGAGTAGTCTTCCTCATCTGCGGGCAATATATACCACGGTGCATCTTCGGTCGAAGTTTTTGCGAGCATATCCGAAAAGATTTCCTGGTAGTCTTCCCAATGCTCCCGTTCTTCAACGTCGCTGAATGAAAACTCCCAGTTCTTCTCAGGGTCTTTCATCCGTTCGAGCAAGCGGTTTTTCTGCTCTTCTTTGGACATATTGAAGAAAAACTTGACGAACGGAAATCCGTTTTCGGCCATATACCGTTCAAACTCATTGATTTGGCGATAGCGCCGCTCCCAGACTTCCTGATCTATCAGCTGGTCAGGCAGTGGGGATTCCTCTAGTTGATGATGGACACGCGGAGCGAGGACTTCCTCGTAATGCGATCGGTTTAATATGCCAATCTGTCCGCGTTCCGGCATGGCGTCGTGCAATCGCCAAAGATAGTCGTGCTTTTGCTCGGTTTCCGAAGGCTTTCCGAGCGTCGTCGTCTTCAAGCCTTGCGCAGTCAAATTGGAAAACAAATACGTGATGGCTTCGTCTTTGCCTGCCGCGTCCATGGCCTGCAAAGCGACGACGATTCCCTTTTCCTCTTCCGCATGGAGACGTATATGCCACTTTTTCAGCTTGTCGATTGTCTCGCTCAAACGCTTTTCGAGCTGTTCTTCGGTCCAACCATGATCTTCGCTTGTCGGCCAATCCGCCAGCTTCACTTGCTGTCCGGCTTTTACTTTATATGATCGAGTATCCATTCTATCGCTCCTTATCAAATCGTACTGTTTGTTGGATACCCGCTTTCTACAGAATGCATTGCGGGGCTTTTAGCTTATTTTTACAGTATTTTCAAACTTGATGATGTTAGTCACAATGGGTTAGTATAGCGTACAACTAAAAAAGCTTTCTCGATTCCCGTTAAGGTTTCAAGAAAGCTTTTGCAGTATTCATTCGTATGCGATGGACCCATCTGCTTTTTGCTCAAAAGTGATGTCTTCCTGCTCCATAAGCGTGATTAAGATTGCCGCTTTATCGTCCGCTTTTTCTTTTTGGCGGTCGAGGATTTCATCGAGTTTGTCATGAGCCTCTTCCATATGGTCTTGCTGAAGGATTTGGGTCATTTCCCGTGCCAGCTCAATTTGGGCAAAGTGGTAAGACTCCAACTGCGCAAGACGCGGATCGTCTGTATCCAATTGCTTTGCAAGCTTCGCTAAATTTGCAAACATTTCTTCAATGTGAACATCTGTCAACGAATTATGGTCGTAGAGACGGATAAGCGAATTGCTCGCTTCGTTCAATGCTTCTTCGCTTTTTTCGCTTTGGAATATATATTGCTGTATCTCATCCTGTTCGGCACTCGCTTTTGAAGATTCTTCACTCCACGGAGCGATATAGCTCGCAAATGAATACACATTCCACAGTAGGAACAACAACAAAACACCGCCTCCGGCTTTCAGCCAGGGCTTCCGGTAATTTCTATTTGGTTTTGGAAATTGAGAATTCGGCGGTTCAGCACCTGTTTCACTGCTTTTTTCCGCCTCGATCCGTTTTGATTCATCCAACGGATTGCCGTTTGAAAACTGATTATAATTAGCCATGTTACCCTCCGGACATCTTTTCGTAACACGATTGTAACAAAAAACGAGGAAAATAACATCATTTTTTTTACTAAACTCGAATATCTCAACAAAATTCGACAAATTCATGGAACATTTCTCTCTCAAAACTCATCATAAAGTCTTCAATGAATGGTGAAAATAGCGTTTAATCAATTCGTTTTAACGGGTAAATAATATATAGCGCATGGCATAAATTCTTTCTCCATATCCCCAATGAATTGTCCGATTGCGCGTCGGAAGAAAGGTGGAGTTCACATGCGCATGTCCTGTATGGGCAGTATCCTCATTTCAATCATTTTATCGATCATACTGACGATTCTTTTGAACTTATTGCTTTTCTAGTCTGGTTCCCATGGATTTCCTGCCTCTTCTCACGGAACATATGGTGCTGAAAAAGGAGGAGTTCGGATGACGAGAAAGTTTGTCATTTTATTGATTGTTACAGCCTTGTTGTTTCTTGGGTTTTATTTTGTTATAACCTTCTACAACAGCTTTGTAGGTGGGCTCGAAACCGAAAGTATCGGAGTGTTTGCGTCTTCAATGATCGCTGATCTTTTACCGGCCATAGGGCATGAAACGAACACACCCCCACTGTAAATCGGTGGGGGTGTGTTCGTTATGATTCACTTTTTCGGTAGTCGAATTGCTACTGTTCGCCGTATTTGTCTTGGACAACACCGCATGCATCGCTCCAATAACTTTCACCGAATTCACGAATCACTTTTCCGCTTTCTGCCAGCTTGCGGAAATCTTCTTTCATCTTTCCCAAATCGCCTCATCGGATGGCGCTGCGGCAATCTCAATTGATGACAATTCGAGGATAGGCTTCTACGCCCATCTTTTTCTTCCAATGCCTATTTTTTTCCGATAGGCACTGAACAAACTATGCGATTATTTCCAAGCAGGCAATTTTTTGATGAACGAATAAACGATCGGTCCAAGAAATACTGCGGCTAAAAAGAGATAAAATGATCCAGAAGCGATGAGTACCGTGAAGATGCCGCTTCCTAATGCTGCGATCAAATACAAAACCAATAACAAGCCGGTCCACACGATGCTTATGCGCAAAGCTGCATTTTTCATCCGGATTCTTCTGATCCATGCCAAACCTAAAGACAACAAAAAAGCCGGTATTGCCATCCATAATAGCGTACGTGCCGCCATCTCGCCTCTCACGTCATCATTTAACAAAAGATTATCCGTATTGCCTCCGAATAGCATCGATACCAAAACTCCGAACAGCGTAATCAATGCATACAGCCCAAGCCCGAATAAAAAATCTTTGACCAGTTCAATCGCCTTCCAATTTTCCACTGTCTTTCCCCCTTTTACTTTATCTGCAAAACGGATAATCCCAGTCTGGCCTCATCAACAAAATCTGCGGGTGTTCCGAATAGTTCGCCGCGCCCTTGCCAATCCCCTGCCGATGACCGCAAATGAATTTCCCGGCTTAAGGCGGTGCTCCATTTTTTGAATGTTCCACCCTTGGCTAGACGCATTTCCACCGCTGCTCCAGCTTCTGTTGTTCAAAGGAGAATGTTCAACTTTAACGGACAGCGTTCTTCAAATTTTGTGCAAATGTATTTCATGCCCTAAAATAAATGACAAGGATGATTTTCAAAGGAGTGACGACTAAATGAAACAAACGATTCGCCAACTTAGCAGCGAGGACCTGCATGCCCTGCAATCCATGCAAACAGGCATTGATGACGATTACGTAATCCGCGTTTTTGACCGGATTTCCAACGGCCATAACCGCTTGTTTGGCTTGTTCCATGACGGCCAGTTGGCCAGCATTGGCGGGTACACGGTTTTTTCGGGCAGCTATGTGATGCTCGGCCGGATGCGCAGCGATCTGCGTTACCGCGGATTGAATTTATCTACACAATTAATGGATCATGTCCGCAACGCGGCGCTTGAACATGACGGCATTCGCTTTATCGGTGCCAACACCGAGGAAATCAACATTCCAGCACAGCGTGTACTAGAAAACATTGGTTTGGCCAAACATTCTTCGCTAGTGGCCGCAACTGCTGCACATGTACAAGGATTGGAATCCGGGGCAGCCCCTTGGCGCAAAATAGAGAGCGTAGAAGAAAAGATGCGGTGGCTGCAAGAGGTATACATTCGTCCTGGCCGGATTTTTCCATTCGAGTGCTATTACCCATTCCCGGCAACGCCCGAATTGTTTTCAGAAAGCCATCTGTCCGGATGGGATTTTTTCGAGAATCCGGCGCAGGACCGTATCGTGATCACTAAACCTGATGTAAAAAAATATGATTACCTCCATACACTTTATCCGTGGGATGACCTTCATGAGCAGCCAGGCTTGTGGGAAACTTTGAGAGCACCTTTAGAAGCGATTCGCGCACAGTCGCAAGAAGGGGCCTTTGTCTGGATTGACTTGACCCATGAACAAGTAAGCCAATTACCGGAAGGCCATCCATTTGAACTATCTTCTCCATGGTTTTTGTATGGTACACAAATCAGTTGAACACATCTTATATATAGATAGCGGAAAGTTTGTATAAAATCAGAACGAAACAAAAGCCTGGGCTTGTTCCGGGCTTTTGTTTCGTTGTCGATGTTTTCCCTCCTCCTTTTACAGGTAGTAAATAGAAAAGGGCTTGCCTGAATGCATAAAAGGAGAATTTACAATGAAAACAATCGACTACTGGGTTTACTTAGCCTTTTCGGCTAGCAAATTATACCTGTTCAGTTTGTACACGGATACGTCATTCAGCTTCAGCTTTTTTATCGTCAGCTTATCAGGGGCGCTCGTATTGTCTAGTTGGACATTACTGATCAGTGCACGCAAACGGCATTGGATCTTACTGGGGCTTTTGGCGCTCCATAGCAGCCTGCTCATTTCAGACGTCTGGTATTATCGGTATTTCGGTAATTTATTGTCGGTGCAATTGGTTCCTTCCATGACACAGATGAATGATGTAGGCGGCGGCTTTATGAGCTTGATCCGTCCAACGGACTTTTTCTTTTTTGCCGACTTCTTGCTGTTTCTGGCATTCGTCCTGTTTCTCCGCAAGCGCCAGCCAAACGCACAGCAGACAAAAAGCCCCAAATTGGCTGCCGTCATTTTCACGGCAGGCTTAATGCTGTTTGCCGCTCCGCTTCTGTCGAGTTTCGTTAAAGGTGACCGTTGGATTTCAGGAGACGCCGTCAACAATATGCGTGAGTATTACGAGCTCGGCTTTTGGGGCTATCACGGCTTTGACCTTGCCAAAGGAGTCGTGTCGATCTTCCGCACTTCCGAACCATCCGCTCAAGACCAAGCGCTAGTGCAAGAAGCAGCCGCTTCCATCGGAGAAACGAACGACGGAGATCAGCCGAACATCATCCTCGTCCAGTTGGAATCGCTTCAAACTTCGGTTATCGGCCAAGAAATCGGCGGCGAAGAAGTTACGCCGTTCCTCAATCAATTACAACAAGAGATGTTTTATTATCCAGCATTCCATCACCAAACCCACGAAGGCCGTACGTCAGATGCAGAATTCACCATCAATACCTCGCTGTATCCACTGCGCACCGGTTCTGTCTATACTCGCTTTCCTGACAGCACGTTCGATCCACTGCCGAACGCCTTGCTAAAAGGCGGATATGACACTGCAGCGATGCACGCTTACGACGCAACGTTCTGGAACCGCAGCACCGTCTATGACAATATTGGATTTTCCCATTTCTTCAGTGAGCAAGACTATCCGGATACCGAGAAAATTGGCATGGCGATCAACGATGAAGATTTCTTCCTGACCTCCATCGAACATATGCAGCAATTGCAAGAACCGTATTATGCTTTCATGATTGCATTAAGCAGCCACATCCCCTATACGATTCCGGAAAACCAAAAGAAATTGGCGCTTCCCGGATATGAAGATGAATTGGTGCGCGGTTATTACCATACCGTCCATTATGTCGATGGCGCTGTTGAGACGTTTGTCGGCGAATTGAAAGCGCAAAATATGTGGGACGATGCACTGGTCATTTTTTATGGTGACCATGACAGCGGATTGACCGAAGCCGGCGGGGAAATGGCGGAACAGCTCGAAGTTCGTTCAACGACCGAACTGTTCGAATTATTCCGGACGGTCCCGTTATGGATCAAGCCCCCAGGTCTTGAACAAGGCCGGGAAATGGCTGTTGCCGGTGGCCAAGTCGACTTGGCACCGACCATTTTAGAACTTGCAGGCATTGACCAAGGATTCATGCTTGGCCGATCCCTGCTGTCTGAAACCGAGAATATTATCGTATTCCGCGATGGCTCATTCCGAAAAGGCGATGTTTATTATGAGCCGGATCTGACGACGGCCACCGGAACCGGAACTTGCTACTCAATCGATAGCGGTGAACAAATCGACAGCGCGTCTTGTGAGCCATACATCACAGAAGCCGTTGACCAACTGCGCATCTCAGACACCGTCATTGAAGAAAATGGCCTCGAGTATATTGAACGATGAAAAAAAGCTTTGGACGCATTGTCCAAAGCTTTTTTTACCTCATGACGCTGCCACCTGAGATTTTCACCGATTCGCCGACGATATTTTGCGCCGCATCTGTCAGCAAATAGGCAATCGTGTTCGCGACTTCCTGTGGCGTCGACAAGCGCTTGGACGGAATGCTTGCTGTCGCTTGTTCCAACGCCTGCCCATAGGAAATCCCTTGATTGTCGGCTTTTCGTCTTATGCTCGCCCGTGCCATTTCGGTATCTACATAACCCGGGCAAACGGCATTGACACGCACGCCGTACTCGATCGCTTCGAGTGCCATCGATTGGGTCCAGCCAACTACCGCAAATTTGCTTGCTGCATAAGCGGTGTTTCCTGCTGTTCCGCGCAGCCCCGACAGCGATGCAAGATTGACGATAGTTCCTTGCCTTTTTTCCCTCATGTCTTGGTAGACCAGTTGTGTCAACAACAATGTCGAGGTGTAATTGATGTTCATCAACCGCTCCACAAATTCCTGATCGAGCTCTTCGACCGGTTTGCCACCAGCTGCACCGGCTGAATTGACCAGGCCGTATATAAAGCCGAGCTTTTGTTGTGCTGATTCAACGAGCATTTCCCGATCCTTTTGCTCAGTTATTTCCGCTGCATGAACATATAAGCGGCTGCTGTCGATTATATCAAGCAACTCGGTTTCCAATTGCTTGAGCTTGGCCAAATTTCGTCCAGTGATGGTGATGCTTGCCCCCATCTGTGCGGTGGTTTTGGCTGCTTCCCAGCCAATTCCGCCTGTTGCACCAGTAATTAGGACGTGTTTGCCAGCCAGGCAATCTGCTGCAAAAATTCCCATATGCCATTCCCCCTTCGTGTGAATCATTCCCGTATTCATAGCACTCCAAAACATTCGAACCCCCGTTCCAAAGAGAGCGCGAAAATCGTTTATAGTATATACTATTTAAAGGATGATTTTTTCCATTATTTCCTACCCAATTTATTGTGCCACCTTATATGATTTCATTGCCATGCGAACTAGATGAACAGCTTCAGGGAGGAAAAAGATGAACCAAGAAACGATCGACTTTACCGAAACCCTTTGCCAAATGGAAGGCGCACACATATTTTACCTCACCGAAAAAACCGAGCTGTATATATCAAATGCAGTTTCCTATATCATAGACGGTGTTCAAAAAGGAGAGCGTGTCCTTTTCGTTGAAAATTCCCGGCTTTATCCAAAAATCGAAAAAAAACTTAAACAGCTCCTTACTGCTGAAGAGATGGAGTTTTTGCTTTATATCAATAACTTCGACTTCTATTGGCGAAAAGGGAATTTCCATCCCGAAGCCATATTGGATTATTTCGAAAAAGTTGTAGGGTCTTTCACTGCAGATGGCCGTCAGTGCCGCACTTGGGGACATATCGAATGGGGCAGCCAAGAAGATATCGAAGAGAAAATCCTCACCTACGAAAAAGAAATAGATCTCCGCGTGCCGCATAAACAAGTCATTTCCGTGTGTGCATATGATGCGCTGCGTGTATCGGACCAATTAAGTGAACGGCTCATGCATTGCCATGGCTATTTCATGAAAGACAATAGCATTGCAGCCTTAACGTTTTCTAAAGATTCAGTAGCCCGGAAGTGATTTCCAGGCTTTTTTTTGTGAAAATGTCTCTTCCATTGCATGCATATTTCTCTGACAGTGAGGGAATACTTAAGCAACTGCCCGTGACTTGCGGAAACCGTTATATAGAAAGAAGTGGAGGACACAGCAATGAAAAAAGAAATCAAAGTCGGCGCCGCCGATTTAAAATGGGATTTGGAAACAGGGCAAGTACTCTTTGATGGAGGCGACGTTGTATTTTTTTGGGTATCCGCTATGGAAACCTTTTTTGATACAATCCGTGAAATCACAGGAACGGAAGCAACGCAATTGGTTCTTGAAACGACCGGCTTCAGGCAAGGCATCGTTGTCGGTGAAGGCTTCCGTGATTTAAAAAACATCGACGCCAGCAATGTCGTCGAATGGTTATCCAATACCTACGCACCCGCGGGCTGGGGCAAGGTTGAAATTGTTCAAATGGATACTGAGCAACATACATTCACAATGCACATCCAGGATGATTGGGAATTCAAGATGAACCAGTTGAACCGTAAAGGCACAGAAGGCATTTTTGTTCCCTCCCATTATGCCGGTGTATTGACAGGGTTGTTTGGCCAAAATTTCTGGTACCGGACGCTGCGCTACCAAAACGACGAACAGCCATACAGCATTGTCGAATATTATCCATCAAATGTGACTGTCCAGCAAAACATCCACGAACTGACAAGACGCCAAGAAGATGAAAAAATTCACCAATTGGAACAAATGGTCGATGAGAAAACAAAGATGTTGCAAACCCTTGTCCGTGAGCTTTCTTCCCCGGTCATCCCAGTACTCGAAGGCATCATTGTCGTGCCGATGATTGGAAGCTATGATGAAGAACGCACGGAAGATCTCATTTCCAATACATTAATGGAATTGCCGAAACACCATGCCGAATTTTTACTGCTTGATTTGACTGGCTTGAACCGCAACATTTCAGAACATACGGCACAATTGATAGATAAACTTGCAGCTGCTGCCCGCTTGCTTGGAACCGAAACGATCCTGGTCGGCGTGTCACCGGAGCTAGCCATTGTCATCACGAGAACGATGCAGGATTTATCGAAGTTTGAAGCTTTACAGAGCCTTCAGCATGGAATTTATTATGCATTGGGACGAAGCGGACGCGTCATCAGCGAAAAAAACAAGTGAAGCGCTATGGGTAATCTCCCATCGCTTCACTTGTTTTTTTGTTTAGTATGTCCCGGTTCCTTGAGAAAACGTCCGCCTGTATTCATGTAAATCAGCGCAAATCCCGAAAAGCCTAAAAACATGGCGACTCCGATATAAAACATCCAGCTTTTCTCCAGAATCATTCCTGCAAACCAAACTAGCATACTGCATGCCAGCGCCATCAGTAATTTACCGACAAAACGCGCCATGGCAGGTCCATCGTATTTCGCTTTTTCATTTTTCGGCATGGTATTATAACCAGCGATCAAAAATGCCCCTTTTCCTTGCATCATATACAGCCCAAGCAACACCAACACCAGCACGGCAGCGCCGATGATAAATATTCCCGCACTTGTCTCCTCCATCCGTTCTTCGCCTCCGCCATCCGATTTCACTGTCTTTTTTCCATTCGGCAAAGACGCAGGAATCCCTTTTTCTGCATAAGAAAATCCCGCATTCGTCTAGCTAATGCAGGATGTTCTTGGAAGACCAATTCTTGCCTTCCATTTAATGTGTCCAATTCTTGAATGAGAATACCATCCCGATGATGACAACAGCGATTCCTCCTAAAACCAGCATTGGTACGAGCCCAACGATGCTGCTCATCTCAAGGGCACCTCCTTTTTCTTTCAGCATACGCCCATATCTCGAAAAACACCAGATAATTGTTTGATTTTTCAATCTTTTTTCTTGCGATTGCTGAAAAACAAAATTAAGATGACAATAAGTGGAGCACTAGTCATGCCGCGTTAACTGAAGTTTTGGCATTCGTTAAATGGGCATGCAGCTGTTCTAGCAATCCAAACAAAAAAGCTAGCCGAAGAAAATCGGCAGCCCTATGTTTTAAAACTTTTTCAGCACAGCGTGGTAAACCGGCGCCAATACTTTGCGCAGTGCTTGTACCGGTGGAACGGGGCTGCGTTGCTGCCACTGGATCCACTCCAGCGCCACTAAACTCAAGACGAGCCAGATTGCCCCAGCGATGTAACCGGCTGCTATGTCACTAGGAAAATGCGCGCCAAGATAAATCCGGCTAATTCCAATAAGCATAATCAATAAACTCAAGCAAAAAACCGATAGCCATTGAATCCATGGTTTTTGTTTCGTGCGGATGACCAGGTAAATCACAAAACCGTAAAAAACGAGTGAACCCATCGCATGGCCACTAGGAAAACTATAACCAACTGCATCGATCGCTTCATTGATGCTTGGGCGGTCGCGATTGAACAGATGCTTCAGCAAAAACGTCAGCAAAGCACCGCCGCCGACTGCGACAAAAAAGAACAATACGCCCCATTTATCGCGCATACGGAAGCTCAAGATCCACAAAACAATAATCGATAAAAATCCGATCACCCATACCGAGCCGAGTTCCGTGAAGATGAACATAACCAAATCCATCGCGTTGCTGCCGACTGTTTCAAGTAAAGCAATAATGACTGCGTCGAAAACGCCCAGTTCCTGCTCAAGCATCTCGTCCGCCAGTTCTGCAAATAACACAATAAATGATGCTGCAAGGCCAAGTCCTATGAGCAATACAATAAAGGCTAAGCCGGAAATTTTCGTTTCTCTATCCATCTGAACGCTCCTATAATTTGTCGATGTTTAAGTTTACCCAGTTTCACTCCTCATTATTCCACCTGTAGAACCAGTTCGCATATCCAAGCGACCATATTCAGGGAATATCTTAAAACAGCTTGCCCTTCGTACGAGATGAACGATTTGAAATGGACGGCTGCCCGAGCGTTTGGATCAGACAGTCTGCTCAAAAAAAAACATAGACCATACACCTAAGTATTAAGTCCCTAAATTGACAAATTCGATTCGCTAGAAAGGCGGAACAACCAATGAAGAATGTTTTTTTTCCACTATTGATGCTACTGCTGCTGACAGGTTGTTCGACAACAGCCATGAATGACTCGCCTTCAAGCTCTTCCACGGAATCACGTTTTCCCGACAACCCGAATGAGGAATTGGCGTTCGATACGGAGAATTTGGAAGACATTTGGTTTGCAGGCGGCTGCTTCTGGGGCGTTGAAGCGTATATGGCACGCATTTATGGCATTTATGATGTAACTTCCGGCTATGCTGGAGGCACAACTGAAAACCCGACCTATGAAGAAGTATTGACGGGTGAAACCGGTTATGCCGAAACGGTTCACTTACGCTACGACCCCGAGCGCGTAAGCTTGGAAGAACTGCTCGATCGTTATTTCCTCATCATCGACCCGACGCTTGTAGATCAACAAGGTAATGACCGTGGAACGCAGTACCGGACTGCCATATTCTACGACAATCCTGCTGACGTGAGCGCTATTGATGAAGTCATCTCAGAAGAACAGAAGAAATACGAAAAGCCGATTGTCACCGAAGTCGAGCCGCTTAAACATTATTATTTGGCGGAAACATATCACCAGGATTATTTGGAAAAAAATCCGGACGGCTATTGCCACGTGGACTTCAGCAGTCTCGAAGGCCAAGAGATTCCTGTGGCGATCGACCCGCTTGACTACCCGAAACCGGATGAAGCCGAAATCCGGGCCATGCTGACCGATGAGCAATACCGCATCACCCAAGAAGATGGCACCGAGCCCGCTTTCGACAACGAGTATGATGCTTTGTATGAACCAGGCATTTATGTCGATGTAGTAACCGGCGAACCCTTGTTTTCTTCCAAAGACAAATACGACTCCAAAACCGGATGGCCAAGTTTCACTAAGCCGATACATCCCGATGTCGTCACCGAACACGAAGACCGTTCCCTGTTCGGAGTGAGGACGGAAATACGGAGTCGTACAGGTAATAGCCATTTAGGGCATGTCTTTACAGATGGGCCGGAAGATGCTGGCGGTTTGCGCTATTGCATGAACAGCGCGGCACTGCGCTTTGTGCCGGTTGACGAGATGGAAGCTCAAGGCTATGGAGACTTGCTTGATGCCGTAAACTAAAAAATGTAAAAAGCCGTTACCATTGTGATTTGAATGGTGACGGCTTTTTTGGGTTTGGATTTTAAAGGCCTATTGGATTTCGACTTTTTTTGTCAGGCGACGCTCGAGTATGCCTTCCACGATCATAAAATTTTCATAGCATTTTGGGCGGTAATGACCTTTAGCGATGCCTTCGATGGTGAGCCGGCTGACGCCGTATTTACCGCCAAGATATCCGGCAGGAAATTCTTCAATATGATAGAAATACAAGATGCTGTAGATGGTTTCATCGCTGAGTTTGCTCAACTCGTGTGCGGTTGCCATAGCGCTCGCCCTCCTTGTCAGCCTGCTGTATTCGGCTGTTTTTATATTCGCGGTAGCCGTTGATATACCGTTCATAGCTTATAGCCAAACTCCCGCTAGGAGTTATCGCCTCTTTATTTTTCTCCATATAGAACACTTCCTTTCAAGATATCTTTTTCTTACCTCGTTTCGACCAAATACTTTTCAATTTGGTTAAAGCCTTTATAGCAGTTTTTGCGCACATGGCCAGCGAGCAAATCATCCAGTGACTTGCGGCTGATACGGAACTCTTGCATCAATTCATTCGGTCTATAGCCCTTGACTTTGCACAAGTACAGGATCATATAAACGTCTTCGTCATCTAATTTGATCAGGTCACTCCGATTGTCCATTTTGAATTACCGCCTTTCACTTGAGTTTCCTCGGGTTAAGCTATTTGCTCGAAACAACCGAGTGCAGCAAATAGTCTCGCCATGAACACTTTCGTTGATTCATGTGAACGGATCTGTATGCAAAAGCCGTTATCCTGCTGAACAGCTGTCTGCAAATAATCCGTCGGCAATGGTATAGGGTATGCAACAAGCGCCTGGATGAACAATGGGAATTGCTCACTCGTCAACCAAATATCCGCTTGGTTCACAGCTCGTCCTTCTCTATCGTATCCAAGACATCGGATGGTTCTGGCTGTTTTTCCTTGTCCTATATTATGATACGGTCCTTCATTTTTTAATTCTGGCCAGAAATTCGCACGTGATGCACTTTCCTTCATGGCGGTCTCTCCCTTTAATTGTGCGTACAAAAAAACACCGAAAAGACTTCCTTACATGAAAAGGAATTCCTCCCGGCGCTGTACACAGCACTATAGTATGTTACATTCAACCAAGTTCAGCTTTTCGGCTTCATTAAAATTTGCGCAATGCAAATTCATTAATCCTCCGGAAAAAGCTCCTCTATTGGAATTTTTTAGTTAAGCTCGAAAGTGCTGAATTTAATAAGCACATTCAATTTGTATAACGTGATTTGATAGTATAAGCCTACAATATTTCACATTTCCTGTAAACCCTAAAAGCCTGAATATTTAAAATAATATTTTTTTATTATTTATATGTTTATTTTTGATAATTATACAGACCCTTTAACATGCCAATATGCGGGTGATTCATCCACTTCCAATAAAAAAATGCCATGCCCACCCGAAAATTTCCGAGCAGACAAAGCAAGTTTAAATCAATAGATTGAACAATAGCGAATCGTTGTTAATGTCTTTATAAGGGAATCCGTTTTGCTCCATCCGCTGGACAAGGGGTTCATAATCAGTTGGATTTTTCAGCTCGATGCCGACAAGGACTGGGCCGTGTTCCCGGTTATTGCGTTTTGTGTATTCGAAATGGGTGATATCGTCCTGTTCGCCGAGCACATCTTCCATAAACTTACGAAGCGCGCCCGCACGTTGAGGGAACGTCACGATGAAATAATGCTTCAACCCTTCGTATATCAAGGATTTCTCTTTGATTTCCTGCATGCGCTCGATGTCGTTGTTACCGCCACTGACGACGCAGACGACATTTTTACCACGGATCTCATCGCGATAAAAATCAAGAGCTGCGACCGACAAAGCACCGGCTGGTTCAGCGACAATGGCGTTTTCATTGTACAGTTCGAGAATCGTCGTACACACTTTGCCTTCAGGAACCGATACAATATCAGACAGTACTTCCTGGCAGATCGCCATGGACAGATCTCCCACTTGTTTGACGGCTGCCCCGTCAACGAACGTATCGATCGTGTCCAGCCGCGTCACTTGCCCTTCTTTTAATGAAGCTTTCATGCTCGCTGCGCCTTGCGGTTCCACACCGATCAATTTTGTCTGCGGGCTGATGCCCTTTAAATAGGTGCCGACGCCAGAAGCTAAACCCCCACCGCCGATTGCACAGAACATATAATCGACAGGTTCCTGCATATCATTCAGCACTTCAACCGCGACCGTCCCTTGGCCTGCGATTACAGCTGCGTTATTAAATGGGTGAACAAAAGTCTTCTCTTCTGCTGAACAAACGTCCATTGCAGCCGCAAACGCATCGTCAAAACTATCACCCACTAAAACGACGTCCACATACTCACCGCCGAAGCGCTTGACTTGCGATACTTTTTGGCTCGGTGTAGTGAGCGGCATAAAGATTTTGCCTTCGATGCCAAGCGCCTGGCAAGAATATGCCACACCTTGTGCGTGATTGCCGGCACTTGCACAGACGACTCCTTTTGAACGCTCTTCATCAGTCATGCTGCGGATGAAATTATAAGCACCGCGCAACTTAAAAGACCGGACGACTTGCTGGTCTTCCCGCTTCAAATAGACGTTGCATCCGTAACGCGCAGATAAAATCGCATTGCGCTGTAAGGGTGTCCGAATGATGACATCCTTCAACGCCTGATTGGCGATCATAATATCTGCAACTGTCACCTCGTTAGCAACTGTTTCTCTTTCCAGCTCTGTGATGTTCTTTGCCATCCCTTTCACCCTCCCGAATTTGATTATTGCACTACTCTAACACAAAGAAATGCTTTGTTGTGTAAAAATTTAGACAATTGCTTGACTGTTTTTTAATATTCCTCATTTTTTTCATATGTATGCGGTTTCATTGAAATAATGGGGTAAACTGGACATAAAGATTCGCTTTAACAAGCGGAAACCCAACAAACCGTTCAAGCGGAATAAACCTTATTAGGGGAGATGATTTTTTGCAGCACGTCCATCATAAAATGGCTATCGTCACCGGGGGCAATAGCGGCATCGGTTGGGAAGCAGCCAATATGCTCGCAGGCCGGGGATTTTCGATTCTCCTCGCCGTCCGCGACGTGGTCAAAGGCGAAACCGCCAAACGGGAAATTCTCGACTTTCATCCGGAGGCGACAGTTGCGGTATTGAAGCTCGACTTGGCCGATCTCGAGAGTGTCCGCCATTTTGCCGACAATTATAAAAAGCACTTCCATTCACTCGACCTGCTCATCAACAATGCCGGAATTATGATGCCTCCTTATGGCAAGACAAAAGATGGCTTTGAGTTGCAGTTCGGAAGCAACTATCTCGGCCATTTCGCGCTCACCGCCCATCTGTTGCCGCTGCTTGCAAACACAGCGCATTCACGCATCATTACACTTGGCAGCCTGGCCCATAACCGGGGGGCGATCGATTTTGATAATTTGGACGGCTCGAAAGGCTATCGCCCGAAGAAATTCTACAACCAAAGCAAACTGGCCAATATGCTGTTTGCGATGGAACTCGACCGGCGTCTAAAGAGACACGGCATCCAGACGATCAGCGTCGCTTGCCACCCTGGCGTATCGGCGACGAATATATTCAAAATCGGAAAATATGATGCCCCTGTCCTGCTTCGGGATTTCGCAAACCGCTTTCTTCAGCCGCCGGACATGGGCGCACTGGCAACGGTCCATGCCGCGACTGAACCCGGACTTACAGGCGGCGAGTATATTGGCCCTGCCGGCAAAGGACGTCGCAAAGGCTACCCGGCACTCGACACCCCTCATCCTTCTGCTGTAGACGAGGCGATTGCCGAGAAACTTTGGAGTGTATCCGAACAATTGACGGGCGTCCGCTTCGACTTTGAAGCAGCAAGAAATCCAGGAGTTTCTACCGGCGAATGATATGCACGATAATTCTGAAATCTTTTTTTGATGAAAAATCCGATTATTGGTACACTTAGCAGGGAACAGCATTAATGAAGTCAAAATTTCTTATTCTAAGGAGCTGAGACGATGAATACCAAACAGTTTGAGGTAGTCAAAAACGGCAAAGGCTTTATCGCTGCACTGGACCAAAGCGGCGGCAGCACGCCGAAAGCATTAAAGCTTTACGGCGTTAACGAAGATGCTTATTCGAATGAAGACGAAATGTACGACTTGATCCACGAAATGAGAACGCGCGTCATGACCGCACCGGCATTTACGTCGGATTATGTCATTGGCGCCATCCTATTTGAACAAACAATGGACCGCCAAGTCGAAGGCAAGTACACGAGTGATTATTTATGGGATGTAAAAGGCGTCGTGCCGTTCCTGAAAATCGACAAAGGCTTGGCTGATGAACAAAACGGCGTCCAATTGATGAAGCCGAACCCGAATTTAGGCGAGTTGTTGAAACGGGCAGTCGAGCGCAATGTATTCGGAACGAAAATGCGTTCACTGATTAAAGAACCGAACGCAGAAGGCATCAAGCAAGTCGTCGACCAGCAATTTGAAGTCGGGAAAGAAATCATTGCAGCCGGCCTCGTGCCGATCATCGAACCGGAAGTGGATATCCATAGCAGCGACAAAGAACGCATCGAGAGCATGCTGAACGACGAAATCCTCAGCCATCTCGATAAGCTTGGAGAAGACGAGCATGTCATGTTGAAGCTGACGATTCCAACACAGGCAAACTTCTACAAAGAATTGATTGACCACCCGAAAGTGGTGCGGGTCGTAGCATTGTCCGGCGGTTATCCGCGCGAAGAAGCGAACCAGAAGTTGGCGGAGAACACAGGCTTGCTTGCAAGTTTCTCACGTGCCTTGTCCGAAGGCTTGAGTGCCGATCAGTCGGAAGAAGAATTCAACACTTCACTCGAAAAGGCAATCAAAGAAATTTACGAAGCTTCCATTACATGATATAAAAAAGCGCTTCCTTTGAGGGGCGCTTTTTTCTTATGGGTTGAGCGAAGACTTTTGATTTTGTGGAAATGTATTTGGTGGAGATTGCGCTCCAAGGGGCACGCTTGCCGAGGGGCGGGTGTTGAGCCAATGTGCTGCAAAGAGCGCAGCAAATTTGTCTCGCCAGCCCGCGCGGTCCCTCAGGCGTCGGCCCCTTTCCGCTCCATCTCTAGTTTTAGAGATGAAATATAATTCATCACATAATGAAATAAGTCTGAATAGTTTTGTTCAGCCTTGTAAATTCAAGTTGAATAGTCGCAAAGTATTTCTGCAATTATCAAGTCCAGCTAAGCGTCACCACCAGCGGATGAACACGAGAAAAAGAGATACTTCATCACTCAAAAAAATCAGCGGAATGTAAAAGCCGAACCGCGCATACAGGCGAGCCGATGCCATAAGACAAGCGTTCTTTTTGGCTTATGGCAAGAGGCCTGCCCCAAGCGGGAGGCGGCTCTTCGCAGATGAAACAAACAAAAGTTTCCACACCTCACTCTCAAGTCTATCTAAGCGTTCCAACCAGCGGATGCTCACGAAAACTAGAGATGCATCATCACTCACAAAATTCAGTGGAATGTAAAAGGCGAACCGCGCTCACGGGCGAGCCGATGCCATAAGACAAGTGCCCTTTTTGGCTTATGGCAAGAGGCCTGCCCCAAGCGGGAGGCGGCTGCTTTGTGATGAACAGTTCGACACACCATCCATCTCACTTACAAGTTTAACTAAGCATTATCCACCAGCGGATGCATACGAGCAAAATAGATACTTCATCACTCATAAAATTCAGCGGAATGTAAAAGCCGAACCGCGCATACGGGCTAGCCGATGCCATAAGACAAGTGCCCTTTTTGGCTTATGGCAAGAGGCCTGCCCCAAGCGGGAGGCGGCTGCTTTGTGTTGAAACAGATCGATAAACCATCCATCTCACTCTCGAGTCCAGCTATCCCAGTTTCCAACATCAAACTAACAAAAGGAGTGTTTACATGTGGTATTTCCTAGTTCCAATCGGTTTTGTAGTAGGGCTTGGGTTAGCGATTGACCGCAAACGACGGGCTTCTATGTACCATGAAAAGCCTACGCATCCGGATGCTAAACCTGGCGACAGCTCGAATTATACGATGGGCGACAACCGCTATACGAGCGGCGGCGAGTAAAACGCAAAAGCCGCAGCACCCTTGAGTCGGGATGCTGCGGCTTTTCGTTATGGACGGTAATTGAGCGTGATGCCTTTTAACAGGTTGCGCATCAGCTGATCGCCCAGCTCTTTGTAGTTTTTATGGCCTTCTTTACGGAGAAATGCCCCAAGTTCGCCTTTAGACACATTAATGCCGGCTTTTTTCCATAAGTCGAGCAAGTCATCACTTGTCAGTTCGAGTGCGATGCGCAATTTTTTCAACACCAAATTGTTGATGTGTTCGCCTGTAACTTCCGGCGGGCCGGAAACACCCGGCTTTGGTCCGCGGTTAAACGTGATCAAACCATTCAAAAAACGCTCTAATTGGTCATTCCTCAGCGGAATGTTTGGCTCATGCGGTTCTTCAGCGTCAGCGTCTGGTGTTTTCGTCAAGATCAACGGCACGTCGACCGCTTTCACCTGCTCCCCGCCGAGTGTGAAGATTTCTTTTACGTCGCTATTTTTCAAGTCCAGTGCGTAGCGCAACCGGATTAAAATATCGTTATTGTCCATGTCAAATCCTCCTGGGGTGTTCAATTCGGGTTCTGTTCCATCATAACACAGGAAAATGGCGCCCCGCAGGTGGGGACGCCATTTTTCAGCGTTCGGTGAATGTATAGCGGAACCACGTGTATTCGCTAATGTGCAGCTCTCGAAGCTGGTACTTTAAAATCTTGCCGGAAGCATTACGCGGCAATTCGTCCGCAAACCTGAACTTTTTCGGCGCTTTGTGCTGAGGCAAATGCTCCATCAAGTATTCAGACAGTGCGGCTTCATCAATCGGCGTCCCTTCTTTCGGCACGATGACCACTCCGACGATTTCCCCCCACTCTTCTTCAGGTATGCCGACTGTTGCCACTTCCTGGACTTGCGGGTGGCGGTTCAATACTTGTTCGATTTCAATGGAATAAATATTATTGCCTGCTGAAATGATGCGATCGGATTTCCGGTCGACGAGCGTAATATAACCGTCCTCATCGACCGTCGCCAAGTCTCCGGTTAATAGCCAGCCATCGCGGAACGCTTCTGCGGTTTCGTCCGGCATATTGTAATACGATTTCATAATCGTCTCGCCGCGCATGACAAATTCTCCAACTTGCCCCGGTGCAACGTCGTTCATTGCCTCATCCACGACACGGACATGGGTCATGTACATTGACTTTCCGCCGGAGCCTTCCTTGTCGGCATGTTCGCTTGGCAGTAAATAGACTCCGCCCGGGCCGCCTTCCGTCAGAAAGCATAGATTGTAAAATTGACCGTGACCAAAAAACTCCATTGCCCTTGCCGTGAGCCCGGGAGGCATCGGTTCTGTGCCATACATGCATTTGCGAATAGAACCGAGTTCATGGCTTCCGCTGTCCGGTGCTTCAAGAAGCGCGTGGTACATATCCGGCATTCCAAAAAACACGGTGCAGCCGTCGCGTTCGATTGCTTCGAGCACTTGTGTCGTGCTGAATTCGCGCAAAATCGTTTGCGGCACGCCGAGCATGACGCCTGTCACGAGAAATAAATTAAGTTGGGATGGATGGAAAAACGGTGCAGCATGAAGCAAAAGGTCATCATGGTTAACACCGGTTCCAAGAATAAACGATGTGCTGACATTGACGATGCGTTCATGGTCAAACAAAGCTCCTTTAGGCGGGCCGGTCGTTCCTGACGTATAGAGGATTTCTGCATCATCTGTCGGTGAGATTTCCACTTCAGGCTCTGAATGATTGTCTTCAAGCATTTCACTCCAATGAAGATGAGCCTCTTCGGTTGCCTGTGGGTAAACGATCACTTGATGAAGCAAATCGTCCAATTCTTTTGCTTGTGATACGAGTGTTTCGAATTCACTGTCGCAAAATACATAGACCGCATCCGATTGGCCGAACAGGTATCCCGCTTCTTCGGCATTCAACCGGTAATTGATCGGCACGACCACCCCACCCGCTTTTAATACCGCAAAAAAGGCGATGACGTAAGCGTCCGAATTTTTCATGAACAAGGCGACTTTCTGTCCTTTTGCAAGCCCTTCCCTCACCAAGCCATTCGCTAACCGGTTAACTTCTGTGTTCAATTCCCGGTACGTGTAAGAGCTTCCTTCGAATACTAGTGCCGGCAGATCTGGCTGGCGTGTCGCATTCATTGTCAAAGACGTCGTAATATTCATCTGTAATCCCTCCTTAAATTGCTCATGAATCTCCCCTTCTAGCTGGCGGTAGTCATTTGATTTTATAATATTCTGAAAATATAGTCAATATACCAGTAAATGGAAAAATAAAAATCGTTAGTGATGGGGAATAATTGAGTCTTTTCAAAAACTCTTTAAACTAGAAATGTTATACATTTTTATCAATAAAAAAAGACCCTTTTCAGAGCCTATGTCTTCTTTCTTAATTTACGATTAAATAGATGATATATAACGGAATCAGCACCATCGCCATATATTTGGCCAAAATAAGCGAACTGGTTCCGAGGCATCTCAATTTCGACGTTAGCGCTTCTCGAAATTCACTTGAGAATCCTTGCATTACAACGTCCTCCTTCAGGGTATAGTGCTAGTATAGGGCAGCAAGACGGAAGGATAACAGCAGAAAGCACTCTATTCTGTAACTTTTTTCCGCCTCTTGCGGTCTACTGTATAGAAGAACAAAGGGGGAGATTCGGATGATGAAAAAGACGGCGCTTGGCTGGCTGCTTTTATTACTGGCTGCACTGGTGCTCGCCGGATGCGGCACAAGCAGCGATGACTTGCCGGAAGATCCCGATAACGACAACGATTCTGGGGGTGAGCAAATCGAAGGTGAAATCACATCTACATTAGAAGATATCGGCGACGGCACATATCGTTATGTCGTGAAAAACGATACCGATGAAGCCGTCACATTCAATTTCACGAGTGGACAGCGCTATGATTTTACATTGACTGATGAACAAGGGAATGAATCGTTCCGCATGTCATCAGTCAGCATGTATACGCAAGCGCTCGGTGAAGAAACCATTCGCCAAGGCGAAGAGCTTCAATACGATTTTCAAATTCCTGAAGCAAACCTCAGTGCCGGTACCTATACGCTCGAAGTTTGGCTAACGCCGACACAAGGAGAAAACTACCCTGCACAAACCGAGCATACGATCGAATAGCAACACCCGAACCGGCAAAGCTGGTTCGGGTGTTTTTCCTATGGCTATCAATTCATCCGATTTACCGGCACCTTTTCCGCCAGCAAGCTGATCAGCGCCTCCAAGTCTGTTACTGCATGCTTCGGCACGATCAACGCCGACATCGCGCCATTGTATAGATAGACATTGCGCTCGTCCTGTTCGCACTTTTCGATGCCCGACCAGCGGACATGGGCTTCCCCGTTTTGCGTCACTTCCCGTACCCCTTCCGCATCAATGAAGAGCTCACGCGGCCCAAGCAAACCTTCATTTCTGCCTTCATTGACCATCTTGCGGCTCATCCGCTTAATGTTCCAATAGAAATAAGCCGGGAATGCTAGTATCCATAGCACTGCGAAAAGCACAAACGGAATCATCAATGCCCACCACGACAAATCAAAAATAGGTGCCATAATGAACGGCAACACCAAATAAACAATTGGCACAACAAAACGTTGGTTGATGAGCGAACGCTGAACGGCTGTCGAATGCTTGGCGTGGTAAAGATTGAAATCGACAAACTGCTGCTCGGTCAATTCGTATGAAAACTTCTGCATGGCACAGCTCCTTTGGCATGAGGACATAATCATTGCCATTTTCTTCTATTATAGCGATAGTGCGTTACGGAATATATTATATTTTTTTGATACGATAGCATTAGCTAAGCAGCAAGTTGAAAGGAGCGTTCTCTTGGAACTGACACCGATTCCCGATCATTTAAAACCGAATCTCGACATCCTCTTCGTCGGCTTTAATCCGAGCATTCGCTCAAGCGAAACCGGCTATCATTACGCTAACCCGAACAACCGCTTCTGGAAAATCCTTTTCGAAGCTGGATTGACTCCGAGAAAGTATGTGCCTGAGGAAAACCATGAATTACTTGAACTCGGCTATGGCTTAACGAACATCGTCGCCCGCCCGACAAAAGCCGCGGCCGATATTGCAAAAGACGAGTATAAAGAAGGCGCCGCACTGTTAAAACAAAAAATCGAGCAGTACCAGCCAAAAGCCGTATGCTTTGTCGGAAAAGGCGTGTATTTGCAGTTCAGCGGCAAAAAATCCACCCATTGGGGCAAACAGCCGGATTCGGTAATTCCCGGCGTCATCGAATTTGTCGCCCCTTCTTCGAGCGGGCTCGTGCGCATGAAGCAAGCCGAAATCGTGGAAATTTACGAAGGGCTTCACCACTTGCTCCACGAATAATACTTTATCATTTGCCTTGTGAGGGGAATTAATATGTTCTGGAAATGCAATCGCAACAAACGCACGGACTCCGACACTGCATATCTCGCTGTGCACGGATACGAAAAAACTGAAGAGTTGAAACAAACAATTACCCAATTGGAAAAGCTTGCCGAAACAAACGGTGCACTATTATGCAAGAAATACCAAAAAACTTTTGAATCACAAGGAAAATCCAATCTTCAGATATGGGTCGCACGAGACATCGATGGTACTGAATCTGCTCAGTTAACCTCCAGCGACTCTTTTGAGGATGAATACCGCTCACAGTTGGCTATTGACTTTGAAGGGGAAAAATTTGATGATGATTTTTATGCCTATTCCATCACACTTTGGTATTCCTCACGAGGAACGGGCACTTTGTATGATATATCCACGAACGATTTATCTGCGGATATCGAAAAAGCTTTACTGAGAAATCTTTATTGACGCGCTGCACTTGCAGATAGCTTCAGTTTAATCCATTGCTCAATGCTCATCCAACCGCTCGCGCGCCATGCGATGGTTAAATTCCACGAATCTAAAGACCGCAAAGCGGCAATCGCGCAATAACTCCCTCCCCTGTTCACACCGATTATCCGAGCCGATTGCGGGTAAACAAAGTGTAGCAACAATGATCATAAGGAGGAGATTGGAAATGGCAAAAACAGCAATCATTACAGGAGGCGGCAGCGGGCTCGGTCAGTCAGCGGCACTGCGTCTGGCACAAGAAGGCATCAACATCGCCGTCGTGGATATTAGTGAAAAAGGCGGCAACGATACGGTCGAGAAAGTAAAAGAACTGGGGCCCGACGCCATCTTCATCAAAGCAGACGTTTCCAATGCAGATGAAGTGAAAAACTACGTCGATAAAACGGTCGAACATTTCGGATCGATCGATTATTTCTTCAACAACGCCGGCATTTCCGGAAGCGGCAAACAGTTCCTTGACACGGATATAGAGGAAATCGAGCAGATTGTCGGCATCAATATGCTCGGTGCATTGTACGGTCTTCGCTACGTCGCCGAAGTGATGGTGAAAAACGGCGGTGGTTCGATTGTTAATACGGCATCAAGTGCAGGCGTCATCGGCCAGGAAACGGTCGTCACCTATTCTGCGACCAAGCACAGCATCGTCGGCATGACGAAATCACTCGTCGCCGAATACGCCAAAGACGGCTTGCGCGTCAACGCTGTCGCGCCAGGACCAACAGAAACACCGATGGTCAAAGCCTATTTTGACGCCAATCCGAAAATGAAACAAAGTGCAGAAGAAGGCATTCCGCAAAAACGCCTCGGTACAGCTGACGAAGTCGCAGAACTCGTAGCGTTCCTGCTGACGTCAAAAGCACAATACATCAATGGAGATGTCATACGCATCGACGGCGGATTTACCAGCACGAAGTAATAGAAAAAGGTTCCAGGGATATGCTCCCTGGAACCTTTTCTTATCGAGAACGGTAAGAAGTCGTATTTTCCGAAGCTTATCGCACGACTCCGTGGGCTCGCGCCCAAGCCTCCTCATCCGCTATCGAAAACCCGCTTGCTCCCACATCTGCCAGCAGATGCGTGGCAAATGAATGCGCTCAGCGAAGCTTCGCACATTCATTGCTTGCGGTGTCTCGGTCGTCTCGCTGATCCACTGGAGTCGAGCAAACGCTTCTCCAAATACTTAGAAAGAACTTTGATTTTTGAATATAGAATTAAGTAACCATTCTATCAATTCATTCCGAATAACAAACTTCTTCAACACCCTAAGGTTCCAAGGGAGAACTGCCCCGGAACCTTTTCTTATGCGCCGATTCCTGCACCGCCGCACACTTTCAATACTTCACCTGTGACATAGCTTGCTGCGGGTGATGCCAAGTAAGCGACCGCTTCGCCAATATCTTCCGGCTGGCCCGGGCGTTTGATCGATTGAAGCTCAAGCGGATAGTTGACGCCTTTCGTGATGGCAGTCTCCACCGGACCTGGAGCGACGCTATTGACCGTGATGCCGAACTCCCCGACTTCTTTTGCCACCCATTTCGTGAAGGCGATGATGCCGCCTTTTGACGCAGCATAGGCAGGACCCGAGCGTCCTTGGCGTTCGCCGTCTTCCCCGAAGGAAATGGCACCGCCCATCATGCCGGAAATCGAGCTGATGTTGATGATGCGCCCGCTCCCTTGGTTGACCATATGCGGATAGATAGCCGCTTGCGTGAACAGGAAGGTGCCGCGCAAGTTCGTCTCGAGGTCGCGGCTCCAATCGTCATCGGTCATATCTTTCAGGCTCAGGCGCGACACCGTGCCGGCATTATTGACCACAATGTCGATGCGCCCGAATTCCTCTACCGTTTTGCTGATGGCTTGTTCGACTTGCTGGCGGTCGCGCACATCGACCTGCAGCGCCAATACGCGGATGCCTGGAAACTCAGTTTCGAGCTCATGCTTCGCCTCGCTGCAATCCAAAATATCCGTCAAAACGATCGAAGCCCCCCGTTTCGCGAGTGACTTCGCGCAGGCAAAGCCAATGCCGCGTGCGCTTCCTGTAATGAGTGCTACTTGATTTTTCAATGCATCCTCCATTAATCCTTCTCCCCTTCTATTCGTGCAGTTTCTTCAATTCGATTTCCTTTAATTTATGCTTTTGGATTTTGCCGACAGACGTGCGTGGGAAATCTTCTACAAATTCAACGGCAGACGGCACTTTGAACTTCGCCAGCTGGCTTTTGCAGTAGTCGATCACTTCCTGTTCTGTCGCCGTTTGCCCTTGCTTCAGGATGACGAATGCTTTCAATGCTTCGTCATGCATCGCATCCGGGATCCCGATGACGATTGCTTCATAGACGGCCGGATGCTCCATGATGACATTTTCCACTTCGCTCGCCGCGACATTCTCGCCGGCGCGTTTAATCATATCCTTTTGGCGGTCGACGAAATAATAGAACCCGTCCTCCGATTTGCGTGCTTTATCTCCTGTGTGAAGCCAGCCGTTTTGTAATGTCTGATTGGTCGCTTCCGGATTATTGAAATAGCCCTTCATGATCGTCTTCCCGGGAATGCCTTCAAGCAAGATCTCCCCCGGTTCCCCTTCAGGCACTTCGTTGCCTTCTTCATCGATCAGCTTGATGTTCGAGTCTCCAATCGGTTTGCCGACGCTCGTATTGTCCTTGTCGCCTTCGAACGGGTTCATGAGCGGCGGTGCAATCGTTTCGGTCATGCCATAGATTTGGTAAAGTGATGTGCTGTAACGTTGTTCAAAGGTTTTCAATTCCTCAGGCGTTACCGATTGGGCGAAAATAACAGCGCGCAGCTTATTATTGCGCTCAGCTTCATCGTATTTCTGTGCCAAAATCATGCGGATAGGAGCCGCAAACAGCGAACCGATCGTGGCACCCAAACGCTGCACTTGCCGACCGTATTGGCTCGCGCTGAAACGTTCGGTGATGGCGACGCTGCTGCCGGCGATCAAACTCGGCATGATCAAATAATATTGGCCGTTGCCGTGGAACATCGGCAGCACGACGAGTGCTCGGTCTTGTTCTGTTAAGCCCATATGTTTAGCTACAGCTTGCCCGGTATACAGATAATTGGCATTCGTAATGAGACAGCCTTTCGGTTTGGACGTCGTGCCGGATGTATACAATATTGCAGCAATGTCTTCGGCTTCAACTTTCACATTCGGTACATCGCCTGAGAACCGTTCGATCAAATTGGTAACGCTTTCAAATTCACCCGCATCGCTTGTCCGCGTCAATAAAATGTCCTTCAGCTTCGGCAAATTACTGCGTATGGCTTTGAACTTCTCGGTATACTCCGTTTCCGTGATGAGCATGACCGATTCGGAATGGCCGATCAAATACTCCATCTCGGCCCCGGTCGACAAAATATTCGTCGGCACCATAATCGCTCCGAGCTTAGCGAGCGCAAACCAGCAGACGACAAATTCCGCTGAATTCGGCAAATGCAGCGTCACCTTATCGCCTTTGCCGATGCCTCGTTCAGCTAATACACCGCTGAAACGTTCTACACGATCTAAAAATTCACCATAGCTGTATTCAGTCACTTGCTTGTCGTTATCTTCAAAAATGAGAAACGGCTTGTTGCTGCTCTGTTGGCAACGTTGTTCAAGTACGTCCAGCAACGTTGTAGTGTCGGTAACTTTCATAACCATCCTCCTTAGCTCTAGCATTTTCATAGACCGCAGTCTATAATCTATAGACTAAAGTCTAGTCAATCCTTTATCACTTTGTCAATTGTTTTCAAATAATTCAGTCGAATTCTAATCACTCCCAGATGGCTTGTCAGCTAAAGAAAGGAAGGTCTTTATGGAGATTCAGACTCCAAGGCAACAAAAAGCACTTGAAACGAAACAACGAATTCTCCGGACAGCTTTGGCCTTGTTCAGCGCCAAAGGCTTCGACGATGTATCGGTCGACGAAATCGTCCGAAAAAGCGAGACGTCAAAAGGAGCGTTTTATGGGCATTTCTCTTCCAAATACGATATCTTTCTTGAAAAATTTAAGGAGATCGACCAATTCTACAGCGATTTCCAACAAAGCTTGCCCGCTGAATTGTCCGCTGAAGACAAAATACGCAAGCTCGCGATCGCCCAAATGGAATATTTGAGCGACGAAATGGGACGCGATGGCATCCGCTCGCTCTATGCGTATGCACTGACCCCTTCTGTCGACAATTACTTGTCTGATACCGAACGCCCGCTTTATGCCATTCTCGAAAAACTGATTTTCGAAGGGCAGCAAAAGGGTGAATTGGCCTCATCGACTGCACCCGGCCGTCTCGCGATGTTCATCTCCAGAAGCATGCGCGGCACGCTTTACGACTGGGCGATATTCGATGGCAACTTTGACTTAACGAGTGAAATCGATCGCTTGCTAGAACTGCTATTCACCGGTCTGCGGATCACAAAATAAAAAGCGGTCCCTCCCCAGGCATGACTTACAGATAGAAAGTCTTCTGTCGGGGGCGGAATCGCTAGTTCTTCATGAGTGTTTGGTTATGAATTTCTTTATCGCAGCGGTGCCTTCGGTTTGATGGCCACTCAACAGATGGCCGCCGGTGTCGAAAATGACGGTTTCGGCATGCGTTCGGGTAAGGAATTTTTCGATGCTGCCGAACTTGGCCATTGGGTCATCTTTCGCATGGATGACGAGAATCGGGACATCGATTTCTTCAATCGGATATTTTTCGTAATGGACATCCATATCGAGATTTGTAAGCTCAGCATCCGTTTCAATGCCTTTTCGGCGCGGTTTGATGGGCAACATGGTCTGTAAAAATTCCTTATCGACTTTTGAACCGAACGTCAAGCCTAAAATGGGGCCCAAGAATTTTGTAGACAACCATATTGGGAATTCATAGAGCAATGCATGCGGCGGTCCTGCCGACTTCGCTTGTTCAGCCGCTATTTTAGCGGAAGGGACGCCTGATGAAACAAGAATCAGCCCTTTCGCCCGCTCGGGGTAGCGAAGTCCAAACGAGAGTGCTGCAGCTCCCCCTGCTGAAGTGGCCAGGATGAAAGCTTTTTCGATATTCAAGTGATCGAGTAATTCGGCAAAGACACTTGCTTGATGCTGAGGCGTCGGCATTGGCGGAAGCTCGGAACCGGGGTAACCGAAACGGGACAATGCGATTTTTCGGTAATCATCTCCGACTATCCCTTTGAGTGAAACCATGCCTTGATCATAGCCGCCAAAAATCCCGTGGCTGATGAGAATCGTTTCGCCAAAACCTTCATCAACATAAGCCATCGTGCCAGACGCTGTTTTAAAGCTGTCTGTTTCGTATTGTTCGAGACGCTTGTAGGCACGGCGCATATCCGCAACATAGAGTGGAAGCGCGACAGCAGTTGCAGCTGCCGCAATCTGCAGGAATTTGTTCATGTAGGCACACTCCTTTTTTCAAATTTTTCCGCTACTTCCTTTAAGACACAATCGACCTCACCATGTACATATACGCTTTTCCATAATAAAAACCTTCACATGATGTGAAGGTTTTTGTCTATCATTCAACCAGCTTTTGACCACAGTTCGGACAGAATTTGGCACCGGTCGTTTTCTCGCCGCAATTCGGGCAGAAATTCGGCCCCTTTTTTTCTCCACCGCCTTCTGCTGGGTGTCCTCCGGTCTGGCTGCTTGCACCCGATGATTCTTTTTGGCCATCCATCATTTCTTTTGCTATATTCATCCCCATCATCATGCCTGCCATGTCGGAGGCGGTATTCGATCCCGAGGATTTGCCCATCGCATCCGCAACGGACATCTGCTGGTATCTCGAGACATCGCCGACCATGCCGTGAGAGGCGTTTTTATTGATCATGTCCTGGATTTCTTTCGGATAATTAAAGCTCATCACTTGGAATCCGGTCACTTTCATGCCATCGTCCATGATTTCCATATTCAAATCATCCTGGATGCCGCGGCCGATTTCGTGTGAATTCGACTGCAAATTGAACATGTCCTTGCCCTCGCGCGTGATCCATTTCATCAGCAATTGATCGAGTCTAGCCGTGATGCGCAGCTGCACATCTTCAACGAGATAGCGATCGCGCACGCCGGCCACTTTGTCGATCAAATTGATGTAATCATCTACTTTAAACTGGAACGTGCCGTTCGCACGGATCGGCATGCCCCCGGGAAGCTGGGGCGCAGGAATATTGATCGGGCTTTTCGTGCCCCATTTGACGGTGAATTCTTTCGTGTTGACGAATAATACCTCAACCCGCATGCCGCTGTTGAAGCCGAAACGGAAGCCTTTTAAAGTCGATAGAAACGGGACGATTTCAGAGACGATATCGTACTCGCCTTCTTTTTCGAAAATCCCTTCCACTTTTCCGTTGTTGAGGAAAATTGCGTCCTGGCCTGGCCGGATGATCAAACGGCTGCCTTTTTTCACTTCCTTGTTCGTCCATTTCCAAAAAATCATATCATCGCGGAATTCTTCCCACTCCACAACATCTGAAAATTGATTGCCGAAAAATGCCATGTTCTTCATTCCTTCCTTCGAATGCTTAGAAGCTACGACCCCCGCCGCTGAACGATCTTCCGCCGCCGGTCATTCCACCGCCGCCGAATCCGCCGCCACCGCCGCCTTTATTTTGCGGCACTTTGCTGCGTGTCACGGTTTTATTGCGGAAACGGTCTTGTTCGCTGCGTACGCGCGTGTGGTCGCGGTCGATATAGGTGCCTGGTGTCGTGGTCACTCGTCCACCGACATTATAAAGCATTGAACCGACAATTCCCCCTGCTAGCAGTAAAGCGATTGTTAAGTGAAACCAGGTTTTCAGGAAAATGCTTTCCGGATTGACGCCCGGCCGGTATTCCATATAACGGCTCGATGTGACGACCGTGTCACGGAACGCCCCGCCGTAATCAGCCGATCGCATTTCCGGCATGATGCGGTCGAGCACTAAATCGATGCGCTTCGCATCCAGCGTCCGCTCGGCTGTGCCGAACCCTGCGAGATATACTTCACGTGAACCGATGTCAATCGTCAGCAATACAGCGTCTTCTTGTCCCGTATTATCTGCGCGATCGTCAAAGAAATCACCCATATAGCCTTCAATCGATTGACCTTCTGTACTGTTGGTCGTCAAAAACAGAAACTTGACGTTTTGCTGTTCGCCGTAATTTTCTGCAAGCGCTCTAAGCTCCTCGGCCTCCGCTTGTGTCAGCAATCCCGCCTCGTCGTAAATCAATTGATCGGTCTGCGCAGAAGCCGTAAATCCGCCCATCATCAGCACTAGGAAAAACAAGGATACGATCAATATGTTTTTCGCTACAGTTCTCACCATAATACACCCCCGACCGCAAAGGAGATGGCTTTCATGACCGCAAAGCTAGAAGCGGCGATGCCGGTGAACCATAACGCGACTTTGCCTTTACTGATCGGCGGCTTGCCGACCACTTTGCCGGTTTGGCCGTTCATCGCGAAGGTATGCTCTTTGTTTTCAAAATCGTAATAAACCATCCATACCGGAAACAATGTGTAATACACTTTCTTTTTGCGCGCATCAATTTGCTTGTTCGTGTAGTTGACCGAGGCATAGCCGGAAATGGTCGTCGAAATATACGAATCGATATACGGCACGATTTTCGACTCGACGCGCGAAAACAACTGCTCGTCATCGTAATCGTATTTCTCCGCCAAATAGCCCGCCAAATACGGCATGCGAAAATCTTTCATATCGCCGTAATCATATGGTTCGAGCTTATCCATCAGTTCGTCGTCCATTTTCTCGGATGCATCGGCCGGCACTTTCAAATAGCTCAAATCGATTTCACGGGACACATCGTAAAAATCGGTTTCCGTATAGATCGTATCCCCGCGCTGGTACGTATGGACGCGCGTGCCGATCGCCTTGATATGCGCTTCGCCTTCAATGTCATAGAGCCAGAATGGCACATACATGCCGGTCATCTTCTTGATGCGGTCGCCGCTCATAAATCCGCGTGGCGTCAAGCGTCCGCCGCGTGTCCATTTGCGGAACGCAGCGACCGCTTCGTCTTTTGTTATGGTGAACGGAATGACTTTGGCGGGTGCGAGGTCTCCTGTCAGCCGGTCGGACAAGACCACTGCGGCTCCGCAAAAGCTGCAATGTGTAGCAGTCGTTTCTGCCTCAGTCAAAATGACCGCCCCGCAGTTTTCGCAATGGTATTCTTTCGCTTCGCCTTCATCGAATTTACGCTCGATGTTCTCTTCGGGAAACGTCTCGATGTTTTCCTCATGCCCGCAGCTTGGACACGACAAATGGCCAGAGTCTGCATCAAACGACATGTCTGCCCCACAGTTCGTGCATTTATAATGGATGACCAAACGAGCTCCCTCCCCTCATACGGCAGGATTGTTTCAGCAGTCCGGCCATTATTCGCCTTTATTCACTTGGCTTTTCAATGCTTCGAGCTCATCATCCACATTGACGCCATTCTTCAAGGAGTTCAGCTCGTCTTCCACATTCGCTCCGCCATCGTATTTTTTAGCGAGGTCCTGAATGCTCGTGTCCGAACTTTTATTCAGCTCAGCCATCGCCGCTGATTCATCCAGCTGCTGGTTGATTTTCTTTTCCATCGCATCGAATGCCGAGATGCGTTCGCCCGCTCCGCCGACGCTGGATGCGAAATCGTTCATGCGCTGCTGCGTCTTCGCGACGGCGGCTTTGCCTTTAAGTTCCTGGCGGCGCGATTCGAGTTCACTGATGTCGCTTTCGAGCTTGTCGTGCATTTGGCGCATTTGCTGTGTATTCGTCGCCGCAAGTTCGACTGCTGTCTGTTTGTCGTTTTGTTTGTCCGTCAACTCCGCTTTGCGCTGCAGGAATTTCCGCGCATCGTCTTCATTGCCGGCTTCTAGCGCTTTTACCGCATAGCGCTGCATATCATCCATCTCTTTTTTCAACTCGTCAAGCTCACGGCGCTCGCGTTTTTCCGCTGCCATGATTGCCGCTGTTTCGGATTTCACTTTGCCGAGGTCGCTATTCAAATCGCGTAAGTACTGATCGATCATTTTCTCCGGGTCTTCCGCCTTGTCCAGCATGGCGTGGATATTGCTTGTCATAATGTCTCTAAAGCGTTTTAGGATTTCCATGATCATTCTCCTCTTCCGTAATTTATTAGGCTGTCGCGCAAACCTTCTTACCTGTCAGATTACCCTGTGAGCTGAGCACTTAACCCTTCCGGCCATGTTGGGTCGGAATAGTATGAATACGAAGCGGAGAGCGGATTGGTTTCAATTGATTTTGACTGTACAAGAAAACCGCCTCCTTGCGCTTTTTCACAAGCGCAAGGAGGCGGTTGGCTTAAAAACGGGTTACATTGGGCCGTATTCGATCAGCTGCGCGATGATGAGCGCCACTACGGCCACGGAATACCAAATGATCAATAAAGGAAAAATGAACTTCAGCCATTTTTCCCAGCGAATGCCGCCGACAGCAAGCGTCGCCATAAAGTATCCGGATGTCGGATAGAAAATATTCGTGAAACCATCACCGAGAAGGAATGCCAAGACGGCCGTCTGGCGGGTGACACCGCTGATGTCCGATAAGCCAGTCATGATCGGCATCGTTACCATCGCCTGCCCGCTCCCTGACGGAATAAGGAAGTTGAGTGCCGCCTGGACGATGAGCATGAACACCGCTGTCAGAGAGTCTGGCATGACGTTGACGAATTCACCGAGCGCGTAAATGATTGTATCCATGATATCCCCGGCATCGAGAACGACTGCAATGCCGCGTGCAATCCCGACGACGATGGCACCAAGTAAGATTTTCTTGAAGCCTTCATTGAACGCATCAGCAATTTCAGAAGGTTTCAGCCCTGCGACTAGTCCCGCCGTGATGCCAATCAATGCGTAAAGCCCGGTCAATTCACGGAAATACCAACCGTAATTCAATAAGCCGAACAGCAAGACACCGAATGCGGCAAGTAAGGTGAATGCCGTCCATATTTGGCGCTTTGTTGCTTTCGCCGGGGCCATTTCTTCAACTTCCAGCTGTTCTTGGTTTTCCTCAAAGACAATGCTCAATTCCGGATTCTTGTGGACTTTTTTAGCATAGCGCCACACATAACCCATACCTGCCAGCAACACTATGGACAGTATAATGATCCGGAAGCCGATTCCGGAATACAGCGGCAGCTCGGCAATTTCTTGAGCAACCCCAAGGTTTGCCGGAATGGCGAGTGCGACAGAGAATCCGGCAATTGTCGAGACAAGTACAATGGCCGCTGCAGTGATGCGGTCAAAACCGAGTTTCAACACAAGCGGCAAAATCGCCGGCAAATAAATAAGCGACATTTCCACTTGCCCGGTGAAGGTCGTGAACAGCGCAAACGGCAGCATCAATGTCGGAATGATCCATAAGCCTTTATCCGAAAACTTGCTGGCGAGTTTATTGACGCCAAGCGCGATGACCCCGGTCCGTTCAATGACCGCGAACATCCCACCGATCATGATGATCCCAAAAATGATCTCGGCCGTTTCGATGAAGCCATCCGGTATCGCAAACATGAACTCCAAAAACGTTACGGGAGAAGATTCCATGTATTCGAATGTCCCCGGCACAATGACCTCCGCACCGCTGTCATTCGCCTGCCGTTCAAATTGTCCCGCGGGGATTACGTAGCTAGCGAGAGAAGCGAGCGCAATCATGATGAAGAGAATGACGAAAATATGCGGCACTTTCACTTTGCTTTTTTTCTTTGGTTCAGTCGTTTCTGTGTTCTGCACCATTTAATCCCTCCTCTATTGTTTATCGCATGTATAACTTCAGTCTAAACTATCTTTTAAAAGGAAATGCACTGAATCCCAAAATATGGAATTCGTCCTATAATATAAAAAAATATAGACTAATTAATTTCGAGGTAGTACCAAATCCATTATCCTTTGAATAATTATTTCCATTTTCAAGTTTACAAAAACTCTCAAAAAGGAAATAGGAGGGAGTAATTAAATTGCAATTTAGGAGGAAACCATGTGGGACATTTCATTGAAGTAGAAAACAATGTAAACATTTACGTAGAAGACATCGGTTCTGGACAGCCGGTCGTATTCTTGCACGGCTGGCCATTGAATAACAAAGCATTTGAATACCAGACGAGCTTGCTGGCTAAAAACGGTTTCCGCTTTATCGGCATTGACTTGCGCGGCTACGGAAAATCCGATAAGCCATGGAACGGCTATGACTACGATACCGCAGCACAAGACATTAATGCAGTGGTCGAACAGCTTAGTTTAGACCGGTTTGTGCTTGCCGGCTTTTCGATGGGCGGCCCGATTGCGATCCGCTATCTGTCCAAGTTCGGTCAAGGCAAAGTCGATAAACTCTTATTGATGGGTGCAGCTGCACCGCTGTTCACACAACGCGACGATTTTTCGATCGGCATGAAACCCGAAGAAGTGGATGACATCATCAGCCAAATCGAAAAAGACCGCCCGGCGTTTCTTGCTGAATTTGCGGATTTGTTTTTTGAACAAAAACACTCGCCGCAATTCCTGGATTGGTTCCAATCGCTCGGTTTAGAGGCAGGCGCACATGCCACACTCAATTCTGCGGCTGCATTGCGCGATGAGGACCTACGCGGCGAGCTGTCTTCCATTACCGTCCCGACTGCTATTTTCCACGGCAAGAAAGACCAAATCTGCCCGTATGAACTGGCGGAAGTTTTAGACAAAGAAATTCCGAATTCGGTGCTGGTGCCGTTCAAAGACAGTGGACACGGCATCAATGCCGATGAACCCGAACGCTTTAACAATGAGTTGTTGAGCTTCCTGAAAAGTTCAGACGTTAAATCATAATTTTAAAAACCAGCCTTCCTAAATTAAAGGAAGGCTGGTTTTTCGTTCAGCTTACGCGGAATCCCGCAGCGAACGAGCGCAAAATACCGATCAAAGTGCCAGTCATTTCTTTCGGGGATTTTTCATAGCCGGTCTTTGCCCAATCCAAGATGAGGCCCGCTGTGCCGTGTGCCATATATAGCTTGAACGGTGCTGCATTGATGTCATGATCGCCTAAGGGAGTAAAAGTGAATCGTTCTTCGAGCATCTCGTATATAGCTTGCGGCAATTCCCCGTGAAGACCTGGGATCGTATCCGCCAATAAATACAAATTGAAGAAGGCACGATGATCGTAAACGAAACTGACCAATTCAAACGAATTGGCATCCATCGCGGACGTCGGGATATCCGCTCCCGGATCATAGCGTTCCATGCTGGTGCGCTTGATCTGCTGGAACATTTCTGCTCTTAGCTCTTCCGCTAGATGAGGCTTGTCGAGGTAATATAAATAAAAGGTCGCCCGGTTATACTGCGCTCGCTGCACGATATCGGTCACGGACACATGACTGAATCCTTTTTCGTTGATCAATTCGATGAATGCTTCTTTAATATGGCGTTTTGTGCGTTCAGCTTGTGGAGACAATTTATCTTTTTTGTCTTTCATCGCCCATTCCCCCTATAAAAATCGACACTTTTCTCTTAACTGTCTATTGAGTCGACACATCCGGAAATTTTACTGATTGAGCTCGTTTCTGCAAAGGCTTACAGTAACAGAGTAGCCTATTTTCAGTTTAGCATACCCATTAAAAGGAGAGATGTTTCCATGATCAATTACACTGACAAAGTCGTCCTCATCACAGGAGGCGGTTCGGGGCTTGGCCTTGCGGCTGCGCAATCGATTGCCGCACTAGGGGGCAAGCTTGTTCTCGTCGATATGAACAAAGAATCTCTCGAAAACAGCAAAGCGCAAATTCTGGCACAGTCACCAGAAGCATCCATTAAAGTTGTCGAAGCAAACGTCACGGATGAACAACAAGTCAAAAACTTCGTTCAGCTGACAGTTGACACATTCGGCAAAATCGATGGCTTCTTCAATAACGCAGGCATCGAAGGCAAACAGAATTTGACGGAAGATTACGGTTCCGATGAATTTGAAAAAGTCATCAACGTCAATTTGAACGGTGTATTTTACGGGATGAAACACGTCCTGAAAGTCATGAAAGAACAAGGCCATGGTTCTATTGTCAATACCGCTTCTGTCGGCGGCATCCGCGGCGTCGGCAATCAGTCCGGTTATGCCGCGAGCAAACACGGCGTCGTCGGTTTGACGCGCAACTCCGGCATTGAATACGGACAATACGGCATAAGCATCAACGCCATCGCGCCAGGCGCCATTATGACGCCGATGGTCGAAGGTTCTTTGAAGCAAATGGCGGGCGATGACTGGGAAGCTGCCGGCAAAGAATTCGTCAGCGTCAACCCGATGAAGCGCTTCGGCAAACCTGAAGAAGTCGGCAACCTGGTCGCTTTCCTGTTATCCGATGCAGCGAAATTCATCAATGCCTCGGTCATCCCGATCGACGGCGGACAATCGTATAAATACTGATCTCTTTAACAGCCTAGCTTAGCGCCGGGCTGTTTTTTATTGTGCCTTCAAGTCGCGAAGCATGCATTTACACTATGAATCGCCGATAATGGGAAAGGTATTTATAGAGAGGGCGGCTTTTGCGTCCCAAACTGAAGGAGTGTGGAATAGATGCAATCAATTAACGGAAAGACAGCCATCATCACCGGAGCCGGGCGCGGCATTGGCCGTGCAACAGCCATCGCTCTCGCAAACGAAGGCGTCAATGTCGGTTTAATCGGCTTGAACCAGGAAAACCTGGATAAAGTATCTGTAGAACTGCAAGACGCAGGCGTCAAAGTGGCGACCGCATCGGCAGACGTTTCGGATCTTGCAGCAGTCGAGCAAGCAACCGCAAAACTCAAAAACGAACTCGGCGCCATCGATATCCTCATCAACAATGCGGGCATCGGAACATTCGGCGGCTTTTTGGACTTGTCTCCGGAAGAATGGAAAAACATCGTCGACGTCAACTTGATGGGTGTCTATAACGCGACACGCGCCGTGCTTCCGGGCATGGTCGAGCAAAGCTCAGGCGACATCATCAATATCTCGTCCACTGCCGGGCAAAAAGGCGCACCGGTCACAAGCGCCTACAGTGCTTCGAAATTCGCTGTCATGGGACTCACCGAATCATTGGCACTTGAAGTGCGCAAGCACAATATCCGTGTGACGGCTTTGACGCCAAGCACCGTCGTCACCGACCTCGCGCAAGATTCCAACCTGATCACCGGCGATGCCGAACGCGTTATGCATCCCGAAGATTTAGCCGACTTAATCATCGCCAGCTTAAAACTGCACCCACGCGTCTTCGTCAAAAGCGCAGGCCTATGGTCAACCAACCCATCCTAAACACATAAAAAAGGAGCTCGAGGAAAAATCCTCGGGCTCCCTTTTTTCATTTCGGATCGTTTGGCACGTCGCGTTTGTCTTCTTGTGATACATGCTTTGAGTACTCTTTTGCATCTTCTTGCTGATCTCTGCCTTTTTCTTCTTCGTAATCCGTTTCATGGTTATCTCTATCAAGTGCTTCTTTTGTTTTGTTGACGAGTTTATCGATTCCGGACTCGCGCGCGCCGACTTGCTTTTCAGGCGTACGTCCCGCTGTACCTTTTCTGGCCATTCCGATTCTCCTCCTTGATGTGCAGTTTGTATACTGTACCCGCTCTTCGAGAACTTACACCTGATTGGAAGAAAACCTGAACCGCTCATTCAGTTAAAACATCCCGCTTTCATGGTTATTACGCCCTGTTTGTCGCAGGGCATCTGCTTTAGCTGAATCTTGGTTTAATGTATTTTCTTTTCTGTCTAAGCTGTATTTCTTTTTGGTCAATCTGTCCACAATATAACCGCCGATAAACAATACCCCAAAGAACCCCCAGAAGATCCACATCATCCAATGCATACCATTCTCCCCTTTCATTTTGACCTTAACTCGATATCCGTTTGAACTGTAATACGTTTCCAATTCCACAAAGTTTCAAAAATCTGTATTTTCAGTTTATAAAACCAATCAAGTACATTCAGATTTTAAGGTGGAAGTCTTCATAACTACTTTTTTGGATGAAACCAATTACTATCCCATAGTGTCTTAATGAATAACAATTCCTGACAAATTGGAGGTAAACCGATGTGGTTCCTATTTGGTCTAATGGCATTAACAGCTACTTGCCTAAATCTTTGTCTTTACGCAAGCGGCAAAGATTATAAGTTCGCGATGACAATGGGACTATCATTTACAGCCTTGACCGTTGTGGCGGATTACAGTATGGTATCCGATCGGGTACAGGCAGAAGATTGGTCAGCGCTAATGGATGTCGTACCGGTTATGGAGACAGCGTTATGGGTGTTGACGATCATCTCGATTTTATTGAATATCAGCCCTCTACTATTGGAGCTAAAGAACAAAAAATAATTATCTATTGGGCAGCGTCTATTTCTTCACTTTAGACCCCGTTTGCTAAGCTTTTCATTGCCGCGCTAGAAGTTGCCCGTCACTTGAGTACCGTCCGATTTTTCGTCAATCGGACAGCAAAAGGCTGCTCATCCAGCCTATTCCGTTTATCTACTTCATCCATGATTCCACACTCCTTTTCATCCACCTATTTTATCGTGTTGCTGCTTTCTTTTTCCTTAACCCATTGGAAATATCTTTAACACTGCTGGTATTTGGCTCTTATTATTTAGCATACCCCCAAAAAAGAAGCCGGTATTCATGGATTTCCATGAATACCGGCTTCTTCTATGCCTTCAAATGCGTCACCTTAATTTGCCGCAGCTACCTTATAAACCGCCCCGCCATCAGTGATGGCAATAAGCGCGCCATCCTCAGTTACAAGAATATCACGGAAACGTTCGCCTTCATCAGACAATAGACGTTCTTCCCCAACGACGATGTCATTTTCTATAACGACACGTGCAATATAGCTCGACACTAAACCACCGATGAACAAATTGTTCTCCCATTCAGGAATTGCGTCGTTATCATAGAACGACATACCACTCGGTGCACTCGTTGGATCCCAATAATATACTGGTTCAACAAAGCCTTGCGCTTCGTGTTCTGAAACACCACCATTGATTAATTCACCAGTGTACTCGATGCCATAAGAAACAATTGGCCATCCATAATTATTAGCTGGTTCAATAATATTCAACTCATCCCCAGCTTGCGGGCCGAATTCAACAATCCATAAGTCTCCTGTTTCAGGGTTGAAGTCCATACCTTGAATATTACGGTGACCGTAGCTGTAAATACCATCTAGAGCGTCTTCATCTTCGATAAATGGATTTGTGTCTACTGGTTCCCCGTCTTGTGTAATGTGAATGACTTTACCTAAGTATGCATCCAAGTCTTGTGCGCGTTCGCGAATCGGATCATCTGAACGCTCACCCGTTGTTAAGAATAGGTTGTCATTGTCATCAAAGATAATGCGTCCGCCATAGTGCAAGTCACCATCGTATGCGGGTGTTGCCTGGAAGATGACTTCGAAATCTTCAAGTGAAGCCTCATCTTCTGATAAAACACCTTTCCCGACAGCAGTTACAGTGCCGCCTTCAATGTCTTCGGAAAAAGTCATGAACACTAATCTTGATTCGTCAAAATCAGGCGCAACAGTTACATCAAGCAACCCGCCTTGACCTGAGTTATTTACTTCTGGTGTACCTTCGATTGGATCTGAAACAGAGCCATCTTCAAGGTTTACAATAAGAAGTTCCGCTTCATCTCTTTGCGTCACAAGTATGCGGTTTGGTTCAAACTCTTCCATCCCCCAAGATACGCCAAGACCCTCAACCACAACTTCCACATCAAGTTCTGTTTCCGTCTCTACTGCAGGTGCTCGTGTTTGTTCTGGAAATGCCGGTTCAAACTCTGTAACTTTTGGTTGAGATTCTGCAGATCCATCTGCACTTTCCCCAGCGCCCTCTTCAGCACCTTCTTCCGTTTCAGTGCCTTCGTCAGTACCTTCTTCCGTTGCAGCACTTTCTTCTGTTGCGGCATCCGAGTCAGCAGGTGTTTCTTCTGACGTATCATCATTTCCACATGCTGCCAATACCAAAACAAAGACCAGCATGGTAAAGAACAATAGCCTTGACCACGAAACTTTTGTCATCCTCTTTCCTCCCCTTTTCTAAAATATTTAACTGGATAAATTCTAAATTTCATTACCCTGAAATTCAGCACCGAAAATTGTTAAGAATTTCATATTATAACTAAAAATATGAAGCTCCTGTGGAAACAACGTTATCATAATTATAGGATATTAAAAAATAATTTGATTTTTTCATAGATGGAGTCCACTTCAGTAACAGCAATATGGAGTACACAAATGCATTTCCACACTAAGCGTTCGCAAATGTTCTTTTTAAGAAACACTAACAAAGGGAGAGAAGATGTGCCTTATCGGCTTCTTCTCTCCCTTCTATTTTGTAGCTTCCGATAAGTCGGGATATGTAAACTAATTTTTTTCTTTACTACTCTCTGCTAATTAAGGTTGGATAAGCGTTTTCACGAGGTTGCAAAGAAACATCTTGATAATTTTCCGCATATTTCTAAGTGTTGGTAAGTATTCGTTTTCAATTAAATGAAGTCACAATTAATGAGACGATAATTAAAGGGAATTTAATCCAAATTATTGAAACATATAATAAGCTTAGGTTTTCCGAGTTTACGAAATAATCATAAATATTTTTCATCTAACGGAGCAAGTTGGTCCGATAAAATGCAGTTAGGTACCATAGTTTTAGGAGGTGTAATAATGGAATTTGCAGAACAATGTTCTTTTGAGTTGGAAAAGTTGGGTAGAGGACATGTCTGGTTTAACGATGTTTATTTTCCACTGGAAGAAATAAAAAAGTTACCTGCTATTATTCAGCGACTTAACTATATTGATAATTTGGTGCTTTTCACGTTTCATATTAATGATGAGGGAATGATGGAGGCTTATTGGTATAACCTTTCTATTCAGGTCGTCGATACTGTTCAGGATAAAAATAGCGTCCTTCTAAGTGATACAGGTAGAAATACATTGGAAGAGCTTGGCGATTATTCCATTGAATTATGGAATAACACTTATTATCAAGTTCGAAAAGGTGATATAAAAGGATTTATTGAAAGTATAAATCAGTATGTATCTTTTATGGAAAAAAATGAAGGCTCTCTTAGGGAAGAATACGATCTACCTAATAAAGAAAAACAAGGAATCTATTATCAAGTTTTATTTATCTAACGGATGCTTTAGTTCAAGAAACCACTAAAAACAACTTAAAGGACTTCTATTAATCTTTAGAAGTTTTTAATCATAGTAAAATAAAATTAAACTTTAACAAAGCCATTCGATTAACTATTTAAATCTTGTATGATTTTAATTGTTAATAGTTCTTCAATTACTTATAACCTCCATTGAAAATTGTTGATTTTACAATTGTTTAAAAACCGTTTGTAAAAGTACACTTTTGCGAACACTTTTAAAAAGCTGAAAATGACCGAAAAAAGCGTTCGGAAACGTGTCAATTTAATACAGCTCAAACTAATATTTTCAAAAAATCCAGAAAGGAAAATTATTTATAATTTATTTAGTGGATTGGCTATATCTTTCTACTTGATTGGATTAGGAATAATACGGTACTCATGATGAAAAAAATTCTGAACAAAAAAACCTTGCTCATCTCACTTTTCACACTAGCTTTAGTCGTACTTCTGAGCTTCACTATCTTTTTTATATGGGCTCAAGATACATTTGAAGCGGTAGATGCGGATCAAATAGAGATAGAGGAAGTTATAGAACCCGTAGACGGGTGGTATATGTATAGAGCAGAAAATGCAGAAAAAGGGTTAATCCTCTATCCTGGCGCAAAAGTCGAACCTGAAGCATATGCCTATTTAGCACAAGAATTATCCAAGCAAAACATTACAGTTGCTATCCCTTCAGTCCGATTAAATTTATCAATTTTAGATGTGTCAAAAGCGGATGAAATAATAGAAAGCGACGACAGCATCGAGTGGTATGTTTCGGGCCATTCCATGGGAGGCGCAGCGGCAGCTATGTATGCCGATCAACATTTAGATCGCGTAAACGGGCTCATATTGCTTGGGGCATACGCAGCAAGCAATGACTATTTAAGTGAATCCACCTTACCCGTTTTATCCATCGGCGGTTCAGAGGATGGATTAAGTACGCCTGAAAAAATTAAGGAAAACAGCTCGAACCTCCCAGAAACAACAGAGTTGATTGAAATTCCAGGCGGAAACCACGCTTATTTTGGCGTATATGGTAGTCAGTCCGGCGACAATGAGGCACAGATCACCGTTAGTGAACAACAAGAAATCATTGTCGATTTGATTGTTGATTGGTTAGAAAATGATCACTCCTTAAGTCAGAGTGAGTCATGAAAACTTTACAATCCACATAAAAACACCACACGACAAATCGTGTGCTGTTTGTTTTCCACCCTATTATTCTTCCAATTTCCTTGCAGCAAATTCGTCGTCCATTTTCAGGAAGTACTCGCCGCCTTCTTCAATGCCTTTTATGCGAATGATCATGTCGCGAAACATCTTTTCTTCTTCCATTTGTTCTTCAATGAACCAATCCAAAAATGACAGCGTAGCATGTTCCTGCAGTTCATCCGCCAAGCTTACCAATTTATATATGTTTGCCGTAACTGACTTTTCCTGCGCAAGTGACGCTTCCACAACATCCAAAGCATTTGCATATTCGTTTCTTGGTTCTGTCAACGCCTGGAGTACAGGTTGTTCATCCATTGTCACCAAGTAATGATAGAATTTCATCGCGTGCACATGTTCTTCTCGTGATTGGATTAAATAGAAGTTGGCAAATCCGTGATACCCTTTTCCTGAAAAGTACGACGCCATCGCTGTGTAGGCATGTGCCGCCTGAAGTTCGTTATTGAATTGAGCGTTTAACGCTTCTGTCAAATTTGTTGGTAGCATCTTGAATTCCTCCTCTATTCTATTTAACGTTAGTATAACACGTATGTTGATTAACCCATTTTATAGAAAGCTATGGAAAGTTAATAATGGATCTGCTCCGCTCTCATCCTGCCTTCCACTCCATTACACACAATGGAATCTAAATGTATCATCCTTTTCACAATGAACGATCCCAGCGACGCCGCGCACAAGGGCTAGGCGAAGCACTGAGACGGACGCCCTACCCGGCTCATTGCGAAAGCCATGCCCAAAGCGGCCGGCGCGGTGAACCACCGCATTCCATTATTCAACCAAATAACATTTCCACAATCCCCTCCTAAATCCACATCAAAAGTGCTACACTAAAACTAAGTAAATAATCATGCAGGGAAAAGGTGCTGATTCGTCAGCGTAACAGGGAATCCGGTGAAAATCCGGAGCTGTTTCCGCAACTGTAAGTGCGTATGAAATAAGAGATGCCACTGGGGAGACTCGGGAAGGCCTTAGAGTAAAGCGATGCACAAGCCAGGAGACCTACCTTTTTCTGAACGTATTTTTGCTCTTCGGAAGATAAGAGGATCTACGGCAACTTTTTCCTATGGACAGCTTTGTGCTGGATATTCGCAATCGTGCCACTCTCTTCGTTGAGAGTGGCTTTTTTTGTCTCTTTTTTGAAAGCGATGCGTGCGCTGATATTTACGGACACTATTTTGGAGGTGAAACAATGAAAAAAGACATGCGCTTTTTGTGCTACCCATTCATGCGGGAAAACGCACCGACTGTCGATTTTGAAATTCGCACCGACTCCCTGACGACAAGGATCGGCGAAGCGATATCCGTCACCGACATCCCGGAAGTGATGGAAGACTTGTGCTATTTGCAGCCGATGGTCTATCACTTGAACGGCTCCGTGCGCGGGAAACTCGCCATTACTGAACAAGACCTTGCCGAGCTCAGCGATATGTATGACCGCTACGTAGCTGAAGTGAAAGAGCAAATCGACCAGTTCGTCCTACCCCAAGGAACGCACGCGGCTTGCATTCTTCACGTGTGCCGCAGTGAAGCGAAAAAATCGGTGCGTGCGCTTCATCACGTGATGCTTGAGCGCGCAGTGCCGGAACATTTAATGGACTACGCCAACCTGCTCGCCAATGTCTTTTTTGTGATGGCCGTCTACGTGAACAAGCAGCACGGCGTCGATGAAATACCGTTCGTCAGCAAATCCTATCCAACAAAACGCAAAAAGAAAGAGGAGACTCACACGTGAAAATCAAATCATTTCTCTTACTCAGCATTCCGCTTGCCCTGACACTCGGTGCTTGCCAAGACAACGCCGCCGAAGCACCGGCAACAGAAGAAACAACCGAACAAACATCCACTGAGACTTCAAGCGACGCACCGTATACTGTCATTGACGACCGCGGTGAAGAACTTGAATTCGAACAAGCGCCTGAAACGATCGTGTCGCTTATCCCGAGCAACACTGAGATCGTCTTTGCACTCGATGCCGGAGATCAATTAGTCGGCGTAACTGACTATGACAACTACCCGGAAGCGGCACAGAATATCGAGCGCGTCAGTGATTCCGTGGAATTCAATGCCGAGAAAATCATCCAGCTCGACCCGGATGTCGTTTTAGCTTATTCAACCGGCGAAGCACCGCCTGCACTCGCGCAGCTTGAAGATGCCGATATTCCGGTATTTGTTATCGAATCGGCCACTTCATTTGACGAAGTATACGGCGATATCGAACAAATCGCAGCTGTGCTTGCAAAAGAAGAAAAAGGCGCTGAAGTGATCGAAAGCATCCAAACGCAAATCGAGGATGTCCAAGAACGCCTGGCAGCGGTCGAAGAGCAAAAAGAAGTGTATGTGGAAATCAGCCCATCCCCTGAGATTTACACAACCGGTAAATCGACGTTCCAGCAGGAGATCCTGAACCACGCTCAAGTGACCAATGTCTTCGAGGACCTGGAAGGCTGGCCGAATATCTCTGAAGAAGAAGTCATCACGCGCGATCCGGAAGTCATCTTGACGACCGTGTCTTACGTGGAAGATGCAGTCGGCGATATCGAAGCGCGCGACAGCTGGTCCGATGTGGAAGCGATCGAGAACGGTGAAGTGCATTTCATCGACTCCGACATCACTTCCCGCCCTGGGCCGCGCATTGGTGAAGCGGTGCAGTTAGTTGCGGAAACGGTATATCCGGAATTGATGGAATAATTTTATTCATCCCAAGCATTTTGTCGTTTTATAGAAATGGAATGAATAAATTATTCAAAACAAAAAAAGGCGCTGCCGTCTTACATGGCTGCGCCTTTTTGCTATTCACAATCCCGCTTCGTCGCGGATATCCTGTTCGGTGATGGCCCCACCTTTTCCAGTTCCTTTGACGTCTTCAAGTTTGACGCCAAGCTCTTTCGCCAAATGACGCATCCTCGGCGACACGCGCGTAAAGCTCGCCGCCTGTTGTGAGCTATCGTTTTCTGCTGCTTGTTCAAGATGGACTTGTTCAGGAGTTTCCGATCTTACCGGCGCCTGCTCTTTCGTGTCAATGACTGCAAGTAAAGTGCCCGCTTTGGCGGAATCTCCGCGCTTCACGTGAATTTTCTTCACCGTTCCGCTCGTTTCTGCACGGATTTCCGATACGGCTTTTTCGGTTTGCACTTCACATAGTACCGCGTCTTTATCCACGTAATCGCCTTCGTCGACAAACCATAGGACAATCAAGCTTTCGTCTGTATCTTCCGACAGCCTCGGCAATATTACATCATGCATCGAACCGCCTCCATTCACGCTTCATCCATCATCTGTTTGACCGCCTCGACGATTTTATCCGGTCCTGGCAAGACAAAGTCTTCGAGTACATGGCTATATGGAATCGGCACGTCCGGAATCGCGAGTCGTTTGATCGGCGCTTCAAGTTCGTAGAGCGCTTCTTCCGAAACGATCGCTGCCACTTCTGCGGTCATGCCATACGAGCGGTAATCTTCATCGACGACGACCAGGCGATGCGTTTTCTTCACGGAATTAATAATGGTGTCTTTATCGATCGGTGCCAAGGAACGCAGATCGATGACTTCCGCTTCGATGCCGTCTTGTGCTAATCGCTTGGCCGCTTCCATCGCGAAATGCGTCATCATCTGGATGCCGACGATCGTTACGTCTTTCCCTTCGCGCATGACATTGGCTTTATCAAGCGGTACCGTATACGATTCTTCCGGCACATGGCCGACCGCATAATCGAGCTGGTCCATCCAGCCGAGCCCTTGCAAGGATTTATGGAACATGAAGACGACCGGATTGTCGTCGCGGATCGCGGATGTCATCATGCCTTTTAAATCATACGGCGTGCTCGGTGCGACCACTTTCATCCCTGGCATATGGGCGAACGTCGCATACAAAGTCTGGGAATGCTGCGCGGCGTCGCTATAGCCGCCGCCGACTGCGGTCATGAGCACCATCGGCAAGCGCACATTGCCGCCGGACATATACGGGATCTTCGCCATATGGTTGTAGATCTGGTCCATACAGACCCCGAAGAAATCGACGAACATCAATTCCGCGACCGGCCGCATGCCTTCTGCTGCGGCACCGATCGCCGCTCCGATGAACGCTGTTTCGGAAATCGGCGTATCGAGCACACGCTCCGGGCCGAACTTTTCCATCAAGCCTTGCGTCGAACCGAAAATCCCGCCGTACTTTCCGATATCTTCACCGAGCACAAATACGTTTTTGTCGTTCTCCATCTCCTGGGCAATCGCTTCCGCCATCGCTTTATTGCCAGTCAGCATTCTTTTTTTCGCTGTTTCCATTTCGGACAAGCTCCTCTCTGGATTTAAGATGTAAAGACGTCATCAAGCGCTGCTTCAGGTTTGGGATAATCGCTGTCACGTGCAAACCGGTAGGCTTCATCCACTTCTTGTTTGGCGCGTGTTTCGATTTCTTCCAATTCGGGTTCATTTACTTGTTCGGCGTCCAATAGCTGTTGGCGCAGTTTCATGATCGGGTCGCGTGCACGAAGGCCCGGCACTTCCTCTTTGTCCCGATACAATTCCGGGTCGCCTTGGAAATGGCCGAGGAACCGGTAAGTCTGGATTTCGATGATTGTCGGGCCTTGTCCGTTGCGCGCCCGGTTGACTGCTTCTTCCGACGCTTTATACATCGCAATTGGATCATTGTCTTTTACATAAGCTCCCGCGATGCCGTATGCGGATGCACGCAAGTCGTTCGACTCGACCGATGTCGATGCCGTTTTCGGTACCGAAATGCCGTACGAATTGTCTTCGACGACGATGATGAGCGGCAAATTCCATAGCGCCGCCAAATTGAGCGATTCATGAAACGCACCGGCATTTGCGGCGCCTTCTCCGATGAACGCCACGGCGACCCAGTCTTTCCCTTTCATCTTGCTCGCCATCGCCGCACCGACCGCATGCGGGATGCCGGCTGCGACAATGCCACCACAAGAAAACTTCACTTCCGGATCGAACAAATGCATATGCCCTCCCTTGCCTTTGCCGAGTCCGGATTGCTTGCCGAATATCTCCGCTGTCATCTTCTTCAGATCGACGCCTTTGGCAATCGCGTGATGATGCGGACGGTGTGGCGCGGTTACTGTATCCTCTTTCGTCAAGTGCACCATCATGCCGGCTGCTGCTGGTTCCTGTCCCGTTGCGAGGTGCATCTCACCCGGCACCGGCCCTTCGCCGATATTGAATACCGGCGACTTGCCTTCCGTATAAGCCTCCACCATTTGGTCTTCGTAATAGCGGATCTTGACCATTTGCTCGTACATCCACATCAGCTTGTCGACAGACACTGCAGGTTGCTTTTCTTCGAACATAGTCACTGCTACTCCTCCTTTTTGACTCGATCAATTCAAAGGCATGCGACAAATTCCATAGGCCTAAACACTCTCAGTGTACTCTTTCCGATTAAATATTTCAATATTCTGATAATAAAAGACTAGATAATTTACATTTACCATTTATTCATTATCGATATTCCGTGAAATCGCTGGATGCTAAGGTACAGAGAATCTCCGTAACTTTATCAAATTATGTTAGGTGCTCTCCTTTTCAACAATTCATCTACAAGCATGTTCCCTCTTTCTCTTACTACAGTCTTTCAAAATTGTAATATCGCTAAACAGCAATTATTTATTGATAAACAATAAATCAAGTACTATAATTTAGCTATCAACAAGTGAAGAGGTGTGTTTTATGAAACGGGAGACTTTGTTTTTGAAAGTGGTGCTGTTTCTCATGGCATTGCCGGTCATCGCGCTTTGCATCTTCGTGGTGTTGCCGCTTTCGAGCATCATCCAGGATGGGCCGGAGCAGCTGGCGTTTTTGCAATATGTCTTTATCGTCATGCTCTACGCAACGGCGATCGCTTATTTCCTGGCGCTGTATCAGACGTTCAAACTTTTGAGTTTCATCGATGACAACACCGCCTTCTCTGTGCGCTCAGTGAATGCGATCAAGAACATCAAGCTGTGTGCACTCGCGATCACCGGCATCTATTTTCTGGCCATGCCGCTGTTTTACATGATCGCTGAAATCGATGACGCGCCGGGGCTCATCTTGATGGGCGCAGGCATCGGGTTTGCAGCATTCGTCATCGCCGTTTTTGCAGCGGTTTTGCAGAAGCTGCTGACGCACGCCATCGACATCAAATCAGAAAATGATCTTACAGTCTGAGGTGATCTAATGCCAATCATCATAAATCTCGACGTCATGCTCGCCAAGCGCAAAATGAGCATGACCGAGCTATCCGAAAAAGTCGGCGTCACCATGCCCAATTTGTCCATTCTGAAAAACGGCAAAGCGAAAGCGATCCGCTTCTCGACGCTCGAAGCCATCTGCAAAGTGCTCGACTGCCAGCCTGGGGACATCCTGGAATACCGGGAAGAACAATAGTCGACTCAGTGAATAAGTGAATACCCATCATAGTTAAACGCTCGATGCGCTAATCTTTGAGCATAAAAGGAGGAAGACATTTTGCTGATAAAACTCGTATCTACTTTCCATTTAGCATTGTCGGTAGGCGCATTTTTCGCGGGAATATCCATGCTGCCGGGCATGGGGATTTTCGTAGAGTTTCCACCCGAGTGGGTCGGCATCATGCCCTTCAGCAGTTGGACAGCTTTAGCTGTATTCGGGATGATGGTCTTCGGAGTTGGCAACGCCATCGCTGCCCTTTATGGATTCACGAAGAAAAATCCAAAACTATTCCTATTTACCATCAGCTTAGGAATACTGCTATTTTGCAGCGCTGCTATGCCAATTGTTCTGCTCGGTGATTGGTATTTGCCACTCGTATACTTTTTCGCCTTAAGCTTCATGCAAATTTCTTTTGGCTTGTTCGGCATGTTTTACAAGCACAAAGCCAAAGCCGCTTCTTCCCGTTCTCAGAAGCTTACTCATTAAAACTTCAAGCATTAATCATGCTAATTAAAAAAGGAGGTCCCACAGTCAGCTTCCTGACTGTGGGACCTCCTTTTCGTGTTGTGCTATTTCTCATTTCCCTGCTTATGGCTTTTCACTATAGGTCAGAGTTTTTCCGCTCACTCCGAGCAATACCGTCAATAAAGGCGATACCAAACAAAAGAACGCAAACGGCAAATATTCCAATGTCGATACGCCAAGAACCGAGGCGATGAAAATTCCACATACGCTCCAAGGCACGAGCGGATTGACAACCGTACCGGCGTCTTCCATGACGCGGCTCAAGTTCTTGCCGGCAAGCCCGACTTTGTCGTAGGACTCACGGAATGCCTGCCCCGTCAGCAAAATCGATAAATACTGTTCGCCGACGAGTATATTCGTGCCGATCGCCGTTAGTGCAGACGCGACGATAACAGATGAAACTTTCTTCAATAAACTTTCGATTTTTGCGAGCAGGCTTTGGATGATGCCCAATTTGAATAATAAGCCGCCCATGCTCAGTGCCAGGAGCACCAAGGCGATGGTGAAAAACATGCTTTCCATGCCGCCTCTAGATAGCAAGGCATCGATTTCTTTAATGCCAGTGGATGATTTAAATCCGCCGAACAGGATGCCGAGCGTTTCTGCCACTTGCGGCTTTTGATGAAGCGCAGAAATGGCAATCGCCGCCACAGAACTTGCAGCGAGCGTCATCACGGCAGGCATTTTAAACACGGTCAACACTATGAGCACGAGCAGGGGAACTACGGCGTACCAGTGAATCAAGCCGGTCTCCAGCAAGCCTTCTTTAAAAAGAGCAATATCTTCGGTGTGATCCAATGTGACAGATGGCGACAAGAGACCGAAGAACACCAGCGTCAACACAAACGCAGGAATGGTCGTCCAGCCCATATTGCGGATGTGTTCAAATAAATCCACCCCGACAATCGAAGCCGCCAGATTGGTTGTATCCGATAGCGGCGACATCTTATCGCCGAAAAACGCGCCAGAAACGATGGCTCCTGCCGTGATGGCGAGCGATAAATCGAGCGCACCTGCAATGCCGATCAACGCCACCCCCACCGTCGCCACTGTCGTCAGTGAACTTCCGATGGACAAACCGATGATCGCCGTGACGACAAAGACGACCGCAAAAAAGAAGACAGGCGTCACTAAACTAAATCCTGCATAGATCAATGTCGGGATCGTCCCGCTCATCATCCAGCTGCTGATCAAAATGCCGATGAAGAAAAACAAGAACACTGCGCCCATCCCTGCCCCGGCCCCTTCGATCAGTCCCCGTTCGAGTTCACGGTACGAAAGCTTTTTCAGTAAGCCGTAACACATCAACAATAAAATCGATAACAAAATCGGCACATGCGGAGCCGCCTCAAATTGAATAATGCCGATGCTAATAATCGCGACGACCATGGCGACAAGCACTGCCGCTTCTTTCGTGCTCGGTGTTAAAATGGCTTTAATATGAAACATATCCCGTTCCTCCTGTAGTCCGAAAATTTAAAAACAAAAAGAAAACCTATCATCCCCAAAAAAAGGGACGAAGGTTTTCTCCGCGTTACCACCCTATTTGATATTCCGCTTAGACAACCGGAACATCCACTCATTCAAACGTCGAAACTACAGATGGCGTAATTCAACCCACTTGCTGCCTGGACTTGCACCGAATACCCAGTCTCTTGTTGCTGCCGGCAAATGGCCTACTTGTTCATCATTCAACTTGTGTTTGTTTGCTTTTGCAATTGCTTTAAATCTTAGAACATCTATGCCAACCAAGTCAAGCAAGTGCTCGCAAACAGGCTACTTTTAATTTTTTCGGTTGTCTAGCATCCGCTTGAGCATCCGAATTTGACCCCGGTGGCTCGTTTCATCTTCCACTACATGAAACCACAGGTAATATTTATTGTAAGTGACGCCGTTATAATACTGGTCTTCCTCGTATAACCAGTCATCTTCGACATCCCTCATAAGCGCTAATGTCTTCTCCCTGACCTCCGCCAACTCATCTAAATAATACTCGAGCGGCTGATTGTGAATTGCGCTTCTTGCGTTGTCGCCCAACTCGAATGGCAAGAGCCACCTTTTAAGTTCTTGTTCTGTCAGGTCACGGTTTTCGAAAGCAATGATTTGGTGTATGGATTCAACAGCTGCCATATGCAGCAGCAAGGCACCGATGGAATTCGAACTGCCATCAGCGAGAAAATCAAGTTTTTCAGTCGATAACCCTCTTACATCCTCCAAAGTCACTGCCCGTGTGTATTCGAGCATGGAGACGAGTTCGCCGATTTTCGGGCTGAAGCCTACCGTTTCTTTGATTTGGAATTTCATCTTTTAGCCTCTCTTTTAAAAAAATGATATCGATAAACAAACCCTAAAAAAGTGCTGTGCTTACTTAAGCAAAGCTTCCATCTTCTCTAACCATATTACCCGATCCGCAACAGTCGCGGGTTTCGGATGGCGTGGGAATCCGGTTTCCGGCGCCACCAAAGCTTTAGCATGTCCATAAGACTGTTCTGGCCTGCCGTTTTGGAACAAACCGAACTCTGAAGCCAGTCTCTTGGCGACATTCGTCGACCCCCAGGCAAAAATGAGATGGCCTGAAGATCCCAGCAAGTCCGCGCGCTCTTGTGCGTTTTCTTCTTGGAACAAAGAATGAGGGACTACTGCTTCCTTGAACTTATTTTCAATGCTTTTGAAATTCCTCATATTCCCTTCGCAAATATCCGACAAATTGATGAGCGTGACCTGGTTCCACCCTTGCCGCTCCATCAAGTTCATCAGCTGGTATTGCGTCGGATTCGGTTTGGTGGGGATCCACTCCGCTTCTTCAGCACTCTTTACTGTTTCGCCAGCTTGCGCACAATTGGACGGATTGATCATGACGATGACCGCATCCGTCTGAGTGCAGAAGCTCCCCTTGCGTTTGATACGCGCTTCCCTGCGCATGAGAAACTGTTCATTCTCTATTTTGGCATGATAAAACTTCGCCTCAACCGAAAAGATTTGTTTCAAGTGCTCAGCTGGAATGAGCGACACAAAATCACTCCTTGCGTTTTATTGTTTATTCAAGTTTATCAAATATGACAGATCCACGTGTGCTGTTGAAAAAAAGCTCCCAGGCCATATGCGGCCTAGGAGCTTGCTGTTGTTTATACTTTCGCGTCAACTTTCACCATGCCGTAAGAGGTGATGGCGTTCCACATCGTTTCCGGGATGTCGAGCTTGCCGACCAGTTCTGGCGGGATTGTTTCGTTGATCTCCGCTTCTTTTCCTTGCTTTACTTTCTCGGTCCATTCCGGATCGACAAGTGCTTGGCGGCCCATGACGACGATGTCCGCTCCTTCTTCAAGCGCGGCTACTGCGTGTTCAGGCTGCGTGACGCCACCGACTACAACAAATGCGACGCGGCCGTCGATTTGCTTCGACATGATTTCGACGATGCTGTCTCCGTCTTCCATGCCGCGCGGTGCCTTTTTAAAGTCCATGAGCGATACGTGGATATAATGGATGCCGCCTTCGATCAACAGTTCGACCAATTGTTTCGTTTCTTCGATCGTATAGCCAACCGAGTCTGCATTGTTTTCTTCTGGTGACAAACGATAGCCGATGATAAAGCTATCATCTGCATGTTTCGCAGCGACTTGTTTCACTTCATCCAATACGGCGACGCCGAATTTCAAACGGTTTTCCAAGCTGCCGCCCCACTCGTCTTCGCGCTGGTTGAATGTGGCCGAGACGAATTGCTGGATCAAGTACGTGTTGGCGCCGTGGATTTCCACGCCGTCAAATCCAGCTTCAATCGCGCGGCGCGTCGTTTCGCCGAAGTCACGGATGATGGCTGTGATTTCTTCTCCGGTCAACGCACGCGGTGTCGGCTTGTCCGCAGATTCTGCGATGGCACTCGGTGCGACCGTTTCACGGGCTTGAATCAAATCCGGCTGCCCTTGGCGTCCACCATGCTGCATTTGCAGGATGGCTTTGCTGCCTTGTGATTTCATTTCAGTCGCGAGTTGCTTCAAGCGCGGCATGACGTCATCTTTGAATGCGACGAATTGGTTCGGAAAGGCGATGCCGTTTTCCGAAACCGCGGTGCAGGCAGAGACGAACAGGCTGCCGAGACCGGCGCGGCGCTGGTAATATTCCAGTTCGGCATCCGATACGGTGCCGTCCGGATTTCCTGAGTATGTAGTCATCGGGGCGACGCCTAAACGGTCGGACAGAACGACGCCGTTCGGCAACGTGATTTCTTCGAATAATGGTTTGTATTGCGGGTTCATGGAATGGCCTCTTTTCTTTAAGTTAAAGTTAGTTATATCAAAATATCATAGGATTAGGGCAACTACAAGAATACAAGCTCGGCAAGCCGGAACTTTTGTTTCCTTTCTTTGGAAGTGGTACGATTTTCTGTGCACATATCTTCCAAGGAGGAATCTATATGACACCAAACACAACCAAAGAAATCCAATTGGCGAACCGCCCTGAAGGCACGCCGACTGACAAGGACTTTAATTTTGTCGAAAAAGAGATTCCGGCAATCGGAACGGATGAATTATTGCTGAAAACTTTATACCTTTCCGTCGACCCGTATATGCGCGGCCGCATGAAAGACCAGAAATCCTATGTGGCGCCGTTCGAATTGAACAAAGCGATTACCGGCGGCGTCCTCGCGGAAGTCATCGAGTCGAAATCCGATAAGTTCAAGCAAGGCGATATCGTCAACGGCACCCTCGACTGGGCACAGTACAATGTTGCAGCTGCGAAATCGGTACAGAAAGTGGACCCATCTATTGCACCAATTACTACACGCCTCGGCATTCTCGGACTGACTGGCCTAACGGCTTATTTCGGCCTGCTCGATATCGGCAAGCCGCAACAAGGTGAAACGGTCGTCGTCTCCGGCGCAGCAGGAGCTGTCGGTTCGGTCGTCGGGCAGATCGCCAAACTGAAAGGCGCACACGTCGTCGGCATCGCAGGTTCGCAGGATAAAATCGATTACTTGATCAATGAACTCGGATTCGACGCAGCCGTCAATTACAAAGACGATAACTTCAAAGAAGCGTTCAAAAAAGCCATCCCGAACGGCGTTGACGTCTATTTCGACAATGTCGGCGGCGAGGTATCGGACGCGGTCATTTTTGAAATCAACCGCAACGCACGCGTCGTCTTGTGCGGCGCCATTTCGGCTTACAACAACCCGCAGGCGGACATCGGCCCGCGCATCCAGTGGAAATTCATCACGACCAGCTCGATGATGAAAGGCTTCACGCTCGGCGATTACGCACATGATTTCAAAACCGGCGCACAAGAGCTTGGCAAATGGCTACAAGAAGGCAAGCTGAAATACGAAGAAACAATCGTAGAAGGCTTCGAGAAAACACCGGAAGCATTCCTCGGCCTATTCGAAGGCAGCAACCTAGGCAAGCAATTGGTGAAAGTGGCAGATCCAGAATTCGCTAAACTGTAAATCTCACTTTCTTCTATAGAAACACAAAAGCTGAAGCGGGAACCTGAATGGGTTCCCGCTTCAGCTTTTTAGAGTATATAAAAAAGGAGGCTTTATGCACAACAAAACTAATCAATTATGAGAGCAATTTTTTGAAGAATCTGCACTCACCAGTGTAGTGGAAGCCGGCGACTCCAGCGGGAGCAGTGACGCAGTGACGCAGCGAAGCGAAGGAGCGACACGAGCCGAAGACCCTGCAGGAGCGATAGCGACGAAGCGGCTGAGGCCGTGCCCGCGGAAAGCGTCCGGCTGGAACGAAACGTAAAAAAGTTGAAACTAGAAAACCTTTAAAAATTTTCTGCTTCAGCTTTTTTTCATATCACACCGTTTTCTTTTCAGCAACTTCTCCTGAATAGGCGGCATGGTAAATTGCATAAATATCTTCTCTCTCAAGCGGCATCGGGCTTCTCGCGAGAATCCTTGTTTGCTTGATGCCATCGTCCGCCAAGCTGTCCAAGGCGTCTTCCCCAATATCGAAGCCCTTCAGCGACACCGGAATATTCACGTCGGCGACGAGTTTTTTCAACTCTTCGACGCATGTATAGGAAGCTTGTTGTTCATCCAATTCCGTGACGTTGACGCCCATCGCTTCGACGATGTCCTTCATTCTTTTCTCACAGCTCGGGCGTATATAGCCCATAACATACGGAAGCAAGACGGCATTGGATTCACCGTGCGAAATATGGAACTGGCCGCCAAGCGGATACGCCAAAGCATGCACACCAGCAACGCCGGCATTGAAGAACGCCAATCCGGCCAAATAACTTCCGTAGCTCATATTCGTCCGCGCTTCCTTGTTTTCGCCGTCGTTGACTGCCGTGCGGATTGACCCGCTGATCAAACGGATCGCCTGCAGTGCCAAGCCGTCCGTCACCGGGTTGGCGTTTTTCGATACGTAAGCTTCCACTGCATGTGTCAATGCATCGATCCCTGTCGCTGCCGTCACTTTCGGCGGCAAGGAGACCGTCAATTCCGGGTCGACGATCGCCACATCCGGCAATAAATAATCATGCGTCACAACATCTTTCGTGGATTCCAATGACAATACGGCGATATTGGTCACTTCAGAACCGGTCCCAGAAGTCGTCGGAATCAAGATTTTTGGGATGCCTTTATCAACAAGCTCACGTTCACCCGTCAGATTCAGATAGTCGGCCACTTTTCCTTCATGTGTCGCGAGGACGCCTGCTAATTTCGCCAGGTCCAGCGCACTGCCTCCGCCAAGGCCAATAACCAAGTCGAACCTATTCTCCTTCGTGTACGCTACCAGTTTTTCGCCGATTTCCAAAGGCGGTTCCGGCACGACTTCTGTGTAGATGCTCGTCTGCCAACCTTTCGCTTCCAGCGGCTCAACGATTTTGTCCGTCATGCCCAACTCCACCAAAAACGGGTCGGTGACAATGAGGATATTGCTAGCGTTCAGGCGTTCCGCTTCACTCGTCAACTGCTCCAATGCGCCCCAGCCGGTATAGCTGATTGGCATGAATGTAAGTTTACTCGACACATCATCCACTCCTTTTTATAGTTCATTACGATTGATTCCAGATAACCAACTTCATTTCAGTCATTTCTTCAATTGCGTATTTAAGTCCTTCTTTCCCGTTGCCGCTTTCTTTCACACCGCCATAAGGCATCTGGTCGACACGAAATGTCGGAATATCGTTGATTAGCACACCGCCGACCTGCAGCTTTTTCGATGCGTGGAAGGCTGTCTTGATATCATTTGTGAAAATTCCGGCTTGCAGGCCGAAATCCGAGTTATTGATTTCGTTGATGCCTTGCTCAATCGATTGGATAGCGTTGACGATGACGACAGGCGCAAATACTTCCTGGCACGACACTTTTGAATCTGTTGCTACATTCGACAGGATGGTCGGTTGGAACACGTCATCTTCGACTGTGCCTCCCGCGATTAGCGAGGCCCCTTCATCAATTGATTCCTTCACCCACTGCACAGCCCGTTCTTGTTCTTGTTTGGAGATCATCACTGAAAGATCGGTCTTCGCATCCATTGGGTCTCCGATTGTCAGTTTACCTACCGCCGTTTTAAAGCGTGAGAGGAAATCGTCCATCAAGCTGTCCATAATGTAAATCCGCTGCAAGGAGATGCACACTTGCCCTTGATTCGAAAAGGCACCGGCAATCGCCTTCTCCACAACCACGTCCAGATCGACTCCTTCATCAACGATCATTCCTGCATTTGATCCCAGTTCCAAGGCGACTTTCTTCAGTCCTGCCTTGTCCCGTATGCCTTTGCCGACAGCCGGGCTTCCTGTAAAGGTCACCATTTTCACTTTGTCGCTTTCGACCAATACATCTCCGACTGTTCTGCCGCTGCCCGTGACCAAATTAAATGCACCCTTCGGCAAATCTGTTTGATCCAGAAGTCGAGCCAGGAAAAAAGCGGAGAGCGGGGTTTGGGATGCTGGTTTCAACACGACCGTATTGCCTGCCGCTATCGCCGGCCCGACTTTATGGGCGACCAGATTCTGCGGAAAGTTGAACGGTGTGATTGCCGCTACGACGCCCAAGGGTTCGCGCATCGTGTACGCTAAGCGATTGCTGCCGCCTTTTGCCGCGTCCATCGGGATCATTTCCCCCGACAACCGTTTCGCTTCTTCAGCCGCGAATTTATACGTTTCAATCGTCCGCTCAATTTCCCCTAAGGCAAATTTCAAAGGTTTGGCGGATTCTTGCGCAATGATTTTCGCTGCTTGCTCTTTGTGTTCCATGAAAAGCGAAACCAATTGCTCAAGGATGGCCGCACGCTCATAAGCAGTCAATGCTTCCATGGCCTCCTGTGCATCAGCAGCAGCTTTGATGGCTGCTTCCACCTCTGATACAGAAGCTTTCGGGATTTCACTGATTTTTTCATTGGAGTACGGTGAGAACAACTCTGCGTAGTCTTTCGTTTCTTGCCATTGGCCGTTTATATAAAGTTTCTTTTTCATACATGACATCCTTTCATTCGTTAAGCATTTTCTTTCGTCTCCGGCACGAGGTCTTTCGTGAATGTCTCATCCGATTCATTCTTGAAGAAATCCTTGCCGTAAATCAATAAGCACAATGCGATGCCGACTGGGAATGCCCACGCCGCGCCTTTGATGACTAACACCGCCCCAATGATGCCGGCAATCCCCAAATCGCTTTGGCTTCTCGCTTCCAAAATGCCAACTTTCACACTGACATATCCTTGGATCAATAGCGTCAACGCGAGAGCGATTCCGAGGATCGGCTCAACCAAGCTAACAATCGGTAATAATAATAAGCCAGTATTCGTTCCCCAACGGAAAGAGCCTGCGCCACCAATGAAAGAATCCATCGCTTTTCTGCCATCTTTATAACGCTGAACCACTACGACTTGCATGGCTGCCCATAAAGGTCCGGCCATCGTTACGTCTGGACCTATTACACTCATCGCCGAGTTTCTTGCGCCAAAAATTAAATGCGCGCGGTTCGGATTGTAGTCGAGCTTTTCATCGGGACGCGATAAATCCGCCTCTTTCACTAGCGCTTTCGTCTGCAATACATCACCAAACAAGACGATATAAGCTGCTAATACGGTCGGAATTCCCGTGATAAACAGCATCAATGGAGGAAAGCCTAAACCGAACATTGTGTAGTTTGTCCATAAACCGATAAAGTCAGGCGAGATGAGGCCCCATTCGATGTTTGGCCACGGCGCTTCGCCGAACAGCGGCGCAATGACGATGGCTATGATGATAATCGGGAAAATTCCAAGCTTTCCGACCAGCCCCCAAATCGGATGCGTCGTCTTAAGTTTGTTGAAATGCTTTGAAAACAATAAATAGAAACCGATTCCGACAGCGATTGAAATCGTCCATGGGAAGGTCTCGAAACGGCCGCCCACTTCGAAAATCGAAACGACGGCGGCAAAACCGGCACCGAGTATGATTCCGGCTCTAATGGCGGAAGGAATGCTGGATACCACTTTAGCCGCTAAACCGGTCGATCCGAGAAGAATCGCAAACACCCCTAAGGTCATCTGAAAAGCGATTAACGCGTGCACCCTCTCCGGCCCTTCCGGAAATTGCATGCAATACAACATGATCAGCGGAATCGCTGGCGTAATCCATCCCGGTACTGCTGGATCTCCGAGTAGATGGTGCAGCAAATAAAAGGCCCCGTTCAGCAATACAATGGCTAAAGCTACTTCAAAAGGCATCCCGAGCAATTCGATCAATAGCGGAATCGCCGCTAAATCGACTGCACACATTAACAGGCCTTGCACATAATCCGGCCATTCAAATCGGTAATGAATAAAAGGCAAACGAATTTTAAACGGCCCAGCTGGAATAAATGGTGATTCTTCACCAAACTCACGCTCTTTCCACTTCATAAACATCCCCCAGTTTCTGATTGAAATTAATACCCCTTTGATATCAGGATGGATTTTAAGCCATCCTCCCACAAAAAATGAAAGCGCCATCATTAATTAACTAGAATAAATGGTTACGTAACCATTTTCGCGTTAAAAAAAGGGCTCATACCCTCCTTCTTTCAATTGTTGTCTTTCTTTCGAATAGTCTAACAGCTTTTGTGATTTGAATACAAGGTTTATTTTTTTGATGAATCATGTCAATCAGCGTTTCGATGGCTAATTGCCCCAGGTTCGCCGTCGAGGAAATGCCGACCGTTGTTAAGTTAATGGAGGCATGCTGGCCGATTTCCACATTATCGATGCCGATGATGCTAATATCTTCCGGCACGCGATAGCCTGCTGAAATATAGAAATCCATCATTTGGATAGCGATAGCATCTGTCGCTGCATAAATAGCCGTCGGTTTTTCCTTGAGCATTTCCATTTTCAAAAAAGTTTCATGCAGCTGTTCTTTGCTCGTGTCGGTGAGAAAAACCCGCTCTTGCTCCACTGCGACTCCATTTTTTTGGAACGCTCTTAGAAAGCCGTCGTAGCGGCCTTTGAATGTGCTAATCTCCAGCGGCCCCCCTATCCAGCAAATCGCTTCGTGTCCGAGCGAAAGCAAATAATCCGCAGCCAAAAAACCGGCCTGTTCGTTATCCATTTCCACGAAATTTTTGTTGCTTGCATGTTTTCTGTTGTATGTAATGAAGGGAATTCCCGATTTCTCCAGTTTTTCGAAAATGGGGTCATCCAATAAAATCGAAGACAAGATAATGCCGTCCACTTTGTTTTCAAATATAGAATGATACGTATCGGTAATGTTTTCATTTTTGGAGAAATGAACATTGATTTTAAAGCCGTTTTCGTTGGCGTAATTGACGATCGAAGTTGTCGTTTCCACGAAAAACGGATTGTATAAAGGACCTGAAATCAAAGCGATCGTATCGGTTTTTTGTTGAACAAGCGACCGGGCGTTAGCGTCGGGGATATAATTCAACGCGTCGATGGCAGCCATCACTTTTTTGTAAGTGGGCCCTTTGACTCGATCGGGAGTATTCAAAACACGTGAAACCGTAGTTTGTGAAACACCTGCATATTTTGCAACATCTTTTGATGAAACCATATCGAATCCCCCGGCTTTCATATGTCTTAAATCCTGCATAGATGCCCGCAGCCTGGCAGCATCTGCGGGTTTCTGCATTGTCGTAATGTCCAGAAAAGAAATTATCTTCCATGGGAATTTTACACGAAAACCGGCTTTGGTTAAAGCGCGAGATGAACGGACAGCCTCTCAGAATCCATCAATCGACGATGAAAAACCCGCTGCCCATTTTCAGGACAGCGAGTTTTCTTCCTAATTTATAGCATCTTCTCCAAAGCCATCTTCGCCTCTAGAGCCGTTTGTTCGTCCACTTGGATGCGGTTAAGGACACGCCCTTCCACCAGTTCTTCCAAGATCCACGTGAAATGCGGCAAATCGATGCGGTTCATCGTCAGGCATGGGCACATATATGGGTTCAAGGACACGATGTCGCGGTCCGGATAGTCTTTGATGAGCCGGTTGACGAGATTCATCTCCGTGCCAATCGCCCATTTGGATCCAGGCTCGGACGCTTCGATCATGTCGATGATGTATTTCGTCGAGCCTGCAAAATCAGACGCACTGACCACTTCATAGGTGCATTCAGGGTGTACGAGAATGTTGCGGTCCGGCTCTTTTAGACGTAAATTGTCGACATGTTTCGGCAAGAAGTTCATATGCACCGAGCAATGTCCTTTCCATAAGATCACTTGAACGTCCTCAATGGCGCAGTCGAGTTCAAGCTTTTGCTTGATCGGGTCCCACACGGCCATATGCTCGAGCGGGATGCCAAGTTTCACGGCGGTGTTGCGCCCGAGATGCTGATCGGGCAAGAACAGCATGCGCTGCTTTTGCGATAATGCCCATTCGACCATTTCTTCGGCGTTGGAGGAAGTTACCGTCGCTCCGCCGTTTCTGCCGACAAAAGCTTTGATCGCTGCTGTCGAATTGACGTACGTCAGCGGAACGATCGTGTCGCCGTAAAGTTTCTGCAGCTCTTGCCAAGCGCGCTCGGTTTGGTCGATATTGGCCATATCCGCCATCGAACACCCCGCCCGCATATCCGGCAAAATGACCGCTTGATGCGGTTCGGTTAAAATGTCTGCTGTCTCCGCCATAAAATGGACGCCGCAAAACAGGATATAATCCGCCGTCTGTCTGCCGGCGATTTGGGACAATTGCAGCGAGTCGCCTTTGACATCGGCATACCGGATCACTTCATCTTTTTGGTAATGGTGGCCGAGTATATACAATCGTTCACCGAGTAATGCACACGCGCGCGTTGCCCGTTCATGCAGCTCATCCGTTGTGGCTGTTAAATAACTTTCTGGCATGGCGTCAGCGAGTTGCAGTTCTTCGAGAAAAGAAGTCATTGAGTGAGTACCTCCTTATGGGATAAAGCCAAATTCATGCTGATGTCGATATTCGATACGCTATGCGTCAAAGCACCGATCGAGATGACGTCGACGCCGCTGTCCCGATATTGCGACAGCTTTTCCAAGTCGATGCCGCCAGAAGCTTCCGTGCGGATCGTGTCCGGAACGAGTTGCGCCCAGCGCTTGATCGTGTCCGGTGTCTGATTGTCGAACATGATCGTGTCGGGACGGGCATCGATCGCTTCCAACAATTGCTCTTCGCTTTCGACTTCCACTTCGATCATGACCATATGGCCGAGCGATGCGCGTACTTTTTTTACCGCTTCCGTAATGGATCCGGCCGCTGCGATGTGATTGTCTTTCAGCATCACCGCATCATACAGCCCGTTGCGGTGGTTGAACCCACCGCCTGCACGGACGGCGTATTTTTCGAACATGCGCAGCCCCGGCGTCGTTTTCCGTGTATCGACGATGCGTGTATGACTCGAGCCCAGCGCTTCTACACACTTCGCGGTCAATGTAGCGACCGCACTCATGCGCTGGACCAGATTTAGCATGACGCGTTCCCCCGCCAAAAGCGAAGCGACCGGGCCGCTCAAACGCACGATGGCATCCCCCGATTGAACATGGTCTCCGTCTCGTTTCAACTGTTCCACTTCAACGGAAGGATCAAGCAATTCGTAACCCCATTGGTAGCACTCGAGCCCCGCCACTACGCCGTCTTGTTTCATGCGGACAATCGCTTGTGCGGTATCTGTTTCTTCAAATAACACGGACGACACGTCGCGGTCTCCGACGTCTTCCAATAGAAAAAGCTTTAACGCTTCCTGCGCTTTCATTCGGTTCATAGCACTGTCTCCTTGAATGTAATTTGGCGCTCGCGTATCGACGCGCCGCGCTTTGATAATTCGATAACTTTCCCCGTCCATTGATCGTTCGGTTCCGGGCAGTCGATGCGATAATGGCCGCCTCGGCTTTCCGTGCGCAATAAAGCGGCCGTCGCGATCAGGCTGCTGGCAGTGGCGCGGTGGATTTGTGAAATCACTTGCGTTGGATAATCGCGCAGCGTGACTGTTGGGACGGGATGCTCTTGAATAAAGTTTTTCAGTTTTTCCGGGTGTCTTAATATACCCGCCAGCCGGGTCATTTTTTCTTTCATATCGGTTTCGTCGCTGGGTTTGTAAGTACCGGCTCTTATATGGGCTTGAACTTTCTTTAAGTGCACTGAAAGATCGGTTTCAGGAACCGCGCTTCTACAGATAAATTCAGCAAGACGCTTCCCGAATACCAGCCCTTCAAGCAATGAATTGCTCGCAAGCCGGTTGGCGCCGTGGACGCCGGTCGACGCCACTTCACCAATGGCAAAAAGGCCCGGTACCGATGTCGCGCCGACGCTGTCGGTTTGGACACCGCCCATATGAAAATGGGCACCTGGACGGACCGGCAGTAAATTTATTGCCGGGTCGAGGCCATTGCGCAGACAATTCGCATGGATTGACGGGAACCGTTGCGCAAACCCGTCCAACTGCCTGGCGTCGAGAAATACTGGCCCGTTCTGCTGCCAATGCCATTCGATGGCCCGCGCTACTACATCGCGAGGGGCAAGCTCCATCATTGGATGGATGCCATTCATGATGCGTGTAGCGTTTGCGTCAATTAACAAAGCGCCTTCCCCCCGAACCGCTTCGGATATGAGTCCCCGTGACTCGCCGTTGATGGTCAGCACGGTCGGATGAAATTGGACAAACTCCAAATCTTCGAGCACCGCTCCGGCATGATACGCCAGCGACAATCCGTCGCCTGTCGCCACCGGTGAATTCGATGTTTCTTTGTAGAGCTGCCCGATGCCGCCAGTCGCAAGCACCACGTGTCTCGCACGGATTTCAACGCGTTCACCGACGCTATCGCTGACGAGGACGCCCGTGCAGCGGCCGTCTTCTACAATCAATTCCAGCGCCTGATGATATGCGAAGCGAGTCGCTTTTCCAGCCGTTTCTTCTATTAAAAAACGCATGAGCCTGTTTCCGGTCTGGTCGCCGCCCGCATGCAAAATCCGTCTTGTGCTATGGGCGCCTTCCATTCCGAGAATGGGCAATCCGTTTTCATCAGCATCAAACGGCAGCCCTTCGGAAATCAAGCTTCCCATTATGTCAGATCCTTCACGGACCAAGATCTCGACCCGTTCGGCATCTGCGTGTTCAGCTGCAGCAAGCAGCGTATCCATGGCGTGGGAAGCTGGGCGGTCATCAATACTAAGGCTCGCGGCAATGCCGCCTTGAGCATAGACCGTATTGCCCGTCCCGGCATCTTGTTTCGTCAGCACGGCTATGGAATAACAATCAGGGAGCGAGCGGGCCAACATCAGCCCGGCAGCGCCTCCTCCGATAATGCAAACATCGAACAAAACTTTACACCTTCTTTACAAGTGTCTTGACACTATTAATGACATAAAGATACAGTGATTACAAGAATAAAGTCGGCTATGGAAAGAAGTTGATGGGAAATGATGATTTACTTGGACTCGGCAGCCACGGCTCCGATGAGGCAAGAGGCAATCGACGCTTATGCAGAAGCTGCCAAAAAAGCATTTGGCAACACACAAAGCCTTCACGATGCAGGATCTGCAGCGGCGGAGTATGTCGCTTCTTGCCGCAAGATCTGGGGGCAGCTAATGAACGTACGCGCTGGTGGTATTTATTTCACAGGCAACGCCTCGGAAGCGAACCAGCTGGCGATCCGGTCGTTGTTGAGAGGGCGGCCTGACAAATGCCGAACCATCGTCTCGACGAAACTCGAACACGCTTCCGTGCTCACCACACTTCACGAGCTCGAAAAAGAAGGCTACGTGATCGACTGGATTTCGGTCGATCGTTTCGGCCGCGTAGACATGGATGAGTTCAAGAAGAAAGTGAGCGAGGAAACGGCATTGGTCATTATGCAACTCGTCAATTCGGAGATGGGTGCAGTGCAGCCGGTCGAACAATGCGCTCGCATCGCCCGCACATTCGGCGTTCCGGTCCATTCGGATATTGTGCAAGGTTTCGGCAAGCTCCCTGTTGACCTCGGCGCTATCGGTGTGACGTCCGCTGTTTGTTCGGCGCATAAGATCGGCGGCCCTAAAGGTGTCGGCATCGCTTACCTTGATCCCGCAGCACACTGGGAATCAGTCTACGAAGGAACGACGCATCAAGCGGGGTTTCGGGCAGGTACCATCGACGTACCGGCAATCGTCTCGGCGACAATTGCGGCAAAGCTGGCCGTTCGCGAACAGCCCCACGCTTATGAGCATGCCCGCCAGTTGCAGCAGTATCTTGTGGAACATTTGCCGGAGGGCGTTGTGCTGACGGGCGAGCTTTCATCAAAATCCCCGTTCATTCAGGGACTTGTTTTGCCGCATGTCGAAGGGCAATGGATGATGCTCGCTTGCAATCGGCACCAAATCGCCATTTCCACCGGCACGGCCTGTAAGATCGGTTTCGGAGAAGCGATGTCAGCCATGCTTTCGATGGGCATAGAAAGTGATGCAGCAAGAAAATTCGTCCGCATTTCATTCAACAAAAATACAACGGAACATGAAGTGGAAGCGTTTCTTCAAGTGGTGGCAGATTCTATAGCCAATAAAACGCCAGAATCTGCTCGCCTCCATTGAACGGATTCACTATTCACCTAATTTGATACGTTTGAGCATCAGAAGCCGCAGCGATTGCGGCTTCTTTTTTCTGGAAAATTTTTAGAACCATTTCAAATCTGCTGTGTTGACAAAAAAACAATTACGTTATATGGTTATACACATAAGCATATAACCATTACACCAAATCATTCAAGGAGGTGTTTTCATGATCAACCCATCCGATTCGACAAAGCCATTGTTTTTGCAGATCCGCGAATTGATCGAAGACCAAATCGTTAACGATCAATTAAAAGAAGGCGATCAAGCCCCGTCCACCAATCAATTGGTCAATTTTTATAAAATCAATCACGCAACTGTCTCAAAAGGCATTACTCAGCTCGTCGATGAAGGAATACTATTTAAAAAGCGAGGGATCGGCATGTTTGTAGCAGAAGGTGCGAAGAAAACTTTAGTCAAGCAACGCAAAAAAGCATTTGTCGACAATTACGTCACCGGACTCATCCAAGAAGCCGAAAAGCTAGGAATCACAGAAGACGAAATCATCGAACTGATCAAATCCACGAAAGGACGTGATGCATGATGACAGCTTCAGTCCAGCTCAATCACGTAACATTGAAATTCAAAAAGTTTGAAGCCTTGAAAGATGTATCGCTGACATTGGAAGCGGGAAAAATCCATGGGTTGATCGGCCGAAATGGCGCCGGTAAGACCTCTTTGTTGTCGTTAATTGCCGCTTTTCGCCAACCTACATTCGGCGAGATTTTAATCGACGGCTCCCCGGTATTTGAGAATCCGGAAAAGATGGAGCAAGTTGCTTTCGTCTACGACAAGGACTATAAGGAGGAAACCGAGAAAGCGAAAAAGTTAATCGCACTTGCCTCCCATTACCGCCCCCACTTTGACATGGAGTACGCAGAACAATTGATCGAACGTTTCAAACTACCGGTCAACAAACCTGTCAATAAATTATCTAAAGGCATGCAGTCTGCGTTAAACGTTATCATCGGCCTTGCCAGCCGCGCGCCCGTTACGATTTTCGATGAAGCCTATCTCGGCATGGACGCACCGGCACGCGAGATTTTCTATAAAGAGATATTGAAGGATCAGGAAGAACACACCCGGACATTTATTCTCTCGACCCATTTGGTATCAGAGATGGATTATTTGTTCGACCATGTGGTTATCATCGATCAAGGCAAATTGTTATTGAACGAACCATATGAAACCGTGTCATCACGTGGGGCGTCCATCACGGGATCTGCCGAGCAGGTGGATGCATTCACATCTGATATGAAACGCTTAAACGAGCAACAGCTAGGCGGGACCAAATCCGTCATGGTCTATGGCGATCTCGATGACGCCAAACGCCAGGAAGCACATGCGTTAGGACTCGAAATCGGTCCGGTTTCACTTCAAGATCTATTTATCCATTTAACCGAGGAGGCGAACTAATATGGTATCCCAGCGCTATAGAAGAGTTGCAGCCGCTGTCTTTTCCGATATGTGCAAATGGAGTTTGTGGTTTTTCTCAATCCTTTTCGCGATTCATTTGGTAAGAGTGTTTTGGTTGAACAGTGATACCGATCAAATTGAAGGGTTCTTCGTCTTCTCCCAGTATTCCGTAAATATTTTCATGTTGGTTGTAGGGATCATGACCGCTTATGCGTTCATGGGCCGCCACATCCAGCAAGGTCTCAGCCGACGGGATTCTTACGCCGGCACTGCCATCGCTGCTGTCGGCCTGTCTTTATTCGTCACCATCGTTCCACTCGTCATCAACGGGATTCAACATTTTCTTGCTGAGACGGTTGCATTGCCTGTTACTTTGGACACGGCCTCTGCTTTCGAAGCGACAGGCGGCTGGTTTGCGGCTGCCATCGCGCTGTTCCTGAACGTTTTGACTTTCTATTTAGCCGGCTGGCTCATCAGCATTGGCTATTACCGCTTTGGCTGGATCGCCGGCTTCGGGTTTATCGCCTTATCGTTCGTCGTCTTCGGCCTGAATGATTATCTATGGAAGCCTACTACGGCTAATGCAATGGCTTGGCTGCCATATGATCCACTCGATGCGGATTTCTGGTTGACCGCACTTGGATCATCCGTTTTGGTCCTAGTCCTTTTCTTGGCGATGCGGGTGATGACCAAACGCGTCACCATCAAAATGTAAACCTTACTGAAGCCTTGCCCATCGATGCGGCAAGGCTTTTAGACTGCCCTGCTGATGGTGCCGCTTCATATACACTTTGCCTGCTATGGTATGATGGCTACAGAAATTATGCACAAGGAGCTTGCCACATGTTTCTACAAAAGACAGTTGAGAAGCGCAGCCGGCACGATGCACCTGTCCGTGCGCTTTCATTGAAAACCAAAATGATCGCCTTGATCGCTCTGTTAATTGCTGCGGTCTTAGTTGTCGTCGGCTTGTTCTTGAATTATTTCGTCAGCAACGTGACTGAAGATCAGCTGGGCGGTCAAGCCTTAAGCGTGGCTGAAGCGGTGGCACTGAATCCAGAAATCATTGACGCCTTCGATGCCCCGGATCCCTCGGCCATCATCCAGCCGATCGTCTCCCCCATTCTAGAGGCCACCGATGCGCAATTCATCGTGGTCGGCAACGAGGAGGAAATCCGCTATTCGCACCCGAATCCCGAGTTGATTGGAGAAAGAATGGTCGGTGAAGATAACGAGCGTGCGCTGCAGGGCGGCGAATCCTATATCTCGAAAGCGACCGGCACACTCGGCAATTCGTTGCGCGCAAAAGTTCCGGTGATGTCCGATGGAGAAATTGTCGGCGTCGTATCAGTCGGCTTTTTAGCAGGTGATGTTCAATCGCTTGTCGGCCAGTATACGGAAGAAGTCTGGTTGATGCTCTTCATTATCGGCTTGGTCGCCTTGTTGATGGCAATTGCCATCGCTTCGTATATTAAGCGCAAGCTGCACGGCCTTGAACCAGAAGAAATCGCCCATCTGCTCATTCAAAAAGAAACGATTTTGCAATCCACGCACGAAGGTATTATTGCCGTGAACGAACAAGGGCGCATTACGCTGATCAACCAAATGGCGCAGCAACTATTGTTCGGCGATAACAAACAGCAGCCTTTGATCGGGCAGCCGATCGAACATGTCTTGCCTTCTTCCGACCTTCCAGACATCCTGGCGCATGGCGAAAGCCGTTATGACAAAGAACGCGTTTACGGAGAGCACCATGTCTACGTCAACTCGAGCCCGATTTATTCCGACCAATCGCTCGCCGGCGCCGTCTCGACGTTCCGTTACAAAACGGAAATCGACCAATTGACAAAAGAATTATTTCAAGTAAAGCAATACGCCAATGCACTGCGAGCACAAACCCACGAATTTTCCAATAAACTGTATACGATTTCCGGTTTGCTTCATTTGAATAAAAAACAAGACGCGCTCGACTTTATCCGCACCGAGCATGGCATCCAGCTCGACTGGTCGCGCCAGCTAGCTGGCCAAGTGACGGACCCGTTGATTAGCGGACTATTGTTCGGTAAAATCCACCAAGCGCGAGAGCAACAAGTGCAATTGTCGATCGATCCCGAAAGCAGTCTCCTGGTGGAGTTATCCGACTCGCAGCGACAGGCGCTTCTTTCGGCGATCGGCAACTTGGCCGATAATGCCTTGGATGCGGTGAAACAGCAGCTGTCTGATAAACGTCATATTTCCCTCGTCTTCACCGATTTCGGAGACGACATCGTCTTTGAAATCGATGACTCCGGCCCAGGCATCCCACCTGAACATGTGCCTAATCTTTTTGACGAAGGCTTTTCATCTAAAAACAGTGCGGGCCGCGGATTTGGTTTGAGCACGACGAAACGGCTCGCGGAAGCTGCGAACGGCGAAGTGCATCTCGAGGAAAGTGAGCTCGGCGGTGCGTGCTTCGTTGTATCTTTACCGAAAGAGGCGAACCAAACATGAACGAGTTACTGCATGTCTTTATCATAGAAGATGATTTCCGGGTGGCGGACATCAACCGGGAAATCGCCAGCCAAGTCGAAGGCCTCACCGTCAGCGACATGGCCAAAACCGGTGACGAGGCGATGGCTTTTTTACGCAGCACCAGCCACTTGCCGGATTTGATTCTGCTTGATATGTACATCCCGGACCGTCGCGGGCTCGAACTTTTCTGGGAAATCCGCACACAATTCCCGCGCGTAGCGATCATCATGCTGACGGCGGCGACAGATCGCGAGACCATCAGTGAAACCGTCCGCGGCGGAATTTTTGACTATTTGATCAAGCCTATTGATTTTAGCCGGTTTACTCTGGCACTCGAGCGTTTCCGTGATCAGTGGCTGGCACTTGGCGATAAGGACGAATGGGAACAGGCGGATATCGACCGGTTATTTGGTATCTCGCCGCCCGCTCTCACTAATCTTGAAACAGATGCGCCTGAAAGTTTGCCAAAAGGCATCGATCAATTGACATTGGACGGAATACGCAAGTTTCTCGGTGCTTCAGCAAAAGACGGCATCAATGCGATGGAAGCCGGAAAAGCCGTCGGCGTCAGCCGTTCCACCGCCAGGCGCTATCTTGAACATTTGGTCGCAAGCGGCGAAGCAAAAGCACAATTGAATTACGGGGAAATCGGCCGCCCGGAACGCCGCTATATCCCGTGGACAAAATGAACAAAACTACCAAAACGCTCTTTAGTCGCCTTAAGTGAATAATCTTATTTTTCAAATCCCTCTATGCTAAGTTGTTATTTATAACTTAAAAGTCGAGGGATTTATTTTTTACGCCATTATGTATGCGTTTACAAAATAACCCTCCTATCCATTTTGCACCTAGGGGGAATTCATTATGTTAAGCATTATTGCCTTAATGACGATTGTCGTCATCGTTGCGTTGCTCATCAGTAACAAAATCACGCCCATTGTCGCGCTGGTTCTGGTTCCGATTGTTGCGGCTTTTGTCGCGGGCTTTAATTTTGCCGAAATCGGCGACTTTTTCAATAGCGGCATCGAATCCGTCATCAGTGTCGTCATCATGTTCATCTTTGCCATCCTATTTTTCGGCATCATGCAAGACGTCGGCTTGTTCGACCCGCTCATCAATAAAATGATCGCCGTCTCGAAAGGAAACGTCATCGCAGTAGCAGTCGGAACGGTCTTGATCGCCGCCGTCGCACAGCTCGATGGATCCGGCGCTTCGACTTTCCTCATTACCATCCCGGCGCTCTTGCCTTTATACAAACGCTTGAAAATGAACCCATACCTGTTATTACTATTGATCGGGATGTCGGCAAGCATCATGAACATGATGCCGTGGGCCGGGCCGCTTGGCCGCACCGCTGCCGTGCTCGGCATGGATGTCACCGAATTGTGGCGCCCGCTCATTAAAGTTCAAGTGATCGGGCTGGTGCTATTGATCGGCCTTGCCGTACTGCTTGCCATCCGCGAAAAACGCTTGATCGCCAAACGCGGCGACTTTAATAAAGAGCTTTACCAGGAAGCTGACCCCTTAGTGGAAGGCGCCGAAGACGAGAGATCATTAAAAGCTGCCGCTTTGCGGCGCCCGAAACTGCTATGGGCCAATGCCTTATTGGCACTTTCTGTCATTGGCGTCCTCGTGTGGGGCGTCATCCCGGCAGGACTCGCTTTCATGATCGGCGTCAGTATCGCCTTGCCGCTCAATTACCCAAATATGAAAGACCAGATGGAACGCATCAAAGACCATGCGCCGAACGCACTCTTGATGGCCGCAATCATTCTTGCCGCCGGATCGTTCCTCGGCATTTTGGAAGGCACTTTGATGCTCGACTCGCTCGCGAATGACCTCGTGACGATTCTGCCGGCCTTTGTCATTCCTTATTTGCATTTGATCATCGGATTTTTCGGCGTACCGTTTGATTTGCTGCTCAGCACCGACGCCTATTACTTCGCGCTATTGCCGATCGTCGAACAAGTCGTCACAGGCTTTGGCGTATCTTCACTGTCGGCCGCTTATGCCATGGTCATCGGCAATGTCATCGGCACGTTCGTCAGCCCGTTCTCCCCTGCACTTTGGCTCGCACTCGGCCTTGCGGGACTCGAGATGGGACGTCACATCCGCTATTCGCTCTTCATCATGTGGGGCTTTAGCATCGTCTTGCTCGTGATTTCTGTCTTAATCGGTGTCGTATAAGAAAAGCTGTTCCACAGACGATTTTTTTCGTCTGTGGAACAGCTTTTTAATTGATTATTTAACGGATTGCCCCGTGCGGTAAAATGGCGTGGACCCCTTTGACACCGTTGACGATTTGAGTGACGTGCAAATCGACGGCGACACTTGCGAGCGCAACCGCTTCGGTTTTTGAAACCGCATGAAATTGCTGGATCAAACCGGCCATTTCATCAAGCGCAGTCGCTGCCGCTTGATTCAAGTCCTCATCAAAGCCGAACGTCACCCATCCGGACGGCGTCTTCGCTTTGGGCATATTGAGTGTCATTTCCGGATGAAGGATGACGGTCAGGCTGGCGCAATCCATCGGGCATTCGATTGCGGTGCCTGAATTCTCACCGTCGCCTTGCAGCGCGTGACCGTCGCCGAACGACAGCAGCGCCCCTTCCACTTCAACCGGCAAAAACAACGAACTGCCTTTGACCAGTTCCTTGCAGTCGATATTGCCGCCTGTCCGGTATGGCGGGGACGTGCGGTGCATACCCGGCACTCCCGGTGCCAAGCCGATGAGCCCGAGAAACGGCGATAAGGCCACGCTGAAGTTCTTGCCGGATAATGTGCAGCTGCCGGTCATTTGTTCCGGATCGAGTTTCCAGTCCACTTTGAGGCGCTCGCTGTCGGCGATGCCGAGCATATGGTTTTGCCAAGCCGGCGTGCCGCCCGCCCAGTTGCGCCCGTACCAGCCAGGTATCGTTTCGTTGATGCGCACTTCGATGACCATGCCCGGTTTGGCGCCTTCGATGGCAATCGGCCCGATGAGCGGATGGCCCAGCGTTGCTTCGTTCTCGCGTGAGCTGTAAATTGTCCGCTCTTCGCTTTCATGCGCTGAATAGCCCCACTGGATATCCGGCGTTTTTGCCTCGATGGAGTCTCCGGATCGGACGATCAGGATCGGCTTGTATTCCTTATTGAACGAAGAATGGAGATGTTCGGACTTTAACTCGATTGTATGGTTCATAAGTTTCCCCTTCCTGATGTGTAGTTCATTTGATTATACCGGAAACCGTAAACGCGCAAAGCATGTTGGAATCGAGCCAGAAATCAAAAAAACCTGCCGATCGAAATGGCAGGGTTTCATTCACTCTAAGCGCTGCGCATACAATACGCAATGAGCACAAACGACAACCGGCTCGTTTTGGTCATTGAAATACTTGCGCGGCTCTTTTGCTTTTTGCTTGCATACTGCGCATTTCTTTTTGAAAATCGAGAACATCAATGTCTAGCTCCTTTGTGTAGAGGAATAGTGGCTGTGAAAAATTGAATGGACGACACCAGCATCCACAGTTGCAATGCGCCGATATTGAGCCGTTCGACCAGCCCGAAATACGGCCAGCCGTTAGCGAAAAAAATGGCCGTGGTGCCTCCGGCGAGCAGGATAAAAATCCCTGTGATGATGGAATAATTCCCGTAGTTCCGGAAGCCGGGAACTTTTCTCAAGCCAAACCCGATGAGCAACGGCGCAAGAATCGTCAACGGCACGATCAAAGCGGTAATCACGAGATGCATGATTCCTTGGAATGTCATCGCCGCACCGCCTGCATCTTGCGGAAACAAGCCATACGTGATGGACACCACATGCAGCACTAGGAAAACGAGCGCGCCTATTCGGGCTAGCTTCGGCGCAAAACGCTTCAATAATAGATAGACGCTGACAGCAAACACGATTGAAAACATGCCATATAAAACCGTGATGGCGGTCAATAAGACGCGGTCCTGCGCCCCTTGAGCCGTCAAATCGCTGATTGGCTGTTGGAGATGGCTATACCCTTCCCACAGCCATCCCCCAAGTACGACGTGGAGAACATATAAAAACACACCGAATGCTCCGAAAATCGTTAGTTTCCGTGCCATAAGCTTGGCCTCCCCAAACGAACTTCCCCTATGTCGCTGCTCACGATCAATTACTGGTTTTCATATGTTTATTATCCCTAATCCAACTCTTTTTGGAAATATTTTTGCTTTTACTTGTCCGCATAGAAAAAACACCCTGCACGATGCAGAGCGCTTTGGTTTTAGGAGTTAGATTTCCGCTGGTTGTTCCATTGCTTTTCGCCACTGGACGACTTCCCGCTCTTCGATTTGCTTCTCGAGCGTTTCATCCCAAGTGGATATCGAAGTATTCCATACACGCGCATAGAAGATATCCTGTTGTTGATCGTATAGCTGGAACTCTATGCATGGAATGGCTATAGTTTCGATCGGCTCGCACTGCACAACGTCCGTGACGATGACTTGATAGCTTTCTTCTGTGCTGTTCTTTTCTGCTGTTAACAGCTCGAAAACGCGCCCGTGATCCGCCTTGCCCTCTATTGCATAGCGGTAAATTGCCAGCTTGCTGTCCAACTCTGGTGCACTTTCACTTATCAGTCGGTACTCATCATGCGCTGCGCTATAAGATAACAGCGCTTCGCCCCCGTCCATCTCTTCCTCGAAAATGCCTTTTTCCAAATGTCCGTGGCCTTTATCGGTCAGCTCATAGCCTTTGGCACCGACACGGATCAATTCGGTGCGCTTCATTTTGTCGATCAAATCACGGATAAACAGTTCTTCGACAAACAGCATTTCGGCCAACTGGGCAGGGCGTCGGATATCCGCTTCCTGGAACGTGAGCAAGAGCATTTTCATTAAGATGTCCATCTGGAGCCGTTTGACGCGCGCAAAAGCTATTTTGTAAGTGACGACCGGCAATTGCCACATTTGCTCGCCTAGGACCGAGACGTCCATATTCACCAACAATTCCGCCCGCAAATCATTCTTCAGTTTGTCCACTTGCTCACCCCTTCTGCAGCACTTTCACGCCGTTTTTCTGTTCGGCGATGTCGAGTACGTGCTGATACATCTGCTTTGTTTCCACTTTTTTCGCCCGCTTCGTGAACATCTCCGAACTGCCGATCATCACCAATAATTGCTTGGCGCGCGACAAGGCGACGTTCAGTCGGCGGTAATCTCTCGCGAAACCGATGTCGCCGCGGTCGCCGCGGTTGTTTCTGACCATGCTCAGCAAAATGATCTCCATTTCGCTGCCTTGGAAACGATCGACGGTGCCTGTACGGATCGTTAAGTGAGGCAGGCGCAGCTCTTGGTCGATCATGCGCTGCAGCCTTTTGACTTGTTCGCCGTAAAACGAGATGACACCGACCGTTTTCAGTTCATGCTCGCCCATGCGACCGGCCTGTTTCGCTTCACCGGTCGCTTCGTTGAGCTCCACCAACAAGCGGCTGATCTCCGAGAGTTCTGATGGATTGTACAAACTTTTCCCGCCGCTCATCCGCTCCTCGAAATACGCCGGTTCATTCGGCAAATCGAGCCACATGAGATGATTTTCGCGCTTGACCGATGCCGACTCAAGGAAATGGTCGCGCTCGTTGTCCGAATCCGCTAGCCCACATTGCAATTGCACGTTCTCGTGTTTGTAAAATGGTGCGATCGTTTCCATAATGTCTTCATGCATGCGGTATTGGATGGCGAGCATCGTCTTGTGCGACTCCGGCAAGTTTTTATACAAGCGCTCGAACAGCGATTCTTCGAGCAATTTTTCGAGTTCGCGCTTTTCTTCAAAGCCGCTGCCTTCTTTGATCATTTCTTCGAGCGTTTCTTCCAAGGTGTCATTGCCAAGCAGCGGCGGCAATTGGTGATGGTCCCCGACCAAAATCACTTTTTTGCCTTTAAGCATCGGCAACAGCAGTTCAGGCGGTGTCGCTTTTGATACTTCGTCGATGATGACGACATCGAACACGGGGTAATTGTCCTGGAAGTCCTTGCGCGCCGATGCGACGCATGTCGTTCCGATGACGTTGGCGTGCTTGATGTACAGTTTACGGATTTCGTCCAAATCGTGGCCGCTCGCCGATTCCAATAATTCCAGCCATTTTTTTTGCACCGACTGCAGCAATGGCAAATTCTTCTGTTCCTGCTTGAGCGACTCTTGATCGAATGACAGGCTCGCAAGTTGCTTCGCCGTCTCTTCGTACTCGGCTTGCGGGTCTGAGGCGAGGAGTTCACTTAAAGATGCAAGTTCTCTTTCTTTAACCGCTATGCGCCCTGCCGCTTGCGCCAGTTCTGCATCGATGTCGATGATCTTCGATTCGGTTACAGCAAATGCCTTCGTTTGTTCCGCATGCTGGGCTTGCTGTTGTTCCAAGCGTGTTGCTGCTTGTTTGAAAACAGCCTGGTCTTGTTTTAATTGATCGAGTTGTGCTTTCTGTTCGGCAATGGCTTGTTCGATATCAGCCGGAATGTCGATCGCCACGGCCAATTGCTTCGCCTGCTGGTCGAGCCGGTCTAGTTCAAAGCGTTGCCGCTCCCATTGCTCGAGACCTTTTTCATCCAAGGCAAGATAATGCTGGTGCTGCTTGTCGAGTTCACTGCTGAGAGCTTTTTTCAATTGCCCGAACGCCCGCTTGGATTCGTCGATATACACTTCTGACGCTTTAAGCATCGCGCCTCTGCGCCACACATCGTTTTGCCGTTTGTACAGACCCGTCAACGCCTTGGCGAGAACGGCCGAATCGATTTGCTGCGAACTTTTCAATAAAGCGCGCAACTGGTCAAGAAACTGGTCGATATCAGCTGAGGTGAATGACTCGCTTTGCGCTAAGGCGCGCTCTTTCACTTGCGCTATGTTCATCCCGGAAGGTGCCAACAGCTTTTCGACATAGCCAATCGCCGATGTGACACTGCTATTGTAGTTCTCGAGCTTTTTGCGCTCGGCCATTTTGTCGCGGATCATGTCCAGTTTGCTGAGGGAAAACGTGATGGCAGGCACTTCTTGGATTTGTTGTTCAGCCATCACCTGCATCAAGCTGTCGACTTTCTTTAGGCTATCGACTGTCTCGAGCACGGCTTCTTTAGTGTTCACCAGCGCCATGACATCGTCGCGCTGTTGTTCGACCGATGCCATGTCACGGCGCAATGCCGTTATTTGTTCTGTCACTCGTATTAACTGTTGCGCGCGTTCGAGCTGGCGGATCGTTTCTGCAATGCGCTGTTGTTCGCTTTCAAACCACTCGTCGTCTTTGCCGCTATCGAGCAGTTCTTGCGTTTTACCAATCGATGCCAGGAGCGTTTCAATTTCCCCCGCAATTTGTTGTTTGCTGTTGGTTGCTTGTTGTTTTTCCAGTTCGGATGTACGCATGTGATTGTGCTGTTGTTCTATGGAAGACTGCAGTTCACGCTGGCGTTTTTGCGCTTGTTTTTTGTCTTCCACGGCTTTTTTCAAGTGGTCGAAGACCGGCTGCAATTCTGCATATGCTTGTGCTGTCGCCGACAATTTCTTGTCGATTTCGATTCCGCGGAGCTTTCGCGCTTCATATTGCGAGGTGATTTCTTTTAAGGTATGGTCTTTCCAATACTGGCCGACGTTTTCTTCGATGAATTTCTTGCCGTCTTCTTCGATGCTTTCCGTTCTGCCGACACGCAAGATGCGGATGTCTTTATGCGCGAGCAGTCGCCCAAGCGCATTATCGACCGCCAAATTCGATTGTGAGGCGACGAGTGTGCGCAAGCCTTTTTTCGCGTTCTGCAAGCAGATTTCTGAAATGACCGTTGTCTTGCCCGTTCCCGGCGGCCCTTGAATGACGTATAGGTCTTCCGCCGACATCGCACCGGTGACTGCTTGCTGCTGGAATTCGTTCAAACGGTTGTGGAAGCTTAATGTCTCCAGCTCTTTGAGTGCTGCGACTTTCGGCTCCTCTTCAAACAGCAAGCGGTCGAGCTGCGGATTGACCGCGAGTCCCTTTTCGAGATTCGTGAAGCCCTGACGCAGACGCCGGATTTGGCTGAGTGCCGCAAAATTGCTGAAGACGACTTCTTTTTTCGACAGTGCGTGCCCTTTTTCGCGCAGCTGCTTGATGATGTATGTATTGAGCTCGACTTCGATGGTGCGATTTTTCGTCTTCGTGACGGAACCGACATCGCCTTCGATTCCGGTCAGCCGGACGCTCAAATTGCGCAGGTTTTTCCATTCATTGTCGTTCATGCGGCAGCCGGTCAATGTGATGCGGCTGAAATCATGGCTGAACGCCAAATTCGAATAGCCTGTCTTGATGTCTGGGATGTCCATGCCTTGCTCTTGGATCTTCAAATAGCCTTCCCAGCTCGAGATGCGCTTTTTCACATAGTCCGAACGCTCTTTCGCCGGCGTCATCCGGTTGATCATATTGATGAACGCCACCGGCACCGGATCTCGTGAATTGTTGAACGCGATCGACTCCTCGCGCTGCCAATTCGTCCCAAGTGCCTGATAGGCTTTTCGTAAAGTCACATTCGTCACCAATAACTGATGGTTCGCGAACACACAATGAAGGACGATCAACTGCCCATTTGCCTCATCCGTCAATCTCCGCGTTTCCTCAAGACCGAAAAACAGCGCAACCGAAAGCGAGCCATCCGCACTTTGTGGATAGCGCTCGAGAAATACCTGAAACGGTTTGTCCGCCATAAAAAATGAGCGTTCGCTAATGCCGAACCCTCTCATTTTTTCTGATGCGGTTTTAGTTAAACGTAAAGACGTATTATATGTTTTTGTCTGTGCTGCCATCATGTCATCACCTGTTCTGTAGAACTGAAAAAATCCTCTTGGCCTCTCAATCCGGAAAGAGAGTTTGTATCTTATCATATCATCTATAAGCAGTCTTTAGCTGATGAACTTGTGAATTTTTAAGAGAGCAAGTTTTCAAATATCGGTCGAATACGAGCTTTTTCCTCCCTTTCAAGCGATATCAAAAAACCTCCCGTTGACCCGAGGCTTGGTAAGCCCAGAAATCATCGAGAGGTGGTTTTGATTTTTTTATTGCGCCGTATAGCCGCCGTCGACCAGAATCGTCGTACCGGTAGTAAAGTCATTTTCACTGAGGAAAATGATCGCGTGGGCGATTTCATCCGCTTTGCCGATGCGGCCGATTGGATGCTTGCTGACCAGCTGCCCGTAAAACTCTTCGCCGAGTGCTTCACGGCTGACCATTCCGGATTCGACATAGCCAGGCGCGACAGCGTTGACGCGGATATTATGCTTGGCATATTGAAGCGCTAATGATTTCGTCATGAGGTTGACCGCGCCTTTGGATGCGTTATAGGCAAACGCTGCCCCTTCGCCAACACTTCCAAGAATAGAGGAAGTGTTGATGATAGCGCCTCCACCGTTATTCATCATGTGGCGTATGGCGTGCTTCGCGCCGAAGAAGATGCTGTCCTGATTGACCGCAATGACTTTATGGTAATCTTCATAGCTTAGCTCATGCGTTTCCGTCAGCGCGCCGATGCCGGCATTGCTGACGAGCAGGTCGATGGTGCCGAACTGCTCGATCGCAAAATCGATCATGCTCTTCACTGAATCCTCGCTTGCTACATCCACTTTGATGAACAGGATGTCTCCATCGTTCTTCAAGCTCTCTGCCGCCTGCTTGCCGCCCTCTTCATTAAAATCGGCAATGACCACTTTGGCGCCTTTTGCTAAATACGCTTTTGCTGCTGCGAGCCCGATGCCGGAAGCCCCACCCGTGACGACTGCCACTTTTCCTGCTAAATCCATCCATATCTCCTCCTATTCAAATAGGTGTTCACTTAGTATACTATCAGAATTATCTGTAATTTTAAGAGTTATTGGCATTTATTCATGAATTTTCTAGATCACTCATTAAAGCATGGAGTTTCCGTACGGTGTTGACGTTGCGGATCGTCATCAGCTTATACAATTTGGTTCCGACAATTTTCGCCATCCCGCTCTTTGTCACCTTGTTCCGGTCGACCGACCACAGTATCGCTCCGGGCACGTATTGAATGCGGTCGATTTCCGGCTTGAGCGGCAATTGATCCAATACCGCTTCGCTATCTATTTCTTCCCATAAAAATAACACATCACTTTTCAGTTGATCGTCATTGGTCCATTCTTTCGGCACCGCTTCCGCGATGAGGCGGAATTGATCGAGCGAGTAAACGAGCACCTTGATGCGCAGCCCGAAACTGTTAATAATGGCCGCTTCCAAAACCGCTGCGACTTCCTCTTTCGGGCGCTCATCCGTGAAGACGATGTTTCCGGAGTTGATATAGGTTTTCACCGAATCCATCCCCGACTGTTCAAATGCACTTTTCAATTGTTTCATATCGATTTTATTATTGCCTCCGACATTGATGCCTCTGAGCAGTGCTGTGTAAATCATCAATATTCACCCCTTACGAAGAAAATCAAAGAATCTAGCTGAATGAAAAATCCGGTAAACATTCCAACTTCCAAAAAACCAATCCAATCATTCCCATCAGAATACCAATGTTTTGACTGCTGATTGGCAAAAAGCGTAAAGTAAAGACACTAGCTGACAAGGAGGAATTGCGAAAATGAATGATATTCCATTAATCGTCACCACGGACTGGCTTGCTGAGCGCATGGGGGATCCTGACTTGCGGATTGCCGACGCAACAGTATTCATGAACTTCCCGGAAATCGGCGGGCCACCCAAAGTCGAATCGGGTCGCGCGTCCTACGAACAAGGCCATATTCCAGGAGCAGTCTATGCAGACTTGCTCGGAGAATTATCGGCTGCCGATGCGAATTTGCCTTTTACTGTCCCGTCCCGTGACGTGTTCGTCGACAAAATGACACAGCTCGGCATCGGCGACGGAACTTATACGGTCATCTATGACCAGAACGCACTCGTCGGCGAATCGGTCGCCGCTTCCTACTGGGCTTCGCGACTTGCTTGGCAGCTGCGCTACGAAGGATTCGATCACATCGCCATTCTAGAAGGCGGCTTGCAGAAATGGCAGGCGGAAGGACGCAGACTGTCTGCGGAAAAAACGTCTTATCCGATGGCGAGCTTCACCGGACAGCGTCGCACCGAAATGCTCGCGACAAAAGAAGACGTCCAACGAGCGATCGAAGATGAAAACACTATCCTCATCAACAGCCTATCGCCGGATGAATTCCGCGGAAACCGGCCGGACGACCCGCGCAGCGGCCACATCCCAAGCAGCGAAAACGTTTATTTCGGAAGCCATGCCGACGAACAGACGAAAACACTTTTTGATGATGACCAATTGCGTGCAGCCTTTGAAAAGAGCCAGGCTCTCGACCCCGATAAAAAAGTCATCACGTATTGTGGAGGCGGCATTGCCGCTACGTGGAGTGCATTGCTGCTCAACAAACTCGGACAGCCGAACGTTGCTGTCTATGATGGCTCTATGAATGAATGGGCGAGCGACCCGTCCTGCCCAATCGTGAAAAGTGAAACTTAACAGCCATCTTCCCTCCAAACTCCCGACAAAAACTGTCCGGGAGTTTTTTTCTTTGAGTCGATTGACAGGCAATTTGCACAAAACGCGATCCTCAAGTCATTTTCTTTTTGCGCTTCAGCATTTTTTTCTTTTTCTTTTCTGAAACAAGCGGCTTCGGAGCCGGATTGTAATCGTCCGCGTATAGGCCGGTATACACTTTGTACCATTCGAAAAAGTGCACAAAGATCACCTTAAGCACGGCGTAAACCGGGATTCCAAGAATGACCCCCGGCAAGCCGAACAGGCTGCCTGACGTTAACAGAACGGCAATGATGGTGACCGGATGGATATTCAAATTGCTGCCGAGCACAAGCGGTTGGATGACACGCCCTTCTAAGGCTTGCTCGATCGCGAAGACAATGAGCACCTTAATCAACATTATCGGCGAATGCACCACAATGGCGATGACGACAATCGGAATAAGCGCGATAAAAGTCCCTAAAAACGGAATCAAGTTCAACGCACCAGCTAAAATTCCAAGCGTCAGCGCATACTCAAGCCCGATGATGCTAAAGCCAATCCAAAACATCAACCCGACACAAAAGGCGACGATCAACTGGCCTCGGATGTATTGGCTGATTTGCTGGTTCATCTCACGCAGCAATAAATAACTTTGCTCGCGCATATTGGATGGCACAAACTTCATGATGTGATAAGGCAGATGATGTCCGTCCTTCATCAGGTAGAACAAGATGAACGGTGTCGTGATCACAGCGAGTACAGTTGTCGATACAACCCCGAATACATTCCCGATGCCTGTAACAGTCGTCCCTACGACGTCATCCGCTTGGTCAGTGATGGACGCCGAAAAACCCCCTTCACTTCCTGTCAATTGCATTTGTAATTGCGATAATAAATCACTTTGAAAGAAGGCATCGATTTGCGCAATAAACCGGTCTACATAATCTTGCCAGTTTTCCAAGAGGCTCACAGTCTGTTCACGGATGACCGGTATCAATGCCGTGATGCCCCAGGCAAGCAGTCCCACAATCACCACAAAGACGATGGAAATGCCCCCGATGCGTTTGATATTCTTTGTCTCCATCCAGTCGATGAGCGGATTCAATAAATAATACAGCACCCCGGCCATAATGATCGGCAGCCCCATGACGCTAAAAAATGCCCTCAACGGATCAAAAATAAAACTGATTCGCGGAAGCAGCAATAAATTCACTTGAATCAACAAAATGATGATCAGGACCGATACCGCCTTGTTGTTGAGCACCCACTTCACAAACCAGGAAGCTGCATGGCTGAACACATTTTGATTATTGTCCTGCCCCATCGAAATCCACCCCTCTCAAAGCGCAACTTGTATTATCATCGTCAACGCTATAGGCATGCAGCGGCAATTGCATTCCGAAATATTGATGGCTCTTACCCCATCCTAATAACCTTCAGCACAATAAATAAAGTTATATAACCATTCTCTAAAAAGACAAAAAAGCCTCTAACTGGCATCAGGAATTTGTAGAACTTAGCAGGAATATTGCCCGCCCAAACAAAAACCATCCCATTGCGGCGAAACGCGGCCAGAATGGGATGGTTCTCTTTGCTTTAACTCCATTTATTTTTCACTGGAATAAATCAGTTCGTTTTCGACAAACACTTTGCAATGGATTTTGTAAAAGCCGCCGACAGCGACTTTGATGTTTTTAAAGCCATCCGTGCTTTTCATCTTGCCGTTCAAATCGCCCCGAAAGCTAAGCCCCAGATTTTCATCTTGCAACTCTCCGTCTACATATAGCTTTTCTCCTTGGAACCAGCGATTTTCGACTAGAATATGGCGGCCTTCGTGAGTAACATCGAAAGTTTTCTTCATCGTTGCCCTCCTCTGGTTTTCCAGATTAATGGATATACGTTTATATTTCCCCTTATAATTTCCAATTAAACTTCATGATATTCTTTAAAAAACATCTTGAACTCACCTTGATTTTTTATGAGTCAGCCGAATCTTCCATCCTGCCTTTCCACAATTTCACTAGCGCCTTCTCCTTCTTTCGGTTAAGTCCAGCTTTCCGTTCTAGATCCGCATGCTCTGCTTCCCATTCGCGCGTATCTTGAATTGTTTTCGATAGTGGACGGAACGTGAGGCCAGCTTTCAGCGCTTTTCGGATATCGAGCGCGAGGAAGCCTTCCATCTTTTCTCGGTCTGGAATCCATAACGGCAGTTCCATCCAAAACCCGACATCGTTCTCTAATAAAAAGCTTTCGTCTGCCCACACCAGTTCGGCTCCGGTGTTCAAAACCACACAGCATTCCTCCAATAAAGCTTCCATCGTCAACGAGATTTCAGGACCGGTTGCATTGAACTTGCCCGTGACCTTTTCTTCAACCATGCGAACGATCCACTCCGCCAGATCGCGTACGTCGATAAACTGCACTTGCTTATCTTTGCGCCCGGGTGCGAGTACGTCGCCACCTTGTGCGATGCGGTTTACCCAATAGCTGAAGCGTCCCGAAAAATCATAAGGCCCGACAATCAAGCCAGGCCGAATGATGAGGCTTTGCCCTGGAAAAGCTTTCTCCACTTCCTGCTCGCATAAAAACTTCAATTCGCCGTAGTATTCATTGTTCATCGGACCCGCCGTCCCTTTTGTCATTTCTTCGGCTTGTTCAAGCGAAAGTTTGCTGACGGGATGATTTTCATCGATTCCCGGCCGCTCCAATTCGTCATAAACTGACGCGCTTGAGATGAACGTGTAATGCCCAGTATTTCCCGCGAGTAGCTGCGCCGATTCGCGGACTGTACGCGGCACAAAGCCGCATGTATCGATGACCGCATCCCACTTCTTGCCTTCGAGCGCATGCAAATCGCCATTGCGGTCGCCGATCAATTTCTCTGCCTCCGGAAAAAGATCCGGATTTTCTTTTCCGCGGTTGAATAAGGTAACTTCGTGCCCTCGCTGCAGCGAGGTTTCCGCGATAAAACGCCCTAAAAAACGGGTGCCGCCAAGGATTAAAATTTTCATTTACTTTCCCCCTATTCAGTTTAGCTGACCTGTTGCATGGAATCCTTCTTTATCACAAGGATATTCACTCCTGGATTCAAAAATCCTCCACTCTACTTTCCATGCGCTGACTCAGAATTCAATTAAACGGATCATCCTAAAATAGATTGCATTGTATTTTAGTTCCATTTCCTAGGAGCAAACCTTGAACAACTCAAAAGCCGTCTGCAAAACGTCCGACCTATACAACGCAAAGGTGCTTTATCTGCTTCGGAGAATCTTTATATATTTGAGATCATTAAGTAAAGTAACTTCCGTTATACTCAATACCCCAATTACCGGATTAAGCAGCTGCTGTTATACGCTGTCCCTCTGTTTTCAGCCCCCCGTTTTCTGCTTCATCAATACTGATCCGCAAAAAGCCACCACACAAGTGTTGTCGAAAAGCCTACAACCCCAACCAGCAGGACAAGCAATAGGCTGCTGGATTCCAAACCGCCCTCTATTCCCGTCATACCGCTGAACAGTGCTGGGACAGCCCATGGGAAATATTCGCCATAGCCGATAGCGGCAATAATCTGCGCACACACGACCATAAAAATGACAAAGCCGACCGGCGCCAAGAATCCTTTTCCGTAACAAGCGAAAAAGGCGACAGGTGGGCTCAACGCCAAGGTCAATGCGGTAGTGGACGCTAGCAGATAAAATCCATCCACCGCTGTTGCATAAGACCAGTCCGGAAGTCCAACTACCATGCCGGCTAACATGCCGATGGCAATCACATATAAACTCAACAGCAGACACGTGACCAGGACAGTGACGAACTTGGCGATGACGATAAGCGTTCTATGGACGGGCAATGACAAAAGATCTTTAATTGTCCGGTCTGCGTATTCCCTGCCGAACACCCAGCTCGTAACAAAACCGAAAACAATGATCCCCCCCACCGCAATGATTTGGGCGAGTAAGCTGAAAAATGCTGGCCACGTCGCTTCCCCAAGCAGTTGTGCTTTGTCACCAAGCAAGCCCGAACTTCTGGCCAGTTCAGGATCTTTCAGCACAAACATAAAAAACCCACCCATCAAAGGCGCCAAGGTAAAAATCGCAAGTGTGATCCAGATCATTTTGGATTTCCTGATTTTTATATTTTCTGCATCCAACGCTGCTGTAAAGTGCCTCATGGTTCCCCGGACTCCTTTCGGATGGATCTCAGGAAATAAGCTTCCAACGATTCTTCCTCAACACTTATATGAATAAGCGAAAATCCATTGTTCACCAATATTCCAGAAACAGTTTCCGGCTTTTCCAACATATCCTTGCCGCTGATTTCCAGGAATCCCCGCTCTCCGATTCGGCAAGCTATGCCCTGCGATGCCAAAGCCTTAGCCGCCGCTTCATTTTGTCGAGTGCCAATTAAAAGTTTGCGCTCAATCAGACTTTCCAATCGATCCGCTTCGAATTCTTCAATCAAACGGCCGTGGTGGATGATTCCGATTTTATCTGCAATCAGCGCCACTTCGCTGAGAAGATGGCTCGATAGAAAAATGGTTACGCCTTTATTTTTCGCCAAGTTCCGCAGCAATTCCCTTACTTCCACAATTCCTGCCGGGTCCAATCCATTGACCGGTTCATCTAAAATAAGGATTTCCGGCTGATGCAAGAGAGCTTTTGCTAACCCGAGGCGCTGGGCATTTCCGAGAGATAGATGCTTGGCTTTGCGGTTTGCATACGGTGTTAATTGCAACTCGCTGATGGTATGATCCACAGCACGGGTATCCTGAATCAGCCGAAGCTTGCGGATCAACTCCAAGTTCTCTTTCACGGTGAGTTCCGGATAAGCATACGGCGTCTCCACCATATAGCCGACTTTTTCCCACAACTTATAATTAGAAAGCTTCACTTTTTCCTCGAGCAGAAAGCAGGACCCGCGAGTCGGTTTGATCATGCCGAGCAGCATGCGGAGGGTGGTCGTCTTGCCGGAACCGTTCAATCCGATAAATCCGTAGATTTCCCCCTTCCTCACTGTCAGCGAGAGATCTTTAACGGCTTGCGTTTCTTTATAGCGCTTCGTTAACTTTTCGATTCTTATGACCGCCTCCATTATCACCCTCTCCTTTACCTGATACTATTCGCCGGAAATTATCGGAAGCCTGTAAATTTCATCATCACTTAGCAGCATTCCATAAAAAAGAACCGGAGATGTATTCGACACACTTCCGGCTCTTACTTGATCTAAAATTTCAATTGGTTTTTTTAAAGGTAAGCCTGAAATCATGCTCCCAGGTAACACCATCTTCCGATTGTTCCCAAGAGGCTTCAATCGCGTTTCCAGATTCATCGGCAGTTCCGATAAAACGCTGAACGAAATCGAGTGGTGAAAAATCGGGCTTTTCCCGCCACAACTTCCATATGCCAGACTCAAAACTCATCTCGTACAAACGCGTCACACCACGCGAATCAAAATAATGCTGAATGTACTGACCGGTGGGAGCATTCCAGTCGTAGATAATCGTGCTGCTCGGGAATTCTGGTTGCTCGATTTTTGTATGCTGAATGAGATAACTATCATCCAGCCATTCAAAACGGGTCTCCCCCACAATCGGGACGGGCCGAAGATGTGGATGGATGATTTCGACCGTCCAAGTTCCAATGAAAAAATCCAGCCGCATTATCATTTCTTTGCGAGTTGACGATTCCATCATTGATCCTCTCCCATCCCATTTTTATAGCTCCTCTTCCCGACATATGCCATACTGAAACCATAACGATTAGGGGGGAATTCAAATGACAGAGTTAAATGCTATGATGGGCTGGACATTCGTTCAAGAAATTGATGTACCGGAATCGGTCAAAGAATTGCTCGTAGATGGTGAAATAGCCAAAGTCGCCTATAAAACCGTACGCGACACGGCCGTCGTCACAAATAAACGCATCATCATTTCCGACAAACAAGGACTGACCGGCAAGAAAGTCGAGATCTACACCATCCCATTCAAATCGATCAATATGTATTCGACCGAAAATGCAGGAACCTTCGATGCCAATGCGGAAATCCAGCTTTGGACAAGAGCCGGAAACTTCAAACTGAACTTGAACAAAAAAGTCGATATCCGCAAGCTCGATAAAATTATTGCGGAAGCGATCCTATAGATACGAACTGACAGCCTCTTTCACTTGGAAAGAGAGCTGTTTTGCTTTATACAACTTATTCATATCTTCCATCATCGACGATATCTCCAAAGAAGTTATTAACATCAGATCTTTAGTATAAAATGACCAAATATTTATAATAATCACAAAACGTTGTCGAATTCCACTATACTATTACACATGGCGTTTTATCATGCTAATTTTTTTCGAGTTTTCAGAAAGGAGGTTCCAGCGGATATGGGCTAATAGTTCATTTCAGAACCACTTCAAAAGGACTGCTGCTGCCATGGTGCACAACTATACATACTTTTACAAACTATCTTAATAAGGAGTGTTTCAATGACTAAAAGATCCATGACCAAATTACTGATGCTTTTCTCCATCTCGCCCTTTCTCCTAATGGCCTGCTCGAGCGACGAATCCAGCGGCGATGAAGCGGGTGTTCAAGATACGCTCATTTTCGCTCGTGGCGGCGACGCCGTATCACTCGACCCATCCGAAGTAACGGACAATGAATCCGAAAATGTTGCACAAAGCGTTTTGGAAACTTTGACGACGTTTGCGGACGGTGAGACGACGACAGAACCGATGCTTGCGACCGAGTGGCAAGAGTCTGAAGACGGCCTTACTTACACGTTTACGCTTCGTGAAGGCGTCCAGTTTCATGATGGAACCGATTTTAATGCGGACGCAGTCGTTTTCAATTTCGACCGTTGGATGACAGGAAGCGGAGAGAACTTCCCGATGTACGGAACCGTATTCGGTGGATATGAGGGCGACGAAAGCCATAATATCGCATCCGTCACAGCCCTTGATGAATCCACTATCGAAATCACTCTGAACAACTCCCAACCGACGCTATTGAAAGACTTGGCGCTCACGCCGCTGTCAATCTCGAGCCCTTCAGCGATTGAAGAATCGGGCGAAGAATATAGAAGCAACCCGGTCGGCACAGGCCCATTTGTGTTTCAGGAATGGCAGCGCAACGAGCGCATCGTCTTGGAGAAAAATGACGATTACTGGGCAAATGGCTTACCGAAACTTGAACAAGTGATCTTCCGCACTATTCCGGATAATTCCGCACGGCTCAATGCTTTGTTGAGCGGCGAAGTAGATCTGGTTGCTGGATTGGATTCGGAAAGCTATGCACAAGTGGAGGGGGATGCAGACCTGATGCTGTTTGCACGCCCGCCCCTCAATCTCGGCTATCTCGGGATGACATTGACCCATGAACCCTTGGATGATCCAATTGTCCGCCAGGCACTCAGCCATGCAGTGAATAAAGACGCGATGGTCGAAGCGTTCTTCGGCGAAGGGGCCATTCCGGCGAAAAATGCAATCCCGCCAGCAGTCGAAGGTTATAATGACGACATCGAACCGTACCCGTATGACCCGGAAAAAGCGAAAGAATTGCTCGCAGAAGCGGGGCTTCCAGACGGCTTTGAAATGGAACTTTACGCCATGCCAGTATCGCGCCCTTATATGCCGGATGGAGAAAAAGTCGCTGAATACTTGCAGTCCAATTTTGCCGATATCGGCGTTGACGCGACCATTGTATCGTTTGAATGGGCCACTTATATCGAACAGGCATTAAACGGTGAAGCCCAAACCTTTTTGCTCGGCTGGACCGGCATGAATGGCGATGCTGATAACTTTATCCATACGCTGTTCCACGGCGACAATATCGGATCTACCAACTCGACTCAATACGATAACGAGGAGTTGAATGCACTGCTGGATGAAGCCCGGACCATTACCGATCAGGAACAGCGCAACGAATTGTACAGGCAAGCGCAAGTCATCTTGCACGAAGATCCACCAGTCATTCCGCTCGTCCACACCTCGCCTGCGCTAGCCGGAAAACAAAACATCACCGGCTTTGACCCGCACCCGACTGGACGCGTCATGACGACGGAAATTGAGTTTGAACAATAAAAGCTGCAAAAACCAAAAGACCGGTTGCCAATTCAGACATGAATTGGCAACCGGTCTTTTTATATGCTCTTTTTTAATAAACAACAGCTATGGAGCTCTTCCGTACACTCTGCTACTCCAATACTTCCACGCCATAATCGGCAGCTAGCCCAAAGAGCTTTTCCAAATCCGTCTCGATATCATCCGGCGGCAGCGCGTAGTCGGCCGCTGAAACGCTGCATTCGATAAACAGCTTTTCCAGTCCGGCAGGTGCCAACATCGATAAGATTTTGGCTGGCTGCGTTCCTTCAACTTTGTACATGTGCGCGATGTCGCGCGGTGCAAAAATAAAGGTCCCGGGTTTCGCTGAAATGGTCTGGTCGCCGATCGTAAACGTCGCTTCGCCTTCCAGCACGTAAAAATATTCATCTTCCTTGTGGTGAATATGAAGAGGGGCGGCAAATTCCGGCGGATCGATTTCTTCGAGAATGCTGAACAACCCACCAGTCTGCTCGCCCATCACTTTCACTTCCATCACCGTTCCCAAAAACCAGTATTTCTTCCCTTCGCCGCTCGCTAGCGCAAATGCCTGAGGCAGCGATTCCATGTTTATCCCCTCCTTATCGTATACCGCCCTTTCCGCCAATTCTTCATGACTGGTTTTTACTGATTGTTTGTGCGCCTCCTCTCTGGTCAGTCCGAGACCTCATGATTTTGTGCATGCGAAAGGCGGTATTTCATAACGTACTTAGATGTTTTTCTCACTTAAAATTATACGCTTTTTTATTATCTTTTTCTATAAATTGATAATAATTTGATATAATGAATAAACCAATCAAAAGCTCTGTTCAAATGATCAAGGCTTGTCCTTATAACGCCGGGTGAAACCTTCCCCTTCCTCATCCGTATTCCCATACAAGAGGTGATAGATCATGAGAAGCCCAAAAGGAATTCCGATGTTGCTGATGTTCATGTTCGTACTGCTCATTCCAACGCATACTTTAGCCGTTGATTTTGACATTACGGAAGTCCGGATCGATGCCCAATTGAACGCAGACGGCACTGCCGATATAACCGAACAGTTCATATATCAGTTTGATGATGATTTTGAAGGCATCACGAGAAGTTTGATTCCAAAAGAAGGAACCTCGATCGACAATTTCTCAGCCACTGAAAACGGCAACACTCTTCGTGTCGAACAAGAAGGCAGCTTATACAAAGTCTACCGCAGCGGCGAGGATGGTGACACAGTCCAAGTCGAGCTCACATACCAAATTATAGATGCGGTCGAAAAGTTTGAAGACGGCGCTGAATTTTACTGGCCGTTCTTCGACAACAGCAACGAAAGTGAATACGGCGATCTAACCATTACCGTCACCCCTCCTGCTCCGGCCGTTGAAACCGAAGCGCTCGGTTACGGTGAAGCATACAATACGGTAAGGATCAGTGAAGGCGGATCTGCCGTTTTCGCACTTGGACAAGTGCCGGATGGCGAAAACGCGGATGTCCGCGCGATTTTTGAACCGGAATTGTTTCCAGGTGTGACTGCACAAAACGGAACCGTCCGCAACGAACTGGCGGCTGACCGGGAGCGCTTGGAAAATGAAGCGATCGCGTTCGCCCAAAACCAACAAACCGCAAGAGGTCTCGGAATTCCCGCTATTACGATACTCGGCGCTATCCTGTTAGCGCTCGTAACGATGGGCTGGCTGCGGGCATCTCGGCGCAAGCGGTCCATCCGCCAGCAACCGTACGAATTTTTCGTACCGGAAGCATCGATGAGCATTCCCGCGCTATTGTACTTCACTCATTCTTCTTCACTGTCGCCGAACGCCATTTCCGCGGCCATCATGGAGCTCATGCGCAAAGGCAATATCCGCCAGCTATCGGAAGATCATTTCGAACTGATCAATCGATCTACCGAGCACGAGCATGAAGATGTGCTGATGGGGCTTTTGTTCGATCGCATCGGAGACGGCCATGAGTTTACACTCGAACAAGTCGAGGTCTATACGAAACAAGAATATAACCACGAGCCTTACAACGAGGCGATTGCTGCGTGGAATACAGGCGTCGGCAATGAAGTCAAATCGCTTCATTTTTATGAAAAGCATCCGCGCTTGCGCTGGACGACCGGCATCATGAGCGCCGCTTTCATGGGACTTGCCATCTATACCGGCATTTACGAATTGTTTCCGTGGATGGCAGCTTCGATTTTCCTGGCCATGCTGGCTTTTGGCTTCGCGCTTAGCTACTCGCCGATTACACAACGGGGCCACGAACTGCGTTATGAGTGGCGGCAATTAAAAGCGGCAATGGAACAATTGCCTGCCGAACAGTGGGAGCGCTTGACGGTAGATGAAAAACAGCGCGCCTATGCCTATCTTCTCGGCAGCGACCAAAAAACCGCCGAGCGCAGAGCATCGGTCTTCATAGCCGCTGAGCCGGCAAATGATGTCTCTGGCTTTGCCATGAACCCGGTGCTTATGACCGCCGTTTTTGTCTCAGCGAGTACCACAACAAGTTCAACCGCCAGCGCAAGCGGCGGCGTAGCCGGAACTGGTGGCGGAGTCGGCGGAGGTGGCGGCGGCTCGGGTGCATTCTAAAACGATAAGCGATACGAAAAGGAGGATGGCCGCAGCCATCCTCCTTTTCTCAGTGTGTTGTATAAGTATAAATCCTGCTATGAAATAATAAGAAGTATATCCTTCCACAACTTTAAAAATTATGTGAGTAAGCTGAGTATATGGAGAAACGTTCGCTCGACTCCTGTGGGTTCAGCGGGTTTGAGAGACCCCGCAGGCCGCGGAGCGGACGAGGAGGCTCGATTTCCGCCCCACGGAAAGCGAGCGATAAGTTTCGGAAAATACGCTTTTGAAGATTTTCTCATTCTCTTCCTGAAATATAAGCCCATTTATAGCTGAAATCGCCCGTGAACGGATGTGCGATGACATCATACACATACGGTTTCTGAAGTGCCATGCTGCCGAACTGGTACATGCTCGCAATGGCCGCATCTTCTTCCACGATGATCTTTTCCGCTTCCGCAAGCGCCTGCCAGCGCGCTTCCAGCTCCAAGGCCAGCTCGTCGCTCGCTTGTTCTAGCAAGGCGTCCAATTGTCCATTGGAATACGACATGCTGTTTTGGGGTGAATCGGTCGCAAACAAATCAAGGAAGGTAATGGGATCCTGAAAATCCGGGCCCCAGCCGGTGCTTTGGATATCGTAATCCTGCGCTTCGTTTTTATCGAGCAGGACGTTGAATGGCACTTGGCTCATCTCGAGCGTCAAGCCTTCCAAATTGCCTTCCATCTGGTCTTTCATATAGGCATCGATTTTTTTCGAAAGTTCCGTATCGCCGCTCAAGTATTCAAGTGTCAGTTCCGTCAAGCCTTGTTCTTCCATGCCTTCCGCCCACAAGGTTTTGGCTTGCTCAGCGTTGAATGCCATCATGTCGCCGTTCACTTTTCGGAAATCTTCATTGTCCGCATCAAACGTAAATTCCGTTGGGACTAGGAAATCCGCCGGGATCGATCCGTTGGCGAGAACAATATCGGCCAAATCCTGTTTATTGAACGACAGCGCCAAAGCTTTGCGCAATTTCGAATTCGCAAGCGCAGTCGGCTCGCCTTCACGCTCCTGGTTGAATTGCAAATAATAAACAGACGGTTTCAGAATGCGCACGACTTCCTCATCATCTGCGTATTGCATGGCAAATTCGCCAGCCAAACCGGCACGGTCTGCTTCCTCTGTCTCGTATAAATTAACCCCGGTCCCTGCATCCGGGACGATATTGAATTCGACTTTGTCCAATTTCACCGTTTCTACATCCCAATATTCAGGGTTTTTCTCCAGCTCCCATGACGCGGCAGTTGGATCCCAGTTCGCTAAGACAAAAGGACCATTCGACAACAGCTTGTCTGAATCCATGGCGTATTGATCTCCGTGTTCAGATACGTACGCTTCTTTCTGTGGATAAAACGTACCGAATGCCATCAATGACAAGAAGTAAGGAACCGGCCGCTCGAGTGACACGACCAGCGTTTGGTCGTCTTGCGCTTTTATGCCGAGTTCCGATTTGTCCAGTTCACCTTGTGCAATCGCAGCGGCGTTTTTAATCGTGCCTGCCATCATATATGGCCCGTATGTTGAGCCCGTTGCCGGGTCGGCTGCGCGCTGCCATGCGAAGACAAAATCATGCGCCGTCACAGGCGAGCCGTCAGACCAGCTTGCATCGCGCAGCGTGAATGTATAGCTCAAGCCGTCCTCACTGATTTCAGGCTCAGCCGAAGCCATCGCTGGAACCGCCACATTGTGCTGATCCAATCGGTACAGCCCTTCCGCCACATTGTTCAATGTGGTGAATGATACCGCATCGTCCGCCAAAACTGAATCCATGGATGGAATTCCAGATCCCGTCGTCAACCGCAGTTCCTGCACTTCATCGATCTCGCCGTTTTCTATCTCTGTGGCCGTTTCTTCATCTTCACTGCCGCAAGCAGCAAGAAATATAGCAAGAATGAGAAGCAGCCCTGAAAACCAACCGTTCTTTCCCATGTTCATATTTCATCCTCCTAAGTATCTGGTTCTATAACATCTCTCCTTCATTATATATAGATAATATTTTTCTTTAAAAATATGTAAAATTTTGAATTAAATTACATTTATTAAATTCACTTCATTATTTTAGCCATAATTAAAAGACCTTCCGTAAAAACCGGAAGGCCTTGTGACTGTCGACATCATTTCCGGTAATTCACTTGCTTAAAAACGATGCGCATGAATTCGTCGAACGATGAAGAATAACGTTGCCAATGATGATACCATTTACGGATCGTATCGAGCAGCCAGAACGGCACCGGCTTGCCGTCGATGATTGAATAATACTCCTCGTAGGCTTTTTTCAAATGCTCCCAGCGAAAATCATTGCCGGGCTTGATGTATTCGGACACATCGAGCAGTTTCGCGCGGCCGTTTTGCAAGATGATGTTTTTCAAATGGATATCCCTTGGATTCAAGCCAATTTCACGGATGAAGTCGCGCGCTTTTTCCACATCCACAATCGCCTGTTTTGGCACATAGACGCCTTGAAGCAGGCAATCGAACAACGTCGGCCCCTCTTCATATTTCAAGATGAGCATGCGGTCGTCCTTGCCGTAGCAAGTCGAAAAATAAGGAGAAGATCCGATTTGTGCGTAGACCTCTGCTTCCGCTTCAAGTTTGTCCATCTTTCCGTCAGCGTACACTTTAAAAGCATATTCCGGAGCCGAAGTGGACTGAAACACCGCGGCGTCTGTTCCGACTCCGATGCAGCGAAATCCATCCGCGATGCCCATGATGGTGACCGGTTCATTATTAGGGTGCGCCGTCACGGTTACGTTTGCCAGAGCCTGTGCTGCGTGTTGCCAAGTATGTTGCTCCATCCCTATCGCTCCTCATAAATAGCAAGTGGTGACTCTTTATTGAAACCTACTACATCGCGTTTTGTTCTACTGAAAATATAATTTGGATAGTCCAAATAGACTTTGCAATGATTTGTGAAGTTATCATTATATAATACAACAGGTCCGCCTATTTCAAGCGTGTGGTTGCTTATGTGCACCTCAATAAATAAAGCTGGGCATAGTTGTTCATTGAACAAACAAAAAACCCGAATGACGCCACTTCATGAAAGTGTCCATCAATCGGGGTTTTATGTGCTTAATGCCTATTCGAAAGTGATTATTTTCGGTTTTTTTCTTTGATTTTATTTTCCACTTCATCTTTCAATACCATAGCTTTTTCTTTATAGATTGTCGCTTTTTCTTTGTAGTCGTCTTTGTTTTCTTGCCAATGTGCCACGCCTTTGTCAATCGCTTGGTCTTTCAGCGCGTTCAGCTTGTCTAGCAATGCCATAGAAATCATCCTCCCGTTTCCCTGATCATGTGATCAGTTCCACTGGGCTAAGCATACCCGTTTCACGGGGCATTGTCTAAAGAGGAGATGATCATCCCATAAAGCTCCTAGCGATTTTTAAGCCCCCGGTTTCATTTCCTGCTGGTTGATCCACTCGCGAACCTTTTCGACATATGCTTCCGGTTCTTCCACCCCCGGCATATGCGAGCTGTTTTCAAAGACGTGGAATTCCGCATCCGGCACGAGACTTGCATAATACTCGGTCGCCTCTGGTGTAGCCTCGTCAAAACGGCCGCAAGTGAACAAAGCCGGAACTTTGATTTCATGCAAGCGCGTAGTCGCATCGAAATGCTTTAATGTACCGGTGACGGTAAATTCGGAAGCGCCCCACATGAAGTTATACACTTGGTGGTTCATCCCTTTCATATCCTCCACCATCTCTTCCGGCCATGGATCGACACGGCACATATGGCGTTTATAATAAGCGGTCATCGCCTCTTGGTAATCCGCCGAGTCGGTCGTGCCTTCCCGCTCGCTGCGTTCGATCGTCTCCTGGAAGTCCTGCGGGAATTGTTTCAAATAACGCCGCTGATCCTGCTCCCATCTTTGCGCATCTAAAGCAGGCCCAGAGAACATGACGCTGCGTACGCCTTTAGGTTGTTTCAGCAAATAAGTAGCAGCCAGCATCGTTCCCCAGGAATGTCCCAATAAATGAACTTCTTCCAGCTGCAGCGCTTGGATCACTTGCCCCAACTCTTCCACAAAGCGCTCCACTGTCCACAGCGCGGTATCCGTCGGCCGATCGGATTTTCCGCTTCCGAGCTGATCGTAATGAATCACTGGACGCTCACTGCCGAGCTGCCGCAACGGGTCGCTGGTACTGCTTTTTGAACCCGGGCCCCCGTGCAAAATCAACAGCGGAATACCAGGGCCGTTGCCGGTGATCCGGTACCATACATTTCCACCTGTAACCGGGATAAATCCTTCTTTTACATTGTCCATTGATTGGTGCCTCCTTTTGTCATCGTCCAAACTCCTTCTGCACGAGAGGCCAATTTCCTTTATTTTTCATCACTCATTATTATAGAGGCGTTCAAAATGAGCGATAGAAAACCGCCATCCCAAAAGGAATGACGGTTCTTTCCGTGACTCACGGCAAAGTGAAGACTTATTTCTCTTCCAAAAAGCCATTTTCCACAAGCCAATCATAAGCAACGACCGATACGCTCTGCCCTTCGACATCAACGTAATAGTTCAGTTCCCTCATGATTTCGCTATTCAAATTTTCAGCCAAACGGGCCGTAATTTCTTCGATTTCTGGATATTCATCAAAGACTTCCTGGTTGATCGACACCGCTGCACGATATGGCGGGAAAAACTGTTTATCATCTTCCAATACGACAAGATCATAGCTTCTGATTGTCGCGTCTGTTTCAAAGGCTACCGACACATCCACCTGCCCATTATCCAATGAGCGCTGCGTCAAACCGATATCCATTTGATTCACTTGCGGCGAACCGAACCCAAAACCATAAGTCTCTTCAACGCCCGGCAAGCCATCTGAACGATTGGCAAACTCGGCATCCGAAGCCATTGACAGCTCTCCAGGATTGTCATTGATATAAGCAGCGAGATCACTGATCGATACAATTCCGAGTTCTTGCGCCTGCTCACTCGTCATGGCCAGCGCATACGTATTGTTGACTTCCGACATATTCATCCAATGGATGCCGTTCTCCCGGTCGAGTTCTTTCACTTTTTCATAAGCCTCTTCAGGGTCAGCGATGGAGTCTTCGCCCATATACGTGATGAGTGCAGTTCCTGTATATTCCCACATCATGTCCACTTGGCCATTGACGAGAGCAGAGCGCACCACGCTGCTGCCGAGGTTGTTCATTTGGTTGACTTTGAATCCTTCTTCAACTAATAAGAAAGCAGTCATCTCTGACAATAAATATTGTTCCGTAAAATTTTTGCCCCCAACCGTCACTTCTTTTCCTGCCACGCCTGAACAGGCCGACAAGATCAAGGAAATGACCAGCAGAGGGATGAGTTTGAGTGAGTTATTCACAAATTCCGATACCTCCTATTCTCTGGCGCTAAGCTTTCTCGATGCGCCTTGATCCTTTTGGCACGACTGCATATTCCACTTTGCGCAGGATATAATCGGCCAAAATCGCCAATAGCGTCACCGGGATGGCTCCGGAAATGAGGAAGCCGTTATCGAACAAATTGATGCCAGTAAAGATCCAAACGCCAAGCCCTCCTGCCCCAACGACATAAGCCAAAGCCGCTGTCCCGATATTCAAGACGACAGCCGTCCGGATGCCGGCAAGAATCGAGTAGGCCGAGTTCGGGAGCTCGATGCGGAAGAGAATCTGGTGCGGCTTCATGCCCATCCCTTTTGCCGCATCGATCATGTTCTTATCGATCGAGTCGATGCCTGCTACGGTGTTTCTAAAGATTGGCAAAATCGAATAAATGAACAGCGCAAACACTGCGGTTTGAAAACCGATGCCTAAAATACTGATCATTAACGCCAACACTGCCAGACTCGGAATCGTTTGCCCTAAATTGGCGATATTGGAAAAAATCCATTCCGCTCTTTTGAATTTCGGGCGCGTGATGAGGATACCCGCCGGAACTGCGATTAAAATCGCCAGCAATGAAGAAACCAGCACCAAGACAATATGCTGCCTCAATAACACTAAAAATGTTTCACTTTGCGTGAAGATATAGTCAAAATAATTATTGGTGATCGCCCAGATAAAGAATGCGGCGACCAATGCATATAGCGAGTATCTGACAATATCGCCTATCAACTTTTTACGTTTCACCGGATCACCCTTCCTGGGATGCGGATACTTTCCCTTTAATTTCAAAATGTAAATATTTTTGGACCAAATCGATCGTGATGGTCCCGATATTTTCATCGTTGTCATCTTTGACGATGACTTGGTCCGCTTCCTGGTTCATGAGCATCGACAAAGTATTGCGCAAATCCTGATGGACATTGATCGTCTTGGTATCTTGGATCGTCTCATCCACAGGGCCCAAGCCGATGATTTCCCGCAAGTTTTCTACCGTATGCAAGCTCAAGCTTTTGATGGCGCGGTCTTTGCCGAAAAATTGGGAGACGAATTCATTTTTCGGATGCGCCAGCATTTCTGAAGGCGTATCGAATTGCATGATTTTCCCGTCGCGCAGCAAGACGATTTTGTCCGCCATTTTAATCGCTTCATCGATATCGTGACTGACGAAGAGAATGGTTTTTTTCACTTCGCGCTGGATCTGTAAAAACTCATCCTGGATCTTTTCGCGGATGATCGGATCAAGCGCACCGAACGGCTCATCCATCAGCATGACCGGTGGATCGGCCGCCAGTGCACGCACCACGCCGATTCGCTGCTGCTGGCCGCCAGACAATTCGTGCGGATAGCGCTTGCCATAGTCGCCTGCATCCAAACCGCTCAGCTTCATCAAGTACTCGAAGCGTTCGCGCTTGTCTTTTTTGTTCCACCCCAAAAGGTCCGGAACGAGCATGACGTTTTCTTCGATTGTCATGTTAGGGAACAGGCCATTGCTTTGGATGACATAACCAATTTTCCGTCTCAATTCGATCGGGTCCAAATCCTTGGAGTTTTCACCGTTAATGATGATTTCGCCCTGTGAGATGGATTCGAGCCGGTTGACCATTCGCAACAGTGTCGTTTTTCCGCAGCCGGATGGGCCGAGCAGCACGACGATTTTTCCTTGTTCCACCGTGAAATCGACGTCCTCAATCGCGATGACATCTTCTCCGAACTTTTTTGTTACATGGTTAAATGAAATCATAGACTCACCTCTCTGCAATTAATTCGCTAATGCTTTTTTCGTAAAACGCTTTTGAATCAACAACAGAATCGAATCTGCAATGATCGCCAAAATCGCCACAGCGATAGAACCGCTGATAATCATGTAATTGTCGTTTCGGCTGATTCCTTGTGTAATCAAAACACCCAGTCCGCCCGCACCGATGTAAGCCGCGATGACCGCGATGCCGATATTCATGACAACCGCCGTGCGGACACCCGCCATGATGACAGGCAATGCATTCGGAATCTCGACACGCAACAGGCGCTGATGCGTTTTCATGCCCATGCCGATTGCCGCGTCGCGCATTTCCGGATTGACGTTCTTGATGCCCGCATATGTATTACGGATAATCGGCAACTGTGAATACAAAACGAGCGCCACAAAAGCAGGCACAAAGCCGATTCCTTGGTTGATAATAGAAAAGATCGGAATCATGACCCCAAAAAGCGCAATGCTCGGAATCGTTAATGTAATGGAAGCAATTTGAAGAACTGTGTCAGCAAGGTATTGGTTCGTGGTCAAATAGATGCCGAGCGGAATGCCAATCAATAACGCAACGACAATCGCCAAGGATACCAATATGGCATGGTCAATCGTCAACTCTAAAATACGAGACGCGTTCACTTCAAGAAATCGAGTCCAATTTCCCATTAAAACACCTCCCTTCATTGGTCAAAAAAATACTAACTAAACTCGAGCAATGCTCGATTGCTCGTGCCAACATAACTTCCAACTTGTTGAGGAAATTCACGGATTCCATCATCGAAAACCCTTGAAAATTAAGCGTTCCATGATGTACGACAGTTACTTACAAAAAAATACTCACTTTACTAGGATAACATGTATGGATCTTCAAAAACGGCTCCGCCTGATACATATAAACTATATGACAGTAATTTGCTTATTAAATCGGAATTATTTGTGTTTAAAGCGAGTCATAAAAAGGACGCTGGACAGCTGATCCAAAGGTTAGCCCAATTCCCCCCAACCATAGGCATTCAAGCACTCAGCCGTTTTGCCCGCAGCTTTTTCCCGTTTCATAATAATGAATAACATAATGACTCAGAACTTTTGCGAAAAATATATAAAAAAAAGCAAACCTTTAAGAAAACTAAAGGTTTGCTTGCTTGTTTTTTACTGCTTACGCCGATTTTATGATCAGCCATTGTGGTTTTTTTCCGCTTGCTCTTCGGCCTGTTGCACATAATTTACAATGGCCCGGTAATAGTTTTTGTCGGAAAAGCGCTGGCGGTCAGCAACAATGTAAAATTCCTTTTTGGCCCGTGTCACTGCGACATTCAGTAAATTCGGTTTTGCGCACGACCAATCGGCTGCCGCGTCGCTGTCCGCATCCGTTCCGGCTACGAAATAGACAACTTCCGCTTCTTGCCCTTGAAAGCTGTGGACCGTGCCGATGGATTGCTTGATCCACTCATCGATTTTATCAGGTTCGATGGATAATGATTCCAGTTTGCTGCGGACAATCGTTTTCAAGCCTTCTCGGACGGCAGTGAAAGGCGTGATGATAAAAACATCCGGCTCTTGCTGTTCATCCGACCATTTATCCGCGATCAACCCAGCAACCAACTCGCCTTGCTCTTCGATATAATGACGGTTGATGGCTGTTCCTTTATAATCATGCCATCCGACTTTTCCGGATCCCGTTTTCGCTAAAACCATTTTATCGTCATAACCGATTTCATTGGAGATGGAGAACATCGGGTCAAGGCAGCGGCGATGCACCCAAAGCGGTGTACCCATCCAGCCTCCATCCTTTTTCCACGTGCCGTTCGGATTGGCACGATCCGCCAGCAATTGGATAGAAGCCCCCTGCCCCATGAAGATGTCATCCAGCTGAAAATGCTTGCGGATGTCCGCCATTATGGTCTCATCTATCGTCACTTCGGGTTCAATTTGGACAGGATCCCCGACGATGATAGCTTTACGCGACCTCCACAAGGCGCCTGCAGCTTGTTGCGGGCTTGCTTGCCCGCCTTCGTCGATAAACAAGTATTGGATAAAATCCATACCCACACCGCGATACATAGACGCCATGCTTGCGAAAGTTGTGCCAATTACCGGAGTAACTAAATGAATCATATTCCACATATTCCTCAAACAGCGGACATGTTTATCGTCGTCTATATCCAGTTTTTCTCTCGATTTCAGTAAACTGAGCGCTGCCGCGATCGCTTCATGGTTGAATGCCAAAAAGATCTTATGCAACTCCATAGCTTTCAAAAATAATAAGCCCCGTTCGAAATTCAGTTCATCGGTCAGCCAAATCGTCTTTTGCTGCCGCTCCCGATAAGCGTACACGCCGGATTGCCAATAGTCTTCAGTCGGCAGCACCAAACCTTGCCGCTCATAGTCTTTTAATTGCTCTGAAAAGACAAGCTGTTGCTGCTCCAACTGTTCGATGGCGTGCTCGGTTTCTTTATGCGGGTTGTTTTCATGCTGTTGTTTCAGTTTCGCCAACTGCGCACGGTCCGCTTCAAATCCACTGAACTCCTCAGCTAGGAGTTGCAACTTCGCTTTTTTCTCTTCTATATCAGCATGCATCCCCTGAAATTCCTGCACCAGCTGCTGCCAGTCTTTTTCACCATTACCAGCCGCAAGCTGTTCTAATTGTTCTGTAAGGCCATCGGATTCGTCGTCTTTTCCTTCTAGCACCTCGGTAAATTTATCGATCTGTTCACTTTCACCAAGCGCGCAAGAAAATAAGCCCCATGCCTCTTCCTCCGTATCCAACAAGCGCTCGGCAATATCGGGGAAATGGGCAAGTCGGGCAGCTGTTTTTGCATAGATTTCTTCGTATTGCGCATGACTGCTTTGCTTTCGGTCGTCTGAAGAACGGATGGCTTCTGTTTTTTGCGGCAGTTCTTTTGCAATGTTCTCAACGGCCGCTTGCTTGCTCGACGCGACCACCATGGAAAAACCCGTCAATGCTTCGTCCAACAAAAAGACCGGCAACGAAGAAGACGCCCCGTCTAAATCGAGCTCGTTCTCGATTGTGAAAGCTTGGGTCGGATGTTCGAATGTGGCCATTTTCAATGACCGCTGGACGACGACATTGGCGAAAATTTCTTTCAGCAAGGTCGTTTTGCCGGTTCCCGGCGGCCCATTGACCGAATCGATCAGCTGTCCGTTATTGAGGATTTGGTTGACCGCGACTTGCTGCATCAAGGACAGACGGTGCTCTACCGGCGAGAACCATCTGCCAGCCGGTAGAAATTTCGGCTGCAATGCGTGCTCGATGTATTGACGGTTTTCATCAATATTCGTTTTCATATCAGCGCCTTCAATATACTGACGGATGGTGTCGTTTTCGCCCTGATCTAAAATCAGCTGCAGATCCTCTAAATAAGGACTGTTGTAGTTTGCTTTATTGTGCAAACCATCAATTTCCTGAATATCGGTTTTGATGTAAAAATCAGCTGTCGGCTCCAATTCACCAAAAAACTTGCTGAAAGCTTGCTTGGATTTCTGCAAGGATTGTTCATTGATGCCTTTTTCAAGTTCCTGCTCGGCCTGCTGTTTAAACGGTTCCAGATGGGACGCGTATTCATCGGCAAGTGAATTATACTCCACTGTTTCCTCGGCTTTCAGTTTGTTGATCAAATACATGACGAAGGGAACGAATAAGGAATCTTGGATATATCGGCCGCTGCTGTCGACTGAAAAATTAAAGCCGAACAGCAGTGATGAGTCCTCGTTTATACTTTCTTCGCTGCTTTTGAAATGCAGACGCAAAAACCGTGTCAGCTCACTTTGCCTAAAGCAATTCATATAATAATGGGATTGTGTCCTATAAGTGCTCTCGTCGCTCAGTTGCACACCTTGCCACTGATGGCCCTCGATGACAGCCGATTCGACTTCAGGCCGGTCTTGCCCATCCTTCAACAAAGACGGCTCTATCTTAATCCCACGGTCAGGGACGTGGCTGGGAGTAGCAGACTCCAATAAATGCCAAGCTTTTATCACAGCGTTCGCTTTCTTTGCATCCATGTTTTCTCTCCTCTTTGCGTTATAGCTTATCTTGATGATACCACGTGAATGAACCGTATTTTTGCGAGAAGAGCATAAAATCGAGTTTTGCCGGCAGGTCAGTTCCCGATGCGCAGCGCATTGCCTTTATTCTGCAGCACCGCGAGTATGCTGAGCGCTGCGAGCAGACTTGTCTTCGGATTGGCCGGCATCGGATTGTTTTCGACTTGCAGCTGCATCTTGCCAAAGTCACCGTAGGCTTCAATCGTATGTGTATTGCGCATAACCGCTGGGTCGACGATGATGCGCACGGTCGTTTTCTCCACGCCGATTCCAGCAAGTGCCAGCACTAAGGCGACATTGATATTCCTCGGGAACTTCTCGACGGCATCAATAGCCATACCATCGAACAGCACTTGCTCTTCGTCTGTTTCCATGCCGAGCGAAGCAGGTGATTTTCTCGTCGTAATCCCGACGCGCTCCAAACCACCGATCGCTTTCGCCGATTGCAAAATATCGAGTCCGCCAATGGCACCGGATGGCAGGAAGATTTGAGTGCCGTTCGCCTTTGCCACAGTTTGAAGTTCATCTAGCAAAGCGGCATCCTTGAATACGCCGATGCTGCTGACGATCAGGTCTTTTTTTTGTATGGCGACATCTTTTAAAAACAAGGCTGCCGCTTCCACTGTCACCGCTTCCACAACTGTATCGACCGGCGTTGCCAGAAACTCTTGCAGATCCGTATAAAACTCAATGCCAAACCGCTCTTTCAAACGTGTGCCCACCGCGACATTGCGGCCGAAGACGGCGCTGATCCGCCCTTCTGCCATACGTTTGGCATTCACTTGCTCAAGCAGGTAAGCCGCAATATTGCCGGTTCCAATAATCCCGATATTCATGAGCTTTCTCCTCCGTCCCTAAATGGCCTTATCTACCTTTACCCGCAAATAGAAAAATGCCACCTTCGAAATCAATCAATTTCGAAGGTGGTATCTTCTTCGTTATAAGAGTTGCTCTGAATCATTTACGAAGCCGACCAGATATCTTTTGCAAAACGGCCGGATTGCTCAAGTTCCTCTAGCCAAGCAAGCGCTTGTTCGCGCCCGGCTCCGCGAAGTGCCTGATAGCTGCGTACCAGGGTTTCCTCCACGGCTGGCGCCATTTTGCCGCCATCACCGCAAATGTATAAATGCCCTCCTTGTTCGAGAAGCTCCAAGATTTCTGGCGCATTCTGTTCCATCAAGTGCTGCACGTAGACTTTCTCCTCCTGCTGTCTGGAGAAGGCGCTATGGAGCGAGATGATGCCTTGCTCCTCAGCATATTTCAGTTCTTCCTCGTACAAGAAGTCCTGCTGAGCATGACGACACCCGAAATACAGCTGCGCAGTGCCGAGTTCGGCCCCTTGTTCTTTCAACACGCGCCGTGCCTGGATAAAGCCTCGGAAAGGAGCGATGCCGGTGCCAGGCCCGACCATGACGAGCGGCGTTTCGGTGGTTTCCGGTAATTGGAAGGCCGTCTGCGGCGTCCGGATAAAGCAGGCGATTTTATCGCCCGCTTCACGCTGTGCCAAATAATTGGAAGCGACGCCCTCGTATTCACCTGTTCCGCTCCACGCCGCGCTTTTCACGACACTGACCGTGATGCTCGCATGTTTCGATGCACGCGGAGAACTGGAAATGGAGTAATAACGGGCTTTCAAGGCCGGCAACAAAGACAAAAAGCTTTCAAACTCCATTTCGCACGACGCAAAACGCTCAAGCAATTCGAGCATCGTCAAGCGCTTCGCGAGCACTTCCCGTTTATACGTTTCATCCTCCACCAATTGTTCGAGTTCTTGTTTATGCGGCGGGCATGGATTGCATTTTGCGAGTTCGCGGAGTTGCGCGCGCGTCGCCGGTTCCTGCAATTCCACATAGCTTGTGAGCAGCTGGGCGAGCTGGACAGGCTGGCCGGTCGGTAAATGGTTCGCCCCGCCGGAACTCCCATCGAGAATCACATGCTCGTCTCCTTTTAAGTTAAAGCGTTTCAATACTCTGTCTATCAGCTCTGAAGAATTTTCAGGCAGCACACCGAGATGGTCGCCTTCTTGATACGACGCCCCTTTAGGTAACTGGATCTCAATATGGCGGGTGCTGCGTTCTGAGGTCTTCAATAGTTCGTCATTGCCGACGACCATTGCAGTGAACGCATCGTACGCTCGGGCTACCGGCGTGTGGCTGACACCGCTGATGAATTCCATCGACAACCGGTTTCTTGCTGGTGTATTCATTTCAAGATCAAGCTCGAACCGTTCAGCCAGTGCAGCCCATAGGGATTGCTGCCATTTTTCAAGCTCTCCGTCAAAGTCTTCACTGGCATCGCCTTCACCACGTCTGATAAGTCGCGATGCGCCGCTTGCCGACAGTTGATCATCGACAATGCTCGGCACGCGCTGATAGGTGGTGGCCCAGTTGCGGTCGCCGCAGCCGAAGACACTGTATGTAACCCCTGTTAGGTCAGCGTCAGTTGACAGCCAGTCCATAAAGCGCACAGCATTGTCCGGTGGGTTGCCGTTATAGGAGGCCGATACGATGACTACCGCCCCTTCAGTCGGCAAGTTGCCCGCATAGTCATCCAACGCGGCGGCTTTCGCGTCAAAGCCTTTGAAGCGTGCCGTTTCCGAAAGCTCACGCGCGACGCCTTGTGCTGTTCCGAGATTGGATCCGTAAAGCACCAAAAGTGGTGTGCCGTGTGAATCGATGGATTGCTGCTCTGCCGGTGCGTCTTCTTGTTCTTCCACTGCAGGCGCTTGGAACATCTGCAGTTTTCTTCTCGGTTTCACTTTCATCGTCAACCCGTCCGGTTTGAAGGTCAAAGTTTCTTTGACGTCCAGTTGATAATCGGTATGGTCGACCAGTTCGAAATGCTGCAGCACCATGCCAAGCACGAGTACTGCTTCGTGAAGCGCGAATTGCTGCCCGATGCATGCGCGCTGGCCGTTGCCAAACGGTTTGTATGCATGATACGGAATTTTCGAGATGTCTTCAAAACGCTCCGGCCGAAAACTTTCTGCATCTTGTCCCCAGACGCTCGTATCACGGTGCAGTTCGGGAATCAACAAAGTAAAGGCTTCGCCTTCTTCTACCGCATATTGTCCGGCAAGCGTCGTGTCTTGTTTTGCATAAACGGAAAATGCCGGCGCAGTCGGCCATAGGCGCAGTGCTTCATTCAAGACCATACGCACGTATTTCAATTGCTTTACTTGCTTGAAAGAAGGCGTCGCCTCACCGAGCACTTCGTCCACTTCGGCATAGGCTTTCGCTAATTTTTCCGGATGCTTCAAGAGATAGTGAATTGCGAACGACAGCAAGCCGCTCGTCGTTTCGTGCCCTGCAATCAAGAACGTGATGATCTGGAAGCGGATGTTCTCGTCATCCAAGGAGTCACCGGTTTCCGGGTCTTTGCCTTTTAGCATATGCGCCAGCAAGTCATCCTCGCCTTGGTCTCCTGCAAGTTTGCGTTCTTCGATCAATTGGTCAACCAAATTGAACATATAGTCGATGTCTTCTTTGAATTGCTGCTTCGAACGCAGCATCAGCTTGTCTTGAATGCCGAGGCGTTGCGTCTGGCTCATCGATTCATCCAAAGCCCGCACCATTTTTTCGATGAACGGATGGGAATCTTCCCGGTAAAAGCTGTTAAAGCGGTAATTAAAACCGCATAATCCGATCGTATCGAGCGTCAAGCGCGTCATATCATCCGGCACATCGATTTCCTCGTTCGGATTGAGCCGCGCCCATTTCTGGACCAATTGCGAAGCAAGGTCGATCATTTTCTCGTGATAACCTTTCATTGCCTGCTGGCTGAAGCTCGGCAACAAGATATTATGGGCTTTCTTCCAGTTCGGTTCTTCGGTTCCGCTCGTGAACAAGCCGTCTCCGCCAAATGCACGGACTTTTTGGAGAGCCGGCCCGATCTTTTTATCAAAGCGCGTTTCGTCACAAATTTCGGCAGCTAACTCCGCGCTCGACACGAACGTACTAGTGCGTCCTGGAAAATGGAATTGATAAATCGGGCCGAGTTCACGGGCCTGCTTCATGAACGACTGCACCGGTTTTTCTTTATCGATCAAGGGCAAATTCCCCAGCGGGCCATACGATTTCGGTTGTGGCAGATTTTTTGTATCAATCAATGATAAGCACCTCTTTTATAGATTTCAGCATAGGAATGAATATTCATTCCTATTAGATCAGAAAAAAACTGGCATCATCGTTATGGATGACGCACAGCATCCCAGCAGCTGTTTTCCACTCCTGCCAATAATTCTTCAGACGCTTCAAGTTCGCCTGCGCGGATCAATTGGTATAGCTGAAGAAAACCGCCAAAAATAATGGCAATCAGCGCCTTGGAAGGAAGCTCCCTAATCTGTTTTTCCTTTTTGCCTTCATCGAAGAAATTCTCGAGAATCATCAATAAATGGCTGAATTGATCCCGGCTGTTAGCATCAAGAAAATAAGCAGATGTATGGGTTTTAATAAAATACAAAGCATGATCATGCTCGTTCGTAAAACGAATCATCCCCTGGAATAAATGATGGAATTGCTCTCGAATGTCCGATTCCGCCGGATAGTCTTTTTCCAGTGTCTCTTTAAATAAGCTTACATAATGTTGGAACATAGTATTCACGAGCACTTCTTTATTAGAAAAATAACGATAAATCGTCCCTGCCCCTACCTTCGCGTCAGTAGCAATCATCGGGATTGTCGTGGCATCAAATCCGCGCTCGGCAAATAAGGTCAACGCGCTTTGGATGATATCCTCGCGTTTAGTAGTGGATGTCGGCATCTGGAAAAATTCCTCCTTCGGTTGCGGAATGAACATTCATTCTCCGACAGTCTACTCCACATATTCTTGAAAATCAATCATTTATACATATAGATTATGCGCAGTGCTCCGTTATCATAAATGAAACAATCTGGCACATTGAATGTATCGCCTACTATCCACTTAACGGTAAAATCATTCGTGTCGAAGTATTCCATCAAGCAATTTGACTAGCAAACCAAACAACAAGCAAGCGGACGAAACGCTTCATTGAACATAAAAAAGCTGCCCCGAAAAGTCAGTTTCATGACTTTTCGGAGCAGCTGTTTTCTTAATTCAACTGTGGGTTTATTTCTTCGGCAAAACAGCTTTAGGCGAAACCAGTCCTTTGTCGACCAGCTCCTCCCAAAAAGCGGCCGGAATAGTAGCTTCAAATGCAGCCAAGTCTTCCTTGATGCGGTCTGGTCTTGTCGAACCGGTCACCACGGCTTTGACCGCAGGATGCGCGCTTGAGAATTGCAGCGCAGCATCTTTCAAATGAACGCCGTGATTTTGTGCGACATCGTTAAAGCGTGCAACACGCTCCTTGATTTCGGGTGTGATTTCCTGATAATCGAAATGATCGCCGCCGAGCAAAGCGCCTGAGTTGAATGCCGAGCCGATGACCAGCCCGCCGCCCTTTTCTTGTGCAAGCGGCATCATGCGCTCGAGTGCGCGCTCGTGTTGGAGCAATGTATATTGCGTCGCGGACAAACTCAAATCGGGATGTGCCTGTTCCAGTTCAAGCGCGACTTCGATCGGTGTCGTCGTGTTGACGCCAAGTCCCCATGCTTTGATGACGCCCTCATCTCTCAAGCGGTCAAGCACTCTGAATGCCCCGTGACGCGCTTCATCAAACTTGGTGATCCACTCGTCTCCGAGAAAGTCAGGGGAAATATCATGGACAAAAACCATATCCAACCGGTCCGTCTTCAAGCGCTTCAAGCTGTCTTCAATCGAACGCAGCGTGCCGTCCTCTGTATAATTCGTCTCGATTTTATTTTGGCGGCCGAATTCAAACAGCCCCTCTTTTTCTTCCTTTTCATCGAGTACGATGCGGCCGACTTTAGAGCTCAATAAATATTCGTCGCGGTCATAAGAAGACAGGATCTCACCGAGGCGCAGCTCCGCAAGCCCCGCCCCGTAAAACGGCGCCGTGTCGAAATAACGGATTCCTTCATTCCATGCCGACTCGATCGTCGCCATCGCCTCTTGTTCCGGAACGTCTCTGAACATATTGCCAAGCGGCGCAGTCCCAAGGCCAAGTTTATGTTTAATTGTGAGTTCATTTTTCATCATTGGACACCTCTTTATATAATTGATTGAATATACATGTGTCTACCCGCTCTAAACGCATTTAAACGATAGCCCCAAACTGGCCTTTGCCAAACGAAAAAGCCCAGTTCCTCAATAGGAACTGGGCTTTCCAGAGTGTTGAATAAGTAGAAAATCTTCTATGATTCCATAATAGAGATACTTTTACTACATTAAAAATCAATGAAGTATCCTAGTGTTTGGAGAAGCGTTTGCTCGACTCCTGCGGGAATAGCGGGTTTGAGAGACCCCGCAGGAACGAAGTGACGAGGAGGCTCGATTCCCGCCCGCGGAAAGCGAGCGATAAGCTTCGGAAAATATGACTGCTTCACTTTCTCGACAGCCTGAAAAGCCCAGTTCCTCAATAGGAACTGGGCTTTCATATTTTATTATATGTGCTTCTCTACTTATAGTATAACCCGGCTAAAAAAATTTTACAGACTACTTTTTCTAAAATCGTTGTCCTATACTACTAATACATACCAAATGGAAAAACAGGAGGCAGAGTGCAATGGACGATAAAAAAGATGTATTAGACCTTGGCCCTTTCTTCCACGGAACAAAAGCCGGCTTGAACATCGGCGAACTTTTGCAAGCCCAAAATCTATCCAACTTCCAGGACAAAAAATCCAATTACATCTATTTCACTGCATCACTCGACGCGGCGAAATGGGGCGCGGAACTGGCTGCCGGCGATGCACAAGAGCGGATTTATATTGTCGAACCGACGGGAGAGTTTGAAAACGATCCGAACTTGACCGATAAACGCTTCCCTGGAAATCCGACACGCTCCTACCGCTCCAAATCCCCTTTGAAGATCGTCGCGGAACTCGCATCTTGGGAACGCCATTCCGAAGAGCAAATCAACCATATGCTCGCTTCGTTAAAAGAGCTGCGGGCACAGGGAAAAGCGCTCATCATCGATTGACTATCGAGGATAATGTCTTAGCCCTACTCGTCATTGCCTTGTCACAGCATATGTCCAATGATTTGATAAAGCGCGACACCCAAGCCTAACAAGCTCGCTTTCATTTTGACGGAATGGTATTTATCGGGACGGCGCAAATAGAAAAACATTAAGATGAACCCGACCGGAAGCCATAACTGGAATTCGGAATCTGTTGAATGATAGGAGAATACAGGAATAATGTACGCACTGACCAAAAAATAAATAAAAACGGTAAACCTGCGCGTTTCCAACTCCTTGCTCCATTTGACCAATAAGTAAATAATGACAATCGCCGCAATCGTAATGTGCAATTCAGGCAGCGTAAGTGTTCCATTTCCAATATTGAATTCCATTTTGTCTCACTCGCTTTTTATAAGAATTATGTAGCATTGCATCTGGTAAAATTCGCCACTCTTGTATCTTTCTCCTTTATTGAAAAAACCGCCCAGCAATTGGGCGGTTTTTTTGTACGTGCTAATTTACTCACTTCGATCCCGAATCGATTGCAGGCTTGACTCGGGATGCGAGATCAGGCTGTGCGGAGTCGGGTTCTGAGGCAGCTTTTTTCGACCAGATCGTTGCTAGGATCGGCCCTGAAATATTATGCCAAATCGCGCCCCAGACGCTCGGGAGTGCGGCTAGCGGGCTAAAGTGGGCCGTTGCCAGCGCCACACCCAATCCGGAATTTTGCATCCCCACTTCAAGTGAAATGGCACGGCGGTCTGTTTCGTTGAGTCCCATCGCCATGGCCGTGACATAACCGAGCATCAAGCCAAAGCCATTGTGCAAGAATACCGCGAAGAACACGATAAAACCGGAACTGATGACGTTTTGCCCATTGGCCGCCGTCACTGCCGAAACGATGATCAAAATTGCAACAACTGAAATGAGTGGCACAACGGAGATGCTTTTCGCGACCGCCTTCGGAAAAATCTTCTGGACGAGTATGCCGAGTGCGATCGGGATGATGATCACTTGAATGATCGAAACGAACATCGACAGCGGATCGACCGGCAGCCATTGGCCTGCCAAAAGCAACAGTAAAAACGGCGTCATGATTGGTGCCATCAAAGTAGACAGCGAGGTCATCGCTACTGACAGCGCGAGGTTTCCTTTTGCGAGATACACCATGACATTCGAGGCAGTACCTCCTGGAACGCACCCGAGCAGCACGAGTCCTGCAGCAAGTTCAGGCGGCAAGTTCAGCACATACGCGATGGCGAATGCCGCAAGCGGCATGACCAAAAATTGTGCAGCGACCCCGATGATGACAGGCAGCGGGCTCTTAAGAATGATTTTGAAGTCTACGGGTTTGAGCGTCAAGCCCATGCCGAACATCACGACACCGAGCAGGATTGTTATATATGCACCGAATCCGATAAACGCTTCCGGCAGCAAAAAAGCGAGCAATGCGGCGATAATGACCCAAACAGCGAAATATTTTCCAGCGAAGGCGCTTAGAGATTGCAGTAGTTTCATTGGATCGCCTCCTTGTTATCCACTTGGATATTTTTCCCTGGGTTCAGCAGGTTTTGCGGATCCAACGCTGCTTTAATCTTCTCCATGACATCCAGTGCGGCACCGTGTTCTTGCTTTTGATATTTCTGTTTGCCGATGCCGACACCATGTTCACCGGTGCAGGTGCCGCCGCGTTCGAGTGCGTAAACAACGATGCGTTCGTTGAATTCCTGGGCCTTGGCGACTTCCCCTTCGTCATTCATGTCCATCATGATGAGGGCGTGGAAATTGCCGTCGCCGACATGGCCGACGATGCCGCCCGGCAGCCCGAGCGCTTGCAAGTTTTCGCGCGCATGGTTGACCGCCCCTGCAAGTTCCGAAATCGGCAAACAGACATCCGTCACCATCAGTTTTTTGCCAGGGTATCCGTGGATATACGCATACGCCAAAGTGTGGCGCGCTTCCCATAGCTGGTTGCGTGCGGCTGTGTCGGTTTCAAAAGCGATTTCTTCGCACGCATGCCCTTGGACGATTTCTTCCATGAATTCGACATCTTGCTTGAGTCCGGCTTCGTTGCCGTGGAACTCCAAAAACAATGTCGGTTTTTCCAAGTAAGCTGTCTCATTGTAGAGGTTCACTTGTTTCATCGATTGCTCATCAACAAGTTCGACGCGGGCAATCGGGATGCCCGCCTGTAAAATTGATACGACCGCTTCCACCGCATCTTTCACTGAAGCGAATGAGGCACGGGCTGCAGTGATGAATTCAGGAATGCCATATACTCTCAGCGTCATTTCGGTAAAACAGCCAAGCGTTCCTTCAGATCCGACAAACAAGCCGTTTAAATGAAGGCCGGAAGAAGATTTTGCGGCTTTGTTGCCAGTATGGATAACCGTGCCGTCCGCCATGACCACTTCCAAATCACGCACTTGGTCACGCATGACCCCGTATTTCACAGAAGTCGTGCCGCTGGCGTTCGTCGCCGCCATGCCGCCCAGTGTGGCATCCGCCCCGGGATCGACTGTGAAAAACAAGCCGTGCTTTTTCAATTCTTTATTGAGCTGTGTCCGGGTGACACCTGGCTGCACAGTAACCAAAAAATCCTCCGCATCGATATCGAGCACCTTGCTCATCAAGGAGAAGTCGACGGTGATGCCGCCGCTTTTCGGGATGACATGGCCTTCCAAACTCGATCCGAGACCGAACGGCACGACCGGGACCTTATATTGCTGCGACACTTTCATGATCGCCGACACTTGTTGTGTGGTTTCGGGAAATACGACAATATCAGGCAGTTCCATTTGGTGGTAGGATTCATCCTTGCCATGCAATTCCTTGATCGTTTCGTTGATGGTGATTTGTTCCGGTTTTAAATGGTCTTTCAATGCCTGTAGCACTGTTTCTTGATTATCCATTGCCATGCTGACTCGCTCCTTTTTGAATGAGTTCATTGCTGTATTTTTCGTATTCGATCAAATTGGTCCTACCAATTATCCCAATTATACATAATTATCTGAAAAATACAATGTGTATTTTCAGACATTTCAGAGTCTCTTCGGTATGATAAAGGAAAATCTTAAAATACAAATAAGGGGAGAATGTTGTGTTATTGAATCCGAAAAAACGCACCTATGAATTAGTCGTCGAACAGATCCAAACACTATGCTTGGAGAACAATCTGCCCCCCGGCGGCCGCCTCCCTTCTGAACGAGATTTAGCGAGTTTATTCGGCGTCAGCCGCAATTCCGTCCGTGAAGCTTTGAAAGGGCTGGAAAGCAAAGGCTTCCTCGAAATCCGCCAAGGCGGCGGCAGCTTTCTTGCCCAGACCAAGCACGATATGCTCGGCAATGAACTCGGCACACACATTGACGCGGCGGATATCCAAGCTATCGACGATATGCTTGAACTACGCAGGGCATTCGAAGTCGAAGCCGCATCGCTCGCAGCACAGCGGGCGACTCCTGACAACTTGCAGGCGATCCGTGATGTGCTTGAGCAAATGGCTTTGGCAGCGAACGACCCCGAACTCGGCGTCCAGGCCGATGTCGATTTTCATCTGCAAGTCGCCAATGCCACCAAAAACCAATTATTGATCGATTTGATGGAGACACTCGCCAAACGGCTGGAAGAAAATATCCGCGCTACGAGACACCACCGCTTTACGGACGCTACGCGCCATCAGGATACGTATAAAGAACATGAAGAAATCTATTTGGCGATCGAAAGCCGCAATAGCGAATTGGCCAAGAAATTGATGGGTGAGCATATTTCACGGATACGGCATGAGCTGTATAAATCCATTTGACTTCATCACAGATAAACGCGTAGAGAAACGGATCCGTTTCTCTACGCGTTTTTTCCACCAAACTTTTCTGATTCCTTACCTACTCGCTCACTTGACCAGTTTTTCGTTGTCGGCATCTCCCGCAACTTCGATGCCGGTTTCTTCTTTGACGAAGAAGAACGATTTAAACACCAGCGCGGCAATTGCTGCCCCAATCAGCGGAGCAACAATGAATACCCATAGTTGCGCTAACGCATCGCCGCCGGCAAAAACAGCTGGAGACAAGCTTCGCGCCGGATTGACGGACGTGCCGGTGAGCGGAATGCCGATCAAGTGGACGAGCGTCAGCGTCAAACCGATCACCAGCCCGCCCATATGGGAAGTAGCCTTGCTCGATGTCACACCGAGTATAGCCAAAACAAAAATGAAAGTCAGCACCACTTCTACGACAAAAGCTCCGGGCAAATTCAAGCCAACCGCGCTCAACTCCCCGTATCCGTTCGCGCCAAAACCTTCTAGGGTGGTTGAACTAGCAACGAGAAAAGCGAGAAACGCCGTACCCGCAAATGCCCCGACGATTTGCGCTGCGACATATCCGCCGAATTCCTTCGCACTTAAATTGCCGGACATCCACACGGCGAGTGAAACGGCCGGATTGACATGGCAGCCTGAAATGTGCCCGATGGCGTAAGCGCCTGCAACAATTGCTAAACCGAATGCCAACGCAATCGCCAGAACCCCTAAAAAGCCGCTATCCGTTCCACCTGTATAGCCGCCCAAAACGACGGCTGTCCCAGTACCGAGAAATACTAAAATAAAAGTCCCGATAAACTCTGCTAAATATTTCTTCATTTCGATTTCCCCTTTTTCGGAATGTTTTATCAACTACTAAAGAAAATTGCCCGAAATTTCAAAAATATTCAAAACACTGCAATCCATGCACCATGCATTCCTCGCCACTACAATATCCTCCTGTCGACCCCCTCCTTTTCGGCCGCCTTGTCAGTCCATAGCCCAAACTATTTTGGTTTCTTCATGCCATCAATCGCTGCGCCAATAACGAGGCCAACTCCGGTCCCTGCACCAGCCCAAATCAGATTTCCCGTAAGAATCAAACCCAAAACTGCGCCAATTGCTGTGCCGAATACTAAACCTAATCCGGCAAATGGTATTTTGGAGTAATCGCGGTTGCCATTATCCATGGCGGTCATCTCCCTAAAATCTTAAATTCCATTGCTCAAATCCCGCTTTGCGCTGATGTGGAATGACCGATCATCGACAAATAAAGCCGGCCCGAAAATCATGGCTATGACTTACAGACCGGCTTTTTCCTCACTCGCTTTCACTGATGTCTTTCAAGTTCTGCAAAGTCTGCTCTATTGAATTGCTCATCAGCTTTTTGATATATAGCTTATTGGCTACTTTTCCTAAGATGCTGCCAGGCAGTTCGTAATTCATTTCAAAATGAATTTCTGTACCGCCGTTTGTCGGCACATATGTCCACGTTTGGTTTGCGTCGAATGCACCCGTGATAAGGGCCCGCCAAATATAGCCATCTTCCAACGGCGCATTCTCTACGACCAGTACGTGCAATTCCAACGATCTGCCGAAAAAGTAGTACTTCAAATTCATGCTTGTCCCTTTACCGCCTGTTCCGAGCAGATTTTCAGCTTCGGATAAACCGGCATACCATTGATACCAGTGGACCGGATTCGTAGCAAATTGGTGGACTTCCTCTACCCGGCGGTCGATGAAAACAGTCTTCTGCAAATTCCACATTTCGGCATCCTCCCCTTGCCTTAAAGTAATTTCATCGTTTCAGACAACAGCAAACACACACAAAACAACTCACCTGCCGATAAAATCCCCTGTCGCTGCAATCCTCAATGCAACTGTCCACATCTAGTTGCTGTTCTCAACTTCTTCGACAATAATGGAAAGAACCCTTTAAATAAACTGATTATTCTGACTCTACAGCTTTTTATGGTAAAATCAGTATGGTCGAACATTCAGCAAAACTGTACTTTGGACTATTCTTTATCCACAGCCTCGTTTATTTTGCCTTTGTTGCGTAAAGTCAAAATAACGACGACGGTGATTAGACCGCCGATCAGCCCCATGATCATGTCGATCATCGTATCATCCGGGTCACGGCCTTGCGCGGTGAAACTGAATAACTTATCGCCTGCAAACTCCAGTAACTCCCATACGGCAGCTGCCGCCAAAGAAAAAGACAGCATATACAGCGCAATAAACGAATTCGGGAGATTGGCCGCTCCCCCGTTGCGCAGCAAACGCCTCAAGATGATCCAGCTGGCATAACCGATCCAAATGCCGGAAAAGACATGGAGAAAATCATCGAAATGATCGATCCGGTAACCGCCGCCGAACGTGCCGATGACGACCGAAAAGAACACGAAAATATAGACAATGCTGGCGAAAATCGCCGGCAGTGGATAATCGAAGCGCCTTTGCACGAGGGCAATGACCACCAGTACCGCAACCGTTAAAAGGCCCATGAATACTTTCGTGCCATTGCCTTGTACATACATTATATAAATGCCCGCCAGCAAGGACATCTGCACCGACCACCAAACAATCCGCTCCAAAGCAATCGCCCGTTTGTTCTGCAAGGATTCCATGTTCACCCTTCCTTCCGCCGTGGCTTATTGTAGTACATATTCAACAAACTTCGAAAATAGCCTGTCACCCGGTGTAAAGCTTTTTATATTTCGTTAGCAGAAAGGAGCAGCCCGCTATGAAAACATTGGTGAAAGTGTTGATCATCATAGCCGCCATCATCCTGGTCGGTGTGATTATCGTATTGGTCATCAGCTACAATTCAGATCCTGCCCGACAGGAGGTACTCGAAGAACAGACTTTCGATGGACAAATCGAAGACATGGAGATTACCGTGGAAAATGCCCGCGTGGATTTGGTGCCGAGCGAGGACGACACTGCACGCCTCGTGTTGTCAGGAAATAGCGACGACTTTACGCTAACGACCGATCTGTCAGGCGGGCGCTTGATCGTCGACGTCAAAGACCGCTCCCAGTTCCTCAATTTCGATTTTAACCGTACCTACTCGCTGCAAGTTTCTGTACCGGAAAACGGACTGGATTCGCTGACTGTAGAAAGCGATAACGGCACCATACAGGCGCGAGATATTGAAGCCGCTGAACTGTCGCTCGAGGCAAATAATGGACGCATTGATTTGGAATCGGTCAATAGCGAAACGGTCAATGTCGAAACCGATAACGGCGCCGTCGACATCACTGAGATGGAAGCCAATATGGCTATCCGTTCTTCGAATGGCCGCATCATTTTCAACAATGTATCGGGCGAACTGCAAGCACGTGCGAACAACGGCCGCATCGAGTTGAGCACCGAGACACTCGATTTCCCTGTCAATTTTGAAACCAATAACGGACGCATCGAAATCCGCACGGACAGTGAGCCGTCTAATGCCCGCATCCGAGCACGCGTCGATAATGGCAGCATCAATGTGTACGGCCGTGAAAACGAAGAGTCCGTTTTCGGCGATGGCAATGTGCTGATTCATCTCGAGTCGAACAATGGCCGCATCGTGGTGGAATGACGCTATAGAAAATAGGAAAGCCTCCACTGGAATCAATCGATTCCGGTAGAGGCTTTTGGCATGATTATATTATTTTGTTATTCCAAAACAACTGCGCTTACTGGAATATATGAGCAGCTACATTCTTTTCTATCGCTTACCCGCTTTATCGCGCTTAACGATTTTATCGCTCACTTGCTGGCCGCTCAATGTCACCATCGGCATGCCGCCGCCTGGGTTGACGGTGCCCCCGACAAAATACAGGTTGTCGTACAGCTCGCTTTGTTTTTTGTGCTTAAAGCCGCCGTTTTGCTTTTTGTCAGATACGGTGCCGTAAATCGCGCCGCGGTCCGAGCCGTAGATGCGCTCGATATCATGCGGCGTCCAGACGTCACGCGTTACGATATTGTCACGCAGCCCGTCGAGTCCCATGCGCTCGAGCTTGTCGAGCACAAGCTCCTCGAATGCGCGGTAGTCTTCCGGCGTGAACGGGTTGTCTTGGATATACGGGATATGCGGCAAAATCTTGATGTTCTCGTGGCCGTCCGGCGCTTGCGTCGGGTCGGTTTTATTGACGTTGACAAGGTAGATGGTCGGATCATCCGGCAGCTCGTGGCGATTGAATACTTTTTCCATCTGCTCTTCCAAATTATCCGAGAAAAAGAAATTGTGATGGTTCAACTGCGGATAGCTTTTCTTGACACCGAGATGCAATACGAGGCCTGATCCTGCCGGCTCATACTTTTTCTCGAGCTTGTCGACAAATTCGTGCTCCGCCTTGACCATCTTTTTATAAAATGGAATGACTTCCATATTCGAGACGTAATAATCGGCCGTCTGGAACGAACCGTCTTCAAGTTCTACGCCCGTGATCTTGCCTTCTTCACTTGTCAGCGCACGGATGACGCCCATGCCGGTGTGGATGTTGACGCCTTCTTCCCGTGCCAGACGCTCCATGCCTTCCGCCAGTTTGTGCATTCCGCCCGGTACGTACCAGCAACCTTGTGCATGCTGCATGTAAATCATCATATTGAGTACGGCAGGTGCGCTGTACGGGGACGATCCGACGTATTTAACGAAATACGCCAGCATATCACGCAAATGCGGATTGCTGATGCGCTTGGAGATCCCGCTATACATCGTCGACGTCAAATCAAAACCGATCAATGTAGACAAGATACCGTTTTGTGCGACTGCCTCTCTCGGCGACTCGAAGCCTTCTTTCAAATAGCTATGCTCGGTCGTCTTGTAAATGCGGCGCGAGTATTTCAACAGCGCGTAATATTCCTTCATGTCCTGTTTGGAAAGCGCCGGGTTCGCCCGTTCCATCAAATCCAGGTCGTGGTACAAGTCGATCGTCGTGCCGTCCGGAAAGAACGAACGCCATTCCCGGTCGAGCCGCTGCATCGGAATGTAGTCGAGCATGTTCTTGCCGCTGGTGATGAACAATTTATCGAAAATATGCGGCATCGTCAAAATTGACGGTCCGAGGTCAAAGCCGAAGCCGTCTTGTTCCAAGCGATTTACTTTTCCGCCGATATGGCTGTTTTTCTCATATAAAGAAACCGAGTAGCCTTGCTGCGCCAATGAAATCGCCGCTGACAAACCGCCAAGGCCTCCCCCGATTACGATTACGGATTTTGCTTTGTCCATGTACGTACCGCCTTTCATCCCCTAAGTTTGTTTAATTTATCCATTCTATAAAAGTCCTTTGATAGCCTTCTGCAGAACTTTGCCATAACCCTCTTATCTTTCTATAATACTTGAAACCCTATTATGTATAGCTTTTGTATAATCATTATACACATTGTTTTTTTGAAAGCGAAATTGTACCACTTTCCAGGACGAATTTTCTAACTGCCAGCTGCGCAATGGCATAGAAAGAATCGACCAATAATCAGCTATTCCTTCATGTTCTGTTAGATTTTGAAACAGTATCTTACATAAAAGATTTTTGGCTAGTGCTGCATGCAAAAAAGCCTCTTCACTAAAGATGAGGCTTTTCTTATAAGCTCATTTTTTCCGGCGTCTCCAGATTGCATATCCGGTAAACACCATCGCGAGAAGCAGGCCGGTGCCGTAGAACTCCATTTTGTATTCATCAAAAAGCATCAGGAAGCGGTCGTAATTGCCATTCAAGTAATCACCCAAATACAAAATCGCCAAACACCATGGGAAGATGCCTGCAAACGTAAGAAGCAAATATTTCAGCAAGCTGACACCGCTGCTTCCCGCCAAGTAGGAAATATAGTTCCCGATCCCGAATGGACGTGACAACGCGATGCTCCATATGCCGTAGCGGTTGAAGATGCGGCCCGCCTTATCCAGCCCTTTGCGGATGTTCGGCCGGATTAAATGCTCCAGTTTGTTGCCGATAAAATAAGGAATCAGGCTCGCGACGCTATAGATGGCGGCCATGATGGCGGCAACCCCCGCCATTCCGGCAATGCTCATGTTCAATAGGCCGCCATAGGCGAGAACGACTACAATGCCCGGAAACGGCACAGATGCTCCTTCCAAAAAAATAGCCGTAAACAAACCGAAAAGCCCCAATTTTTCCAAGAACCCGAAAAGCCATTCAATGGCCAGTTGGATGTCCATTCCGCTCAGCCCCGCTCCAGCATCGCTTCAATTTCCCGGTATACCCCATCGGAATCTTTCAATTCCAACTCGTCCACATAACGCCGTTCAGCCTGTAGATAGCGCTGGATTCTTGCTTTATCCTGAAGCACACGGCAAGCAAATTCGAGTGCATCTGCCCCTTCAGGCACGATGAATACGAGGCCCATCTCATCGAGCAGCCGGAGATTGATCTGTTCTTGCCCCGGCAATGTGCCGGACACGAAAATCGGGATTTGTTTGCGCAAAGCTTCCGACACTGTCACTCCACCCGGTTTCGAGATGATGGCATCCGCCCATTCGTAAAGCGCGTTCATTTCTTGTTTGGATGAAATATACGGATAGGCTTCGGCAAAATCGCCTTCAAGCCGCATGACCTGGTGGAATAACGCTTCATTGGCGCCACACAGCACTTTGATGCGGCAGTCCAATTTTTTCTGCCCGCTAGCCAGCATGTCGGACATATTCCCAAGGCCGATGCTGCCACCTGACATCAAAATCCGGTAGGGCGGCGTTGCGAGTTCCTTATCTGCTTGCCTGGCGGATTCGAATTGCCGGCTGATGGGAATTCCAGTGACGAATATATGGCTTCCCTCAATGCCGTATTTGGAAGAAAGTTTATTTTTAATCACACGGCTCGGCACGAAATGATAATCGATATGGCTGCACCCCCACACATCGTTGATGAAAAAGTCCGTATAAATATTGAGCGCCGGCACATCGCAAATACCCATCTCTTTTAGGCGGTTGATGAAATAAGACGGAAAACCATGTGTACAAATAATCAAATCCGGCTTTTCGATCGCCAGAATCTCTTGCATCTTTTTCATGAATAAAGTTTCGTACGTTTTATGGGGCCGCTCTCTTTTGCTGCGGTAGGCGAGTTTGCGGTATGTCCAAGCATAGGTTTCCGGAAAATAGCGGATCCATTGCAAATAAGCCTTCACGATGCCGCCTTCGACCACTTGATTCCATTCACTGAGCATATCCACTTTCTTGCATTCGATATCCCGGGAATTTGCATAAATGCTTTCGCAAATTGCATCCGCCACCTGATGATGTCCCGACGGCATGCTTTTGAACAAAGGAAACAACAGGACCTTCTTCATTCCATCCCCTCCAGCACAAGATCTGTCTCCACACACCCGCTCGCTCGGCATAGAAAAGGATAATCCTGCACATAGCCGTTGTGGATCATCGTCCTGCCCGAGGCAATCAAATCGCGCGGCGTGACAAGAGACGAGGGTTTGTCCGCCACCCAAATATTCCCGGCCGCCAAAGCTTCCGCGACAAATTGCGAACAGAAATAAGCGTCTGTTCGCTTGGAATGATAATTCAACACCACCGCCAGCAAACCGCTGAAATTATATTTGAACAAATCCTGCTCCCGCTCCATCTTTTGCACGTACTGCCAAACTTTGCCGTAGCTTTCTTCAGACAGCTCCCATTTGTACACCGCACAATCGGCCTGCTGAAAAAGATTGTCCGTGACATCTTCTTTCACAAACCCGCTAAATGCCTCTCCAGCTTGTTTCCTGCCGAAACTAAAGCTGTACATTTGGCTCAAATCCTTTGAAAAAGAAAGCGAGACATGGCTAAATGGATAGCGCGTATAGCTCTTGATCAATTTTGCCCAGCTGGTTTTCGTATCGGTAAACACAAGATAAACTTCCATCATCCCACCTCCTCGGCATACAGCCCTTACCATTCCCCCCACCTGAAGCTAAAACTTCAATCGGATGCCTGTCCGCTGCCAGTTGACAACAGCGGCTTGCAATAAATAAGGAATTTCATATTGTTTCTGGAAATGCGGTTGAAAAGACAGGAAGCTCTATAATTTTTCTTAATTTTCTGCAATTTTATATTTCAATTATAGTCTATAGGGCTCAAAAAAAGAATCCACAATGTCCAGGAGATTTTATTCATGACGAAAAAAGATCAAACAGAACATTACCCTGCCAAAATGGAATGCTATACTACATAAAAAACAACGGATAGGAGCTGATGGAATATGGCTGGATTTCTCCCCCGTATATATGATGCGGCCATGAAACCGCTGGAAAAAACGCGTTTCGAAAAAATCCGCGCCGGTCTTGTCCGCAAAGCTCAAGGGCGCGTGCTTGAAATTGGCTTTGGCACAGGCGCAAACTTCCGCTATTACACGAATGCCGAACGGGTCGATGCGATCGAACCGAATCCGGACATGAGCAAGCAAGCCGACAAACGCATCAAAAAATCCCGGACGCCGATTGATACGTATGAGGCGATAGCGGAAGAACTGCCGTTTGCTGACAACAGCTTTGATACAGTCGTCGCGACTTTAGTGTTTTGCACGATTCCGGATCCCGTGAAAGCACTTGAGGAAATCCGGAGGACCAGTAAACCGGGCGCGCAGATTCTGCTGTTCGAACACGTCAAAATGGATCAACCGCTGATGGGGAAAACTCAGGAAGCCTTAACGCCGGTTTGGAAAAAACTGTGCGACGGCTGTCATTTGAACCGCGACACGCTGGAGCTTGTAAAACAATCGGGATTGGATGTGCAGAAGGTCAGCTCCCATTATGGCGGGCTTTTTCTGACCATTGAATGCCGCAACCCGTCGTGAACAATACGAATGCCCTCAATGAAATCGGCTCATTTCATTGAGGGCATTGTTTTTTCTATTCACTTGAATTATAACGGCTGAATCGCGTTCGCCACAGCACTCGCAGTTTAAGAATAAAATTGCCAGATGATCAGTATAGCAATCAGAATAAATGTATTGAGGATGGATACAAAATATAACAGCTTCTGCGGTTTTGTTAAGCTGTCTTTTCTCCAGTTCACGATTAGCAAGGCTGCAAAGACCAGACTAGCAGCCGTCAGTGCATAATTTAAATAGATATGGAGCACAATTTCGCTATAGGCGCGAGCATAATTATTGAGCATCCTTGCCACAAGCACAATGACATTGATCAGTATGGCGACGGCTGATAAATTCAATAAATAATGCCATTTGGCACTCGCGGACAGCGAGCGTTTTTTCCGTTTCCTCCACGCAAACCCGATCGTGAAGACGACGGCAGAAATGAAGAAATATAATGTGCAAATCAGGACTATTATCAAATAAGCCATAAGCAGCGGCATGCTTTTATCCGTCGGCAAATAATCGGCAATGGAGGTAGAAATTTGTGTCACTTCGCCATCTTCCATTTGGAAATAAAGCGTATTAATGGGGATAAACAGATGATTGTCATCACTCAATTTATAGACATAGGGGCTTGTCTGAATATATGCAGCCGGTACGCCCCCCATGCTGATGGTAATTTCATCCGGATTGGTGGAACGGACAGTCAACGAAGTCAAATAATAATAGACATTCAAAAATCCACTGTGCGTCCGGCGGGCAGTCAGAAATGTGCCTTCTACCTCTTGTGAATCCGGCAAATTCTCCGCTATAACCGGCTCTGCCTCTCCCACCAATTCTTTCACCAAGCCATAAGAAAGATCCGATTCTCCCGCTTGGTTGGTTAACACAATAATAGCGAAATTTTCTTCCGGCACTACATGGAAATTGCTCGAAAAAGAAATCGTGTTTCCGCCATGAGTGACTCCCCGAAACTTCCCGTCGTATTCCCAAAATCCATGGGCTATGCCTGGTACGTCTTCATTTACAGAGTAACTTGTCGATAACATCTCATCCAAGCTAGCGTCCTCTTCAAACAAACTGGAATCCCCATCCTGTTCCGCCATAAGCGCTAGCGCAAATTGGGCCAAGTCCTCGGCTGTGCCATTTATGGAACCACTCGGATACATGGAGACATAAAACGGCGTAGATTGTGCAAATGTCGATGGTTCCGACAATTCGTAGCCTGTTGCCTTATTTTGAACAACGGATTGCTTTTTTTCAATCGGTAAATAGGCTGTCGAATTCTCGATGCCCAGATTGGAAAAAATATTCTCTGAGACATATTCATAGAATTCCTGCCCGGTTACTTGTTCAACGATGTACGCAGCCAGTGAAGTAGAATAATTCGAGTAGGCTACAACTTCTCCCGGCCGGTACGCTTGCTCCGGTTCAGCAAGTCGAAGCCCTTCAACGAGCGAGGTCACACGTTCTTCAGTCGGATAACCGAGATCAAAAATATAATCTTCAAAGCCGGCAGTATGGTTCATCAAATGCAGGATCGTGATGGGGTCATCGTATTTCAGTTTTGTTAAAAAGTCTTCGGGCAGATAGCTTTGTATGTCTGTATCCAAATCGATTTTGCCTCGTTCCACCAATTGCATGACGGCGGTCCAAACAAACAATTTGCTGATGGACCCCCATTCAAAAACCGTAGTAGCAGATTCAACTGGGATTTCATTTTCAATATCGGCATAACCATAGCCTTTTGACAAAACAATTTCATTGTCTTTGACGACCACGATGCTGGCACCTGCTACAGTTTGATTGATATAGCCATCGACATAATCATCCACGAAATTCTCCAAGTCCTGTATTGCAATTCCTGATGGCGTTGTGTGTTCTTCAGCCAAGGAATAGACTGGAAACAATAAAGACGAAACCAATAACAAGACAATCACCAAAAGCTTTTTCATAGAGCTCCTCCTAACGACTCGATTTCCTGAATCGGCTTATGGATAAATGAACACTGCGGGGGGCATGTGAGCTTTCACAAATGCTTGATCGCCTCTTGCTGAAGGTGTCAGCGCTGTGTTTTCCACCTATCTTTTGACTACCCGGCACAATAAGTAAATAGTATCATTAACAAGTTCTGGAATATAGAGCAATTGTTTTTTTCTGACCATCGACTGCCGCAACCTGCAATGAACAGTGCAAGGTCAAAAAAAAGCCCCCCGCGCAACTTGCACGGTGGGCCCTTTTCGTTTTACACAGCCACTTTCGTTGAAAACTGGCTATTGTACAGCTCGGCATAAAAGCCGTCTTTGTCGAGCAGCTGTTGATGCGTGCCTTGCTCAATGACTTTCCCTTGGTCCATCACTAGAATCAAGTCGGCATCCTTGATCGTCGACAAGCGATGCGCGATGACAAAACTCGTGCGGCCCGCCATCAAACGATTCATCGCCTGCTGGATAAAAATCTCCGTCCGCGTATCGACGCTCGATGTCGCTTCGTCCAAAATCATCATCGGCGGATCGGCCAGTATGGCACGGGCGATGGTCAATAATTGCTTTTGCCCTTGTGAGATGTTCGACACTTCCTGGTTCAACACCGTATCGTAGCCGTCCGGCAAAGTACGGATAAAGAAATCAGCGTGTGCCGCATTTGCTGCCGCACGGATTTCCTCTTCGCTGGCGCCGGGTTTGCCGTAGCTGATATTGTCGCGAATGGTGCCGTTAAAGAGCCACGTATCCTGCAACACCATGCCGAAGTTCTGGCGCAGTTCATGGCGTGCCATTTCCCGCGAATCCAAGCCGTCGATGGTGATGCGACCGCCTTTCAGTTCATAGAAGCGCATCAATAAATTGATCAATGTCGTCTTTCCGGCACCGGTCGGACCGACAATAGCGACCGTTTGGCCCGGCTGGACGTCGATGTTCATGTTTTCGATGAGCAAGTCGTCACCGTAGCCAAAGTCGACATTTTCAAATGTCACCGCGCCTTTCGCACGTGCCAACACAGACGTCGTCACGGCCTCCACTTCTTCTTGTTCATCCAGCAGTTCAAACACACGCTCTGCTGCTGCTATAGTCGACTGGATGATGTTGGCGATGTTCGCCGTCTGGGTGATCGGCTGCGTAAACTGTTTGGAATAAGTGATGAACGCCTGGATATCACCGATAGAGATGGCGCGCTGGATGACCAGCACCCCGCCGACGATGCTGATCAGTACATAGCTCAAGTTGCCGATCAAGGTCATCACCGGCATGATGATCCCCGAGATGAATTGGGCTTTGCGCCCAGCATTATACAATTCATCATTGACGACATCGAATTGTTCGTTGGATTTGGCTTCGTGGCCGAACGCCTTGACCACTTGATGGCCCGTATACATTTCTTCGACGTGGCCATTGAGGCGGCCGAGATTTTTTTGCTGGCTGCTGAAGTATTTTTGGGACTTTTTCAAAATCGGCCCGATGACAAACAGCGACAGCGGCAAGGACACAAGCGCAATCAAGGTCAGCAAAGGACTGATCGTCAGCATCATCACCAGAATCCCAACGAGCGTCACGATCGATGTGATAAATTGCGTCAAGCTTTGCTGCAGCGTACTGCCGATCGTGTCGATGTCATTGGTCATACGGCTTAAGGTTTCACCGTTGGGCCGGCCGTCAAAGTACTCGAGTGGCAATTTCTCCAGTTTTTTATTGACGTCTTGGCGCATATCATAGACCGTGTCCTGCGCCACCGTCGACATCATATACTGCTGGATATAGCTGAACACGCTGCTGAACACATACAGTCCGGCAAGCACCGCGAGAATCTGGCCGATGACGCCAAAATCGACGCCGCCGCCCGGAACTCCCTGCAATTGGCCGTATGCCCCTTCGAACAATTCGGTGATCGCCATCCCCATGATTTTCGGCCCGATGATGGCGAATACCGTACTGAGAATCGCGACCACAAATACTGCCGCCAGTCTTTTCCGGCGTGGTTTTAAATAAGATACGAGACGGCGGAACGTGCCTTTGAAATCTTTCGCTTTTTCCGCCGGCATGCTCGCACCCAGGCGAGGAGGACCCATCTGGCTCATGCGATCTCCTCCTCTGACAATTGGGATAGCGCAATTTCACGGTACACTTCATTGGATTCCAACAGTTCTTCGTGTGTGCCCATGCCGACCACTTGGCCCTTTTCCAATACGAGGATGCGGTCTGCGTCGACAACTGTGCTGACGCGTTGTGCGACCAATAGCACTGTCGCGTTTTTTGTTTCATCTTTCAGCGCCTTGCGCAGCTTGGCGTCGGTTTTAAAGTCGAGCGCTGAAAAGCTGTCGTCGAAAATATAGACATCCGGCTTGCGGATCAAGGCGCGTGCTATCGACAAGCGCTGCTTCTGGCCGCCGGATAAATTCGATCCGCCCTGCTCGATCTCCGCCGCGTAGCCGCCGTCGATTTGATCGATGAACTCGGTAGCTTGCGCTATGCGCGCCGCATGGTCGAGTTCCGTTTGGCTGGCATCTTGTTTGCCGAAGCGGATATTGTCCGCAATCGTGCCGGTAAACAGCATCGATTTCTGCGGCACAAAGCCGATTTTCGACCGTACTTCCTGTTGCGGTGCCTGCCGGATATCGACGCCGTTGACGCGGATCGTGCCGCTGCTCACTTCGTAAAAGCGCGGCACCAAATTGACGAGCGTCGACTTGCCGGAACCCGTCCCACCGATCAAGGCCGTAATTTCCCCAGGTTTCGCCGTAAAGCTGATATTCGACAGTGCCGGTTCTTCAGCACCTGGATAATAGAACGTCACATCATCAAACTCCAATGTGCCGCGTGTGCGATCCGCTTTTTTCGTTCCATTGTCTTGAAACGCCGGATGCATATCGAGCACTTCGTTGATGCGCCTCGCCGATACCGCCGCGCGCGGCACCATGACGAACATGAACGACGCCATGACCAGCGCAAACATGATCATCATGACGTATTGGATAAACGCCATCAAATCCCCGATCTGCATCGCTCCGTTGTTGATGCGGATGCCGCCGAACCAAATGACGGCGACGACGGTCATGTTCATGACGAGCATCATCACTGGCATTAAAAACGCCATCACTTTATTGACTTTAATGGAGACGTCCGCCAAATCGCGGTTGGCTTTTTGGAGACGCGCCTTTTCCTGTGACTCGCGGTTAAACGCCCGGATAACACGGATGCCGGTCAAGTTTTCCCGGACGACCAAGTTCAATCCGTCCAGCTGCTTTTGCACTTGCTGGAACAAAGGCATGCCGTATTTTAAGATCAATAGGATCGACACTGCCAGTATCGGCATCGCGCCGATGATCACCAAGGACAACTGCGCATCTTTGGAGACGGCCAAAATCACCCCGCCGACGAGCATGATCGGTGCGCTAATGACCATGCGTAGCATCATGATGACCACTTGCTGCACTTGCGTAATGTCGTTCGTCGTACGTGTGATGAGCGACGCGGTCCCCACTTCATCGAATTCCTGAAGCGAAAATTCCCCCACATGCTTGAACACTTTCTGGCGCAAATCGCGCCCCATGCCCATCGCCGCTTTCGCCGAATAATAACTGGCAAACACCGCCGCGGCTGCGCCGATTGCCGACACCAATAGCATCCAAACGCCAATCTCCCAAATATACGGGATATTCCCCTGTACGACGCCATTGTCGATAATATCAGCCATCAAGGTCGGCAAAAACAGCTCCGCGATCGATTGCCCGAACACCAATGCGACGACGCCGAGCACGATCCATTTATAGGGACTGAGGTTTTTTAAAATCTTAATCATATTGCTGCCCCCTCTAAATTAATGCGAAATCACTATATAAATTGCTGTTGACTTCGGATAAACCAAACCGTATTTTCGGAATTTCTGCAAGCGGCGGCATCTGCCGTTTAGATGATTTTTTTTCGCAAAAAAAGTTGTTTAGATAATTTTTAAGCTACTCCGATTAGGGCGGTGCGTCAATTTTGAAGCACCGCTTCAACTGCCTGTGAAACCGCTGTTTTGTTGTGCTATTTCAAGCCTCGCATAGAACTGCCCTAAAATGGTCGAAAGGAACGAGGTGGAAAAATCTGGTTCGGGGTATAGACAACAAAAGGAGGAGTTTCCATGAACGTGCCTGACAATCGACAAGCAAAACTATTCTCAACGGAATTCACCAAAAACCCTTACCCGGTCTATTCACGACTGCGCGAGGAAGATGCCGTGCACCAAGTACGATTTCCGGATGGCCAAAGCGGCTGGCTGGTGACGCGTTATGCGGATGCCGAAGCGGTGCTGAAAGATCCGCGCTTCATCAAAGATTTTTCAAAATTATTCGGCGGCAGCATGGATCAAATGAGCGTCTTTACGCAAAACATGTTGTTTTCCGATCCGCCTGACCATAAACGCCTAAGAGCTCTCGCCCAACAAGCTTTCACCCCGAAAATGATCGAAGGCATGCGGCCGCGCATCCAGCAAATCACCGATAAATTGCTTGGCGAAATGGACGGGAAACCCGCAGCCAACTTGATTGATGAATTCGCCTTTCCGCTTCCGATCATCGTCATTTGCGAAATTTTAGGCGTGCCGTCTGAAGACCGCGACAAGTTTCGCATGTGGTCGAATTCACTCATCGAAGGAACAAGCGGCGAAGCAGGTGTCAGCGTCTACGAGCATATGAATGAATTCATCCGCTACCTCGGCGAGTGGTTTGCGAAAGTCCGCCAATCGCCTGGCGATGATTTGATCAGCCGCTTGATCAGAGCAGAAGAATCAGGCGACCGGATGACCGAGAAAGAATTATACGGCCTCGTCTCGCTACTGATCATCGCAGGACACGAAACGACGGTGAACTTGATCGGCAATACAGTGCTCGCGCTGTTAGAACATCCCGAGCATCAGCAATTACTATGCGAAAGCCCCGACTTGATCCCACAAGCTATCGAAGAATCGCTGCGCTTTAATGGCCCTGTCGAATTCAGCACCTCGAGATGGGCAGCAGAAGACTTGGAGTTCAGCAAAAAAACAATTCAAAAAGACGATTTGGTCGTCGTAGCTTTGAACGCTGCCAATCACGATCCCGAACAATTCGATAACCCGGAACTGTTCGATATTCATCGTGAAAAAAGCCCTCACCTTGCGTTCGGTAAAGGCATCCATTTCTGTCTCGGCGCCCCTCTTGCCAGGCTCGAAGCCCAAATTGCGATCGACGGGCTATTCAAGAGATTTCCAAGCATATCGCTCGCTGTCGACGACAGTGAGCTGGAGTGGCGGCCGGGGATGATTGTTCGAGGCGTCAGGGAAATCCCCGTAAATCTCGTGGAATAACAAAGAGCCGGCATATGAGCCGGCTCTTTTTTCGTGGGGTTCATTCCGTTTGGCACAGCCAGAAACAAAGTCGGCTCATCCCGTACATATAAAACAGGTCGAAGTTTTTTAAACAGTCACAATGCATCAATTAGAATACGACGAATTTCTTATAACTCCTTTTAACACAAAACTAGTGGTTTACAAGAATAGGCGGAGAATGCCCTTAAAATCTTGGTAGAAAGGTAATTTCCTAAACACAAATATGAGTAGGACAAATTTACTTTTCTAAAAAATTTGAATTTATTTCATAGTCCGAAGTATATATATCAATAAAATACTAATAGTCCAATATTATTATTTTCAGAATATTTGTAGTATTGTTGTTTATTTAATATTAATATTACAAACATTGGGATAGAAATAGTTACTAAGGAGGTGCGAAGGAAAGACTACAGCTATCTCGGCGGCGGATTCAACCAAATCTATTAAAAAGGGGCACACATAAATGCAGCAGAAGTATAAGAAGCTTTCGGCTTACACCCTGGTTTCCTTATTGGCAGTTTCATCGTTCGGAGGACAAGGGTTTGCAAACACTGCTACCTCCTCCTCACCAGCGACCTTGCATCTTGATGACAAGGCAACTGCATTAGAAGAACTGGCAGTCATTGTTGAACTGGACGAGGAATCGATTTTACAAGCAAAACATAAAGGAAAAAGCCAAAGCGAACAATTTTTAAGTAAAGAGCGCGACCGGGTTTTGGCACAATTAGAGAAAAAAGGGGCTTCGGTTGAACTGCTCCAGGAATACGATACCGTGTTCTCGGGCTTCTCAATCGAAATTGACTCCAGCGATATCCAGACATTGGCAAACATCGAAGGCGTCAAAGCCATTTACTCGAACCAGGCATACGAAGTGACACCGTTCGATGCGGAGTCGATCGACCCGGAACTTTACAGCCCCCAAATGTTGGACAGCGCACCGTTTATCGGCTCCGATGATGCTTGGGCAGCTGGCTACACAGGCGAAGGCGTGACGGTCGCTGTTCTTGATACGGGCGTAGATTATACGCACCCAGATCTCGCACATGCATTCGGCGACTACAAAGGCTGGGATTTTGTCGATAACGACAATGATCCGCAAGAAACACCTACCGGCGACCCGCGCGGCGCTTCCACGAACCATGGATCCCACGTAGCAGGCACCATTGCTGCTAACGGGCAGATCAAAGGCGTAGCACCGGATGCAACACTTCTTGCTTACCGCGTGCTTGGCCCAGGCGGCAGAGGCACGACTGCAGGCGTCATCGCGGGCATTGAACGTGCCGTAACAGACGGCGCGGACGTCATGAACTTGTCCCTTGGGGCAGCAGTAAATGACCCGGATTATGCGACAAGCATCGCACTTGATACAGCGATGGCTGACGGCGTCGTAGCTGTGACGTCCAACGGCAACAGCGGCCCGAACAACTGGACAGTCGGCTCTCCGGGAACTTCCCGCGAAGCGATTTCAGTAGGGGCTACACAACTTCCTTACAATTTGTTCAGTGCAGATCTTTTCACTTCTGAAGGCGTCTCGTATCCTTCAGTCGAAACGATGGGCTTCCCGAACGAAGAGGCGCTTCTTGCCTTGAATGAAGGCGAGTTCGAGTTTGTTCATGTCGGACTTGGCGGAGCAGCAGACTTTGCCGGTAAAGACCTGACAGGCAAAATCGCCTTGATCTCACGCGGCGAATTCGCTTTTGTCGATAAAGTGGAAAATGCGAAAAAAGCTGGCGCGACAGGCGTCATTATGTACAATAACGTAGCTGGCGAAGTGCCGAACGTACCTGGCCTTGCGCTTCCAACAGTCCGCGCGACACTGGCAGACGGCCAGAAATTGCTTGCGGAATTGGCAGCTGGAAACAACACGGTTTCATTTGATATCGAGTTCGACAAAGAAGTCGGCGAAACGATGGCGAGCTTCTCCTCCCGCGGCCCAGTTATGGACACATGGATGATCAAGCCTGACGTGTCTGCACCTGGCGTGGCAATCGTCTCGACAGTCCCGACGCATAACCCGGCAAACCCGCACGGCTATGCTTCATTGCAAGGAACATCGATGTCAGCACCGCACGTAGCCGGAGCTGCAGCATTAATCCTACAGGCGCATCCTGATTGGGGCGTTGACTTTGTCAAAGCATCATTAATGAACACAGCAGAAAACTTGTACGATGCAGATGGCAATTTGTATCCGCATAACTCACAAGGCGCTGGAAGCATCCGCGTTCTCGATGCCATCAACACTCAAACTCTTGCTACTCCTGGCAGCCACTCTTTCGGCATCTTCGAAAAAGATGACGAAAAAGAAGTCAAACGCCAGAAATTCACGGTCCATAACTTGTCGGATGAGCGCAAACGCTACTCCATCAAATTCACAGGTCACGAAGGCATCAAAGTCCAAACGAGCAACAATCTTCAAGTGCAGCCAGGACGTACGCAAGATTTGAACTTCAGTGTTCAAGTCGATGCAAGCAACCTGGAGCCGGGCTACTATGAAGGCACATTCCTTCTGAGCGACGGCACGCAAACGATCGAAGTCCCGACCATCTTGTTTGTTCAACAACCTGATTATCCATTGATCAACACGATCACGCTTGGCCTATCAGGCGGCAACTTGGTCGGCAACGTGAACTTGCCGGCTGGCGCAGACCATTTTGAAGTGCGCATCCGCAATGCAGATACAGGCGCGTTGCTTTCTACAACTGCACAAGCCACTGACCTGCCGCGCGGCTTGCATGCATTCTCATGGGACATGAAGATTGATGGAGCGGCACTAACACCAGGCCGCTACCAGATCAATGCCTATGCGAAACAAGGCATTAGAGATATCGAGTTTTCAGGCGGCGTATTGACAATCAACGCCGAATAATATTCAAAGTAAAAGACGGAGGAAATTCCTCCGTCTTTTTTGTGTGGGAAAACTCCTAGTGAATTGTGTGGTGCACAGGGGCGGTTTCAAGCCCTATCCCCTGTCTCACGCGCTTCTAACCGTTCGAATTGTCTGGTGCACAGGGACACACCGTACGATCGATTCAAGTGAACGAATATACCGTTTGCGACTTGAATTCCTTTTCTGCGTTCAAGATTGAAGTAGGGAAATGCGGATGATTGACGGAATCCGGCAAGCTTTGTGTTTCGAGGCAGAGCCCGAGCTGGTTTTGTGCTGTAACGCCTTTGAATGCATACGGGCCGCCTATATGATTGGCGGTGTATAAGACCACCGCCGGTTCTGTCGTTTCGATCTGCAAACTGCGCCCGCTTCCCTCGTCTTTAAGCTTGATCACAGGCTGGGCTTCTTTATCCAATAGAAACGGATGGTCATAGCCGCCGCCGACCAGTTTAATTTGTGGGTGCCCAGAATCTTTCCCTTCACGGATCGTTCTGCCATCGCGGAAATCAAACAGCGGATCTTCTTCTACCGGCACGAGTTTACCCGTCGGCAGCATGTCTTCGTTTAACTCTGCGTACTGGCTGCTCGGGATGGTTAGTTGATGATCCACAATTGCCCGCTTGAAATCCCCGCTCAAATTGAAGTAGGAATGGTTGGTGACATTTAGCAAGGTCGTCTTGTCGGATTTCGCAGAATAGGAAATCGCCAATTGATTGTCATCGTTTTTCACTATGTAGCAGACCGTCATCGTCAAGTTGCCGGGAAACCCTTCTTCCCCGTCCGGGCTGAAATGGGTAAATTCTATGATCGACTCGCTTTCGGTTTCGATCATATTCGCTTTCCAGACAGCTGAGTGAAAGCCACCGGGGCCGCCGTGCAAATGCTGGCCATCGGAATTCTTGGCGAGCTGATAATCCGTTCCTTCTATTGTAAAAGCACCTTCTTGGATGCGGCCGGCAAAACGCCCGACGACGGCGCCGAAATAATGCGGATTGCTTCCGTACTCTTCCAATGTGTCGAAGCCAAGTACAACATTCTCCAGTTTTCCGGCGTGGTCTGGCGCCAGGATTTCCGTGATGATGCAGCCGTAGTCGAGACAAGAGACTTGAAATCCTTTGTCATTCGTCAATGTATAGCGTGTGATATTGTGGCCATTGATCTGGCCGAATGCTTGTTCAGTAACTGCCATCTTGTTTATCACCCTTCCAATTTTCATATTACCTCGCATAACCCATTAGCTTTACGTCAGTTCAAAAACGTCCACCAGCAGGAGCGTCACTGCGCCGATTAATGTGGCATCGTCGCCAAGCTTGGTGATTTCCACTTTCGTCCGGCTTGCCGATTGGGTCAACGCAGACGCTCGAATCGTTTCACGGATCGCCGGCAGGATGAATTGCTGTGCTTTGGAAACTCCGCCGCCGAGAACGATTTTTTCCGGATTGATGATATGGATCAGATTGGTCAGCCCGACGCCCATGGCTCTTCCGGCTTGTGTGAGAACCTCGATGCATGATTCATTGCCGCCTAGCGCTTGTTCGAAGACTTGTTCCGCACTCAGTGATTCCGCTGTTTTCTCGCTGATGTTCCGTGCGATTGCCGGTCCGGCGACAAAGGTTTGCAGACAGCCGCGGTTGCCGCATTCGCACACCTGCCCGTGCAGATCGATCGTCATATGGCCGATTTCACCGGCGATATCGGAGGAGCCGTGGTACAACTTTCCGCCGATGATCATCCCTGCACCCACGCCACGCCCGATATTGACCGCAAGCATACTCTCCAGTTCCCCGTGATCGCCGAACCAGAACTCACCAAGCGCCATGGCGCGTGCATCGTTCTCCACTTTCACTTCCAGGCCGAACGCGTTCTCAAGCTCTTCTTTAATCGGAATATCGGCAAGCCCCAAATTCGGTGCGACCAGTGATACGCCGGTCTCGACATCCACCACGCCGTGCATGGCGACACCGATGCCGATGACGTCTTTGCCTGCCGTTTTCACGAGACACTCTTGGATGCAGCTTTTCAAGGCATCAAGGAATTTTCCGTTATCGGTCGGCAATTGCAATTGTGTTTCGGATCTTTCGAGCACTTTTCCGGAAAGATCCGCCACGATGCATTCGATCGAATCCGGTCCGGCATCCACTCCCAGTATGCAGAAAGCGTCGTTATTGATGACCAGCATCGTCGGTTTGCGGCCGCCTTGAGACTGGCCGATATCGCTTTCTTCGACAATGTTCTGGTCGATCAATTCTTTTACATTGCTGCTCACTGTCGGGCGGGTCAAGTTGGTCTCACGCGCAATCTGCGCCCTGGAGATCGGCCCTTGCGTTCTGATTTTGTTGAGGATGATCGATTTGTTCATCGATTTCATCCATTGAAAGCTGCCTTGGCGCATGGTGATTCCCCCGTTTTTAAAGTTTTCAGTTTCTTTATTGAATAGTTTAACAAAATACCATATACTTATGTTAATTAAATTAATTTACAAAGTATTGGAGGTACATGATGACGCAGCCAAATTTGTTACAAAACTTTCAGGATATCTTTCAGACCACTGAAACACCGCGTTCTTTTTTTGCGCCCGGCCGCATCAATCTGATCGGTGAACATACCGATTACAACGGCGGCCATGTGTTTCCAGCCGCTATTTCACTCGGCACCTACGCGATTGCCCGAAAGCGCACCGACCAATCATTGCGTTTTTATTCGATCAATTTCCCGGATGCCGGCATCATTGAATGTCCACTTGGCGATTTGTCGTTTAATCCCGATCACGACTGGGCGAACTTCCCGAAAGGCATGATCCAGATGTTTCTTCAAAATGGTTTTTCGATTCCTACTGGGATGGATATCCTGTTCTACGGAGACATTCCGAACGGCGCCGGCCTCTCCTCTTCCGCTTCCATTGAAATGGCGACAGGCGTTGTCTTAGAAGAGCTGTTCGGTTTGGAAATCGACCGCGTGCAGATGATCCGCCTGGGGCAGAAAGTCGAGAATGACTATATCGGCGTCAATAGCGGCATAATGGATCAATTCGCCATCGGCAAAGGCAAAAAAGACCATGCGATGCTGCTCGATTGCCAAACGCTGGAATTCCATTACGCGCCAGTCAAATTGAACGGTTATGAAATCGTCATCATCAATTCCAATAAACAGAGGACGCTTGCCGCATCCAAATACAACGAACGCCGCAGCGAATGCGAACAGGCTTTGGCGGATTTGCAGAAAGAATTGCCGATCAACAGCCTCGGTGAATTGACCGGCGAACAATTCGAACAGCACAAGCATTTGATTGCCAACGACATCAACCGGAAACGCGCCAAGCACGCTGTCTACGAAAATGAACGGACCGTACAGGCGCTTAACGAATTGCAGCAAGGCCATATCGAAGCGTTCGGTAACTTAATGAACGCATCGCACGTCTCGCTCCGTGACGATTATGAAGTTACCGGTGCAGAGCTTGATAAAATCGCGGAAACGGCATGGGACCATCCCGGTGTCATTGGCGCGCGCATGACCGGTGCGGGATTCGGCGGCTGTGCAATCGCTATCGTTCAGCAGTCGCAAATCGATCGGTTCAAAGAAACGCTGACAGCAACCTATAGCAAAAACTTCGGCTATCCCCCATCGTTTTATGAGACGAAAATTTCGGACGGGGCAAAAGAGCTTGTAGAGGAGTGGCAATTATGAGTGTATTGGTATTAGGCGGAGCAGGATACATTGGTTCACACGCTGTCTATCAATTGATTGAACAAGGCGAAAGCGTGGTAGTGGTCGATAATTTGGAAACCGGTCACCGCAAAGCGGTCCACCCTGAAGCTATATTTTATCAAGGTGATATCCGCAACGCTGATTTTTTGAACGAAGTGTTCGAAAAGGAAGCGATCAGCGAAGTGGTGCATTTTGCCGCCAACTCCCTGGTGGGTGAATCGATGGAAAATCCCATCAAGTATTTTGATAACAATGTCTACGGCACGCAAGTGTTGCTCAAGGCGATGATCGATCACGATGTGAAAAAAATCGTCTTCTCTTCCACAGCGGCTACTTACGGCGAGCCGGAAGCGGTGCCGATCACAGAAACAATGCCGACGAATCCTGGCAATGCTTACGGGGAAACCAAGCTAACGATGGAAAAAATGATGAAATGGACAGCATTGGCACACGGCTTGAAGTTTGTTTCTTTGCGCTACTTCAATGTAGCCGGAGCACGCGAAACGGCTGAAATCGGTGAAGACCACCGCCCTGAATCCCATCTCGTCCCGCTTATTTTGCAAACAGCGCTCGGGCAGCGAGCTGAAATTACGGTATTCGGCGATGATTACAACACGCCCGACGGAACGTGCATCCGTGATTATGTCCATGTCGAAGACTTAATCCGTGCCCACCTATTGGCGCTCGATTATTTGAAACAAGGTGGCGAAAGCGACATCTTCAACCTCGGCAGCAGCCAAGGGTTTTCCGTCAATGAAATGATCTCCGCTGCGCGAGCTGTCACCGGAAAAGAAATCCCAGTAAAAGTGGGGCCTCGCAGAGCAGGCGACCCAAGTGTCCTGATTGCCAGTTCAGATAAAGCAAGAAAAGTCTTGGGCTGGAATCCGGATTTCACTTCTGTCACCAAAATCATAGAAGATGCATGGAACTGGCATTCAGCGAATCCAAACGGCTATGAAAAGGAAGTGTAAGGATGATTCACAAACAGCTGACAGGACTTATTCATAAAGCTCTTGAAGCGCAATTGATCGAAGCGGCGGATACCGATTACGTTCGCAACCAGGTGATGCATCTGCTCGGTTTGGAATCGTTTCCTGAAGAAACGATGGAACCGGCAGACGACACGATCCCCAACCTGCTGGAACACTTGATTTCCTATGCCGTCGAGCAAGGTGTGATCAATGATATTTTGGATGACAAAGAAATGCTGTCGGCCAACATCATGAATTGCTTTGTAGCCCGCCCTTCTGTCATCAACGCGGTATTTAATGAAAAATATGCGGAGTCACCGATTGCCGCAACCGATTATTTTTACGAATTGAGCAAGAACAGCAATTATATCCAAATGAACCGGATTCAAAAAAATATCTCCTATAAGTCGGACAGCCCGTATGGCCAGATGGACATCACCATCAATTTGTCGAAACCTGAAAAAGACCCCGAGCAAATTAGGAGAGAGCGCGAGATGAAACAAACGCTCGCCTATCCGAAATGTCTGTTATGCAAGGAAAACGAGGGGTATGTCGGACGAATCGGCTACCCGGCACGGGCCAACCACCGCGTCATCAAGATCCCGCTTACCGGCGAAAACTGGTATTTCCAATATTCGCCTTACGTTTATTACAACGAGCATAGCATCTTGCTTTCCGAAGAACACCGCGACATGAAAATCAATCGCATTGGGTTTGAACGGCTGCTCCGATTTACTGAACGTTTTCCACATTATTTTGTCGGTTCGAATGCCGATTTGCCAATTGTCGGCGGCTCCATCCTCAGCCACGACCATTACCAGGCCGGCCGGTATGAATTTGCCATGACACGGGCGGAAGATGCGTTTTCATTCAACTTGGATTCGTTCCCGGACATCCGGGCATCCGTCGTCAAATGGCCGATGTCCGTCATTCGTTTAACTGGCGCAAACATAGATAATTTGGTGGATGCTGCCGATGAAATTTTGCAGACATGGAAGAATTATTCGGATGAGATGGCGGACGTTATCGCCTTTACCGGTGATACACCACACAACACCATCACCCCGATCGCCAGGAGACGCGGCGAACTGTTTGAAATCGATTTGGTGTTGAGAAACAATCGTACGACAGCACAACATCCTGCCGGAATTTTTCATCCTCATGCAGATGCCCACCACATCAAAAAAGAAAACATCGGCTTGATCGAAGTGATGGGTCTGGCGGTGCTGCCGCCTCGCTTGAAAGGTGAACTGGAAGAAATCCAGGAGTTCCTGCTGGGCAACAAAGACAGCGTGGAACCTACGCATCGCGAGTGGGCTGAGCAACTAAAAGCACAATACGGTCCCCTCTCTTTACGCGTTGAGGCACAAGCAATCCTGCGCGAAGAACTGGGCAAAAAATTCGTACGGATACTGGAAGACGCCGGCGTACTAAAAGAAGCTGACGCTTTCAAGCGATTTATCCATGCAGTCAATGAGCACCAAGCAAAAACTGTTTAATCACGATTGAATCAATGCACGCACACACATGGGAGGGATTTATATGGCAGGCTTGAATTTGATGAATATCCGAAAAGAATACGAAAAAGGGGTCGTATCCGTTCAGGACTTTAATCTGGAAATCCGCGACAAAGAGTTTCTCGTGCTTGTCGGCCCTTCAGGCTGCGGCAAATCGACGACGCTGCGGATGATCGCAGGTCTGGAAGAAATCACGGATGGCGATCTTTATATTGGCGACAAACGAGTCAACGATGTCTCGCCGAAAGATCGCGATATCGCGATGGTGTTCCAAAACTATGCACTATATCCTCATATGAGTGTTTACGACAATATGGCATTCAGCTTGAAGCTGCGCAAAATGAAAAAAGATGAAATCAAAACACGCGTGGCAAATGCTTCGAGCATCCTGGGGCTTGATGATTATCTGGACCGTAAACCGAAAGCGCTGTCTGGCGGCCAGCGCCAACGTGTCGCACTTGGACGCGCAATTGTCCGCGATGCCGAAGTGTTTCTGATGGATGAACCTTTATCCAACCTCGATGCCAAATTGCGTGTACAGATGCGCACCGAGATTCAAAAGCTGCATCGACGCCTGCAAACGACAACTGTCTATGTTACGCACGATCAAACTGAAGCGATGACCATGGCGACGCGCCTTGTCGTTATGAAAGACGGCTTTATCCAGCAAGTCGGATCGCCGAAAGAAGTGTACGATAAACCGGATAATATGTTTGTCGGCGGTTTTATCGGTTCGCCGTCCATGAACTTCCTGCGCGGGAAAATCGTTGGGGATTCATTCATGATGGAGGACGTGAAAGTGCTCGTTCCGGAAGCGAAGCTATCGATACTGCGCGAACAAGGGTATGTGGACAAGGAAATCGTCTTGGGCATCCGCCCGGAAGACATTCACGATGAGCCCCTGTTCCTCGAGCATTCCCCACACACGAAACTTCGCGCATTTGTCGAAGTTGCGGAATTGATGGGTTCAGAAATCGTCTTGTACTCAAAAGTGAACGAACAGGACTTTGTCGCTCGAGTGGATGCTCGCTTTAATGTTGAATCGGGTCAGACCATCGACATGGCGTTCGATATGAACAAAGCCCATTTCTTCGACATCGAATCGGAATTGCGGATTAAATAAAAGGAAACCCGGCCGATATGATGGCCGGGTTTTTCTCGGTTTTAACACTCGAGAGTCGTGGTTTTCCGAAGCTTACCACTCGCTTTCCGTGGGCTCGCGTTCAAGCCTCCTCATAAGCTACGCTTCTTGCGGGGTCTCGTCCGTCTCGCTGATCCACTGGAGTCGAGTGGACGCTTCTCCAAACCACTTAAATATCTCACTCAGATTAAGATTGAGTAAAATATCTACCTCACGCAATTTAAAAAGCTTTGTTTATTCTATTCAATACTCCACAAAAGTTCCCACCAATAAAAACCCATGCACCCGCCCCCCACCGTTGGATTGATTTCCAACAGCGGACGCTGTGCATGGGTTTTTGTTTGTTTCTATTATATGTTCTTATACTTTCGCTAAGATGAAGACGCCTTTTGCTTCGAGTTCTACCGTGCCGCTCAATTGCTGAGCAGTCAGCAGTTCTTGATACTGGCTATCTTTCAAGTCGATCGATTCTACTTTGTTGTTGTGATTCAATACGAACAAATAAGTCTGTCCGTCTTTGACGCGTTCTGTCGTTTCGACGCCTTCTGGTACCGAAAGCAAGGGCTCGACGCCTGCTTCTTCGCATACGGTTTGCAGGAAATCGACCAAGAACTCTGCGTCCGGGCTTGATGCCACGTACCAGGCTTTTCCTTTGCCGAATTCGTTGACGGTGAGCACCGGCATGCCTTGATAGAAATCAGAGCCGTATTCAGCAACTGCTTGTGCGCCTTCTGTGTGGATCAAGTCGAACAGCAAATTGCAGGAATAGCTGCCGCTCAAGCTTCCGCGCGATCCGTTCACAACGATTTCATTCGTTTCGTCTGGATGCAGCGCGTCGATTTCCTCTGCCCAAATACCGAGCACTTTGCGCAATTCGCCTGGATAGCCGCCGAGAGTGACGATATCCGTTTCGTTGACAATGCCACTAAAGAACGTCGTGATGAACGTGCCGCCGTTTTCGACGAACCGCTCGACTTTCGCTGCGTAGCCTTCTTTGACCATATAAAGGACCGGTGCGATGACGACGTCGTATTGGCTCAAGTCTTCTTCGACACCGATCATATCGACTTGGACATTCAATTTATACAGCGCGTCGTAATATTTATGGACTTCATTGACATAATCCAATGACACGGATGGCCCGCTCGACAACTCTGTCGCCCAGCGATTTTCCCAGTCGAAAACAATCGCCACTTTGGCGTTGACCCGCGCATCGAGCAAAGTATCGCCCAACTGGTTGAACTCACTGCCGATTTGCGCCACTTCGTTGAAGACACGCGTATTTTCGTGGCCGACGTGTTCAATAACCGCTCCGTGGTATTTCTCGCAAGCCCCGACCGAACGGCGCAGCTGGAAATACAGGATCGTATCTGCCCCGCGGCCGATCGCCTGATAGCTCCATAAGCGCATGACGCCTGGGCGTTTCAAGGAATTGTACGGCTGCCAGTTTTGCTGGCTCGGCGTCTGCTCCATCAGCATGAACGGCTGCCCGCTCTTCAATCCGCGCATCAAATCGTGCGTCATCGCCGTATAGCTGAACGGCGTATCAATCGCCGGGTAATTGTCCCACGACACAACGTCCATTTCTTTCGCCCATTTGAAATAATCGAGCATCGGGTAGGTGCCCATCAAGTTCGTCGTGATCGGAATGTCCGGCGTATGCTTGCGGATCGCGTTGTATTCGAGCTTATAGCAATCGAGCAGGCTGTCCGACTGGAAGCGGCGGTAATCAAGAGAAATCCCTTGGAAGTCTGAGACATTGTCTTCGCGCTCTTCGCTCAGCATATTCGGCGCGACGATTTCGTCCCATTCGTAGAACGTGTGGCCCCAGAAGCCGGTATTCCAGGCTTTGTTCAACTTTTCAAGCGTGCCGTATTTATCGCTCAGCCAAACGCGGAAAGCGTCCTGGCAATTGTCGCAATAGCAATAGCCGCCGTATTCATTGGACACATGCCAGATTAACACTGCCGGATGGTCTTTGTAGCGCTCTGCCAGTTTATCAGCGATTTTCTCAGAATACTCGCGGTATGTCGGGCTGTTCGGGCACGAGTTGTGGCGGCTGCCGAATTTGCGTTTTCGGCCGTGGAAATCGACGCGCAACACATCCGGGTATTTTTTCGCCATCCATGCAGGATGCGCGGCGGTGCTTGTGGCGAGGCAGGTGTAAATGCCGTTTTCGTATAAGCGGTTGATTTTGTCGTCCAGCCATTCGAAATTATACGTATCTTCGTTCGGCTGATTGAGCGCCCATGAAAAGACGTTCAAGGTTGCGACGTCGATGCCCGCCAGTTTGAACATGCGTACATCTTCATCCCAGATTTCTTGTGAATCCCATTGTTCCGGGTTATAGTCCCCGCCGTGCCAAATCTTCGGCAATTTATCGTTGATCATTCCATTCCATCCCTTCTATAATAAGCATTGCTCAGCTTAGCTTCGGCTGATCCAGCAATTGGATTTGATCCGTCGTTGTCTGTTCCAGTTCCAATACGACGATTTCGTTGTGTTGTTTTTTCAATAATGGGCCTGGCAAGTATAGGCGTTGCTGCGGGCCGGCGGTGTTCCAGTAGCGCCCGAGGTTAAAACCGTTGATGAAGACATTGCCTTTCGTGAATCCGTGGGTGTCGACGTACGTATCCAAGCCTTCTTCAGCATCGAACGAGCCGCGGAAGAATTTCGGGAAGCGCGAGTCTTCTCCCGCTCCGTAGTTTTCCGGCAACTGCTCCATTTCCACTTTGAACATGTCCCAGTGGAAGAAATACTGTTCGCCGAGCCATAAATTATTAACCAAGCCTTTCGGGTCGGTCAGATGCTCTCCGTAATTGGCGCGCCCCATGTTTTCCACGAGAATTTCCAGCGTATTCACCGCTTCCGGGAAATCGAGTGTCAGCATTTTTTCCTCGTCGTTGATATACGTTGTCGCAGCGTGGCGGCCGTTGATGTAAATAAACCCACGGTCGCGGATATCTTTTGAGCTGACTTTCAGTTCGCCTCGCTGGTTGACGGTCGTCCGGTACAGCGTGTAGCCGTAAGCCTGCCCGATATCTTCCATTGACAGCGGCACAATATGCTCGACTTTCTCGCTGATCGTTTCCAAGACATCGAACAAACTGGCTGACTCGGTCAGCGTGACAGTTCCGTACGCTTTCGCAGAGACACTCTCCTCGAAATCGGCTGGTACTTCCCGATACTCGCGCAACACTTCTTTAACCGCCTTGTATTTCTCGGTGATCGCCCCGCCTTCTGTCAGCAAGCTGTCGTAATCGTAGCTGGTGATCGTCGGGTAATAGACATCGTAATGATTGGCACCGTTCATGAAGCCGAAGTTCGTGCCGCCGTGGAACATATAGAAATTGACCGATATGTTCTTTTCCATGATTTCCTTGAACACCGAAGCGACGTCGTCCCCGCTCCGTACGGTATGCTCCCCTGACCAATAATCAAACCAGCCGATCCAAAACTCAGTGACCATTTTCGGCGAACCCGGCTTGAAAGCTTCAAGCGCTTCGAACGATTCATCCACACGCGACCCGAAATTCAAAGTGGTCGTGACATCCGGCATCGAGCCTTGCGTGATAAAGTCTGGGCCGTCTGACGTGAACAAAAAGGTATCGAGTCCATGGTGTTCGTATTGTGCTTTAAAAAAATCAAGGTAAGCCGAATCATTGCCGTACGCACCGTATTCGTTTTCGATCTGCATGGCGATGACCGGGCCACCGTTTTGATACAGATGCTTAGTGAATTTCGGCAGCAATTCCGCAAAATAATCTTCCACATGCCCGAGAAAAGCCGGATCGCTGCTTCGCAATACCAAGTTTTTGTCTTTCATCAGCCAGGACGGCAAGCCGCCCATTTCCCACTCCGCGCAAATATACGGCGCCGGGCGCAGGATGACATATAGCCCCAGGCGATGCGAAAGCTCGATGAAGCCTTCGATATCTGCCATTCCCGAAAAGTGGAATTGGCCCTTTTTCGGTTCGTGGAAATTCCATGGAATATACGTTTCGACGGTATTCAGCCCGAGCGCTTTTAATTTTCGCAAGCGGTCTTCCCATTGTTCAGGCACGGTGCGGAAATAATGCATGCCACCCGATAAGATTTGGAATGGCTTTCCTTCAAAATAAAACGATTCATTTTTAGCAGTCAGCACATCGACGCCTCCTATGTATGATTCCGCAAGGCGTTTTAGCTTTGCGGAACTGTTCAGTTACACTCGCGTTAATTTATAAATAATAGAAGAAAAATCAGCAGGATGTTGGTTTTGGCGGTAGCGGTTGAGCTGAATGCCCGCTCCCATCAATTCATCCCCGTAAAACGTATCTTTGATTCCATCTATGGCGTATTCGAATTCCGGGTTGAGCCCTTTGAAGAATGCGCGTGCATAGCCAGGATTCGGTTCGGCCAGGACTTGGTAATAGCCGAATATCGCTTCGCTTTGGTCATCTGACACGACCATCCAGCTCGTCACGTTGCCGTCTTCTGCAAAGGGGCTTGCTAGCCGGTAAAATCGCCCTTGTTGGATGAGCGAACGATTTTCTTTGTAGAAAGCGATTTGCTCGGCAACGATGGCCTTGTCTGCATCGCTCATTTTCGTGACGTCCAGTTCATAGCCGAATGCACCAAAATACGCGACATCCGCTCGCGTCTTGAGGCTCGTGATGCGTCCCACTTGATGATTCGGCACTGCAGAGACATGCGCGCCCATTGAACTGATCGGGTACACCATCGATGTGCCGTATTGAATCTTCAAGCGCTCGACCGCATCGGTGTCATCACTCGTCCATCCTTGCGGCGCGTAATGGAGCATCCCTGGATCGAAGCGGCTGCCTCCTCCTGCACACGATTCAAACAAGACATCCGGAAAGTCCGAAGTCAATCGTTCGTACAAGGAATACACGCCAAGGATGTAGCGGTGTGCGACTTCACGCTGGCGGTTTGCCGGCAATTCCAATGAACCCACTTCTGTCATATAGCGGTTCATGTCCCATTTCACATAGGAAATCGGTGCATCGCGCAACACGCTGGCCACTAAGCTATGGATATAATCCACCACTTCCTGGCGGGAGAAATCCAACACGAGTTGATTGCGGCCGTGCGAACTTTTGCGATTCGGCACATGAATGATCCAATCCGGATGGGCTTTGTACAAGTCGCTTACTTTCGAGACCATTTCCGGTTCGAACCACAAACCGAACTTCATGCCCAAGTCGGCAATGTTTTTCGCCAATTGGCTGATGCCGCTCGGCAATTTGCGCTTGTCTTCAAACCAATCGCCGAGTGATGTCGTGTCCGCATCGCGCTTGCCGAACCAGCCATCGTCGAGGACGAACAACTCCACGCCCAATTCCTTGGATGACTTCGCTAGGTCCAAAATTTTCGTTTCGTCAAAATCAAAATATGTCGCTTCCCAGTTATTGATCAATACCGGGCGTTCCCGGTCGCGCCAAGTTCCACGCGCCAAACGGCTTCGATAAAGCTTGTGATAAGTCTGGCTCATATCGTTCAAGCCATCCGCTGAATAAACCATCACCACTTCCGGCGCCTGGAAACTTTCGCCGCTTTCCAATAGCCAATTAAAATCAAACGGGTTGATGCCGATCATTAATCGCGTCACGTCGTAATGGTCGACTTCCGCTTGCGCCAGGAAATTGCCGCTATAGACCAAACTTACGCCGTATACTTCGCCTTGATGTTCGGTGGTCGATGGGCGTTTCAACGCCAGAAACGGATTTTGCTGGGCACTGCTCGTGCCTCTCGTGCTGCTGATGCTTTGAAGGCCTGGCACCAATTTGCGGTTTTTGATATGGCGCTCCCTCACCCAGGCACCTGACAGCTGCACCATCTCGAAATCCGAATCCGGCAAGTCAATGCTCGCACTCATCGCTCTCGTCAAATTGACGTCCGACTCGCCGTGATTGATAAAGCGGGCGGAGCGTGTGATGGCGTTCAGTTGTTCAAAAACGCTATAGGACAGCTGAATCTCCACATCGATTGCTTCGTCGTATAGAGAAATCTCCAAGGTCGTGGCTTCTTCGTCATGCTCGACATAAGTCGCGGGCAATCCTTCTAGCTTCGTTTTGCCTTTGAAAATCTCGTGGCTTCGATAGACGAAATTCGTGATGCGGCTTCCGCCTTGTTGCAACACTTGGTACGCCGGCTCGCGGAAATCCGTTGTCCCGTAGGCCGGGTATTCCTGTTTGAGAATATCGAGCGAAAACACCAAATCGCCCTCATAGACGCATGCCGTATTCGGCATCTCCTCAATATGGAACAAACGTTCGAACGATTCCCGGTGGCGCAGCTTCTTGCCGTAATGCAGCTGGCCCAACTGACCGTTTTCTAGGATGCAGAAAATATAACTGGTCTTCTCGGTTTGCAGATGAAACTCACGTGTGGCGTCATTATATAAAATCGGCACAATTTACCTCCTACTTGAACTTTTAGAAGTTATGTTGATATTCCGCAAAGCAACTACGTTTTCGCGGCCACAAGATATGGATCATGCAGCTGGTGCAGAAGGACGTCGCGGGTTTGCAGAGTAAAAGCTATTTTGCTCCATATCTGCATTTTGAGCAGTTGAAAAGTAGAGTTCATTTTTAATGCATTCATTAGCGCCGGCGCGTCCACGGGCTAGGCGAAGCAAGAAGACAGGTGGTTTTCCTGGCTTCTTGCGGGAGCCATGCCCAAAGCGGCCGAAGCGGCGTTTAAGGATAACACTTCTCTAACTAGAGACATATTCTATTAAAGCTAGCTTTCATTAACCCTTAACCGACCCCATCATGCCCGCAACAAAGTGCTTCTGCATGAGGAAGAACACTAGCGCTGTCGGCAATGTTGCGATGACGATCGCTGACATGATGACGCCATAATCCGGCGAATAGCTCGAGCCGAGATTGGAAATCAAGAGCGGAATCGTCCGTTTTTCCGGTGACTGCAAAATAACTAATGGCCATAGATAGTTGTTCCAGCTGTTCATAAACGAAATGATCGCTGCAGCTGCATAAGTCGTTTTCATCGTCGGCATGTAGATGCGCAAGAAAACGCCAAGTTCACTCAAGCCATCAATTCGGCCTGCTTCCACCAAATCTTTCGGGAACATCTTCGTGTTCTGGCGGAAGAAGAAAATAAAGAACGCGGTAGTCGCTGTCGGCAAAATGACTGCACCGAGCGAGTCGATGCCGATAAGCGGCGCCGTGTCGCTGATGCTGCCGAACATGCGGTACAACGGCACCATGATCGCCGCAAACGGAATCATCATCGACAACAGCAAAATATTAAAGACGATATCTTTTCCTTTGCTGCGGTGGATCTCAAACCCGTAACCGGCAAGTGATGCCAGCAACAGCGTCAAAATGGTCGTGATGATGGCAATAATGGACGAGTTGATCAACGCAGGAACGATGTCCACGGTCGCAAAAAGCGTTTTCATGTTTTCGATCAAGTGAGTTCCCGGAAGCAAGCGCCCTTGTGTTACGTCCACTGATCGATTGGTGATGCTGACGAGCATCCATAAGAACGGAAAAATGGAGACGATGGCTGCGGTACTTAAAAATGTGTAAATGAAGATTCTTTTTAGCTTTTTCATTTTTTCTCACCCGCCACTCTGAATTGAATAATTGAAAGAATTACCACTAAAATGACGATGACATACGATACAGTTGACGCGTAGCCGAAGTCAGGTGTGTATTCGAATGAAAGATTGTAGATGTATTGCGAAATTGAAATGGTCGCATTCCCCGGACCGCCGTTGGTGATATTGACGATTTCATCGAAGATCTGCAATGTCCCGATTGTTGACGTGATCGATGTGAACAAAATAATCGGCTTCAGCATCGGCACGGTAATTTGGAAAAACTGTTGGATGGAGCTTGCTCCATCAATTCTTGCTGCTTCATAAATCGACTTGTCGACGTTTTGCAAAGCGGCCAAATAGAAAATCATGTTATAGCCTGTCCATCTCCACGTAATGGCCAAAATGATGACCACTTTTGCCCAAAATGGGTCGGCCAAAAAGTTAACCGAACTAGAAATAAAACCAAAGTTGATCAAAAACAGATTGATGATGCCATCGATGCCGAACAAGTATTTAAATACGACCGAGTAGGCAACCAATGACGTAACGCAAGGCAGGAAAATCGCGATTCTGAAAAAGCTTTTGAATTTCAATTTTGGATCATTCAATAGAACTGAAAAGAACAGCGCCAATACAATCATCAACGGCACTTGGATCAGCAGATAAATCGTTGTATTGGTCAGCGCTGCGATAAACGTCGGGTCGCCGAACAAGCGGCGCCAGTTATCGAGTCCTACATATTCCAGGTTCGCGCCCATTCCTGATTGGAAAGACAATAGGAACGCTTGAACCATCGGATAAAAGTTAAAGATGGTAATGGCGATGACTGAGATAATGATAAACAGCCAACCTACTTTTTTCTTGAAAAAGATTCCCGTTTTCTCACGTTTGGTTTCTTTGTAGCGCAAGCGCACCGGAAGATCCACATCGACTTTTTTTGATGCTTGCTGGCTCATGTTCTCATTCCTCCTATAAAAAAACTTGAGCTGCGCCTAACCGGTAAGTGATAAAGCACTTCTACCAGTTCGTTGGCGACAACTCAAGGCTTCATGTATTTCCATTCAATTATTTGAGTTGTGCTTCAGCCTGTCCTTGGACATTTTCAAGAACTGTCGTAAGATCTGCGCCCTTCAAATAATCTTGCATTCCGGTCACCAAGATATCTTCGATTGCATACGTGTGAAGACCATAATTGACAGCTGGAATTTCATCTGTCCATGTAGAGAGGTCGCTGAGCAACTGTTGTCCGCCGAAGAATTCATCTTCGACTGCATATGCATCGCCTTCAGCTGCTGGGGAGTATGTCCCAAGAGCGCCGATGTCTTCTACAAGTGTTTGATACAAATCAGGGTTTGAACCGAATGTGTTCAACAAGAAGTCTGCTGCTTGTTCTTTGCCGTCCACGTTCAACACGTACCACGAGCTGCCTCCTAAGTTAGAAGCGTTAACCGCTCCTTCCATATCCAAGCGTGGCATTGGAACGACTGCCCAATTGCCGGACTGATCGGCTGCTTGCTTGACGCTTGGCGTAATCCAGTTTCCTGTTGGCACACTGGCCACGTCTCCGCTGTTGAATGCGCCAACAAACTGGCTCCAGTCAGAAACGATTTTCGTGATGTCTGCATCCATGATTTCTTTGTACGTTTCAAAGCCTTTTTCCAATGTTTCGTTGCCTGCAATGTTCGGTGTCGAACCATCTTCCTCTACATACCATGAACCGTTTGTTTGGATCATCATGCGCACTTGCGCCAAATCGTTCGGATCCAGTGTCAGCATGTTTTTGCCTGTTGCTTCTTTGACGTCTTTGCCGATCTCAATATATTCCTGCCACGTGATGTCTGTTACGTCTTCGACAGAGTAGCCGGCTTCTTCCAAGTAGTCTGTGCGTACATAGAGTGCAGCTACGCCGGAATCAAATGGCAATCCGTATTGTTCGCCGTCATAGCTTGTCGTCGCAATTTTATAATCTGCGAAATCGTCTGGGTTGATGACATCCGTCAAAGGATGAAATGCATCCGGATACGCTTGCAGGAAGCTTTGTGCACGGTAGTCTTCAATCAGGACAATGTTTGGCATGCCGTTCGTTGTACCAGAGCTGAGCCCGGTGTTGAGTTTTTGGATAATATCGTCTTGTGCATTTTCGATGACGTTCACTTCGTAGTCGCCGTCGCCATTATATGCTTCTTTTGCATTTTCAAGAGCTGCAATGTTGAATGCCGGATCCCAAGCCCATGCCGTAATTGCGTCTACCTCAGCTGAACCTTCTGCACCGCCACCACCACTTGCTTCTTCATCCCCGGAAGAACAAGCTGCTAAAGCGGCCATGCTAGCTGCTGCCAAAAACATAAGATTAAACTTCTTCATTTGAAATCCCCCTTTTTGTAAGCGCTTAACTTTTCGCCTTGTAAACAGTATAGCGGCCAAAAAAAAAAGATTGTTAGCACAATCTTTAGGTGTTCTATCCGAAAATTTTTAGATATTTCAATTATCTCTCTTTTTTCTTGTATTATTGTTAGGTTCTTGGAATTTCATTGGCTTTTGGTGAACAAATAAATCAGAGATAGAAAAATAGATTGTTAAAATCGCTTCAGGCGGGCGCTTTCGGGTCCACAGGATGTGGATCATGCAGCTGGCGCGACAGGACGTCGCGATGCCAGCTGCCAGGACACGGCTTCAGCCGCTTCCCTCGCTTACGCTCAGTCCAGGGTCTTCAGCTCGTGCTATTTCCGCAGGAAGCGAATCGTGCTTGGCAGGATTCGTTTGCGACGCAGCAGCGCAGCGATGTAGGAGCACCTCTTTGCTCTTCGCCACCTTCCGCTCTTTCGGATAAACTATTGAATAGATATGTAGCAAAATAGCGCAGACTCCTTGGGGGTGCAGAAACGGAGGTGGCTTTCCAACTCCGTTTCGACGAAGTGCTGAAATCCATTCGGGCGTTTAGCCCGAATTAGTTCAGCGCAAGCCCCCAGGAAGCGAATTAGTGAAGCGGAGCTAATTTATTTGCGACGCATTTACGCAGTAAATGTGGGAGCAGAGCCAATTCGTTTGCGATGCTCGAACAGAGTGAGAGTAGAGCAAAGCTTTTCAGCTATTTTGCGGAATATCGCTTATAAAGAAATCTAAAAAATTCATTCAACTTACACCATGACTTTCTGAAGCGGCAATTCGACTTTCACTTTCGTGCCTTCGCCTTTGACACTTGTGATTTCTACGCCGTATTGTTCACCGTACAACAATTGGATGCGTTCATGGACATTGCGGATGCCGATTCCGCTGAACAGATGGCGCTTTTCTTTGATGTCTTCTTTTGTGTGGTCGCCTTTGATTTCCATGCCATCGCCGTTATCGACGATTTCGCATAGCAGATTATCGCCTTTTTGCGACACCAGGATTTGGACAAAGCCTTGTTTTTTTTCATTGAATGCATGGAAAAAAGCATTTTCGATAAAGGGTTGAAGAATCAGTTTCGGCAGCTGGCAGTCCAGGCAGTCCGGTGAAATGAAAAAATTCACTTTAATGCCATCGCCATAGCGCGATTGGTTGATCAGCACGTAGTTTCTCAAATCCGCTATTTCCTGCTCCACCGTGATGGTCTGTTCGACATTGCTGAGGGCGTTTTGCAACAGCGAAATCAAGGCGTGGATCATATCGGTCGCTTGTTCTTTTTTGTCTTGCTGGATCATGAACTTGATCGACGCCAATGTGTTGTAGATAAAATGCGGATTGATTTGATGCTGAAGCGCCATCAATTCTGCGCCGCGCTGCTTTTGCTGTGCCTCGATCACCAAATCAACATACTCCTGCAATTCATTGAGCATGGAGTTGAACGCGTTAGCGATTTTCTTCGCTTCATAGCCGCCCGTTTCATCAACAGGCACGTTAAAATCGTGTTTTGCCATGGTGGAGATTTGCTTGACCAGTCGGCTGATCGAATTGGTCATCCGGCGGGAAATGATAAATACCACGATGACGGCAAGCAAGACGATGCCGAGGCTGATCAGCAAAATTTCTTTCGTATTGACCAAATTGTCTAGAACTGCATCTTTATCCACCAGGTTGACCAAATACATATTATAAGTCGGAAGATATTGCGCCATCAGCATATAATCCTTGCCAAACACTTCGACGTCTTTATAGGACAGTTGCTCCTCGTCCACTTCCTGTGCTAAGGCCATCAGCTCAGGGGCTTCCTGACCGATCATTGCTTCGTTATTACCGGAAACGATTTTGCCGGATTGATCGACCAACAGCACTTCATTTTCTGCACTCGTGTAGCCTTCATAAAACTGCTTGAGTTGCGCTTCACGGATCGGAAAATACAGCACGCCGTAAATTTCACCGGTCGAGATTTCCATCAGCGCTTTCGTCGCGACAATCATCGGTTCATCCGTAAACGAAGTCGACGGCAAGTATTGATACAGCAGCCTGTTCGGGCGATTAATTGTAGACTGGGTAATTGGGTGATTCCTGAGCGTTTCCCACGAAACCGGCCAATTCGAGTAATTCACATTGTAGAGACGCTGGTTGTTGCCAAGCACGATCATATTGGCATCATACGACTCGACGGTCCGGTAGATGCGTTCGATTTGCTCGCTGATGTCGTGGTAGGAGCTATACGTTTCCAACGTGGTGGCGTTCGTTTGCGTCAATACGCGTTTGATGGTGCCGTTGTTTTGCACCTCATTTGTAGCAGCTACGATAGCAAAGCTATAGTTTTCGAATTCGGTTTCGATTTGTTCCAATGCTTTCGTGTTCGAAATGCTAAACGTGTCCATAAACAAATCCGAGGACATCCGGATCGAGCTGAACGTGATCAATAAGGACACCGCTACGATACTGATGACCATAATCAGGAACATTTTAATGAACAAGCTGTTATTCCTTAAGATGAGTAAGGCCCTTTTCTTCATTTTCATGGCGCATTTGGAGCTCCTTTCGATAGCTGCCTGGAGACATCCCGGTTATGCGTTTAAACACTTTGCAATAATAACTATGCTCCGAATAGCCGACCATGCCGCTGATGTTCGAGATGGAGACGGTGCTGTTTTCCAGCAATTCCATTGACTTCTTGATGCGCACGCGGTTCAAGTATTCGCTGAAGCCTTCTTTATGGTGCGTACTGAAATAAGAAGACAAATACGATGCATTAAAGTGGAAATGGTTAGCGATTTCAGACAAACGCAGCGGCTCCGTGTAATGAAGTTCGATATACTCCAAAATCTTATCCAGGTTGTTGGATTCACTTGCTTTGTCCCCCAAGTGGATGATTCCCTTTACTTCTTCGAGGAAAGTATTGAGCATCCTCAACGCTTCATTGATATTCGTAGCTTCATTAATCGTCGAGAAATAACTGTATTTTTTCTGCTCGAGCTCTTGCGTGTCGTATTTCATCGCATCCAATAAAACGACTATATTAAAGACGATATTGCCTAAAAACGATTTGAATTCAAAGCTGTCGTTGTTATAGCGTCCCGCCAAATAATCGACGTGGTTTTGTAAATACGTAAACGCCGAATTGAACAAACGGTCTTTGAACATCTCGATAAAATGATTCAAGTCGAAATTGGCTTGCTTTTCATTTTCCGGCGGCACTTCGTCATAGACGAACAACTTCGTATCCGGCAAATAAAACGCATACTTTTTCATCATCAAACAGCCTTCATCGTGAATGTTTTTCAGGTCGGCCAAGTCATCGAAAGGCTCACACATCATCCACGTCGATTCTTGCGATTGGGCAGCCTGCTGCTTGATGGCCTGTTTGATGCCTGTCAGCTGATGCGGATTGAAATTGAGCAATAGCAATATTTCTGCTCCGTTGGTGTTCAATGTGAAAATCGGCAATTCTTCCAAAACGGAACGCTCCATAGCCGTTTTCAACTGAGCCGGATCCAGGTTTTTTCCACGGACGGCCACTAACATAAATTCACTGTTCGTCATTACTTTGGACAGCGCTTCCTGATCTGCAGGCAAACTGGAGCCTTGTACCAATCCTTCCAGCATCTCCTCGACAGTAGGTTCCGCTTGCGCAGCCATCACGCAATGCTGGAAACCGGAAATCCGGCTCACGACCCGGTTTAAAATCTTCAATAATTCAGGTCCGTTCAGCTTCGGCTTTAAAATATAATCGGCGACGCCGTTCTGGAACATCGAGCGCACGTAATTAAAATCTTCAAAGCTGCTCAAGACAATGAATTCGGTATCAGGAAATTGTTTTTTTCCTTCTTTGACCAAGTCGATTCCGTCCATAATCGGCATGACGATGTCCGTGATGACAATATGCGGAGAACATTCAGCAATCAATTGCATCGCTTCCTTGCCGTTAGAAGCTTCCCCGACAATGTGAAAGCCCTCTTGTTCCCAGGCAATATAATTGATGATCCCTTGTCTGATCAACATTTCATCATCAACAATCAGAACCTTGCACACTTCTCCCATGATCTTCCCCCCATCCAATGAAACTCATCGACACACACCGAGCCTTACGCCATCTCTCTCTGCTTGGCACGCTCGATTTGCCCATCTCCGTGGCAATTCTCTGAATTCTTTTTCTTGTTGATATGTTACCACCTTTTTGCCAGATTGCGATAGTTCCCAGGTTCTGACTTTAGAATTGAATTGTGTCGTGCACAGGGACGGTTTCATACCCAATTCCACTGCCATAGGGTTTTCTGTGGTCTAAATTGTTTGGTGCACAGGGACAAAGGTCGTGCACAGGGACAAAGGTCAAAGGTCAGTTGAAAAATTCCTCCACTAATTCAATCGCACGCATCACCAACGGCGGCAAATACCGGCTTCTGTCATACGCGAGATAAACAGTGCGAGTGATATTGCTCTCTTGAATCTTCTTAACAGTGAAGCCTTTATCGCGCTCAGATTGGATATAATTCTCTGGGACGAAGGTTACCCCAAGCCCTTCCTCGACAAAGCTGCATGCTGTTTCGAAGCGCTCGACTTCGATTTGGATATTCGGTCTTGATCCTCCTTGCCGGAAGATATTTAGAATGTCTTCCCGCGTTTGGAAACCTTCTTTGAAAATGATAAATTCTTCTCCGCTCAACTCTTTTACAGAGATAGTTTCTTGTCCCTCGAGTGTGTGCCCTAGTGGGAGAAGTGCAACGAATTTTTCCTGATAGATTGGCTGGACTTCCACTTCCTTTTCAGAAATCAACTGATTAGTGATGGCAAAGTGGATGTCATAATTTTTAATGGCTTTATTAATGTCTTGCAAACCTAGTACTTCGACAATTTCAATATGAAGCTCCGGATATTCTTGTTTCATGGTCTTCAACACTTTCGGCAGCCAAAACTTAGAGGATTCGATCATCCCGACCGATAGCTCCATTGGGCCTTGTTGCTGAAGACGCTTCATTTCTTCTTCGACATGCCCCATGTGATTAAGCAGCTTTTTCGCTTCCGCATGCAAGACTTCGCCTTCCCGCGTCAGCGTGAGTTCCCGCTTTTTTCGGTCAAACAAAATAATCCCTAAATCTTTTTCCAGGTTTTTAATGGCCAGGCTGAGCGAGGGCTGTGCAATGTGCAACACATTTGCTGCCTTTGTGAATGTCCCTTCTTCGATTAATGTCGTGAAATAGATTAAATGCCGCATGTTCATAGTCTGCCTCCTCTATAGTTTTAAACTATAGAAATATAAATTTTTGGTATTAGTAATAATAGAATAACTCTTTTACACTACTATTACACTGTATTTTCAGACATTTCTTAGGGAGGCGATGACTATGTACCAGTTAGCAAATAGCCGGTTATGGCAAGGACGAATAGATAGTAAAACAGATTTCGACAGCTTCCGTTTTCATCAAGTTGTCGAATTCAAAAATACCGAGGAATTAGCGGACAGGAAACAAGCCTTTACAATCGTCGGATTCGAATGCGACGAAGGCGTCCGCCGGAATGAAGGCCGACTCGGTGCGAAACACGCTCCGGATGAACTCCGTAAAGCGTTAGCAGCCCTTCCTTACCATTTTGAAAAATACCAAAAATTGATCGATACAGGCAATATCATATGTGAGGATGGACGACTGGAAAGCGCACAGCGGGAGCTGGGAAATCATATCGAAAATTTACTAAAACGCTCTACCACTCCTATTATTCTTGGCGGGGGTCATGAAACCTTGTATGGCCATTACCTCGGCGCTCGTCAATTTATCGGTGCCGACAAAAAGCTTGGATTGATCAACATCGATGCCCATTTCGACATGCGCGAAGCAGATGCCCCGTCTTCCGGTACGATGTTCAGGCAAATTCTCGAAACCGATATCAACGCGGGCTATCTTGTGCTCGGCATTCAATCCTTCGGCAACACGAAAGCTTTATTCAATAAAGCAGACAAGCTCGGATGCCAGTATATACTGGCAGAAAATCTTTCGACTGAATGCGCGACCAAATTAGCAATCGATGATTTCTGCCATAATCACGATTACGTACTCTTGACACTGTGTACAGATTCCATCGCGGCTTCTGCAGCACCCGGTGTCAGCGCACCTGCACCATTCGGTTTAGACCCCCTTGTTGTTCGGGGGTTAATCAGCTATATTACCCGGAAAGAAAACACACGGAGCTTTGATATTTCGGAAGTAAACCCATTGCTCGATGAAAACGGAAAAACAGTGAAGTTGGCAGCTTACCTAATCGCAGAAGCGATGGATGGCTTTGCTGACAAAGTGATAGAAAAGGAGTGACAGCATGCTTATTGAATTAAATCAAGTGACCACGATCTTTCTCGCTCTTGCGGTATTCATGATTGGCTCTTATCTAAATTCCAAAATCAAAATCCTCGAGAAGTACTGCATACCGGCACCAGTTGTCGGCGGTCTTCTTGTTGCCGCTGTGCTTACTATACTAAGAGGTCTCGGCCTGGCAGAAGTAACGCTCGACACCTCACTGCAAGGACTATTCATGCTGACCTTCTTCACCACAGTGGGGCTTGGCGCAAGCTTTGCCTTAGTGAAACTCGGCGGCAAGCTGCTCGTCATCTACTGGTTGGCTTGCGGCTTTCTGGCACTTGTCCAAAGCGCTATCGGCATTTCCTTAGCATCTCTATTAAAACTTGATCCATTGATTGGCGTGATGGTCGGTGCCGTATCAATGGAAGGCGGCCACGGTGCGGCCACGGCATTCGGGACGACTATAGAGGAGATGGGCGTTGAAGGCGCACTCTCTATCGGCTTAGCCGCAGCGACAGTCGGGCTGGTGGCAGGTGGACTTATCGGCGGACCAATCGTCAAACACCTCATCAATAAATACAACTTGAAATCGACTGAACACGAATTGGATCTCTCGTCTTCGAAACCAAAAAATCCTTTATCTTCATTTGCCGCTCCGATTACGTCGCGCGTCTTTATGGTTCAATTATTCGTCATCGGTTTCTGTATGGCGCTCGGTTCTTACCTTGGTGAATGGTTCACGACGGTCACAGAATTTGCATTGCCGGGTTATGTCAGCGCTATGTTCGTTGCTGTCATCGTCCGAAATCTCTTAGATCGCCTCAATGAGAATGTCATTGAAATGAAAACGATCGGCATCATTGGCGACATCACTTTGAGCATCTTCCTGTCAATGGCGCTTATGAGCATTAAGCTCTGGGAAGTTGCAGAACTGGCACTTCCGCTTCTCCTTATCATTCTAGTGCAAGTGCTGTTCATCGCCTTCTTCGGCATCTTCGTGTTGTTCCGCTTACTCGGCAAGGACTACGATGCAGCTGTTATGGTCGGTGGATTCACCGGACACGGACTCGGCGCGACACCGAATGCCATGGCCAATATGGAAGCCATCGTCTCGAAATACGGCCAATCCCAAAAAGCCTACCTCGTTGTCCCGATTGTCGGGGCGTTCCTGATTGACGTCTTTGCGATGCCAATCATTATCACTTCCATTAATATGTTCAGTTAAAAATAGCCGGACAGGAGCATCCAAAACTGGATCTCTTGTTCGGCTATTTTTCAATCTTGAAAAGCTGAAGGTTCTATCATCCATTAGACTACAGCGTTGAGCTTTTATTAATGTCCTCACTTTTGAATTGTGTCGTGCACAGGGACGGTTTCACACTCAACTCCACTGCTCGCGCGTTTTTCATAGTCCAAATTGTGTGGTGCACAGGGACAAATTTTTTCTTTTTCACTAGAGCTTGTGGCCAGTCTGCTGTACAATAGAGCACAACTTAAATCGCCCTCCATCCCGATGCGAGAAGACAAAGGAGCCCGAATAATCATGAAAAAAGCACAACTGAAAAACAGAATCGCTGTCGCCAACAAGCAGAAAAAAGCAGACCTTGTCATTCGCCATGCGTCCATCGTCAATGTCTTCACGAAAAGTCTGACGACTGATGACGTGGCAATCACGGACGGCGTGATTGTCGGGATCGGCGACTATGAAGGGGTGCAGGAAATCGATGCGAGTGGAAAGTTCATCGCGCCTGGCTTGATCGATGCCCACGTCCATATCGAATCGTCCATGGTGACGCCACAGCAGTTTTCACAAGTTGTGCTCCCCCACGGCGTCACGACGGTCATCACCGATCCGCACGAAATCGCCAATGTCAGCGGAACAGCGGGACTTGAATTCATGCTGAAAGATTCAGAGTTGGCCATGCTTGATATTAAGATGATGCTGCCGTCCTGCGTTCCGGCGACTCCTTTTGAAAATGCGGGCGCCGAGCTATCCGCTGAAGACTTGCTTCCTTTCATCGGGCGCGATTCGGTGCTCGGTTTGGCAGAAGTGATGGATTTCCCAGCAGTACTGAACGGCGACGGAGCAATGCTTGATAAACTATTGCTGAGCTGGCAAATCGACGGCCACGCTGCTGGGCTCACGGAAAACGACATCAATGTGTACGGCACAGCCGGCATTTTGACAGATCATGAATGTGTGACGAAAGAACAAATGACCGCTCGCCTCGAGCGCGGCCTATATGTCATGCTGCGCGAAGGATCGGTCGCGAAAGACCTCCAAGCGCTTCTTGAAGGGGTGACTGAACAAAACGCGCAGCGCTGCTTGTTCTGCACTGACGACAAACACCTAGATGATCTGATCGATGAAGGCAGCGTCGACCATAACGTCCGCACCGCCATCCAATACGGCCTTCACCCAATTACCGCCATTTCGATGGCCACTCTCAATGCCGCGCAATGCTTCGGGCTGCGCCAAAAAGGCGCCATTGCCCCGGGCTATGACGCTGACTTTCTGCTGCTCGACAGCCTAGAAGACTTCACCATTGCGGCAGTTTATAAGGGCGGGCAATTGGCGGCTCAAAACGGACGCTATGTGGGACCTGTGAACAAAGACAGTGACAGCTCAGCGGTGCGGGATACAGTGCGCATTGCTGAGTTGTCCACAGATAGCTTGCAGATTCCGATGGGCACGAGCACGACTGCACATATCATCGGCATCAACCCGAACAAACTGATCACGGAACATATAATAGGAGAAACGCCGGTCGTCGATGGGTTCTTTATGTCGAATCCCGCCCAAGACTTGCTGAAGATCGCTGTCATCGAACGCCACCGGGCGACCGGCAATATCGGCCTCGGCATCGTCAAAGGGCTCGGCCTGCAAAATGGCGCCATCGCGACCACTGTCGCGCATGATTCACACAATGTGATTGTGGTCGGAACGAATGACGAAGATATGCTTGCAGCAATCGAAGCCCTTCATCAACTGCAAGGCGGCCTTGTCATTGTCCAAGGCGGCGAAGTGTTGGCCAGTTTGTCGCTGCCGATTGCCGGATTGATGTCGGGCGAAGCATTCCCAGTGGTTTATGATCAGCTCAAAACGCTCGATGACAGCCTCTTGCAGATCGGTGCCCCGACCCATTTCAATGCCTTTCTCACCTTGTCGTTTATGTCGCTGCCGGTCATCCCTCATTTGAAATTGACCGACCGCGGATTGTTCGATGTGGCGAGCTTCCGGCATATTTCCGTTCCGGTTACCGCTTCTTCTTCTGCTGCTTCTGTTTCTGTCCCTGTGCATGACACAATTCAATCATCAGGAGAAGACTGAGAACGTTGATATAACGGAGTTTATCTCTTCCTCACACCTGATCTCGTCCCTGTGCACCACACAATTTAAGCCGAACGAGAGCGCCCTGATTGGGATGCTCTCGTTCGGCTATTTTTAGCTTTTCATCATTCACTTGTTCGAACATCCGTGTCTTTTTCATACAGCTTAATACAGTCGCCACTTGCCCCGTAGACAATGCCGCTGTTTTGCCAGCCGTATTTCTCATAATAGCCATCCAGATTGGTCGATAAATATAGCTTATCATAGCCTTTTTTCGCCGCTTGTTGCAGGCCATGACGAAGTAATTCGGCGCCTATTCCACGGCCCCTGCATTTATCGTTGACGAAAAGACAGGCGAGCCATGGGCATAAATCTTGCCGGCTGTTCAGGTCATTTCTTAACAAGGCATAGGTGCCGATGATGTCGCCGTCTTCTATCGCCACATAAAAACACGGAAGTTCCGCTGAATCACTGCGTGAATGAATCATCGCATCTTCGTAAAATTTAAAATTGTTGTCGTTGCCCCATTGCTGCCAAAAAACGTACACGGCTTTTTCAAACAGGTTGTTTCTTTCATTTAGTTCAATGATTTCCATATGCTCGCCACCCAATTGAAAATATTCACAAGACACCTCAAGTCTTGCGAATCACTTCGTACCTTTCAGCGAAGCGATTATTAGTTCATCAAGCCGCGTGCCTAGGGAAAAGCGCATTTCCATTTTTAATGAATCTCCACACAACGGCAATCAAGAAAATCGCGATGCCTGCCAACAGTATGCCTTGAATAGCAGTGGACATGGCAGGGTCAAGCTGTCCGCTTGCATAAGCACTATAAATTCCGAAGAACGCCCAAGCGATCGGAATCGGAAAGACTGCATTTTTGAAACGCGACAAGTAAAATAACACAAATGCCACGGCAATCCCCAATACGATCATTGTCCAGATGGAATCAGAAATCCCGAACCCGTTCCACTCCAGCTGCACCAAGAATAGCGAGATGTTGACAATCGTCGCGATAAACACCCAGGAACCATATAAGGTGAATGCGAGTCCCGCAAGCGTAGAAGGAAATTCAAAACGGTTTTTATAAACTCTTTCCACAATGAATAGCAAGGAAAACAATAAGCCCAAAATCAACAGCGTCGAGATGCCCAGCCATTCATACGAAAATGCCACGATCCATCCCATATTGAATAGCGAACTCGCAATGAACAAAGGCGAAATCAACAACACGAGCCGGCTGACATTCTGGTCTTTCCTTTTGATGAATAAGTAAACCAGCGTAATCAGCACCAAACTATAAATGACACCCCAAATGGAAAACGTAAACGGTGCCGGCGAGATAAGCGTCATGTATTTATCCGAGATGTCTTTTTGCGTATTGCCATTGAAAAACCCGGATGATCCAAGGTAATTCACACCGAGTGTTGCAAAATAGGCCACTAGATTTAATAAGGTGAAAAGCTTGGTTTTCTTCAATGTGCTTTCATTCATGATAAGTTCATCCTCCTGAAAGATAATAGTCACTGGCAATATGTGCCTCTTTCTTTCTATCTTCCCGTTTTTACCAGCCGGCGAAACGGTTTCCTGGAATGAATCGCACAGAATTGTGTCTTGTGCGGATGAATTGTGTCTTGCACAGGGACATTTCTACATCAAAATGCCGCTGCATCAAGGTTTTCCCCTCCTGAATTGTGTGGTGCACAGGGACCGAAGCTACCAGCTCTTCCTTTGTTTAGCTCCATTTCGATTAGGGAATACTACTACAAACTGTTAATTGAAAGGGAGATTACCATGAGCGGCAAAAAATCATCGGCACAAGAAAAGAACATCCAAAAAATGAACGAGCTTCTCGGGAAGAAAAACAAAGGAACTGCCGGAAAGCAAGATTTCGATTCTCAAGACCAGAAAAACCAATCATTCAAAGACAATGCCCGCTCCGCCAATGACAGCAATAAGCTGACACACACCAGCAACCGGACTCCCTGAACCACCACTTTGATTAACTATAACGACCAGCGAATCGCGTCTTGATTTGCTGGTTTTTCAATGCTGTAAGGCCATATGCATTCGGCAGAATTGTGTCTTGCACAGGGATGCCGGCACTACATCCCAACAAACAACCCCAGTCCCGGCGGCTTTCCTAACTATTGCCTGCCGTCCGAATTGTGCCTTGCACAGGGACACCGACGCAACCCGCCACAACCCACCACTTGTTTTCTTATGCCCATTTCCTGTATAACTTGAATATACGTAGTACATCGAGGCGTTTTTTGAACGGAGGATATCATGGAACAGCTATTGACCATCGAGAAAGTATTGAACAACAACGTCGTGATCGCCCGCCACGATGCCTATAAGGAAGTCGTCTTGATCGGCAATGGCCTTGGCTTTAATAAGAAAAAAGGCGATGTCATTTCGTTTGACCACGCCGATAAGACTTTCCTGTTAAAAGACGAGACGGAAAAAGAACAGTACGTCAATCTCGTTCCACATATCGACGAAGACCTTATCGCGTTTATCAATGATCAGCTCTTGTTCATCGAAGCGCAAATGGACAAAACATTGAATGAACACATTCACGTCGCATTGACGGACCATTTATCTTTTGCCATCAAGCGGATCCAACAAAACATGCAGTTCTCCAACTCTTTCCTGTTTGAAATCGAGTCTTTGTATCCGAAAGAATATCAGGTGGCAAAAAGCGTCGTGAAAGAGTTCGAACGCCAACTGGGCATCGTGTTTCCGGAAGGTGAAATCGGTTTTATCGCACTCCACATCCATAGCGCCGTAACCGATAAACCGTTACGCGATATCAACCGCGACCACGCGCTCATCTCGCAGCTGACCCAATTGATTGAAAGCGGATTGAAAGTCGATTTGAGCAAAGACAATGTCAATTACCACCGCTTGATCCAACATCTGCACCGGGCGATCGACCGCATCCACCAAGGCGAATCGCTGGGCGATGAAAATAAACTGCAAGAGGTATTGAAAGCCGAATACCCCGTGTGCTATAATCTGGCTTGGAAGCTGATCAAAGTGATGCAAAACCAATTAAACAAGCCTGTAGACGAAGCGGAAGTGCTTTATCTAACAATTCACCTGCAGCGCTTAACACATACAAACTAATTCATACGTGTTACTGATTCGATCAGGCATGAGTATGAAAAGGTACAACACTCATTCAAAGGGGAATCCCTCCTTTTTTTGACGGTGCCTTTTCCGCTCATGCCTTTTTTGTATGGATCAACTTCCCATCGTTACAATCAATCTGGCCTCATCCGTTTCAAAACAACAAAAATGAAGGAGGAGTTTTTATGTCTTTTAACTTATTCGGAACGCTTCAAAAAGTCGGGAAGGCATTGATGCTGCCCGTAGCACTTCTTCCTGCAGCCGGTATATTGCTGGCATTCGGCACGAGCTTTTCACAAGACTCCTTTGTGGAAGCGGTACCATTTTTCGGCACTCCTTGGGTCCAGTCATTGCTCTTCGTCATGGCGGAAGCCGGCGGTGTCGTATTCGATAACTTACCGCTGCTCTTTGCAGTCGGCGTCGCAATCGGCCTCGCTGGCGGTGACGGCGTCGCAGGGCTTGCCGCGATCATCGGTTATTTGATCATGAACGTCGCCATGAAAGCGATTGGCGGCATTACCCCTGAAATGACCTCAGACCCGGCCTATGCCATGGTGTTGGGGATTCCCACATTGCAGACCGGCGTCTTCGGCGGGATTATCGTCGGGATATTGGCAGCGGCCATGTACAATAAATTCTACAATGTCAATTTGCCGCAATTCCTCGGATTTTTCGCAGGCAAACGCTTTGTCCCGATTGTCACGGCTTTCTCGGCATTGTTTCTCGGCATAGTCATGTTCCTCGTATGGCCTTTCGCACAGAACGGTTTGAATGCCTTGTCACATTTCATGCTTGAAACAAACCGGACACTCGCCGCCTTTGTCTTCGGCGTCACTGAACGGGCGTTAATTCCTTTCGGGCTTCACCATATTTTCTATTCGCCGTTTTGGTTTGAATTCGGCTCGTATACAAATGCCGCAGGCGAAATCATCCGCGGCGACCAGCGCATCTTCTTTGAACAGCTGCGTGACGGCGTCGAATTCACTGCCGGCACATTCATGACAGGGAAATTCCCGTTCATGATGTTCGGCCTTCCGGCTGCGGCGCTGGCGATTTACCACTGTGCTCGTCCTGAACGCAAGAAAGTCGTTGGCGGCATCATGGCGTCAGCTGCACTCACTTCATTCTTGACAGGCATCACAGAACCGCTTGAATTCGCATTCTTGTTCGTAGCACCTGTATTGTTCGGGATCCACGCTGTATTCGCTGGCCTGTCATTTATGATCATGCATTTGCTGAATGTTAAAATTGGCATGACCTTCTCCGGCGGCCTTATCGACTTCCTGCTGTTCGGCGTTATGCCGGGCAGAACGGAATGGTTCTGGGTCATCGTCGTCGGCTTGTTCTTCGCCGTCATTTATTATTTCGGCTTCCGCTTCGCCATCAAAAAATTCAACTTGATGACACCGGGCCGTGAAGACGAAGAAGAAAACGAAGACGGCGATGAAGCCGTTGCCGGTGAACTGCCTTACGAAATCTTGCAAGCGATGGGCGGTCAGCAAAACATCACCCATCTCGATGCCTGCATTACCCGCCTTCGCGTCAGTGTTGCGGATAAAGGCGCAGTCGATAAAAATAAATTGAAAAAACTCGGTGCTTCCGGCGTGATGGAAGTCGGCAATAACATCCAAGCCATCTTCGGTCCGGTCTCGGATAACTTGCGCGGGCAAATGCAAGACATCATCAACGGCAAAACGCCGCGCACGAAACAAGATGTATCCCAGATCATCGACCAGGCAAAAGACGGTGGAGATGCACCGGTCCGTCTAGGCGCTCTTGATTTCGCCATTCCGATCACCGGCGATATCCTGCCGATCACCGATGTTCCGGACCAAGTATTCTCCGGTAAAATGGTCGGCGACGGCTTTGCGATCAAACCGTCTGAAGGCAAAGTGTTCTCGCCAGTGAATGGTGAAGTCGTGACATTATTCCCGACCAAACACGCAATCGGCTTGAAATCGGACGACGGAACCGAAATGCTCATCCATATCGGCATCGATACGGTCCACCTGAAAGGCGAAGGCTTCACGGCTCACGTCGAGCAAGGAGATTTCGTGCAACAAGGCCAATTATTGATGGAAATGGATTTGGCTTATATTAGCGAACATGCACCATCGATCATCACGCCAATTGTTTTCACCAGCCTTCAAGAAGGGCAAACCGTGAAAGTCAAAGCGTCCGGCCATAGAGAGGCGAATACGAAAAACCTCATTGACATCACACCGGGAACGGAACAAATCTAAAGAGACATTATCCTGATCAACACTCCCGGATCTGTGCGAATCTATTCGCATCGGTCCGGTTTTTTTAATAACTAATAGCTTTGGAGGATGTAATCCATGAAACTACTGACATTGAATTGCCATGCATGGCATGAAGAAAACCAGATGGACAAGATTCGCCATTTGGCTGAGGCCATCGCAGAAAAACAATATGACGTCATCGCTTTGCAGGAAGTCAATCAGTCAATCGACGATACCGCAGAACATCACGTCAAATCGGACAATTACGCACTCGTCCTGCTTCAGGAAATGGAACAATTAGGCGTCACTGGCTATTCCATCGTGTGGGATTTTTCTCACCTCGTGTACGGGCGCTACGAAGAAGGCTTGGTGATCTTGACGCGCCATCCGGTCATCGAAGAGCATTCGTTCTTCGTCAGCCAAAGCACCGACATGCATTCCCCGAAAACGCGGAAAATCGTCGGTGCGACCGTCCATTACGCAGACCGGCCCATCACTTTTTATTCCTGCCATACCGGCTGGTGGCACGATACAGAAGAACCGTTCAAACACCAAGCCGACCAGCTCATGGAACATATGAGAAATGATGTACACGCCTTTTTGATGGGCGATTTCAATAATGACGCCTCGCTCGAGCGAGAGGGCTATGAGTATTTGCTCGCCCATGGCCTTCATGACACGTACACATTGGCGGAAGAAAAAGATGCCGGCATCACCGTCAAAGGCAAAATCGCCGGCTGGAGCGAAAACAAGCAAGACTTGCGCATCGATTTGATCCTGTCCACGGAACCCGTAACCGTCAAAACCTCCAAGGTCATCTTCAACGGCGACCACAAGCCTCTTGTTTCCGATCATTTTGGCGTGGAAGTGCATGTGGAAATTGATTGAATGAATAAGTTAAAATAATGAAACTCAGCTTTTTATATTCCGCAAAAACACTCCGCTTTCCTGCGGGAGTCTCCATGTTTTTGCTCCATATCTTACATCTAGAATCTAGAGTATAGATGATCAGTTCACTGATACCTCTCTTAGTTAACTTATTTCAACCCAAAAACCGCTTTTCCTTCCATACATTCTGGACGGGAAAAGCGGTTTTTTAGTTAGCTTTTTTCTCTATTAAAGCAAAAGCTCGGTCACTTGCCGAGAGATCTCGTGCGTGTTGATCGCCGATTCTATGCGGCCGTTTTGCACGCAATCAATAAACTCGGCAACTTCGTAATACATCGTATCAAAGTCATGCTTAACGGAAATGTCTTCTGTCGTGCCGTCGCGGTATTTAATGAGCACGTGCTTCGGGTCGCTGATTTTGTCGATTTCAATGACGCCGTCTTCGCCTTGGATTTCACTCGGCAAATACGAATCCGAAATCTTCGAGTACATGACGATCGCTTCGCTTTCGCCGTAATCGAGGATCATGCTGCCTTGCCCTTCGGCACCGGTCGACAATAAATAGCGGTTGCGCAATACAGACTGTGGTTCTCCAGCGAGATGAACGAGCGGCGCCAGGCCATAGACGCCGAGGTCCGTTTTCGCGCCGTTGCCGAGTTCGGGCTTGAAGGCGTTTTCGATAATGCCTTCTTTGTACTTATCGTAGCGCGATGAATACTGGTTGTAATGGAAAACATATCGGCGGACCGGACCGATCTTATGCAAGTCTTCTTTGAGACGCAGGAAGGTCGGCGTCACAGTCGACTTCATCGCTTCCATATACGTCATGCCAGTTTCCCGTGATGCGGCAATTACACTATCCATCTCATCGAGGCTGACGACAGCCGGCTTTTCACACAGCACGTGCACGCCGTGTTGCATGGCGAGTATGCTTTGCTGTGCATGAAAAGCGTTCGGTGACGCGATATAGACAGCATCGAGTGCGCCGTCTCGGAACATCCCTTCCATATCGGTATAAACCGACTCTACCCCGTATTTTCCGGCAAACACCCGTCCGGTCTCTTCGCTTCTCGAATACACGGCGCCGATGCGGAAATCAGGATGTTGCTGCGCTGCTTTGATGAATCGATCGGTGATCCAATTCGTTCCAATGATGCCGAATTTCATAATCAATTCCTCTTTTCTTTATGTACTTGGCTTAGTTTAAGCATAGTCGAATGCTGTCCTTGTGTCACATACAATCCCCACACGATATATCTCAATTCAACTAGCTTAGAAGAAGAGTCCATATCTTTCATCCAGCATATTTTAAAATAGTAAAACTCATCCGTCACTAGCCTGTCTTAAATACAAAAAATAATCTTTAGTTCCCGAAACCCACTGTTTACGCTTTCATTTCTATTTGTTTTATTAATATTTTATGTGTTTGCCAAAAATAAATAGAAAAATTAGTTTTTTTGAAATATTGTATTTAATTTATTAGAAAAGATGCTATCATGTGTTATACAATATATCGCAGACATCAGGAGGAAGACGTATATGATCACATTTTTCGCTGCACTCGCATTTTTAATTTTTGGTTACGTCTTCTACTCGAAGTTTATCGAAAAGGTCTTCGGAGTCGATGACCGGACACCAACTCCGGCATACGCCCAGAAAGATGGCCTTGATTATGTACCGATGAGCTGGTGGAAAGGCAATTTGATTCAGCTGTTGAATATCGCTGGGCTCGGCCCGATCTACGGAGCTGTAGCTGGCGCTTTATATGGGCCGGTCGCATTTATCTGGATCGTTGTTGGCTGTATTTTTGCAGGCGGTGTTCACGATTATTTTTCCGGCATGATGTCGATGCGCCACGGTGGTGCACAATTCCCTACACTCGTCGGCCGCTATTTAGGAAAGAACGCCAAAGTCTTCATCAATGGTTTATCGTTGGTGCTAATGCTATTGGTAGCCGCTGCCTTCACGGCAGGGCCCGCTCAATTGATTGCCCAAATCACGCCGCTTAGCTTTATCGTGGCACTTGGCCTAATTTTTGCTTATTTCGTCATCGCCACCATTTTGCCGATCAACCGCATCATCGGCCCGATCTACCCTGTACTTGGCGGCATTTTATTGTTCATGGCCATCGCGGTCGCAGTGGCGCTCGTGTTCTCCGGCAAACCGATGCCGAATTTGACCGTAAACAATCTGCATCCAGGAGATTTGCCGATTTGGCCGCTTCTTATGGTCACGGTGTCTTGCGGGGCGATTTCCGGTTTCCATAGCACGCAAAGCCCGATCATTGCCCGCACGATGAAAAAAGAAACAGACGGCCGTAAAATCTTCTACGGCGCCATGGTCATCGAAGGCATCATTGCCTTGATCTGGGCGGCGGCCGGCATGACCTTCTTCAACGGAACAGAAGGACTCGGTGCAGCACTCGCTGCTGGCGGACCATCTGGTGTGGTCAACGAAATCTCGGTTTCACTGCTCGGCACCATGGGCGGCATACTGGCGATCTTCGGCGTCATCATCTTGCCGATCACGACAGGCGACACCGCGCTACGCTCGTCGCGCATGATCTTAGGAGACCTGGTATCGAAGTTCACCAACACCGATGGAAAAGTGAAAGTTCTCTTGCTGACGATTCCATTGGCCATCCCGACCTTTTACATGGCCACCATCGACTACACGTTCTTGTGGCGCTACGTCGGCTGGACCAACCAAGTCGTTGCTACCTTCATGCTGTGGACCGCGACGATGTACTTGCTGAAAAACGCAAAACTCCACTGGATCAGCGGCGTGCCGGCCATGTTCATGACTGGCGTCGTCTCCATGTACATCTTCTATGCACCTGAAGGCTTGAACATGGACTACACCATCTCCGCCATGATCGGTTCGGTCATCACTTTGGCTGTCGCATTATGGTATATCGCACAGATTTTGAAACATCGTTCAGCGAAGCAAGTGGAATCGGAATATGAGACTGTTTGACATGAATTTCACTATAAAAAATGACCTTTGGCAGTTATCGCCAGGGGTCATTTTTTGATGTTAATTTCATTACCTTCATTTATGGAAAACGGTTGAATCTAGTTCAGTATTAATAAAAGCCTGAATGATCTTGGTCAGGGTATAACAAGGTATAGGAAACAAGCTGTCGTGAATAGGAAAAATCGTTCAGGTTTTCACTAACAAGCTCTGCTTATCCAGGCAATGAAATTGAAGATGAAACTCCATGTTCGCAATCAACTGCCAGGGGGCGCTTATCATGAACAAAACCATCACACTCTCGTTGTTCACCTATATCTTTTTTATCATCATATCCACCGGCTTGGCATTTTTCAGTTTTGAGGGCTATTCAATATTGAGCAATACCACGAGCCATTTGGGGGCGCAAGGGTCTCCTCATTCATGGTTGATGAACATCATTTTTATTGCTCTAGGTGCAACGACGATTTGGGTTACGTGTCAGAGCAAGATCAGGTACCATCAAATTATTGGAGCCGCTTTCGGCCTCAGCCTCATCATGACTGCCTTTTTTCACCATGCGCCTTTGATTGATGCTGTACAAACAGATCCATTTCAAGATGGCGTGCATTCATTCTTTGCTAACGCAACGGGATTCAGCTTCACCCTTTTGGCGATGGGCCATGGCTTTATAAGCTGTGGAATGCAGAGATACGTAGCGTTCGGGATGGCTGCCGTTGCCATCATCATTTCCATTGGCATGATGGCATTCCCAGACATCATGGGGCTTCTGCAAAGAATCATGTTTCTCAGTGCTTTCGGCTGGCTGTTTTTTTATATGAAACCACCTGAAAATAAGCAAGTTGGCAGTCGTCCTGATTAAGGGCAGAACTGTTCTTCCCATCATCAATCACCTCTTTTTCTGATTTTCAGATAGAAATCTTCAACTAGCTTTCAATCGCTATAAGGCGCTCCACAGCTATTCATTACTGATAACGACATTGCCTTTTTTCGCTCCGCTTTCCACATAATGATGCGCTTGACGTAGCTCTTCAAGAGGAAATGTTTGATCGATGACCGCCTTGATCTTTCCTGTTGCCAATAGTTCGCTCAGGCAGCGTAAATCTTCAGCCTTGTAATCAGCCGCTGCCACTATAATTTTTCTCCTGCCTTTCATTCCCGGCACAAGTCGCCTGAATATATCCCCCATTCCCGGATTCCCGACCAAATAGATTCCTTTAGGCTTCAAAGATTTGATGGTTTTTGAAAAAGATCCCTTCCCCACGATATCGAAAATCACGTCATAAGTTTCGTCATTTGCAGTAAAGTCTTCTTGCTGATAATCCATTACCTTGTCCGCGCCAATGGATAAAAGCATATCCAACTTTTCCTTGCTGTCGACAGCGGTCACTTTAGCTCCTGAAAGTTTGGCGAGTTGAACGGCCATCGTGCCGATGCTTCCACCTGCTCCGATGATTAACATTTTTTGGCCGGCCTGAATTTTAGCTTTCCTTAGAAAAAATAAGGCATTCATTCCGCCGGTCGGGATTGTGGCGGCTCCTTCAAAACTGAGCCCTTCCGGCATGCGGACGATGGCATAGCTGCTCGGAAGGCAAATATAATCGGCATTCGCTCCCAGCTTTAATTCAGTCGATCCAAATACTCGGTCGCCTTTCTGGAATAGCGTCTGCTTCTCCCCTACAGATTCAACTTCTCCAGCAAACTCCTGTCCCAATACGTTCATTCTCGGTTTGCGCACACCGAAAAACAAGCGCAACGGAATCCACAGAAACAACGGAAATGAAAAGCTTCGCATCTCGCAATCCCCAGCAGATGCAGTGGATGCCCGGACTTTTATTCGGATTTCATCAGCTTTCGGTACCGGCTTTTCCAGCTCTTGCAGCTCCAGCACTTCCGGTGGGCCGTAGCGTGTGCAGACCATGGCTTTCATTTTCTGTCCTCCCTTGTCGTTCGACTAAACTGCTGTCGAGATGATGAAGTGAGATCTCTTTTCCTAACTTGACGACTGCCTTTCCAGCTTCGCTTGACAGTACGCCAACCGCTCCATTTTGTATTTCACTATTTCCACTTTTCTCGCACGGATTCCTCTTTGTTCCCGGATTGTCACTGTGTCGCACATAATTATGATTATTTAAAATTGGAAATAAAAATGCATGAAGAAGCCGCTCCGTTAATGGAGTTGGCTTATTCTTCATGCATTTTCGCAGCTCATTTAAAGCGATATTTTGCTAAGCATATGATGAAATTCATTTCTTCCCTCGCGACTCAAAATCTCTCTCAATCTCTTTCTTCCACTCCCGATCAATCTTTTTCCCCGTCCGGAAAGACGTCACGGCTTCGCTCAACACCTGATAATTCAACTCGGTGCCTTTCGCGTCGGCATGATAGTTTACTGCGTGTTCCTCGTCGACTCCGAATTGCCGTGCGGTGGCGACTGCATCGATGTTGGCGCCGAGGAAAATGAACTCCCAGCCCACTTCTTGTTTCTTCGTAGCAATCATTTCATGAATCTTCTTGTATGTGTATTCACAACTGGAATTCTCCAGGCCGTCCGTGGTGATAACGAACATCACTTTGTCGGCTTGCTGGTCTTGCATCGTGCTTTTTTGGACATTGCTGATCTTTTGAATGGTCGAACCGACCGCATCGAGCAAGGCCGTCATGCCGCCCACTTCGTAATCCTTTTCGGTCATTAGGGAAATGCCCTCGAGCTCAATTCGGTCATGGAGCAGTTCATAGCCTTGATTGAACAGCACTGTCGTGACACGGACCTCGCCCGGGAGCTTGCGCTGCTTGTCGATCAATGCGTTGAATCCTCCGATCGTATCCTTTTCCAGCCCCGCCATCGAACCGCTTTTGTCGAGAATAAACACCAATTCTGTCGTTTGCTTTTTCATTTCATTTTCCTCCTCAAAGTTTCTTTCTGCCTTAAGGATACGGTGTTTCAATAGAAAAAAGGTCGCTTTAGAAGCGACCTTTTACGAACCAATCAACACTTTTAACGATAATTACCTCTAAGGATGTGTAGCAATTTTATTAATAATGAACTCTACAAAATAGAGCCTACATTTGGCACTATCACTTAAATGTTCGATCATCAACTTTTTAACATTGAAAATTCATTTTCACGTTTCTTAGCCATAGTTTGGGTAGTATTTCCTCATAAAGAATGACTTTTATCTAATTTCAGTAGAAATTGGATTAAGAAAGAATAGCCCAGGATTTTCGTTATACTCTTCAACCACAGCAGTAATACGTAAATTTTGTCCCATACCAATGGTTTCAGGTATTTCAGAACCAGTAAGATTTAAATCAAAAATATTAACATCTTCGAACTTAAAATCTGGTCCATCATATGTTGTTTCACCATAATCGCCCGTATTAATTAATATGTCGTATCTTGTCGTGTATGTATCATGTGGAATCATATGTGCAATATATCCATCAAATTCAATGGTTCTACCTGCATATTTTTTTGCAAATACACTGACACTTGAATCGTTAGTATCGTTAACTGATAAGAGAGCGGCAAGATCTTCATTATTTTCTGATGTTAATATCGTCTGGCTGCTTTTCGCTGCTGTATTACTGGTTATTTTTTTAGCTGTTTCAGAGCTCTCTTCACTAGTGCCTGCGGTATCACTTTTTTCTTCTTCATTGATTTCTTCAGATTCTAGGTTGGTTGATTTTTCAACCGACTCAGTACTCTTATTATCAGCAGATTCAGTATCGCTTTTCTCTTCCTTTGGAAATGTATGATATGTAACGATTATTTCGGAGTCTTTTTGGAAGCTATCATTTGCGCTAAAATCTGTATCTCCATCAATCTCTATTTTTTCAATTTCTCCATCTTCGGTTAGCCAACCAGTAATTAAATCATCTAATACTTTAGTTTCAATATTGGTAAAGCCTGTTTGTTCCAATTCAGATATGACTGTCTCATAATTTTCTCCCCCGAGTTCATCAGAAGACTTGCCTACCTTTAGTACGTTAGGATTTTCTTCATCAGTACAAGCTGTAATAGTAGCAATTGCAACTGCCAAGACTAGGAACATCAATATTTTCTTCATAGTAATCCTCCTTTTTCTTAAATGTATAAAATTAACATTTGTTTTTTAAAATATTATAACACTCTAGTCTTATTGTTCACTAAAATATTTATTACTTTCTTTTAAGTTACTGTTGTTATTTTTCACTTGATTTTCACCATAATTTTATACACTATTAAACTTCAAACTTAATCCAATCTCGAAAGTATTTATCAAGTTAAAAGTCACTTATTGTTTATATATATGCATTCTGTCATTTTAAAAATTGAGTAGATCAACTTCGATACATTTCATCATATTTAATTAAATGTAAATGAATTTTCCAGATAACCATTGGCATACAAAAAAACCAAACAAATTGTTCTCGAATGAACGAACTGATTGGTTTATCATGAGAATAATTTTTAAACTTCTGGCCATTTGAATTCGCCGTGGTAATACTTCCCCTTTAGACGACTCAGATCGTATTCCCATTCTGCAATGGCATGTTGATATTTCAGTTCTCCATTTGATTGCTTTTTTCTTATCCTAATATTTGCACTGATGATACTAACTACTTTTCTAAGTCCTAACTCGGGGACTGCTCTATTAAGAACATTCCACCTTTCACTTCTAGTAGCACCACTGATTCGGTAGCCCATTTTATTCAATTCGCTTTGTTCACTGAATAAAGTATCTTTAGTCGGGGCATATGATGATGGTTTTTCTATAACATTTGAAGTGGGCTGAATTTCAGCCTTTTTAGTATCTTTGGTTTGAGTTTCAAAATGCTTTATATTTGAAAACTGTCGATACTTAATCACTAATGGCGAGTATCGTTTCTGCAGCTTATTAAACTCTTCGTCAACCATATACAATTCTTTATTCAATAAATCAATAAAAATGGTTTCTACTTCTGTGTATAGGTAAACTTCACGTGAATTTTTAGTTTCATAAAGTGGCAATATGGCTTCTCTCTCGACTAAGTTATATTTTCGAATAAATTGTTCAAGAGTTGAGTAATCTACAATATTTATTTTATAACGATAAATAGTCGGTTTTAAGGAGTCGTTTAAAGAAGCAAGGTCGTTCATAGCTGACGGAAGGCTAGAAGTTGAGTTTTCATAATAAGATTTTTCCCGTTTTTTCTTTTCAGTTGCTGCTTTCAAATCATTTCTTACTTGCATTAATGTTTTTTCCCATTCATTTTCTTTAGTGCTATTCTCAACTGGATTTAAAGATGCTTTTGCTAAGGGCTTTTTTTCTTCAGAGTGCTTGGTATTTCGAGGCGAAGATTCTTTCTTACTATTAGCTGTCGCTATTTCCAATCGGCCTTGAAGCACTACACCTTCTTCTTCGCTTACTTTAAGTTTCTCCCTTAACTCATCAATTGCTTTTTGCTGACTCTCTATTTTTTCTTTTTGTTGATGTTCTATTTCTTCTTTTTTCTCTTTGTATTTTTGAAGCTCTATTATTTCTTCTTGTTGACGTTTAACGGTTTTTTCATGTTCAGACATCAGCTTTTTAATTTCTGCTTCAGCTGCTGTAACAGCCTCCATAATTTTTGATTTAAAATCCATATCAACGTTCCTTCCTGCTCTTAAATGGATATATTATACAATCAATTTAATCATAGCATATGTCTCCAGAAGTCGGATCTGCTAAAATTCCAAGTCAAAAAGCAGATTTTATTAAAACCTGCTGTATCTGTAATTAAAATGTTTTTATACATTCTACTATTAGATAATCTTCAAAAAGCATATAAGATATATTGGTTTTACCGATTTCGCTTTCTTATACTAAATAGCAACTGTTTGATTTGAATTCAAACTTTTTATAAGGGTTTTCAGGTAAGGGGGTAAGTTATCACCCAATAAAACCAACTAATTTCATAGGAATACATATTGACGTATATTTCCAGGGGTGTTATGGTTTTAAACATAGCTGAATAGTTAATACGTTCTTATCATGAGAGGTGGAGGGATTGGCCCTGCGAAGCCTCGGCAGCGGACTCATTTTTGAGTACTGTGCCAAGTCCAACAAGCAAAATGCTTGAGAGATAAGAAGAGATGTATTCTTTTTCGAGATGCCAACCTCTTCTTATTGAAGAGGTTTTTTTGTTGGGTTCATGAGGAATTATTGCTGTTGCGCTAATATCAAAAAGGATGGTGCCATACATATGGAAAAATCAAAACAGCTTTTACTTTTCGTACTGATTTTAGCAACAGCGTTGATCGCGGCCGCTTGCGGAAGCGAGGATGCCGACAGTTCCGCAAATGCTTCTGAAGCAAGCGAGTCAGGTGAACAGAATTCTTGGGAACGAATCGAAGAATCAGGCAAATTGGTCGTCGGTACGGAAGGCTTATATTTCCCAGTCACTTATTTTGATGAAACAACAAAAGAACTGACCGGCTTTGATGTGGAAGTCGTGCGTGCACTCGGAGATAAGCTTGGACTCGAAGTCGAATTTAAAACGATGGAGTTTGACGGCCTCCTTCCTGCACTGCGAAACAACCAGATCGATGTGGCAGCCAATGATTTTTCCATTACGGAAGAACGCCTGGAGAAATTTGATTTCACAGTACCTGTGAAGCACTCATATGGATCCGCACTCGTCCGGGAAAGCGATAACTCGGAAATCGATACAGTAGATGATTTGGAAGGCAAAAAAGTCGGCGGCGCTGCAACGAGCAATTATTCAGATTATGCCAAAGAGCAAGGCGCCGAAGTCATCGTCTACACAGGATCGGATACCGTGCTCCCTGAAATCGTTCAAGGACGCGTAGATGCGACACTGAATGATTATTTAGTATTGATTCAAGCACTTGAACAATTCGACAAGCCTGGGTTAAAGCTCGCGGAAAACGTGAAGTTTTTACCTAACAGCAGCGGCTTGGTCTTGCAAAAAGACAGCCCTGAATTAAAAGAAAAACTTGATGACGCGCTTACAGAACTAATCGAAGATGGTACCGTCACAGAAATCGCACTCGAATTTTTAGGTGCCGATGTGACAGAACCGGTAGACGTTGAATAATCCACAAGGGGAATCCTTTGATTCCTCTTTTTTCTATCATATGCAGTTAAAGGAGTCAGTATATGTCCGAGTTTAAATGGGAATATCTTTTTAATTTAGAAGTGGCAATAGATGCCCTTCCCTTCATCTTAGAGGGAGCCTGGTATACTTTGCTGATTGCAATTGTGAGCATGGTGCTCGCTCTTGTTCTTGGATTGTTTGTCGCCTTAGCCCGCATGAACAAACTAAAATTAGTTTCATATCCGGCGCGCCTATTCATCTCATTCATGCGCGGAACCCCGCTCCTCGTCCTTTTATTCATTCTCTATTTTGGGTTCCCAATGATTGGCATCGATATGCAACCATTGACGGCCGCTATCATCGGCATCAGCGTCCACTTTTCCGCTTACACAGCAGAAGTAATCCGGTCAGCCATCTCGTCTGTGGCGAAAGGCCAATGGGAAGCTGCGGAAACATTGAGAATGACATACTGGCAAACAATGCGCCGCATCATTTTGCCGCAAGGGACGCGCATTGCACTGCCTCCTCTATCAAGTGTTTTTATGGATATCATCAAAGGCACCTCGCTTGCGATGGTCATTACGGTATCCGAGATGTTTTACCGGGCCAAGGTCGTCGTCGGACAAACGTACGAAAGCCTAACTTTGTATATTTTGGTGGCACTCATTTACTGGGCGATTTGCTCAGTCGTTACCGTCCTGCAGGATTATTTAGAGAAAAAAGCAAACCGTTATGTCAACGCGTGATCGGAGGATTGGGAAATGATTAAAGTCGATAAACTCAGCAAGAAATTCAATGACAACGAAGTGTTGAAGTCCATCTCCCTTGAAATCGCGCAAGGGGAAGTTATCAGCATCATCGGCCCTTCCGGCTCCGGAAAAACTACATTGCTACGATGCTTAAATTTATTGGAATCGCCATCCTCGGGTTCGCTTCAAATTAAAGATGTGACTGTCGCATTCAGTGGAAAAGCCCCATCGAAAAAGCAGAAAGTCGACGTCCAGCAATATTCGGGCATGGTCTTTCAGCACTTTCATTTGTTCCCGCATAAAACGGTCATTGAAAACATTATCGAAGCCCCACTGATCGTCCAAAAACGGGACAAGCAAGAAGTCATTGCCGAAGCGGAAGAGTTGCTGCAAAAAGTTGGCTTGATCGCGCATAAAAACCATTATCCCGAACAGCTTTCCGGCGGTCAAAAACAGCGGGCAGCCATTGCGCGCATTCTGGCCCTTAAGCCCGAAGTGCTGCTGTTCGACGAGCCGACGTCTGCGCTAGACCCTGAACTGGTCGGTGAAGTATTGACCGTCATTAAAGACTTGGCGAGAGACGGCCAAACGATGATCATCGTCACGCACGAAATGCACTTTGCCCGTGAAGTCTCGGACCGCGTCGTTTTCATCGCGGACGGCTATATTGTGGAACAAGGAAAACCGGACACTCTGTTTTCATCCCCTCAAGAAGAACGCACGAAGAAATTTTTACAAAAAGTGCTTGTCCGTTAAGTTAATGAATATAAAAAACAGCCCAGTTCAATGAACTGGGCTGTTTTTTATCGCACGACCGAAACCTGTGCTTTTACGAACCAAGCAACGCTTCGTCAAATGCGAACAGCGCCTCGTTGATTTCAAAAATATTGTATTGTTCACGCTCGATGAAATAACGGACGATCAAATCGAATTTATGGCTGTTCGACAATGTATAGCCCGCTGTTCGAAGCAACTCTTCTGTCTCGTGAAGATCCAATTGGAGCGCGACGGCAAATGCAACAATGGTCTTCTTCTTCGGCGTATAGCCGGGGGAGTTTTTGATTTTGGAAAACAGCTTTTTGTCGATATTGGCTTTTTTATAGGTCTCGGCATCGGTCATAGCTTTGTCGTCAATAAACCGAAGCAGCCGCCTGGAAAAGGATTCGTCCATGCCATCGAGAATATCCTCCAGGCTAAGTTCCATGGCGTGTACTTGGATTTCCTCTTCTTGAACCTCCAAGATAGGTTGTGAAGCACGCTTTCTGCGGTAGCGGCTATCCTTTTTCTCCAATGCCTTTACTTCATTTTCATCAATAAACGCGGCAATCGAGTCGTACAATTTTTCACTGATGCCCAACGACTGCCTGTCGAAAACCACTACATAAACATGCATTTCGTGATCCATCAAAAAGCGTTCGATTTCCGACATGGCGATCCGCAGCGCCGGCTCTTTCGGATAGCCGAAGATGCCGGTGGAGATGAGGGGAAACGAAATCGACTCACAGCCCAGACGGTGCGCCAGTTCGAGCGAATTGCGGTAACAATTCCGCAGCAGCGCTTCTTCGTTGCTCGATCCACCTTGCCAGACCGGACCCACCGTGTGGATGATAAAGTCGGCCTCCAGCGCAAACGCCTCCGTAGCCACCGCTTCACCGACCGCACAATGGCCGATCTGATCGCATGCCCGTTGCAGCTCTTTGGCACCCGCCGCATGGAAGATCGCGCCGCACACACCGCCGCCCATCTTCAAGGAAGTGTTCGCGGCATTGACGATTGCGCCGGTTTTCATTTTGGTGATGTCGTTCCGTACAATTTCCAGTGGCATGTGGCCGACTCCTCTCGATATTGAATTGTGTCATGCACAGGGACACCATCCAACACAAATCCTTCTAACACGGGGTTTTAGCCGTCGGAATTGTGTCGTGCACAGGGACATTACTCAATTCATGGATAGGAAAATATAGAGAAACAAAAACAAGCTCCCAGGGATGAGGATCAGCGTCAGGATGGAAAAGGCTCTTTGCTTTTTGCCCGGTGTCATGCGCATAGCAATATAAAATAATCCGAGCGCCAAAAAGAAAGTCAGCGCCAGCGAAATAATAAATGGACTGAGCACTCCCCATAATTGGCCAGGTTGAATGGTATGTAAGATAGGCAATTTCATAAACCTCTTTTCACCGTATTTAAAGGATATAACCGAATGAGCGGCGACGATGTCGGCAGCTCTTCTGTATTCAGTATAATCTATTCCGTGCTTTCCTTACAGGTTTTCTGTCAACATCTTGTCCCATTTGCACCCCCTCTGCTTGAGCCACACGATCATTCCCCTCATTCACATTGCGGTCTTCTGCGTTATCGTTTCGTTTCATCATTGATTGGGTACAGGAGAAGCAACTAAACATTCAGGAGGCTATAGCATGAAGAAAAAATGGATTTCACTGTTTCTGGTACTCGGGTTATTGGCCACAGTTCCTTTTTCCTTTGATTCAGCAGCAGCCACAAGCCATGGCGTCGCGACGGAAGACAAACTGCCGGACAGCCTTAAAAATCTAATGGATATCGCACCGGAACACCAGTTTACCTTGCGCAAAGGCAGCAAGCGCGTTGAAGTGAAACTCCTCCAATGGACATTGAGCGACTACGGACTCGAAACGGCGGTCGATGGCATCTTCGGGCCGAAAACTGATAAAAACGTTCGCCAATACCAAAAGGATAAAGGCTTGAAAGTCGATGGCATTGTCGGCGTCAATACGTGGGTCGCCATTTACGCGGAACATCAACAGCCTATCGATGCTGGAAAATTGCCTGCCGAACTGAAGAATTTAATGGCGATCGCACCTGAGCATCAATACACCTTGCGTGAAGGAAGCAAGCGTATCGAAGTGAAACTGCTTCAATGGACATTGAACGAATACGGGCTGAAAACAGCGGTCGATGGCATTTTCGGACCTGAGACCAACAAAAATGTCCGCCAATACCAAAAGGACAAAGGCTTGAAAGTGGATGGCATCGTTGGTGTGAATACGTGGACGGCATTGTACGGAGAGTATTAGTAGTTGTTTCTTGAATTGCACCTGACACAAGGACCGAAACGATAAAACGCCTGGGCATCTTACCTGCCCAGGCGTTTTGCGTTAAAACCGATAATCCCGTATTCCCGCGTTCCCGTTTTTCGGAATGCTTCGCTGAAGAAATACAGATGCCGTCTAGCTACGGCTCACTTTTTCAAAGATCACCTGTTTTGTCCCTGTGCAGCACACAATTCACAAACAAAAAAACACACCCGGCAGATTACTGCTGCGGGTGTGCATATTGTTCAACTATCGATTGTCGCATGTCATTAGAAGTTTTCATGACACTGAGCTTATTTGTTTTTCTTAGCAAAAGCTTTGACCAGTTCTTCAGCCAATTCTTCAGAAGAAAACGGATCGCGCCCTGTTACCACTTGCTCATTTCCCCATACCACTTTTTCCTCAGCGCTATAGTTGGCAATTTCGTTCATTTTGCCTTCAAGGCTGAACGGCAGGATTTCCGGGAGGCCTTCTGGTTCGACCGCTTCTGGATATCCTGTTACGTTCAGGCCAGCAATAATGCTCTGGCCATCCGGGCGTTTGGTCCAAATTAATGGTGCCGGTCCGTGGCATACCGCTGACACGATATTGCCGTTGTCGTACACCGCATTGATGATGCCATGCAGCGTTTCGTTCTCAGCTAGGTCATACATCGCCCCGTGGCCGCCAACGATAAACACCGCGTCATAGTCTTCCGCCGTCACGGCCGAAAGAGCTTTCGTATTGTCCGCTAGTCCGGATTCATACATTTTCTTGTATTTGCCTTCCGGATCGTACTCTTCGCTGATGCTGACCTCGTCAAGCGTCGGTTTGCCGCCTTTTGGTGACGCCAGCTCCACTTGATGTCCTGCGTTTTGCAAAATCTCCATCGGCGCGAACAACTCTTCTGCCCACCAACCGGTTTCGTAATTGTTCTCTGTATCTTTATGTCCACTTGATAGCACTGCTAATACTTTAGCCATTTAAAATTCCTCCTCTAATAAAATATCCTAGTGTTAGTATTTCCCGATTGCGTCGCGCTGTAAACAAACGGACAATTCGCGCAAATCGAATTGTGTGGTGCACAGCGACAGAGCACTTACACTCTACCCTTCAACACCTTTTCTCAGCCATTTCGCCGTTAACGTATCCGACTCCATCATCTGTTCGGGGGTGCCTTCAAACAACACTTTGCCGCCTTTTTTGCCGCCGCCCGGGCCCATTTCGATGACCCAGTCGCTCGCCGCGATAAAGTTCATATTGTGTTCGATAATGATAACCGAATTGCCTTTGTCGACAAGCGATTGGAATACGTCCAATAGATGTTCATTGTCTCTTGTATGCAGGCCAAGGGATGGTTCGTCCAATAAATAGACCTGACCTTCCTTTTTCAGATGGCTCGCCAACTTCAAACGCTGCACTTCGCCGCCGCTCAACGAACTGGTCGTCTGTCCGAGCGTTAAATAACCCAATCCTACGTCTTTTAAGGTATCGACTTTTTTGACGATCTTCGGCATTTCCAAATACTCGTTCGTTTCGTCGATCGTCAGTTCCAGAATTTCCACGATGTTTTTCCCTTTGTAGCGATGCGACAAGGCTTCATTGGAATACCTCGTGCCGTTGCACGCCTCACACGTGACGGTGACAGGATCCGCAAACGCGACGTCCGGCGTCGTGACACCTTTGCCTTCGCACACCGGGCAAGCGCCCAATGAATTAAAGCTGAACAAGCCGGCCGGCTGCCCAGATTCTTTGGCTAGGATGGACCGGATGTCATCCATGATGCCCATATAGGTCGCGAGCGTCGAGCGGCTGGACGTGCCGATGCTGCCTTGCCCGACCGAGATCGTCTCCGGATAATTATCGGTAAACTCGCCAAACATGAGCGAACTCTTGCCGGAACCCGAAACACCGCATACGGATACCAAGACATTTTTAGGGATTTCCACAGTCACATCTTTCAAATTATTGGCGGAAGCGTTTTGGATCGAAAAGCTGTCTTCCGCTTTTCTCGGATATCGATTCACTGTCACTTTATGATCCAAATCAGTGATGGCCGAAGCATTTTTCAAGCCTTTCTGGGTGCCTTGATACACCACTTCGCCGCCGCTTCTGCCTGCGCCGGGTCCGATTTCGATGATTTCATCCGCTGTCTTGATAACCGCCAGATTGTGTTCGATGACGACAACCGTATTGTAATTGTCCCGCAAGCTTTCGAGCATATGCGTTAGCATGTCGATCTCTTCGGGATGCAAGCCGGCACTCGGTTCGTCGAAAATATAAGTGATGTTGTTGAGGCTGCTGCCTAAATGGCGCGCGATTTTCACGCGCTGCGCTTCGCCGCCGGACAAGGTGCCCATGTTCCGCGACAGGCTCAAATAACCCAAGCCTAACTCCACAAGCTGCTTCACGCTCGGGTACGCTTGTTGGGCGACTGATTTGCCGACCGGGTCTTTGATTTTCTCCAGTTCACCGAGCAATTCGGTCAATTCCAAGCGGTCGTACTGGGCGATATTCAAACCGTTGATTTTGCACTCCAACACTTTCGGATTCAATCCCGAACCTTCACATGTCGGGCACGGGGTACGCGTCGTCATCGCCAAGACATCTTCCTGGGACACTATTTTCAGTTTCGTCAGGTCCCGGTTAATGTACAGTCGAATAAACCTCGGAAGAAGGCCGTTCCATTCGATATCCCGATTGCCTTCTTTGTAATAATACGTTCCAAATGCCCGCTCGCCCTCTGGCGGCCCGTAGACGAGAAGATTATATTTTTCTTCCGTGTAATCTTTGATGGGGAGATCGGCGTCGAATAATCCGCCGTCCACCATCCATCTGCCCTGCCAGCCAGGAGGCGCCAAAGGCTTGAACTGCACAGCGGATTCCCTCAGTGATTTCGTGTGGTCGATCAACTTGTGGATATCCGGCACCACGACTTCCCCGAAGCCATGGCATTCTGGGCAATTGCCGAACGAACTGTCACTTGAAAATTCAGTCGCCGAGCCGATTGGCGGACTGCCGATCCTCGAAAACAACAGCCGGATCAACGGGTGGATATCCATATACGTGCCGACCGTCGATCGGGAATTGCCCCGAATCGGCTTTTGTTCCACGACAACCACCGGGCTCAAATGCTGCATTAAATCGGCATGCGGCCGTTCGTACCTTGGCATTTGATGGCGGATGTACAATGGATAGTTCAAGGTCATCTGCCTTCTGCTTTCCGTCGCCAAGGTATCGAAAACGACCGAGCTTTTCCCTGAACCCGACAAGCCGGTAAACACGTTGATTTTTTCTTTCGGGATATTCAAATCGATATTCTTCAAATTATTTTCGCGAAGTCCTCGCAATATGATTTCATCTCGTTTATCTGGCATTTCGACATTCTCCTTTTTTCAGTTCCATCACGGGATTCACCCAGTAGTAAATGCGTTCCCTCTTTGCGGACGGTTTACACAACTGGCTTGTGCCTATGTGCCGATCCTCCGACTCATCGTGACGTAAAAAAAGACGCACCCGCCAGCGCGGGTGCGTCAAATTGTGTGGTGCACAGGGGCAGTTCGACACCGAAATGCTTTAAGTACAAGGTTTCCGCATCTCGAATTGTGTGGTGCACAGGGACATCACGCCTCCAGCGCAATCCGGATATGCGCCAAATGATGCTCTTCGTGCCAGGCCAGTTTCGCGAGATTTTCGGCCACGCGGATCTCGCCGTCCGTTTCGTGGATGAAGACGCGCTCCAATTGTGCATCCGTCACATAATTCCCGAGTGCCACGATCCGTTCGTTCAACCCTTCCAACAGACGGATCGACCCTTCCACCGGCAAGCGGTTGTCCGGAAGCTGCGCCCATTTTTCCTCATCGAATCCAGGCACGGTCGGATTGTACTCCGTCAATGCCAGTTTCAGGCGCTGATACATCGCCATTTGCGAATCGGCGATATGATGCACCAGTTGACGGACGGTCCAACTGTCTTCCCTATAAGTCTTCGCCAACTCCTCATCGTTCAAAGAATCGACCAACTCGCGCAGCCGCGTCGTGTAGCTGGCGATCTCGCCGAGCCATTTATTGATCACTTCAGTCGTCACTTGCTCCGGAACTTGCAATTGCCCAATCGGGAATTTCACATCCATTTGACTAACCTCTTTCCATCGGTATTTGCAGAACGCTGTATTTCGCCCAATATACCAATGCAGGAAGGGTTTGTAAACGGCTTGGGTCAAGACAGGCTCCGGATTTGCTCTTTTTTCAGCCCATTTACCATCAGTTGTTTTTTGAAATGGCTGGCTTTTCGAAGAAGTTATTCCACAACGCTATCGCCGATTCTTTCATTGGTCTCATTTTTAAAAAACTTGTCAATTTCCGGCGCTCCCTGCCAGTCATTTCTTCTTTATTGTGCGCACAATCGTGATAATATAAAGTCAAAATCGTATCCATTCTGTACCTTACTGAAAGGCGGCGATGAGGATGTTTGAAAAAACGAAGTCCCGTTTTGTTCTCGGCTTGATGATAGTCGCATCCATCGTATCGATTTCACTCCTGCTGCAAGCTGCGGATAATGTATACCTGAACAGCATCGTCGCACTGCTCCTGTTCTACACCGTTGTGCCTGTGTGGATCAGCAGCCATTATTTTGCAAAGCGCGGCGTAACATTGCGCCAAATCGTCTATTTCCGCGGCATCACACGCTGGCTGCTGCCGATTGCCGCAATCAGCTTGCTGATCATGGTGTTTTCCACGAGCATCTATTGGCTGTTGTTGCGCGGCCTCATGGGCAGCGCACCAGTTGTGGTCGACATCCTGCTCACGCAGCAGCCGCTCCCCGATGTGTTCTGGTACTTGGCCGCTACCGGTTTCATCATCGCCATCGTCGCGCCGATCGCCGAAGAGTTCGTGTTCCGCGGCGTCATGTTAAACGAGTTGATGCGCCTGTTCGGCTTTTGGAAAGGCATCGGCTTCACTAGCCTGATCTTCGCCGTCTTCCACATCAACCTTTTCGGCGCCTTCTTGTTCGCGGTGCTGGCGTCGCTATTGTATGTAAAGACCCGCAATTTGCTGGCGCCCATTTTGCTGCACATCGCCAACAACACACTCGCCGTCTACCAAAGCTTCGCCAACCCGGCTTTTATGGAATGGCTGGCGGTGACAAGCACAAACGACCTCTATACAAAAGCCATGCCGAACCTCATTGCGCTAGTGACCAGCACCGCGCTATTGCTGATTATTGTTAACTGGATGAGCCGGGGCTTGGAGGACGAGCGATCTGCCATCAAATAACCCTTCTTCCAAGTTCAAGATTTCTTCACGCTGTAAACCTTCTCGCCCGGCAGCTCCAAACAATTCAGCTGCCCGCCGTAAACCGCGCCACCATCAATTCCGATGATGCGATTATCGCCGAAATACGGACGGTAGTCTTTGGTACCTCTCATCGCGAACGCTGGCGTGTGGCCGAACACCACCGTCTTCTCGCCTGAATAGCCCTGATGAAATTCCTCGCGGATCCACATCAACACGTAAGGGTCCGTCTCTTGGAGTGGAACTCCCGGCTGAACGCCCGCATGCACAAAAAGATACTCATCAGTCTCGTAGTAAAAATCCGTTTGCTTGAGGAAGTCGACGTGCTGCCAAAAAAGCTCGGTCTCCGGAAGCGCCATGTTCCGGAGCGCAGGATCATAGCTATAGAGCGTGGTCCATCCGCCGTTCAACGACCAATTCCCTTTGGCACCGGGTTCGCCCATCGCTGCCTCCAGCATCATCTGGTCGTGGTTGCCACGCAGGACAATGGCGCCTTGCTTTCTCAATTCAATGACCCGCTCCAGCACCCCTTTGGAATCCGGCCCGCGGTCCACATAGTCGCCGAGCAAAATCAGCTGGTCTTCGCTGGCGTCATAGTTGACCTTCTGCAGCAGTGCATCAAACAGTTCAAGTTCTCCGTGAATATCGCTGATGGCCAACATTCTTTTCATCATGTGCACCTCCTGCTTCCCGTTTCGAAAATCAAGCATCATCCGAATGCCTTCTGCCACATCCTGTACTTTTCCAATTCCCCATTTTCAGTCAAAATCCTCCCCGAACTCATAACCAGTGAAAAACAAAAAGCCGGCATCTGCTGCATTTATGCAGAAGGTGCCGGCTTGAATTGTGTCTCACACAGGGACATCGGAACACTTCACCCCCGCTACTGCAACGATCTCAGCGCTGGAATTGTGTCTTGCACAGGGACACTAAAACTCCTCATGCGTCGCCGGGTCCATATCAAACAGCCGGCCATCCGGGCGGGACAATGCGGCAATCGCAGCCATTTCGCTGTCGCTCAATTCGAAATCGAAGATGGCCAAGTTTTCCCGCTGCCGCTCGGGCGATGTGGAACGCGGAATCGATACCGACCCGATCTGGTATTGCCAGCGCAATACGACTTGCGCAATGGTCTTATGGTGCGCATCGGCAATTTGGCTGATCGTGTCATTCGACAAAATATCTTTCGCCTTGGCGATCGGGCTCCACGATTGCGTCTGGATCCCGAGTTCTGCGTGCACGTTGCGCTGTCGTTCCTGGTTAAAGAACGGATGCAGCTCCACTTGGTTCAAGCTCGGCGTCACGCCGGTCTCTTTAATGATGCGCTCGAGGTGCTCAGGCAGGAAGTTGCTGACGCCGATCGAGCGGACGAGCCCCCATTTTTGTGCGTCAATCAAAGCTTGCCACGCTTCCACATATACATCTTCTTTTGGAAGCGGCCAGTGAATCAAATAGAGATCGAAATAATCGAGCTGAGAACGGTATAGCGATTCCTGAATCGCCACCATCGCTTTGTCGTACGTATGATAACGCCCCGGCAGCTTGGACGTCACCCACAGCTCGTCACGGGAAATACCGCTGCGACGTATGCCTTCACCCACCGCGCCTTCATTCTCGTAATTATACGCCGTATCGATCAACCGGTAACCGGCATTGATCCCGCTGCTGACTGCGTTGGCCCCTGCATTGCCCCACAGTCCATATGTACCGAGCCCTGTTACCGGCAAGGTCGTGCCATCGTTCAAGCTCACTTCTGGAATTGCTTTTACCATCCACTGTCACTCCTCTCGATTCTATTGTCAGATTACTCTTACATCTTCATGAATTCAACTTATTCGGTCTCCGAAGTTTCAGGCACGAATAAAAAGGGATCCGCTCCAATGTTGAATGGAGCGGATCCCTAATTGTGTGGTGCACAGGGGCGTCGCGTTGCATAAACGCCTCTATCTCAAGGTTTTCACCTGCAGAATTGTGTGGTGCACAGGGACACTAGTTTTTCTTCCCTTTTCCGTTCCCCTTCTCTACCACTTCAGCTTCAACGCTCACCGCATTGTAAATTGAGTTCGCGAGGAAACGGTAGCTGTGCTCGGTATGAGCGCGGAACGCCAGGGAGTTGGCAAACAATGTATAAGTCGTATCTGCCCGGTCGGCAGTGAACGCCATCGTTTGTCCTTGTGCTTGGCCATATCCAGGCCACCAGCCGGCGATGTAGAAATCTTCGCTGTCCTGGAAGCTCGCAAGTACGTCTGCGCCTTCAGGAACGCTCGAAATCCACGAACCGCTCGTGACATAGAGATTTTCTTGCTGTTCGTAACCTGCCGTTAGCGGATGCTCAGCAACATTTGCTTTCACAAGTCCTTCATGGCTGCCACCGGTGCTTCTAAAAGCAAATCCTGGAAGAACGCCGCTATTTTGGACAGCTCTCAGTGCCGGTGCACCGATGCCGATATAGCTTTTGCCCGTCACTTGTGCTGCGTTAAACGCAGAGCCGTCGCTGACGATAACATCCGCTGCCGCAGCGTCCGTCAATCGGAAGCCAAGCTGGCGCAACGAGAAGTTCAGCTGTGCAGAACCAGTCGCAGCCACGCTCGGCTGCTTCAATACTTCGGTCGCAACATTTTTACCGTTTCCGAACACTTGCGTTTCAAAATAATAATCATCAGCATATGGGCGAAGATCGTTCGTCGCTACGACAAAATCTCCAGCCTCCGCTTTGCCTTTGTTTTCCGTCAACACTTCCACCGTTTTGCCGTCAGCGAGCAATGCATTAACAACACGGATCGCATCGTTTGTTGAATTCTCCAGAATTTGTTTCGGCGGGTTTCCTTGAACGGTGCTTGTCGGAATGACCACCTCTTCAATTGCTTGCGTCTTGCCGTCGAACAAACCTGCAGTACGCACTTCTTCCAAGTCAAAGCCTCTCAAATCCGAGAAGTTGACGACGATCGGGTCGTACATGGCATCCCAATCGGAGACATTATCGCCTTTATAGAGCATCGCATTCGCCAAGCCGCGTTTGGCTTGGTCCATCGGCACGATAAATGTGCCTTTTGGATACGTGGCGCCGTCGACTTCGACAGGGTTCACGGTCTTTTCAACTTTCACGCCGTTGCGCAGCAAATACTCCACCATATTATAAGCTTCCAACGCATTTTTCTGGTTTTTGTCGTCTGCCGGAATCACATAATAATCTGGGAAGAAGTTTTCGTTGTCTCCGCGAATACGGCCGATCGATTCACCTGCCGCATTGACGAAATATTCATCAACGGCACGGTTATCTTCCCCATCCACGCCGCGCTTGAAAATCTCCAATTGCTCTTTATACAATTGGTCTTTATTGTCATGGACAAATTTAGTAGCTCCGAGCCCGCTGCCCAAAAGCGCACGATAGCCGTCCTGGCCAAGCCCCGGCACTTCGATCGTATGGCCGAGTGCACCGTGCAGCATCGCATAAATCGCGGTATAAGCAGGCGTCATATCATCCCAACCGGAACCATAGCCTTCTTTGGCAATGAAATAAGACGTCAGCTTCGAGTTGGCGATGCCTGCATTGCCCATCGCATGTGCTTGGTCCATCATATTGTCGATCAATAAATCGTATTCAAAGTTCGGGTTGTGCGGCGGTGTGCCCGGTTCGATCAAGAACCCGTTGACATACCCGTGGAAATCGATAAATGACAGCGGCGTCCACTTGGACAGCACTTCATTCACTTGCTGCGTTTCCACTTGCGTCTGGTACGCATTGTCGCGGTTCAAGTCAAAGCCCTCGGCGTTCGCGCGCGTGTTGGCCACTCTGCCGTCCGGATTGCTCGTGAACATATAAAGGAAAATCGCATCGTCCAAAACCGCGTCCACGTTCAAGCTCTCACTGAATTCCGTGTCGCCGTCTGTATTCAAAAATTCCACTTCGTCTTCCAAAGCGAATTTCTCCAATAATTCGACTTGCACATCCACGCCTTCCACTTCGTCCGGATGGATATTATTAAACCAGATCGGCACTTGGTAATCGCCCATCGTGTCGTTCTCGAGCTTTTCGATCAAGCTTTGCGGATCTTCGAGTGCCGTCGGCAAGGTGTCATTCAAGTATTGATCGACCGCTGCCTCATCGCGTGCCAAAATGACAAAATGAATATCGCGCCCTTCTACCGTCTTGCCGACAGTTTGATACTCAAGATAACGATCGTTGTCCGCATCTTGTTCTGCGGCTTCAAAAATGTCGTCGATTGCCGGTTTCAACTCATCGTAAAACTTGAATTCATCGTAGACATTCAATTCGACAGTCGCAGCCGCTTTTTCGCCGCTTGCCGAATCAATCAGCGCCAGTTCATAATCGCCGATAAATTGCTGGTATTGCGTGCGGATTGTGCGGTTGGACAAATTGTCCGTCCCGTACAGCAAACCGAACTCCAGCACAGCAGTGATTTCATTTGTGCCTTCGACAAACGCCGGCTCTTCTATAACGGTGATGAACGGGTCGCCATTATACGTTTGGCCTTGTGTCCATTTGCGCCATTCCGAAAGCGGCTTTCCGCCAAATTGGAATTCCACATCCTCCAAATTCACGCCTTCCCCTAAATCAGCCGACAGTTCCACCGTCCGCGTTTCCGTCAAGGAAAAGACCGACCGGCTCACTTCAAGCGTCGTTGTTGCTTCTGTCGCGCTAACTCCTGTCTCATTGGCAGTCATTGACGGCACAAACACCGACAACACCAGCACAACCGACAGCCATCCTGCAAAAACTTTCTTCATCCACCCAACATCCCTTCATCGCATAATTTTATTACCAGCTCTTAATATAACAGAATATTTCGTAAGCCGAAGTAGGTAAATGAATTTTTTATTAAAGATAGTACTTTATTCCAATTACAAATGCCGTTTTACAGCGGAAAACTAGTTTAAAAGTTATAAACTGAAATCTACAAAACAAAGACAGAGAGCTAGCCCCTTAATTGTGTCGTGCACAGGGACGTCGCAGTATACAACCCCTGACACAACAAGGTTTTCACCTGGAGAATTGTGTCATGCACAGGGACACGCACGGATGATGTACAATGAAAGGCAGTACATCAAACTAGCGAGGAGGCTCTATATGAATACAAGCACATTCCAACTGATCGAAGCGACGATTGAAGATATCCAACAAGCATTCCGTGACCATAAACTGACTTCCGTCGAATTGACCCAAGCCTACCTCGACCGCATCGAAGCCTACGACCAAAACGGCCCGACAATCAATTCCGTGCGTGCCATCAATCCAGACGCTTTGAAAATCGCAGCGCAACTCGACAAAAATCGTGGACAGAATGACCAAGGCCCACTTTACGGCATTCCCGTGTTACTAAAAGACAATATCGAAACGACAGACTCGATGCCGACCACTGCCGGTGCCATCGCACTCGAACACAATTTCGCGACACAAGATGCCTTCGTGGCGAAGCAGTTGCGCGACGCCGGTGCCATCATTCTCGGCAAAGTCAATTTGAGCGAATGGGCGTATTTCATGTCGCAAGACGGCCCGAGCGGCTATAGCTCACTCGCCGGCCAAGTGAAAAATCCGTACGGCATCGATGTCTTCAAAGCGGAAGATGTCGGCGGCTCGAGTTCCGGCACGGGTGCCGCGATCGCATCGAACTTCGCCGTGGTCGGTGTCGGCACGGAAACTTCGGGGTCGATCCTCAGCCCATCAAGCGCCAATTCCATCGTCGGTATCAAGCCGACTGTCGGTCTCATCAGCCGTTCGCGCATCATCCCGATCGCCGAAAGCCAAGATACCGCCGGACCGATGGCGCGCACCGTGGCGGATGCGGGGATCCTGCTCGGTGCCATGACCGGCGTCGATGAACAAGACCCAGCGACGTTGAAAAGCGCAGGACATGCACTCACTGATTACACACCGCACCTGAAAAAGGACGGCTTGAAAGGCGCCCGCATCGGTGTCGACCTATCGTTCTTGAACAATGAAGCGCCAGAAGAACGCGCCATCATGGACGCGGCAATGGAAGAAATCAAAGCACTCGGCGCCACCGTCGTTGAACTGACGATTCCACAAAAAGATTTCGAATCGGACGTCTTATGGTACGAATTCAAGCGCGGCGTCAATGACTACCTTGCCACGACGCCTGACGAAGTGCCGGTCAAATCGCTCGCGGACGTCATCGCCTTCAACAAGCAAGACCCCGAGCGCCGCATGAAATTCGGCCAGGCGGAACTGGAAAAAGCGCAAGGCTTAAGCGACGACCCGAACGACGCGACTTACTTGGAGCACCGCGAAACCGACTGGCGCTCCTCCACTTCAGAAGGCATCGACCTCGTCATGCAAGAACACCAGCTTGACGCGCTGCTGTTCCAAAACAACCGCGGCGCTGCCATGCCAGCAAAAGCGGGCTATCCGTCTATTACGGTACCGGCTGGCTACACGAAGAGCGGTCACCCGGTCGGGGTGACATTCAGCGCGCAAGCTTTTAGCGAAGCGCGCTTGATTGAACTGGCGTATTCTTATGAACAGGCGACTAAAAAACGCATCGCACCGGATCTCGAATCCGACTGAACTTGATCAATTAACTCCCCCTCTGCTGAAACCTTGGCAACATGCCAAGCGCTCAGCAGAGGGTGTTTTTTGGTTTTCAAGCTTTCCAAAGTCCCTATGTTCGAATGGCGTCTGACACTGGCCCGACATTTCAAAAAGAGACATTCAGCTCTTTGAAACTTTTCTTCTTCGTCAGCAACTAATAAACAAAAAGGACGTGGAGGCGTTGAGAAGATTATTTATTGTTCGCTCTCTATTATTGATTTTGGTCGTCGGACTAATGGGCTGCGGAACGAATAATGACGATAAAGAAAATGCCAGCAATGAACCCAAAAACACCACCGACTCTAAGCAGATGGAGGACTTCGAAGTCACAATACATGTAGAAAATGGCGAATCAGAACTCAATGTTTATGCCACAATCACTTATATAGGACCAGAGGCTGAAAAAAACATCTACCACGGTGGAAGTATTTTTTACTTCAACATCTATCAACAAGATGGCGATTATGAATATTTAGGGGCGATGAACCAACCATTGTTAACAACCACGCTGATTCAGAATGAAGCTCACAGAGTGAATTTTGAAGAAATAAAACAACTGGAGTTACAGCCAGGCATTTATGAATTTGAAGCGATTGCTAATATCTCCTTAGATTCAGATAATATGATGGAAACGGCACTTCAAATTCCAGTTTCTACAATCAAGGAAATCGATTAATTCTCAGTCGACTAAGTACTTGAAAACATAAAGCAACTGCTCTTCCAAAAAGGAAAGGCAGTTGCTTTTATTCGTTATATGTTCCTTAGATTTAGTACATCGATTCAGGCTCGCTGAGATGAAGATCAACGACAGTGTGGACAATGCTTTTTGCTTTTTTCCCAGCGTCATCCGCATTATGATGTAACACAAGACCAGTGCCAAGACGAACGTTCATGTGAGTGAAATGAAGAACCGGCTCATGACGCTGCGTAATTGACCACGACTGGTATAAAGGAAAAAGGAGTTATTTGATGATCAAACTAAAACCTGCCATCTTATTCACTTTACTCGCCGCGTTCGCTAGCGGCTGTGCACAACAAGACATCGAACCCGATACACTTGTCGCGCTAGGCGACTCCATCACGTACGGCGCAAACCTCGAAGACAGCGGCAGCTCCGCTTATCCGTATTTGATCGGGGAAGACGCCGGATTCACCGTCGAGAATTTAGCTGTCTCCGGCTGGCAAACCGCACAAGTCGTCTCCGCGCTTCGTGAAGATGAAGACTACCGTCAAACGGTTCAACAGGCGGATGTCATCGCCATGACAATCGGTGGCAACGACCTGCTGGAAATCCTTCGGCTCGCACAAGCATCAAGCGGCGGCGACCCAGCACAAATGGAACTAATCCTCCAACAACAACTGGACGATAACACCGTCCTCTACAGGCTCCGTGAAGTGATCGAAGAAATCCAGTCACTGACGGACGCACAAATCGTTCTTTACAATATGTACAACCCATTCCCAACCGACAGCCCAATCCACGACATCGGCGAAGCCCTCCTGCCGGAAGTGAACGCCGCCTTCGCGGAAATCGCAACTAGCTACGACAAGGTCACGTTGGCGGATGCCTACTCCGCTTACCGCGATCAGCAAGATGACTATATCATCGCTGGCGATATCCACCCGACGGAAAGAGGGCAGGCGGTCCTTGCGGAAATTGGGCTCGAGGCGATTGAAGCTGAGTGAACCGATTGTTGCATTGGCAACATTCAATTATCGTAAAAACTGACATTCTCCTCATCGGATCTCGAATCAAACTGAATTTGATCAACTCCATCAAAAACACCCTCTACTGAGCGATAGGCATTTGCCATTACTCTATAGAGGGCGTTTTTCGGTTCTATTCATTTCTCCGCGGCACGTACGCATACACTTGTTGATTCTCTGTCACTTCAACCAACACTTCAGACGGAATCTCCTGCTCCGCTTTCTGTTGCTCGTCGATCTTCACAGGCGCCAGTTCTTTCAAGCTCTCCAAATTGCGGTACTTCAAAGCTTTCAGGCCGAAATTGATTTTCACTTGATAGTTTTCTTCAATGCTTTTCACTTTCTCTTCGATGCTTTGGATCAACGCATGATTCTCCGACACGATCTCCGCCAAAGTCTGTGATTTCACATCAGCTTCCTCGTAATGCCGGATGGTCCGCAAATACGGCTCGTAGCATTCCTGGATAAACTGCACATTCAATAGCAATAATTCCTGTTTGGCGTTGAAGCGGCCGATGAGTTGCTGGTAGTCTTTTTTCACCGGAGCTTCTCCCCATTTGCGCAGCGTTTCGTGCTCTTTCAAGCTTTCGACGCTCGCGACAATTACTTTCAAATCTTTCGTCAGCACTTTCAAATCTTGCAGCGTCGCCGTGTAAAAGCCTTCGATTTCCACGTCTTCCACACCGCCGAGCGTGACGCCTTTTCTCCGAAAGCGTTCGATGACTTCTTTGAAATAGCCAAAGCGCGCGTCAATTTTCCCGGCAAAATCGTTTTCCCGGTGCTGGATCAGCGTGTCCAATTTTTGCTCCATGATTTTCAAGGAGCTTTGGATTTCCATGAGTTGCTGCTGGCCGACAACAGTCGTCAACAAGCTCATGCTCGCATGGGCGAGGAGCCCGGGATTCACTCGTTTCACCAACACCGCCTGCTCATAAATACCTTTGACGCCGTCTTTTCTTACTGCGGGAACATAGCCCTTGCCGTTGACCCGCTCGATCAGCGTCATGCTCTTATCCTTCAAGCCCTTCACCACTTCAGGGCTGAACTCGACGCGGTAGGTGCGGCTTTGGCGGAACACCATCGCCCCGTCTTTCAAGGTTTCTGCGATAATCGGTATCATATTCGCCGGAATCTCGATCCGCTTGTAGCCGCTCTTGACGACTTCCCCGTCCTCCACTTCCGATACCGTCGGGTTCAAATGGCTGTCATCGTCTTCCGGCTCCGGTTCTTCATCTTCCACCTCTTCTTCCACGCTTTCACTAGGTATTTCTTCTATTTGAACAGCTGCGTCTTTATTCTTTTTAAAGTAAATAAAGACGCTCACTACTATCACTGCGATTGCCGCAATCAAGATGTAAATATATTCCATTAGCTACGCCTCATTTCTTTTGTATTTCATAGTTTACTAAAGAACTGAAAATAAAGGATAAAATAAGTTTTCCGTTCTCTTTAAATCTCTTCCCTGTACATGAGACAATTATGACGATTTACGAAAAGATATAAAAATGCATGAAGCGTCTTTCATTTCTAAGGATTCAGTTGATTCTCCATGCAACAAAAATGAAATTGAGTTTGAAAATGGAAGACTCAGAACCTGCCTTTTATGTGGTTTTTATCCAACGTATAAGTTATCAAATATCATAGTATTTTCCAGAAAGCTTTGGTAATGTAAAATCAAAAGCAGCTTTTATTTAAAGGAAGTGTATGAAAACCATTATGAAACGGTATCTGATGCTCCTTGTTTACATCACTTTCTTATTCCTGTCGATCCATTATTTTACTGAACAATCAGCTGAGCCGATAGCAGAAGACCAAAGCCGCTTGTTGCCAGTAAAAATGAAAGCAATAAAAGCGACTGATAGCACGTCCGAAATTCAACAAGTGATCCTCGATGCCAATTCGGAAGGAAGTCCGATAGCCATTGCTGGCATGCAGCACAGCCAAGGCGGACATACGGTGTATCCCGACGGCATCCTTCTTGATATGAAGCCGTATAATAAAGTATTGAGATTCGATGCCCAAAAGAAAACCATTACGATCCAAAGCGGAGCGACCTGGAGAGACATTCAGGACTATATCAATCCATACGGGCTGGCATTAAAAGTCAGCCAGTCCCAAAATATTTTTACCATCGGTGGCTCTATAAGCGTCAATGCGCATGGCCTTGATATCCAAAATGGCAGTTTGATCGACACTGTCGAATCACTTCGCCTACTTGATGCAAACGGCGAGATCCTGACGCTCAGTTCGGATCAGAACCCCGAGCTGTTCCAAGCGGTTGTAGGAGGTTATGGTTTATTCGGCGTCATTCTGGACGTGACATTGAAGCTGACGGACGATGAAATGTATGAAATACATTCTGAACAGCTTCAGTATGACGAATACAGTGATTATTTCAACGAGAACGTCAGGGCAGACGAAAGTATGAAGATGCATTTGGCGCGAATTTCCTTATCTCCTGACTCATTTTTGGAAGACATGTATGTCATCAATTATCAGAACATGGAGCGGGAAGGCCTTCCAATGGAGCCCCAGAAATTAAAGCAGGAGACCTTGATTGCTGTTCCAAAATTCTTCCTCGGACTTGCACGGCTCAATGAGCAAGGGAAAAAGGTTTTCTGGAAGACTCAGAAAACCTATTCCGCTTCGATTGATGGGAAACTGATGTCGCGAAACAACGTCATGCGGTCGGATTCCGAATTCATGGAATACAACCATCCCGAAAACACGGAAATCTTGCAGGAATATTTTGTCCCTGTGGAAAATTTTGAAGCGTATATTGATGACTTGAGAGAAACCTTAATCGATGAAGACGAGTTTAATTTATTGAATATCACCATCCGCTATGTTGAAAAAAATGAAGAAGCGGTGTTGTCTTATGCGAAGGAAGATATGTTCTCGCTGGTCCTCCTGATCAATCAAGGAACAGATGCAAAGAGCATTGAAGATACCGGAAGGGTCGTCCGCAACATGATTGATGTGACGCTCGACCATGGAGGGAGCTATTACCTTCCGTATTTTGGCTACCCTACTAAAGGACAAATGGCAGAAGCCTATCCAAGGACAAGCGAGTTTTTCGACTTGAAAAAAGAATATGATCCGAACGGGCGGTTTGTGAATATTTTCTATGAGGAGTACAAGCAATGAACTATAAACGATTCATCGTCTATCAAGGAACCATCGTCATGGCCTCAAGCATGATTTTTCCTTTTTACATCCTGATGCTCAGAAACGTTGGAAATTCCTATTCCCAGTTTGGCTGGGCATATGGGCTGTTTGCGTTGACCGCTGCAATTTGCTACCCGCTCATCGGTAAAATCGCTGACAAAGTGGGCGACTATGTGCTGCTTAGCGTGTATTCCTGGGGGATGGCGCTAATATTGCTCGTCTTTCCCCTGGCAAGTGAAATATGGCATGTCTATATTCTGCAAATTTTTATGGGAGTGCTTGGTGCAGTCCAAAAGAATTCCGAAAAAACTGTGCTGGCCAGGCATGTATTGAAAGAAACCGCAGGAAAAGAAATCGCCAATTACCATATTTGGACGTCAATTGCCGCAGCCGTAGCGGTCATCGCCACCGGCTATTTAGTGGACTTCTTCACGATAGCAAGCATTTTCTATATCGCCTCTGCTCTCTTCGCCTGGAGCGGGTTTTCGATTATGAAAAAAGATAAACCTTTGCCTGAATTGCAATCTTAACATCCATATAGCGGGTTTCCCATTTGTAGGAAAGACAGTTAGACATCTATCGTCTATTGGTACAGCACCTATTAAAACTGAATATGCTAAAGCCGTATCCATTAACCCTTAAGCAAGGTTAACGGATACGGCCTTTTTTATTGTGCTTACCAGAAAGCGACACAATCTTTGTCTGATAGAATTGGTGTGATTTTGAATCGAATATGGGTTTGGTGAGTAATGTCTTTTTCGTGTTCTAGGTATCACCCCATTGAAGTCGGTTTGCCTATGCTTCTTCTTTGACGGACTCCTCTGGAATGATCAAGTTCAATGCAATCGCCACAAAACAGGCGATGGTGATTCCGGATCCACCAAACAATAACTTGAAAACTTCCGGAAACGCGTTCATTGCATCGGGTACTTGACTCAATCCGAGTCCAAATACTAAAGCTAATCCAACGATAATCTTCGCTCTTTCATTTAAAGGCTCTGATGTCAATATGGCGATGCCGGTTAACGTAATCTGAGAGAAAATGATGACAGTAGCGCCTCCAATAACGGCTGGGGGCATTGTCGAGATAAGAGCTCCAACCTTAGGAATCAGGCCAGCCAAGATTAAAAACCCAGCGCCCAGAGCGACGACAAATCTACTCATGACTTTTGTAAATGCGATCATGCCTACATTTTGGCTAAAAGATGTATTGGGCAAAGAATTGAAAATCGCGCCAAGAGATGAGGTAAATCCATTTGCGATGACTGAGCCGGAAAGCTCTCTTGCTGTGGGTTCTCTGTTTGCTCCCCCGGTAGTCATCGCTGTCACATCGCCAACGGTTTCAACAGATGTCACGATAAACATAATCATCATCGGGAGGATAGCTCCCCAGTAAAATTCCATCGGAAAATAAAAGGGCTGCGGAACTGAAAACCAGCTAGCTTCTCTCATTGGTGAAAATTCGACCATCCCCAGTGGCAGAGCCACCATATATCCAATAATAATACCGATTAAAATGGAGGATGTTTTCGCCATTCCCGTTGCATATCGATTGAGAAACAGCACAATCGCCAATACGAGTAAAGCCACCAACCAGTTTTGAGCTGACCCGAAATTTTCAGACCCGCTTCCTCCAGCCATCGACACAATACCAGTAGGCAATAGTGACAAACCGATCGTAAGCACGACTGTACCGGTTACAATTTTAGGAAAGAACCTTCTGACTTTCTCAATGAAAAATCCTAAGAATCCGCCAAACAAACCACCTATAAGGCTTGCACCCAATAATCCGCCTATGCCGTAGGAGCTGGCGATCACGATATTGGTCGGCAGAAAACCAAAACTCGTCCCCATCACGACCGGGAGTCGCGCTCCGACCTTCCATATCGGGTAACATTGGATGATCGTCGCAATTCCTGCCATGACCATGGCACTTTGAATCAAGATCGTTAAATCACTTCCTGTGATGCCCACCACACCTGCGATGATAATCGGGACAGCCACATTCCCTAAAAACATCGCAAAAATATGCTGCAAGCCTAAAGGTACTGCTTCTCTTAACGGGGGTACACCATCCACATCGTATTTACTCGTATTCTTCACCTTCGTGTCATCGCCAACTATTTCCTTCATAAAACACCTCTTTTCAATTCTATTCAGCTGTTATTCAACCCAGTTAGTAGATAACTGATTATTTATGTTAGTTAAAAGAATAAAATGTCATGTCAACTTCGATACACAGGACTCTGCGCTTCATGCGGACGCTTTCCGCGGACGAAGCGCTGAGCCTCCTCGTCGCAGGCTCCTGTGGGGTCTCATCACTCCGTTCTTCCGCAGGAGTCGCCGCATTGCGCTCCGAGCCCTTGAGAGATTACTTGCGAAAAGTTTCGTAGTTCGTGACGCTCTCTGTTTTAGGCCACTTGCTGGCAACCGGTCTGGCCACGAAGACTCCTGTGGGACAGCGAAGGCTGAAGACCCCGCAGGAACGTCAGTGACGAGGAGGCTGAAGCTGAGCCCATGGAAAGCGAAGTGGCCAGACCGGTTGGCTTATGCACAATTATTCATTTTGATTAGAATTTGTCGACAGTCTAGATTTCCAATATTTTCTTCACAGCATAATCTGCGCCTCTTTCTCTTGAGACGTTCCGCCAATGCAGTAAATGGTCTTTAGAAATCTCTTCCATCTCATTCAATGCCTTTGCTAATTGTTCTTTGCTGAAATTATTTGGATCCAGTACTCTTCCTAAATTATGCTTTTCAATATCGTAGGCGATATTAAACTGATCGCTGGAGAATGGCAGTATGACCATCTCTTTTCCGTGGTACATCGCTTCTGTCAACGTGTTGCACCCACCATGGAAGACAACGGTGTCCACATACTGCATAAGCGCGACTTGAGGGATAAAACCTTCGATGATTGTATTGGGCGAGCTATGTTTTTTAAGTTCCTCCGCATGGCTGCCTGCCGAAACGATCAAGAGCGCATCAGGATGACTTTCTCTGGCCGACAGGATGAGTTTTTCAAGTACGTCTTTTCTATTGGATAAAAAAGTCCCCAAACTGATCATGATGATTTTTTCTTCTGTCTCTACTTTTTCCAGCCATTCTTCGTCTAACGCAACTGCTTGGAATGAATTCCCGATGAATAGTTCCTTCGGGTTGTCGTCCGTTTCTTCAATATTGTTGAAATCAAAATAATTGTAGATGACCGCGATTTCAGAAACCAAACTGAACGCATTGCTGATGGTTTCAATCGACTTGTTTTCAGTGATGATCGCATTAAAAACTTCCGTGAATTCCCGTTGAGTTTGAGTGGAAACCTGCTTGAGCCTCGTCAAATCTTCTTCGTTGACCGTGATCGCCTTTGGCCAGTTTTTCGGCACATTGAAATACCGTCCATCTCTTGGGATGGTATTCGGATGAGGCGGGCAAAATGTGACAAAAGGCAGCCCTAAGAAATACAAGCTCAGCGTAACCGAGTACGATAAGATGTCCACCACATAAAGATCGACATCTAACGAATCGTCTATCGTCTTGATTTTATCGATCAGCTCTTGCGGATTATAGAGCATATCCGCCTTTCGGTGGCGGGACTGCGTGATCAATGTTTCTGCTGCGCCTTTTTTGGTCGACTCGAAGAATTCTTCCAACCTCATTCTTTCGGTATCCGGTTGTGCCGTGTCTTCACTTGTGCCTGTATTTTTATTGCTGCTGATATCGATTTCATAAAAATTCAAGTTTTCTTCCAGGATTTTTTCCTTGAATTCGATACTGCAGCAAAATGTCACTTCTGCACCATGTTCTTGAAAACTTTTAGCTAACACGAGCAACGGGTTAAAATGCGAATAAAAAGGCGGGCTGATAAAAAAGATTTTTTTATACTTCATTTTCTTTTTCTCCTTTTAAAGACAAATAAAATGACACAAACTCCTTTGAGATGTTTTGAATCGAAAAGTTTTCAGCCACTGTTTTTTGTCCGGCCGCTTGAATTTCTTTCAGTGCCTCTTGATCGATTTTAGACTCATACAGGTGTTTTTCCGTTTCTTTGGCAATCGTTTCCCAATTGCTGGTGTCGATCAAAAATCCATTTTCGCCATTTTTCATATAACTTTTAACTCCGCCTTTGACCGGCCCCAGGGTAAGGAATCCGATCGACATTGCCTCTAAAATAGCGATGCCAAACTCTTCTTTTGCACTTGAGCATAGATAGATATGCGGATAGTCAAAGTCTCGCTGAATAATCTTTCTTTCAAGCGCTCTGATATCCAAATTCGACATGGCACCTTGATGCATGAACCTGCCTTTGAACTCGGGATGCTTTTGCAAGAAATCCTTGAAAAAATCCATGACCATTGCTTCTTCTTGACTCGGCCGCTCGAGGTCTCCCCCGATGATGAGGAGATTATGGGTTTCTGAAAGCTTGGAATTTGACCACGCTTGTAACAGTTCCATCTGCCCTTTTAGAACAGCCAATCTCCCGACATTTAAAATGATCGGTTTTTCGAAAAACGCTTTATTGGTCTCGCTCCATTCCATCAATTGAGTTGAATAGGTAGCGATGTCTTCTCCATCAATTGATTGGCTTGCTTGTATGCCTTCACCGATCATTTTGATCTTTCCGTCTACATCGGTTTCTTGAAATTGAGGAAAATAAACCGCAAGTTCGGTTTTCACATCTCCATTCCCGATTCCAACGATCCCATCGCTTGTGCGGATCAATTCATCCCCTATTTTGATCTTGTTCAGTTTTTCAATCAGCTCGTTAAAACCAAGTTCTTTTATGTGCCCCGATCCATCAAACATCGTTCGGTGCGGGTCTGGCGTTAGCGTAAAGACCAGTTTGCTATTTAACTCTTTAGATAGATGTGCCACCGCTTTAGACGCATTGTCTAAAAATCGGATATGAAAGACATCAGGCTTTATGTTTGAGCGTTTTAAAAAATTGGCTATCTGTCGTTTTATAAACAACTCTCGTTTAATGAACTTGTCGGATCTAGACTGATCCAAATAGATGGGCAGCCGGATGAATACGTGTTTATCTCCGTGAAAGCTGATAAAGGGCTTATTGGATTCTTGCGTGATGGTAATCGTAAACACATGGGCTATGCGGCTGTCTTTCGATACCTCTTCACCCAAAGATTTTAATAAGACGGCTAAGCCTCCATTATTTCCTTTCCCGCTATCTTCAAAATCCCCATAAAACATCGACTGCAAAATGGAAACGCCTTGCTTGTCAAAGGTTAAATCTGTCTCGAGAAAATCCAAATAACTATCAACAAACACTTTGTTGTTTTCAGTTCTTATATGGTTCTCCACAAATGATTGATCAATCGTTTCTGTTGGATATAAACTTCTTAATACATTGATTCCCTGGATCTTTATGCCACCCGGGTAATCGAAGGCCAATAATTGGTATATGGAATCTTTAACTCCCTGTCTGTTAAAACGATCCATATAGTCCAGTAAGATTGAGATGATCTCTAGATCCTGTTTGTATTTCTCAAGCATCAATAAGATATCGTCATCACTTAAAAGATCCATGCCGCATTCAATACAAAGATCTATAACATGATAGAGCTTTTGACTATCGTACTGTTGGGTTGCTAGTAGGTCTTTTATTTTTCCCTCTACTATTTGCTTCATCTCATCATTGGATAACTTTAAAATAGCATCTACGATAAATCGGTCGGTCGTTGGATGCTCTCCCAAAAACGAGATCCATCCATTTATTTCTTGTTCACCCAGCTTCTTTTCCAGCTCTAGTTGCTTGATCATTCGAATTTGCTCGATCACTTTTGTTTCATCGGAGTTGATCGCCTTGCTGTGATTTATGTACTCATCTAAAAATTGCAGAGGATAACTAAAGTTACTTTCCTTGTCATAAACACGATTTCTGAACTCAATAAACTTGTTCATTTTTCATCCCCCGATGCTTTCAGTAGATTAGTTTCTTCCTATTCTATACCACAGGTGGTGCTACTATATACTCAGACGCGTCTTCATTCTTTTTAATAAAACAAAAGATGTCAATTAATTCCAATATTATTGAAGCAATTAGGTTCAAATATACTCCATTCCTTATACAACATTTCTTTGTTCTGCCTGGTTTACTAAACAACTAAACAAAAAGGATAAAATAGGATTTCCACGCTTCTTTAAATATTCCCCTGCGTCTTAAACAATTCCTTCCCCCCAAGTTTTAAACAATTCTGCTGGCCGAATAAAAAGCGCTTTTCTGAGCTGAGGCATTTGTCCTTTAATAAAGGATTGAACATCCCGCTATCATTAAATGGATAAAATGATATCTTTTTGCTCGTTTTACTAATCGTCAAGGTGTACAATATAGCTATATTTTGATGGATCAAATTTGCTGCAATAGTTTGGAAATGCCTCTTAGAGTTGCAGCTGAATGGATAAGATGCTGTCAGAACGAGTTGTTGCAAATGAACATTGCAATAGCGAGCCAACAAGTTTCACATATGACGATAATTTTTCCGTAACGCATGAAGCACAGGAAATTACATAATCTTTAAAAGCCTGTTCCTTTTTACCACATTAGTTTAAAAGGAGGGTACGCATATGAAACTCCAGTGGCTGGTGTTGCTCGCATTTTTATTCGCCGTCTTGATTACCATTTTCGCAGTAGTCAATGTGGATACCGTACCTGTCAACTTTGTTTTCGGCACCGCGGATTGGCCGCTCATCCTGGTCATCCTGGTATCTGCTTTGATGGGGTTTCTGCTAAGCGGGACAGTTGCGCTCGTCAAAATCTTCTCTTTGCAGAAGGACATGAAAGCCATGCGTAAAGGTAAGCCCGTCAAACAGAAGAAAAACGTCTCTGCTTCATGAATTTCCATTGTTGGCCAAAAGAGTCCCGCAGCATATTCTGAACCGGTGGAAAAGAGAGACCGATGTGGAACAGGCCGATCAGCATAGCAACAGTCCTCCTTTTCAAAGGGGGCTGTTTTTTTATGGGACAGATAAAAGCCGCATCCAACAAGCTTTGAGCTTGCCGGATGCGGCTTTTTCATCATGTACTTATCGTTAGGCGGTTCATTGATGAACAGCCGTAATCTCTTTCATCAACCCGATCCATTCGTCTCTCGTGAAATCATACAACTCCAGCTCAGTTTTTCTCAAAACCATGTGGATGCTGTCGAATTTTTCGTCCGTCCGGAACCGCCACCAGCTTTTCGCGGTCGACGTCTGGGTGCCTGGCTCAAAATAAGTCAATGTAAATTCAGGATCGATGATGTCATCGATTCCATCAATCTCTATATGCTGATGCGGGAAATCGATATAAAGGCCGAGCGCTGCTTTATGGGGCGTGATGGAGCCGATTTTATACGCAGATTGCGCGTCCTTCTTCTCTAGCGCATCACTCCACGGAACCGGCTTATCGCTCAGGATCAACACCTTACCGTCCTCACTCGTTTCAACCCGGCAATTCGGCAGGCTATTAAAGACGTCTGTAATCTCGTTCATTTTTTGTTCAACCATTTTATTCATTAGGCTATTCATCCTTTCACTTCATCTACTATTTATGAATGCTGCACTTCTGCTTAGACAAGGCAGCTCCGTTTAGTTTTTTGTTCCACTAGCTATTATTCTATCACGTTCATCCTTTGCCTCCGCGTTTAAATTATACGCACCAAGGTTACGGCGCAATCTTCAAACCTTTCTTGGGTAGGCATGGTCATGTATAAAGATATATTGTTGTGCATTATCAGAATCGTTTAGAATTGTTTCGTGCACAGGGACATTTTCTCACCGGATTATCATTACCCGTATGAGGGTACATTTGATAAGAAAAGCAGAATCGACCAAACTAGGAGCTGAGCTTGTGGAACCAACTACACTGACAGGAAAAACGGCCATTATCACAGGGGCCAATAGCGGACTCGGACTGGAAACGGCTAAAAGTTTCGCCAGGCTAGGCGCACGGGTCATCTTGGCCGTCCGTGATACCGAAAAAGGACAAGCCGCTGAACACGAAATTAAAGAAGAAACTCCTTGGGCAATTGTCGAAGTCATGAAACTCGACTTGTCCGATTTGGATAGCGTACGGGATTTTGCAGAAACGTTCATCAGCCGCTTCGACTCGCTCGATTTGCTGATCAATAATGCTGGCGTCATGACGCCGCCTTACGCCAAGACGAAAGACGGCTTTGAGCTGCAGTTCGGCAGCAACCATCTCGGGCATTTCGCCTTGACGGGCCGGCTCTTGCCGTTGCTCCTACACACCGACAATTCGCGGGTGGTGACACTGAGCAGTCTGGCACATCGAAATGCCGCTATTGACTTTGACAACTTGGACGGCTCCAAAGGCTATAAAGCGATGAAATTTTATGGCCAAAGCAAACTGGCCAATTTGATGTTTGCCACAGAGCTCGATCAACGACTCAAGCAACATGGTCTATCGACGCTGAGCATCGCGTGCCATCCCGGAATTTCTTCGACCAATCTGTTCAAGCTCGGCAGTCGGGAAATGCCCCGCATTTTCAAAGGGCTCATGAACCGCTATTTGCAGCCTGCCGCGATGGGAGCCCTTCCCACTGTCTATGCCGCAACGGACTCTGGCATCACAGGCGGCGAATACATCGGGCCGGACGGCAAAGGCCAACGGAGAGGCTATCCCGCGTTAGAAAAACCGGACTCGGCAGTGAATGATGAGGCCACTCGCAAGAAACTGTGGGACGTGTCAGAACAACTGACCGGCGTCACGTTTGATTTCAATAAATAACATTTCAGAACGGAACATGGTCAAGGCAATAGAAACGAGCGTATGCGATATCCCTTGGGGGAACTGCATACGCTTTTCTCGTATTTTCTCGTATTTAGTTTATTGCACCGGGTTATGCTTGAAACTCCCCAATTAAGGATATAGTAGCTGTACAAGATTATTTCGTTCGGTATCACGTGCTTTGAACTTTTCTTATACTCGTTTTTTTACATGATACATCGACAGCCGTGATACTCATTAGGAGGTCTCTAGGATGAACCCACCAATCTTAATCGTTGGAGCGGGCCCCACTGGCTTGGCTTTGGCCCATAGCCTGGCGCGCCAAGGCGTGCCATTTCGGATCATTGATAAAAATGCAGGACCCGGCACCGCGTCACGTGCGCTCGCTGTGCATGCACGCATCTTGGAGCATTACGAGCAGTTCGGCCTCGCCGAACGCAACATCAAGCGAGGTCATCCCATTTTGTCATTGGATGTCAGCGACGGCAAACGAGTGAGAGCCACCGTGAAATTCCATGCGCTCGGCAAAGGGCTCAGTCCGTTTCCGTTTATCTTGAGTTTGCCGCAAGACGATCACGAAGAAATTCTCGTCGACGAATTAAGTAAAGTCGGCGTCGAAGTGGAATGGAACACCGAATTGATTTCGTTTGAAGACACAGGAGATGGCGTCAATGCCGTTATGCAACAACTGGGACAGCCGGTGGAAATAGCGGAATTCGCCTATTTATGCGGTTGCGACGGTGCCGGCAGCATGGTACGAAAAGGGCTGGATCTCGACTTTCCCGGCGGCACGTACAAGCAATTGTTCTTCGTCGCCGATATCGAAACCGAGACACCGGAAGACGACATGGAAAAGATGGACATGTATATGGATAATGACGGCTTTATGCTCTATATGAACGTCCGTAACGCCCACACGAAACGAATACTCGGCATCGTGCCCGAGGAATTCAACGACCGCACCGATGTCGAATACAAAGACATCACCGATTATGTCGAAAATAAAATCAGCGTGACGGCGTCCAAGGTCAATTGGTTTTCGACCTACCGCGTCCATAACCGTGTCAGTGAACGATTCACCAAAGGGCGCATCTATATACTGGGTGACGCCGGCCACCTGCACAGCCCGACCGGTGGACAAGGCATGAACACCGGCATCGGGGACGCCATCAATCTCGGCTGGAAACTTGCAGCGGTGGTTCAAGGAAAAGCCGCTCCCATCATATTGGGCACTTACGAACAAGAACGCATCGCCTTTGCGCGCCGCTTGATCGCGACGACCGACAAAGCGTTCCAAACGATCGTCAGCCAAAAACTACGCGGCACTTTGCTTCGGGAGTATGCCGTGCCTTACGCCTTGCCGCCGGTATTCCAATTTTCGTTCGCCTCCAAAAATGCCTTTAGGATCTTGTCTCAAATCCACATCAATTACCGCAATAGCCTGTTGAGCAAAGGCAAAGCCGGCAAAATCTACGCCGGCATGCGCTTGCCGTGGATCGAAACCGATAGAGGCGACAATTTCACGCCGCTGCGCTCTGTCGATTGGCAAATTCATATCTACGGCAAAGCGACTCCTGAGCTCATCGACTTTGCCCGCTCGCGATCGCTTGAGCTCTACGAGTTCGCTTGGGAACCCAAAATGAGAGACGCAGGATTCAAGCAAGATGCGCTATATCTAATCCGTCCGGATGGCCACGTGGCGCTTGCGACTGACAAGCAGTGGCTGCGTGTCTTGAACATGTATTTGGAGTCTTTTGGGATTGTAGCGTTTGGAGCAGAGTGAGATCGAGACAGCAATGAAAACACACAAAAAAAGCCGTATCCAGAAACCTCCGTGGTTAATGGATACGGCTTATTTTGCCTGCAATTTCAGCCCACACCCTGAATCGCTTTCGACATAGGGCGATGATTTATTTGCATTAAGCATTTAATTTGAAGCGCTTTGCCTTGCCATACATACTTTTTCTGGCTGATACGTCCTTCAATTCGGCAATGATGACCTTCGGGCTTGAAGGGCCCAGTATGGTCGATATATAACTCACTTTAAATGTATAAGTAGCTTTTAACCGGAAGTTTCGATATTCAGGGGAACCTTCCGTAGTCGTCCAGTAAAAAACATTGCCGTCTGTATCTATTAAAGAGACTACCCGATGTTCGTCGTTTGTAAAGCATGACAAAAACTCAAGATCCCTCGTATATTCCATTCCTTTTTCGAACCCGTTCACTTCTTTGATCGCTAGCACCATCGAAATACACCCCATTCCATAGTGGTATGCTTTTAATATACCGGAACAAGTGTTTGATTACTAGCAAAAAGAACAAAAAAATAGAATATTTAGTTAAAAAATGATAAAAGAACAAATGAAGATAGTTCACATCCTTCATGGCACGTTAAAACAAGCTCTTGCGTGAGCCACAGGAAAAGCGCATACTTAAGAGTCGAAAAAACGATTAGGAGTTCGGTATATATGGAAAACCAGGCAACAACACTTAAACAGATCACCCCTCAATACGATCCTTGGGAAGCGTATATGGATATCGAAGACCACGGGAAGCTGACACTATCCAGCATCGAATTCACCACGACTTATTTATGCAATATGCGCTGTGAACATTGTGCAGTCGGCTATATGCTTGAGCACAAAGATCCGGATGCACTGCCGATTGAGCTGCTCTTTTCGCGCCTCGATGAAATTCCTCATTTGAGGACCATCAGTTTGACTGGCGGAGAGCCGATGTTTTCGAAAAAATCGGTCGCCAATTATGTCTTGCCTCTCCTGAAATACGCCCATGCACGCGGCGTCCGCACCCAGATGAACTCGAACTTGACGATGCCGCTGGACCGCTATATGGAAATCGCCCCTTATTTGGATGTCCTGCACATTTCCCATAACTGGGGCACCATCGATGATTTTGTCGATGGCGGATTTGCCAATATGGAACGCAAACCTTCCCGTGAGCGGCGGGCTGAACAGTTCCAGCGCATGATCGACAATAGCCGCGCACTGGCAGAAGCAGGCGTCATGGTATCGGCAGAAACGATGCTGAACAAACGGACCCTGCCTCATCTGAAGAGCATATATAAGCAAATCATTGAAGAAATGAAATGCGCGCGCCACGAAGTGCATCCGATGTACCCGAGCGATTTCGCAAGCCAATTGGAAGTGCTGTCGCTCGATGAAACGAGAACAGCGATCCACGAATTACTCGATGCCCGCGATGAAAATGTCTGGATGCTCTTTGGTACATTGCCATTTTATCCGTGCAGCCAAAACGACGAAGACATTCAACTCCTAAACCGCATCCACACAAGCAAAAACGTCACCGTCCGCAATGACCCGGACGGACGCTCAAGGCTCAATGTGAATATCTTCACGGGCGAAGTCATCGTCACTGATTTCGGCGATACACCCGCGATGGGCAACATCCAGCACGATTCCCTGCCGGCGATGCTTGACCGCTGGTTGGAGCGGCCATTAGCCAAAACAATCGCCTGCCACTGCCCAGCCGCCAAATGCCTCGGGCCGAATCTATTGGTGAAAGATGCCTACTACCCGGAAATCGATTTCACCGTCCAAAAATCGAGAATTACCGTTTGAATGAAAAGCCCGATTCCGCGGGAAAAATTCTCGCGGGATCGGGCTTTTGCGTTTAAAGATAGTTAAGGCACACTTAAGGAGACTAGGGGAAATGAATCCGTAATGGAATCATTCTTCTAACCTCCTTACGTTTAAAAGCAAGAAATTTATTGGGATTCGTTACAATAAATTCTTCGTTTTTCCCCAAATTCTAATTGGTTTGCTTACCAGAATACCGCGCAATTCCTAAACAATTTGTACGGATGAATAAAAAGAAAAAGCAATACTTATAACATTGACTCAGCAAATGTGATTATATAGTTATGAATTATAATATATTATCAAAATCGTTTAGAGTTATTTTGTTCAATGAGACGCGTTTCCTTTTTTCTTTTAGCTTTCAATTTTGCCCGAATTTTATTGGCAATAAGAATTAGTAGACTAACACCAAAGGCTATTAATATTATTATTAATTTTTTATCGCTTTTTCGCCTATACATATAATCATCATAAAAAAACTTTTTATTACAATCAGCATAGTTCCTATAATCTTCATTTAGTTCTTTTACTTTTGCATCATAACTTTTAAAAAGATACACTACTCTTTTAATCCAATATTTAGTTATATTAGTCATTATTTTCATCTCCCTTCTTCAAAAAAATTAAAAAAATATCTTTTGCCAACAACTTGAATTTCACTACATAATAGTTTTAAGAAGTGCTGAACATTTCAAAAACTCTTCATTCTTGTCACGCATTACGAGTCGTGTCAACATTTTTTTTAAGAAGAACCTGCTTAATTGGCACGTCTCACTCGGGTCGAGCAACTATGCTAGGATTTTCAATCAATAAAATTTAACTTTAACTTTAACTTTAAATTTGAATTTGAATTTCTTTGATGTTGTCCTCAGAGAACATTATAATTATCTAGTCAAAAATATATAATGTAGCCAAATCATTTTTTGATTGGTCTGCTATCTCTGCTATCTGCTCAGCATTATAATTTAGTACCTCGATATTAAGTAATTCGAATAGATAATCAGCAAATTCATCCTTTGCATTTAGATTGGCTTCGGGATTTTTTTGTTGATGATTTATCTTTCTATTAATTGCTGCTGTAAATAAATCAGCTACTTGTATTAGTCTACTCATTTTAGAATCCAATGAATGAAAAGCATTTAATTTCACTTTTTCATCATAATGTATTTTAAAATTATCAATTAAAGATTGCTTTATTTGATTTATCCGAAGTGCACTCTCACCATCTTCTTTATCCTTAAAGTAAGCTACTTGTTTCGGCAATTGAATTCTTCCACTTTCGCTTTCATGTTCTATCCCAATTCTAACTAACTGATAAAATAATTCTGTATTTAAATCATCTATAGAAATATTAAGTTTAGTTTGATTTACTGCTATGGCTTTATACCCTACCATGTGACCATTACTAATAGCGAAGTTTACGAAATCTTTATAAGTTTGAAGATTGTTGCCGTTATTTTTTAATTTATTGAAATGAAATTCGTCAGGAAACGAAATATCTTCTTGCTTTCTTTGTTGAGACCATTCAACTAAGCTACTGTTAAGTTCTCCTTCGTTTGCTAGAATCCATACACTACCTACAATTGCAAACTCATCGTTTTTTCCACTTTCATCCGCATATATTGAAATATAATCAACTGCGGGTTTAGTTGCTATTTGAATTTCTTTCTGGATTTCCTCATTGTCCCTTCTAAATCTTCTAACTTTCTTATCACCTTGGAATAAGCGGTATTCATTTTGAATTTTAGCGCGTACTCTTGCTATAGAGGTTAATCGTTCGAGTTCAAATAATTTCTCGAAACTTACAGATCCTCCTCGATGTTCTTGAAATATTTCCCAATACTTAATCATAAGAGCAACATCTGAATTTCTTGTTTCAGGATATTTATTTAATATAGTTGCAATTTTAGTTATCAAATGTTTAGTATTTCCTTGTTGTACAGCAATCCAAAGCTCTTCACCTTTCTTTATACGCTCTGCTTCTTTCTCTTCATCTACTAAAATACTCTCTTCTTCGTTTATTACTTCATTATCCATTTCTGCCAAGACTTTTTCTAATCCTTTATTCATAAAACCACTCCCAATTTAGATATACAAAAAAAGTAATGTCATAGTAGTCCATTTTAGTTTCTACTAACCAAGGGGCAATCAACTATATTTCTTGCAAACTTGTACTAAGCTATACAAAAGGCAAATGTGTCTCATTGGTAGTTCTCGCTGCTACCATGCCTCGCTGATAAAAAGTTGAACTAAGATCTGCATAATGGGTAGTAGCCGGAAGTCTTGTTTTATTCAACGCATGTACGTGCATGAAGGATAATGCATATACATCGCTTATAATTTGCTCAAAACTTAACGTACTCGTTTTTTGAACTACTTTAATTGGAAGAGCCATACCGATTTGTTCTCGGGGATTCGTTGCACACAATAATGCCTCTTTACCTCTAAAGTAATAAGTCCCTTGACGTGTTTCCATTTTATTATCCTTTGAGTCGTAATAAGCCATTCGACGTTTAGGGGATTTAATCACTTCTACAATGTCGAATTGAATCCCCTTTGCTCTCAGCACCTCTGAAATTAGCTCGGTGTTTTCTCTCCAAAAACCATCACGGTGAATAGTTACATGTTTAGGCAATTCATCAAATTGAACTTTATATTTATGAAGCACTTCATTGAGTGTATCTTTTAGAAGTTCATCACTAACTTTTTCTCCCGCATTTGCTCCACCAACTGCTGATTGCTTTATTAGGCGTCCATCATTTCCTATAACGTTAATGATGCCTGCTGTACTGCGACCTTTTTCGTGGCTGACATCAAGCCCAATAAAACAGTCAGAATTTGTTTTTTTATTTAAAACCCAAGGCTGCATTCCGCTCTTCACATACAAGCCTAATAATATATTGTAGAAAGTATAGGACAGGTTTCTATCATTTTGAACGCTTAACGCTATCCTTCTAACAGCTTCATCATCTTTTAGATTAAATGAAAGTTCCTTACTACTGGATAACATCTTTTGAAATTCTTTTAATCGCTCAATAGAAATAACTTGTGAAGAAATATCCCAGTTCCCCCCGAATTGTTTTTTAAAAGGTTCATACAGTTCAAGATGAGGCACACTCAGTACAGCTAAAACAGTCGTGTTTTTAAATACTGCTTCATGCTCTTTTATCTGCCAGTCGAAATTTCCGAAAAATTCCTGGTTCAACTTGCCACTTATACTCCTTGTTTGGTTACTAATATCAATTTTGACTCCATGTTTCCTAGCAATTTCTCTTAAGATGCAGAAATACTTATACACAAAAACCTTATCTATTGATTCGTTTAGTGCTGTTTCATCTACAAAGAGACTTACTGTCATTTCCCCGCCTTTATAAATTCTTCCGTTCTTCAAACCATAAACCGGCCACTTTTGAGGTTTATCAAATAAGACAGTCGAATCTTCCAATTTCTTTATTTCATAACCATTATTTTTCGCTAAAAATGGTTCAGGAGAAAAGGTTAAGTACTTTACGCTGTTTAAAATATTCAACGAATCTTCCATGGTTTGTTTCATGCGAAATAGAGGTTTAAGCTTAATCACTTTATTTACTGCTGAAATTTCATTTGCCTTCATTGATTTATAACTGCACACAGGTTTTAAAAACTGTGCTGCCATCACAATTATTTTGCCATCTCGCGTTTTCACATGAGCAACTTTTGTACTTTTCGAGAGTTGGCTGATTTTAAACTTTTGACCTTTTTGGTTAAAATATTCAACGATGGATTGATTCATTAAAGGAGAATTATCATAAACTCCATAATCAGCCAAATGATCAAAAAAGTATGTGTAATTGCTATAAGGATTTGAGGTGTCTACTAATTCCAGTTGATCTTTTGTTACCTCATTGCGTTCAATCATTTGTTGAAGGGTGATAGTATACTCAAATTTATGAGTAAGGTTAAATCCAATGTGTACCTTGTTATCGATAATATTTACATGAATAGATAACGCAGGGTATACGAGTACTTCACCAGCTTTTTCCCCTTGTTTTTTTTGCAAATCATATCCTACCTGCTTTAAGTCGAGGCGATGGGTCCCCGCCTTTAATAAACTCGCTTTGATAAGTTGTTCTAATAAACCACACTCAAAGTTATTATGTCCATAAATAGCGCGGTACTCGTATGACTTTGCTTCATAGCTTGCCATATCCTTAATCTCAGCAATAGCCATAATAGTGCTTTCCCGATAGACTATGACATTGTTTCTATTCTTCCAATTAAGTGTTCTGCAAATTTCTGAGACTCCTTTATATCGATCATCTTGATTTTCTAAAGGGAAATTATAAATATGGACTTTAATAGTGTTTACTTCTTCGTTTGCAACTGCCTCTGTTATATAAGCTTCCATATTATCTCCTCTTTTACTATTATTTACCTAAATATACGATTTAAAAGTCAGAAAGTTTCAGTAACTACTTAAAACTTTAATACTATATAAGAAGTCACACTTCAAATTCTTGAGCTTCTAAATACAATTCTATTAATATTAGAATACTTTCCTTGGTATCTCTTACCAGAGAGATAAAACTTCCAAATATTTTCTGCAAAAATTTAAAACTTATAAACACGTGTCTACGCCGTTTCAATGGAATTGAGTAGTCAAAAAAATCACCAGTGAAGTGGAATCCAGCGATTCCCGCGGGAACAGCGCGAACTGAAGACCCTAGAAGAGCGCCAGCGAAAAAGCGGCTGAGGCCGTGCCTGCGGAAAGCGTCCGGCTGAAGCGAAACGCAAAAAAGCTGCCGAGGTTTCTCGACAGCTTGAGAACCCAAATGGTAGACAGTTTTTTAAAGTGTTTACCATTTGGGTTCAGTTCACCAATAAAGATTAATGTTATATTGCTAAATTTTATATAATTATTCTTCTCATATCATTTGTTGAATCCAAATCCCAGAACATATAAAAAGAAATCCCTTTACCTTCCATAAATTCTATAATTGATAATTCATCATAGCTATTGTTGCTCAAGTGTTTGCTATTTCTCAAATTTTTTAGCGGTAAAGGTATACTTAATTCTTCCCCATTTTTTCCTTTTACTTTACAAACTGAATTAGTCATATCTACAGGAAGTAGTTCTCCTCTATTACATTTAACTATCTCGCGTATCATATGTTGTAAATTTTTACCATATTTCCTTTTTCCGTTATTTGTGAAAATATTTGTTAAATCCGTTGTTTTCCATTCGTTTGTATCGAAATATGGACGTTTACTAATTATATAGTTGTTGGCATCTTCATTCCAAAAACATGAAGATCCATTTTGGTTAAATCCTTTAGTTGAAGATCCGTTTACGTCTTCATAGAAAAACATTTCCCAAATCGCAATATTGTTAGTCCAATTATTTTGCCTTTCTATTTGACTAGTAAAATGCGAAGGACTGGTAGGTTTTACTCTTCTTATCCCATGGATAGTTAGATTTAATTCCGGCACGTGGCCATTTCGCTTCAAACATTCCTATTTTTATTTTTTCCTCAGAATAAAAAATTATTATAGCATCAACACCTAGTTTTTGTTCAAATCCTGAAGGGAGTGTCTGAGATATTAAATGAGCATTTTTAGGGAACCAAGGTCCAAATGGATAAGTTATATGTGTTGTTAAACGTGACACGTAATCTCTTTCAGATACTATTGATTTTTCATTTAAATCTTTCCTACAAATTTGATCAATATATGAAATACGTGGCGCAATTAAATTAGCAATTCTTTTTCCAAACAATTTCACTACCTTCTTTCTAATCCAATCTAAATACTAAAACATTATCTCAAGACAAATCTCTTTGAAATCTAGATATTTTGTGAATTCTAGTGGTTTTTAATAAACCCAAATATTATTTCTAACTACTTCAAAATTAGTATTTATCTCCCAATTTCCATTAAATTTTTATATTTAAAAAATTATAAATTTCTATACAATTTATAAATTTTAATTAGAAATGGTCATAGTGAAATGTAAATTTAAAAGTATTTATTCATTTATCCATAGTCTCACCAAATCAACATTATCACTGCTTGGAGCATGAATTTTAACTAATTTTTTAACTTGAACAATTAAAGGCATATTAAACGAAGATCCTGTTACTATGCATTGCCCGGGTCCGAGACTCGGAATAGTATTTTTCGAAACTCTATCCAATGTAGATATTGTATTGTCTATCAATCTTAAATCATTATCATTTACTAACCTATGAATGAAAAAGTTATGAAGTTGCGAAATAATTGTAGGAGAAATATCTGCTGGCCTTTGACTAGCAATTGTCATATAAAAGCCAAATTTCCTTCCTTCCTTAACAATTTCTTCGAAAACCTCTAATCTATAGTCTTTCCATAATTCCTGTTCTCTTTTCGATCTATCTGACAATATATTATGTGCTTCATCAATAACTAAATGAAAAGTTCTTTGACCAAGGTTTTCTATATCGTCTTTATGCTGCTGATACTTTTGCTTGGATATTAATAGAGGTACAATTTTTTTTATGTCTTGGTTACAGTTCCTTAATGAAATAACTGTAATTGGTGATTTTTCTACGTTACTACTAACAGTTAAAACTTTATCTAAATCCTTGGCTCTAGATTCAATCCTGGAAATAAGAGGGTTAATATGTTCATATTGAACATGATTATATTTCAATCCATAAATTAGTTGTAAATGAACTATAACGCTTAGTTTTTCAATTAAAGAAAGGCTTCTTATATTTTCTTTAATTTCATCAGAATTAAGCTTAGTATTTAATTCGCTTGCTTTTATCAATATCTGATCTTGACATTTGTTGATATAAAAAGTACCTGCTGGATGATAATAAGTATTGCTTAGACTATGCCATATTAAATTTTCCCATGGAGCTTCTTCTAATTTAATTTTTTTGTAAACCCGTTTTAATATTCTAAGTGCGTCTTTATTATTATTAGCTTGAAAGACATTGATAAAGCCCCAGTATATTTTTTCCGCTAAAATTTCCGAAGTAATTTCGCCTGTTTCGGATAAATAATTATCAAGCGCTTTTTGCAGAAACGGTCTTTGAGTTTGTTCAGTAGCGGAAAACAGAATGGATAAAGTCTCAATATTCCAAAAAACTTTAGGCTCTAATGATATTTTATCCTCTTCTGATATCTCTGAAATTTTCTTTTTAGTATTTAACTTAACTACTTTCTTATCCTCTGAAAAAACGTTAGGCTCACAATATTCTCCATTGAAATCTAAGAAAAGAAAATTACTTTTATCAAATAATTTATAAGTTTCACCCTCCAGTTTAAAAAGTTCGGTAAATAATTTTGTTAATGTATTTGATTTTCCGCTTCCTGTATTTCCAAAGATTCCAAAATGAGTATTGAAAAGTTTATTCCATTCTATTGGAACATTAATTCCTTCTTGAATTGTTTCTCCTAGATCAATTAAGTATTCGTCGTTAACATTCTCACCAATAATCTGCCTTATCTCTTCATCTTCTAGTAAGATTACTTCATTATAAATTAAAGGAAAAGCTTTTATGCCAAAACTAAATTCACCATGATAAAAACTTCCAAGTACGTTTATGCTAACTTGTCTTACGTATCTATTTAAGTCGTATCTCTGTTCTTCAATATTTTTCGCCATGTCTTTTAAATATTCTCTTTCTACTTTTCCTACTATTTTATAGGGTCCTCTTATAATACCAATGTATTCTCCAATACTTACCCCTCTATATGTCTTACCATTATAAAAATAAGTTAGTGCATTGCTGTTTTCATTCATTTCTATTAAAACTTTCATTCCATCTATCTCAATTACGTTCCCTACTACAAATGGCGAGTTATTCATAAGAGTCTTTTCCTTCAAACAGGTTATTTAGAAAATCAAAGTTTCCATTCAAACATGTACCATCATTTTTTTCGAATTTCTGAGGTAGGTAAGTTATGTTGGGGTATAATCCAATCTTTTGTTTGATATTTTCTTTAGAACTTTTACTATAAGAAACTATGTACACTTTTAATGTTGGATTAGACATTGACCTTTTAATAATTTCTGTAATGTGTTCGTCTGCAAATGAAAATCCAAAAACAATCAACACTGCTCCTTTTTTTTCTAATTCATAACTTAATAATCGAAGTAACTGATAATAATGTTGTTCAAAAACGGTTTCATTAAATTTCCACTTATTAGGATTTATGATAGGGATGGCCTTATAAAGGTCATAAAAATTACTTACTCTATCTTCGTTTATGTTAAGGTCACTTAATTTTTCAGAGATATTTTTGATTTCTATCTTTATTTCTTCACCTTCAATTTCATCTGATAATTCTTCAAAAATATTTTCTATATCGGTCCTACTATAATCATCAATATCATTTAAGTAATTTTTCAAATCGGAAATTTGATTGTCTTGATAAGATACAAGTATTTCTTCTTTTCCCTCTTTTTTTTGAGTCCAACTAACTGATCCATGAACTTTCAATAGATTTATTGTAGGTACTTCTCGCTTATATCTATCATTTACCCCACTATGACTTACATTCATATGGAAATTCGAAATCCCTATTGCTCTTTCAATAAAACCTTTACTGCCATCATTAAAGTAACAAAACGGTCCTTTTTTATTAATCTCATCAAATGTTCTCTCAAAAAACAAATCATAATTAGTAGTAAATAAATTCACTCTTTTAGGTTTTTCATTTCCTTCTCTTTGCAAAAATATTAACAAATTATTAACTAGCCTTTTGTAATTCCCTATTACATCTTCATAATCTGTTGTTTTCTCTTCAGAAATATTCAGTAAAAACATTTCAGAAATCCACTTGTCAAAATAATATGCATACATTATTTTTTTGTTTTTGTCGTACATTTCATTCGAGGTAACTAATTCCTCAAATGTAGGCATGTTATCTCCTAAATGCAAGGTAGGAAAATATGGAAAACTAGCACCAGAACCTATTAAAAAATTAACGTTCTTGCCACTAATACTTTCTAAAAACTTTTTGTCTATTTCTGATACACTCATTTTTTACCTCCATAATATATAGATTTATTAGATTACATAAATAAAGCAAAACATTCTTACAAAAATTAAACTTAAAGTTATCCCCTTTTTCATTTTTCGAGATATTGAATTATAAGATAAATCATTTACTTTGATAAAACCTAGTTTTCCATTTTAAGTTCAAAGCTGTACAGTTAATGCAAAATTTGCATCATCGTAAAATTATATTTTCTATTCTCTTCCATACAGAAAGTTAAACGGTGTTATTAAGTTTTTAAGAGCTGCTCTCTCAACCCGTCATCACTAGCAAAAACATAAAGCCCCTTTATCCCTCTCTTCATCAACACATTAATCGAATTTAATATGATCTGTTCTTTCGCTTTTTCAACATCCTCAATGCCGTCTTTTCCTCTGAAAGCCTCAGTGTCGATATATTTCTCAGTAAGGATCTTCAAGCAATCATTTTGATCATCATAGGTAATGGATGGCCCTAATATCACTCCTACGTAATTCAGATCAAAGCCCTGAATCGTATAGATGGATCCCGCTTCTTTGATTGTATCCCGCTCTTCTGCCCATGTTTTTTTGGCATCGGTTGAATTCCAGGGAATTTCGAGGCTGTCTTCTCTAATGTAGTATTGCTCGCCATCCTTCTTATGTTCATAATCGAATGTCGACACCACTCTGGAGAGTCCATAAACATTATCTTTCTCTACTATGGCATCATGCATGTCTTTGGCAGAATCGAATATTTGAAAATCATATTGTTTATCTCTTGGTAATTTCAGAATTCGCTTCTCTACAAAATTATCGATCCAGTCGATCACGTCGTCTCCAGCATTCATGCGGAACTGTTCTTTTAAAATATAAGGCGCTTCCGTTTGATGATCCGGCACGACACTCTTCAACCGCTCCTCGTCCCAATAGCTTTTCAGCTTTAAGACTTGTTTTTCGTCGTAGACGACGATGACGACTTTGCTGTGCTTGATGATTTCTTCCAATTGATTGTCTTCATTGAACCCATTGAAAGCATCCGCTCTGCTCAGCAATAAATGCGCTTCGTCAACCAGGACAATGTCCGCTTTTTCTGCCGTTTTCTTCTGTTTGTTAATAAAACTTGTCGGCTTATCAAAGTTATTCTTTTTGAGAAACTTTACATTGGCAGCGATATTCTTATATGTTTTCAGCATTTCTGAATGGTTGACGAGCAAGTAATTCTTCGTCTGATGAAGATTGGAGTTTTTGTCAGCCGCCAGCTCCTGGATACTATTGAATACGGAACTGAGGACCACGCTCTTTCCTACACCGGCTTCGCCCTTCACCATGAATACAAAGGTTTCCTCGTCATGAATATGCTCTTCGCAAACTTCTATAATTTTGGTCTTGAGCTCGAGCTGCGTCATCGTCAGCTCTTTAAAAGGAGAAAGTTTGAAGATGTCTCTGTTTTCAATGACGTGAGCAGGGTTATTTACCATTCTCCTATTTAATAGTTCATTCCATATATCATTGAAAATCTCTTTATCGTAAAATTCTTTGTTATGGTAATTGTGCGTGACGCTTTGCGCCGTCTGGCTTTTGTTCTGCAGCTTGTAGCGATCGTCGCCTAGGAAATAATTGATGAGTTTGGTTTCGATATTGTATGTAGCTGACCGGTGAAACTGTTCGTGGATGATGAGCGTCATTTTCTCTAATTTCTTTCTCTCGATATTATTCAAATGAGCCTTCATGCGATTTTTAAAGGCTACCGTTTCACCGATGTAGACCGTTGTATTGTTGTTGAGAAAATAAACAACGGGATAGTCAAAGTAGGTATCGTTCTTGATACTTTCCAAAGTGGATTTATTAAAGTCCCAGGTTTTCAGTTTTGTTATCCCCATGATTATGCAGCCTCTCTTTGCTGGCAATTAATATACTTAAACTTGTTCCTGGTAGCGGTAAGGCAGTGAGTATCAGGAAGAACGAAATGGCTCATCTTCTTCAGCACACTGTTTTGTTAAAGATAGCCTTACGTCTGATCCCTATCTTCTCTAGTTGCAAAATCCTGTATCTAACTTATTCTAAGTTTAGCATTATTTAACTATTCTGAGGATGCTTTTTGCAATATTGCTACAATTATCAACAGATTATTAGCTTGAAAGCATTTTTGGACAAGATAGCATAGGCGATTCGGAAAGAATTCCCGCTTCTACTAAGTTCCTGCTCTTTAAGTTTGGCTTATCAATCTATTGAAAAAAGCCTCCTATTTCGTGATCTATAACTTGCCTATTAAGTACTCAGAGCGCTAACGATAAAATGATCAGTCATTTTTTCCAATCAACATAAAAGAGCAAATAAAAAAAGAATAGCCTGAGCTACTCTCCATAAATAATTGGCTATATTCAATATCGGCATTCGCTGTTCTTCTAGTATGTTTATTTTGATAAGTGACTGATGATTTCTTGATTTACTTGTACAGGATTATCCAGGTTGGTCGCATGATGGGCATCCTTTATGTATATCATTTTAGACCGAGGAATACGCTCAGCCATTTCCCGTTGCTGTCGCTCCGTCATGCTGTCGTATTCTCCCTGGAGGATTAAGCTTGGGCATGTTATTTTGTTTAAATCGTTCCCGCTTTCCATCTTGGAAACTGCATGCCAAATGCGCACCCAACGGTTTAATGGAATGGAGCTAACTGTTTCTTTGATGTATTGCTTATTGTTGGGATTGAACTTGGAGAGTGTTCTCGCCTGAATACTCGCCATCACGCTCATCGGAATAAATATGCTTGACCACCGGTTTATCGGAACAAATACTTTTTCGAACCAATTGTACGAGTTGGTATAAGGTGTACCGATTAATACCAGTGACTTGACTCGTTCTGGATGTCTGACTGCAGTCTGAAGAGAAATATGGCCACCCATCGACAAACCGCAAAGATGGGCTTCTTTGACGTTCAGATACTCTAATAACCCGACCAAGTCTTTGGTGAAATCTTCCGAATCCACTTTCCCTTTTGGCAATGAAGACTTTCCGTGTCCCCTGACATCCCAAGTAATCGTCTTGTATTGTTTAGCTAGCTCTTCTACTTGCGGATTCCACTGGCGGTGATCCCATGAGGCGCCATGTGTAAAAACTAACACTTCTCCTTCACCTTTAACTTCATAATAAAGTTCTACATTGTTTATTTTGACTGTCGGCATTCTATCCCTCCACTGTCGTTGATGAGAATAAGCTATTAGCTATTTCTCGGCACGCATTACGATTCGAATTCTGTATTCAGCTTATTCAACTTAAGCCACGTCTTTTCTTAGCTGCTTTCGCCTTAGAATAAATAACGGTAATGAGCAGCGTCAAGAGACCTAAAAGAACCATTCCCCCGCCAATGAATAAAGAGATAGCGATTCCTTCCCATTTTCCTACGTACAAGCCCCAGTAATAAATTCCACCGCCTATTAGGAGAAATATAAATCCAATCAAATACTTTCTGTTTTTCAAAACACTCCTGACAATTCCGGCACAAGCAACGACTAAAACAATAATTGGAGCGCTCAAAAATAAGTTATCCATCATTTCAGAACTCATCAGCAAAACTCCTTCTGTTGTTTAGATGCAACTTCCGCTCTTCGTTGATAATCTTTAGTTAATTATATCAGTTGATATCCAAATAATTCCATAACTGAAATAGTAATCGGCCAGGTACTTCCTTCAAAGCTGTAACTTCCTTTATTCATGTTCCGTCTACCTTCCAAAGAGGTGAACTCATGAAACGCTCAATCCTATTCGCATTACTCTTTCTTATCTTGCTAACAGGCTGCAACCAACAACCACAAATCACCGAACAACAGGCAATCAATATCATCGAACAACTCCACACCAATTCATTCGGAAACGCAGAGGTTCTTTCCATCGACTACAACTGGGGGCGCTATGAGGTCGAGTGGGAAAACGCCGACGATTGCCAATGGGGCATCGACCATGTCGACGGTGAGGACGGTAGCGTCACAATGAAACAAGCGTCGATCGCTAACAGATCGACGCTTGTTTTTGTGTAAGTGATTATTGGAGTTTATTGTCGAGCATGTCTACTAGCTCATCTTTGGAATCTGCCTGCATGACACTATAGGCATTCATACCATCTGGCCCCATCCATGCGGGGTCGGCGCCGTTTTCAAGGAGCAACTTGGCCATTTCGTAGTCTTCAAAGAGCATAGCTCTGACGAGAACGGTAGAGATATCGTCCGCCGAATTCGGATTGGCGCCCGCTTCGAGTAAGTACAATACAACATCCGTCTCCTCTGAATAAGTGGCGTACATCAACGCATTCTCCCCATCTGAATCCCGGGCATGAATATCTGCGCCGTTTGCGATGGCGTCTTGGACTGCTGCGAGGTCGCCCATCGATGCTGAGACCATGAGCGGTGTCTGTCCTTCAAACGGCAGCGTGCTTTCAAAACCGATTTGCGTATTCGGCCCGATCGGCAAAATTTGACTGGCGACGTAAGTCCCGCCCACCATTAGCAGCACCAATGCGCTATAGGCCACGCCGACCATGCCCAGGATGACGGTGGCGCTCAGTGCGACTTTGCCGTGATCCGGCTCATAGAGCATGGCGTTGCTATTGGCGAATTCTTCGATTGATTGAATACGCTTCGGCAAACGCGGATGTGGCGACAACACTTCGCTGAGCCAGACGGCGCCGTTGGATTCCGTGTGAATTTGTTCCAAATAGGCGTCTTCGTCTACGTCAAGATACGCTTTTTTGCCGACGCCGAGCAGCGTCAATGCGCGTTTCGCAGCTGTGGCGTTTTGCGTCGTGTAAACGGCGTGGCGGTCGCATGTATACTCGCACGACCGGCTATATGCGGAACTGAGAAACGGGATTAAGCGTGCCGGCAAGATCAAGAGGTTTTTCCAGATGTGGCGGCGTTTTATGTGAGCGAGTTCGTGGGCGATGAGAAAATCCAGTTCGTCCTGTCCTTGCTCGCGCGCCAGTTCGAACACTTCGGAAGACAACACGACCATGTCACGCCCGAGAAAGCGAGTGGCGAAAGCGTTGAGTGCGCCTTCGGATTGGATGACGAAAACGTCCGGCACTTTCTTCAAGCCCATCTGTTTCGCTAACACCTGCACACGCTCGTAGACATCCGGAAATTGACGCTCATGGATTTGGACGCCGCTGCCGCGGATCGAACCGAGCATCCGGATGTTGGCGAGCAACACCACAATAAAGAAAACCAACACAATGCCGACACCAATCAAAGAAGCTGCGGCTAATACGTAAATCGCCAAACTGAACAGTAAACTGATGACAAAATAAACGGTCTCTCTGTTTGATTGAATATCATTCTTTTTCATCATGAACTTCCTCCCCGTTATGCGCATCTGCCAAGTCCTTGCTAGAACAAAAGCGCCGACTGCGGACAATCGGCGCTTTTAGCATTCAGTAATAGAAATCAGTAACCTTGTTCGAGCATCTCGATAAATTCTTGTTCCGAATCAACGGCCATTTCGTCCATGGCGTTATAGCCGTCCGGACCTTCGAGTGTCGGGTCTGCGCCATTTTCTACTAACAGTTTGGCACTGTCGTACTCGCCGTACATGACAGCGGTCGCCAATACAGTAGAATAATCATCGACTGAGTTGACGTCCGCCCCAGCGTCAATCAAGGTATTGACAATGTCTACGTTGCCCGAGTACATGGCGTACATCAACGCGTCCGCTCCTTCGGCATCTTTGGCGTCGATGTCTTCGCCGTCAGCGAGCGCTTGTTCGACTCCGGCAAGGTCTCCTTCACCGGCAGCTTCCATCAGCGGCGTTTCGCCTTCTACTGCGTACATTTCGTCATAAAATGATTCTTCAAATCCGGTGAAAAACGATTCCGCAAAAGCCGCGCCTGCAGCGAACAAGGCAATGGTCGCAATATATGCGCCAAGCATGACACCCGCTAATAGCGAAGCGCCGAGTATGATGCGGCCGTTTTTCGGTTGGTAAAATGTCACGTCGCCATGTGCGAATTGCTCGATGGCTTGGATGCGCTTTGGCAGACGCGGATGCGTCGACAACACTTCACTCAACCAGACGATGGCGTTGGATTCCGTGGCGATTTGTTCGCGGTAGGCGTCTTCGTTCACTTCAAGATAGGTTTTCTTGCCGATGCCCAGCAGCGTCAATGCGCGTTTCGCGGCAGCGGCATTTTGGATTGTGTAAGCGGCGTGGCGGTCGCATGTGTATTCACACGAGCGGCTATACGCCGTGCTGAGAAACGGGATAAACCCGGCCGGCAAGATCAATAAGTTTTTCCACACGTGGCGGCGTTTTACATGCGCCAGTTCATGGGCGATGATGAAATCGAGCTCGTCTTGGCCTTGCTCGCGCGCCAGCTCAAACACTTCGGAATACAACACGACCATGTCGCGGCCGATAAAGCGCGTCGCGAACGCATTGAGCGCACCTTCGGATTGGATAACAAAAACGTCCGGCACTTTTTTCAATTCCATTTGCGCAGCTAAAGTTTGCACGCGCTCGTAGACGTCTGGAAATTGGCGTTCGTGGATCTTTACGCCGTTGCCGCGGATCGACCCGAGCATAATGACATTTGCGAATAAGATAAAGGCAAAAACAGTTAACGCGATGGCAATTCCGATGACTGATACGGCTGCCAGGATATAAATAAGAATGCTGAAAATCAGGCTAATAACAAAATACACGGTCTCTCGGTTGGATTGAATCTGGTTCTGGTTCATCATTTACTCCCTCTCAATTTGGAATATCTTACATATAATAGCACTTTGGTCACGAATAGAAAATAGCTTTTTTGAGTGCAGGAGAAATTATTTTTAGCGTGATTCTAATTTATTGTGCCGGCTTTTTTGCAGAACGAAAAAAACGCCGATCTTTTGAAGATCAGCGTTTTCGGATGAGTCATTTATGGGATTTCTGCCGCTTGCGCTTTAGCCAGACAATGAGCAAAATGTATAAAGCAGAAGCGATGATAGCGACGGGAATCATCCATAGCAAGTATTCGAAGTAGGAGATGCCGCTTCTTCGATAAACCGCTGTCCCGATCCAGGCGCCGAGAACCCCCAAAGGGAATATGAGCAAGGGATCTTTCTGCTTCGAGATGATTGGCTCTGTCAGAAATTCTTTGATCTCTGGCCAGCTCATATACGCTCACCTGCCTGCTGCTGTTTCTGGCGGCGCTTGTTCTGGACGATGGGCCGCAACACACCGAATAGAATGAACCCGGCAATCAACGAGCCAATAAAGAAGAACCAATCCGGCTCGCCCCCAAATATGTAACTCATTGCAAACGCGACGCCGCCGTATGATACTGCCCATAAAATTGCCGTTATGATGCGCTTCGCCATGCTCATGCTCCTTTCTACTTCTTTTGCTTGCCTTGAATTAGTTGATTTGTAGCTAGTTCACAAGTTCTTACCCGCTTGCTGTTTTTCTTTTATTCGTCTCTTTTCAATGCGCGGTAAAATCAACACCGAAATCAGGAATCCTGTTAGGAAAAAACTGAGCACCAAATTGAGCACGAATTGCCCTTCGACGATAAAACCAATGATGGCACCAATGACGCCATATAGGAGCATCAGCCCCAGAGTATTTCTCACACTTTTTTTCATTTCCATTGTCCTCCTAGCTGTTCTTACACTCTACCCTTAGCGAATCCCCGAAAACACTGTGTCATGAATCTGTTCCTCCAACTTCAAAAAATGGGGATTTATGCTAAACTGAACGCAATGAATAGAACATCATCTACGACTGACACCCGAACTAAGGTGGCTGTTTGGAATGGAATTCGCTGCGGCAGGATTTGTGTTGATCGTCTCGGTGTTGCTCGCCTATCAATTCAGCAAAGGCTACACCCGCAAGGAAAAGTACGTCATTTGGGGCGTCACAACAATGTTTATCATCGCGCCTGGCTTGTCCTGGCTCGTCAGTATGGGCTATGGCCTGCTGAAACAAAATGGCTGGGCAGGCGTGGCGTTGCTCGGGATTATGTTTCCGGTTACGTTTTCGATCGGTTTGGTGTTGTTTCTAATCGGCATTTTCAGCAAGAAAGACACGGTTCGCAGTATTTGATGCCCCATACAAAACATCCCACTCTAACTACTAGCCCTTATTTGCTAAGTATTTGGAGAAGCGTTCACTACATAAAGTGGAGTGGAAGCCAGCGACTCCTAAGGAAGCAGTGACAGAGCAAAGCGAGGGAGCGACACGAGCCGAAGACCCTGCAAACGACTGTGTCCTGGCAGCTAGCAACGCGACGTCCTGTCGCGCCAGCTGCATGACCCACATCCTGTGGGCCTGAAAGCGTCCGGCTGAAACGGAACGCAACTTCCTCTACAAAAAAACGCGCACAGCCCGTTGCTGTGCGCATTTTTGTTATGCATTTTCCTGTTTCAAACTCTCAATAATATTGTCATTCTTGATCTTCGCAATCGAGTACAGCATCGCCGCACCGACAATCAAGAAAATGACGACGATAACAAAGGCAACGCTTCCCCACGGGACGATGAATCCGTAATCGAAGGTCTGTCCGAGTGCGAAATGCATGGCAACCATCGCCGCGAAACTGATCGGCAAGCCGTACGCCAGTGCTTTGACGCCGTAGAACAGGCTTTCGTAGCGGATCATTTTATTGAAGCCTTTTGGTGTCATGCCGACCGAGCGCAGCATGGCGAATTCGCGTTTGCGCAGTTGAATGCTCGTCGAGATGGTGTTGAAGATGTTCGCGATGGAAATGAGCGAGATGAGCGTAATGAATCCATACGTGAACACTTGCATGAGCAAGACCAGTTGTTCTTCTTGCTGGCGCCGCTGGAAGACGTTCGAAATGTCGATCCCCGCTTCGTTGATTTCCAGAATCTCGGCTTCTGTTTTCATCGGGTCGCTTGTCGAAAGCGTGATGGACGGATACGTTTCCTCAGCGATAAAGCCGAGTTCATCGAGCGCATCCATCGGCACGATCAAATCCAAGTTGCCGAGATAGGAAGTGGAGACACCGGCTGGCGTTTCGTTCGTCAGTGCGGCGATTTCGACATTGGCGAGCACTTCCGGTTCGATCTCCTCGCCCATTTCATTAATGGAGCTGCCGAGAAGTTCTATCGTTTCGCCGGCCTCCACTTTGACGGTCTTTGATTCTTTGAGAGTCGCGGACATGCCGTCTTCATAGACCACTTCGTCAATGAGAATGGCACGCGGCGTTTCCTGGCCGAAACCGGCTGGATCGACACCGATTTGTTCCGCGTATTGCTTGAAGTTTTCACTGTCCATCGCATAAACCGACACGTAATAACGGTAGCGGTCGTCCACGAGCATCGTGTCGCCCCGTTCGATTTCTTCAAGTAACGCTTCCGGCAAGCGATCTTGTGCGATGTGTGCTTCGCCTGCTGCCTGACGCATCAAGCCGGCCTCAGTGACATCCGGAAGGCTTGCGTATTGCGCGAGGCTGTCTTCGTTCAGTTCGCCGCTATACAGTTGGATATCGTATTGCAGATCGCTTTGCGTCATGGCTAGCGAAGTTTTCAAGTTATTGGTGAAATAAGTCACCGACAAGAACAAGACGATCGAAATGACCAGTGAAAACACCGTCGCCAAATAGCGCTTGCGGTTGCGTTTCAAGTTTTTCAAGCCGATTTCCGCTTCTAAGCCAAACAGCTTGCGCACCCATTTCGAAGTCTTCACGGCTTTACCGGTCAGTTTGATGTCTTGCGTTTGGCGGATGGCGTCGATGGCGGAAATCTTCGATGCTTTTTGTGCCGGCACATAAGTCGAAATCAGAATCGTGAGTGCCGAGACGCCGATCGCCACGACGAGCATCATCGGGGTGACGACGACTTCCAGCTGCTGCTCGACATTGAGCGCCCCTTGTAAGAACGTATTGATGAACTGGAACGTCACCAAAATGCCGCCGAGACCTGCGAGTATGCCGAGCGGGATGCTGATGGCGCCGATGATGGCCCCTTCGAAAAACACCGAATTGCGTTTCTGCCGTTTCGTCGCCCCGACGCTTGCAAGCATGCCGAGGTGGCGCGCGCGTTCGGAAACACTGATGGCGAACGCGTTGTAGATGAGTGCCACCGAACCGATGACGACAATGCCCATAATGATGCCGGCGAGCGAGAACAAGGTCGTCCGCAAATTATCGTTCTGGGTCGCGCCGTATAGACGCAGGAGATCCGAATTGAAATCGACCGTGCCGATGCCTTGTTCTTTGGCGAATGCGTTGGCATCGGCGAATAGATCGTTGTTGATTTTCGAGGCGACGACATAACCGTCGAAGGTCTCTTCCGCCGCTGCGGTGGCCGTGTCGGTAAACCCGACCACGCTCACCATCGGCAGCCAGGACACTTCCCAGCCCGGCCGTTCGATGATGCCGACGATGTCGAAAGACTGCTCTTCTACATCGACCAATTCTTCGTTGATCGTATCGCCTTCGCCAAACTGAATAGGGTCATATTCCGAGAGCTTGCTGCCCTCAAGAGTGTGCATGCGTTCGCCGATGCCGGCAGTCAAAGTATCGCCGACTCCGTACGTCTCCTCGGAATTATTGTTCAAAGTTTCCGAGATGACCACTTCATTGGCGTTTTCAGGCAAGCGCCCTTCTGTGAGCGCAAGTGGGAAATGATCCATGCCTTGCGCTTCGAAGTTGCGAAAATAGAGATAGCGTTTGTTGTCATTTTTGGCGTTGTCGAAAGCGGCAAAGCCGTCGCTTGTGACGATGAGCTGTTCGGTGTTGTCATCTTGCGCGATTGCTTCGAGCTGCTGGGCGGTCGCGTCTTCGTACTGGATGTGCCATTCGCCGTTTTCTTCGATATCTTCCCGGATCAATAGATCGAGAAACGACACACCGAGCGTTGCGACCGCGGTGATCATGGCGACGGAAATGATGGCGCCGATAATGGTGACGAGCGAGCGCCGTTTGTTCTGCTTCAAGTGACGGACGGTGACTTTATTGACGATGTTCATGACCGGATGACCTCATCTTTGGCAATTTTGCCATCCTCGATCGAGATGACGCGGTCGGCTTGCAACGCGATGCGCTCATCGTGCGTGATGACGATTAAAGTCTGCTTGAAGGTTTTGTTGAACATCTTGAGGAGCTCCATGATTTCCTCGCTGTTTTTGCTGTCCAAGTTTCCGGTCGGCTCATCCGCGAGCATGATTGCGGGGTTGCTGACGAGCGCGCGACCGATCGACACACGCTGTTGCTGGCCGCCGGATAATTGGTTCGGCAAATGGTCGAGCCTTTTGTCGAGTCCGAGCGTATCGGTGATTTTACGGAATTGGTGTTTATCGACGCGTTGTTCGTCGAGCAGCATCGGCAAAGTGATGTTTTCCTCGACCGTCAAAATCGGGATCAAGTTGTAGAACTGGTAGATCAAGCCGATTTGGCGGCGGCGGAAAATCGCCAGCTGCGTTTCGTCTAAATGGTAGATGTCGGTGCCGTCAATTGACACATTGCCGCTACTCGGGCGGTCGACGCCGCCGAGCAAGTGGAGCAAAGTCGATTTTCCGGAACCCGATGGCCCGATGATGCAGATGAACTCGCCTTTGTTGACGCTAAATGACACGTCGTCAAGTGCGGTGACGGCCATTTCGTCCTTGCCGTATACTTTTGATAAGTTTTTTACTTCCATGATTGTCATGAGTGTACCCTCCGTTTGGTTACTGTCTGACTTTACTATAACGGCGCATGATGACTGCCCGGTGACTCTTAGGTGACAGTCTAGTCACTTAAGGAATTTTGCCGCTCGGCGTTGCATTGGATTTGGATATTTAATTCCATTTATCTATGTACATGTTATACTAAGACCATCTTATATGGGTTTGGATTTGTGAAATACTTTGCCAAAAGAGGAGGTCTTTCAGGTGGACTTATTGCTTTGGGTGACGATCGGGTTCATTAGCATAGGGTTTGTGGTGCTTATTTCGATGAAGAAAGGCATGGAAAACAAGCTCGCTTTCATTACCGAAAACGGGGAAAGCGAGGAAAGCTCCAAGGATGCCAAGTCGATGGTTCGGTGGATTTACGGTGTGACGCTTTGGGGAGTCATCAGCATGGCGCTCGTCGTTTGGTCGTTCCATCATTATTCAGGATGAATTGAATTATGCATAGCAGCAATTCCGTTGAGGCGGAGTTGCTGTTTTTTCATTCCACAGAAAAAAGCAGGCGCTAGATCACCTGCTTGTAGAATTTGATATGGAAACGGGTGCCTTCACCCGGTGTGCTTGCGACTTCGATATCGCCGCTTTGGCTCGTGATGATGCTATAGGCCATCGCGAGGCCGATGCCTACCGAGTCGTCTCCGGCGTTTTCGCCTTTATAAAAGCGCTTGAAAATATATGGCATATCTTTTCTGGAAATGCCGCTGCCGTTGTCTTCGATGTGGATGTCGGTGTACAGCGCGTTTTCGCCGTAACGGATGGTCAAGCCTCCGCCCTCACCGGTATGTTCGACGCAGTTTTTCAAAATATTGATGAGTGCTTCGGCTGTCCAATTGAAATCCCCTGTAAACGTCGCGTCTTGATCGCCTTCAATGTGAAGCTCCTGCATTTTGATGTCCATCGGAATGAGCAGCGGTTCGATTGCTTTGTCGATGAGCGAGCGGACGGACACCCGGTCTTGTTTGAAATAAATCGTGCCGGCGTCGATTTTCGACAGTTTCAAGAGCGACGACACGAGCCAGTCCATGCGCTCGAGTTGTGTGTGGAGATTGCGGATGAATTCACTGCGTTTCGCATCACTCAACTCGCTGTCGCGAAGCAGATCCGCCATGACCATCATTGAGGTGAGCGGCGTTTTTAATTGATGGGAGATATCCGAAATGGCGTTCGTCAGTTTGCCTTTGTCTTCACTAAGCAGCGCACCGTGTTCCGACAGCATCTTCGTCACTTTGTAGATTTGGGTTTTGAGGAGGCTCAACTCGCCTTCCCGGTTGTCGCGCACATCGAGCTGGAAATCGCCGCTGCTGATTTTTTGCAGGAAGCCGGACAAACGCTCGATTTCCCGGTAGCGCCACCAGGTGAAAGCAATGGCTGTGGCACTGAGCAGTAGCGATACGCCGAGCACGAACCACGCGGCCGTAGTGGAAACGAAAATCGTTGAGAGAATCGTGCCGAGTGCGCTGATCGAGATGAGTATGACGAGCAACAAGCGGATTTCACGGTTGCGCAGCATCGTCACTCACCCGCCTTATAGCCCATGCCGCGGACCGTTTTGATGAGTTCCGGGCGCACCGGATCGTCTTCTAATTTCTCGCGCAACCGTTTGATATAGACGGTCAAGGTGTTGTCGTTGACGAAATCGCCGCCGACGTCCCAGATGCGGTCGAGCAATTGAGCTCTCGTCAGCACTTGGCCTAAGTGATTGGCGAAAATGAGCAACAGGCGGTATTCAAGCGCTGTGAGGAGAATTTCAGTGCCCGCTTTATGGACTTTCCCGTCGGATGTATTGATGTGTACGTCTCCGAGTTCGACGACCGTTTTCGGCTGGGTCTGGCGCTGGTAGCGGCGCAGCACGGAATTGATGCGCGACAGCAGTTCACGCACGCGGAACGGCTTGGTGATGTAATCGTCCGCTCCCATGTCGAGCCCCATGACGACATTCACTTCGTCATCAAACGCCGTCAGGAAAATGACCGGGATGTCGCGTTTCTTTTTCACCAGCGCACATAAGTCATAGCCGCTGCCGTCTGGCAAGGACAGATCGAATAAGCAGAGATCGATTGTGCCGAGCTGTTGCTCGATCGCCGCCGTGGCGTCTTTGGCGGTATGACAGAGTAAGGTCGTAAAGCCTTCTTGTTCGAGAGAATATGTCAGGCCGGAAGCGATGGTCCGGTCGTCTTCGACTACGAGTATGTTCATCTGTATTCCCCTATCTTTTTTGAAATGAAAAAAGCCTGTACCGGTAGATTTGTTATCATCTACGATACAGGCTTTCGGTTTCATTGACTAGTTATTACAGATGACTCAAACGAAAAAGAAAGCTCCTCCAGTAAGTAGTGAAGGCAAAATGAAAATCAAAAACAAGCCTGAAAATGTATACAGCATATACTTGCTTCTGTCATGGCCCAGCCTTAATTCCCAAATGCCAAGTGTCACCAGATAAATGCCTACAAGCATGATGATTAACGAAAAGATGATTGCTAAGTCCATGTCGTTTCGCTCCCCGTTCTGATAGTATAGTTGAACCGCTGTTAGAGACTCTTGTTTCATTGTTCTTCATTTTCTTGTTCATCTTGCATGAGGAAATACGTAATCCCGATAGTCATGAAGACGATGCCCAATATCGGCGCTTGGTCACTAGTCAGGCTGATGACCCAAAAAACAACGCTCATGATGAGAAAGGTTATTCCGATACTCTTCATCGTCACACCCCTTTTTTGTTGGATTCGATGCTACTCGCTATTGTGTTATTCTACGCTTGGACTTGGAAAAAGTTTCATGTCGCACAAGAGGTCTGACGTCCGTCGAATTTAAGCTTGCACTTCGTAAACTCCTGTAGTAAGCTATTTGAAAAGCAATATCTATATGTATTACCCTCTGTATAACCTTAAGAATACGGCTTAAGGGTCTCTACCAGGAACCGCAAAATCCTGATTACAGAAAGCGAATCTTTCGTTTTCTGTAATCAGGATTTTTTTGTTTTCTGAGATTTTTGCTAAAGGCTTTCTAATCTAGACGGTCGTTTCTAAGTGGAATCTCCTCTTCAGCCGACATTCCGCAAAACCGCTGCGAAACCCTTGCTCCCACATTTACTGCGTAAATGCGTCGCAAATGAATTAGCTCAGCTAACCCTTCGCTAATTCATTTCCTGCGGGCGAGCGCCAAGCCTCCTCAGAAGCTTCGCTTCTTCCGGGGTCTCGGCTGTCTCGCTTTCCCGCGGGAGTCTCCGCAGTTTTGCTCCATATCTTATTCGCTAATAGCTATAGTGATCAAATCGACTCCATAGCAAGCATTCATTAAAAATGTATTTCACCAGTTAAAGTTTTATAAACGAAAGGAAGCGTATTGTTATGAATTTGAAAGTGTATATTTTAGCCCTCGCGACGGTTGCGGTCGGGCTTGTGGAATTGATCGTTGGCGGCATCTTGCCGACCATCGCCGAAGAATTTGGGGTCTCGTTAAGCGCAGCCGGTCAATTGATCACGTTGTTCGCCTTGATTTACGCAATCGCCGGGCCGGTCTTATTGGTAGCGACCAGCCGGTTTGAACGTAAGAAAGTATATTTGATTTCCTTGTTCATCTTTTTCCTCGGCAATATCATGACCTTCTTCAGCCCTGACTTCACGTGGATGGTCATCGCGCGCATCATTACGGCCGCGAGCACGGCACTCATTGTCGTGTTGTCCTTGACAATCGCTGCAAAAATCGTTGAGCCGCCTTACCGCGCGAAAGCAATCGGCCTGATCTTTATGGGCATCAGTTCGTCGCTCGTGCTCGGCGTGCCGCTTGGCATTTTGATCGCCGATGCATTCGGCTGGCGCGTCATCTTCCTCGCCATCGCCGCGTTGTCGGTCGGGTCGATGATCTTGATCGCGCTCTATATCCAGCCGATTCCAGGAGGCACACCGGTACCGCTCAAGCAGCAAGTCAAAGCGGTGGCCAGTTCCAAAATCGGTACGGCGCATCTGGCGACGATGTTTATGCTGGCGGGACATTATACGGTATACGCGTATTTCACGCCGTTTCTTGAGACGACCATGCAACTCAATCCTTTCTGGGTCAGCCTGTGTTACCTCATCTTCGGCATCGCGGCAGTGAGCGGCGGTGCAATCGGCGGCACGATGTCGGATGCGATCGGTTCGAAAAAAAGCATCGTGATCGTCATCTCGGCGTTTGCAACCGCTTTGTTCTTGCTGCCGTTTACGACCTTCTCACTGTTCGTATTCTTGCCGGTCATGGTCGTTTGGGCCGCGCTCAGCTGGGCACTCGCCCCACCGCAGCAAAGCTATTTGATCGAAACAGATCCCGAAACGTCCGATATCCAGCAAAGCTTCAATAACTCTGCGCTGCAAGTCGGTATCGCGCTAGGCTCCGCAATTGGTGGCTTCACTTTGACGCAAACCGGTTCGGTCACGAGCACTGCCTGGGTCGGCGCAGCCGTCGCACTCATCGCACTCGGCTGCGCAGTGTTCTCACTGACACGGCCGGTGATCTCGCGCAGCGTCCGTGGTTATAAAAACTCAGAAAGCCTGTAATGAAATAACGTATAGAACTCCTGTGGACAAACAAGCAGCTGCTATAGTAAATAAACTTTATTGACACAGATGACTTTTTTAATAACTTCACATACTAGATGATGGGAGTGGAAGCGGCGAACGAATGTGCGAAGTGAAACTGAGCACATTCGTTTGCGACGCATCTGCCTAGCAGATGTGGGAGCAACGTCCTTAAATTGACGCTTAAACGCAATAGTATAGCGAACTCCTATGGACAAGAAAGCGTCCGCTGAAATGGACATCATCCATCACTATAAAAACACAAAAGAGCTATCCCGAAATGTCATTTTCCATGACTTTCTGGGACAGCTCTTTTCCTATTCACGGAATCCCGCTTCACTCATCACTCTTACGTACGGCCCTTCCGGCAAAGCTTCTTCAAGACTGCGGATCAACTCCAGCAAATCGCGCGTGAACGCTTCGTACTCTTCAGGCGGCGATACGGCTTTCAATAGCTTGATGAGCGACGCCGTCGTGCCGTTTGTGACACTGCCCTTGTCTTGATGCAGTTCGCTTTCTAGTCTCGAAAGCTCGAGCGGCGAGCGCAAGCGGAACGGATACAGCACTTCTTCGTGCGCCGCCTTGTTGCGGAACGGGAACGCGATCGACAAGATCTCATCGAGTTCCTTGGCGCTCAATGAAATGCCGTGCACGCCGGTATCGTCGGCAAAATCCTGTGCGATACGCGCGCGTAAGTCTTGGTCGATGACCGTGTAGAAATTGGTGATCTGGCCGAGCGACAGGAAATTGACCAGCACCCATAGCGGCAAGTTCTTATGCTTCTCGTAAAACTCACGGAGTTCCGGATAGCGCACGCGGTGGCGCTTTTTATGGCTTTCGATCAAATTGTTCAAGGTCGCCGTGATGCGGTCGCGTTCGTGGAAATGCGCTTTGTCCGCACTATAGTTGGCGCTTTCCAAAAAGCTGTCGACGTCCGGAAAGCGTTCGGAAAAACGGTATGCCAGCTTGGACTTGATGCTGCGTTCGAACTTCAGCAATTCCCCGAGCACAAGCATGCGCAGCTTACGGTCGAATTGATAAAGCGCCAGAATGTGGCCGAAGCGGCTGCCCTGTTCGTACAGCTCTTCGCCGTATGGATTTTTCAGTTCGTCCCGTTCAAGGAATGGCTCTTTATAGCCGTCGATTAGCGCGTAATAATTGTCGCGCGACAAGACGCGTTTCGCCGCCGCCTCATCGTCGATAAGGAGTCCGCGGCTTTTTAAAATAGCGAGCTGCTCGTCGTGGGTCGCAAAACTTTTCATGTCCACATCTCCCCGTTTAGTCATTGCCGAATAACCGGTCGACGACGCCTGAGACATTGCTTTCGTCTTCCATCATGACCGCAATCGACATATTGCCGTCATTCGGGTCATACCCGGCGAACCAGCCCATATCCTCGCCGTCTACCGGCAGCGTTGCCGTTTTCCCGGCATAGCCATGGCCGTTTTCTGCCCCGTCTTCAACGAGAATGCTGCGCATCAATTCCGCTTGTGCTGCAGTGACGAGGTCTTGTTTCAAGGTTTCATGCTCAGCGTCTGTGAACAGGAGCGGTTTTTTCATTTCACCGTCCGCTAAAAACGTGCCGTACAAAAGTGCGGTGTGCAGCACGTTCATCCGCACTTGGCCTTCGCCGTTTGCGGCACTGGCAAGCTGGCCTTCCGATCCGAACTCGCCGTTTTCGGAAATGCGCGACGCGCTAAGCGGCAGCGGGTAATCGAACGACTGGCCGAAGCCAAGCTCGCTCAAGCCTTCGCGGAACGAATCATCCGGCATATTGGTCGCTTGGATGGCGAAATAAATGCTGTCTGAATGGACGACCGCTTTTTCCAAGTCGATCGGATTGCTGACGCCGGGGTTCGGTCGCGTGATGCGGAAATCATTCCACGATGGGAACTTCTGCCACGTCTCACCGGTAATGTCGATGCCTTCGCTCGGGTCAAGCGTGCCTTGCTTCACGGCAGCGGCTGCCGTGATCGGCTGCATGATATGTGACGGCGGATAGGCCGCAGCGGAGCGGTTAAAGAACGGCTCGCCCGGGTCGTCCGCCAGTGCACGGTAGACGCTGTCTTTAATGCCCGGAATAAAATCGTTCGGGTTGAAGCTTGGTGAACTGACCAATACATGCGTCTCGCCGGTATAAGGGTCGATTGCCGCGGCAGTGCCCGGCTCGCCCCCCATTTCACGGTATACTTGTCGCTGCAGGTCGGCATCGATCGTCAGCGCAATCGTCTCTCCTGCTGCAGCTGAATTGTCGATGGCGGTGATCGTTTCATTGACACTCGTTTTCTCGATAAAGATTTTGCCGCCGCGGTCGCCGCGCAACTCGCTTTCGAATAACGCTTCCAAACCTTCACGGCCAATGACAGCGTCCGGGCTATAGCCTTGGCCGCTGCGTTCTTCGAGTTGCTCGGCGGTAATCGATGCGATATAGCCGGTCAAATGCGCCAGCGATTCGCCGTACGGATATTCGCGCATTGTCACTTTGGTCCGTTTCGTGCCAGGAATCGCGAACAGCCGGTTGAGCGTGTCGCGGTCCGGGCGGATGGTTCCGAGCGGCACGTAATAATGCGGCTGGACCCATGGCTTGTCGAGTTCTGCGTCAATTTCTTCAGGCGTCAAATCGAGCAAGCCCGCGAGCCGCTCGGTTTGGTTTTGGCGGTCGAAATTGCCCGGCACGACGCCGATTTCATACGCTTCCGCATTGCCGGCGACGACGCGGCCGTTGCGGTCGACGATTTCACCGCGTTCGGTGTCGCTGATTTGGACGGAAATGTTATCGCCTTTTGACAAGTTCGGCAAGATGAACGATGGGTCCCATTCCGCGAACCATTGGCCTTCGCCGTCGATTTCTTCGTAAACGAAACTCATCGTGTTGTCGAAGGCCACTTCGCCCACGACGCTATCCATTGTGATGGTGAACGGAAAATCCGCCGGCTGTTCTCTTGGCCACTCTTCGCTTGCCGGTGCCCAATCGATTTGGCGGTTCGACAGCGCCAATTGCTCCTCAAGCTGTTCTTGCCAGTCGATGAACGTTTCCTCGCCGTATGCTTGTTGTGCCCGCTCTGTCAGAAATTCTTCGTACAGCGTTTCGTATTCGCCCGCTTGCCACAGCTCGACAAATTGCTCTGCTCGCGGCTCAGGCGACGCCACTTGTTGTTGCGTTTGCGGCTCTTCCGGCACCGCCGGCTCTGCTTCCTCTTCCGTACAACCGGCGAGCATGACGACCCCGAATCCGGCTATCCACAGCTTCCCTTTCCCCATAATGCATCCCTCCGTCTCAATCACCTTTTCTATCATCTTACCCTTAAACGGCTGCCTTCAATACGGAAATTTCATTCCAATTGAAACAAATCGCTGTCTTTTCCGTATACTTGATAGTAGAAAAGGAGGGCGCTTTATGTTCACCGAAATGAAATCGCGTTATTTGATTCTTTTTTCCATACTGGGCGTCATCGCGACTGCGCTCATCTTCACCTTGATCGGGGCCGACACGGTCACAATGGAAATCGCGGTGCAGCTTGCCTTTTATATTGTCGTGCCGTACTTTTTCTTTCATTATTATTGGACCCAAAATCCCGACTGGTCGTTCAGCGAAGTGATCACCACCAAAGGCGTCAAAACGTGGCTTCCCGGCATCGCCGGCATGGTCCTCGTGTCGATCGCGTTTTCACTGACGATGTTTTGGCTTCAGCTGGCCATCCTGTATCCGGTGTTCCCGTGGTTTGCGGAACTATTGCTCGAACCGGGTGAGATGCCGGGCGGGCTCGGCTATGAATTGTTCATGCTATTGACCCTCGTCGTGCTCGCGCCGGTCGTCGAAGAGTTCGTGTTCCGCGGCGTATTCTTGACGCGCTTTGCGGCGAAGACTTCGATGTGGGGCGGGATTTTGCTGTCGAGCTTGTTGTTCGGTTTGTTGCATCTCGACTTTGTCGGTTCGTTTTTGTTCGGTATCATCGCATCGCTCCTGTATTTGCGCACCGGCAATTTGCTGTTGCCGATTTTGTTCCACATGTTCAATAACGCCCTTGCCGCTTTGTCGGTGTATGTGCCGATCGGCTGGTTTGCTGCCATTGACTGGTTCCTCGTATCGAGCACAGCGGATATCCAAAGCAAAGCATTGGCCAATGTCATCGTGCTGATCATCAGTGCGCTGCTGACGGCGTGGATCATTTACCGGCTCGCTAAAGGGCTGGGCGAAAAAATGGCCGAGCGCACAAGGGATGTGCCGGTCGCTGATCAGGATTTCCGCTAACGCCCAAATTGTCGATGATCTGTCACGTCCCGTTCATATGCAGTTTATATTGACGCGTTATGATGAACATACGATCAACCGGGCATGCAGTTTTTGTTATGCTGCCCCAAGCTATAGGAGGATTTTCATGAACAGCACAACAGAAAAGAAATTCAACAACAAGCTCGAGAAAAAATGGAGTTTGCGCCTCATTCAAGTAGCGGCCATCTTCGGTTTTATCGGCACGTACATGGGCTCGCAAATGGCCGGCACGATGGACTACGCCTTACGCCCGATCCACGCACATATCCTGCTCGTCGGCTGGCTATCGGTATTCGCCTGGGGCATTTTCTACCGTTTGTATACGATCAAATACAAAAAGCTCGTCACGGCACACGGCATTCTGTCACTCGTCGGCGCCATAGGCTTAACGACGGGCATGTGGTTTTATAATTTAAACCCGTTCAATATGAATGACACATTCGTCCTCATTTACTTTATCGTCGGCGGCTCGATCTTGCTCATTGCGTTCGCCTTGTTTGCGGTCATTACGTTCTTCACGGAAAAAGATTATTGATGGAAATGTCTGGTTTAAAATCCAGGCATTTTTTCATTTCCCAGCGATGATGTAAATGCCGTATAATGGAAACATCGTTTAACGGAAGGGGAAATTGTATGACCCTAAAAAATATCATTCAAAAGCGCATGCTCGTGCTGATTGGCCTGATAGTGGCGGCCGTCTTGATCATCGCACTCGTGCAAACTTCAGATAGCGCCGAATCGGCTGAACTAGCGGTGACGGAGAGCCACGACAATATCACCTTAACGCCGGTGTACGAGTTGAACGGAAAAGCGCTGTTTTTCTTTATGCGTGGCAGCAGCGGCTTCGGGGCTGCAACAGCGACCGAAAACTGGTCTGGCTGGCGCTTGGAAACCAAAAGCGAAAGCTCGATTCCCTCGCTCAATGACCCGGATCGCATCGACAGCTATATGAGCAACGGCGACGGATTTATCTACGGCTTGTTCGACCCTTCGAATGACCGAAGCGTCCAAATCGGCGGCATGCCTGCCGATCAATTGCTGCTCGATGAACGCTTCCCGGAAGACATATTGGCAGAAGCCGGACTTACTGGCAAAGCGGTTTGGTTCACCGAAAACGCACCGGAAAACCGCCCGCTCCAACTGCAGCTGCTGGACGGAAACGGGCAGGAATTGCATTTACTGGAGATGTATTAATAAGAAAAAAGCCGTCAACTTGCAGATTTCCACTGCGGTTGACGGCTTTTTCATTCACTTTTCACGCTTTCTGTTTTTCCGATTGAGAAGCCTTCGAACAGACGGCCGCCGAATGGTTGTAAAATCCGGTCGACAAATGCGATGACGGGCTCGGTTTCGTCGTTTTTATAAAAGCGGTCGAACACGTCGACAAATTCATCGGCGAGTTGTTGGTCGTGTTCTTGCAGCGAGCGGATGACCCATTTGGACGAACCGATCCACTTCTGTTCGGTGCGCAAGATGAATTCACTCACCAAATCAGAAAGGGCATTGACGCAAAACATGCGCTCTCTCCGGTCTTCGCTGCCGCGCAAGTCATCCAGCACGTCGGTGATAAAATAGCGCTTCGTGCGGATCGTATCCTCCGTCCATTGTTGCGGCCCTGCTTCAAGCAGCGCTTTTGCTTCTAGTTGGATGTCTTCCATGATGCCGGTATCTTTTATGATGATTCCTTCACTGACCATGCGCGGCATGCTTGGTTTAGCGGCTTTCCGGTCATTTTCGAAAAAATGCTTGTATGAGTGTAAATTATAGACGAACACTTCGATTGGCCATCCGAATGCGACGATTGATTCGCGGTATGAATGCAATAGCGTTTCATCAAAGACGACGATATCCAAATCCGACGTGGCGGTTTCCTGCCCCCGCACGACACTTCCTGCAAGCAAGGCGCCCCGGCAATGGCGGAAATTAGTTTTGACAAATACGGTTGCCGCGTGGATCGGCTCTAAACGTTGTTTCATTTTTTATCCCCCGGCCTCTTTTTTCTTCTATGTATGCTCTTAGCATACCCTAACTTGAGCAATTAAGCGCATAAAAATACAGACACGCCAATTTTCTGCATGTCTGCACACATCAATTATTTAAATCGGCTAATGCCGAGCCCAGCAATGGGTAGCGGAACTGGAAGCCTTCCTTCTGCAATCGCTCGGGCAGCACCCAGCGGCTTTTCAAGATCAGTTCCGGCTCAGTGCGCAGCAATAACGCGCCTGTTTGGAGCATCCATTTGGCTGCCGGCAGCCCCGCGCGGCGATTCATCGACCCCCGCAGCGCCTTCATCCATTCTTTATTGGTGACAGGTGCTGGGGCCGCGGCATTGAATACGCCTTCGAGTTCATCCCGGTGCTGCATAAAACGCATGATGCGGTACAAGTCTTCGATGTGGATCCAGCTGAACATCTGGCGGCCGTTGCCCTGCTTGCCGCTGAGACGGTATTTGACGAGATTGCGGTATGGCTCCATGACTCCGCCATCCCCGAGCACGATGGCGATGCGCAGCGCCACTTGGCGCGTGTTCGGGAGTTCGAATGAAAACAAGCTGCGTTCCCATGCTTTCGCGACTTCGACAGAAAATCCGTGGCCGATCTCACCGTCCGTTTCTGTCATCGGACGGTCTTCGGCGTGGCGGTATATGGTCGCCGTACTGGCGTTGATCCAAAGTTCGGGAGGCTGGCTGCAATGTTCGATCGCACGGCCGAGTATTTCGGTCGTCACGGTGCGGGAATTGAAAATCTCACGTTTATTCGCTTCCGTATAGCGGCAATTGACCGATTTCCCGGCCAAATTGATTAGCAGCTTAGCTCCGTCCAAAACCCGACGGATGCCTTGCTCATCGCTCCACTGGATGTCGCCGTGTTGTCTCGATATGATATAAACCCTGTAACCAAGGCGTTCATATTTTTCTTTTAAATACGAACCGATAAACCCTGTGCCGCCTGCGATAACTGCTTTCTTACCCATATTTTTACCTCTTTTCGCCGTAATTCTATCATCTAAGACGACCCATCTATGGGAATAGTTGCAGTTTTTTAGGAAATCCCTTCCCAAGCAGAGGGGTCTGTTGAAACTGTTGCTTTTCGCGCTCTTCGAGTACACTTATTTTTATGCAATTGCTAAAATAAAGAAAGTGGGTGGACCGATTGAAGAAAAAGAAAGGCTTAACGTTTAAAGTGATCAGCGCTTTGATACTAGGTGCGCTCACAGGACTTCTTTTGAATTTATTCGCACCGGACGTATTCGCAGTATTGAATCCATACGTCTTTGTGCCGCTTGGCCAGATTTTCCTGGCACTCATCAGCATGCTGGTTGTGCCGCTCGTGTTCTTATCGATCGTGCTCGGAACAGCGGGTCTTGGCGATCCGGCGAAACTCGGCCGCATCGGTGTCAAGACGATCGGTTATTTTTTGGTGACAACAACGATTGCTATCACTATCGGGCTCGGCTTGTCTGCTGTCGTCCAACCGGGGGCAGCGGGTGATTTTGATATCGACGCGGCAACGTACAGCCCGGATGACGCGCCGACAATCGCGGATACGCTGCTAAACATCATCCCAAAAAATCCGCTTGAAGCGATGACCGAAGGCAATATGCTCCAGATCATCGTCTTTGCGGTATTTGTCGGCCTTGCCTTAACGGCGCTTGGCGACAAGACAAAAGGCATTTTGAAAATCGTCGAAGAAGGCAATGATGTGATGATGTATCTCGTCGGCCTCGTCATGCGCTTTGCTCCTTACGGCACGTTCGGTTTGATTGCCACAGCAATCGGCTCCCAAGGCCTCGCCGCCATTCAGGCGATGGGCTCGTATATGCTAGTCGTTATCGGCGCATTGTTGATTCATGCGGCGTTTACGTACGGCGGTACGGTTTACTTTTTCGCAAAAAAGAGCCCGATTTGGTTTTTCAAAACTTTCTTGCCTGCCATGACCGTTGCGTTCAGTACATCGAGCAGCACGGGCACGCTTCCGGTATCGATGGAAGTGGCGCAGCGTGATTTGAAAGTACCGAAGTCTGTCAGTTCATTCGTCCAGCCGTTAGGCGCGACGATCAATATGGACGGCACGGCAATCATGCAAGGGGCGGCGACGATGTTCATCGCCCAGGCATTCATGGTCGACTTGACGGTCGGACAGCTATTGACGGTCGTCTTGACGGCGGTTCTTGCGAGTATCGGGACAGCCGGTGTCCCAGGCGTTGGCTTGATCATGCTGGCGATGGTGTTGTCGAGTGTCGGATTGCCAGTCGAAGGCATCGGACTTGTACTCGGTATCGACCGTTTACTCGATATGTCGCGTACAGCGATCAATATTTCCGGAGATGCGGCTTGTGCCATGATGGTCGCGGAAACAGAGAAAAAGCACGGCTTGGAAGAAGTAGAAGAAGTTTACGTGCAACAACCAGAACGCGCATAACGGAAAAAGTCACTCGGCGATGTCGAGTGGCTTTTTTTGTGGAAATATTTTGTGCTATGAGACTGCGCTTCGGGCGGACGCTTGCCTAGGGGCGGGAATCGAGCCTCCTCGTCGCGCCAAAAACGCGCTCCTACGGGGTCTCTCAAACCCGCTGATCCCTCAGGCGTCGCCGCCCTATGCTCCGTCTCAAGAGTTATATTTGCGGGATTTTTCTTCATTCCCTCACACTAAGTAAATGAAGATATCTCTTTGTTAACACAATTGATGCCCAAGGTGAGCCCGTTAACTATTCATTATGATTTCAGTAGGGAAGTGAGTTCCCAACCTGTGGACGAAACCTACAAAGAAAGCACAACTTTAACAGCTTAGAATCAAAGAAAATGTAAAGCCGCCTAGCGCTCACGGGTGAGCCGACGCAATGAGACAAGTGGTTTTCTTGGCTCATTGTTAAAGGCCATCCCCAAGCAAGGCGGCGACTCCATTCGTGATGCTCCGAAAAAGGACATTCCATTTCCGCACATCCATTCCAACTCATTTCCCCACTATCCTTGCCTAGGGAAGCGATTTCCCAACCAACGGACGAAACCTACAAAGAAAGCACAACCTATACAGCTTAGAATCAATGAAAACGTAAAGCCGCCTAGCGCTCACGGGTGAGCCGAAGAAATAAGACAGCGGTTTTTGCTGGCTTATTTCGAAAGGCCATCCCTAAGCAAGGCGGCGGATAGCCAGTTGATGACAAAAACAAACAGCTTTCCATTTCCACACATCAATTCTAATTCTCTATTTAAATCGCCGTCCAACCGCCGTCGACTTTGATCGTTTCGCCGGTGACGAAATTCGATAGGTCGGATGCTAAATACAACACCGCGCCCGATGTGTCTCTCGGCTGTGACAACCCGTCGAGCAGGATGCGGCTGTTGACGTCATCTTTGAACGCTTGGTCCGCAAACTGCTTTTCCGTGAACTCGGTTTCGACGAACGTCGGCGCCACCGCATTGACGCGGATCCCCGACTTCGCCCACTCGACCGCCAGCGCTTTCGTCATCTGTACCATGCCGCCCTTGCTCGAACAATAAGCGGCACGCTTAATATAACCGACAAACGCCATTTGCGAAGCGATATTGATGATGCGGCCGCTGCTTTGTGCGAGCATGTATTTCGCCGCTGCCTGGCTGGCGAAAAAAGCGCTTTTCAAATTCAGATCAAGCACCGTGTCCCAGTCTTCTTCGGTCACATCCATCGCCGGTTTCGCGATATTGACGCCGGCGTTATTGACCAACACATCGATGCCGCCGAATTCTTCGGCGGCGGTGTCGATCAACTTCCGAACTTGTTCGATATCGCTTAAATCCCCTGACACCGCGATGCACTTCGGATTATGGATGTGCAATTGCTCGAGTGTATCATCAAGCGCTTCTTGGTCTCTGCCGGAAATGGCCACGTTCGCCCCGAGTTTTGCAAAAGTCAGCGCGATGTCTTTGCCGATGCCTTTGCTACCGCCGGTGACGACCACAGCCTGCCCTTTTAATTCGGAAAAATAACTGGTCATTCATTTCCCTCCTGTGCCAAATCGTTTTTCAAAAACTGGATCAAGGTTTTTTCGCGTTGTTGGTTGATGGCTTTTGACACCTCGGGCTCCCATGAATAAAACCCTTCTCCGGTTTTATCACCGAGCTTCTGCGCTTCCGCTAATTTGGATAAGGTTTCTCCGGAGCGTTGGTCGTTCGCAAGATCCTCGAACAAATAATTCGAAATGGCAGAGAACACGTCAAGCCCGCCCATGTCAGCGGTCATCAACGGCCCTGTCACCGGCAAGCGGCGGCCGATGCTGTAAGTGACCGCAGCATCGATGTCTTCTTTGCTGGCAGCTCCTGCATCAAGCAGCGCCTGTGCTTCGCGGAACAGCGCATATTGCAGGCGGTTGCCGATAAAGCCCGGCAATTCCTTGTTCAAAAGAATTGGCTTTTTCTTCATCGCGTGTAGCAAGGCCATCGTGCGATCGGTCGTCTGTTGATCGGTGTGTTCGCCGTTGACGACCTCGACCAAGGGAATGAGATGCCCCGGATTCCAAAAATGCGCGACAATGAAACGGTTCGGATGCTCCATGTCCGCCGCGAGCAGCGATGGCTTAAAGCCGGACGTATTGCTGGCGATGACGACGGACGGTTCGACCAAATTTTCCAGCTGCTTGTAGAGCTTTTTCTTCAGCTCCAACACTTCCGGAACGACTTCCAAAATGAAAGTCGCCTCCTTCACGGCTTGTTCGATCGAAGTCGTAAAGCGGATGCGTGTGCGGATTTTTTGAGCTTCTTGTTCATCGAATAACTCATTATCGGCCATCACCCCAAGTTTATCCGCCAAACCTTTGTCGGCGTTTTCGAGATCTTGGTCGTTGATGCCGTAAACCATAACGGCTTGGCCGGCCCAAGCTGCGGACAACGCGATCGAATGACCCATCGTTCCTGCCCCTAAAATTGAAAGCTTTTCCATTACTCCACCTCTTTTTTATTGTTTATACAAAGATACCCAACAACTCATTTGTTCAATTAGTTGTTGGGCATGGATTCTTAAAAGTTCTGCATTACTGTTTGCCGTATCTTCTCACTCTCAGCAATGCCTGTTCAGCATGTCCGGCAAAGTTCTCAAGCTGGCACAAACGCGCCGCGTATTCACCGATATAGGCACTGGCTTCAGGCGTCGTGACTTTCTGGTACGTGACGGTTTTGATGAACTTGCCGACCCACAGTCCGCCGGTATAACGGGCTGCGCCTTTTGTCGGTAAGGTATGGTTGGTGCCGATGACTTTGTCGCCGTATGCGACATTCGTCTCCGGCCCGAGGAACAGGCAACCGTAGTTGGTCATATGCTCAAGGAAATAATCAGGGTTCTCCGTCAAGATTTCCACGTGCTCGAATGCCAGGCGGTCTGCTTCGATGCGCGCTTCTTCGATGGAATCGACAAGCAGGATCTGCCCGTAATCTTCCCACGATACGCGTGCAATATCCGCAGTCGCCAAGGTTTCCAGCTGGCGCTCGATTTCTTTGACGGTTTCGTTGGCCAACTCTTCGGACGTCGTGATCAGTGCGCCAGGTGAAGTCGGGCCATGCTCGCCTTGTCCGAGGATGTCTGTGGCGACCATTTCCGCATCGGCCGTGTGATCGGCGACCACCAAAGTTTCAGTCGGACCTGCGAACAAGTCGATGCCGACACGGCCATACAATTGACGCTTCGCTTCTGCGACAAACGCATTGCCCGGTCCGACGATCATATCGACGGGTTCGACTGTTTCAGTGCCGAGCGCCATGGCTGCCATGGCTTGGATGCCGCCGAGCAAGTAGATTTCGTCCGCTCCTGCCAGTGACATCGCCGCGATTGTGGCGTGCGGGATTTCTCCGTTCATCGGCGGCGTGCACGCAATTACCCGTTTGACGCCAGCTACTTTCGCCGTCAACACGCTCATATGCGCTGAAGCGACCATTGGATAGCGGCCGCCCGGTACGTAGCAGCCGACACTGTTGACTGGAATGTTCTTATGCCCCAAAATGACGCCCGGAATATGCTCCACTTCGATGTCATTCATGGAATCAAGCTGCGCTTCGGCGAAGGCTTTGATGTTTTTCTGTGCGAATTTGATATCTTCGATGACACTATCCGGAACTTTGGAAACGATTTCATTTATTTCCGCATCAGATAGGCGGAACGATTCAGGTGCCCATTTATCGAATTTCTCGGACAGCTCACGCACCGCTCTATCTCCGCGCATTTCCACGTCTTTCAATGCATCTGCAACAATTTGCGATACTTTCGAATCGTTCGCGCTCACTTCTTCCTGTGATTTACCGGCTTTCAGTACTTTGACCATAACGGAATCCCTCCATATCGTTTTGTTTCGCACAATTACTCATTTTTTGAATACGTATGCAAAACACTCATTATCAACAACAATATTTTAATTTTTCCGCAAAGTCAATCATTTTCACGTGGTCGATCGTTCCACAAAACTGCCTTCCACTTCGACAGCTTGCGCCTGTCCTGTGTATTCGTCAATTTCCGAGAGTAAGTAATTTACCGTTTCATCGACCATTTCGTCGATTGGCTGTTCCCAGGTCGTCAGTTGATACGCTGGCCAAGATGCCATGTCGATATTGTCGAACCCGACCACTTTCACTTGTTCCGGAATCTTCACCCCGCTTTTGCGCAGTGCATCGATGACACCGAGCGCCATAATATCATTTGCAGCGAAAACAGCAGCCGGTGCGTCGCCTTCAGAAAGCATTCTTCGTGCCGTTTCATAGCCTCCATCGTAAGTGAAATCAGATGTGTATTTTTGGTAAGGAATGCCGCGCTGTTCGAGCACTTCTGCAAAACCTTGTTCGCGCTCACGGCTTGTCGAGGTGTCTTCATTTCCGGAAATATAGACCATTGGGCCTTCGCCGCGCGCTGTCAGAAACTCGGCGATCTTGCGGCTGGCGTTCAAGTTGTTGCAGCAGACCGAGTAAAAATCACTCGTCGTCAGCTTGCGGTTAAAGAACACGAGCGGGATGTGATTTGCCTTGAATGCTTCTGCGACATTCATCGACATCGTAGCGTCGGTGATGATGACGCCGGCGACGTTATAATTCAGCAAAGTTTCGATGTCTTCGTTCTGGATTTCATCGTTGTTCGTATGGACGAACAGGATGCTGTAACCGTATTTTTTAAATGAAGTGGTAAATTGTTTGAGGACTTGCGGATAAAACGGATTGTGAATGCCTTTCATAACGAGGCCGATGATTCGGGTGCTGTTGGTGATCAGGCTTCTAGCGTATTCGTTCGGTCGGTAACCGAGCTCTTGTGCGGCGGCAAGCACTTTTTGGCGCGTTTTTTCCGTCACTTTGGCTCCATCAAAAAACACTCGAGAAACCGAGGATTGGGAGACACCCGCGAGCTTTGCGACATCCTTGGCGTTAACGGTCGGTTTCATCTATGTTCACCCTTTTCACTTGATCTAGTAGGCTTTCAGATTACACCAAAGCTGTGTCTTTTGCATCTGTTTCAAAGCAAGATGGATCTCTTTCCATCCACTGCAATCGCTAACTATCCCTTCCCCCGTTTTCTTTTCTTTGAATGTTTATAAACAACAATTTCTAGAAATCGCTTCTGAATTGATGAAATATTTTGATATAATGGCTAGAAGTTTAGGGGGGTGAGCAGATGACATTCGGAATGGTTCTGGGGCTTATTTTGATTCCTGCAGCGATTTTAGCTTTAGGAATCGTGTTTTACTTTACGACCGGTCATTACGATCAGGAAGACAATTCATAAGGGATGGGAGGGCTTTGAAAAATGGTAGCGACAACGACTTGGGTTGTGCTGATTCTTTATTTTCTATTGTTAATCGGTATCGGATTTTATAGTTCGAAAAGAAGTTCCGGCGGTCTGACGGATTTCTTTCTAGCAGGGCGCGGACTGAACAAATGGACAGTTGCGCTGAGCGCGGTCAGTTCGGGGCGCAGTTCCTGGCTAATCTTAGGGGTTACAGGTACGGCATACATAGGTGGCCTGCAGGCGGTTTGGGCGCTGGCAGGATTTATCACAGTTGAAGTGTTCATGTTCTTCTTCTTGGCGCGCCGCTTCCGGCGGTTCAGCCAGAAATACAATGCGATCACCATTCCGGATATTCTGGAAAAACGCTTCGCGGACAAGACGCATCTATTGCGCATCGTCAGTGCACTCATTCTTGTGTTTTTCATGGTGGCTTATGTCGGCTCGCAAATTGTCGGCGGCGGCATCGCGTTTTCATCGACGCTCGGATTCTCGCAAACCGGCGGCATGTGGTTTATGGCTGGCATCCTGTTGTTCTATACAGTCGTCGGCGGATTCTTTGCGGTTAGCCGTACCGACGTGCTGCAAGCAGGGTTTATGATGTTCTCGCTCATTTTGCTGCCGTTGATCGCCATCACTAATCTTGGCGGCATCGGCGCGGTCTTTGAAATGATGCGGACGCAAGGTGCCGGTTTTGTAGATCCGTTCTACTTTAGCTTCGGCGCGATCATCGGTTTGCTTGGGATCGGTTTCGGCAGTCCTGGCAATCCGCAGATCATGGTTCGTTACATGTCCTTAAAAAATGTGAAAGAAATGCGCCAAGCCGCCCTCATTTCAACGTTTTGGAATGTCTTGATGGGCTGGGGCGCTGTCATGACGGGATTGTCAGCAAGAGTCTATTTCCCGGACGTCGAACTTTTGCCGAACGCCAACCAAGAAACAGCGTTCACCGCTCTCGGCGCGGAAGTATTGCCGCCGGTTTTATTCGGCGTCATGGTCGTAGCGGTTCTTGCGGCCATTATGTCGAGTGCTGACAGCCAGCTGCTAGTTGGAGCGTCGAGTTTAGTTCGGGACATTTATTCCGAAACACTCGGGCGTGGAAAAACCATTAGCAATGAACGGCTCGTCTGGTACAGCCGCTTGGCGATCGTCGTGATTATGGGACTCGCCATCGTGTTGGCCTTCCAAGCGACTGAACTGGTCTTTTGGATGGTGCTGTTCGCCTTCGGAGGGCTCGGTGCCTGCTTTGGCCCGGCATTGATTTTATCGTTTTACTGGAGAGGCTTGTCAAAAGCCGGCGTATTAAGCGGCATGATCGTCGGCTTGATCGTCGTCATTTTGGTCAAGCAACAGCCAGAATGGACATTGGCATTTTTGCCGAACATCCAGCAGCTATTGACGGATTATTTCTTCGGCATCACATATGAAGCCGTTCCTGCATTTCTCGCTTCACTAATTGTCACCATCGTCGTCAGCTTATTCACAAAGAAACCTGACTTCGCAGATGAAATGCTGGCAGACCTTGAGCTGGGGACTAAAAAGTAAATGAATTTTCCCAAGGCTAGAGGTTGAATGTTGGAGTGATGTGAATAGCTAACAGCTCACTAACTCCCCAATACTTGTCTAAGGAAGCGATTCCCCCTCCAGCGGATGCAAACTATAAAACCACTGACTACCTAGATTCACTAAATACAATGAAATCTAACAGCCGCCTAGCGCTCACGGGTGAGCCGAAGAAATAAGACAGCGGTCTTTGCTGGCTTATTTCGAAAGGCCATCCCTAAGCAAGGCGGCGTTTTTTTCGCGAAGCCCCTGAAAAACACCATCCCATTTCCGCACCCCATCACCAACTCACTCACCCATACTTGTCTAAGGAAGCGATTCCCCCTCAGCTGTCGAAAGCTACAATGGCAATCGAAATTTCTAATCATACAATTCAATGAAATCTAACAGCCGCCTAGCGCATACGGGTGAGCCGAAGAAATAAGACAGCGGTCTTTGCTGGCTTATTTCGAAAGGCCATCCCCAAGCAAGGCGGCGATTTTTTTCGCGAAGCCCCTGAAAAACACCATCCCATTTCCGCACCCCATCACCAACTCACCCCATACTTGTCTAAGGAAGCGATTCCCCCTCCACAAATCCACAAAAAAAACACCACAACCCAAAACATCGGTTGCGGTGCTTCGCTATTCATCGCGCTCGTTTTTCCGGAACACATCCCAGCTGCCATCTTGACGCTTGGCAAGGAGCACATCGGGATCTTCGTTGGTCCTGTAAATCTCTGCCCCTTCACTGAGGAAATTGGACGAAAAATCTGCGGCCGGCATCACTTCCGGCGGCGTCGAGCGTGTCACCGCACCTAGCCTCGCCGCTTCACTGAACTCGCTGCCTTTCAGTTCGCCTTCCCATAAATATTCCTCGCCTGACACAATCAAGATGCCGGCGTAAGAACCGGTTTGCTCCTTATTGGTAAACGTCTGTTCACCGCATGCGGCAAGCAACAACACAAGGCTCAGAAGGCCGATCGCTTTCATCACCTGGTTCATTCACATGCCCCCCTCTCTATTGTCCATTGGACGCTTGGTTCAGGAGTTTCGTTTCACACCCGAAGCAAACTTCCATCAGCCGTATTTTTTCTGATGCTCTTTTTTGCGCCGCAAATAATCTTCGTCTTCGCGGATCTCATCCCATTTCTTTTTGAAAATGGCGGCGGATTCCGCTTTGACTTCATCGATTTCGCGCTCCTTGATGGAACCGTCTTCGTTGTATTTGCGCCCGCCTTTATAATTCGTGTAGCGCCGGGCGCGTGTGTAGCCCATCTGGATAAATTTGCGCGCCATGTCCATGCCGACGAAATCATCTTTCTCCCGGTACTCCTCGAACATCTCGGACAATTTGTCGCATGACTCCTGTGCAATGTCCGGCGTCTTGAAACGCCAATGGGGCAGGATTTCGCTTTTGTACGGCTCGACCATCAACACGCCCTGCTCGCCTTTGCCGACGCGGTATAGTTCCGGGTTTTTCCGGAGGTCCAAGTTTTTATAATCCAAATCATAATCGAATGCCATCATGCATCGCTCCTTTGCTGGACTATACCCTGTCGGAACACTCGAAAAACGGCAGAAAAAAACCGCCGTGCAGGCGGGTTTCATCTACAGCATTAGGTGGTCGATGTGGAAAAGGCTTGAATGTCTTTGATGACGTCTTTTAAGATGTCGATCGATTTGATCGGGTCTCCCGCAAAGTCCATGCCGTGGTTGACGTTCGGCAATACATGCGCGTCGAGATGCCCGTTTTGCTCGAGCTGTTCCATGCGGGTGCGTTCGAAATATTGGTCTTTGTCGCCGATAAAACTGATGGCCGGGTTTTCACTTTGTTTCATCGCGTTAAAGACTTCTTCGTATTTCATGAGCGGCGTCAGCCAGACGACTTTCGCGTCTTTGAACACTTTGCGATCGAGTTCATTGGCCAGTGCGATGGTGCCGAGCGATTTACCGACGATGAAAAATCGTTCGTAAATGCTGCCCTTTAACGCTTGGTCGATAACGCGCTTGACGTCGAACTTGACCGCTTCCTCGATTTCAGCCATCGTGAACTGGTCATAGAACGGATTCATGTAATCGTAGTTGACGCGCAAAATATCGTATTCCTGTTCGAGCAGCAAGCGCTCCGTGTAATGGAATAACGGGCTTTTTGCTGTATAGCCGATGCCCGGCAAAAAAATCGCTAGTTTCCTCGTTTGGTCTTGATTGAATACGTGTGTGTAGTTGATGTTTTGGTCTTGGTACCCCTTGATGGTTCGGTTGATCGCTTTCATTTTTCCCACTCCTTTCCTAATAGTATAAAGTTTTTCCTGTAAAGTGGGTGTAAATTTTTTAAAGATTTAAAAAATCATCTTTCTTTTAGGTATTTCTGTTCTGTTATAATAAGTAAAAAACAAGAAGACGGAGGCGATCGCATGTGGAAAGGCATTCGCTGGACGGCATTTTCGGTCCTCATGGTCATCAGTATCCTGTTCGCCATCAAAGGTGTCGAAGTGTGGATGTTGCGCCATGCCACGGAGCCGGTCGCCATCCGGTTTTATTTATTCGAACTTAGCGAAGGCGTGCTGCCGGGCAACCTCGTATCATACGCAGTGGCATTTTTTGTTGCCGCGTTCATCACGGCTGTGGCTGCATTTGCGTTTATTGCCAAGCGGCTGTTCGGATTTCAATGACCACAAGAAAGAGGGATGACGATGGGTATGCATACCGAGAAAGACAAAATGCTGGCAGGGACGCTTTATAGAGCCGATGATCCAGTATTGGTGCGCGAGCGCTTGAACGCCAAGCGTTTGCTGCGCCTGTTCAATAAATCAGCGGAAATGGACGGCCAGGAACGTAAGCGCTATATGGCGCAATTGCTCGGATCGAGCGGCGACCATTTGTATATCGAGCCGAATTTCCGCTGCGATTATGGCTATAACATCCATGTCGGGCATCAATTTTTCGCGAATTTCGACTGCGTCTTCTTAGACGTCTGCGACATCCGCATCGGCGACAATTGCCTGGTCGGGCCTGGCGTCCACATCTACACAGCGACGCATCCGATTGATATTGACCAACGCCTCGCAGGACTCGAATACGGCAAAGCGGTGCGCATCGGCAACAACGTCTGGATCGGCGGGCGCGCTGTCATCAATCCCGGCGTGACGATTGGCGACAATGCGGTCATCGCCTCAGGTGCTGTCGTGACAAGAGACGTACCGGCGAACACGGTGGTCGGCGGCAATCCGGCCCGCTTCATCAAAAACGTTTAAAATCTTCATTGTTTAACGACAGGCCTTACAGGTAATAAGGCTTTAAAGGGCTGTTTCACACAGCCGCATGCTGGGGGGACAGTTCATGCCAAAAACTAGATGGTTTCTATTCCTATACAGCGTCGTACTCATATTGATTATTATGTATTTGGCCGTCCGCATGCCGTTTCTTCTGTATCCTTTTCGCGTCATCTTCTCGACCGTTGCCCCGACGATCATCGTTGGGGGAATCCTGTATTACATCTTCCGCCCGCTTGTCCGGTTGCTTGAAAAGCGTACGGGCCGCGTCACCGCCATCCTGTCGATTTTTATGATTTTTACGATCATCATGTTCTTTCTTGGCACTTGGCTCGGGCCGTTATTGGCCGATCAGGTCATGATGCTCGTCAATAACTTCCCGACCATCGTCGACCGTGTGCAGAACTGGATCGATATGGCGCTCGAAAGCGATTGGTGGGAGTATATCGAACAACAAGACGTCATGCCGGCGCTCCAGCCCTCGACATTGATGGATAATTTCTTTGCCACTTCCGCGGGCTTCGGCTCTACTTTTCTTGCCTTTCTCGGCAGCTTTTTCAGCTTGGTGTCGAAACTCGTCATCGTGCCGTTCGTGTTGTTTTTCCTATTGAAAGATGGCGAGCGTTTGCCTGACCGGTTCTTGAAGATTCTGCCGCAGGATTCGCGTGATGAAGGGCGCAAAATCTTGCAGGACATGGATGACAATTTGAGTGCCTATATTCAAGGACAGGCCATTGTCAGCTTGTTTGTCGGCGTGCTGAGCTTGATCGCTTATATGCTGCTTGGCTTGCAATATGCCGTCATCTTGGCTTTGGTCGCCCTGTTCACCAATTTGATCCCGTTTCTTGGGCCGTTCATCGGCGCTGTGCCGGTGCTTATTGTGGCTTTTTTCCAAGATCCGATCTTGGCGGTGTGGACGGCCATCGCGATCATCATCATCCAGCAATTGGAGAGCAATCTCATCTCGCCGAATGTCATGGGCCATAAACTTGAAGTCCATCCGGTCACCATCATCTTTCTGCTTTATATCGGGGGCAGTTTTGCCGGCATCGTCGGCATGATCCTGGTCATCCCGGTTTATGCTGTCGGCAAGGCCATCATGCAGAACGTTTATCGGCTAGCCCGTTTGAGGTTCCCGGCGCTGCGGTAAACGGCCTTTGCAACTCAATGCCACACGCATTTCTTTTTTATCTTCAGTCACCATTTACTGTGTTGACAGAACAAAACGGATTCGTTAAGATTAGCTCAATAGAATACCCGTAAAATTAGAAATAATAGCCATGTGCCACAAAAACTTGAGCAGGCAGCTAATGAATCGTTCATTGGCTGAATGAAAAAGTCGCGAAAGCCTTGGTTAAGATTACGATGAGACGGTATATTCCTATTCCTGTATTTCAAGCGGGAGCAGGCGTATGCCGTTTTTTTCTATATAAAGGAGAGTTGTTGGATGAATCACGTGAAATGGACAAAAGGATCACTTGAAGCCGAAATCAGCAAAACTTTGACGCAATGGGAAAAAGACTATTTGGGACGGGGTTCTGTTTCTGTAAAAACAGATATTCTCCGGGATATGCTGGTGGTTTCGCTAAGCGGGATATTGACCCCGGCAGAATATAAATTATGCACGACGAAAGAAGGCTTATTATCGGTCAAGCGGATCCGTTCGGATTTAGTGGAATCGGGCCGGGATCATCTACGGAGTGTTATCGGCGATCTGACGGGTGAAAAAGTAATCAGCTTCCACACGGATATCAGTACACATACAGGAGAACGCATCATGGTGTTTAGGTTGTCCGGCAATTTACAGGATAAACTGCACTAATAGTTTGGAAGACCTTCAGTACAGTGCAAACTCAGCTGCAGGTAAACCGGTCTGACTCATGCGCATCGATGATTTTTCATCGTGTGCAATTGAGGATGCCGGTTTTTTTATGCAGCAATTTACTACAAATAAAGATGCCAAAGGAGACCTGTTCACTATGTTCGATATCATCATTCAAAACCTCATCTCCCCTGTTGTATTGTTTTTTGTACTCGGGGTCCTTGCTGCTATTGTCAAATCCGACTTAAAATTCCCTCCCGGCTTGAGTGAAGCGCTGAGTATTTATTTGTTGGTGGCCATTGGGATCAAAGGAGGCATGGAGCTTTCCCATTATGAGCTCCATACTTTAATTAAGCCTATTCTCGGGACATTATTTTTAGGGTTTTCCATCCCCTTGCTTATCCTGGCAGTTCTTCGGTTCACGAAAATGGATTTCCATAACGCTATCGGCCTGGCGGCAACCTATGGTTCTGTCAGCATCGTTACATACGGGGCAGCCATTTCCTTTCTGGAGAAAAAAGCCATAAGCTACGAAGGTTTTATGAATGTGCTCGTGGTGCTGATGGAAAGTCCCGCTATATTCATCTCCCTTCTTTTGTTGCGGATAGCCCAAAAAACTAAAGACAATGAGCTCGGTTCGGTTCCTTCAAATCCGAGAAACGCCCATAACTTAGGATTTGCACATGGCTATATTGATCCGGAAGTCGTGCGGGATAGCCTCTTTGGAAAAAGCGTCTTGCTGCTGATGGGCAGTCTCATAATCGGATGGATTGTCGGCCATAATGCTGAATCGCTTGTCAAACCATTATTCATTGATTTATACGGAAGCATCTTGATCCTCTTCTTGCTGAATATGGGATTGATTGCAGGCGAGCGCCTTCCGGAAGTGCGTAAACACGGCTGGAAGATTATCTTATTCGGTCTTTGTGTGCCGCTCATAGCCGGAAGCCTCGGTGTCTTGGTAGGAGCTGTAGTCGGCTTATCGGTGGGCGGTATTGTGCTCATGGGCGTACTCGCAGGAAGCTCTTCTTATATCGCAGCTCCTGCAGCTCTAAGATCCTCGGTTCCTGAGGCGAACCCGTCGATATACCTTGGATTGTCGCTCGGCGTCACTTTTCCCTTCAACTTGATCGTCGGCATTCCGTTCTATTTCGCTTTAGCGCAATTCATTCACTAACAGATTCGATAATGGACATGGCCGCTGTTTTTTCTGTCATTCGCCTAGTTGCGCTGCGCCAACCCTGGGATCAAAAATTGATTGACAGGATTTGGTTTCCTACGCTAATATATGAGTTAACTAATATTAAAAATAAGTTAACTCATATGAAAAGGGGATTTGCCACGTGACAGAATCGAATGTGAAATTGAGAATGATGATTGTGACCGCCTTGTTTGCCGCCATTATAGGAGTGCTCGCGCAAGTGACGATTCCGTTGCCGCTCGTTCCGATTACCGGACAAACATTGGCAATCGGACTTGCTGCGACAATTCTTGGGGCTCGTTACGGAACGATGTCCATTTTGGTTTATTTGGGAATCGGCGCAGTCGGCATACCTGTCTTTGCCCAAATGTCGGGCGGCTTAGGCAGTTTATTCGGACCGACAGGCGGCTATTTATTCGGATTTATTCCGACCGCCTTTATTATCGGTTATTACCTCGAGAAGACCAGTTTCACAGTAATGAATGCGATCATCGCAAACATCATCGGCATGTTTGTCGCATTGATATTCGGAACGGTTTGGCTGAAGGTATTCGCTGAACTTACCTGGACAGGCGCATTTGTTGGCGGGTTCTTGCCGTTTCTGTTAGTCGGCGTCATTAAGGCTGTCCTTGCTGCATGGATTGGCATTTCGGTCCGAAACCGATTGAAATCAGCGAATCTTTTATATGTAAACGACAAGAAATCATTCGTGTCCTAATGCACAGGGAGTCTGTTTTCCGCATCGATATAAACATTTCTCATAACAGCAAAAAAAAACGATAATCAAAACGCTCAGGGCAAATATTCCCTGAGCGTTTTTTATTTGAATGAATGGGACTTTCTATAGACGCTGTTTCCTAATGATTCAACCTATTAGCAGTTATTTTAATCAATAAAGTATATTTATAGTATTAATTTGTAAGAAAATTCCTATTATTTTATACAAAGGTATCGATTCAACTATCTTACTCAGTTTACATAAAGTAAAATAGTGGTACATGGAATTAATGCCTCTCAGAATGATTGTTTGTCAATATCTACAGTTCGAGTGAAAAGCATATTTTTAGTTATCAAAGGAGTTCGGTTAGAGTGACTTACTTTTCGCGAAAAATGGGACATGACATATTAGGTTCTACAGCTCTTTTCGACTTGGTCCAAGACCCGGTCTTTTTGTTCGAAGACGACCAAGGTTCGTTTCGCAATATTTATGCCAATCCAGCCGCTTTAGCTTTGCTGCCGGACCAAGAATTGATCGGCAGCCGGATTGAAGAACTGCTATTGCCTGAACAAAGCCACAAAGCCCTCCAATATTTCCATTCAGCACAATCGACCCAAAGCTCTCTAGCGTTTATCGACGCCATTAAACTTCCGCAAGGAGAATTCACCGGAGAAACGACATTGCAGCCGCTGGTGACCGAAGACGGGCACTGCCATTATATTCTAGCGACCGTCAAAGACATGACCGCAAGCGTGCGTAAACAGCATGAGCTTGACCAGTCAGACGTTGAACATAACAAACTCAAATCGTTAATCCAGCTCAATGCCGATGCCATATTTGAAATGAACACGAATCAAGAGATCATCCAGGTCAATAAAACGGCTTGCCGAGCGACGGGAATGCGAGAAAACCAGCTGCTCGGACAATCGTTCCTGAGCTTAGTTGCTGCGAGTTCCTCCGAACAAGCGCAATCGCATATTAAGCAGGTGCTCACTGGGACGCCGGTAGAATTTGAGATGGGTATCGATAGCGGAGCCAAGCCGGCCACCTTGCTGACGAGCCTGACCCCTATCGTGATTGATAGCCGTGTCACGGGCTTTTTTGCCCATGCCAAAACCATGACTGAACAGAAACAAACAGAGCAGCGCTTGCAGCGTGATGTCCAGCGCTATAAATCGCTATTTGATAACCACCCTCATGGACTGTTCACTTTTGACCCGACCGGAAAACTCGAAAGCATCACTGCCTCGACAGAAAACATCACCGGCTACACACTCCAAGAATTGCAGGACGAAACATTATTGTCGGTCATCTTGCCTGAGGATATAGAAAAAGTACGGCGCCATTTTTACAAAACGATCCATCATAAGAAATCCGAGCGCTTTGAATTGTCATTCCGCCACAAAAACGGCCAGCTGATCGACCTGCAAGCGATCAACATCCCGATCATCGTGGACGGGGAATTGGCGGGAATCCACAGCATTGTCACCGATGTCACGAAGGCCAATTGCGCGCAAAAAACCTTGAACGAAACGATTGAAATGCTGGAAATTTTCTGGGAAAACTCCATCGACCCCATCTTTTCGATCGACACTAAGGGAGATATCTTAAAAGTGAACCCAGCCTTCGAAAAGACCTTTGGGTTTACGGAAAAAGAAATGGTCACGGGAAAAGGGACGATCATTCCGCCTAATATGAGGTTCGACCAAGACCAGATTGTGGAACGGATCTTGAACGGGGAAACGGTCAATTCCCATGATACGCTGCGCATCACCAAGTCAGGCGAGCAGCTGAACATCATTTCCTCTTATTCACTCGTCCGAAATGCGAACAAAGAAATCATCGGTTCGACCATCATCTACAAAAACGTGACAGAACTGAAAAAAGCTGAACGCGAGCTGCAGAAAAGCCAAGAGAAATACCGGCTGATCACGGAAAGTACGTTCGACATCATTACACTGATCAATTTGTCGGGCTCCATCGAATACGTTTCGCCTGCACATGAGAAACTGCTCGGCTATTCCGGCGACGTCCATATTGGAAGTCCCTTCACCCGGAATGTACATCCAGACGATGCATTCGAATTGATCGAGAGCGTGGCGTCATTGATGAATGGCGGTGAACCGGTGACTATTGAAGTCCGATTTGTCCATCAGGACGGCCATTCTATTTGGATGGAAGTTACGCCCACCCCCGTCATTGTGGGTAACGATGTGGTTCAATTGTTCACGATTGCCAGAGACATTACAGAGCGTCGGAAGCTTCAGCACGAAATCGCGAAAATGGCTTTTTATGACCATCTGTCGGGCATCCCGAACCGCCGGACATTTGACGACAAATTGCAAAAAGCGATCCAGCAAGCCGATGAATCCGGAAAGAAAGTCGGCGTCTTGATGCTCGACGGACGCAAGTTCAAACAAATCAACGATAGATTCGGCCATGATGCGGGTGACGCTGTCATCAAGGAAATGGCCCAACGACTCGAGTCCTGCCTCCGCCCGATCGACACACCTGCCCGTTTAGGCGGCGACGAAATGGGTGCTGTCTTCCCAGAACTCGATTCCGTGGAGCTGCTGGAAGAGACGGCGAAACGGATTTTGACATCATTTGAAACGCCGCTCCTGTTCAATGGATTTGAAATTGCCATAGGCGTGGGAATCGGGCTGGCCATCTACCCTGATGATGCCGCCAATGAAAAGCAATTGGTCAAATGCGCTGATACGGCGTTATATAAGGCGAAAGAATCCCAGTACAACGACTATCGGATTTATAGTTGATATGAATAACAGCGGACAGATTAAAAAACCTGAGAGGAAGCCATTCGGTGGTTTCTTCTCAGGTTTTTCGCCGTAAGATGACGAAACTCACTTAATATTGAGGCATGCTCCAACTGGAATTTCCGTTTACCTATCTGGGAATGGCCTATGAAATACTGGATAAAAATAGCCATTTTTGTTTAAGGATGGGGCCAGCCGGGGTATGTATCGTGAATACACTTAAAATAACAGATACAGAATATACTAGGAGGAATTTTTTAATGACTAGTGAAAAAATACTAATTACCGGTGCTGGCACTGGTTTTGGCAAAAATATTGCATTCAGCTTGGCAGAACAAGGCAAATCCGTAATCGCGGGTGTTGAAATCATTTCCCAGGTTTCTGCTTTGGAACAAGAAGCGAAAGAACGCGGCGTGTCGATGCAAATCGAGAAATTGGATGTCACGAACCCGAAAGACCGCGAAAAAGCTTGGACATGGGACATTGATGTCTTGGTGAACAATGCGGCAGTATCGGAAGGCGGATCGCTCGTCGATATCCCAGAAGAAAATCTGCGCCATCAATTCGAGGTCAATGTCTTCGGCCCGATCCTCTTGACGAAAGGTTTTGCGCGCCAACTGGTGGAAAAACGATCCGGCCGCATCGTCTTTGTCTCTTCTGTTTCCGGGCTGATGTCAGATCCATTGATGGGGCCTTATTGCGGAACGAAACATGCGACTGAAGCCTTCGCGGATTCCTTGAGCAAAGAGCTGCAGGAATTCAATGTGGAAGTGGCGACAATCAACCCAGGACCATATTTGACGGGCTTCAACGACCGCGAGTTTGAAACGTGGAAAAACTGGCAGTCTGATTCGGAAAACACAGTCTTCGACTACGAAAAGGCGGCTTTCCCATACGAACAATTCGACCCGAAAGAAGTTACCGAACCTTCGGTAAAAGTCATTCTCGGAGAGACCAAGCAATACCGCAACGTCATCCCGGAAAAAATGATTCCGCAAGTGAAGGAACGCATGGAAGACATGTGGAGCAAAACAACCGATGAAGGGCTTGGCGAACGCGACGAAACCGTCCAGAAATCATACGACATCGCACCAGGCACACCAGCCGAGTAATCTTTAGTTAATACTCTCTTTATCAAAAACGTCCTGAGATAGGCAAACTGCAGCTGCTTTGTTAGGCACAACTGACAATGCAGCTGCAGTTTTTTCTATGGCTAAATTTACTGTTGGAGCTGCGCTTAGCGCGCGCCAAGGGCATTCAAGTGATGCACAATCGAAACCCAATACAGACAAAACGAAAAAACATGAACCCAGTTGAATACCGGACTCATGTACACACAGTTGCTTTATTTTGACTAAGTTCTTCAGATAAGTCTTATTTGTTCATTTGCATGAAGAATTCTTCAAATGAATGCTCCCCTTGTGAAAATTGCATGACTATTAGATGGCGTCTGAAGCTTCCTGTTGTTCCTCCGTATGCCATTTCTTCTTTAATTGCTTGAACAGCTTGTACCCTGTGATGTATTGGTCATAATCGCACATCTCCCAATTGAATGTCTCTTGTACTTCCACTGATAGATAATTTTCCATGATAAACTCCTCTTTTCGTATAAGAATTTGGACGTTTTCTTGAATGTCGATTATTTGAATTCCTCACAACCTACTGCTGAAGCAACCGCATTTCCCTCGCTTGAAGACATTGAATACATCCGCCTTCACGTCGCGCTGAGCACTGCCCTTTCTCTTCCTTATACTCTTTATAGCCTTGTATGTACTCTTTGTAGCTTTGCTGGTGCCGTGTATTCACACGTGTCATCTTCATCGTTTTTTTCAACTCAACAGCCATTGTGCTCATCTCCATTTTCTTGGTTTTCTTGTTCATACCGATTGGATTTAATTGAAAATAAAATCGATTGGACGAAGTTACTGGGAATCTTTAATTCCATGGTTCAGGCGTACTAGCGTGAAGTTTCCTCTTGCTATTTTTCTGTTCTTGCTTGTATTTTATGCCATCTGTCTCTTTTCCACTGTGACATTTCTCACGCCTGAAGCGTGTTTCTGGAATATCGACAAACTTCAGACAAAAAATCGGCAATTGATAGAATTCTCAACTGATCGATTTAACACGCGATCCGCGCGAACCATGTCCGTCTCTTTTAGCACAGCCAATCTCTCCCGCTCCCCCATCCCCAACTCTGGCATTCGTAAATCTTTTGAAAAATAAGGATTCGAAAGTGGAGAGAATTTTTCTGTTACAATCAACTGAGAAAGAGCATTTGGCTCAACGAAAGCAAACGGATGTCCGGATTGGAGGGTTTCGATGTGAGGCGATTATTCAAAGATAAGACAGCGCTACAGCTCTCCTTGTTGGCGTTGCTAGTGCTCAGTTTTATCGGCTCCATGATTTTCATTAATTTCAATTATGGATTTTATGATGAACCGATCGCGAAAATTACAGAAGCAGCCAGCGAAGAATCGCAGCAGCTCTCGGATATATACGGCAATGAAGATGTGTTATACAGCCAGCGCTTAGAAGGCGAAATCCAGAACGGCGAATTCAAAGGGCAAACGATCGAGATTGCCAATGAATTCTCGGCATCGGGTGCGAACGACCATGAATACCGTATCGGGCAAGACCTCTTTGTTTTTATTGACGGTGCAGCAGAAAATGGTGCGGCGCTGACGGGCACGATCGACGATGTGAAGCGCGATAAATACGTGGTCGCATTGACATGGATATTCATTTTCGTCCTGCTCATCATCGGGAAAAAGCAAGGCTTCTATTCGATTGTCAGCTTAGCGCTCAATGCCTTGATCTTGTCCTACGCTTTGGATATATACATCCGGACGGAAAACGCCAACTTGCTGTTCATTGCAGGCATCAGCGTATTATTGTTCACCGTCACTTCCCTTTTGCTCGTCAACGGTTTGAACGAAAAAACCTATGCGGCGATCGTGTCGACGATTGTCGGGGTGTTCGTCGCGCTGTTGCTCGCGTCATTCGCCATCTGGGCATCCGGCGGCAATGGCTTGAACTACGAGGAAATGCAGTTTCTCTCCAGGCCCTATGAAGTTGTGTTCATGGCAGGGCTGTTCATCGGCTCGCTCGGCGCGGTGATGGACGTCGGCATCACGATGTCGGCATCGATTTTTACGCTATACGAAAAAGACCCGGACATTTCCATCGAAGCGATGAAAAGTTCAGGCATTGAAATCGGCAAAGATATTATGGGCACGATGACCAATATTTTGTTTTTCGTTTATATTAGCGGCTCGATCCCGATGCTGCTGCTGTATTTGGCGAATGGCGCCGGCTGGCCGTTTTCGTTTTCGATCAATTTGTCTTTGGAAATCGCCCGCGCGCTTGCAGGTGGCCTGGGCATCGTGCTGACCATCCCGATCGGCATCTATACATCGATTTTCTTCGTTAAGAGAAAGAGGGCGGCGCAATGAATGTACTCATCCTATTAGCCGTCATGTTGTGTATGGCCATGGTGATGATCGGGGGAAAAAAGGGAGCGGTCTCCTTTCTCAGCTTGTTCATCAACTTTTTGATCTTGTTGTTCACGGTTTTCATGATGTCCAATCCGGACAATGACCCGATCTTGTGGGTCATCATCGCGTGTGTCGCCATCAGCTGCGTCAATTTGTTTTTCATCAATGGCATCAACAACACAACGATTGCTGCGTTTTTATCGACAGTGATTACGATGATTGTGCTGTTGTTTTTCATCGTCATCACGACCGATTTGACGATGATCAATGGCTTCGGCGAAGAGGAAATCGATGAACTGAGCATGTTCTCACTGTTTATCGGCATCAGCTTTGTCGAACTGGCCGCAGTGGTCATCATCATCAGTACGATCGGCGCGATCACCGATATCGCCATTTCGATCACGTCTCCGATGCGTGAAGTCCATTTGCACAATCCCGGCATCAGCCGCCGCGAACTCGTTCACGCCGGTTTCGCCATCGGCCGCGACTTGCTCGGCACAAGCACGAACACTTTGTTCTTCGCTTTTTTTGGCAGCTACTTAGGCTTATTGATTTGGTTCAAAGATTTGTCCTACTCGCTCGGCAACATCGTCAATTCCAAAGTGTTCACCGCCGAAATGATCACCATCCTATGTGCCGGTATCGGCATTGCGCTAGTCATCCCGATTGCGTCGTGGATCACTGCGTATTTGCTGACACGAAAAAGCTCTTCGGTGAAATGAATTGGGCGTGTTTCACTAGTTCTTTTCATGAGAGAGTGCAAGTTTGCATAGTAGAATAACTAAAAGCCAGGCGGACTAATTCGCGTCCTCCTGGCTTTTTTATTGGTTTTATTTCGAAACTCGCAATCCAAAAACTATTTGCTATTTCGTCTCTTGTTCTTCACTTCCTGTTCATCCGGCCAATCCAATTTAACGACGGCAAAGCCCAGTTTCATCAACAGCAATAGCATGGCTCCTACCCCGACAATGAGATACATCATCGTAAACACTTTGCTGATGGTCGTATCCGGGACGAGACCCGTATCGACGCCTGTTGGAATCAGGCTGACCAGCGCAAAGTAAAAGGAATCAAACAGTGACCATCCTTCTAGTTGGTAATAGAACAATGTTCCCGAAACCAAAATGAGGCTCAACGTAAATAACAAGGTTTTAAACAACGGTTCTTTTCCGATCCGGAAAATGGCAGACAAAAGCCGTTTTAAAGTCAAGAATAGTGAAATCATCTTTTCGCCCCCCTTTCTTCAATTTAAAAAGCGATCTACCTGTTTTCTAAATAGTATATATGAAATCCAGTCGAATAGATGAAACATGCCATCAAAAAATGCATGCAGTTAATTTGCCGCTTATATTCACGCCGCCATTTTTCGTCTTCAAAACACAAAAAAACGCTCAGAGGCACGCCTCCAAGCGTTTTTGTCTAGTCAATTATGTGCGATGGCCTCAAAAGTGACGGCACGCTCAGCGTTTTTCGGGTATTGCCCGTATTCGTAATTGGACGAGACGATGATGTCTTCAAAGTTTTGGCTGCCGAGCAAGAGCTTGAACTCTTCGACGCCATACCAACGCATCGGAAAGCGTTCGAGTTCGGTTTGGATCAGCTTGCCGCCTTGCCATTTTTCGTATCGGTTATGCGACACGGAATACTGCTTGATCCAATCGACTTCGACCGTCTTGCTCTCGAGCGTGATCACTTCGCCTTTTTTCGTCTGCCACGTCCGCGTTTTCGGCCGGTCGATTTCAAAGCCTTGCGGGACGTACAAATCAATCAGCAAACGGCCGCCCGGTGCGAGATGCTTGCGGAAGTTCTTCAGCGCTTTGATCGCCTGCTCGCGTCCGGCTAATAGCTGAAATGTGCCGGCCGGCAAAATGATGGCATCGTATTGCACATCGATGCGGAACGTTTCCATGTCCGCTTCGAACAGCTTCGGGTGCAAGCCGCGTTCTTTGCAATGGGCGCGGCAAATATCAAGCATTTCCGCTGAACTGTCAAAGCCGTCGATATGCAACCCGTCTTCAATCAGCGGCACGAGCAAGCGCCCGGTGCCGGAGGCGGGCTCTAGAATGCGCCCTTCACTTCCGGCGAGGCGCTCCCGGTAGAATTCCACATCGCCGAACGATTTGCCGATCGGCTTATCCAGGTCGTACACTTCCGCAGACAACGAACTATAATAGCTGAGCATGACATCCCCCTCTTTCGTTTAAGAAAGTATGAACAAGCCGACAAGTGCTACGATCAAGTTCGGCAAGGCAAACAATACCAAGTTTCTTACTTTGCCGTTGCGAGCCTGTTGTGCACGGCGGCGCTCTGAACTGGTGTTGAACGATGAATTCACTTGCTTGCCTGCCGTGACGGACGTAACGACCGCCCAGACAAGTGCGATTACCGCAACCGCTCCGCCGATCGGGAACAATAGCGACCAGTCATTCGCCAGAAAACCGATCAACGCGATAAGGCCTGCAACCACAAGGCCGATTAGAAGATGCTTCATAAGTAGTATTCCTCCTGAGATTCTAGTTTCCTTTATATTTTACTAAACGAACAAGCTTGTGGGAAACTTTGCGGCAAAAAAATTCCGCCATCGTTTCGGGAAGTTCATTTTCTGTCCGATGATGCCCATTCCGATTGCAGCATGCCATAGACGACGCTGTCGACTAAATGGTCATAGAGCCATTCGCCTTGGCGGATCGTGCCTTCTTCTATGTAGCCGAGGCGCTTGGGGATGGCGCGGCTTTTTTCATTGCCTATAGCTGCGCGGATTTCGACCTTGTTCAGTCCCTGCTCCGTCAATGCGTAATCGGTCAATGCCGCTGCCACACGCGTCATGATGCCCTTGCCTTGGTAGTTTTCATCCAGCCAATAGCCGATATAAGCGGTTTTTTTCGCTTGGTTGATTTCGTTGAATCCTGCGATGCCCACCAATTTCCCTTTGTACACGATGGCGCAATTGAGGCTCTTGCCGAGCGCGAAGTCGCCGAGTGCGTGAGCGATGAAGTTTTTCGTATCATCAATCGTTATCGTAAAGTCGAGCCACGGCAGCCATTCACGCAAACCGCTCCGAGAACGGTCCGTGAGTTCGAAAATACGCTCAGCATCGCTCCGTTCCACCAATTTCAATGACACTTCTTCATCTATGTTGTGGACGAACATCCAAAATCCCCCTTTGATTGAAATTACTATCTAGCGTATCACAATGTGCGGCCGGTGAAACCAATGATTTCCAAATCCATGAAACGTTTTTTCCGGCCTTTTTGTAGTACACTGAAGGCAAAACAAGCGAACGGAGTGAGCGCTCATGTCCGGGCTCTTTATTGTCCTCATCCCCTTGATGGTCGTACTGATCGTCCTATGCCTCGTATTGTTTTACGTCCGCCACAAACCGCATCAACTGCCGCCGCCTCATCACGAAGCGCAGCTGTTGAAAGAGCAGTATACTCGCGGGGAACTATCGGAAGAAGAATACCGCAAACGCGTGCAGGAATTGGGCTGCAAGCCTGCTGTCAGCGACACCGACGATTCCCCACCGTAAACGATTGTTTAATTTCCTGTAGGCCGGGAATTTCAGAGAGTAGTGAACGACACTAAATTACGGGAGGTTTTACACGATGGTCGAACATGCGAAACACGCAGAACTATCGAACACACTCTACGAATGCATGGTGGCGTGCAATCATTGCTTTGATGCTTGCCTACAGGAAGATGACGTCAAGATGATGGCCGAGTGCATCCGGCTTGACCGGGAATGCGCGGACATGTGTAGTTATTTGATGCAAGCGGTTGAGCGCAATTCACCGTTCGTTTCAGAGCTTGCAAAAGTTTGCGCCGCGATTTGCGAAGCGTGCGGCAACGAATGCAAAAACCACGATCATGACCACTGCCAGAAATGCGCGGAAGCGTGCTTCAAATGCGCAGAAGCGTGCAAGCAAGTGGCGTAAGTTGTTATGCGCCCGGCCGTTATGCCGGGCTTTTTTTCATGGAAGAAAAGGGGTGGAATTTTGGCGAAACGCATTTTGGTCATCGGCGCAGGCATCGGTGGCCTGACGGCAGGCTCATTATTGGCAAAAGAAGGCTACGATGTTTTAGTGCTTGAAGCAGCGACAGAACTTGGCGGCTGTGCCGGCAAATACAAGCGTTATCCATATTTGTTTCCGGTCGGTGCGACGCTTGGCATGGGGCTCGAGCCCGGCGGCATCCACGAGCGGGTGTTCCGCCATCTCGGCAAACCACTCGACATCGAACCGCTCGATCGCGTCATGGACATGGTCCATCCGACAGGCGTGTTCACTTTCCATAAAGACCGCACCACGCATGTCGAGCAATTGGCTGCGCACTTCCCCGAACACCGGGCATCGATTTTATCGTTTTACGCAGAACTGTACCACACAGCGCGCATTACACGGACATTGATGGGCCCGCTCCCTGCCTTGCCGCCTCAAAACGCGCGGGAATGGGCTGCACTCACCGCTGCGCTGCGGCCGAAGCATATGCGCTTATTGCCGCATTTCCATCAAACGCTCGGACAGCGTTTGAAAAAACACGGGCTTCACGAGCTCCACGCGTTTCGCCATGTGCTCGACGGTTTGCTGATCGACAGTATGCAAACAACGAGTGAAGACGTGTCGTATTTGCTTTCGGCAGTGGCACTCGATATTTACCACGAAGGCGCCTATTACGTGCCCGGTGGCTTGTACCGCTTTGCAGAAGTCATGGCGCAAAGCATTAAAGAAAACGGCGGCCACGTGAAAAAGCCGCGTACCGTCCAAACGCTCGATTACCGCAATGGCCTGTGGTATGCGACCGACCAGCGCGGCAATTCCTACGAAGCAGATGCGGTCGTTTTCAACGCGCCGATCCAGTTGTTGCCGCAACTGCTGCCGTCGCCATTGCATCGCCAGTTGAAGCGTCCCTTAAGGGAAGGCATCGAGACCCCGACATGGACGACATTGACTTTGTATTTGGCGGTCGATACCGCCAAACTCGAGGCTCCGCTCCCGGAATTCCGCCAGCTATCGAGCGGTGAGGCGATGGACGAAGGACATCATTTTTTCATGTCGGCATCGCGCCCCGACGACCGCTTGAGAGCACCGGCCGGCTTTCAGACCGTGACCGTTTCGACCCATTCGAACCCGAATTACTGGCAGACGCCAGAAGATTACGAAGCGATGCGCACACAACTGTCCGAGCGCATGCTCGCATTAATCGAACAAGCTGTCCCGGGCTTTCGCAACGCGGTCGTCCATTCGGAAAGCGGCGCTCCGCTCGCCTGGAAACGCTATACCGGACGACCCAATGGCTATGTCGGAGGATTCGCGCAAACACCAGGCGCCGCATTGTTCAATGCCATTTCGCACCATAGCGGATTGCCTGAGCTTTACGTCTGCGGCGACCACATCTTCCCCGGCGGCGGAACCATCGGCGCGGCTGCAAGCGGCATCCACTGCGCGCGCTCCGTTTCCGGTAAAGCACTGCTAACATAAAAAATGCCCAGCCTTTAGCAGGCTGGGCGTTTTTTTAGAGTGTTGAAGAAGTCTATAATCCGCTGAACATCAAAAAATAGTAGTCGCTATTCTGCATCAAAAATCAATGATCTGTCTAAGTATTTGGAGAAGCGTTCGCTCGACTCCTGTGGGACTAGCGGGTTTGAGAGACCCCGCAGGAACAAAGTGACGAGGAGGCTCGATTCCCGCCCCACGGAAAGCGAGCGATAAGCTTCGGAAAATACGATTTTCTGGAGTTTATCGACATCCTGAAAAAATGCCCAGCCTTTAGCAGGCTGGGCATTTTTTATGTGTCGCGATGGACTCTATAGAACAAGATAACATCCTCCACTTTCTAGCTTATTGCACTTGTCCCGCGTCCAGAATCTTCGTCCAGTCGCTTCCTGCATCCTGCGTCAACCACGCGTGGCCTTGTGCAGTATAGATTGCTAATTGTTCTGTATTTGCCGGATGCTGCGCTATATAAATAACGCCATCTTCTGTCATCTCCGGCAGCGCTATGTCTTGTTGTTCCCCGGAAAGCGCACGCTTCACCAGTTTCGCTTCACCGTCGTATGTCGCATAAAACAGCGCATCTTCGCTAAAGAATGCAGCTGTTCCAAATTCACCTTCTGTAATGGTCGAAAAACTCTCCCCGCCGTCTTCGGACAAAAAGATTCCTTCATTCGACACGGCGGCGATCATCTCGGAATCGTCCGGATGCATCGCCAAATAAGTCACCGTTCCAGCGATCCCGTCCGCAGCGGCTGGCTGCCACGATTCGCCGGCATCGTCGCTGCGGTAAAAGCCAGTTTCCATTTCGGAATTCGGCTGCGGCGCAAAGACGAACAAGTTTCCGCTATTGTAACCAACTGCCATTTCATGGAAATCGGTCTCTCCTTCAAATCCAAGGTCATCAAAATTCGCTCCGCCGTCTGCACTGCGTTTGATGCCGAGCGGGTTTTCCATATCCGACTGCATGTCCGGATGACCTGAAGTCACAAATCCTTCTGCCGTCGCGTTAAATCCCATAAAATCATGGAATTGGTCCGCGATTTCTGTCCACGCTCCGTCCCGGTGGATTTTCAATCCGTGATGCGAAGCAAAATACAAACCGCCGTTTTCTTCGATATATCCCATGCCATGGACATGGTCCATCGACCCGTCAAATGGCACTTCGAGTTCCATTGCTGCACTATCTACCGCTGTTTCCGTTTGTTCTGTCGTTTCCGCTGCCTCTTGCGATTCTTCGCCATCCTGTTGAACAGTTTCTGCTCCGCAAGCCGAGACGATCAACCCGGCTGCCATTACCGGCCATAACCAGTTCTTTTTCATTGCTCAATCTTCCTTTCTAGATGTATCTGCCATAGTTTCATGGTACCAAAATATTGACGAATACTTAATCAAAACGACCGATTCAAGCAAATTCGTACATGTCACGCCAATATTCAGGGTATACTATAGAAACGACTATTTTACGGAAGAGGGAATTCAATGATTAGAAAACGAGTCCTGTTCGTAAGCATCGTCCTTGCGATAGTATTCAGTTTAGGGGCTTGCTTTGACGGAATCGGAGAAGACACTACCCAACCGGAGTATTCGGCGCTGCCGGACGAGAACGCGCAGACTGAACAAGCGGACATGGTTGGGGATCATCAAGAGATGAACCATTCATCCGGCGAAGTTCCAGACGATTTGGAGGAAGCGGCGAATCCGGCTTATCCAGTCGATAGTACAGCTACCATTCAAGCAGATCACATGCCGGGCATGGACGGGGCTACAGCGACCATCGGCGGTGCTTATGAAACAACTGCCTATAGCGTCAGCTACACACCGGTAAACGGCGGCGAAGCAGTCGAAAACCATAGATGGATCATTCACGAAGAGCTGCAAGATGCACAAGCTTATCCTTATGCAGAAGGAGCAGCTGTAAATCTCGATGCCGAGCATATGCCGGGCATGAAAGGCGCCAGCGCAGCGGTTGACTCTGTCCAACAAACGACCGTCTACATGGTCGATTTCCTAGACACTGAAACCGGTGAGGAAATCACCAATCACCAATGGGTAACTGAAAACGAACTGTCACCATAACAAAAACGCCTTGGATCTCGATCCAAGGCGTTTTTTCATTTTTTGAAAAAAGCGATCTCGCCACGGCACAAGGTCAAATCGACCGCCAACTGCGGCGAAAGCATCACTATATCCGCATCCATGCCTTTGGCGATGCGGCCTTTTTTGGACAAGCCGAGTGATTGTGCTGCATTGTAAGAACTCATGCTCACCAATTCCGGCAAGCCGCAAATGGAGATGAGCTGGAACTTAGGTGCTGATAAGGGGGAGCTTTCTTGGTGGATTGCGTCCGCTGGTCGGTAAATCGCTTCTTTGGAATTGGATCGGGATGCGATGAGCTAGAAGTTGTGTGCGGAAGTATTTCTTCTCTATTTGAGTATCCTGAATGGTTTCTCCGCCTTGCTTTGGGTTGGCCTTTGGCAGCAAGCCAGGAAATGCACCTGTCTCACTGCGTCGGCTCACCCGTGAACGCTAGGCGGCTTTTCGTTTTCTTTGACTTGAGTTTGTTTAGGATGAGCTTTCTTTGAAGTTTTGTCCACTGTTTGGGGAATCGCTTCTTTGGAATTGTATCGGGATGCGATGAGCTAGAAGTTGTGTGCGGAAGTAATTCTTCTCTATATGAGCATCCTGAATGCTTTCGCCGCCTTGCTTTGGGTTGGCCTTTGGCAGCAAGCCAGGAAATGCGCCTGTCTCACTGCGTCGGCTCACCCGTGAACGCTAGGCGGCTTGTCGTTTTCTTTGACTTGAGTTTGTTTAGGATGAGCTTTCTTTGAAGTTTATATCCGCTGGTTGGGGAATCGCTTCCCTAGCAGAGCGTCCTAAATTGAAAACGAAATTTCCTGGTTCAGTAAATAGTGAGCACATTTTTGACATTTCTAATTTTCGCTAGTACTTCAACAAGAGATATTGCTGACCACAGTGAAATGACGCTGTCACAAACTACTTTGAGAAGTTGTAAACACATACCAACTACTCTAAATCTAGAGACGGAGTGGAAGGGGCCGACGCCTGGGGGACCGCGCGGGCTGGCGAAACAAATGTGCCGCGCCCTTTGCGGCACATTGGCTCAACACCCGCCCCCCGGCAAGCGTGCCACTAAAGGGCAGTCTCACAGCGCAAGCCATTTTAAGATGAAAATTTAGGGAGCTCTTTCCTTGCTAATTAGTAAACCCCAAGGAAACTACTCAACACCTAAAAAAGCCGCCGAGAAAATTCTCGGCGGCTCATTTTGATCTATCAAGCTGTTTTCGGCGTTTGATTTTCTTTGCGTGCGTTGAAATAGTTCAATGCGAAAATCCCTAGCACAATCGCCAGTCCGATTGTGTCCGTCAATGGCTCAGGGAAGATCGTCATCAATGCGCCGACGCCAAGCAGAATCCGCGTCACGACATTCATGCGCGTTTTAAAGTAACCCTCTGCACAAGCGCTCAGAGCGATGATTCCGATAATCGCCGTCACCGTGATCAACAAAATATCGAATATCGGCGGCAAGGCGAACTCTGTTGCATTGACCGCGATATCCGTCGTATCGATCATCAGCATCGCTGGATTATACACAAACAGGTACGGAATGATGAACCCGGCAATCGCGAGCTTCAATGCGTTGAAGCCGGTGCGCATCGGATCCCCTCCGGAAACACCAGCGCCCGCAAAGGCGGCCAGCGCGACAGGAGGCGTGATATTCGCGAAAATCCCGAAATAGAACACGAACAAATGTGCAACGAGAACCGGAATACCGAACTCGGCAAGTGCCGGTGCTGTCATTGTCGCTGTAATGATATACGCCGGGATGGACGGCAAGCCCATGCCAAGGACGATCGATGCGATCATCGTCAAGAACAAGGTGAAGAACAGTGAACCTGCACCGAATGCTGTGATGGCAGATGTCATAACTGTACCGAAGCTCGTCAAGCTGACGACGCCGATGATGATGCCGACGACCGCACAGGCGATCATGACGGAAAGCGATTGGCGTGCGCCGTTTTCCATTGCTTCCAAGATGTCACGAGGGCCCATGCGCGTCGATTTGCGGAATGCCGCAACAACGACTGTCAAGACGATCGTATAGAATGCCGCGTAGGCAATCGGCATGCCTGTATAAAGCATGAACACGAGGCCGACGATCGGCAGCAGCAAATGGCCTTTTTCTTTCAATACTTCTTTTGTGCGCGGCAAGTCGGCTTTCGGTATGCCTTTTAAATTATCTTTGCCGGCACGGAAATGCACTTGCATGATGACGCCGAGGAAATACAGGACCGCTGGAAGGAGCGCAGCAAGTGCGATCGTTCCGTAGGAGATGCCTGTCGTTTCGGCCATGATGAAGGCACTCGCTCCCATGATCGGTGGCAAAATCTGACCGCCGACCGAGGCACTCGCTTCGACTGCACCGGCAAAGTTCCGGTGGTAGCCAATTTTTTTCATCAGCGGAATGGTGAAGGCACCGGTTCCGACAACGTTGGCGATGGCAGAACCGTTGATGCTTCCCATGAAGCCGGATGAAATGACCGCAACTTTGGCCGGCCCGCCTTGCTTGGATCCGGCAAGAGCCATCGCCAAGTCATTGAACAATTGCCCCATGCCGGATTTTGCGAGAAACGCACCGAACAGGATGAACAGGAAGATAAACTGCAGAGAAGCGGAAATCGCCGTCGAGTACAGCCCTTCCGTCTTCAAGTACAATTGGCCAAAAATATCACCAAGGTCGAACGGCCGTGTCATGAGCATATTCGGCATCCAGCCAAAGTGGCTGATGAACGGATACACTAAAAATACGAGCGCCAAAATCGGCAAGATGATGCCGGTGACGCGGCGGGCCGCTTCAAGAACGAGCACCACAGTCGCGATGGCCATGATGATGTCGAGCGTATTCGGAATCCCGCCGCGTGTCGTCATGATTGCTTGGTATTCAACGATCAAGTAGCCGGCGGTCCCTAAACTGAAGAGAAACAAGAGCCAATCGTAAAATGGAATGCGCGTCCGGTCTTGCTTTTTGAATGACGGATAGATGAGGTATACTAGCCCCATCCCGACCGCTACGTGGATCGAACGTGCCTGAAGTGCCGGTAGCGGGTTGAATGTCACCCATAAGTGAAAAATCGAGTAGGCGATCGCAATCGCCGCGATAAGAAAGACGAAATTGCGGTTGCGCAGCTTTCGGACCTTGGCATCCGTATCGTATTTCTCCAACACTTCCTGGTTGACGGATTTATCTTCCGAATGCGCCGAGATGCTTTCGGTATCCAAATCACGGTTGTCTTTGGTCATAATGTCTTCCCTCCCACATAGTTCCATAAATGAATGTATTCGACCGAAATCTGGAAAGTTTCGTAATCGTCGATTAGTGTAAATAATTGAATTTCACGGCCGCCGCTGCGAATCGTCGTTTGGGCATTTTCCGAGACGGTCAAATTCATGTTCTCCATCTCGCGGTCGATCTGCATATGGATGAATCCGTCATCGGACGGCAAAATGGTGCCATCCGACGGCACGCCGGCCCCGAATGTCTTGAAATGGGTTTCCGTCAATACGAGCGTTCCCCCGTCCCTTTCGTAAAACTCGCGCCATTCTTCTTTTTCGACCGAATGGATCCACGACAGTTCGAACGCCTTTTCCTTCAAATAAAACTGCTCACCTGCTGATTCGAATGAGATGACCGGCAGCTTTATTAGCAGGAAAAAAAGGAGCACCAACAAGAATGCCCCTCCTCCCAAAAGCTTATTGTTCACTGTAATAGCGTTCAGCACCTGGATGCAATGGCGCTACTAGGCCTTCTTGGGCTTCTTCTAGCGTAATGTCAGTCGCTGCCTGATGGGAATTCCCTAGAGTTTCGAGGTTATCGAAGAAAGTCTGCGTCAATTTATAAACATCGTCTTCGCTCATGTCCGAGTGTACAATCAATGCGTTCATGATCGCCGCTGTCGGCACGGCTTCTTCGTTGCCGTATGTGTCTGCAGGAATATCAAGTGCGACGAAATAGCTCTCGTCTTGTGCAATGTTTTCCACATCTTCAGGGTCTACAGATACCATGCGGATATCGAGTGTTTCAGACAATTCCAGAAGGGATGCGTTCGGCAATCCGCTCGTCAAGAATGCTGCGTCAAGTTGACCCGCGCGCAGGCCATCTGCCGCTTCAGCGTAGCCGAGGTAATCGACTTGGATATCGTCATATGTGATGCCGTGGCCTTCGAGGAGTGTACGGGCATTGACTTCAACGCCGGAGTTCTGGTCGCCGACTGCGATGCGCTTGCCCACTAGGTCATCAAAAGTTTCGATGCCGGAATCAGCTGTTGTGACGATTTGGACGTAGTTCGGGTAAAGTGCTGCGATTTGGCTGATTTTATCCGTCGGCTCCGTGAAGCTTTCCGTTCCGTCAACCGCTTGGCTGACGACATCGCTCATCGTGAATGCCATTTCGATTTTGTCTTCTTTCATTAAGTTGACGTTTTCAACAGATGCCCCTGTTGTTTGCGTACGGGAGTTAACGCCGTATTCGTTGCTATACACGTCCGCAAGCGTTGAACCGATGATGTTGTAAGGGCCGGATGCACCGCCCGTAGCAATCGTTACAATGTTCGTATCAAGGCCTTCACCGCCGCCCTCATCGCCCGATCCGCCTTCGTCACCGCCGCATGCAGCAAGTGTCATTGCGCCGGCAACTACAGCTGTGAAAGCGCTTAATTTATATTTATTCATATTGTTTCCTCCTCGTGGTTTTTTATCATTATAAAGGACATTTTCCTTAAATAAAAGGCAATATTGCATATTCTCTGTTTTTATAATATTTTCTGAATACTTATTCGCCTAAACTATCCCATTATCAGGGAAAATTTAAGAAATATTGACTGATAATGGATGTTTATTCAGTCATTGACAGCATTTCGCAAAGCGCGCGTACTTCACGAAAGCGCAAATGCCTCAGCCAATAATTGCACAGTCTTCATGCGATTGGCGTGTCCGGCGATATTCGGGATGATGGTGATTTCATCTGCCCCGAATTCCTCAGCGACCGTTTCAATCTGCTGCTTGACCTGCTCAGCCGTGCCGACGAGCAGACGGCTGCGGTTTCTCGCGACACGCTCTTTTTCGGAAGCGCTCAAGCGGCGCTGCCCTGCAGTCTCGACCGACGGGTAATAAGGCGGCTGGAAATCTGATTCGACGAACAGCAGCCACAAATCAAAGGCTTTGGCGAGCTGTTCTGCCTGTTCTTCCGTTTCGCCGACAACCGCAAAGACCGCCACCGACACATGCGCTTGGTCACGCAGGCCAGACGGGCGAAATGCTTCGCGGAAACGGTTGACGACTTCGATCCCCGCTTTTTCCGGACGCGCAAAATGGGCAAATGCATAGGCCATGCCACGCTCGGCTGCAAGTTGCGCTGAACCTTCGCCAGTGCCGAGCAGCCATAATTCGGGAGCGGTCTCGGTGATCGGCGTCGCCTTCAGCTTTTGGAAGCGGTGCTCGCTGTCGACATCATCGGTAAAGTATTTCTCCAAATCGATGAGCTGCTGCTCATAAGGTACGCGTCGGCCCTTTGATTCGTTCAATGCTTGATTGACCAGTCGGAAGCTCGGCGAACGCCCGACACCGAGATCGATGCGGTTCGGGTGCAACGCTTCGAGCAGCCGGAAGTTCTCCGCCACTTTATACGCGCTGTAATGCGGCAGCATGACACCGCCTGAGCCGATGCGGATGCGTTCGGTGAGTGTGGCCAGGTGCATCATGAGCATCTCCGGCGAACTGCCTGCGACTGAATAGACTTGATGGTGTTCGGCCACCCAATAACGTGTATAGCCCGAGCGGTCCGCGAGCTTCGCGAGCTCAGCGGTTGACGCAAGTGCCGAAGCGGCCGTTTCGCCTTCATCAATCGGCGAATAATCCAAAATGTTCAGGACGGTCATAAGTCCGCACCTCCTATTAATCTCTATTCTCCATCATACCACTCGAGCGCATAGAAAAAACGGACCGCTGATTTGACGTTGATTTTCAGATTATTGAAGAAGGAATGACTACTTAAAATCATCAAATAGCAGGTATCCTCACAGACTCAAAAATCAATGAAAAGGCTAAGTGGCTTGGAGAAGTGTCTGTCCGACTCCAGTGGATCAGCGAGACGACCGAGACCCCGCAAGGAGCGAAGCGGATGAGGAGGCTTGGGCGCGAGCCCACGGAAAGCGGGCAGTAAACTTCGGACAGCCACATTGACTTTAATTGTCCAATTTTAAAAAACGGACCAGGCTTCCCTGGTCCGTTTCCATTATTCTACATTGAAATAACGCGCATCCGGATGGGCGAAGACGATCGCCGATACCGATGCTTCCGGGTCCATCATAAATTCTTCGGTCAAGTGGACGCCAATGTCTTCCGGTTTGATGAGGCTGAACAGCTTGGCCTGATCTTCCAAGTTCGGACAGGCCGGGTAGCCGAATGAAAAGCGCTGTCCTTGATATTTCGCCGCAAAACGGTCGCGCATCGAAAAATCGGTGTTATCGGGGAAGCCCCATTGATCGCGGATTTCCTGATGGATGCGCTCGGCAAAGCCTTCTGCGAGTTCGAGCGCCGTTGCCTGCAGCGCATGGCTTTCCAGGAACTGCCCCGCTTCTTTCAAGCGCGTCGCTTCATTTCGCACGCCGTGCCCGGCTGTCACTTGCATGAACGCCACATAATCCATTTCGCCGCTGTCGGTCGATTTCAAATAGTCGGCGAGGCAGAGGAACGGCTCTTTTTGTTGGCGCGGGAACGTGAAGCGCTCGATTTCCGTCTTGGTGTCTTTCGGATCGTAGATGATGACGTCGTCGCCTTCGGACTGTGCCGGAAAGAACTGGTACATCCCTGCCGGCTTCAAAAAGCCCGACTGCAAGAAACGTGTCGCCAGTTCGTGCAGCTCGACTGCGCGTGCATCTCCTTGTGCCAAGGTTTTGTCGCTATAGCCGCGCAGCCCGAGGTGATGGCCGATCAGCGTGCGCATATTGACGTAAGGATATAAATGCGCCACTGAATAATCTTTCAGCACATGCCTGCGCAAATCGTTCGGCACATACACCGGTGCATCTTCCCGCACTGTTTTGACCGGCTTTTCCAAAATGGCGACAGTACCTTTTTCGGCGCGCGCTGCATCTTGTGCTTGGCGTTTTTCCTGCTGGGCACCAAGTTCTTCGAGCAGGACCGCTTTTCCGGCCCCGCTTTGCAGGCGGTTGGCAAGGTCAAGCCCTTGCATCGCGTCTTTGGCATAAATGACCGGGCCGTCGTATTCCGCGGCGATTTTCGTCTCAGTAAAGCGGCGCGATAAGGCGGCACCGCCGACCAGGATCGGCACGTCGATATCGGCTTCGCGGAAATCCTGCGCCGTCAGCACCATCTGCTTGGCGGATTTGACGAGCAGCCCCGACAAACCGATGATGTCCGGTTTTTCTTTGCGGATCACTTCAATCAATGCCGCCGGCGTCACTTTGATGCCGATGTCGATCACTTTAAAGCCGTTGTTCGACAAGATGATGTCGACCAAGTTTTTGCCGATGTCGTGGACATCGCCTTTGACGGTCGCAAGCACCACTTTGCCTTTTCCGCTATCGTCCGCTTTTTTCTCCATGAAGTTTTCCAAATGCGAGACGGCCGCTTTCATGACGCCCGCGCTTTGCAGCACTTCCGCAACGATCAATTGATTGTCGTTGAACAAGCGGCCGACTTCCGCCATGCCTTCCATGAGTGGTCCATTGATGATCTCCAGCGGGTCGCTGTACATTTCCCTCGCCAATTCGAGATCGGGAATGAGCCCTTCTTTCGTGCCTTCGAGAATATAATACGCCAGGCGCTCTGGAACGGTGTCCGGGATATCATCCGCTGTTTTCTCCTTTTTCTTATCGCGGTAAAAATCCGTAAAGTCCGCCAAGTTTTTATCGGTCGTTTCGAATAATAACTCTTCTGCCATCTTCACTTCGTCTTTCGGAATCGAGGCAAAGCGCTCGAGCTTCTCCGTATTGACGATCGCGTAATCGAGCCCCGCTTGCGTGCAATGGTATAAATACACCGCATTCAGCACTTCGCGGCCGACCGGCGGCAAGCCGAACGATACGTTCGACACACCGAGTATCGTCAATGCACGCGGCAATTTTTCCTTGATCAGGCGGATGCCTTCGACCGTTTCCACAGCCGAGCCGATATATTGTTCATCACCTGTGCCGACCGGGAAGACGAGCGGATCGAAGATGATGTCTTCCGGGGCGAGCCCCCATTTTTCCGTCAGCAATTGATACGAACGCTCGGCAATTTCAAGTTTGCGCTCGCGCGTCACCGCCATGCCGATTTCGTCGATTGTTCCGACAACGACTGCGGCGCCGTATTTTTGCACAAGCGGCATGACCGCCTCGAAACGCTCTTCCCCGTCTTCCAGGTTGATCGAATTGATGATCGCTTTCCCTTGTGAATACTTAAGCGCCACTTCGATAACGTCTTCATCGGTGGAATCGATGACCAGCGGCACTTTCACTTTTTTCACGACTTCCTGCATGAACGCTGCCATGTCGTCGAGTTCTTCGCGGTCCGGGTTGGCCAGGCAAATGTCGATGACGTGTGCGCCGTTCTTCACTTGCGCACGGGCGATTTCCGCGGCTTCTTCGAACTTTCCTTCTATAATGAGCCGTTTGAATTTACGCGAACCGATGACGTTCGTGCGTTCGCCGACAAACAGCGGGCGCATCGAATCGTCGTATTCGAGCACTTCGATGCCCGATATCGCATGGCCGTGGCTTGTTTCATTGCGCACGCGCGGCGCAAGCCCATCGACCGCTTCGCGCACTGCCGCAATATGCGCAGGCGTCGTGCCGCAACAGCCGCCGACGACATTGAGCCAGCCTTTTTCGGCAAAGCCGCGCAGTTTTTTGGACAAGGATTCCGGCGTTTCGTGGTAATGGCCTTCCTCGTCCGGCAGCCCGGCATTCGGGTAACAGCTGACGTAACCTGATGATAATTCGGACAATGAACGCAAATGGTCGGTCATGAATTCTGGGCCTGTCGCACAGTTTAAGCCGACAGAAAGCGGCTTGATATGCTCGATTGACACATAAAACGCTTCGATCGTCTGACCGGCGAGCGTCGTGCCCATCGGTTCGATCGTTCCGGAAATCATCACCGGAAGCTCTATCCCCGTTTCTTCGAACGCATCGCGTATCGCGATCGTCGCCGCTTTGACGTTAAGCATGTCCTGACTCGTTTCGAGCAGCAGCAAGTCTGCGCCTCCTTCAATCAGCGCTTTCGCCTGCACTTGAAAATCTTGCTTTAATTCATCAAACGTAATGCCGCCGGTCACCGACAAGGTTTTCGTCGTCGGCCCGAGTGCACCCGCTACAAAACGCGGCCATTCCGGCGTCGAGTATTTTGCCTGGCTGATCTTAGCGATTTCCACCGCTTTTTTATTGATTTCCGCTGCTCGGTCTCCGAGTCCATATTCGTCGAGGACGACCGGTGTGCCTCCGAATGTATTCGTGCAGATGATGTCGGCGCCTGCTTCTAGGTACGCATCATGGACCCCTTCTAGAACGTCAGGGCGGACGATGTTCAAATATTCGTTGCAGCCGTCATATTCCTCCCCGCCGAAATCTTCCGCGGATAGGTCCGCGTTCTGGATCATCGTTCCCATCGCTCCGTCGATGATCAAAATGCGCTTTTCTAGCTGTTGTTCAATGAGATGTTTTGACATATTGGCCATCGCTCGCTTTCTCTATATCTAGTTGGCGGATGTAGCGGATCAATTCGACCGTCATGTCATAGCGGACAAACGGTGTGATCAAATAAATGCCGTGGAACAATTCCGCCGCCGTGTCGATCAATTCTTTGGCGATTTGGATGCCTTCTGCCGTCGCCTTGTCTTTGTCTTCGCCGCATGCGCGCATGCGGTCGAGTGCATCTTCCGACAGCTTGATGCCCGGCACTTCGTTATGCAGGAAATCCGCGCTGCGAATGCTCGTCAGCGGCATGACCCCAAGGAAAATGGGCGTCTCCAGATGCTTCGTCGCTTCGTAGATTTCAATAATCTTCTCTTTCGTATACACCGGCTGTGAAATGAAATAATCCGCGCCCGCTTCGATTTTCTTCTCCAGCCGCTGGACGGCGCGTTCGACGACGCGGACATTCGGGTTGAACGCTGCTGCGACCGAGAAATTCGCTTTTTTGCGCAGCGGCTTGCCGGAGAACGAAATCCCTTCATTCAGCTGTTTGATCAACTGGATCAATTCCATGCTCGACACGTCGTAAACGCTTGTTGCGCCGGGGAAATCTCCGACTTTGGTCGGGTCGCCGGTGACAGCCAGAATATCGTGGATGCCGAGTGCATCCAGTCCCATCAAATGCGATTGCAAACCGATCAAATTGCGGTCGCGGCAAGTGATGTGCGCAAGAGGTCTGACGTCTTGCTTGTGTTTGATGATGGAACCCATCGCCATATTGCTGATGCGCGGCGAGGCCAGCGAATTGTCCGCCATGGTCAAGGCATCGATGCCTTCTGCGTCGAGTGCTTTCGAGCCTTCGAGGAATTTGTCAATGTCCAAATGGCGCGGCGTATCGAGTTCAACGATGATGGTCCGCTCGGTTTTCGCTTTTTCGTGCAAGGGTTTGTCTTTTAACGCCTCCGCTTCACGGATGACGATTGGCTTTTTCTCTTCGACTTTCTTTTCGGTAATCGGCTGCAGATGGCCGATGCGCTTTTTCACCGCTTCGATATGTTTCGGCGTCGTGCCGCAACAGCCGCCAATCAAACGCACACCTTCTTCGCGCAGCAAAAGTGCCGCGCGGCCGAAATAATCGGCATCTGATTCATAGACGATGCGGCCGTCTTCGATGTCTAGCAATGAAGCATTCGGATACGCCGACAAAAAAGCTTTTTTCGGCAGTTCGACGCCCTCGAACGCCTGTATGGTGTGGTGCGGGCCAAGCCGGCAATTGACCCCGACGATTTCTGCACCGAGCGCTTCGAGGCGGTGCAAGCCTTCGTTCAAGCTCATGCCGTTTTGCAAGACGCCCGGTTCGTGCATCGATAATTGCGCGATGAGCGGCGCATCGGTCAAAGTTTTCAAATGGCTGATGGTGGCGGCGAGTTCTTCAAAATCGTAGTAGGTTTCAAGCAGCAAACCGTCCGGGTCGCCCGATAATAAATGTTGCGCTTGCTGGTCGACCATGGCTATGATTTCGTCCAAGGTCGCATCGCTTTTGCGGATGCCGCGGATGCCGCCGATTGTGCCGACGACAAATTGCCCCCCGTCTTTGGCGGCTTTGTTGGCGATTGCGATAGCCGCTTTATTGATTGACTCGACTTGTCCTTCGAGGCCGTAGCGGGCGAGCTTATGTGCATTGGCGCCGTACGTGTTCGTTTGGATAATGTCCGCTCCGGCAGCGATATAATCGCGGTGGATCTTTTCGATCACTTCGGGGCGCTGGATATTCAATTCCTCGTTGCAGTATTCAATGCCGTAAGAGTACAAAAGCGTTCCCATGGCGCCGTCTGCCGTCAGCATCCGTTTGTTCAGTTCATCTAATAACATGTTTTGTCCTCCTCCGGTTTTGGTTTCTGCCTGTTGTCAAATTGCTTCGATATGAAACAAAAAAAGCCTTCCATGAAAAAGAAGGCTTTACGATATCGGACTCGTTCCTTTTCATCTGCCAGGCGCATGCCTGCTGGATTTAGCACCTGACCGCTAGCGGCTGGTTGCTGAAGCGTCATCGGGCCAGTCCCTCGACTTCTCTAGATAAGAATTCACTATGCAATTTTTAGTATTCCCACATGATACCCCCTGTGGTGAATCGGGTCAAGGTGATTAGTCAAAAAACAAAGAACTTTCTGTTACCTTTCCACTATTCTCACCAGGATGCCGGCACACTCGGGTTGATTTTCGCCCCGTCCACCGTAAATTTATACCAAGTGAACGGGCGTCCATCGATTATCCATGTAATATCGACGCGGCGCGGAATTTCGATGCCGTCGACCGTCTGCCAGTCATGCACTTCGGCAATGCACGGCAAGCGAACCGATTCTTCGTCCACTTCTTTATAGCGCATCGCACGCGCACGCTTTATGCGCCCTTGTTCATCAAACTCGAACGTTACTTTTGCGATCGATTCATTGTACGTCATTTCTGCATCCACTGAATGCGCAGTGCTTTTCGTAAATTTCACGTACGGGCTAAAGACGAGTCCCGGCAGCCACACCATCTCCATCAAAAACCGCTGCAGCGCCGACTCATTCAATTTGCCATCCGGCATCTGGCGGTTGATCGGCACCAGTCCTGCAAAACGGATACGCATGCCTGCTCGCCCGTCGCGGAAACTGTCAGATCCGGTCACTGATAAGCCATCCATTTTCATGCGCGCCTTCCAATAAAACGACGGCGGCTCGACAAAACTGTATTGCTCCGCTTTCGATTCGGCCCATTCTGTCTGCTCAGGCTTAGTCTTCATCCAACCCGTCTGCTTGATGTACACCGCCATCACTTGCTCACGACCGATCACGCCGATTTTCCCGAGCCATTTTGCCATCGGCTCCGGCAGCGCCTCCGCCATTTCCTGTGTGACGGCTCCGGCAAGGCGGACTTCCGGCCACGTCGGCTTTTCTTCCGCTGTTAAATTTTTGTACTTACGATACGCCCCAAACACGCCAACCATACTAAGCGACAACCCAAGAACCGGCCATATGCGTTTCATGTGCTATACCCCTTTCCGTTTTGACTGTGCTTTTGCACCACTCGTTCCTGACTATAGCTTTCGACACGAGATCATTTATCCCTGCCAGAGCCAGCCAATAGAAAAAACGCCCCCACAAATCGCGGGAGCGTTTAAAATTAGGAAGCGTCATTTAAAGCCGGTTCAAGATGTTCTTTCAACGCTGGGCCTAAAGTTCTCGAGTACAGCGTCGTCAAATGGTGTTGATCACGGTAGACGAGCACATTGCCGATGACCGGCGGACAGTTTGTATCCGTACAGAAATATTCAGAGAGGTCGGCGAACGAGACGTTTTCCGGAATGCCTTGTGTATTTTCCCAAGGCACCACATCAGCCAGCGCTTTGTCGCGCGGCACGGAGCAGTTCGCCTGGCTCAAGTTTTCCAAACACTTTGTCGGGTCGACTTTCATGCGCGGATTGTCGCGCACCGCGAAAATGTCGGAGATTCCTTCGAAACGCTGCCATTTGTCGATATACCCTACAGGTACAGTATCCCCTTTACCGACTGTCGCAGTCGTAAAGATCGTGTCCGGCGGATCTTGCAGCAAATGCTGTTCCAAATTATCGTTCCACTCCATGCACGATTCGGTCAGCAGCTCACCGAAATCATCTGCAGTAAAACGGCACGCATCTTTGATGTATACATCGATGCGCATATTCAATTCTTCCGCAATTTCTTCGAGTGCCGGGAACCAATGCCCTGAATGCGAACCGCCAACGAGCGCCACGACATGTTCAGGGTTTTCCGTCACACCGAACGAACAGTCTTTAATATCGGTGCTTTTGCCGCCGTTTGTCGTGCAATCATCCTCACCGTAAAACGTCGGCAAGTCTTGTTTCGCTGTCAGGAAATCCGGCTGCACATCCGCACCTCTAGTCGGCTGGACGCCTTCTAGAACGGCGCGTGCGCCTGGATTGTCTTCTGTCGTAAAGCTGCCACCCGTGCTCGCTTGAACAAATACGCTCCATGACAAGCCGACGAGCAGCGCCGGCAACATCATCGCCACAAGCACTTTCGATAAACGCCTTTTCGACTGTTTGACCGGCAAATTGCGCACCGGCGCTTCCACGAGCCGGATCGTAATGACCGACAACACGAAAGTCAGCGCCAGGATGCTCAAACCGCCGAGTGCAGAAACCGTTTCCGTATTGAAATACGCATAATAGAACACCAGCAGCGGCCAATGCCATAAGTAAAATCCGTAGGAAATGCTGCCGAAATATTGGAACGGCTTCGAGCCGAGCAATTTTTGCACACCGAATGACTGGGCGTTTTCAGCAGCGATGATGACCAAGATCACCCCGCCGGTCGGCAGCAATGCCGCAAATCCCGGGAACACGGTCGACACCGGCAGCACCATCCCGGTAAACGCGATGATTGCAAGCCCTGCCCAGCCCATGATGAGATGAGTACGCCCCGAAAACTTCAAATACGGCAACACTAATGCCAATATCCCACCGAGGCTAAACTCCCAGACGCGCGCGAATGTATCGAAATATGCCCACGGCTGATTGACTGCGGTAATATACACCGAATAGCTGAGTGAAGCGATGAAAATGACCGACAACACCGCGAGCAATGTTTTGCGCACCGGTGTCTTCAGTATTTTCGTCGCCAGCAAATAAACGATCGTGATGACGATTGGCCATGTGACATAAAACTGGCCTTGAATCGACAGTGCCCAAAAATGCTGGAACGGGCTCGCCTCGTTGTTCTGCCCCAAATAATCGACTGCGCTATTGGCCAGCTGCCAGTTTTGGAAATAAAACATCGACGCGAACAATTCCGCAATCGTCTGGCGCCACGAGCTCATCGGCACCAGGAAGATCGAGACGATGGCAGATACCGCGATGACGGTAAATGCCAGCGGGAACAAGCGCTTAGCGAGCCCTAGTAAATTTTCTGTATAATTGATGCGGCCGTCGCGCATCATCCGTGCCAGCAATGATGTCGTAATCAAGTAGCCTGAGACGATGAAAAAGACGTCGACCCCGCCGGATACCGACCCAATCCAAATATGATAAATGGCCACAAGAAATGCGGCGACAGCACGGATGCCTTCTAACTCCGGGCGGAAGCGCTTTTCAGGCACTCGTAAATCTGCCATGTCTTTTCTCTCCACTTCTATTTCTTTCATATATACCATAACCAGATGTTTTAAAAGGCAATTTCTTGCTACATCATATTGTTATTAAAGAGGGATATTTTCAATCCATTTGCTAGTGTACCGCAAGCGCTTAAAAGTCTCAACAGGCCGTGCATAGTCAAAATATTCTTTGTTGCAAATAAAAAGCTTTGCCGCTTGGACGGCAAAGCTCTAGATTAAAATAGAAAGCTGAACATCAACCCGATATACATCGCGGCGACAAAGCCGACCCCGAAAAGAAACGACAGCCATTCCGGCAGTTTCTTGCGGTAGCCGAGCCATTGCAGGCCGAGGCATAACAAGCCGATCCCCATCAATAAAAATCCATCGATATTCGGCGTCCATACAGCATTGATCGGGATATACTGCGGCCCGATCAGCCATTCCGAAAACGGAGCGACGCCTTCTAAACGGAAAGTTTCGTTGATGTTGTGCGGTGGCGCCAGCTTGCTCATGAACGCGGTGATCAACAGCACGAGCACTAGCAGCCAACTTTCCACTTTGAGCCATGCATGGTTCGGGGCATCGCTCTTCGATAACAGCCCATTGATCAACGCTGCGAGCAATAGCGGCACAATGCTCAAATGCTTGAGCAATAATAATTGCCCATACGGCAGCACCCACGAACTTGCATAATCTTCAGGTGCGACAAAAAACAGCATGAGCCAAATGCCGGTGCCGATCAATACAACCATCATCGCGATGGAAAAAGGCGTAAACCAGCGCAGAAAGGCTCGCCAATTGTCGCCGTTTTTCATAAACCATGCGATGTGGATCAACACTCCCGCCCATAGCACGAGCGCCAGGAAATGGAGCGTGTGGCCTATTACACCTTGCCACTCGACAATCGATGCCGCATGGCTTGCATAGCCCACGTTCACCACACTAAGCACGAGCCAAAATGCCCGCATAGCAGCAGAACCATCGCGCCAGACGATGATAAACCATGCCAGCGCGATCAATACGCCGAATACATAGCTTTGCCCGGCACGGAATTGCACCACGACATCAACGGCTGCTTGTGACAGTCCGTATGCATCGGACAATAACAGCACGAGCTGGATAACAGGTGGAGCGAGCAGCACCGGCACAAGTGCGAGCGCGATCAGCAATAGCTTTTTTGGCACTTGGATGAGCGGTTTTCGCTCAGTTTTGATAAAACGCAGCACAACGTCCCCTGCTAAAAATGCCAACACGACATACAGCAAAAAATCCGACAGCGCGATGAACCAGCTCATCGTTTTTTACGCATCAATACAAAGGCACCGATCAACAACACGACCGCAAGCCCTGCGATGATGAGCGTGACATTGCTTCCCGACTGTTCTGTAGGAGTTGCCTGTTCACTAGCCGCCGCTTCTTCGCTAGCTTCCGTTTCCACAGCTTCAGACTGCTCCTCAGCCGCCTCGTCTGCAGCTTGTTGCTCAGCTTCCTGGTCTTCAGCTTCTGCGCTAGCTTGCTCGGTGACGCCGGCTTCGAGTTCAAACGCCATCGTCCCCTCGATCGGGTGGCCATCTTCACTTAATACGGCATATTCCACCACGTAAGAACCGTCCAACAATTCCTGTGCCGGTGTGCCGATCAATTGATCGTCCATGACCGCCACTTCACTGAAATCGACCGCTTCGCCGTCCATCGTCATGGTCATCGAGCTGCCTTGTTCAATCCCGGCACTGAAATCAAGTGCAATGGTGTCAAGCTGTTCGGTTACGACCTCCCCATCAGTTGGTGTCGAAGCTTCTAGCACGGAATGCGCCTGTGCCGTCATCGGCAAAATAAGAAATGCGCTAAGCAATAATAATGTTTTTTTCATGTCAATAATTCCTTCTTTCTCACTAGATCGGATTCGTTGGCGACTCCAATTCCTCCGCCAAACGCTCTTTTCAGCCTATTGGATTTTCCCAAAAGAAACAAGTGCGATGCCCTTGGATTTATGAAGTTTTCTCGAATTTTGACAGAAAAGGCGAAAAGCCCCGAGTGGATTCGGGGCTTTTCGATATACTCATAAACTCCTCACCGATTCTTGCGCCGTTGCTCCACGTTTTTGCAGCGCTTCAGCAAGCAAGCTGACGGAAATCATCGATACGAAACCAAGGATGGAACTGAAGAACATCGCCTGGAAAACGTGTTCGATGACTCCGGTTCCAGTCAGGATCATATAGCAGCCGGCTCCGCTGACGACGGAAGCGATGGCGCCGGATTTATTGGCGTGCTTCCACAAATAGCCGAGGCTGATCGGCGCCACGATGCCGCTGATGATGGCGGATGTGCCGAAATTCGTCAAAAGCGCCAAGGATTCCGGGCGGTTGATCGACATATAGAGCGACAATAGCCCGATAAAGATCAGCGAGATCTTGGACGCTCTCAACACTTTGCCGTCGAGTTCCTGTTCCGTCAAATTCTTGTGTTTATACAGCACCGGCACCGCCAGCACTTTGAACAAATCATTGCCGATGCTATTGGTGATGCCGAGATACAGGCTGTCGGTCGTCGACAGGATCGCCGAGATCAAGCCCATGACGAGCAGCGCGACGATGACGACCGGGAAGGCTTCCATAATATACGCCGGAATGGCACTGTCTGCAGAAGCGAGCCCCGGTAAGATGATACGCGCCGCAAGTCCTGCGAACACCGAGAAAATCGATAAGGTGAACAAGGAAATGCCGGCGGACAAAGTAAAGGTCCGCAAGTCTTCTTCTTTTTCCACGGTCAGCACTTTATTCATCAAATGCGGCAGCAGGACGAATGAAAACAGCAGCCACTGGATGCTCAAAATGGCAAATCCGCTGTAGAACGGCCCGCCGGTCGACAGCGGGGCGACAAGCGCCGGATCGATTGCCCGTAGTTCAGACTGCAAAGTGCCGAGCACATTCCAACCGCCGCCGATCGTCCACAGCAAGGAGACGAACAATAGGAGCGACACTGCGCCCATCGTGATTCCCTGGATGCCGTCGCTGACGATTTGCGCAAATGCACCGCCCAGGCTGACATAAACGACGGTGATGAAGACGCCGATTGCGATGCCCCATAAATAAGGGATGCCGATGACTGTCTCGAACATCGTCGCCAGTCCGACGTTTTGACCGACGATGTAGTAAACATTGAATAACACCAATAAGGCCACGAGCACTTGCAACACCTTGCTGTTGTAGCGGTTGCCGAGCCATTGGGGCATCGTCAAACTGCCGCCGTTTTTCTGGCCGTAGCGCCAAAAAGTTTTGGTGAACAGCAACAGCCCGAGCCAGGTGACCCCGAAGCAGCCGATCGTGTACCACAATGTCGACAAGCCATATGTATACGCCCAGCCCGGCACACCGAGGAATAGATTGGCACTGGCGTAAGATGCGCCGAAGCTGATGCCGACAATCGCGGGGCTCACTTTGCCTCTGGCAATCGCGAAACCTTTCATCGAACCGCTATGGGCAGCACCTTTTTTGCCAAGCCACGTGGTGAAAGCGAAATAGCCGACGAGCATAATGATGATCAGCGGCAAGAGCCATGAAGTTTCACCCTGCATTGCGCTCGCCTCCTTTGTTCGGTTTCGGGTATAGTTTGTTCCATAAAGTCAGCCCCGCTATCCAGAAGACAACGACGCCGATCCAATAAGCTGTCAGCATCCTCATTCCTCCTCTAGTTTTTGACTGTTTCGTGCAAGTGCTTGAAACTTCTGCCCGGATGATCTTCTTTCAAATGCGCTTGCCCGGTGCCATACACTTTCTCGCGGTATGTGCCTGGTGTGTATTCCGTTTGGACAAGCCCGCGCTCTTGCAATACCGGCACGACTAGTTCGACAAAGTCTTCGAAGCTTCCCGGTGCCAGCGTATAAGCCAAGTTAAAGCCATCGACGCCGGTTTCGTCTCTCCAGCGCTCGACTTCGTCCGCCACTTGTTCCGGCGTGCCGACTGCGACCGGCCCTCTTCCGCCGATGCCGACGAATGTCGCCAGTTCGCCGATCGTCCATTTTTTGTCCGGATCTGCACGCGTGAACACTTCAACCGCCGACTGCATGGCGTTGCTTTGGATGTATTCGAGCGTATCTTCGGGATCGTATCCGGAAAAATCGATGCCGGTCCAACCGCTCAAGAGCGCCAGTGCACCTTCATAGCTGACATGGCTTTTCAAGGTTTCGTATTTGTCCTGCGCTTGTTGTTCGGTCTTGCCGACAATCGCGGTGAACGTCGTATAAACCAATACGTCTTCCGGGTTGCGGCCGTTCGCACGGATACTTTCACGGAGTGCGTCGACTCCTTTTTTCACGACGGGAATCGTCGGGCCGGCCGTGAACACGGATTCGGCATGCTTAGAAGCGAATTCGCGGCCACGCGGCGAAGCGCCTGCCTGGAACAATACCGGTGTGCGCTGCGGCGACGGTTCGGATAAATGGGCACCCGGCACTTTAAAGTATGTGCCTTCGTGGCGGATGTCATGCACTTTCGCCGGGTCGGTGTACACTCGTGAACGCTTGTCGCGCACCACCGCCCCATCTTCCCAGCTGCCTTCCCATAATTTATAGCAGACGTCCAAGTATTCCGCTGCGAACTCATAACGTTCATCGTGGCTCATTTGATCATCCAAGCCGATATTGACTGCGGCGCTTTTCAAATAGGAAGTGACGACATTCCAGCCGATGCGCCCTTTTGTCAGATGATCCAAAGTCGACATGCGCCGCGCGAATGTGTACGGATGTTCGTGGCTGACGGATGCCGTGACCCCGAAACTCAAATGCTCCGTCACCGACGACATGAGCGGCACGACTAGCAGCGGATCATTGACAGGTGTCTGTACCGCGTTGCGCAATGCCGCGTCGCGTGTTCCGCCGTAGACATCATAAGTGCCGAGCACGTCGGCCAAGAACACCGCATCAAACTTCCCTTTTTCCAATAACTTCGCGAGTTCGATCCAATATTCACTGTCTTTGTACGTATGCGACCGGTCGTCCTCATGAAGCCACAATCCCGGCGATTGATGCCCGCCTGCACACACCATCTCAAAAGCGTTCAAATAAATCCGTTTCTTCGTCATCGTTAAATTCCTCCTTTTTAGAATCGCCAATTTCCGCAGCCCTCTTTGGAAAATAAAAAATAGCCCTCTTTTCTCATTAAACGAGAAAAGAGGGCTATTTGAAAATCAGGTCCGCTCTCTTATCTCCCAAGGAATCTCTCCTTGCTGGAAGTAGCACCTTCCTGATTAAATCAGGGGTTGCTGAAGCGTCGTAGGGCCAGTCCCTCGGCTTCTCTGGATAAGATTATTAAATTAATCCCTATCTTAATACTAGGAAATAGAGAAGTCAACCGAATCTCCAAAGTTTTTTGAATTCTTTTTTATTTCAACAAAAAATCTATCAGCAGAAAGCACAAAAAAAGCTTCCTGCCGGTGTGTAGAAATGGCAGGAAGCTTTTTCGGACGATGTATTTTTACTTGATGCGCAGTTCCGAATCTTTATCGAAGAAATGCACTTTGTTCATATCAAATGCCATGTCGATCGTCTCACCGGCCTGGACGCTGAAGCGGGCATCGACGCGGGCGACGAAATCCTGATTGTCGACGGACGAATAAAGCATGATTTCCGCTCCCATCAATTCCGCCACTTCGATGTCCGCACGGATTTTCGTATCCGGGGAATGATCCAGAAAGATCGGCTCGTCATGGATGTCTTCCGGACGGACGCCAAGTACCAATTCCTTGCCGTCATAATCCTGGTCGCGCAGGATTTTCAGCTTGTTGTCCGGCACGCGGACGCCGATCTCGCCCATTACGAAGCGGTCGCCTTCAAGACGGCCGTTGAAGAAGTTCATCGCAGGAGAGCCGATAAAGCCGCCGACGAAAATATTGTCCGGCTCGTCGTATACTTCTTTCGGCGAGCCGACTTGCTGGATAAAGCCGTCTTTCATGACGACAAGACGCGTCGCCATCGTCATTGCCTCTGTCTGATCGTGCGTGACATAGACGGTCGTTGTCTGCAATCGGCGGTGGAGCTTCTGGATTTCCGTGCGCATTTGGACACGCAGTTTGGCATCCAAGTTGGACAATGGCTCATCCATCAAGAAGACGTCCGCATCGCGGACAATCGCGCGGCCTAAAGCGACACGCTGTCGTTGGCCGCCCGATAAAGCTTTCGGTTTACGGTTCAAATAGTCTTGCAAGCCGAGGATGTTCGCTGCATTTTCCACGCGTGTCTTGATGTCGGCTTTCTTCATCTTGCTCAGCTTCAAACTGAACGCCATATTATCATAGACGTTCATATGCGGATAAAGGGCATAGTTCTGGAATACCATAGCGATGCCGCGGTCTTTCGGGGACACATCGTTGACCCGCTTGTCACCGATATAAAGGTCGCCTTCTGTAATGTCTTCAAGTCCTGCGATCATCCGCAGCGTCGTCGATTTTCCGCAGCCGGAAGGACCGACAAGCACAAGAAATTCCTTGTCACGGATTTCCAAGTTGAAATCTTGCACCGACACGACCCCTTTGTCGTATTCCTTTTTGACGTTCTTTAATGTTAAACTGCTCATTTGATACCCTCCCCAATGGTTTTTCGATTTTATACTGTTATTTCAGGCACGATCAATTCTTTTCCGCTTTCTACATAAAGCGCTTCGCCGTTGTGGATAAACTCGAGGCCTGGTCCTTCAACGAGCGTATAGACCGTCGCTTCACGCGTCTTGTAGATTTTCAGCACCCTAGCTTGATAGCGCAGATGGAATTTGAATGAATTCCATTCCGACGGCAGCACCGGAGACAGCGACAGGCCGTTTTCCTTGAGGCGCAGCCCTGCAAATCCGTAGACGATGCCTAGCCATGTGCCGCCCATATTCGCCATATGCAATCCGTCTTTGGTGTTTTTATGGGTGTTTTCCAAATCCAAAAGCGCCGTTTCATTGAAATAGCTATACGCTTTTTCCGAATAGCCGAGTTTGGAAGCCATGATGCTGTGAACACAAGACGAAAGGGAAGAATCATGTGTTGTAATTTCTTCGTAATAGTCATAGGAATTCTTGATCGTTTGCACGTCCTGCTCGTCTTCAAGCAGGAAATGCGCCAACACCGTATCGGCTTGCTTCAGCACTTGATGGCGGTACAAAGTCAACGGATGGTAATGAAGCAATAACGGAAACTTCTCACGCGGCGTTTTTTTCATGTCCCACCGCGCTTTTTGCAGAAAGCTGTCGTCTTGCGCATTGATCCCTAAAGTTTCATCGTACGGCAAATACATGTTTTCGCCTGCACTCTTCCATGCTTCCACTTCGTTTTCGGTCAATTCGAGACGGCTCGTCAACTGTCTTAGATGGTCGCCGTCCTGCTCTTCAAGCAAGCGATAGATCTTGGCTGCCCATAATAAATTATGCTTGGCCATGACATTCGTATAATAATTATTGTTGACGATGCACGTGTATTCATCCGGCCCCGTCACATCGTCTATACGGAACTGGCCGTTTTGCATATGCCCGGCATCTTCCCACAAGCGTGCCGTTTCGAATAATACTTCGGCCATATAGTTTTTCATAAAGGCTTCGTCTTTTGTGGCCAAATAAAATTGGATATAGCTGTACCCGATGTCTGCACTGATGTGGTATTGGGCGGTGCCGGCCGGGAAAAATGCGGAGCTTTCCGAACCGGTGATGGTGCGCCAAGGGAACAAGGCGCCCTTTTCATGCCCCAATTCTTTCGCGCGCTCTTTGGCATGGCCCAATGTCGAGTAGCGGTGCAGCAATAAGTTTTTCGCGATCATCGGATTGGTCATTAAGAACACCGGGAAAATGTAGATTTCCGTGTCCCAGAAATAATGCCCTTCGTATCCTTCGCCCGATAAGCCTTTCGCGGCAATATTGCTCGCCGTATCTTTGCCGACCGATTGCAGCAGCTGATACAAATTGAAACGGATGCCTTCTTGCACGCGCTGGTCGCCTTCGATTTCGATATCCGAGATCGCCCAGTAGTTGTCCAAATACGTTTTTTGTTCCGACAGCAATTGGTCAAAATTCTTATCGTGGACGCGGTGCAGCAGGACTTTTCCTTCGTCGATCAAATCTTCGCCGTGGCGCATCGTATCGGTGAAGACATTGAGCTTGGTGAAATGAACCGCGCCGTCGCCTTCGCATACATAGGTTTCTGTGATCGCGGCATCGCTCAGTTCGCTCGTGTATTCAAAGTTTTCCGCTCGCACAGTCGACGTCGACACACATGCCACTTCAAGCTTGGTCACATAAGTTTCCGCTTTGACGATCGAAAACGGCGATTCCTCGCTCACTTCTGTCACGCGCAGCCGTTTGGCATGGCCTGATGCCACGCGCGGATCTTCTTTATCGACATAGTTGGAGACATCGCCATTGATGGTGGAGACGATTTTCACCGTATGGACCGGTGTCAACGGTTCAATTTTAATGTCGAGTGCGAACAATTCCCTCGTGACGAAAGATACGACCCGCCTGAAATGGATCCTCACTTGCTTGCCGCCCGGAGACACCCAGTGGACATAGCGTTCTGCGAATCCAGCGTCCATATGCAAATTGCGTTCAAACGCCAGCACTTCCCCTTCGAACAAGGAAAAGCGTTCGTCGTCCAAATAAATGTCGACCGATTGCGCATCGATGACATTCAATAATTTTTGCTGTGTTTCCGGAAACCCGTATAATTTCTCGCCGTAGCTGATTTCCGTTTCGTCGTGAAACGCATTGATGTATGTTCCGCGGATCGATTTAAACCCGTCGGCATAGCCTTCTTCAAAATTTCCTCTGACCCCCAAATACCCGTTTCCTAAAGACAGCAGGCTTTCGTTGGTGAGTAAATTGTCGTTATCCAACTCGTACTTCGTTAATTTCCAGCTCATGTATGCCCTCCTTTCCCTTTTTTTGATTTCGCTTAAGCTTTTGGCTGATTGTGGAATCGTTCGATGATGTCTTGGAATACCAAGTCTTGCGTGTGGTCCACCCGGTAATGGGCATGGCCCAAATGAGCTTGTTCCCCGACAGCGACCGAGAACATGCCGGCGCTATTGATCGCATCGACTCCTGCCGCTGCGTCTTCAATGCCGATGCAGTTTTCATACGCGATTCCCAAAGCGTCTGCAGCATTCGTGAAGGTTTCCGGGTCCGGCTTGCCTTTTGTCACTTGTGCGGCATCCACTATGTAATCGAAATAATCGCTGAGTTCGAGCTTGTCCAAAATATGCGGTGCATTTTTGCTGGCAGAGCCAAGCGCGATTTTGATGCCGGCTTGCTTGTTGTCGTCCAATAAAGCCTCGATCCCCGGCAGGATATGGCCCGGGTTGATTTCTTCAATGAGTTCCAAGTAATAGCCGTTTTTCCGTGTGGCGAGTTCGAGCTTTTCCTCTGCGGACAATGAAGCCGCAGATTCGCCGAGCGCCAGTATGCGGTCGAGTGAATCCATGCGGCTGATGCCTTTGAGCTGCTCGTTGAACTGCCGATCAAACGTGATGCCGAGTTCTTCGGCGAGCTTTTTCCAAGCCAAAAAATGGAATTCCGCCGTATCGGTAATGACGCCATCGAGATCGTAAATAATAAGTTGTGGGGCATGTGCCATGAAGTTAAGTCCTTTCTGTTTAAATTAACAATTCATCTCCAAATATTCCGCAAAACCGCTACGATAAGCTTGGCGCTAAGCTCTGCGATTGAGCATCGCAAATGAATAAACTCAGATGAAAGAGCGTAAGGCGGCGACTCCTGTGGAAGCAGTGACGGAGCGACATGAGTCTATGCCCTGCCAGCTGCATGACCCACATCCTGTGGGCCCGAAAGCGTCCGCCTGGAGCGATTTCATCACTCTCTTTTACTATCTATCAATCTATAGCTCAGCTTATATTGCTAAAGTTTTTACGCTGTCGCGTTCGATCAGCTGATGCTCGACCCACACGTGCTGCTGTTTGTTTTTATGTTCTTTAATGTCTTGCAACAATTGCGCCGCCGTCCTGCCGATTTCGACAAAATCCTGGCGAATCGTTGTCAGTGCCGGCTGCGTATAGCTGCTGAACACCAGATCGTCGAAACCGGTGATCGAAACGTCTTGCGGGATTTGCAAGCCTGCTTCTTTGACTGCTTTCATGACGCCAATCGCCATCAAATCACTGAAACAAAGGAAGGCGGTTGGGCGATGCTGCTGCAAATATGCGGTGACGAGCTCATATGCTTTGTCTTCTGAGAAGCACGCGTCTACTACACCGACATCGTCAAGAGACATGCCGTATGCCTGCAGCGCTCGTTCGACGCCTTTCATCCGTTCTTTATTGACGTACGTCTCAGCTGTGCCGGTGATGAGGCAAATGTCTCGGTGATTTTTCTCCAGCAAATGCGTTGCGATTTCCTCGCCTGCTGCCGCGTTATCGATCGACACCGTCCCAATCAAGGAATTCGACGTATCGTTCATAATATCCAATACGACACAAGGCAAGCTCGTATCGATCAATTCCTTGTAATACTGGTCATCGGTCCGGATGCCCTGCAAAATGGCGCCGCCGATATTGCGCTCACGGCAATACTGGACATAGCTTTGCTGTTTTTGCTGCTGGGAATCAATGAGGTAAATGGATAACTCGAAACGGCTATCCGAAATCGCTTGGTAGACCCCTTTGAAAATATCGAACGCGTTATTGTCTTTTTCGTTGTCGTTGAGCACGCCCGAAGAAATCAAGCCGAAGGTCATCTGCTTTTTCGAAGACAGGTTTTTCGCGTTGATGTTCGGTGAATAGTTCAGTTCTTGTGCTACCGCCAAAACGCGCTGGCGGGTTTCTTCTTTGACATCTTTATAATTATTGAATGATTTTGAAACGACACTGACCGATACATTCGCTTTTTTCGCTACGTCTTTGATCGTCGCCACGTCCGGATTCACTTCCTCGAATATTGAAAAATAGTAAGCCTTGCTTCACGATGCCGTATTCGACGCCGCTTTTTCCGAAATTTTCACTGTCGCCTTATGGAATGCCGCAAATGACACGAATGCAATCAACGAACAAACCAGTAACGGAACCAGCCATAAGAGCTGAAAAACGCTGATCCACACCAGCACTGCGCTGCTCGCAAGAATAGCCAAACTCGTCAGCGGGCGCCCAGATGAAATGAAAAAGGCGTTTTTTATCCGCGCTTTGCTATTCATATCGTAATGGGCACTGATCGATAGGAAATTGACCGTCAAAATGAACATGCCCAAACCGATAATGAGAAACAGGAAAGCGACGCTGTTTTGTTCACTGTAAAAGTAGAAATAATTATAATACCAGACGAGCCAGGCCAGTGCGAAAATGGCCCCTGCTTTGACGTTGGATTTATAGTCTGATGTTAAATGGGAAATATACTTTTTGAATGTCGAAGAAAAGTCTTCCTCGACGATCCAACTCCGGACGACCGCAAATACCGCCGCCGTAGCCGGGAAAAACAAAAAGGTGACAAATAGCCATGCCGCTATGCCAAACCAAATCAGGCCGGCAGGATCGCCCATGTCAATCGCTACAAGCAGCGTAAAGAACGGCAAGCTCAAAACGAACCACATCAAATTGACAGCAGTCAGCCGCATCATCCATTCGCTTGCCGTATACAGAACGCCTGCGATTCCTTTCAGTTCCAGCATAATGACCCCTCCAACGGAAAAGGGCTTATTTGACTGCCCCTTCTCCAATTCCTTTAATAATGTATTTCTGCGCGATCATATAAAATATCACAACAGGGATGATGGTCAACGTCAACCCGGCCATCGCCATATTCCATTCAATGGTGAACTCACCGAAGAAGTAGAAGACGGATAGCGGAATGGTGCGCAAGCTCTTATCGATCAATGTCAAAGACGGCAACAGGAAGTCATTCCAGATCAAGATGACATTCAAAATTGCAACCGTTGCAGTGATCGGTGTCAAAATCGGGAAAATGATGCGCCAGAACACGCCGAACTTCGACGCGCCATCAATCGTCGCCGCTTCTTCCAAGGAAACCGGAATTGATTTGACGAAGCCATGGTACAAGAAGACCGACAAGGCTGCGTTGAATCCGATGTTCATGAAGATCAATCCGCTCAGCGAGTTGTACATCGGTATGCCGGTTTCTCTTGTGATACCGGTCACCAATTGCATGAGCGGCATCATGATTGTCTGGAACGGGATGAGCATCGTTGCGATCATCGTCATGAAGATCACTGTGCTGATCCAGTTGCCGGAACGGGCGAGCATCCAAGCCATCATGGAAGACAGGATGATGATGAAGACGACCGAGACGACGGTGACATACATGGAGTTCAGGAAAGCATTAAAGAAATCCATCCGCGCCATTGCCGCTTCGTAGAATTGCAAACTAAATTCTCTTGGAAAAGCCAAGGTATTTTCATACAGCTCTTGGCGGGACTTGAACGAGTTAACAAAGATGATATAGATGGGAGATAGGAATACGAGCGCCATCGATAACAGCAGGATCTCCTTCGACCATGTGCGTATGATCTTCATTACATTTCAACCTCCCGCTTTTTCGTAATATACACTTGGGTCATGGTGATTGCGGCGATGATGACAAAGAACACGATCGCTTTCGCTTGGCCGTAGCCGTAGTTCCCATAACCGAAGATTTCGTTATAGATGTTCATGGCAAACAATTCCGTCGCATTTGCCGGGCCGCCGCCTGTCAGCGACAAGTTGACGTCATAGATTTTAAAACCGTATGACAGCGTCAAAAACAAACTGATGGTAAATGCCGGCATCAATAGTGGTGCCGTGATGTTCATAAATCGCTGCCACTTGCTGGCACCGTCGATTTTCGCGGCTTCGACCAATTCGCCGGGAATGCCTTGAATACCTGCAATATAGACGATCATGACATAACCGGCCATTTGCCACGTAAAGACAAACACCAACGCAAACAATGCGAAGGTTTCATTATTCAGCCAGTTGAAGAAAATCGATTCCAATCCGGTGACTTCCCCTATCAAGGTGAAGACATCAAGGAACACAAACTGCCAGATGTAACCGAGGATCAACCCACCGATCAAATACGGCATGAACAACATCGTCCGCGCCAAGTTTGCCAGCTTGAGTTTTGATGTGACGAGAAGCGCAAATGCCAGCCCGACCACATTGACCGAGACGACGGACATGACCGTAAACAGCACCGTCAACCAAGCCGAACGAAGGAACCGTTCATCCTCGAGCAGTACCCTGAAATTTTCCAATCCGGTAAAGACCATCGGGTTCGCACCGATCCCATCCCAATCAAAAAATGCATAATAAATGCCGATCACAAAAGGAATTACTACTACTATGGTAAAAATGACTAATAACGGAACTGTAAACAACAGATACCAGCCGATATTTTTTCTATTCTTCACGTCCATCCCTACTTTCTTGTCGTTGCTGATTGAACTTCTATAGAAAAAGCAGAACACGCCAATCGAGGCGTGTTCTTATTTTTCAACAGACATGGTTGTTATTTGGCCGCATTCTGCCATGCAGATTCGAGCTGTTCAACCAATTGGTCGCCTGTCATGCTGTCGTCCACGAAGAAGCTTTCAGCTGCTGGCGTGAAGTCATTTGGAATCACATTGGCAGGATAGTAGTTATGTGACCAAGGAATCGTTTCGCCGCTGTTTGATGCTTCCAATACAGCTTGCGACAACGGATCCAAATCTCCAGCTTCGATATTCGTCATAGCCGGGATAAATCCGAAATCTTTGACGATGAATTGCTGGCCTGTTTCACTCGTGTGGAGCCAATCAAGAAATTCAAGCGCGCCATCGATCTCAGCTTGGTCTTTGTCCGAGTTCACAGCCCAGTTGCTGCCGACGCCAACTGCGAGCTGGTCGTTTCCTGCAAGCGGGAATGGTGCCATGCCGACTTCGAAATCAACTTCAAACTCATCGAGCATGCCGGATGCCCAGTTGCCTTGGTGGATCATTGCCGTTTTACCGGATGCAAAATCTCCGACTTGTGTGTCATACGTTGTGCTGAGCGGTGTTGGCGTGTTGGCTCGGATTGCTTCCATCGCTTCGCCGAACTCACCGAATTCCGGCGTATCCGTCAAGGACACTTCGCCGTTCGTCAATTGCTCCATAAACTCGACCGGGTTTTCCTGGACTGAGAATGGGTAGTTGCTGATATGGCCGATCAGGAAGTACGCTTCAGACGATAGCCCGAACCCGTTGATTCCTTCTGCATTGAATCCTTCCAAAGTGCTGACGAAAGAATCCATGTCCGCGATATCTTCCGGGTCGACCATTTCTTTGTTGTAGACGATGCCGAATCCTTCAACGCCGTAGGGGATGCCGACGACTTTATCGTCGAGTGCCAATTCCATGTCCGGCGCGATGTTTTCAACGATGGCTTCATTGCTCAAATCATACATATAAGATTCCAGGCGCTGTGCCACTTGTGCGTTCTCGACGCTGAAAATCGATGGCCCTGTTCCGTTATTCAAGCGAATCTGCAATTGTTGTGCATAGTCATCCCCAGTCGTCCCGATCACTTCCACGTCCACACCTGTTTCTTCCGTATAGGCTGCAGCTGCTGCTTCGAGTTGCTCAGATATTTCTACTTTGCTCTGGAAAATCGTAATGCCGTCGGCCGCTTCCCCTGACTCGCCATTCGACCCTTCTTCGCCCCCGCCGCATGCTGCGAGAACTGTCATCGATGCTGCAAATGTCATACCGGTAATTAATTTTTTGTTGAACGCCATGTGTGTTGCCTCCTTTGATTAGTGGAATGCTATAGCAAACAAAATGATTGCTCATTTTGGAACTATCTAAATTGAACCGATAAACTATATTTCTCGATATTCCGCAAAACCGCTACGCTTTCCTGTGGGCGAGCGCCAAGCCTCCTCAGAAGCTACGAAAACCGTGTGCTCCCACATCTGCACGGCAGATGCGTCGCAAATGAATTAGCTAAGCTAATTCATTTCCTGCGGGGTCTCGGCTATCTCGCTACCCCACGGGAGTCTCCGCAGTTTTGCTTCATATTTTTGAAAAGTCATCATACCAACATCGTTTAAGTATCAGATCTAATTCACTTATATTTCTTTAGTCCAATTTATATAACTTACTTATGTTGATGATAGCGACTGTTGGTGATTGAGCGGTATGTTCAGGCGCCGGTCGACTGTGTAGACCGTGCCGCCTGTTTCGAACTCGACTGGGCGGCCAGCGCTTGCTTCAATGTCCATCGACTCATGGGTCATATCAAGCTGCAGCGGCTGGCCTTGCCAGTAAACCGTAAAGCGCAGTCGCTGCCAGTTTTTCGGAAGCCGCGGGTTGATCCGCAGCTTGCCATCCGCGAGCCGGACGCCGGCAAAACCAAACACCGCCGATTTCCAAATGCCGCCGATCGACGCTGCATGTATGCCTTCATCCGAAGTTTTCATGTCCGGTCCCATATCGATGTCGCATGTTTGGCGGAACAATTTATACGCCAGCTCCCGCTCGCCGATATCGCTCGCCATGATCGCATGGGTCGCTAGGCTGAGCGAGGAGTCGTGGAGCGTGCGCGCCTCGTAATAACGGAAATTCGCCTTTTTGGCAGCTTCCGAAAAACGCCGATCGCCGCGCAGGAAAGTCTGGTCGATCAAATAAAACAATAAGAGCGTATCCGCTTGCTTCGTTACTTGGATGCCGTTGATTTGCTCTGCGTTGTAATCCCGGTAAATCGTCCGGACCTTGGTCTGGTTCTTGTATTTCGCAAGATCGATTTCCGTCAGCTGTAAATACGTATCATCCTGCGGAATCACAAGATCTTCAGCACGCGGTTCCGGCAAATACAGCCGTTCTGCTTTTTCTCGCCAATCCGCATAGTCGGCCTCTAAACCGAATGTTTCCCATAACTCTGTATGTTCTTGCGACAGCTTGTCGGCATAGCGCATCGCCAGTTTTAAATTGAAGTACGCCATATGGTTGGTGAAAGCGTTGTTGTTGATGTGTTCTTTGTATTCATCCGGGCCGATGACGTGATTGATGTGATACTGACGGTGCGCGTCGTTCCACTCCAACCGACTCGCCCAGAACTTCGCGGTTTCAAACACCATTTCATAGCCGCAGCGCTCCATAAATTGTCGGTCGCCGGTGATATTTTCGTATTGATAGACCGCAAACGCGATGTCCGCCGAAATATGCTGTTCGATAAAGCCCGACCAAATTTTCGTTTGCTCACCGGTGACGATATCAATATCGCCCCATACCGGCGTCACTTCGCCGTCGGTCGGCCACGCCATTTCCCATGGATACATTGCGCCTCGATAACCGTTGTCCTGCGCTTTTTTCCTTGCCCCCGCGAGACCATGATAGCGGTAGGTCAGCAACGATTTTGCCGCTTGCGGATTCGACAGGATGAAAAACGGCAAGATGAAGATTTCCGTATCCCAGAACGAATGCCCTTTATAGCCTTCGCCGCTCAGCGCCTTCGCACCGATGCCCATCTGTTCGTCGTGCGCCGGCATCATGGCGGTCAAATGATATAGCGAGAACCGTAAGGCGAGCTGATCGACCGCTTCACTGCTTTCAACTTCCACGTTATAGGCGCCCCACACTTTTTGCTGCCAAGCGCGGCGATGCACTTCGAATAATGCGTCATAACCGAGCACGTCGTGGCCTTTCAGCTGTCCGAGCGACTCTGCACGCAGTTGCTCGAGGCTATACGTGCCGGAATTCAGGTCCGAGTCTTTGCTCGTATGCACAGTCGACAGCTTTTCCACGACTAAGTGGTCGTGCGGGCGCAATTCGATGTCGTAGCTCATCCATGCTTTTCTGCGAGCCATGTCTTTGTCGGCTTGCGCGGTGATTTTCTCGCCATTGAGTTTTAATGCATGGACCGTGTTATGGACAAAGTCGATTGCGGATTCGTTGGTTGTTTGGACCAGCTGGATAAAGCGCCCATCCGCTATTCTCCGTTCGCCTTCTTTGAAATGCTGGACACCTGAATTGGTCATTTGGGCATTAATGCCGCTATCGATCGACAAAGCCACATCATGCGACAAGCTTTCCACTTCCATTTTCATTGCGATCAAGTGCAGCTCGTCAAAAGACACGAAACGGCTGAAGCGGAAGCGTAAAGTCTTGCCTTTAGGCGAGGTCCAATCGAACGAACGCGTCAGCTCGGCGTCTTTCATATTGAGTTGTTTTATGTAATCGTTTGTTTCTCCAAGTTCCAGCGAAAAGCGCTCTCCATCTACACGGATGTCGAGTCGGGTCACATTGGCTGCGTTCGGCAGCTCTGTCACTTCGTTGGCTTCCGCCTTATTGAATGTCCCGTTGATAAATAAGTTGCGCCTTTCCGCCAAATACGGTTCTTCGTTGTCTGAGCGGAGTCCCATATAGCCGTTTCCGAGCAGCATCACCGCTTCGCTTTTGCCGAGCGCATCGGCCGAAAAGGCGGTCTCTGCCAATAGCCAATCTTTGTATGAACCTTTGCCGAGCGAATAATTCATCATACGTTCCAGCCTCCTTTCATAGGTTTCGAAATGGTTTCCGAAAACGTTTTAGTTTTTCGCCAAAAAAGAAAGATGGGCTGTTCAGGTCTTGTTGGGACTGGTTGAATCACCTGTAAACCTTGCCATCTCTATGCTGACTGAAGTCGTATATGTATTTTTTTTCTGAATATTAAGCGCTTTCATTATAGTATAATTCCTGCATTTTTAATAGTCAAGGAAGACCCTTTTCGGAAAGCCTGCGAAAGACGATGTCGTCCCGCTTGAACTGGAGACAAAAAAGCGCCAATCCCCTGTATGGGAATCGGCGCTGTCTCTATTTGCAATGCATGACTCAAGGATTCACTCTGTCCCATAAACATCATCCTCCGAATGAAATCCATCTGCGATAATCGTATCTCTCAAGTTATCGTTGTTGACGGCAACTGGTTCGAGCAGCACGGCAGGCACTTCACTTTTTCCATTATTGATGCTTACGGTCGGATGGAACTCTTTATCTTGTGCAAGATGGACAGCAAGTGCCGCTACTTGCTCCGACAAGTCTTGAATCGGTTTATAGACCGTCATCATCTGGGTTCCATCGACAATGCGACGGACAGCCGCGAGTTCTGCATCTTGTCCCGCCACAGGAATGACCCCTGCAAGCCCTTGTGCTTCTAATGCCTCGATGGCTCCACCGGCAGTTGCATCGTTGGCGGAAATGACCGCATCAATTTGATTATCGTTGATTTCCAAGGCTTCCGCCATATGGGCAAATGCATATTCCGGATTCCAATCTTCTGTCCATTCGTCGTAGATGATCTTGATATCGCCGCGGTCGATTGCCGGCTGCAGAGCGTTGAAAACTCCTTTTTTCAACAAATGCGCATTATTGTCTGTCGGTGCACCCCCGATAAAGACATAATTGCCTTTCGGAACCAATTTCATCATCGCCTCGGCTTGCAGCTCACCCACTTTTTCATTGTCGAAGGAAACATACAAATCGATTTCCGCATTTTTCACTAAGCGGTCATAGGCGATGACTTTGATGCCTGCACCGTGTGCTTTATGGACAATCGCGGCAGTCGCTTCCGCGTTATGGGGAACGATGACCAAAAGATCGATGCCGTTTTGTATCATCTCTTCGGCTTGGGCAATTTGCAGCGCATCATCTCCATTTGCCGCTGCGATCTCCACTTCCAAGCCATGCGACTCAATCGCCGTTTCGAACAAGGCCTTGTCTTTCAACCAACGTTCTTCTTTTAAAGTATCCATCGCAAAACCAATTTTCAGCGGTGCCTCATCTGTGATCCAAATATCTTCTTCAACATCGGGGTTTTCTAGAGTCTCGACATTTTCCGTACAAGCAACGAGCAACCCCACGCCAACGAGCAGCAATAGCATCCTCTTCACCAGCTTCATGTCCCGATTCCTTCTACTGTTCCTGCATTCAGCACAGTTATGCGGTATTCAGTTGGAGATTGGTCATTCATTTTGCGGAACACTTTGCTGAAGTAATTCGGTTCATGATACCCGACTTCAAGCGCAATCGCCTTGAGGCTTATTTTCGGATCCGCCAAAAGCTTTTTCGCTTTTTCCATTCGGCATTGTGTCAGAAAGTCGATGTAGTTGATGCCGAGTTTCTCCTTGAACATCTTGCTGATATAAATCGGGCTTAAATCCACTTTGCGCGCCAGCACATCGAGCGAAATGTCTTCATGTGAATGCTCTGTAATGAATTGCTTGATTTTGTGGATTTTATCGAACTCCAACCGGACAGATTGAGCCATATAGGTTTTTTTCAAGCCCCGTATCAATTCGAGCGTTTCAGACATCAATTGCCGATAGTCCTTTGCCGCAAGCGCATAAAAAGGGGTCTCGGCTTGGATTCCGGCCTCGGCCATCACACGGTTTGTAAGCCATAGGAACTCAAGCGACCGCTGCTGCGCCCTCACCACATTTTCCCCCGCGTGTTCCAGCTGCCGGATAAGATGGAGCACCAGGCCTTCCACTGCTTCCCACTCCCCGATACGCACAAAATCAACCAGCCTCTTTTCCTGTTGTTTGATGAACACCGGCACCTCTGCTCGAGTAGGCTCGAGTTCCTCCGAATAAAACCGGTAGCGTGCAGGCACTTTGACATCGAGCATGGCAATGAGCGATTTCTGGTAGGAATTGCGGACTTCATCCAGCGACCCACAAAGGGTGCCGATGCCGACAAACCATCCATCTTTCTTGCCCGTGACCGCCAATATTCCGTTGGCTAATGCAATTGCTTGAGCGCGGAAAGATTGACCCGGGTTGCGAAAGACAATGAACGGCAATTGCTTGTCGTAGCATGCGCCTATCCAGACGGTATGATCCGTTCTAATTTGCTGTTTGATGTCCGCATACAAATGCTCAGCTCCTTCCGGAATAAGCACCGTCATGACGAATTTTTCATCTGCCGTCTGGGTTTCCAGCATCTCAACCAGCAAATCGATATGCATTTCATGGACATGGTCGAATAATAATTGAGTGACGATATCCGTCTCGACAATGCCCAATGCTTTTCGAAGCGCTTGTTGTTCCTGGTGGCGTTGAACCGATTCCTGTGTCTTTTGCTTCAGCTGCTTGAAAAGCTTGTCGGCCGTTTCAACGATTTCACTCGCCTTGCTCGGTTTCAGCAAATAATCTTTAACCCCCAGCTTAATGGCTTGCCGTGCATAGTCAAAGGTATCAAATGCCGTCATCATGACAAATTCAATTTCCTTATCCGTCTTTCTGATTTCTTCGATCGCTTCCAAGCCATTCATCGTAGGCATCATAATATCCATAAACACGACATCGGGCTTCCAATCAGCTGCAATTTCCACAGCCATCTTGCCATTTTTCGCCTGTTTGATTTCAATGTCCTGAAATGCATGCAACAGAATGGCTTGCATCCCATCCCGTTCAATCGGTTCATCATCAACGAGCAGAAGTTTAACCATAATTTTCAACCTCCATCACTTTTGGCAATTTCAAGATGATTTTTGTTCCGCTCCCGGGTGTGCTTTCAATTTCCACCACATCTTCGCGTCCATAGAATAATCGAAGCCGTTTGGCGACATTGGCGAACCCGATGCCTGTCGTATGCCCTTCACGCGGGTTGATACTGCCGGACAACAATTCCTCGATCGTGTCGGCCTCCATTCCCATGCCATTATCTTCAATTTCAATGACGATCGTTTCCACTAAATCTTTAATGCGGAACCAGATGTGGCCATCTTGCTCTTTCGGTTCAATTCCGTGGATCACCGCATTTTCAATGAGCGGCTGAAGCGTCAGGCTCGGCATTTGATAAGGCAGCACTGATCCGTCCAGGTCAACGCTAAACTCCAAACGGTCGCTGAAGCGGGCTTTTTGAATTTCCATATACTGCTTTAATACATAGGCCTCTTCTTCGAGTGTGACGGTATGGTCTAGACGCTTTAAATTGTAGCGCAGCAGGCTGGCAACGCTGACCAGCAAATCACTGGTATCTTGTGCACCATCCAAATAAGCTTTTTTCGATAAGGTATTCAATGTATTAAACAAGAAATGCGGGTTCACCTGACTTTGCAGATGGCGCATTTGGCTTTGCTGCAGCAGCAATTGGCTTTCCTGCAATTCACTTTCCACTTGCGCTTTTTGCTGGATCTCCAAAATGAGTTTATTGATATTGACCCGCATATGGTCGAAAGTTTTGGCCAAGAAAGAAATCTCGTCATTGGAGTTCACGCGGATGGGCTGGTCGAACCGTCCTTTCGCCAATTCGTTTGCCGCTTTGGTCAATTGATGCACGGGCTTGGTGATGCCCAGCGAAAACAAATAAGTGAACAATAACAGCAGAACGCTCGTCAGCGACAGTAGCAACACGCCCATCGTATTCAGTTCTTGCGACTGGATGATGATGTCACGGTAAAACCGTTCATAGGTTCTAAGCTCGGAATTGAATATCGATAAAGTCATTTCGGAAATATAGATGGAAATCCGATTGGCTTCCGTAAATTCAGCCAAGGCAGTTTCGCGTTCACCTTGTTCGCTGAACGCAATGGACCGGTCGACGGTTTCCATAAAGCTCCCGATCATATTGCTGTAATTGGTCAATGTAAATTCGTTCTCGGCATTGCGCAACTCGAAGAGAGATGCCTGGGCCTCGCCGAGCCTCTTTCGGCTTGCTTCTAATCTATTGGCGGTACGCCCTGTCGGTTCACTCAAATAGCCATTTAGATTTGTCACCGTCTCCTGGCTCGCGTCGGTCACTTCATGCATCTGCAAATAGCGTTGGAGGATGTCATTGTATTGGTCCTGCGTTTTTTGGTTATAAAAGGTCAATGCCAACCAGATGGTAAACATCATGACGATCACGACACCGGCGAGCATCCAAATCTTTTTCTGGATTGTATTCACGGCGTTCCGCCCTTTCCTTCTACAACACGGATGTCGGTAATATAGCCTTCAGAGTCGAGCGGAACCACTTCATTGCGCAGCCATTGCATCATCACTTCCACACTCTTTTGCCCCATCTGTTCCGGCGATTGTTCGATGAGGGCATCCAGTTTTCCTTCCATCAATAGATCCGAGGCATTAGCCCCGTCATCAAAAGAATACATATAAAACGGCCCCAGTTTGGTGCGCCGGCTGATTTCCTGCATCACAGCACCCGCCTGGCGGACGTTGAGCGCAATGAACGCATCGACGTTTGGGTGTTTATTGAGTGCTTGCTGCGCTGCAGACGCCGCCTCTTCATCAGAAGATCCGCTTTCCACATATACAGAGCGGATGTCCGGATGGTTTTCGAGGCCGTCTTCCATCCCCTCCAAGCGGAGGCGCTGGCTGTAATCGAGATCGAAATCGCCAAGCACTACCAGTTCCCCTTGTTCGCCCATATCACCGACTAATTGCTCGACCAGCATTTTTCCCGCTTCGTAATGATCTGAGCCCACATAGGTTTTGCGCAGGCTTTTTTCGACCGGTACATCATTTGCGACCGTGATAATCGGGATGCCGTAGGAAGCGGCTTTAATGCGCGTCAATTGCTGGAACTCTTCCGTATCAATCCCTTGGACTATGACGCCGTCCACTTTCGAATGAAGTGCAATTTCAACTTGCTTCAAAAAATCTTCCTGGTTATTACTATAGCTGCCCCATAATTCAAAGCCGACTTCCTCTTGTTCTGCCTGTTTGGCTGCACCTTCGCCTACCAATCGCCAAAACGGCGTATCCAGCTCCTGGGTGATCAACACGATGCGCAAGCCATCTTGCTCCGTTTTGACAGTTGAAGGCAATTCCCATTCGGAATGCAACACCTTATTCACAGATAAAATAGTAAAAAATCCGAGTACCGCGCATAGTGAGCAAAGGACAAAGATGACTTTTCTTTTCACATTTCGATCCCCTTTTTTGTGATTAAACTCTTTTCATCTTATCACCTGGCGGAAAATTCTCAATACTCTCAAAATATAAAGAAAGCACCTCCGATTTAGAAGGCGCTGTCGTGCAATTATAGAGATCGATTTATCCGCGTTGTTTGCGTGTCATTACATCAAAAATGACAGCTGCGGCCAAAACTCCCCCGCGAATCATATACTGATAGGAAATACCGACACCGAGCAAGTTCATGCCGCTCGACAAGGAAGCCATGACAATCGCCCCGATGATGGCACCGGTGACTTTACCGACGCCGCCGGCTGAAGAAACGCCACCGACATAAGCTGCCGCGATGGCATCCAGTTCGAACAAAGTTCCTGCCGTAGTGGTAGCAGACTGCAGGCGTGCCGTGAACAGGATACCGGATAATGCGGCAAGCATACCCATCGATCCGAAGACGATCATGGTGATTTTCGTGACATTGATGCCGCTCAAGTGAGCCGCTTCAGGGTTGCTGCCGACCGCATAAATATTGCGTCCGAGGACGGTTTTTGTCGATAGGAAATGATACACCACAACGACCAGCAGCATGATGACGACGGTCCATGAAAAGCCGTTGTACCCGGCGAGGACCCAAGTGATATAACCGATAATAAAAGAGACGAAGAGCAATTTAAAAATGAAAATCTGAAGGGATATCACATCAAACCCATACTTCACTTTGTTGCGGCGAGTTGATAGTTCACTGTAAATGTATAATGCGATGCCGATAAATCCGACCAGCAGCGACAGCAAATGCAACCCGTTCACTTCTACTAGCGAGGGGATAAAGCCGTTGCCAAGTGCGTTGAATAAATCATCGTTTACGATGATCGTGCCAGTGGATTCCGTGACATTCAATAAGGCCCCACGGAAAATCAGCATGCCGGCAAGCGTCGCCACAAAGGCTGGAATGCCGATTTTGGCGATTAAAAACCCGTTGAACAAGCCGATAATAATACCGAAAACCAGCACAATTGGGATGACGAGCCAGACCGACATGCCCATCTGCGTCAGGAAAATCGCTGCAACCGCACCAAGAAATCCAGCGACGAAGCCAACCGATAAATCGATGTGGCGGATCACGATGACCAGTGTCATTCCCACTGCAAGAACAGCAATATAGCCTGCCGAATCGAGCAGGTTGCTGATGTTGCGGGATGACATGAATAAACCGTCCGTCAGAACGGAAAATGTCAGCATGATGACAAACAATGCGATGTACATTCCGTAATCACGGATATTTGCTTTAATCAGGAATCTCGCTTCATTGATAAAACTCATTGGTCCATACCCCCTATTGCGTTGCCAGTTCCATAATGGCTTCTTGCGTCGTGCCTTCTCTAGATAATTCACCGGTGATCGAGCCTTCTGCCATGACGTAGATCCGGTCGCTCATGCCGATGATTTCGTTCAGTTCAGAAGAAATCATGATGATGCTCATGCCTTGCTTGATCAGTTCGTTCATGATCGTATAGATTTCAAATTTCGCCCCGACATCGATGCCACGGGTCGGTTCATCGAGAATGAGGATTTTCGGTCCTGTAAACAACCATTTGCCGAGCGACACTTTTTGCTGGTTGCCACCGCTTAACTTGCCGACTGCCAGTTCGAGTGAGCTCGTCTTGATGTGCAGCGATCTCCTGTAATCAGACCCTACTTTCACTTCCTCATTCAAATTGAGCACTCCGCTTTGGGAGATTCCTTTCAAATGGGCTGCCGTAATATTGTTTTTGATGTCATTGATCAAGAACAATCCATTGCCTTTACGGTCCTCGGTCACATAAGCGATGCCCGCTTTGATCGCGTCACTCGTATGCTTGAAGTGAACCGGCTTGCCATAGACCTTCATGCCACCTTGCAATTTATATTTTTTTGGATTTCCGAAAATGCTCAGCGCGAGTTCCGTGCGGCCGGACCCCATCAGTCCTGCAATTCCGACAATTTCGCCTTGCTTCACGTAGATATTCGCTTTTTTCACCATATCCCGGCCCAGTTGGGAATCATATGCTGACCAGTCATTCAACTCGAGCACCGTCTCGCCGAATTGATGATCCAAGCGCTTCGGGTAAATATCGGCGATTTCCCGGCCTACCATGTTTTTAATGATGACACTTTCGGAAATCTCGCCTTTATGGGCATCCAGCGTGCAAATGGTTTTTCCGTCTCTTAAAATCGTTGCTTTATCGGCAATGGAAATGACTTCTTTTAGTTTGTGGGAAATCATGATGCACGTAATGCCTTGTGATCTCAATTCCTTCAGAAGCTCCAATAAGTTTTCACTGTCATTTTCATTCAAGGCCGCGGTCGGCTCATCCAAAATCAGCAACTTGACTTCTTTACTGAGTGTTTTAGCAATTTCGACCAATTGCTGCTTGCCTACACCCAAATCTTTGATCAAGGTTTCAGGATCTACTTTCAACTTCACCTTTTTGAGCATTCTGGCTGCCTGGACAATCGTTTCATTCCAATCCACAAACGGGCCTTTTCTGATTTCGTTGCCGGCAAAAATGTTTTCATACACCGTCAGGTCAGGAAACAGCGCCAGCTCCTGATAAATGATGGCGATTCCAGCTTTGACGCTATCGTTGATTTCATTGAATTGCTGCACTTGCCCCTCGAAGACGATGTCTCCTTCATAGGTGCCATAAGGGTAGACACCACTGAGCACTTTCATGAGAGTCGATTTCCCGGCCCCATTTTCCCCGATCAAGCAGTGAATTTCTCCGCGTTCCACCTTGAAGTTCACATCATCCAAAGCCTTGGTTCCTGTGAATACTTTTGAAATGCCTTTCATTTCCAAAATATAGTCGCTCATTTCTTCGCCTCCCTTACGAAAACGCCAAGGAATGGAGAAATAGTGATAGAAAGTTCTATCACTATTCCTGTGTCCTATTGTTTTACTCGATTCCTGTAAACTCGCTTGCTTCATAATATTCGGTGTCGATCAATTCAGCTTTAACATTTTCTTTGTCGACCACAATGACGTCGGTCTGCTTCGCTTTTACTTCACCCGCACCATTATCGTAAGAACCAGTCGTCTCCGGGTCGTTGCCATCTAGAACATCAACCGCCATGCCCATTGCATCCTGTACGAGCGTGCGGACATCTTTGAAGACGGTCATCGATTGCTTCTCATCGATAATGTATTGGATGGAAGCTTTTTCAGCATCCTGTCCAGTGATCGTGTAATCCGTGATAGCTGAGTCTGATGCGAATACGTCTGCAATCGAACGGGCCGTGCCATCGTTCGGTGCCAGAATCGCCACATCGCCTTTCAAGTCTTCACTGACTGAAGTCAAATGCGTTTGAGCTTTGTTCTTCGATTCGTTTGAATCCCAGTTTGTCGTCACCTGGCCAATGATTTTGCTCAGTTGATTGCGATCCAATTCTTTTGTATCTTTCAAAGCTTCCGCTTCACTGGAGTTGGCGATTTTGAATGTGCCGTCAGCAATTTTCGGCTGTAACACTTCCCATGCTCCTTGGAAAAACAAGAATGCGTTATTATCTGAAGAAGCTCCTGCATACAAGTACAACGGAATATCCGAGCCTTCTGCGTTATCGATCAAATACTGGGCTTGCGCCGCGCCTACTGCCAATGAATCGAATGTGACGTAGTAGTCGATAGCGTCGGTGTCTGTAATCAAGCGGTCGTAAGCGATTACCGTGACGTCATCTGCTTTTGCTGCTTCCACTGCCGCAGCTGCTGCAGGGCCGTCATGCGGTGTAATGATCAACACTTTGATGCCTTTATTTAATAAAGCTTCGACGTTTTCTTTTTCTTTTGCCGATGAGCCTTGGCTGAATAAAATCTCAGTTGAATAATCCGAGTCTGCTAGTGCATCTTTAAAGCGCTGTTCATCCTGTACCCACCGTGGTTCATCTTTCGTTGGCAGCACAATTCCGACATCCACCCCAGAGCCTGAACCTGAACCCGCCGATCCTTCATCGCCGCATCCTGCAGCAATCAACGCAAACAATGCCAGGACCATCAGCAACATAAATCCTTTAGAATTCTTTTTCATATCGTTTTCCCCTCTCCCTTTGTCAATATAAGTAATTACTCCTTAAGTATAAATTCTGAAAACTTTAATGATAGCGCTTTCACTAGCACTCTTTTAACATCATCTGTACTTTTTTAACTTTTCGCTTTGAAGGCTGGACCGTCTCTTCACCATCTATATTCCCAAGCAATAAAAAAACGCCAATCCCCTATGCGGGAATTGGCGTTGTCATTCGTTATTGTTCCTGGCCGCGCGATGCTTTCGGCGGCTGGCATGTATCGCATTTACGCTGGTTGTTCTTGTTGAACTTCGTGAAGGTCTTCTCGAAGTTATTGCCGCATGCACATTTAAACAGCAGCTTTTGGGAGAACCCGTGATATTCCGTCGACAGCAGTTTGCTGTCGGAGTTGTTGTTGACGAATGTTCTGATTTTATCGATCGTCCATCGTTTATTCATAGTGTTGCACCTCCGTATTTTGTTCAGTGGAGGCTGTTCAGGCTTCCAATATATTAAGAAGAACATACAGTTATCTTAAGTTATCCATTATAGCATGGAATGCGTTCGTTTTAGAGAGAACTATTCGCCATTTTCTCCGACTCTGCAGTAGCTTGGAAATTATCGAGCAAAACGCGCACTTCCTCAGTCGTCTCGGTGTGCATCAAATCGTTTCGCAGCTCACCGGCACCACGCACGCCGCGCACGTAGATTTTGAAGAAACGGCGCAGCGGCTTGAATGAAATCGGCTCGGCTTCTGTCGAGTAGTGATCGTGAAGGTCCAGGTGCAGGCGCAACAGGTCGAATAGTTCCTGCGTGCTATGTTCTCTCGGCTCTTTTTCAAAAGCAAACGGGTTATGGAAAATCCCGCGACCGATCATGACGCCGTCGATGCCGTATTTTTCGGCAAGCTCCATGCCGGTTTGATAATCCGGAATATCACCGTTGATGGTGATCAAGGTATCCGGTGCGATCTCATCGCGCAATGCCTTGATCTCCGGGATCAACTCCCAATGGGCGGGCACTGCGCTCATTTCTTTTTTCGTACGCAAATGGATCGACAGATTGGCGATGTCCTGCTCCAAAATATGCGTCAGCCAGCCTCTCCACTCGTCGACGGACGTATAGCCGAGACGCGTCTTGACGCTGACAGGCAATCCGCCTGCTTTTGCAGCTTCGATGACTTCCGCCGCATTGTCCGGATAATTGATCATGCCGCTGCCTTTCCCTTTAGAAGCAACGTTCGGCACCGGGCATCCCATATTGATGTCGATGCCTTTAAAGCCTTGCTTAGCCATGCCAATGCTCATCTCGCGGAAATGCTCGGGTTTGTTGCCCCATATATGAGCGACCATCGGCTGTTCGTCTTCGGTGAACGTCAGACGGCCGCGCACGCTCAGTTGGCCTTCCGGATGGCAATAGCTTTCGGTATTCGTAAACTCCGTAAAAAACACATCCGGCCGTGCCGCTTTCGCTACGACGTGGCGAAACACCACGTTTGTGACATCTTCCATCGGCGCTAGGACAAAAAACGGTCGTGGCAAATCACGCCAAAAATTCTCTTTCATAGTTAACTTCCAATCCTTTCATTGCGGGATGAAACAATCTTTCATCCAAAAATTCACTATCATCTATAATGGAAATCCAACAATATCAAACGATTCAACATGTCTTAGCTTTTCTTAACCTTATACAGTTTACACGATTCCAGGCGCTGTGGAAAGGGAGGTGCTCTACTCCCGCCGGACAGGCAAAAGCCCTCGCCGCAATCCTAAGATTGCCTGGGAGGGCTGGATACACTATCTTCTGCTCGTTAAACCTTTCTATCATCCATCGGCCTTTATTAATAGAAGGTATAGCGGTTTTTCCCTGATTTTTTCGCTCGATACAATGCTTCGTCGGCTTGTTGAAGCAGCTCTTTCAATTCACAATCCACATCGGCAGGGTATTGGGCAATGCCGATGCTCGCCGAAAGTGGATAATCGGCCTCCCACTGGCTCAAGCTGCTGAGCAAGCGATCGGCCCATTCGCTCAATTCAGCTGCACTCGCTGGTTCGGTAAAATAAACCAGAAACTCATCTCCGCCGAGCCTCACCGCTAATGCATCTGAATGGCCTGCGATAAACCGCTGCAGCTTTGAGGCCACTTCTTTCAACACCACATCACCCGTATCGTGGCCATACAAATCATTGACCTTTTTGAAACCGTCCAGATCGAGGAAGAATATCGCGCCGCCAGCTTTTGAATGCTCTTCAAAAAAACGGGCAAGATAATGTCGATTGTACAGATCCGTCAGCGAATCCCTGTAAGCGAAGCGCTCAAGGTCGAGATAATAAGCGAACATCCGTACAAGGCGCTGTAATAAAGTGATGCTTTTTGTATCGAATTGGCTTTTTTCATCATTCACCGCGCACAAAGTGCCGAACCGTTCCCCGTTAATGAAGGAAATCGGCAGTCCCAAATACGAACGCACATTGGCCGCTTCCAGCTTTTCTTCAAACACCCCCAGCTCATGGCCATCTTTGACATCTTCATAGACCAATGGCTGCTTGGTCTTGAAATCCACACGGCTGCACAGCGAATCATCCAGATTCAAAACCAATCCTTCTGCTATAGGGATGGTTGTATCGTTCGGAGAATGCTTAAGAATCATTTGCTGGGCTTCACTGATGGAGCTTAAGTAAAACAATTGATCCGGCAAAATCTCTTTAGCCAAATCGATGACATCCTCCGCCAGCTCATCAAAATTCTTATACATTTCCAACTCCTGAAATGTCCCCATAATTAAGCACCTCAATTATTATCAGATTTCTTTTTTCAGTTGCTTGAAAAGATAAATTAATCGTTTTTATCAATAGCCAATATTTCTCTATATTTACTAAAGTTTAACATAAATAGCTAAGAGATGTTCGGCTAGTTGATACTGGCAGATTCCATGAAAAATGAAAAAAACCGATGGAGCGGCCATTGCCACATAGCTCCATCGGTTTTTTCATTTCTATCCTATTTTTAGTAACTGACCCAGCTCAATCCCGTCGTACCTTCGCCTGCATGCACACCTACGCATACACTCAACGGGACAACACTCACTTTTAATTCCGGAAACTCCTGCAAAAGCTCTTTTTTCCAGACTTCCGCATCCTCCGCATTATTGCAATGGATCGCCGCCACTTCCGGCACAGTGCCAGTTTCCATATCTTTGCGAAGCGCCGACATGACACTTTGTTTTGCACGCTTATTGGAACGGACTTTTTCTTTCATGACCGTTACCCCGTCGACAAAAGTGATGACCAGTTTAATGTTCAAAATATTGCTGATGAACGATTGAGTGCCGGACACACGCCCGCTTTTATGCAATTGGTTCAAACTTGATGGAATAAACGACAAATGCGCTTTTTCCGCCATCCCTTGAATTGTCGCCACCACTTTGTCAGCGTCTTGTCCTTCTGCAAACATTCGATCGCCGACTTCGATCATTTTCACCATCGGGAAAGAACCGATTTTCGAGTCGATCGGATATACTTTGAAATCCGACATCTCTGCAGCCGACTGCGCGCTGTCGAATGTGCCGGAAAGCCCGCTCGATAAATGCAGGGCAATCGCAAAATCATAACCTTCCGACTGTAATTTCTCATATAGTTCGAGCATCTCGCCAATGGCAGGCTGGGAAGTTTTCGGCGATACTTTCGCCAAACGCAATTTATCATAAAACTCTTCTTGTGTAAGATCGATTGATTCGCGGTAAGACCCTTCGTCAAAAACTACGCTAAGGGGCAGGACGTGCACATTATGTTGTTGAATAAAAGCTTCGTCTAGTTGTGCTGCTGTATCGGTAATCCAAGCTATTTTCTTCACTAAAAAATTCTCCTTTAACATACAAATTTCTCGTCTGAATCATTTGCTTACTTCACTTAACTTACGTGACGAATCTACACGGCACTAGTGACAGGTGTCACATATGGGAAAGTTTATGTAAGCGCCGACATAATTTGCACTTATCTATTCCAATAAATAGAATTCACTCATCTCAAAAGGCCGCCAATCCAATGAGGATTAGCGGCCTTTTAGCTTGTATCGCCGTTATTTCAAAACTTGTTCGTTCATTTTTTTCTCAGACTGGTTTCCAATCGCAAAGTCCGCAAGCGCCGGAATGAGCATATCTTCCATCGGTGGGTTGTGGAGTCCTGCCCGCACATCTCGGTAATAGCGCTGCAAGGGCGATTTTTCCGATAGGCTGTGTGCACCCGCCACCCGCATTGCCAAATCCACGATGTCGACCGCTGAATTCGTCACTGCGACTTTCACGGCTCCGAGTTCCGGCGCCATCTGCGAGCGCTGCTGCTCGTCCGACTCGTCCCATTGTTTCGCGACGGAATAAAGGAAATGCCGCGCCCGCTGCAACTCCAATTCGATTTGGCCGATTTTTTGCTTCACGTTCGGCAACTCGATGATCGGCCCGTTCAAGCTATTCGGCGAATAATCTTGCGCAAAACGGATCGCGTAATCCTGCGCTGCCTGGGCAATTCCGAGGTAGCACGCCGGAATGTGCAGCAGCCATCCCGCCGGCTGTTTTTTCCCGGGCACGCTGATTTCGACCAAGGCCTTTTCCTCAACTCGGACATTTGTCAACACCAAGTCATGGCTGCCGGTGCCGGTCATCGCCACGCTGTCCCAAGTTTCGTCGATCTCTACACCTTCAGCCGACCGCGGAATGAGGAAGTAGCCGACTTCACCGGTCTCTTCAATCACAGCGGTCACGTTGAAGTAATCCAACACTGGCGCCATCGACGTAAACGACTTGCGCCCGTCGATAACCCAAGCCCCACCTTCTTTTCTGGCTTTTGTAGACGGTTTTCCGCCTCTCGTCGGGCTGCCGGTCTGCTTTTCGGTCGCGCAATTATTGATCAACGCACCACGGGCTTTGATATCGTCGAACAAGGCCACAAGCACCGATTCGTCCCATTTACCGGTCTCGCCTAAATCTTGAACGATGCCCATATGCCAGCCAATCGACAAACCGGTCGACCCGTCCGCACGGCTGATCGCTTCCTGGTAGCGCAGCATCTCCGACAAGGAAATCCCCGCTCCGCCGTATGCTTTCGGAATCGTCAACGCCGGATAATTGATTGCTTTCAGTTCGTTGAAATTTTCGAATGGAAAATTTCGTTCCAAGTCGTTGCGCGCCGCCCGCTCCGTAAAAGGCGCGACGGTTTCGTTCAATATGTCCATGCGTTCTTCAAATGTTTTCGCTTTTAGGATATCCATCATTCTTCACCTTTCTCCTATCTATTGCGTCCATTCCTCCGTCAAAATAAAGCCGTCGTACTGCTCATTCGACTCGATATATTCCTGGAATTCCTCGGATTCGTAAGCTTCTTTCAAATCTTTCGCCCACTCGGTATCCGCATTTTCTTCCTCGATCGTCACCACGATGCGGTGCTGTTCCGGCGTGTTCTCGATTTTCAAGGCATCGGTAATCTTGCGGTCCGGCGCATTGGCAATATAATTGCCGTTAACGACGCCAAAGTCGATGTCCTGCAGCGACACCAGGATTTGCGCCGGGTCCAAGACTTTCAAGTCCAAGTCATAATCAGCGCTTTCCACTGCGTTCAAATTAAAATCCGTCACGCCTGCGCCGTCCGACACCGTCACCCAGCCCAATTCTTCCAAGATACGCACTGCGCGCTCCTGATTGACCGGATCATTCGGCAAGCCGACAGTCGAGCCGTCCTTCACCTCATCCAAAGATTGATGATGCTCGGAATACAAGCCTTGAGGCGCACTTGGCACAAACGCGATGCCCGTCATGCCCATGCCCAGTTCCTCGTTGATCCCTTCCATATACGCCGTGCTCTGGAAAATGCTCGCATCGATCGAGCCTTCCTGCATCGCCGGGTTCAACTGCATGTTTTGGGAAAAAGTTGTTGTATCCACTTTATACCCCTTCTCCTCCAAAATAGGCAAAATCCCTTCCTTGAATTGCTGCTCATACGTCCCGACGCCAAAGCCGACACGCACTTCTTTCTTGTCTTCCCCAGAAGCTTCCCCGCTATCGCCACATGCTGCAAGTAATAAACCCGAAATCCCGAGCACTCCGATCCACTGTTTGTTCATCTGCCATCTCTCCTTAGTCTTTTTCATTTTGAATGAAATGCTATCAACTTGCGGCCCAATAGAAAAAGCCCCTCTTCATAAAAAGAAGAGAGACTCACCGTCCGGCTCTTCTCATCTCTCAAATGCATAGCAGCACCTGCTGGATTTGGCACAGTTTCAAATTGGACATCCAATCTGTTCCGCTGCCGAAGCTTCAAAGGGCCAGTCCCTCCACTTCTCTGGATAAGAAATTATGTACTCAGTGTTAATGCCGAGTAATTTGATATGATTAATACAATAGCAGAGCTTTGATTTTATGGCAATAGCTTGTTTAGAGATCAATTCATTAAAAAACTCCTTTTCACAGAGTAGAAAGAGTTTTACGCTGTCGAGAAAGTTAAGAAGTCGTATTTTCCGAAGCTTATCGCTCGCTTTCCGTGGGCTCGCGCCCAAGCCTCCTCAGTCGCGGTGCGCCTTGCGGGGTCTCGGTCGTCTCGCTGATCCACTGGAGTCGAGCGAACGCTTCTCCAAATACTAAAATAATCCATTGATTTTGATTGTAGAAAAGGTGATCACCTTTTCGATTCATTGTGGATCACGGAATTCATCCGCCTATACAGCATACCCAGCCTGAAGAGATTCTATTAGATATATAATTATTATCATTACTTCTTATCACTTTGCTAGGAGGAAAATAGTGTATAATTTTCATTTAAGAACTCTCATAATTCCAAATACTTCAAGAAATTTCTAGTTTATAAAATGCTTTTTCTCCCACTTCAAGAGCCAGCACAATTTCATGAGAGTTTCATTGTTACTGTACACTTACTACATTCATTTCAATGGAGGGATTCACATGAAGCACACAGTTATCACAGGCGCCAGCTCAGGAATCGGATATGAAGCTGCACTGGCTTTCGCAGCACGCGGCAAAAACCTTATTCTTGTGGCAAGAAGGGAAAACGAGCTCAATAATCTTAAAGAGAGCATTCAACGTATGAACCCGGATCTGGACGTCATCATCAAGAGGGCAGACCTATCTGAAAGTGAGCAAGTCCATACGCTATACGAAAGTCTTAAAGAATACGATATTGAAACCTTTGTTAACAACGCCGGCTTCGGAAACAGTGCAACTGTCGCTGAACAGGATGTAAATAAAACCGAAAAAATGCTGCGCGTAAATGTAGAAGCACTCACCACGCTTTCCACTCTTTATGCACACGACTATACTGACCGGGAAGGCGCGCAGCTCATCAACGTATCATCTGACTTAGGCTACAGAATCGTGCCAAATGCCGTTACATATGCTGCGACCAAGTTTTACGTGAGCGCATTTACAGAAGGACTTGCCCAGGAATTGCAGGATAACGGTGCACTCATGAAAGTAAAAATACTCGCGCCATCTATGACCGAAACCGAATTCGTGAAAACTGCACGGGAACTTGATGACTTCAGCTATAGCGACAATGTGCAGAAGTTCCACACCGCAAAAGAGATGGCACAGTTTATGCTGGAGCTTTATGATAGTGAGCAGGTTCTCGGGAAGGTGAATAGTGAGAGCTATGAGTTTGAGTTGATGGATCCGGTTTTTCAGTATACTTCGAGGAAGTAGGATCCCTATAGTTCCAATATCAAAAAAATCCCTTCTCACACAATGTGAGAAGGGATTTTTCTAAATGGGCTGATGACTTACATCATGCCGCCCATTGAAGAGTGGCTATTATAGCCTTGTATGGTGTATTGAAAACCTTGTTATATAGAAGGTTTTCATTTTTTATTCGCATAGCTTTTTATAGAAAATCATTTCATTGTTGCCGGATTGTTGCCTTTTGAAATAGTTCGCTGAAAGTTTTGTTGTCAATTTTCTCTCTAATAACCTCTAACAAATTAACTGTTTTAAAATCATCGTATCGCGATGGAAGAACCCTTTTGTGTTCTTTCAATGATATCAACACTTTAGTTACTTTAATGTTATCATTTTTGTTTGATTTATATCTGGATAAAGTGTCATCTATATAAATCATATAATTAATTTTTTTCAAGAAGTTTTTCCCGGAGTCTTTAGTAGGATACCCCCCTTTTAAAGCATTAATGTGGTTATCAAGAGTTGCTTTGCATTCTATCAATTTGATTTCCACACCTTTTTCATGCACTTTAACTACATCGATCAAACAGCCTTGACCAGCAAAAGACTTTTCTATAAGTTTCTTTCTCTTATGTTGGAAAATAGGTTCATGATAAATCTTACTTTCAGTATCTTTTTCTAAATGAACAGTTAAATACTCTAGCAGTTCACCTCTAAAACTGTGGAATTCTCTTAACCCTTTACTGTAAATCTTATAAATGTTATTTGTTATAACATTTTTAGTTCTTGAAATCACAGAAACTTCGCTATTAATTTCAGCTTCCTCAATAAACGAATCTAATTCTTCTAAGAACATATTTTTAGGAATCGTTCTTGTTAAGTCTATTTCTTGCAGAAAAGAAACTATACCTTCGATAAGTATTGGAAAATGTTCTTTAGTTGCTAATTTCTTTTTGTGCATGTTGAAGTATCTAAAAGGAGATTTATTACTCAATTCCTCAAAGCTTGTCACATTGACATTTTTAATTCTTAAATTAGAAAACTTTTCATTCCTCTTTTTGCGCATTTTCTAAAAACCCATATGGAATATTTAATGGTGGTATTCCCACTTCATTAGAAAAGTCTAGAAGACCTTTGTTAAAATAAGGTTCTAACCATCTCATTACTATATTTTCTAGCTCAGGCGAATTTTCCATGTCTGTTTTAAAAAACAGTTTATAATCCGCTATAAAAAACCCATCAGCCTCTTCTTTTGTTATTTCTTTAGGATCATCCGTATTTTCATCTTCTACTAGCAATATACTAATATTCAATGTAGCATTTCTCAAATCTTTTTTTTCTTTATGAGTTGCTAACATCATTGCAACTTTTATATGAACTTCCGCACCTTCTGCTAATTTTTCAGGGTTGTGGCATCCATAATTCAAACTTGGAACTTTCACTTCTATGACTTCAAAATTCATATCTTTATCTCCTATCAAAACTATATATTTCATCTTCAAAGCTTGATTTCTCACTATTGCTATTCGACATACTCTTTAAAAATTTCAAATCAAGCTTATATCCATTATCCATTTCTTTAATAAACTCGTTTTCTTTTACTGAATTTCTGTCTAAATCACTATAAATGTTACTATAAAATTCTTCCAATAAATTAAGTGTAGTTCCTAAAGTATTCGCGTCTAAATATTTTAAATGTCTTTGAACTCGTTTAAATTTAACATCAAATAATTTTTTTATTTTATCTTCTTTTAGATTTCTTTGATTAAGCTTATGATTAATCATTTTCTTTTTACTATTTTTTACTGATAAAAAGAATACTTCATCAGTATCTTCTTTGACAAAAACAATATCATCTAATTTGTCAAAGTCAGTCCAACTTTCTGAAATACCCAGATTATACAAATCTTCAGCACAATCTTTTAGATTAGAATAAAGATTTTCCAGCTTATTATATTCTTCGATAAGTAAATGATTTTGCTTTTGTTCTAAATGAAACCGAGCGTAGGCCATTTTGCATTCCCCTCTCCTTTTATGCAAAAATGCTCATTTTATTAAAATTAGTAGTTATATTTTCGCTACCTTAGCACATTTATTGCCATTATATTATTCTATCTTATTGCTTAGCATATTGTATAGCGCGAATACTTTACAGTTAAAACAATCTGTGTTAAGCATCTTTGTTTTCATAGTGTATAGTTTGTAACATACCTTAAAAGCTATATAACCTAACTAGAAGCTATTTAAGCTACATACTTAACACAAAACATACTAAGAATATAACGATTCATAAAACCTATTCAGAATCAATTTGAGAGCATTCTTTTTTAAAAAATAAATTTCGAATTTTTTCATTACCACTCTTCCATGATTTGCTGCATCGCTGTTAAACTCTGCTCGTAAAACCAAAACCGCTTGCCTTTCCCCTTCCGGCGTTCCAGCAACTTCATGCGTGGATCGCGCAGAAACTCTTCTTCGAGAAACGTTTTGCCCATGCACGTGCGTTTGGCCATCTCGTTTATGTCCCACAAGAATAAAGTTTCCTGGATGGCCTTGTCGATTCGTTCATTGACCTGTTTGCGGATTTCTTCCTGGTCCACATCTACTTTCACCTCTATAAACGCCAAGTAATTGCCTCCTCTCTATAGAGCGTAGTTCTTTCTTTGTATCTTCGATTCCTTTGAATAAATAAAAAAAACAGCCAAGTTAATGGCTGCTCTCTCCTTTAATACGTTCTCCCCTTTCTGCCGCTATCTTTCATGGCATTCCGATCGTTGTTGATTTTTTCAACCGGTTTCGCTACACCTTCAGCCAACACATCATAGTTAGGTGTAACCATAGCCACTTGCGTAGGCTGTGGATTCGTAAGCAACGCTTGTAGTAACGCAACCTGTTGTTTCAGCAGGTTAATGATTTCATTATCTTTGCTTGGTGAAGGGTTCGGCAATTGATTAGGACGCGTGATCCCGCCACCACTCTTGCCACCGGACATTAATTTCTTCCCGGCAATCGCCATTAATTTCATAGCATCCGAGCGTCGTGATTTGTGCATCGGAATTGTGATTTCTTCGCGGTTCTTCTCGCTGATTCTCACAAGCTGGTCCGTCTTTGTAATGCCGCCTGTTTCCAGTCCGGCCGGGTTAATATTTATTCCATTTCTGCGTACCTCGTAATGAAGGTGAGGGCCCGTCGAACGTCCTGTGGAACCGACTGTACCGACTGCTTGCCCCTTTTTAACCGCTTGGCCAACACTGACCAAATTTCGCTGATTGTGCTGATACAGGCGGTCCATAATGCCGGATTGAACACGGACAAAGTTACCGCGTATTGCATGGAACCCTGCTTGAATGACTTTGCCGGCTGCCTGTGCAGGGATTAACGTACCCGCACGCGCTCCCCAGTCATCGCCTTGGTGCATCTGTCCGATGCCGGTAACAGGGTTAATACGGAAGCCTCGGCGTGATGTAAGCGTAAATGCAGAGCCGAAGCCATGACCACTGCCTGCCATCGTGCCAGATTCATCGATACTGCTTTTCAGGAAGCCTAAGGCACCTGTTTTTACCTTATCGAATGCACCTTTTGCCATATCGCCCACAAGCGAACCACCATTTGGCTTTTTAATTCCTAAGAGCGAGAGTGCCGTATCGAGAAGTTTCCCTGGATTCGACACGTGATCCCATACGTTGAACGCCGCATCTTTAATCGCGCTGCCTGCCGCTTTCGTGCCTTCCCACGCTGCACTGCCGAAGTTTTTAATCCCTTGCCATAAGCCTGTGCCGCTTTCGTAATGAGGAATCTCGCCAAGCAACTCGCGTGTTTTCTTCGCTGAGAGCACCTGTGTGCCTTTCGGCAGGTTCACCATTGTATCAATCGCTGGGCTTAATCCAAGCTCGCCACTAGGCGTCTGAATCAATTCTCGACCGGCATTCAATCCTCGCCCGTCTCCTACAATGGCAGGACCGCCTGGATGTGCATGAGTGCCGTTTGCGTATTGTGGAACTGTCCATAAGTCGACCTTCCCAGCCTTACCCACACCAATCTTATCGAGAACCCAGTTGATGCCAGTAATTACGCCATTCACGCCTTTACCCAGCGTCGAAGCTAAATTATTAATGACTTTCGTTACACCACTCTTAACTTTCGACGCCATTGAGCCGATACCATCACCGATTCGTTTCGGCAGAGCCTTCGCTGCATTAACAATATCCGTAAAGCGATTTTTAACGGAGTCGAAGATCTGACGGAAAGCGGTGGAAGTCGATGTTCTCATCGTGCTCCAGGCGGTTGTGACATTCCTTAGAACAGTCGTAACCGATGTTGAGAACAATGTCTTCATGCTCGTCCACATCGTGGAGAATACGCCACTGAACGATTTCACGAACAGTCTGGCTCCTCCGAGGACCTTCCCGAAGAAGGACAGCTGGACAAAGTTCCAAATGAACTGCACAGCGCCTGAGAACATCTGCTTGACGCCTTCCCACATCTTCTTGAAGTCTCCACTGAATAACCCGGCAAAGACCTTCACGCCGCCCATGATGACATTTAAGGCACCATTGATGACACCCTTGATATTGCCCCAGACGGAGCGGATAATAGCTAAAACTGCGGGCATAACGAATTGAATGACAGCCATGATTCCTTTCATGATTGAAGCCGTGACCTTGCTGATATTCGACAGAGCCGACAAAATAACTACGCTGTTTTCCGACCAGAATTTTTGTATCGTGCTCAGTTGATTCTTAAAGAATCCTGTAACGGCCGCTATAGCTGGTTTTATCATCGTGAGCCCCGTAGTAGCCAGTTCCTTCACTCGTTGAATGAGTGCCTGGACGCCTGTTCGGAACGTCTCTGAGTTGCGGTAGAGTGGAATGAAGCCGGCCGTCAATGCCGCAATCACTGCGATAGTTAAGCCTACTGGACCTGTTAGGGCAGCGACGGCTAAACGCAGGTACTTAAACCAGCCTCCCGCCTCTTTTACTTTAAGCAGGAACGGTGCAAGTGTAATCATCGCCCCACCAAACATGCTAATCATTGAACCAACCACCACAAGAACCGGACCGATGGCTGCAGCGATACCGCCAAAGACAAGGATGGATTTTTGCGTTTTATCCGAGAAGTTTTCAAATCGCTCTGCCATCTTACTCATCGCATCGATCAATGGCGGCAAATATTTCTTAGTCAAATCAAGCAAGATTGTTCCAATCGGTTCAAGTGCGGCCATTGAATTGTTTTTCAGTAATGTAAACTGGTCAGCTAGTGACATCGTATCTTCTGCAGCTGAACCTATGGTTTCACCTGAACTGTCGAGTGTTGACAACAATTCATCAACGCTTAGATTCCCATCTCTGATGGCTTTAGCCATTTCGGGGCCGGCCTTCTTACCGAACAGTTCCATTGCCAAGCTTGTAGATTCACTTTCGGTTCCAGCGTTTTCGATATCAGAGATTAGACCAGGAAGCACTTTAGCTGGATCTTCTCCTGCAGCTGCTAGATTTTGCAGGCCCTTCTTCAATCCAGTAAGCATCACTTCGCTATTCACACCGGACTTTTCCCAGTGGCCAAGTAGTGCGGCGCTCTCTTCAATGTTGTAACCAAGCGTTTGGAAGGTTTCGCCGTTCGTGTCTAATAATCCGGTCAATTCACTGACGCCGATACCTGTCGTCTGTGCAACCTTCCACAGATAGTCCATCGTATCGCCGCTATCTTCCATCTCAACTCCCCATGTACCAAATGTACGTGTCATATCCGCAATGGATGTGTTGACATCTTCACCAGTCACCCGCGAAAGGTCTAAAAATTGCTTAGTCATTTTTTCCAACGGTTCACCGGTTAATCCAGTGCGGGTATTAATATCAGCAAGTGCATTCGACACGGTTTCCGCATCTTCCGGAACGCTCTTGAATACCGATTTAAAGCTGGTTTCCAAATCTTCCAGCGCATCACCAGTAGCGCCTGTGCCTGCACGAATGTTCTTTGATGCTTTGTCGAATTCGTTTGCTGAAGAAAATGCAGCTACACCAATACCAACAAGTGGGGCCGTAATGCCTTTTGTTAAATTGGTTCCGACATTTTTCATGCCGTCCCCGACTGACTTCATTTTATTGCCCATGTTTTCCATGGCTTTACTGAGTTTTCCTAACCGGCTCTCAGCAATCTCTTGCTCTTTCTGGAACGCTTTGAATTCTTCGGTGACGCCTTCTACATAGCGATTCAAGTTGTTCAGTGAGGCTGCTTCCTTGTTGTAAATGCCTGCTGCTTTATCGGCTTGCGTGGAGCCTTCGCCGTGGATTTTTACCATCTTTTCATACTCGTCTTTAGCGTTTTGGACTGCGACTTTTTGGAGATCCAGTCTCTTATTCAAGCCTTTGAGTTGTGTTTCATACTTTTTGACGGATACTTCATTTCTATCAAATGCCGACATATTGGCTTTCATCTCGCTGTTAACTCCAGCAAGCTTCCGCTTAAGTTCAGACATCCCTTTGTCTATACCAAGCGTGTCAAGGCCCAAGCCAATCGACAAACCCTCAATTCTTTCTGCCATCTTCTCACCTTCTTTTGTGTAAGCTCACGCTTGTGGAAGATGGCTAAAAAAAAAGAAGCCCCTAACCACAAACGTGGCAGGACTTCTTGAGTCTCTAATTTCAGCGGGGTTCTGGACCCTCTATTATTTGATTACGTAATGATTGTAATGGCCACATTTGTGGCATTTGATTTCGGCTTTCTTTTCTATTTTCGCAAGAAGCTTATTACAATTTGCACACCGAGCTTCAGCGAGTTCTTGCTTTTCGGCTTTTTGAGTCAAATGGCAGCACCTCCCCTCGTGGATCTAAATCCATTTCTTCGATAACGTGATCAATCGCCTTTGACGCCATTGGTAAGACTTCGCGAACATCAAAGCCATTTTCTAATTCTTCTAATGTGAATTGATGACCAAAAACTGCGCAAAGGAATGGATAATGTTCAGTGAAAATGTACTCCGGGTCTCGTCTTTCATCAAAGTCATTAGACAGTTTCAGCGTTTTTTGCAGCACGCTGCCCGTCACCATTTTTGGTGCTGTGAATTTCTTCTCTTTTCCGTTGATATTTAAACGAATAACAAGTTTTTTCATCCTTCGTCCATTCCCTTCTTTACTTATCTTCTTCTTTGAAAAAATCTTCAAATGGATCATGCGGTTTATTGCTTGCTGGAACAACGAGCTTCATTCGGCTGTCGATTGTCATACCTAGCTGCGAGGCAATCAATCGAATCTCTGAACTGGATTTCACCAATGCGCTAAATGCGGGATTCGCCTTTCTGGATTCCCCATCCACCAAACCGTGGTTATCCAAGTCTTTCGAAGCTTCTAAATAGAGCGAGTAGAATCGGCAATACAGCGCGACAAGGGTTTGATCCAGTGAAGCAATCGGCAGCTTTTCGAGTAATGGTACGATTCTCTCGTATTCTAGTCTACCCGCGGCATCTAGCCACTCCGGCGCTTCGGTTTCTATGCCTTCGAATTTTTTTAAAGCCTCTTCCTTGGCTAATCTTTTTTCAAGCTCTTCTTTCGTGAAATTGGACTTGTTTAGCTCTGTTAAAACGTGTTTTCTGGCCATTTTCAGACCTCCTTTCTGTGTTTGTTAAATTGAAAATCTCGAAAAACGGAAAAAATCACTAAATTAGTTCCACGCCGGTCCTAATCGATTTCAAAACCGAGGGGGTAAAAGGGTGGGGGGGCCTCATTTAAAAGGAACCCCGAGTTTCAAAATCGATAATCAGCGCGATGCCTACCAGGCTTGCTCCTGTGGCCAATAATCCAAGCGGGATACTGAACTGATAGACGGCCACGTTCATCAAGAGAATGCCTAGAAGGAACAGGATAGGCTTTAGCAATTCAAACATTTTATCGGCTTTATTATTCATTCAGTTCGCTCTCACGTACACCAAGCATATGTGCGAAATTAACACCAATCTTTTTCAGTTGGAACACTTCTTCTTCTCCGTAGTTACGCAACGCTTCAACTTGCTCAAGAAGTTTTACCACTTCCTTGTCTGGGTTGTGGTATCGATGCTTCTTAGAATTGTAGAAGACCAGAGTTGTTGGGTCCGGTTCTTCATGCCAGAAAACAAGGTATGGATTTAGTATGCGTCTGATTTCTTTTTTCAAATTCATTGCTTCTCTATTCGCATGTTCGAAGTGAGCCGAACCATGGACATTCATGCTTGAGTAATCCAGCCCCCGTTCTTTAAGCTCTCCCTGGAATGCAAACGTAAAGTCATTATGCTTCTGGATGCTCGCCATATGTTTCTTGACTGATGCACGATCCACTTCTGATAAGCGTGGTGCGGATCCTAATTTCTTCTGCAGCTCAGCTTCTGCCAACTGCCGTCTTTCCCCATACTGTTTACGCATCCGTTGGTCTTGTTTAATCTCATCGATTTTGTACTTCATCATTTGCCGACACTCCCTGTTTTGTATTTGTCGTTTCTCATTTCCAATTGCATAATCAAATCAATACGTTCCTCTATTTCTTTTTGTGGCAAGCCGATAGCCTTCAACTTCAATTTCTCCTGCTCTTTTCTGTGAAGGTAATACGGGTCTGTTTCCCGTTGCTCCAGCAATTCTTTTTTAGACCTCACAGTAACAATGCGGCGTTCTGGTTCTTTCACGTTTAACTCCTCCTCTGCCTTATTTAGTTGCATAGTATTCACGACTTTGTTTCATCGTGTATTCCATTTGAGTAAGCTGCACAATCTCCCCATCGATTAAGTACGGATGCCGGCGCGGCGACTTCCTACGCAGCTCCGGAAACTTCCTGCACATTTCCTGATACTCTTCACGCACCTCTTCTTCGGCACCCTTCTCACGAGCGTTCTCCATGCTCTCCCAGGCACGGGATGCAGAGCGGAATAAGAAGGTTAAATCCCGATGCGTAACCTCTTGGCCTAGCTCAAAATGATTCTCAAGCAGTTGTGCTGTCTGCTCGTCGATTGTCTGTAAGAACGCTCGCCACCGAGAGTATTTCTCTTTCAGTTTGATGATTCGTAAATCATAGGCCTGCTTAGCATCTAAGATTTCGAGCGCTTGCGTATCAGTAGCCGGCGATTGGCCGGGTGGATCAGAGCCATCGTTGTATCGATAGCCGTAGTAGCGAATATCTGAGTATAGCTCCTGGAAGTAATCGGTTCGCTCCCATTCCATCTTGAGCGCTTCTTGCATGGCTTTTGCGTTCTGCAGCATATTCCAGACGGATAGTTGCTGGGTTTCGTTCATGTGATCACCTCCTGCGTGTTGGGTGCTTCCTGTTACCAACGCGGTAGTTTAGCCGGGTCAATGTTGTTCAGCTTCCGCGACAATGTGAATGTCCAGTTCAGATGCTGTTCATCCTTTGGAGTGAAACCAGCGTTTAACATCGCGCCTTTGAACACGCCATTCGATATATAAAACCCAGTGGGAGACTTCTCGAATATATGCTTTAGTCGATATGACGTAGGTGAATTATAAGACTTGATTTTATAAGGCAAGAGCGTATTCACAATCCATCCACTTAACATCATTTTTTCGAATAGATAGAGTTTTTCGTACTCTGTCGGTCTGTTTATTTCAAGGTCTCTTTGATTTTTTGCGACTATGACCATTCTAGGTCCTCCTCTGAAAATGTAATTTGTAATTGTGCATGTAATAGCTGAATCCCTTACGCACGTTGACTTTCGCCACCTCGATTACTTATTACATAATTTTAGAAATATATACAGGCACTCTATGGTTAGCGTATATCTTTAACTTTTTGAAACTTTAAGAAATGATGTAATATGTAATGAATTGTTCTGAAACCCATACAGCTCTAAGGCTAGTAGGTATTACATTTTTCATTACATATTACATTTTTAGTTCACTTCCTCTTATAGCCTCTTTGGGTCTTGCCTTTCATTAAAACTGGTTTACTTTCCCAGTCTTCGCGGTTATCCATGTACAATTTAATTTTCTTAGCTTGCGAATTGGCGTTTCTATCTTTTGCATCTAATCCGAGCATATAAGCGATTTCCTTCGCGGTAGTCTTGTTAATTGCGCTAGCACCCGATACAGAACGTCCTCGCTGGGAGTTTTCGAATTGGTATCTCTTTTCGTCCATATTCATAGAATCCCAATTCTCCGGTACTTTCATTTCTAGAAAGTCATTAATGCTAATGAAAAATAGGCTTTCTTCTGTCGCTTGATTGCGGTACTCCTCGGCAGCTTCAAGATCCGCTTCCACATCCAAGAACAGTTTTTCCCCTTCCTTATACCTTAGAAATGCTTCTGCCCATATCTGTTGAATTGTTTCATCGTCTAATTTGAAAATGTCCAACTCCGCAGAGTTTTTTAAAGGTATAGGAAAAAAACGCCTGTTGCCTGTTAAATCGTTTAGAAACTCGCTATTATTAGTTGTTCCAATAAAGACGCAAGTCCGGTAATATTTCTGTGGAATCACACTGTATGGCAAGCGAATTTTATCGAACTTTGCGCTAATAAAAGACTTCACTTTTTCAGTTTCAGTGCTATTGAAACTGGCCAGCTCACCAAGCTCGATAATCCAAGATCCAATTAGTAGCTGATAATCATCTTTTGATTTCCCTAGAGAGGCAAGACTGTCCACGAAAAATCCCCCTCCAAGCTTGCTCGCTAGTGTGCTTTTTCCCACTCCCTGCTTGCCTTGCAAAACCGGCACCATCTCCATTTTTACTCCGGGCTCATAAATACGAGCTACTGCTCCCGCGAGCCATTTTCTAGCGACTGCACGTGAGTATGCATTATCATCAGCTCCGAGGTAATCTATAAAGAGACTGTCTGCCCTAGGTTTTCCATCCCATACCTTTGATTCAATATGTTGCTTTATAGGATGATACGAGTTCTTTTCTCTAGCGATAGAACTCACCATCTGGAGGATGTCTTCTTTTGTGAATGTCAGGGAATACTCTCTGTCTACCGAAAGTCGAAGATCAACGATGAACTCGTCAGTAATAGGATGCATATTCACTGTTATTTCTTGAGCGAATTCATCAAAGCCGATTCCTTTGACTTGAGGGGTTAAGAGCAACATCAACCTTAAATTTGATAACGTCTTTTTTATTGCTCCGTCTTTATTTAGCACAAAATCTAACGGCTTTTTCGTGGTACTTCCTTTTTGTTCTCTCGCCTTTTCAATCACTTCTTGGACTTCCGGTGGAATAGAGTATTTTTGTTCATCTTGAAAATTCTCTTTTCTGATTTCAGTCATATTCAATACGTATCTCACCTCCTGACTTGTTGAGTTCTTTATTTAAAATACTTATGAACGTTCTAGCTAATTCTGCATCGGCCATCGGCGGATTATTCATTCCACGATTCCATCCGTTTATCAGTAGAAACGCAATTTCGGGATCCAGACCTTTTCGCAGAAGATAACCGGTCAACGATGCTGCAGAATGATTGCGCTGGCCGTCTCCTACCCCTGACAGGATAGTTGTCCAGTGACTTACAGGTTTGGCTGTCGGTTTACTACCTGCATTGGCTTGTATTAAAGCTAAAAGCCATTCAGGAGCATCTTGTATAGCTGTTTCCAACGGGTGACTTGATACTTCCCACTCATACCGTTTACCACTGATGTGCATAGATGGAGAGCCAACTATATATCCGCCTTCTCCCCGGATATCTAGGCCTTTAGCTATTTGGCTCGCTTGGTTTTGAATACCTTCTCTATAGGTGAAAAGATAATGAGTTCCGTTCGATCCTGTTATAGCTTGAACGGTATCGGGCAATTCACCATAGGAATCGATTAGTTGTTCTAGTGATTCCGGACCATCGTCCTTCGTGTCCACATCCAGCACCCAGAAACCACTCGCCGCCCCAGTTGCAATACCGATATTCGCATTCGGCCATAGTGTCCAGAAATGGCGAATTTTTTGGGTATCGCTAGTGGCTGCCTTCAAACCATGTTCTATTAATCCTTTTTTCCAGCGGGGATGTTTCCCTGGATTCTTGCAGTCCGCTTTCCCACAGCTACACTGTCCGTTTTCGATTGAGTGTAAGGGAAATACTTTAAAGTTCAGTCGCTGGGCATAGCCTAGTGCTGCGCGAAGCATTTTAGAATCATTATTTATATTGTTATCTGACGATTTTTTTGGTAAACTTGATTTATCCGATGTAGTTGTCATATCTGGAGGTTCACAGCCTTCCGCAACTGCTCAATTGTTACAGTTTTTAACTAAATGTTTTATTCACTAGCCTTTTCGCATTCCCGTGCGAAGGGCTTTTTTTTGTTTCAGTGACCAATTGATAAAATCCATTTTCATCCCCTGAAGATAAGTAGATTGATAATGAATCATCGCTTGATCCCACGTAAGTGATTGCTTAGCTTCACCGTTTTCTAATCTTTCAAGATATGTTGTTGAAATTCCTAAGCGTTCCGAAAGGATAACTGGATGGACGCCGCCGATAATCCGCGCTTCTTTCAGCGACAAACATTTTTCTGTTGGTACACATTTCTCGTACCCTTCGGCTATTAGCTTTTTAAGTTTAAGGACACCTGACTTAAAACACTCGAAATCTTCTTTAATCTCCTCGGCGCTTCTTGCTTGGTAATTTATTCCATGTTGTTCATTACCTTTGGCCACCATTGTGCCCAGGTATGCAGCTCCGACTTCTTCAATTTCCAAGGCAAAAGTAATTCCCTCTTCGATTGCTTTGTTTACTGTCAAATGTTTTACTGTCATTTTTTCCAGCTCCTTAGTTTGTAATTGAAATCATCAAGAATGCCATAATGCAAAGTGCCGCGAAATGTGTTCCATAAAACCACAGTGCATCCTCCCAGGGGACTATTTCGTTTCCGAAGAAAAATGAATTGAGATTCTTCATTTTTTAGTCCTCCGGTACCTAAGGACATCGCCGCCATTCTTTTTAACTTCTCCCGTATAAACTTTCATGTACTCTTTGACTTCCTGAACCGGGAAAATCCAACGACTGCCTACTCTCAAATGTGGAAAGTCTTCATCGATCAGCAGATTATTCACGATTGTGTTCCAAGACATCCCTAAGTAGTGGCATAACTCTTTGGAAGAGAAGAAGAAAACTTCTTGCTCTATCGATTCGAGACGTTCCTCTATTTTTGACAGATAGAGTTGCTTCAATGCATTTTCATCAATTTGAATTTGGAACATTCAATTTCACCCCCCCTCTATTGTAATTCATGATTTACACTTACGTTAAAAAAAATCTCATTTGGACTTTTTTTCAAAACCTTCGAAAGAGCTACTATGGTTTTGATAGTTGGATTACTTTCTCCATTTTCAATTTTACTAATAGTCATCCTGCTAACTTTTGATCTTCTGGATAATTCAGCAATAGACATTCCAATTTCTATACGAATATCTTTCAAGTTATTGTAATTCATGAATACCACCTCCTTGAATACAGTGTAAATTATAACTTGTATTTTTGTCAACCAAGAATTACAATTAAATCAAATAAACTTTTAGAAGGGGCGCTATTAATGAATGAGTTAAGCAAATATCTAAAAGAGTTACGAAAAACAAAGGAAAAATCTATTAGAAAAGCTGCAGAAGAAGCTAAGATTAGTCATACTTATTTAAGCACCTTAGAAAAAGGTTATGACCCCCGAACTAACAATGTGAGAAAGCCCACTCCTGAAATCCTTAGAAAACTATCTTATTATTACGACGTTCCATTTATAAAACTTATGGATTTAGCTGGATATACTCAGCAAGAACACAATGAATTATCTTTAATAGAAGCTTTTGGAGAATCTACTCCTTTCGGTTTAGCACATCCTCCGAAAAAGAAACAACTTGATTTATATTCAATCCTTGTAATGAATGCTGATGTATATTACAAAGAAACTTTATTCAACGAAAAAGATAAAGCATTCTTATTAGATTTTTTAGAAAGAACCTTCTCAAAAGAGAAAAAGGAGTGATTAACCCATGGCCCACTTCCGCGAAAAAAACGGCTCCTGGGAATACATCGTTAGCGCCGGCAAGGATCCAGTCACTCAGAAGTACACTAAAATAAGAAAGTCTGGATTCCGCACCAAGACAGCTGCTAAGAACGAAGCGCGCCGGATTGAAGAGGAATTGAAGCAAGGCACATACGTAAAGGAATCCAGCACCACATTCAGCGCCTTTGTGGACCAATGGCTTGCCCACTATGAAAAACGTGCCAAAGTAAGCAGCGTGAGAGCTCGTAGAATTGCCGCTAAGCGCCTCTTGGACGTGTGGGAGCATTATCCTGTCAGCAGCATTACCCTCTCCATGTACCAGCAAAGAATGGATGACTTAAGCCTTCAGTTTAGTGAAAACTATATAGATAGTATTCACAGCACTGGCCGCATGATTTTCAACCACGCCCACAAGCTGCAGCTGATTAAAGTGAACCCGACGCAGCATTTCGAAAAACCTCGGATGAAGAAAGATGTTGTGGAAGAGGAATATGAAGAAATCGAAAACTTCTTCGATCGCGAAGAACTAACGGAATTTCTCTTGTTAACTCGAAAATCCGGATTACGCGGTGACTTAGTTTTATTTACTACATTGGCCTATTCGGGTTTACGCATTGGGGAATTATTAGCTTTGAAAGAATCGGACATCAACTTTGCTACGAATGAGATCAGCATCACGAAAACCTACTACAATCCTTCAAACAACAAAAAAACCTTCCAGCTGCTTACCCCCAAGACTAAAGGGTCCACCAGAAAGTTTGATTTAGATCCGTTCGTTATTGGGATGATCAAAGACAATCTCAGACAACAAAAAGAATTGAAGATGAAAAACCGCAAGATTTATAAGGACTACGGCTTCTTGTTTGCAGATGAAGAAGGTTACCCGCCATCCATTAAGAAAGTGGCCATTCGCTTGCAGCGTCTGATGAAGCTCTTCGATTCGAATAAGCACATCACTCCCCACAGCTTCCGGCATACAAATATCTCCCTATTGATTGAAGCGAACGTACCGATTGGAGAAATTCAACGCAGAGTTGGCCATACGGACATTAACACCACAATGAATATTTACACGCACATGACGAGAAATACTAAAGCAGAAGCTTCTCAATTGTTCAGCAATCACCTATCCTCTTTGACCGAGAAATTGCAGTAAATTGTTGCCGTGAAAATCCATTGTTGCCCAATTGTTGCCCAAAACAAAAAGAAAACTCCCGAAACCCTGTAATAACAAGGTTCGGGAGTTCTTTTTACATCATGCCGCCCATGCCGCCCATATCAGGCATGCCGCCGCCTTGTCCTGCTGGTTCCGGGATGTCTGCGACGACTGCTTCCGTCGTTAGGAACATCGCGGCTACAGAGGCTGCGTTTTGAAGCGCTGAGCGCGTCACTTTCGTTGGATCGACGATGCCTTGTTCAAGCATGTTGACCCATTCGCCTGTTGCTGCGTTGAAGCCGATGCCGACTTCTTCGGATTTCAGGCGGTGAACGATGATCGAGCCTTCAAGGCCTGCGTTCGTTGCGATTTGGCGTACAGGCTCTTCAAGTGCACGAAGCACGATGTTGATGCCTGTCGCGACGTCGCCTTCTTGCTGCGCCGCCACTTCCGCTACTTGGTTGTAAACGTTGATGAGTGCTGTACCGCCGCCTGCGACGATGCCTTCTTCAACCGCTGCACGCGTTGCGTTCAATGCATCTTCAATGCGCAATTTGCGCTCTTTCAATTCTGTTTCAGTTGCTGCGCCGACTTTGATGACTGCCACTCCGCCAGCAAGTTTCGCTAAGCGCTCCTGCAGTTTTTCGCGGTCGAACTCAGAAGTAGTTTCCTCAAGCTGGCTACGGATCTGCGCCACGCGCGCAATGATTTTCTCCGAATCGCCGTTGCCTTCAACGATGGTCGTGTTGTCTTTCGAAACAACGACTTTCGCAGCGCGGCCAAGCTGGGAGATGTTCGCGGATTTCAAGTCAAGACCGAGGTCTTCTGTGATTACTTCAGCGCCAGTGAGTGCTGCAATGTCTTCAAGCATCGCTTTTCTGCGGTCGCCGAATCCAGGAGCTTTAACAGCCACTGCGTTGAATGTGCCGCGCAATTTATTGACGACAAGTGTTGCCAACGCTTCGCCTTCAACATCTTCAGAGATGATGAGGAGCGGTTTGCTTTGCTGAACGACTTGTTCGAGCACTGGAAGGATTTCTTGGATGTTGCCGATTTTCTTGTCCGTGACAAGGATGAACGGATTTTCCAGAACCGCTTCCATTTTATCGGAATCCGTCACCATGTAAGGAGACTGGTAGCCGCGGTCGAATTGCATCCCTTCAACGACATCGAGTTCCGTCGTGAAGCCGCGTGATTCTTCCAATGTGATGACGCCGTCGTTACCGACACGCTCCATCGCTTCTGCGATCAATTTGCCGACTTCCTCGTCGCCCGAAGAAATAGCCGCTACTTGTGAAATCGATTCTTTGTCTTCGATTTGCTGGGAAATCGATTGTAATCCAGTAACAGCGCTTTCCACTGCCATCTCGATTCCGCGGCGGATGCCGACAGGGTTGGCGCCAGCTGTGACGTTTTTCAAGCCTTCACGGATCATCGCTTGCGCAAGGACCGTTGCAGTTGTCGTACCGTCACCGGCGATGTCGTTTGTTTTGGAAGCAACTTCCGCCACCAATTTCGCGCCCATGTTTTCAAAAGCGTTTTCCAGTTCGATTTCTTTGGCGATCGTTACGCCGTCGTTCGTAATAAGCGGCGTGCCGAATTTCTTCTCAAGCACAACATTGCGCCCTTTTGGCCCAAGTGTCACTTTGACCGCGTCCGCTAATTTATCTACACCTTGCAGCATCAAGCTGCGTGCATCTTCACTGAACTTAATTTCTTTTGCCATGATTCGGTTCCTCCTATTGGTAAGAATTTATGGTTGATTAACCGACAATCGCAAGAATGTCGTTTTCACGTAAGATCAAGTATTCTTTGCCTTCGTATTTCAATTCGGTACCCGCGTATTTCGCAAAAACGACACGGTCCCCTTCGGCTACGTCCAGCTCTGTGCGCTGTCCATTTTCACGGATAAGTCCATTGCCCACCGCAATCACTTTGCCTTCCTGCGGCTTTTCCTGCGCCGATCCCGGCAAGACGATTCCGCTAGATGTCTTTTCTTCCTTTTCGACGAGCTCAATGATGACACGATCTCCTAATGGTCTTAACAATTGAAACACCCTCCTTGAATTAACTAGATTATTCTCTTAGCACTCTCTAAGCTTGAGTGCTAACACATAGATAAGTTTAATAAAATCTTCAGTCAATTGCAAGCAGAAACCCTGACTCACTTTGAATTCTTTGCGGGATTTTCCGTTAAGCCCTACAATAAAAGAAGCACTTGCACAGAAAGGAATATGACTACATGACCTCAACTTACAAAAGCTCAATAACGGGCAAGCCGAAAGGGCGCAAGCGCAAACATATGCGCACGCCGCTTCTCGTCCTGCTGGTCTTTATCGCCGTGCAGCTATTGCCGATTTTCTTCGTCGGCCCGACGCTCGGCTATTTCCGCGACCAAGGGCTCGATGACGCAACAGCGCGCGCCTCGACTTCCGGCTGGCTGATCTTCCTGACGATGGGCATCGGCTTTCTCGTTACGATGCTGCTCATTATGCGCGACCGCAATTTCTTCAATATATGGAAAGGCCAAAAATCAAGTATGGCTGCAGCAATCGCTTGGGGCATCTTCGGCTTTCTTCTATTAATTATCGGCCAATCGATCGCCGCCATGATCGAAATGGCAATCGGCATCGACCCAGGCTCTGAAAATACCCAGACGCTCGTGCGCATCGCTGAAGTCGTCCCATATGCGATTATCGCCGTCGTCTTCTTCGGACCGGTCCTAGAAGAGCTCGTCTTCCGCAGAGTCGTCTTCGGCTCGTTGAACCAAACGATGAACTTCTGGTTCGCCACAGCGATATCCGCACTGGCCTTCGCGCTCGTCCATATGGAATTCACGCACCTCTTGCTCTACTTCACCACCGGCTTGATCCTGGCAGCTCTCTACCAGAAAACAAAGCGCATAATCACACCAATCATCGCGCACATCCTGCTCAACGGCTACGTTATGCTCATCCAACTCAATATGGACAAAATCGAAAACTTCCTGAAACAAATGGAAAACTTGCAATAACCTAAAACCGCCGCTCACTTGTTTGAGCGGCGGTTTTCATGCCCGTTAGCACGAGGCTGCTTTATGATTTCGTTGTTTTGAAGATGAGCAATTGAAACCGCTTCTTCATGTTTCATCCGTGTTTTGGCATGCGTTTATTTGGTAGAGGATGATTGGAGTTGGAAGAGGCTTGTGCAACTGAGACATGGTTGATTGAAGCATCCTGTTATATGTCGCAGCCTCGCTTAGGGTTGAGCTTTCGCAATAAGCCAAGAAGACCACTTGTCTCATTGCTTCGCTTCGCCCTTAAGCGCGAGGCTGTTTTTACATTTCATTGAGAGATGCACGTGTAGATGCAACATCTTTCGGGCTAGCACTGGTTAGCTAGCCCGTGACTTAACTGATGAGAGGGCGATAGAATGGATGAAAAAATTCTGCACATTTGATTGATTACTAATTCCACTAGCCGATACGTTTCGAAAAGGCAGAAGCTATTTACATAAACCTAGTTAAGAAAGTGATGAAATATTTATTCTGCTCTCAAGCTAGCGACGGAGCGGAAGGGGCTGACGCCTGTGGCACCTAGCGGGCTGGCGAGACAAAGGCGGTGCTCTTCCCGCCTTGGCTCAACACCCGCACCACGGCAAGCAGCCCCTGCAGCGCAGTCGAATAGCGCCAGCTATTACTATCTTTTCTTTTCTTTTCTTTTCTCTTCTCTTTTTTATATCACTAGCTCAGCATCTGTAGGAAAGCAACAAAAAACCTTCCACCCTTATTTCGGTGGAAGGTCTTCTGTCTGTTCTTCGATCGCCTGCTGCTGTTCTGCCCGCAGAAACTTGCGGTAGCCGATGCGTGCAATCACCAAGCTGAATTCATACAACAAAATCAGCGGCAAAGTCACAATCAAATGCGACACGACATCAGGCGGCGTAATGAACGCGGCAATCGTCACCAGCGCCAAATACGCATACTTGCGATACTTCGTCATCTGCATCGGCGTCAAAATCCCGAGACGCGTCAAAAACAGCATCAACACCGGCAGCTGGAAAATAAAGCCGAACGGCAAAGTAATTTGGAACAAGAACTGGAAATACTCATTGATCCCGATCGTTTCTTGAATCTCCAAACTTTCCGAAATATTGAGCATAAATCCGATTACGTAAGGAAACAAGATCAAATACGAAAACGCGATGCCCCCGATAAACAGCGACAAAGAAAACGGGATATAGCTGAGCGTCACTTTCCGCTCCCGCTCATGAAGCCCAGGGCTGATAAATGCCCAAAACTGGTACATGATCAATGGCGATGTAATGATCAGCGCCAATATCATCATCACTTGCATGTAAATCTTGATCGGGTCGGTAATGCGGAACGCATTCAGCGTCAAATTCCGCGCCTCTTCACTGAACTGTAAATAGCGGATCAATGGCTCGGCTAAGAAAAATCCCGCAATGAGCGCCAACAGAAAGAAAACGACTATCAAGGTCAGCCGTTTTCTAAGTTCACCTATATGTTCAACTACTGTCATTTCATTTTGTTGAGTCATCGGACAAACATCCTATCAGGTTACTTGTGCTCGTCTTTCTTGTCTAATTGATCTTTCTTCGCTGTTTCAACTTTTTTGTCATCTTCGTCGTCGTCAGCCAATCCTTTTGTCGCGTTTTTGAATTCACGCAATGAAGAACCGAATGCTTTACCTAGTTCCGGCAATTTTTTCGGGCCGAAAATCAGCAATGCGACAATCCCGATGATGATTAAACTTAGTGGACCTGGAGCCATATAAGACACCTCCTGTAGTATGGTTATAGTGTAACTGAAACGCGGGCTTTTGGCTATTTCCAAAGGCCGTTCAAATGTGAAGGTTTTATGTTAATCATGCTTGATCTGGTAGATCAAAGTTTGCAGCTCGACAGATAAATCGATCGTCTGGACACGGATATGATCAGGCACCGAAATGCGCACCGGCGTAAAATTGAGTATGCCTTTGATGTCCGTCTGCGCAAGCCGGTCAGTCACTTCCTGCGCCGAACGCGAAGGTACCGTCAAGATAACGACTTCAACGCCATACTCCTTGATCTTCGCTTCGATCAAGTCCGGATGATACGTATCGATGCCGCTGATTTTCTGTCCTTCAATCGGGCTGTTCGTATCGAAGGCAAGAATGATCTTCGTGTTGTGGTTGCGGTGGAAATTGTATTTCAAAAATGCGCTGCCGAGGCTGCCGACACCGATCAAGGCGACATTGGTCGCTTCATCCTGGTCGAGCGTCTTGCGGAAAAACGCCAGCAGTTCCTGTACATCATAGCCATAACCTTTTTTGCCGAGCGCACCAAGATGCGAAAAGTCGCGGCGTATCGTAGCCGAGTCGATTTTCATCGCTTCGCTCAACTCTTGTGAGGAAATGCGTTTCTGTCCGGCATTGGCGAAATTCTGGAGAAACCGGTAATAAAGAGGCAAGCGCTTCGTTGTCGCCTGCGGGATTTTCGGTGATTCGTCAAGCATGTGATCGCTTCCTTCTGAACTGTTGTCAAATCGTATCAATCTTACATGACAAGCCTACATATGTAAAGGCTGGCTCGATTGCGAAGCTACTCTCCATCAGCTACACTTAAAGAGAATAGAGGTGACCCTAATGATCGTATTGCAAGTAAATCAAATCCATAAATCATTTGGTGCCGAAGAGATCCTCTCAGGCGCCAAACTTGAAGTCCAGCACCGCGACCGCGTGGCTCTTGTCGGGCGCAACGGTGCCGGAAAATCCACGCTGCTGAAAATCATCGCCGGGGAAATGTCCTATGACAGCGGCGATATAACGATGCCGAAAGATTTGTCGATCGGCTACTTGGAACAACAAAGCGACTTGAACTCAGATGCCACCGTTTGGCAGGAAATGATGAAGATCTTTGCCCATTTCCGCGACCAGGAAGCCAAGCTGCGCCAGCTCGAAGCCGCGATGGCGGATCCGGATGTCTATAATGATTCCGAACGCAACGCCAAAGTCATGCAGGAGTATGATGTGCTACAGACCAACTTCAAAGACGCCGGCGGTTATCAATTCGAAGCCGATACGCGCGCAGTCCTTCATGGCATGAAGTTTTATCCGGAAGACTACGAAAAGAAAATCACTTCCCTGTCAGGCGGGCAAAAAACCCGACTCATGCTTGCGAAGCATCTGCTTGCCAAACCGCAGCTGCTCATACTCGATGAGCCGACCAACCATTTGGACATCGAGACATTAAGCTGGCTTGAGAATTTCTTGAAAAACTATCCCGGAGCTTTGCTCATCGTCTCTCATGACCGCTACTTCCTCGATCAAGTCGTCACACTCGTCTACGAAGTGTCACGAAAAAAAGTCCGCAAATATACAGGGAACTACAGCCGCTATTTGAGCGAAAAAGCAAAGCAATATGAACTCGACCGCAAACATTACGAAAAAGAGCAAGACGAAAAAGCCAAACTGGAAGATTACGTCGCACGCAACCTGGTCCGCGCGTCCACCACCAAAATGGCACAAAGCAGACGCCGCGTGCTCGAGAAAACCGATTGGATGGACGCTCCTGAAGGCGACGAAAAATCCGCGCGCTTCGGCTTTGAAATCAAAAAACAAAGCGGTAACGATGTTTTGAACATCCAATCCTTATCTGTCGGTTATGGCGACCACGCCGTGTCGAAAAACGTCTCATTAAAACTATATCGTACTGAAAGCCTGGCACTTGTCGGCCCGAACGGTGTCGGCAAATCGACGCTGCTCAAGACCATCATGAAAGAACTGCCTGCACTCGCTGGCGACATCCATTACGGCACGGGCATCCAGTTCGGCTATTACGACCAGGAGCAAGCCAATTTGAAAGGCAACAAGCTGGTGCTCAACGAATTATGGGACGACTACCCGCAAGTAAATGAAAAGGACATCCGCGGCGTTCTCGGCCGCTTCCTGTTCACCGGGGACGACGTCTTGAAACCAGTCTCGACTTTATCCGGCGGCGAGAAAGCCCGCGTCGCACTGGCTAAATTGATGATGCAAAAAGCCAACGTCCTGCTCCTCGATGAGCCGACCAACCATTTGGACCTTGATAGCAAAGAGGTACTGGAGAACGCATTGATTGATTACCCCGGCACGTTGCTGTTCGTTTCGCACGATCGCTATTTTATGAACCGGATCGCAACAAAAGTAGTCGAGTTATCAGCTGATGGCACGACCGAATACTTAGGCGATTACGATTACTATGTTGAGAAAAAACTCGAAACCGAAGAGCTCGCAGCACTCGATGCCTTGGAAGCCCAAGCTAAGCTGCCGGAATCCACAGTGAGCAGTTCAACTTCGCAAATCGACAAAGAAGCCAAAAAATTGGAGCGCCAATTGCTGCGGAAAAATACCGAAATCGAGCAAACGATGGAAACGCTCGATGAAGAAATCGCCGCTTTAGAAGAACAACTATGCGAGCCTGATATTTTCCAAGACCATGAACGCGTGATGCCCTTGCAAGCGCGTCTTGAAGAACTAAACCAAGCCCACGAGCGAGCCATGAGCGACTGGCTGGAACTCCAAGAACAGCTCGAAGAAATAAATCCGTAAACCGCATACTGGGTATGCGGTTTTTTCTTTGTCTACATATAGGTCAATACCATTTAGGAAAATATACATTTCCACAGATTTGTGCACAACAACGATGCGATAATATCAACTGTCAACATAGTTACACACATTATCCACAAGGCATTTTTATTTTATACACATAGTTTTCCACCTCATAACCCACAATATATAGAAAATCCACTGTTTATTGACTGGTTATAAACAGGTTATTCACAAATTGTGCATAAGTACAAATGTTCTCTATTGACAGAAAATACATATCCATGTCCTTGTAATATTTGGATCTTTCCATAAAAAAAGCAACCATATCGCAATTCCGGAAGAATTACGATATGGTTGCTGTTTAGATCCACGAACTCAAAGGCATACCTGGGCGGCCGTTCATTGCCATATTTCCGGTCAATCCTTTTTCATACATAACAGTACCCGCCGCTGCGATCATTGCAGCATTATCCGTACAAAGCGGAAGCGGTGGAATGTAAAATGGCAAACCTTCTTTCTCAAAAGCCTCTGTAAGTGATTTGCGAAGGCCTTTATTCGCCGCCACGCCTCCCGCTGCGATGACTTGTTTGACACCGAATTCCTTTGCGGCACGCACAGTCTTTTCCGTCACCACTTCCACAACGCTGTTTTGAAACCCAGCAGCGACAGCTTCCGGCATAGGGCTCTCCCCGCGCTGCTTCAAATTGTGCATATAGTTCAGCACCGACGACTTTAAGCCACTAAAGCTGAAATCATAAGAACCTTCTTCAAGCCAGACACGCGGAAAATCGACTGCTGTTGTACTATCTTGTGCCAAGCGGTCTATGTGCGGACCGCCAGGATAAGGCAGATTCAAGGTGCGCGCCACCTTATCGTAAGCTTCTCCCGCCGCATCATCGCGCGTCTCGCCAATCACTGTAAAGTCGCCGTGTTCTTGCATGACAATCAATTCTGTATGGCCGCCTGAAATGACCAATGCCAAAAGAGGGAACTCCATTTCCTGCTCTAAACGATTCGCATAAATATGACCTGCGATATGGTGTACACCGACTAGCGGCAAACTATGCGCAAAGGCAAACGCCTTCGCAGCATTAACGCCGACAAGAAGGGCCCCCACAAGCCCAGGACCTTCAGTAACCGCTACTGCTGATAGCTTATCCGCCGTCAGGTTTGCCTGTTGAAGCGCTTCTTCAATCACAATGGTGATTTGCTCTACATGATGTCTGGAAGCGATTTCCGGCACCACACCGCCAAAACGCTTGTGGCTTTCGATTTGCGAAGCGACGACGTTCGAGATAATCTCGGTTCCGTTTTTCACGACAGAAGCCGCCGTCTCATCACAACTCGTTTCTATTCCTAATACATATTTGTCTTCATTCATCAAAATTCACCCACATAACTATGGCATCTTCTTGGTTATCCGTATAATAGCCTTTTCGGATGCCTCCATTTTGAAATCCTAGTTTTTTGTATAAATTGATTGCAACAATATTGCTGACACGCGCTTCTAATGTCATAAGCTTGGCCCCTTGCGCTTTTGCCGAATCGATAGCCGCCTTCATCAAGGCTTCACCCAGCTTTTTACCTCGCTGTGATGGCGATATCGCGATATTTGTAATATGCGCCTCATCCATGACAAGCCACATGCCGCAATACCCGACGATCGCTTCTTCGGTCTCTGCCACCACATAATAAGCAAACTCATTCTTTACCATTTCCTGCTCGAACGCTTCTTTGGTCCAAGCAAGCGTAAACGATTCTTTTTCAATTTTATAAACCTCGTCCACATCATGCAGCGTCATTTTTCGAAATGTCACTTGTTCGCTCATTGGCTTTCGCCTTTATCAGGTTTCACCAGATTGGCTTCGGCTTCTGTAATACGCTGATATTCCGGGACCGTGTGATGAACGTCTTGTTCTGGTTCACCTGCTGCCAAAGCAATCAAATTCGCCGCACGCGGAAGCCGATTTTGCATCGGGGCAAACCGAGCCTGATCTCCCACTATTTCTTCGATCAATGGGCGGTGAATCTCAAGATCTATCCCAGTAAACAAGACTGTGCGATCATAAGCGCGAATTTGCTCCAAAAATGTTTTGAAATCACTGTGCTGGTCTGGCACAATCGCCTCTAACGTTTCTCCATCATAAAGTGCGGTAAAGGCCGTTCCCCGTCTGGCATCCATTACGGGACAAATCAAACCATTAAATCCTAGCCCATTTGCAGCCAGTACTTTCAAACTCGATACTGTAACAAGTGGAATTTTTAATGACCAGGCCAAGGTTTTCGCGATTGTCAGTCCGATGCGTACGCCTGTATAAGAACCAGGACCTTCTGCTGTAACGATTCGGGTCAAGTCGCCTGGGACCACCTTCGCTTTTTTCATTATTTCTTCCACTGCAGGCATCGCTGTCAGTGAATGATTAATTTTCAAGTTATGGGTTTCTTCTATTAATACTGCATCGTCTTTCACCAAAGCTACAGCCAAAGGTGAATTTGACGTATCAATTCCTAAAATCATCGCATTAGCTCCCTGCATAGGTTTTCATAGCGTGCACCTCGCGGCTGAAATTCCACTTCGCGCCCCTCTTCAGACAAGCGACGGATTATGATTCCTAAGCGCTCACCCGGTAAATAATCTTCAATAAATTGAGCCCATTCAATTACCGATACAGCTTCTTCTGCGAACAATTCATCAAATCCAATATCCTCATCGCTGTTTTCCAAGCGATAGACATCGAAATGATTTAACTGAAGTGTACCTTCGTATTGTTTAAGTATAGTAAATGTTGGACTGTTGACTGTGCGCTCGATGCCAAGTCCTTTTGCCAATCCTTTGGTGAATGTTGTTTTGCCAGCACCAAGATCTCCTTCAAGCGTAACAATATCTCGAGGCTGCAATAGCCCAGCTAAACGCATCGCCAGTTGTTCTGTTTCTCTAGGCGATTTCACTTGAATAATAAAGCTCATATTTCTTCACCTCGTTTGATTCTTTCCATAGTTTAGCGGATAGGGCGCTTCAAATCAAAATATATTGTTTCCATAGAAAAAGAGCACAGCGGGTTCGCTGTGCTCAGTTTTGGGAATGACGGTCCCGACCGGGATCGAACCGGCGATCTCCTGCGTGACAGGCAGGCATGTTAACCGCTACACCACGGGACCAAAATTATAAGACCAGCGACGTCCTACTCTCACAGGGGGAGACCCCCAACTACCATCGGCGCAAAAGAGCTTAACTTCCGTGTTCGGGATGGGAACGGGTGTGGCCTCTTTGCCATCATCACTGGACCTATTGAGCTTGTTCGCTCAAAACTGGATAAATCGACATTGTGAAACGCAATCAAATTTTGGTTAAGTCCTCGATCGATTAGTATTCGTCAGCTGCACGTGTCGCCACGCTTCCACCCCGAACCT
>NZ_JBHSGL010000014.1:39968-174985 GCF_042654465.1 Planococcus dechangensis | reverse complement strand
AAGCGTGGCGACACGTGCAGCTGACGAATACTAATCGATCGAGGACTTAACCATAGTTTGATTGCGTTTCACAATGTCGATTTATCCGGTTTTGAAAGAATAAGATTAGATTTTTTTAAGAAAAAGCTTGAAAAAATCAGTATTATTGATATAATAAATCTTGTCTTTCAAATTAATACAGTCTAGTGATGATGGCAAAGAGGCCACACCCGTTCCCATCCCGAACACGGAAGTTAAGCTCTTTTGCGCCGATGGTAGTTGGGGGTCTCCCCCTGTGAGAGTAGGAAGTCGCTAGTCTGATTATTATTCCGAAGTAGCTCAGTGGTAGAGCACCGCACTGTTAATGCGATGGTCGTAGGTTCGAGTCCTACCTTCGGAGCCAATTATGGAGAGCTGTCCGAGTGGCCGAAGGAGCATGATTGGAAATCATGTAGGCGGGCAACCGTCTCAAGGGTTCGAATCCCTTGCTCTCCGCCAGATCTTAAGCTCAAATCATGGCCCCTTGGTCAAGCGGTTAAGACACCGCCCTTTCACGGCGGTAACACGGGTTCGAATCCCGTAGGGGTCACCATTACATGGAGGATTAGCTCAGCTGGGAGAGCATCTGCCTTACAAGCAGAGGGTCGGCGGTTCGATCCCGTCATCCTCCACCATTTCTTTCATACATATTTAGAGAAGGAAATATTAATACTATCGCGGGGTGGAGCAGTTCGGTAGCTCGTTGGGCTCATAACCCAAAGGTCGCAGGTTCAAATCCTGCCCCCGCAACCAAATGGTCCCGTGGTGTAGCGGTTAACATGCCTGCCTGTCACGCAGGAGATCGCCGGTTCGATCCCGGTCGGGACCGCCATTTTTTATTAAATATGGGTCAGTAGCTCAGTCGGTAGAGCATTAGATTGAAGCTCTAAGTGTCGGCGGTTCGATTCCGTCCTGACCCACCATATTTTTTCTCCATGCCGGAGTAGCTCAACTGGTAGAGCAACTGACTTGTAATCAGTAGGTTGAGGGTTCAAGTCCTTTCTCCGGCACCACTAGGTGGGGTAGCGAAGTGGCTAAACGCGGCGGACTGTAAATCCGCTCCTTCGGGTTCGGCAGTTCGAATCTGCCCCCCACCACCAGCTTTTAGGGGCATAGTTTAACGGTAGAACAGAGGTCTCCAAAACCTCCGATGTGGGTTCGATTCCTACTGCCCCTGCCAATTTTAAAAAATTATATGATGGCGGTCGTGGCGAAGTGGTTAACGCACCGGATTGTGATTCCGGCACTCGGGGGTTCAATTCCCCTCGTCCGCCCCATAAGTTTTCATAAAAGATTTAAATAATAGTAATGATGGCGGTCGTGGCGAAGTGGTTAACGCACCGGATTGTGATTCCGGCACTCGGGGGTTCAATTCCCCTCGTCCGCCCCAGTATTATTGGGGTATAGCCAAGCGGTAAGGCAACGGGTTTTGATCCCGTCATGCCCTGGTTCGAATCCAGGTACCCCAGCTTTTGCGGAAGTAGTTCAGTGGTAGAACGCCACCTTGCCAAGGTGGAGGTCGCGGGTTCGACCCCCGTCTTCCGCTCCACTTTATGGCGGCATAGCCAAGCGGTAAGGCATGGGTCTGCAACACCCTTACCACCGGTTCGAGTCCGGTTGCCGCCTCCATAATATGTTGCCGGCGTGGCGGAATTGGCAGACGCGCGGGACTCAAAATCCCGTTCCCTCACAGGAGTGTCGGTTCGACCCCGACCGCCGGTATCACATTTCATTGCTCTGCCAAGCAATGATAACTAAAAAATCCCTGACTTAAATGTCAGGGATTTTTATTTGATCTTTTTTAAAAAAAGAAGAGATTTTTTAAAAAAATAACATAATAGCCCTTGCAATATAAACGATTTATTAATATAATAATTAATGTTCCTTAAAGAAGTAAACAAGTAAGGAATGCCCCATTTTTGCCGGCGTGGCGGAATTGGCAGACGCGCGGGACTCAAAATCCCGTTCCTTCACGGGAGTGTCGGTTCGACCCCGACCGCCGGTATCAAGGTAATCGCTCTGCCAAGCGATTACAAAAAAGGCCCTGACAAATTGTCAGGGCCTTTTTTTATTATGTGAAAAAACTGCTTAAAGTCTACAGGAGGAGTGATTAAAAAGCTTGATATTGTGTCATATCGATCTATAAAAGGCGATGCTGTTAAACCTGCTGCGTGGTATAATAACCGGAATTATTCATTGGTAAAGCTTGGATAATATTTCGGGGGTGAGAGCTTGTCTGATGTGCAATGGTTTCAGTATGAATTGACGGAAGTACTCGAGATGCAAGCTGTAGATCTGAAGGAAGGTTTGACTTCGGATGAGGCAGCTAAACGCTTGAACAGTTATGGGAAAAATGAGTTGCCCGAAGAGAAGGGTGATCCGGTTATTTTAAAGTATTTGAAGCATTTCCATGATGTGTTGATTTATGTATTGCTAGTAGCAGCTGTCATTACAGTGGGGCTTGGACATTATGTAGATACTGTAGTTATCTTAGCGGTGGTCATCATTAATGCAGCAATCGGCTTCATTCAGGAGAGTAAGGCAGAAAAGGCTTTAGAAGGTATAAGAAATATGCTTTCAATTAAGGCAGCGGTGATGCGTTCCGGACGCAAGACAGAAATTCAATCTGTAGAATTGGTGCCGGGTGATATTGTGTTTTTAAGGGCTGGAGATAAAGTGCCAGCAGATATACGCGTACTGGAAGCAGTGAGTTTACAGGCTGAAGAATCTTCATTGACTGGGGAATCCGATGCGGTCGAAAAACAAGTGTTAAGTCTCCCGGAAAATACCGTGCTTGCTGATCGGTCAAACATGGTTTTTGCAGGTACTTCAATCGCCTCTGGAACTGGAGTGGGGATTGTGGTGGTGACGGGGGCGAATACCGAACTTGGCAAGATAAGCAGTGCAATGGCTTCGGTTGAAAAACTCCAGACCCCTTTATTAAAACAAACTGCGGATTTCGGTAAATTGATTTCTGTCGTTATCGTCATTAGTGCGATTGCGATGTTTTTTATTGGATATTGGTTTCATGATTATGGAACAGCTGAATTATTACTGGCAGTTATCGGGCTTACTGTAGCGGCAATTCCAGAAGGCTTGCCTGCCATTCTTTCGATCATTTTAGCGCTAGGTGTTCAGACCATGGCCGGGAAAAATGCCATCGTCCGTAATTTGCCATCAGTCGAAACGCTTGGCGCGGTTACAGTAATTTGTTCAGACAAAACGGGTACGCTGACAAAGAATGAAATGACGGTGACGTCTGTTATTCTTACTGATGCCGAGTTCGCCATTAGCGGTGTAGGATATTCACCGGAAGGGGCGATACAGAAGGAAGGCCGGCAAGTGCAACTGGCCGACTATCCGACATTGGAACGATTGTTAGTGTGCGTAAAGACGGTAAACGATGCACATTTGCTTAAGGATAAAAACCAGCGCTGGACGGTTAGCGGAGGAGCGACTGAAGGCTGCTTGTTAACGCTCGTCGAAAAAGCGGACAAACAAGTGGATGCGCTTTCTGTGATTGCAGAAATTCCATTCGATTCGGCTTATAAATATATGGCATCGCTCGTAGAAGAAGATAACCAACGATGGATTTATATAAAAGGCGCACCTGAAAAGCTTCTACAATTGATACCAGACGACGAAAGGGCTAAGTGGGAGGATAAGATAAAGGAGCATGCGAAACGCGGAGAGCGTCTCCTGGCAGCAGCCATGAAGCGTGTTGACAGTTATTCATCAACCATCGATCATGAAGACTTAGTGGATGGTTTTGAATTTTTGGGCCTTGCTGGCATTATCGATCCTCCTCGAGATGAAGTGATCGAGTCAATTTCGCAGTGCCGGAAAGCTGGCATCCAAGTGAAAATGATTACCGGAGACCATAAAGAGACTGCGGTGGCAATTGGATCCAAATTGGGCATTGGGGATGGACAGCGAGCGCTAGAAGGCAGTGAGCTGGATGCGATGGATGCAGATCAATTAGCAGTAGCGGCAGTCGAATATGACATTTTTGCGCGCACAAGCCCTACTAATAAATTACAATTAGTCGAGGCGTTGCAGGCCCAACAGCATATTTGCGCGATGACAGGTGATGGGGTGAACGATGCACCCGCACTGAAACGGGCGGATATTGGAATCGCCATGGGCATCAAAGGAACGGAAGTATCGAAAGAAGCAGCTGAAATGGTACTTGTCGATGATAATTTCAGCACCATCGTCAATGCCGTAAAAGAAGGACGACGGGTTTACGATAATTTGAAAAAAACCATTTTGTTTATTTTGCCGACAAATGTTTCAGAAGGCATGTTGATTTTTATCAGCATTCTAATCGGTACCACGATTCCGCTTACTGCGGTACAGATTTTATGGGTTAATATGATTACAGCGGTGACGATTTCTTTAGCGATAGCATTTGAAAAGCTTGAACCCGGAACGATGGAGAGGCCGCCTAGAAAGCCAAATATCAGGCTTTTGAGTGGTTATGCAATGTTTCGAATTGCGTTCGTCTCATTAATTATCTGTGGAGGCATTTTATGGATGAATAGCGTATTGACCGCTAGAAATTACGAAGTTGGAATTTTACAGACGATGACCTTGCAAACGCTAGTCATTTCGCAGCTGTTTTATCTTTTTAATTGCCGTAGTGAAAGGCGGTTTGCACTCAATCGTGGTTTCTTTTCCAATAAAGCTGCATTTCTCGTCTCGGGAATTTTAATTTTGGTCCAGCTTGCGATTACGTATTTGCCATTCATGAACACACTTCTTGGCACAGAACCAATCGGCATTCAATACTGGGTTTGGCCATTATTGATCGGATTCAGCGTGTTTGTCATGGTGGAGCTTGAAAAATGGTTTGTGCATCGTGTAATGAGAGGTTATTTAGATAGGCACATGAAAAATGAGTGATTTGTATACTAGCAAAAGCCGATGCGAAAGAAATCGTTGCGCACCGGCTTTTTTGGTATTTCTTTTTGTCATAATCAACTGCTTAATTGGACAGCACATTTGCAGCTTACGCGTTTGTTGAGCGGACTGAACAGATCGTCTGATGGTGGAAGGGGGGGCACATACTTTACAGCACCCTTTCCTGTTCTAACGTGAGATTTAGTTTTATAATAGTCGAATATCCATCAAGGGCTATTTGACATTGCTAGGAGGTAGGAAAGAAATGAAACCAATACATAGCGATATTATTGAATTCAGGGGAAGCCATTACGATTATGGTGTCATGCAGGGGAAAGCGTTGAAGCAGTCGATCACGCTGCAAAACCGCAGGGGCCAGTGGAAAAGCAAGCGGCCGCGCTTTATCATCGACCCAGCTGAAGCGAAAGATGCCTTCAATGAATATGCACCACAGCTTTGGGAAGAATTGAAAGGGCTTGAAGACAGCTTGGAGCTGCCGACACAAGATGTGCTGCGAGATTTTGGAGGTTACCGGATCGATGCGCCGCCGTCTGGCTGTTCAATTGCCAGCGGAGAGGATTTCTTGGTGCGCAATTATGACTTCCATCCACAGACCTATGAAGGCCGGTTCTGCTTGTTCCAGCCAGACAGGGGCAATGCTATCATCGGTCCTAGCCAGCGCGTATTGGGACGGATGGACGGCATGAACGAGCATGGCTTGGCGATGGGCTATAATTTTATGCACCGAAAAAACCCCGGGGACGGCTTTGTCTGTTATATGATCGGCCGCATCATTCTTGAAAGTTGTGCGACGATCGAAGAGGCGGTCGCTTTGGTGAAAGATATTCCGCACCGTGGCTCATTTAGCTATGTCGTGACAGATAAAAGCGGTGTGACCAAAGTGATCGAAGCGACGCCTCGTAATGTCGTAGTGCGTGAAGCTTCTGCTTGTACAAACCATTTCGAAATCCAACAGCACGAGAACCGCAATTATTTGAAAGATTCGTACGAACGTTTGTCGGTCATCGAGCAAAACGCGGAAGATGCAGCGGAAGCATATCGTGCGTACCGTTTGTTCAATGATACTGACCGCGGGTTGTTTTCGGACCTTTATAAGAGTTGGGCAGGGACGATCCATACGTCCGTTTATTTGCCGAAAGAGCAGGAAGTGTGGTTTGCCCTTGGCGGCAACCAGGAGCCGTCAGTATTTAACTTCAACGACTGGCTTCAAGGAAAGCCTGTAAAAGGCAAGTCGATTCATGGACAGTTGGATACGGCAATAGGTTTTGCCCATACCGACTTTTTATTCACATAAAAAACGGCTGGAGCGATTGTTCGCTCTAGCCGTTTTTCGGTTGTGGGGATGACATATCGTCAAGATGCGGAAATGGGAAATGGGTATCAATTTTACCGTTGATGCGCTTGGCCAGCAAACGCTCGCCTTGAAGCCATTTCTGAAAGTCGAACATGAGCGGCAGCCGGTCCGGGCCGATTGCAAAACCGACTTCCAGGCTGTCGGGAAAATAAGAGGCCGTATGCAAAGTGCCGGAAGCGGTGCTGTATTTAGTCGAGAACACGCCCTGTCCGGAATCGTTCAGCAAACGGAACGCTGCGTAGGCATCATTCGATGTGCTGGCATGTGTCAGCAATGCTCGTTCGCGGCGTTTAGAGTCGTCGATTTGGTAACGGTTTTCCTCAGAGAGGATTTCAAAATGGTTCGTCGAGACAGATGCTTCACGGACAATGACATTGCGCGGGGATGTTTCCGCAACGACGCTCCGTCCGGTCCGATCCAATAACACATAACTGAACGAACGGCGGTGGGGCAATTCTTTCAGCAGGTCGATCGCTTCTTCGACTGTCGCGCAATGTTCAAGAATGAGACGGCCGATCATATTGCAGATAAAGCCGTCTGCGGAGTTGCGGCGATTGATGAAGTTATAACCCATTGTTAGGCCTTTTTCGTTCAAGCCATCGGTCCGGCCGGTGATTTGCATGGATGGCCCGATCGAAGCATAACCCCCATCTGTCGGTTCGTATAAGGCGAATCGACCTTCATAGCCTTGCGGTGAACTGTCGTAATTGCGCACCAGAAAATCAGTGCGGCTAATAATGGAACATCCGCTTCTCGTGTATTCGATATAATAGCCGCCGAATTCCCGCAAAGCATCAACGAATGGCCATTTCAATGCATCGGCAAGGCCTTCGATTTCTTCCCAGATGCGCGGGGCAAATCGTTCGAGCATGTCGATCGATTTTGATTCATCGGTCAATAGCTGACGGCTGTTCTGTCCGCGTTGTGATTTGCGGTTCGGCAAAAGCAGTGAATCACGCAGCAATTCGCCTTGATGAAAGCCGAAATCATAATGGCTACCGCGGAATTGAATAATATCGCTGTGTACTTTTTTCATGAAGTATCCCTCTTTTTTTATCTCAGTATCAAAAGAATACTAGAATTTTCATGAGAACAAAAAGAATCTGCCTGAAACAATCTCCAGGCAGTTAGATGATGATTGTTTCGGCTTCTCCGCCGTTGATGCCGGTGAACATATTGCCAGCGGCGGTCAATAACTGCAGTGCGGTGTCGCGGTCCATCGAAGGGCGCAGGTAGAAGATGTGTATCGCTTCAGTTGTTAGTGCGGTCACTGCGGTGCGCTTGGAATCGACATACGGACTGCCGAAAGCGCCTTTTGCATCTCTTGTAACGAGTATGCGATCCAGCGTATTTTCACGGTTGTTCAGTCCTTCAAAACGGTCGTTTTTGGTACCAATCGCCATTTCGATGTCGCCTTCAATGAGCTTGCTGTCATACAGACCGAGCGGAATTTCATATTGCAATGATAAAAAGCTATTCATATCGATCGCCGAGTTGACGGGCGTCAAATAGTTTTGCTTACGCACACGGCGGTATAACGCTTCTGCAGAAGGCCGGTAGCGGTTCGGATCGCCGCCGAATGCTTTCCAGGCGAGTTTCCATTCCAGAAGCCCGGGAAAATCCGTCAGTTCTTTGTCGTCCAAATCGAAAAATAATTGTTCTTGGAATAACTGCAGGCGGCCTTTTAACATTTGAGGTGAATCCGAAACGGTGATATTGTTATAATGAATAATGCCGATTTTAAATTCAGGTACAATCTCTCTGATTTCAGGGTTGATCTTCAGGTCCACAGCACTCATCCTTTACATGAATAATAGCCTCATCTTACCATAAATTGGAGCAAGGAGTTATCAACATGAACTTGGATCAATTCCAACAACAACTAGTTGCGTACGCCTCGGAAATCGGAATTGACAAGATCGGTTTTGCTTCAGCAGAGCCTTTTTATAATTTAAAGCATCGCTTGATCCGCCAGCAGCAATTAAATTACCAGTCGGGCTTCGAGGAATCGGATGTGGAAAAGCGCACGCGTCCGGAGCTGCTGTTGGAAGAGCCGGTGAGCATTATTGCCATCGCGATTGCGTACCCATCGAAAATGGAAGGCGCAACGCCCGGTGTCAAGGGGGCACGGCGCGGGATTTTCTCGCGTTCTTCCTGGGGCAAGGATTACCATGCTGCCCTCAGGGAGCGGCTTGCGCTGCTTGAAGCGTTCATCGCTGCCCATTATCCGGAGGCCCGGACAAAATCGATGGTCGATACCGGCGAATTGTCGGACCGGGCAGTTGCAGAGCGCGCAGGCATCGGATGGAGCGCAAAAAACACCAATATTATCACACCCGAGTTTGGTTCATATGTTTATCTAGGGGAAATGATCACCAATATCCCATTTGAGTATGACGAACCATTAGAAGACCAATGCGGCGACTGCCGTTTATGCATCGATACGTGCCCGACCGGCGCGATTGTCGAAGGCGGGCAGCTCAATGCACAGCGCTGCATTTCATTTTTGACGCAGACGAAAGGCTTCCTGCCGGATGAGTTTCGCTCGAAGATCGGCAACCGGATATACGGCTGCGACACGTGCCAGACCGTGTGCCCGAAAAATAAGAAAAAAGCGAACCGCATCCATCCGGAGTTCGACCCAGACCCGGAAATTGCCAAACCTTTGCTCGAGCCGCTGTTGACCATTTCCAATCGGGAGTTCAAAGAGAAATTCGGCCATGTGTCAGGTTCTTGGCGCGGCAAAAAGCCGATCCAACGCAACGCCATCTTGGCGCTTGCCCATTTCAAGGAACAATCGGCGGTGCCTGCATTGATCGAATTGATGAAGACGGATCCGCGCCCGGTCATCCGCGGCACGGCTGCCTGGGCGATCGGCCGCATTGGATTAGATAGTGGAAGACAAGCGCTCGAACATGCACAGCAGCAAGAGAAAGATGAAGAGGTGCTAGCGGAGATCGCCAAAGGCCTGGCATTCTTTTCTGCAGAAACGAAAGGATAAGTGAAGAGAATTGGGAATACACATTGTGTTATATCAGCCATTAATTCCGGCGAATACCGGGAACATTGCACGCTCTTGTGCGGGCACGGGCGTCAGCCTTCATTTGATCAAGCCGCTCGGATTTTCAACAGACGATAAAATGCTCAAACGGGCAGGGCTCGATTATTGGGAGCACGTTGACATTCATTACCATGATGGCCTCGATGAATTGTTCAGAGCGTATCCTAATGGGAACTACCATTACATCACGAAATTCGGGACCAAGACATATAGCTCGTTCGATTTTTCGGACCCGCAGGAAGATTATTTCTTCGTGTTCGGGCAGGAGACGAAAGGCTTGCCGAGGGAATTGATTGATGCTAACTTAGACCGCTGTTTGCGCATTCCGATGAATGAACATATCCGTTCACTCAATTTGTCGAACACGGCAGCGATCTTGATGTATGAAGCGCTGCGCCAGCAAGGTTTCCCGGAATTATCGTAAGCATACAAAAAAGGACAGCGCCTAGGCGCTGTCCTTTTGCATTTCACATTATTGTCTTTTGTTTGTACCAGGTTTGTCATCGTATCCAGCTGTGAAGATAGCTACCAAAAACGATACACAAACACCCAAGATTAGGATCAAGTTCATAAATGACGACCTCCTTGAAATTTGCATCTGTGTTTAGTATAGCCCACGGACGGGAAAAATGAAATATGGAACCCGCTTAAAAATATGGACATTTTCGGTCCATCTGAAAAAGATGAAACTTATTCGCTGTTGATGCGTATATACGGGTAGCATAAAAAGGAAGGGATGAACCAATATGAAAATGAAAACATCCGTGGCGTTGCTGTGGATTACGGGGCTTGCAGAGTTGTTTTTGGCCATTCCCGTCATCGGCGGTGCATTTGTGATTTCAACAGGGTACGCGCCGCTGGGCATCATGTTCGTGTTGCATGCGATTACGTTGTTCTTTTGCTTTAAAGAGTATTCGCCGAAGTCAGGATCGATTCTCGGCATCATTACAAGCGGACTTGCTTGGATTCCGTTGATCGGCTGGGCGCTGCACTTGCTGACGGCAGTCGTCTTATTGCTCTCGGCGGCGGTATCTGGACGCACAGCTAGAATTTAACAGCAAAAGCACCGGAATCCCGGTGCTTTTTTTCGTGGAAGAATAGAAAATATAATAGAAACTTTGATGAGAAAGTTCACTTTCAGAGATCTTGCTGCAGGCGCGCGAGTGAGGGCCGCAGTGGGAAGTGGTACGCAATACGACACTTGCTACCTTTAAAATAAGAGGGGGATAATTTTTTTTTGGATGATTGAAATCAGAGTGTTAAAATGCATTCCGCCATGAAAGTTATGTCTACCAAATCAACAAAGAGGAGTTACTTCCACTTTATCAACGCCTATCTCCCATCTCGGGAAGCGACTCCCCATCCGCCGGAAAAAGTTACAGAAGCAGATTTCACTACACTTACCAAAACATGGAAAACGCACAGCCGCCGAGCGCCAAGGGTGAGCCGATGCCATAAGACAGGCGCTTTTCCTGGCTTATGGCAAGAGGCCACCCAAAAGCCGGGCGGCGAATCCCAAAACGATGCTCCCATCAAAACCAACTAATTTCCACATTCCAGCACTAGCTTATTTTTCTGCCTATGGAAGCGACTCCCCATCCACTGGGAAGTTTTCCAGAAGTAAATCCCGCTCAATTCACCAAAACAGTAAAGATAGCACAATCCCCCACATGGAAATATGCGGGGGATTGTTTTAATGCGGTGCGATCAAGATTTGAATCGTAAACAACACAGCGAAGATATAAAGAATCGGATGGACGGTTTTCCATTTGCCTTTGAAGATTTTCATCAGCGGGTAGGAAATGAATCCGAGTGCGATGCCGGTGGCGATGCTTGAAGTGAGCGGCATTGCAAGTACAATGAGAAATGCCGGGAACGCTTCATCGAATTTCTCCCATTCGATTTGTTTGACCGCACTGATCATCAAACTGCCGACGATGATCAAAGCAGGCGCGGTGATGGCCGCGACGCCTGAAAGGGAGCCGACAAGCGGCCCGAAAAATGCGGCTGCGATGAATAGGATGGCAACAGTCAATGTCGTTAAGCCTGTCCGTCCGCCTGCCGCAACGCCGGCTGAAGATTCAACGTAGGCGCTTGTCGGGCTCGTCCCGACCATCGCGCCGGCACTCGCAGCAACGGAATCCGCGAGCAAGGCTTGGCGTACGCGAGGCATTTTATTGTCTTTCATGAGGCCTGCTTGTTTTGCGACGCCGATCATGGTGCCGGTCGTATCGAAAAGCGTAACGAGCAGGAACGAAAACACGACTCCGTACAGACCGAACTGGGCAACGAGCATGACCGCTTCGATCGGGTTCCAGACGATGATGCCTTCAGGAAGCGACGGCAGCTGCATCAGGCGGTCCCCAAACTCCAATTGACCGGTAAAGTAAGCGATGATGCCGGTTGCGATCATGCCGAAGAAAATTCCGCCGTGCAAGTTCAAGGACATGAAAATAAGTGTGATGGTCAGTCCAGCGAGCGTCAAAGCGACGGGCGGTGAAGTGAGATCGCCGAGCCCGACGAGGTTTGCTTCATTAGCTACAATCAATCCGCTCAGGCGCATGCCGATGAAGGCGATGAACAACCCGATGCCAGCGGTGATGGCATGTTTCAAGTTTTCCGGGATGGCTTCGATCAAAATCTTGCGCATTGATGTCAGCGACAAGGCGACAAACAACAATCCTGAAACAAAGACCGCGGCGAATGCGGTCGTATAATCAATGGCACCGTCAGAGGCGAGAACCATAGAAGTGAAATATGCGTTGAGTCCCATGCCAGGTGCGATGGCAATCGGGTAATTGGCGAGCAAAGCCATCCATAGCGTACCGATAACGGCTGCGATGATGGTAGCCAGAAATACTTGGTCAAACGGAACGCCGGCAGCCCCTAGAATGACCGGGTTGACGATAACGATATAGGCCATCGTCAAAAATGTCGTCATGCCGGCTGTAATCTCGGTTCTGATATCTGTTCCGTGTTCTTTTAAATGAAACATGGAAATCCTCCTTATAAACACGAACGTTTTAAACAACATGTTTAATAATATTCGTTTTTATTATCGGATGCAAGAGCTTTTCCCGATCTGGTGGCGAATAGTCGAAATTCCTTTCGACAATTTGTACAATGAAAAAGAACAGGAGGAGAATTTTTATGAATCTGACGATCGAATCAACAAAAACCTTACATAATGGAGTGGAAATGCCGCGTTTTGGCCTTGGCGTCTACAAGATGACCGATAAGCAAGCGGCGATCGAAGCGATGGTAAAAGCGATCCAAACAGGTTATAAAGCGATTGATACTGCTACAGTGTATGACAATGAAGCAGAGGTCGGGGAAGCGGTCCGTACTGGCGGCGTTCCGCGCGAAGAGCTGTTCATCACATCGAAAGTTTGGAACACCGACCAAGGCTACGACCAGACTTTGCGGGCATTTGAAGCTTCGCTGAAACGACTTGATATGGACTATCTGGATTTGTATTTAACGCATTGGGCGATTCCAGAAACTTTCGAAGAAACATACCGGGCCATCGAGCGCTTGTATGATGAGAAGCTGATCCGTGCTACGGGCGTTTCCAACCACCAGCAGCATCACTTGGAGAAAATTCTCCATAAGGCAAACATCAAGCCGATGGTCAATCAAATCGAGCTCCATCCACAATTGACACAAGAACCACTGCGGGAATACTGTGCATCTCAAGATATTGCGGTCACGTCGTGGTCTCCGCTTGCGAGAGGACGCCTGCTCGACGATCCGGTGTTGGTCGAAATCGGCGAAAAGTACGGGAAATCCGTCGCGCAGACCGTTATCCGCTGGCATTTGCAAAATGATTTGATCGTCATCCCGAAATCGGTGACACCGTCGCGCATCGCTGAAAATGCCGATGTCTTCGATTTTGTGTTGAGCGATGAAGAAATGAAACGGATTTCAGGACTAAACCAAGATTGGCGCAGCGGCACACATCCCGACGAAATCAGCATATAAAAAAAGCCAGCGAAAATATTCGCTGGCTTTTTCCATTATTGTTTTGCTTCGATGTCAACTTGTTGCCCAGTGAACGGATGGATAAATGCGATGCGGAAAGCGTGCAAAAAGTATTCCCCGTTTTCTGTCGGTGGGCCACCGTAAAGTTCGTCTCCGATGATCGGATGCTTCGTATGGGATAAATGTGCACGGATTTGATGGGTGCGGCCGGTCTCCAATGTCAAATGAAGCAACGAGCGGCCATCCGCACGTTCAATCACACGGTAATGCGTCACTGCGTTTTGCCCGTTCGGCGAGACACGTCTTCGTGTGGCGTGGTGACGGTCACGGCCCAGCGGAAAGTCGAGCGTGCCGGATTGCCCGCGCACAAGGCCTTTGACGAGCGCTTCGTATTCGCGCTGCACCAGTTTTTGTTCCACCATGCGGTCCATGACGTTTTTGGCGATCGGGTGCTTCGCCACCAGCAATAAGCCGGATGTGCCTTGGTCGAGACGGTGGATATGCTCGAGGTAAGTGCCCCCGGATTTTTGCACATAAGCGATCAAGCCATTGACGAAGGTGTCGTCTTGATGGTTATCATTCGGGTGTGTGGCAAGCCCTTTTGGTTTGTTGGCGATGATGAAATGCTCGTCTTCAAACAAAATGTCTGGTTCAATTGAGGCATTCGGCCGGTAAGGCGACTGTGCGTCCGGCGTCGTGATGACGAGCACCGTTCCTTTTGCCAGCGGTTCTTGCCAGCGCGGTTCGCTGCCGTCTTCTAACAAAACGCCGCGTGCCATGCGCAGTTCATGGACAATCTTTTTGCCAAGGCCCCATTCATTTTTCAATAGCTCAATAACCGTCATGCCTTCTTCGGGTATGCTGTATTTCCAAGTCATTTTGCAGTCCTCCATAAAAACGGGATCATGCGCGCGGCACATGATCCCGGTCTGTTATTTTTTCACGACTTCTTCGAAAAATTGTTCGATGTTTTCTTTTGGCTGTGCACCGACCCAGCGGGCAATTTCCTGGCCGTCTTCATAATGGACCAAAGTCGGTGTGGCTTCAAGTGCATAATCTGTCCAGCCTTGCTCGTACTCCAGCAAGTTGTACTGAAGGACGTCGATTTCTTTTTCTTCAGCGACAGGCATTAAGACAGGAGTGGTTTCCTGGCAGTATTGGCAAGTCGGGCTATAGAAATAAACCGTTGTCGGTTCGCCGCTTTGGATTTGTTCATTCAATTCCTCGGGCAAGACGATGTTTTGGTAATTTTCGTCATCGAGCTGATCGATGGTTGCCGGATTTAAATCATCGGTATCATATGGGTTGTTTTCGAGTTTGCTACTTTGCGATTGATTGGTCAGAAAGACAATCAAAGCAAAGATAGCAAGCACGATGCCTGCGATGATCAGCAGCTTTTTCATGTTATTGTTCCTCCTTCAATGATTTCCACAAATAGACGCTCGTCCCTGCAATCAGCGCAAACGCGACGAGTGCCAGAAACGGGATGGTGATGAATCCAAGATAGTTGATATATTCCCCTGTGCATGGGACTTGTCCGCATGACGGGGCGGAATCCGACAGAAACTTGAGTTTTTGTATACCGTAATGATACAGCGAAACAGCGCCGCCGACAACGGACAAGGCAAGTGTCGTCATGGCGATGCGCGGATTTTTCTGCACATAAGCGATCCCGATGACTATTACAAGCGGGTACATGAAGATGCGCTGCACCCAGCACAGTTCACATGGAATAAAGCCCCGGACTTGCGAGAAATAAAGCGAGCCGAGTGTCGCAATCAAGGACACCACCCACATAAAAAGCAAACTGTTTTCTTGACGCTTCGTCATCTGATGCCCCTCTTTTCCACAATGGTTTCCTTTTGAAGTATAATTCTTCCGTACCTACAAGTAAAATAATATCAACAACCGGGCTGATGGGCTATAATTAACTTTGAAACTTTTGTGAAGGAGAGCGGTAACGTGGCAGAACAATTCGATTTATCCCATTTTGAAAAAAGCATGGTCATCCGCGAGATGAGCTATGCTGACATACCTGCCATTTTGGAAATGCAACAGCTGTGCTTTCCTGGAATGGATCCATGGAAAGAAGAACAGCTGCGAAGCCACTTGGGCGTTTTCGGGCAAGGCCAGATCGTTGCGGAACTAGACGGCAAAGTGATCGGTTCGTGCTCGAGTCTGTTAATTAATTTTGATGAATACGATGACCGCCATACATGGGACGATGTCACTGATGGCGGCTATATTACCAACCATAACCAAGACGGCTATAATATGTACGGCATCGAAGTGATGGTGCACCCTGAATACCGCCGCATGCAAGTCGGGCAACGTCTCTATGAAGCGCGCAAAGAACTGGCGCGCGAACTGAACTTGAAGTCGATCATCATCGGCGGGCGTATCCCGAACTACCATAAGCATGCAGACGAAATGTCCCCGCGCGAATATGTCGATGCGGTGTCGCGCCATAAAGTCTATGATCCGGTGTTGACGTTCCAGTTGATGAACGGATTCCAGCTGATGCGCATCAACCCCGGCTATTTAAAAGACGACACGGCATCGGGCAAATACGCCACCTTGATGGAATGGAACAACGTCGATTATAAGCCGATATCGAAGCGCCATTTCAAAACGAGCTTGCCGGTGCGCATTTGCGTTGTCCAATATTTGATGCGGGCAATCAGCTCGTTTGATGACCTTGCAAACCAAGTCGAATACTTCGTCGACGTTGCATCTGACGCGCATTCGGATTTCGTCGTGTTCCCGGAAATCTTCACGACGCAATTGATGTCGTTCTTGAACGAACCATCCCCGAGCCAGGCAGTGCGTAAATTGACGGAATTCACGCCGCAATACATTGAGTTGTTCACCGATCTCGCTGTGCGCTATAACGTCAATATCATCGGCGGTTCGCATTTCGTCAAAGAAGAAGACGACGAAATCTACAACATTGCGTATTTGTTCCGCCGCGACGGCTCGATCGATAAGCAGTACAAGATTCATATCACGCCGAACGAACGCAAATGGTGGGGCATTTCAGCAGGCGACTCAGTGCGCGTATTCGATACGGATTGCGGCAAGATCGCCATCCAGATCTGCTACGACATCGAGTTCCCGGAACTGGCCCGCATCGCAACCGATATGGGCGCCAACATCATCTTTTCACCGTTCTGTACAGAAGACCGCCAAGGCTATTTGCGCGTCCGTTATTGTGCACAGGCCCGCGCGGTCGAAAACCAAATCTACACGGTCATTTCCGGAACGGTCGGAAACTTGCCGCAGACGGAAAACATGGATATCCAATATGCGCAATCCGGCATTTTTGCGCCATCTGATTTCGAATTCGCTCGCGATGGCATCGTCGGCGAAACCAATCCGAACTTGGAAATGGTGCTGATCGGCGATGTCGATTTGGAAATCCTTAGACGCCAGCGTCAAGACGGCACAGTTAAGCAATTGAAAGACCGCCGTCATGACGTCTACCGCGTCGAATACAAAAAAGATTAACGACAGCCGCTCCGAATGGGGGCGGCTTTTTAATGGAAAATTTGGTAAACTAAAAGTAATTGGAGGGATGAACCATGACATGGAAGCAACGAATGCAAAAATGGCTCAGCTTTGAAACGCTGGATGTTAAAACGAAAGAGCAATTGCAAGTGTTGGCGCAAGACGAACAGCTGGCAGAAGACGCCTTTTACCAAGATTTAGTGTTCGGCACTGGCGGCATGCGCGGAGAAATCGGGCCGGGCACCAACCGCATGAACGTCTACACGGTAAGAAAAGCATCCAAAGGCATTGCGGATTATATCGAAAGCTTCGGGAAAGAGGCGATGAACCGCGGTGTCGCAATCGCTTTCGATAACCGGCGCATGTCTCCGGAATTTGCCGAAGAGACAGCCCGCACTTTCGCGGCTTCCGGTATCCGTGCTTATGTTTACGAGTCGACGCGGACCACGCCGCAATTGTCGTTTTCGGTGCGCGAGCTGAATGCCTTTATGGGAATTGTCATTACAGCCAGTCACAATCCGCCAGAATACAACGGCTACAAAGTATATGGAGAAGACGGTGCACAATTGAACTTGGAAGCGGCCGACCGTGTCATTGAATTTGTCGGCCGTGTTGAAGATGAACTGACGATTGATAATGAACATTACGATTCGTCGCTATTGGAGATTTTAGGGGAAGAGCTTGACCGCAAGTATATCGCCCAAGTGTTGACCGTACAAGAAGCAAGCGTCCAGCCGATCAGCGTCGTGTTCACGCCGCTGCACGGTGCATCAGGTGAAACGGTGCGCCGCGTATTGGATGAAGCGGGCTACACAGGAGTTCACTACGTGGCTGAACAGATGGCGCCGGACGGGGAGTTTCCGACAGTCGAGTCGCCGAATCCGGAAGAATCTGCTGCGTTCGACCTTGCCCGTGAATACGGCGAACAACATGCATCGGATTTGCTGATTGCAATTGACCCGGACGGCGACCGCGTCGGAGCAGCCGTGTGGACAGGGACGCAATACGAATTGCTGACGGGCAACCAAACCGGCGGCATTTTGCTCGAATATTTATTGAGCCAGAAAAAAGCAAAAGGTGAATTGCCGGACAACGGCCGCATCTTCAAGACCATCGTCACTTCCGGATTCGGCGAAGCGGTTGCGAACAGCTATGGCGTCGATAGCGAAGACGTTTTAACGGGTTTTAAATTTATCGGTGAGAAATTGAATGAAAACGATAAGCAGCACGAGTTCACGTTCTTGTTCGGCTATGAGGAAAGCTACGGCTATTTGATCCGTGATTTTGCGCGCGACAAAGATGCTGTACAAGCAACTTTATTGCTCGTTGAAGCGGCTGCCTATTATAAGAAACAGGGCAAAAACTTATACGCCGTATTGAATGAACTTTTCGAACGCCACGGTTTTTACCGCGAGCTGCTCGTTTCCGTGACGAAAAAAGGCATCGAAGGGGCACGCGACATTACGCGTCTTCTTGACGGGCTGCGCGCGCAGCCGCCGCAATCGATTGCCGGCATTGCAGTGGAAAAGGTCGAGGATTATGAAAGCCGGACCCGTACGGTAGTTGCTGTCGGCACAAGCGAAGCCATCGTCTTGCCGCGTTCGAATGTCTTGAAATATTTCCTTGAGGACGGTTCATGGGTTTGCTTACGACCGAGCGGCACCGAACCGAAAGTGAAATATTATTTCGGCGTCAAGGCGGACACGCAACAAGAAAGCGATGAAAAGCTTGAACTGTTGAAAGAAGCATTTTTGGATTTGGTTTCGAACCGTTAAAAGCTCCCCTTTGCGGGAGCTTTTTCATTCGAAAGGATGAGGCTAGCCGCCGGTTTTCTTGTGTACAATAACAATTAGGAGGGAACTGCCAATGGTGCCCGAACAGCATTCCGATGTGGTCCTATTAAAAGAAATCGCTGAACTATTGAACGAAGAAACAAATCTCGAGCGCATGCTGAACGGCGCGATCGACAAACTATTACAGAATTCCAATTTTGAAACGGCCTGGATTTTCTTCATCGATGAAAACGGCAAACACCAACTCGTAGCGGAAGCCCATTTGCCGGATGCTTTGGCAGAGCGGGAATGCCGCCATCTGAAAAAAGGCGGTTGTTGGTGCGTCAAACGCTACCACGATGGAGATCTCGAGAAGGCATCGAATATCATTGCTTGCCAGCGCATCGAAAACGCCAAAGCGGCAAATGGCAAAATCGGCAGCATCTCACACCATGCAACGGTTCCTTTGCAGTCCGGGCAAGAAAAGTTCGGCTTGCTCAATATCGCCGCGGCCGATACAGTGCGTTTTTCGAAAGATGAACTGGCGTTGCTCGAATCGGTCGCTTTTCAAATCGGCTCTGCCATCAAGCGCATCGTGCTGGTCAAGCAAGAACAGGAACTGGCGCTGGTCAAAGAGCGCAACCGGCTGGCGAGGGATTTGCACGATTCGGTTAACCAATTGCTGTTTTCGGTCACCTTGACGGCAAGGGGAGGTATTGAAATGGCGGAAGATGATGCAGTGAAAAGCACATTCCGCGATATTCAGCACCTGAGCCAGGAAGCGCTCAATGAAATGAGGGCATTAATCTGGCAATTGCGTCCTAAAGGCCTTGAGAGCGGCTTGCTCGATGCCATTAGATCTTATGGTGAAATGCTCGGGCTTTCGATGGACACGAAAGTGGCCGGAGTGATTCAATTGCCGTCGCGCACCGAGGAGACCTTATTCCGTATTGCACAAGAAGCGCTCAATAATATCCGCAAGCATGCAGACGTCAGCTCTGCACAATTATACGTCACGGTTACTTCTACAGATGTCTTGATGGTCATCAAGGATGAAGGACGCGGCTTTGCGCAAGGCCACGGTATGATACCATCCATCGGCATCCAAAGCATACGCGACCGCGCGCAGGCGGAAGGCGGCACGGCCGATTGGTCGAGCGGCATCGGCAAAGGAACGGAAATTCTCGTACGGATTCCGTATTAAAGGAGTGGCAAGATGAAAGTATTGATTGCGGACGATCATCACGTCGTTAGAAGAGGGTTATTGTTTTTCTTGAAAACCCAAAAAGATATCGAAGTTGTCGGCGAAGCGGCAAACGGGGCGGAAGCTGTCGAAATGGCACGGAAACTGCAGCCGGACATCGTGTTGATGGATTTGGTCATGCCTGAAATGGACGGCATCCAAGCGACGCGGAAAATAAAAGAGGCACATCCACACATCATCATCTTGATGCTGACAAGCTTTTCGGATAGGGATCACATCGTTCCGGCGATTGAAGCGGGAGCCGCAGGGTATCAATTGAAAGACATCGAGCCGGACGAATTGGTGGAATCGCTGCGCAGCTTGATGCGCGGGGAAAACACGCTTCATCCGAAAGCATCGTCGGAATTGGCAAAAGCTCCTGCAGATCCATTGCCCCATATGCTTCATCCACTAACGCCCAGAGAAGCGGAAGTGCTTGCCGAACTGACGAAAGGCAAAAGCAATAGGGAAGTGGCGTCGGCGCTGTTTGTCACGGAAAAAACGGTGAAAACGCACATTTCCAATATATTCATCAAGCTTGAAGTCCAAGACCGGACACAGGCAGCGCTTTACGCTGTCAAGCACGGATTGACAGAAACCGCCAATTGAACAGAATCAAACGAACGAACGAACGAACGGCCGGCAAAGGACTTCCTTGGCCGGCCGTTCGTTTATCTTTTTTTAGCGGGTCTGCTGCGATAGTCTTTCGTGCGCTGCTTCCAAACCATGCGTTCGGCCTGTTGTTTGGCAAGATCGCTTTTCCGTTCCATGTATTCGAGTTCACGCAGCAACTTCAAATAACTTGCGTAACGCGATTCGGACAGTTCACCGGAAGCGAGAGCCGACTGGATGCGGCAGCCTGGCTCTTTTTGGTGGCTGCAATCGCGGAAGCGGCAGTCGGCCGCAAAGCTTGCGACGTCCTGGAAGCTGGCCTCTAGGCCATCTGCGGAATCGCCGAGCTGGAATTCGCGCATGCCCGGCGTATCGATCAATAATCCACCGCCCGGTAGCAGCACGAGTTCACGGTGTGTCGTCGTATGGCGGCCTTTGCTGTCGTCTTCACGGATATCCTGCACCGCCATCCTATCGCTATTGGTCAGTGCGTTGATCAGTGAGGACTTCCCGACGCCTGACGAACCGAGCAGCGCGCCAGTCTTGCCTTCCGTCAAATAGCGTGCAAATGCATTCATGCCGTCTCCGGTCACAGCCGACACTGCAAAAGCGTCGACGCCGATCGCGGCACCGGCAACTTGCTCTAAGTACTCAGCGGGCTCGCTGCATTGATCGCTTTTCGTCAAGACGATCACAGGCATGGCTCCGGAATCCCAAGCCGCAATTAAATAGCGCTCGAGCCGGCGCAGGTTAAAGTCATGATTGAGCGACATGACGAGAAAGACATAGTGGATGTTGACGGCAATCGTCTGCAATTCCGAGGTCTCGCCACTAGCTTTTCGGGTAAAGCGTGAGCTGCGGGGGAGAAGCTTGTGGATGATGCCTTTGTCTTCTCCCGGCATTTGTTCGAGCGCGACCCAATCGCCGACGCTCGGGTATTCATCCGGAGCGTGTGTATGGCGGAAATTCCCCGATACAGTGGTGAGCCATTCACCCTGTTCGGTGATGGCACGGTAGCTGCTTTTGTGTTCTAATATGATGCGGCCTGGCACTGTATGTTCAGGCAGCGCTTGTTCGAATTGTTCGTTCCATCCGTATTGTGTAATGATTGACAATTTAACTTCCTCCTAAAAAATGCATAATAAAAAACCATGGCTGCAATAGCAGTGCCATGGTCTCCGCGCATAGGGAAAAAGCGTATCGTCAGCGATACACAGAGGGAGACACATAAAGCATAGCTATTGCGTTGCGGGTTGCACAAGCTGAAATAGTCACCATAATGCCTCACCTCTTTCCGTTAATTAAGATAATGATAAGCTGAAATCTCGATCAGGTCAATAGAATTTTGTAAGACTATTTTGATATTAAACAGGCTGAGTCTTGTGAATGAATGACAATCGGAAATCACCAGCAAAGTTTATTTCCTCCATGGATCAACCCCATCAGCCGTGAGCGTTTGCTAAAACGGCAATAGGGGAACAGGAAAATAGACTGATGAGGCCCGAATCGAGGGGGATATTATGAAAAAGCTGTTTTATAATTGGCGAGAGAAATTATGGGTCACTCCGGCGATCTTCAGTTTACTGGCAATTGTGCTATCGGTAGCGATGTTTTATGTGGATTTGCTGCTCGTTGAAAGGTACCGGGAATTTTTCCCGGATATATTGCTGACCAATGTCGATCTGGCGAAAACGATCATGGGGGAGCTGGCTGGGGCATTGTTGACGATGACCACGTTCACGTTTTCCACAATTCTCGTGGTATTGACGATGTATTCTTCTCAATTCTCTCCGCGAACACTCAAAAATTTCATCCATGATCCGGTGACGTGGCGCGTGTTGGGAATTTTTCTCGGCGGATTTATCTACAACACCTTGTCGCTGCTGTTCATGCGCGATGACTTGTATGAGACCGATGTGCTTTCGGCATTTGTCGGCATTCTCATTGTGTTTATCTGTTTAGCCACTTTTGCTTACTTTATTCACCATATCGCTACACATGTCCAAGTCGGAAAACTGCTCAATGAACTGGAAGCGGATGCTTCGCGCGTGATCGATGACTACAGCAAAAAGCAAAAGCATGATATGGAAATCAAAGCGAATTGGCGGCCGGACGGTATCGCGCAAACGATCAAGGCGCAACAGCATGGTTATATTCAATTCCTTCATTTTGATAAAATGTTGGAATACGCCGAGAAACAAAACTTGGAAATTGAAATCCTCCAAAAAATCGGCGCTTATGTCCATGAAGAAACTGAATTGTTCCGCATTTATCGAAAAGAGGATATCCAAATAGACACAAAGAAATTCGTCTCGATTGGGCAAGAGAGGACTTCTTCACAAGACATCGATTTTGCCATCCAAAAAATGGTGGAAGTCGCATTGAGAGCTATTTCACCTGGCATCAATGATCCGAATACTGCCAATGGCATCATCATCCGGATCGGGCGGTTGCTCGGGAAAATGAGCCATTTAAAAACAGGGGCGATTGTCATGGCGGACGGTGAGGGCCACCCGCGGATCAATTATCATTTTTTCTCCTACGAAGATATTCTTTACCGCACATTCCACCAATTGGCGCATTATGGGAAAGAAGATGTTTCAGTCATGGCTTCGATATTGGACTCTTTGACCATCGCTGTGGAAGCATCTGAAAAACAGCACCACGAAGTCATATGGGCGAGCCAGCTTTATTTATTGGATCATCTAGAATATACGACTATGAGCCAACACGACCATCGCTTTTTGCAAAGTAAGCTGGATGCTCTTGCGAATGCTGCCGATCGCCGTCCGGTCATTTTAAGCCAGAATAAGTGAGAGCATAAGAAAAAGCGCCATTACCGTGTCGGGTAATGGCGTTTTTTACTGTTCGTTCATTGTTCCTGGATTCTGTTGAACTCTCCGCCGGCGGCTTCGACACGATTGGTTACCGAACCGTGCATTTCAAAGATTCGGCCGCTCGAAAATTCGACTTGTTCGCCGTCGCGGAAATGATAGGTGACCGATTCGATGGAATTGGTGCCGCTCGCACTGCCGACTTTTTCTTCGACCCGCTCAAACTCATCCCATGTATAAGTCGACGATTCGAAAGCAAGCGGCGGGTTATAGGTAAAGCCGTCCCGCGTTATGTAGTAATAATCGCCAAGTGAAAAAGCGATGGCCCCAAAGCCAATGATGGCAACGATTCCTGACAAGAGCCAGGCTTTCAGCGGCTGTTCCATCATAGCGGGTATAAACAGTGCGATAGCAAGCAAGACGATACCGCCACCGCCAAGAATGAGCGACAATCCGGAAGTACCAACGACTTCTGCGTTCGGTGTGATGGAAATGACTTTAGCCGGGTAAAAAACTGCGGCAGGTATAAATATAGCGGAAATAAGTAAAATAACGCCGAATGTAACTAAGACAATCTTTTTTTGATCGTAAAAATCAACCATCCTCTTCGTCCTCCTCTACCGAATAATCCGGCTCTATATGTACGAGGACGACGCAATTCGGTTTCACTTTTTGGATTTTTCTTTCAATTTCCTCGGTGATCCAATGGCTTTCGACAACGTTCAAATAAGGCGCAACGCCTACCGTCAAATCGATGAACATGACATTGCCGTGCATGCGGCCTTTGAAATCGCGCAAATTCAACACCCCGGGAACGCGCCGGATCAAGACGGATAGCGACTCGACGGATTCCTCGTCAAAAGCATCGGTCAACGTCATCACCGATTCACGGAAAATATCCAACGCTGTTTTGATAATGATGAGTCCGACTAGAAAAGCCGTAATGGAATCGATCCAGGCAGCACCGAGTATGGCGCCGATAATCCCGATTCCTGCACCGATGCTGACAAGTGCATCCGAACGGTTGTCGTAGGCCGCTGCGCGGACAGCGGAGCTTTTGATTTCTTGGCTTAATTTCAAATTATAGCGGTAGACACCATACATGATGATCGCCGAGAAAAAAGCGACGACCGCAGTCAATGGGGAAGGCGATTCCAGTGCTGGATTGAATACACTTTTGGCTGCGTTCAGTAAGACTTGCAGCCCGATGACCGCCATAATGAACGAAGCGACGAGGGAAGCGATTGTCTCTGCTTTCAAATGGCCATAATGGTGGTTTTCATCCGGTGGTTTTTGAGAGATCCGTAACCCAATCAACACTGCCACAGAAGCGACAATATCGGTGACATTGTTCAGGCCATCCGCTTTCAATGCTTCGGATCCGCCCCAATAGCCGACGCCCAGCTTGATGGCGCTCAAAAATAAATAAGCCCCGATGCTGAGCCAAGCTCCTTTTTCTCCTTTTCGGAGATTATCGTATAAGTCCATTGAAGTTCATCTCCAGCTAAAAATATAGTGAAACGGAAACGGCCCTCCAAAAGAGGACCGTTTGTTGGTTAATAGGCTATAGAGTGGTTGCAGGAACATGTTTTTTCACTTCCAAATAAACAATATGATGGCCATCAACTTCTTTAGTGCTGAATTCAAACCCCTGCTCAATGATTTTCTGTCCTTCGATCGCATCAAAATGTTTGTCCATAAACCATCCTCCAATAGTATCGATGTCTTCTTCATCGATGTCAATCCCGAGAATCTCGTTGACGCTTGAGAGCAATAGCTTAGCATTGAAAATATAATGATCTTCCCCTAGCTTCTGGACGTCCGGCGCTTCGTCCAGGTCGAACTCATCCTGGATGTCGCCGACGATTTCTTCCAAAATGTCTTCAATTGTCACCAATCCTGCAGTGCCGCCGTATTCGTCTCGGAGAATGGCCATGTGGATCCGCTCTCGCTGGATCTTCAGTAATAATTCGCTGACCGGGATGGTCTCGATCACTTGGATGACCGGCTGGGTAAATGCCGAGACCAAGAAATCGGCGGTTTCTGGATTTTTAACATAGGCGCTCAGTAAATGCTTCATATTGACGACGCCGAGGATATGGTCTTTGTCACCTTCCGTTATCGGATAACGGGTAAACTGTTCAATGCCAGGCATGGCAAAGACGTCACTTAAAGAGGCATCGTGGTCAATGGTGATCATTTCCATGCGCGGCACCATGATTTCCTTAGCGATGCGCTCGTCGAATTCGAAAATGCGATTGACGTAATCGTATTCAGAAGGGTTGATTTCACCGCTTTTCAGACTGTCGGACAATAGCAGTTTCAACTCTTCTTCAGTATGGCCCATCTCGCTGCGTGATAGTTTTTCGATGCCGAACAAGGAGGAAAGCATCCGTGCAATGCCGCTGAACAGCACAATGAACGGATACAACAGCCGGTACGAAACAATCAGCGGGGAAGCGAGGGCTAAGGTCACCTGTTCTGGATTGCGGATGGCGATAGTTTTAGGGAACAATTCGCCGATGACGATAAGCACAAGCGCTACAGCCAAAAAAGCAATCAAAAATGCCGACCATCCAGCAAGTGCTGCGGGCAAGCCGAAGTACGCCGCGAGCGGAGTGATCAATTGCTCAACGACAGCGTGCCCCATCCAGCCGAGGCCGAGCACCGATAAAGCGATGCCGACTTGACAGGCGAACAAATAATCGTCGACGCGTTCGACCACTTTTAAAGCAGCCGTCGTTTTTTTATCGTTTTGGGCAAGCGCATCGGTGAGTCTCGACTTGCGGATATTGACGATCGCGTACTCGCAAGCGGAAAAAAATGCGGTAGAACCGATTAAGACGGCAAAAGCCGCCACACGTATGGGAATATCCAAATGAATCCTTTGCACCGGTTCCAAAGTGGAAAGAGCGCAAAGTCTGCACCTCCTGGAAATGAAATAATGGTAATCTTGAATGAAAAGATTCAAACTTGCGATGGCTTCTATTCTTTATTCAAAAGTATAACATCTAAAAGACTAAGTATTCAGTAAAAATAATTTACATACATTTAATATTGAATCATATAAGCAAACGGTTATGATAGAAAAGAAGAAAAAAGGGGGAGAAATGGAGAATGAATCGAAAACAACGCTGGCTTGAAATCTTAAAAGCCTCGACCAAGCTTGGCTTGACGTCATTCGGCGGACCCGCTGCCCATATCGGCTATTTCCGGGATGAATATGTACATAGAAGAAAATGGTTAGATGATAAAGCTTACGCGGACTTAGTGGCATTGTGCCAATTCCTTCCTGGCCCAGCGAGTTCGCAAGTGGGCATTTCAATCGGCATGATGCGCGGAGGCATTATGGGCGGATTTTTGTCATGGCTCGGCTTTACGATGCCGTCCGTCATCGCATTGATGATTTTTGCCATGTTGATTACGAGCGGCTCTGTCGATATTGCCTGGCTGCAAGGCTTGAAAATCGTTGCCGTGGCGGTTGTCGCGCATGCGCTGCTCGGAATGGGGAAATCGTTGACCCCGGATGTCCAGCGGCTGATGATCGCCCTTGGTGCAGCCATCGCCATTTTATTGGTGCCGACCGCATGGGCACAAATTATTGTTATCGTGTTGACCGGAATCATCGGATTTTTATTATATGGGAAGGATCAGGCGCCGGAAGCGGTGAAACTCGTTTTGACTTTCGGCAAAAAAACCGGTCTTGCCGCGTGGGGGATCTTCGCGGCCTTGCTAATCGGCCTGCCGCTTGTGCGGCCATTCATCGAATCGAGCGCCTTTGCGATTTTCGATATTTTCTACCGTGTCGGTGCAATCGTATTCGGCGGTGGCCATGTTGTCTTGCCGATGCTCGAGCGTGAAGTAGTGCCAGAATGGATGACAGCGGATGCCTTTATCGCCGGGTACGGGGCGGCACAGGCTGTTCCGGGGCCATTGTTTACCTTGTCCGCATATCTTGGGCAATTGATGAGCGGTGCTGGCGGTGTATTGATTGCTGTTGTCGCGATGTTTTTGCCGTCCTTCCTATTGGTCATCGGGACATTGCCGTTTTGGAGCGTCATCCGCACGAAACCTGGCATTCAAGCAGCCTTAAAAGGCATCAATGCAGGGGTGGTCGGCATTTTGCTGGCGGCGCTTTACGACCCGGTTTTCACTTCCGCAATCCGTGGACCGGTCGATTTTGCCATTGCGATTGCCGCCTTCGGAATGTTAGTCTATTTGAAACTGGCTCCGTGGAAAGTCGTCTTGATTACGGCGCTTCTCGGTGCGCTGGCTTATGCTCTATAGAAACGGAGAGATGAGATGTGGAAACAGCTATACAAAAAGACCAACAAGATCCGCTGGCTAAATTCAAAGAACAGTTTTTTGTAGAACCAGGAACCATTTACATGGACGGGAATTCACTCGGCCTCATGTCAAAGCGTGCTGAAGCAAAGCTTATTGCGCTGATGGACAGCTGGAAACAATTCGGCATCGAAGGTTGGACAGAAGGTGAACATCCGTGGTTTACGCTGGCAGAGACGCTGAGCGAGAAAGCGGCGCCATTGTTCGGGGCGAAAGCGCATGAAGTGATGGTCACCGGCTCGATCACATCGAATATCCATCAGATGCTGTCGACAGTCTATGCGCCGACAGATGAGCGTTTTGTGATCTTGGTAGATGAGCTGAATTTTCCATCTGATATTTATGCAGTAGAGAGCCATCTGCGTCTGCGCGGGCAAGATCCGGCAGTTGCGATGCGCAAAGTATCAAGCCGTGACGGCTACACGCTCGAGCTGGAAGATATTTTAGCGGAAATGAAAGACGATGTAGCGGTTCTGTTGCTGCCGTCGGTCCTTTATCGAAGCGGGCAATTGCTGCCTTTGCGCGAGATTACCCAAGCCGCACATAAAAAAGACATCATCGCCGGGTTCGACTTGGCACACTCGGCTGGAGCCATGCCGCATAATTTGCATGCAGATGGCGTGGATTTCGCTGTCTGGTGCCATTACAAATACATGAATTCAGGCCCCGGCGGTACAGGCGGCTTGTATTTACATGAGCGCCATCACGATTTGAATCCAGGGATCGCCGGATGGTTCGGTTCGGACAAGGCGAAGCAATTCGACATGGACCATAGCTTCACGAAAGCGGAAGGGGCAGGCGCCTATCAGGTCGGCACGCCGAATATTTTCAGCATGGCGCCGCTGATCGGCAGCCTGGAGTTGTTTGAAGAAGCAGGGATCGGTGAGATCCGCAAGAAATCGCTAGAGTTGACGGCTCTGCTGCGCGAAAGGCTTGCGGCTCTGGTGCCATCTTTAATAGACGTCACGCCAAAAGCGGATGAGCAGCGCGGTGGCCATATCGCGCTTGCCCACAAGGAAGCGGCGCGCATCTGCAAAGCATTGAAAAAAGCGGGCATCGTCCCGGACTTCCGCGCGCCTGATATTATCCGCCTTGCGCCGATCGCCTTCTACACAAGTTTTGCAGATGTGGAGAAAGTGGCGCTTACCTTGCAGGATATTATCGAACACGAACGCTATAAAGAATTCAGCAACGAACGAAATGTGGTGGCGTAAATGGCAAAATCCATCATAGACATTTCGATGGCTCTGGATAGTTTAACTCCGGAATGGCCGGGGGATACGCCGTTTTCCTATCGCTTATCGGTGACGAAAGAGCAGAGTGGATCGGTGAATATCGGCGAACTCAAATCGAGTACGCATATCGGCACCCATATCGATGCGCCGTTCCATTACGATGAAAATGGCTTGAAGACCGACGAATTGCCGCTGGATGTATATTTGACGACTGCCCAAGTGATGGACGTGTCAGGTCAGCAACGAGTGATGCTGGATGATCTGGATGAGCTAGTGCAAGGGGTCAATGCCGTACTGTTGAAGACGGCCGCGTGGCAAGACCGCAGCGCGTTTCCTGGCGCTTGGCCGGTATTCGACCCGGCGATTGCCGAATGGATGAAAGACCAGAGCGTCCGGCTGCTAGGGGTCGATGTGCCATCAGTCGATCCCGAGACGAGCAAGGAACTGCCCATGCATCACGCGATGAACCGCAATCAGCGCTTCATCTTGGAAGGTATCGTATTGGATGATGTCGCGGCGGGTGTCTATCAATTGGCTGCATTGCCTTTGAAAATCCGCGGAGGAGAAGGAAGCCCCGTGCGTGCAGTGTTGTATAAAGAATAAAGAAAAAGCCGACAAGTCAATTTTGACTTGTCGGCTTTTTCTTTAAATTTATTCACTGTGCATATTGTGACCGGAGCAATGGTTCCATTTCTTTTATGTTCATCGCGATGACATCACATACTTCTTGGTATAGCGCCCATTTTTCATCCCTATCTGTACTGCGGATTTCAGGGTTTGGGATATTCCAGCGCACTAATTTCTGCATCGGCAAATCGACAGGAATGTCATTTTGTTCAAACTCCCCGTCATGCAAGGCGATGATCAAATCGGCTTCCTTAACTTCATTAGGATCGTAAAGCCTTTGTTCAACCGGCGGGATTTCCAGAATGATTTCTTTCAAAACTTCAAAAGGAATTTCGTTGAAAGATGGCTGTTTCCATGCCGCACTTCTGATTTCCCAGTCCGGCAGCATTAAGCGGCTCGCCCATATCTCAGCCATTAGCCCGCGATGTTGGTGTGATGATAAAAAATATACAGTATGTCTCGGCATGGCTGACCCCTTCTTCCTTTCTAAATTTTCCAGCTTGAGTTAATTAGTATTCTTTACCCATGTAGCCTTGATAACAAACAGATAAATATATGATATTCATTTAATTATGTCAAAAATATGTCATTAAAATAAACATCCCCCTCAGGATGTAGATTTTGCATCCTGCAGGGGGATTATTTCACTACGAGAACCGTGCAGCCCGAGTCTTTGATGAGTTTGCTGCTGACAGAGCCGACAAAAAACTTTTGCAATCCTGATTTGCCGCTGTTGCCGACAATCAATAAATCAACGTTCTGCTCTTCGATAAAACCAATAATGGTTCTAATGACAGAGCCTTCAAGTGCCAACACCGATGCTTTGGCATTCTTTGCATCAAGTTGTTGCTGGATGGAATTGTGCATATGCTTCGAGTATTCTGCCGTGCGTCCGCTGTCGAGGTCATGAGGGGGACGGTAGCCGTCGTCGCCAAGGCCATGCGGTGTGTACTGTGCGTAAGTGCTGTCGACATTTGCTGACATGACAGGTGCCGATGCATTGCCGACGTTCATGTAGCCAGCGCGTTCGGGTGTTTCATCATTCACATAGATGACTGTCAGTTTCGCGTCAGGGAGAAGAGCAGCCAAGTCGATGCCTTTATCGAGTGCTTCCCGGCTGCCTTCCGATCCGTCGTAAGCGATTGCGATATTTTTAAACATTTCTTGTCACCGCCTTTGATATTTACTGTTACTATTCTGTTCCCCAAACTGGCTGGCCGGCAAACCTTTTGCACAGGCGAAGAGGCTCCACGTTCTGGAAAGTTGGACTTTCGGTTAATTTTGTCATTCACTTCGAAATAGCTTGACAATTCAAAAAAGCGAATGCTACTCTTGAATTATCAAATAAATGGAAAAGGAGGTTTGGACAATGAAAAAAATTCGCAAGCACTTTTTAACTAATTGCATAGCATTGCCAGACACTCCGACTTTTTTTCATTAATATTTATTTCGTGACTAGAAAATTTCGGGCGGGGTCTGTGCATCCAGTCCTATTTTCATGAGCGCATGCCTGAAAACAGGTATGCGCTTTTTTGTGGTTTAAACAGTTTTAACTGCTTAAATAAATAAAAAAGAAAAGGGAGAGAAGCATTATGGAAAAACGTTGCATGAAAAAAGCACTTATCAAGGAATCGCTTGAAGGCGATTAGCAAACCGAAAACGGAAAGAAGGCGTAATTATGTTTGATGTATTATGGAAATTAAGATGGTTTTTTAAAGAAAACTGGCTGCGTTATACGACAGCCGTGAGCTTGCTATTCATCGCGAACATTCTCGAAATCGTACCCCCGTGGTTGATCGGGGTGGCTATTGATGCCATCGCCCAACAGGAATTGACGAGCGGTTTGTTGTGGCAGTATGTCGCAGTGTTGCTGGCGGCGATGATTTTGGCTTATTTGATCAATTTTGTCTGGCAATATCAATTATTCGGAGGCGCTTATGTAATCGAACGCCAATTGCGTTCGAGCCTCATGGGGCATTTTCTTAAAATGACGCCGACTTTCTATGAAAAAAACCGGACGGGAGATTTGATGGCCCGCTCCACGAATGATTTAAAAGCGATTTCCGAGACGGCAGGGTTCGGTATTTTAACACTTGTCGACTCGACATTGTATATGGCAACCATTGTGGTCGCCATGGGCGTATTGGTATCCTGGGAATTGACGTTTTTAGCAATCTTGCCATTGCCGATTTTGGCGATTGTCGTGCAATTGCTCGGCAAAAAAATCCATGAGCGCTATACCTTGGCGCAAGATGCATTCGGGGACATGAACGATAGCGTACTTGAGTCGATTGGCGGCGTCCGTGTCGTGCGTGCTTACGTGCAGGAGCGTTCATCCGAACGGGAATTCAATAAGATGACCCAAGACGTTTATGAAAAGAACATGGCAGTCGAGCGCATCGATGCCTTGTTCGCTCCGGTGACAAAAGTGCTGACTGGAGTCAGTTATGTCATCGGCCTAGGCTATGGTGCATTCCTGGTTTCTGAAGGCGTAATGACGCTCGGGGATTTGGTGGCGTTCAACGTCTACCTCGGCATGATCGTCTGGCCGATGTTTGCGATCGGCGAATTGATCAATATCTTGCAGCGCGGCAATGCTTCAATCGACCGCGTCAACGAAACTTTAGATTACGAGGAAGATGTCGCCGATCCCAAGAAAGTCCAAAAAGCCGGTCTTCCGGAAAAAATCGATTTTAGGGATTTCGGCTTTACGTATCCATTGTCGACATCGATCAATTTACAAGGCATCAATTTATCGATGAACAGTGGCCAAACGCTCGGCATCGTCGGAAAAACTGGCAGCGGCAAGACGACTTTCGTCAAGCAGCTGCTAAAAGAATACCCGGCTGGGGCAGGTTCGATGACAGTGAACGGCATCGAAATCGACGAACTGAGTAAAGCCCAATTGCGCGATTGGGTCGGTTATGTACCGCAGGACCACGTGTTGTTTTCACGGACAATTCTGGAAAACATTCTGTTCGGTAAACCAGAGGCAACAGAAGAAGAAATTCTTCAAGCCATCAAACTATCGTATTTCGAAAAAGATTTGGCCATGCTGCCGAACGGTTTGGAAACTTTGGTCGGCGAAAAGGGCGTGGCGCTATCCGGCGGGCAGAAACAGCGCATTTCGATTGCGCGGGCAATCATTAAAAATCCGGAAATTTTGATTTTAGATGATTCCTTATCGGCAGTCGATGCCAAAACGGAAGCGAAAATTATCGAGAATATCCAACGGGAACGGGCAGGAAAAACGACAATCATCACGACGCACCGGTTGTCTGCAGTCAAACACGCCGATTGGATTGTCGTGCTGGACGATGGCCGCATCATCGAAGAAGGAACGCATGACGGCTTGGTGGAAAAACAAGGTTGGTATCATGAACAATTCCTCCGCCAGCAAATCGGGGAGGTGCAATAATGGGAACAGGTAAACGTTTAACTCAATATGCAATGCAGTTTAAAAGTGTCATTATTTGGGGCTTGATTTTCCTTGCGGTCGCAGTTGCAGCCGATCTCGCGGCACCGCTCATTGCGATGGAAATCATCGATGAGCACATCGCGACGGCTACCGGCGGAATTGAATTCGGGCCGATCGCACAGCTTCTGGCGCTGTTTCTCGGACTGTCGGTCGTGACGGCCGTGTTTCGCTATTTGCAATATATTTTGCTGCAAAAAGGAGCTAACCGCATCATCCGTAAAATGAGAACGGATGTGTTCGAACAAGTCCAGCGCTTGCCGATCAGTTATTTCGATAATTTGCCGGCAGGAAAAGTGGTCGCACGCATCACCAACGATACAGAAGCGATCCGCGAATTGTTCGTTACCGTACTATCTCAATTTGCGACGAGCTTCATGTATATGGCAGGAATTTACGTCGCGTTGTTTTATCTGGATTGGCGCATGGCAGCGATTGCCTTTGTGCTCGTGCCCTTGCTGTATGGCTGGATGCTCATTTACCGGAAATATGCTTCCAAATTCAATCATATCGTCCGGGAAAAAGTCAGTGAGATGAACGCCATGATCAATGAATCGATCCAAGGGATGAGCATTATCCAAGCATTCCAGCGTGAAAAGCAGATGAAAGGCGAATTTGAAGAACTCAACCAAGAGCATTTCAAATTTCAGAAGAAATTATTAGTGCTCGAAGCAGCGGCCTCGTATAATTTGGTCGGTGTTTTGCGCTCGATGATTTTCGTATTGTTCATCTGGTATTTTGGCGGTGCTTCAATGACCGGCAACACGGTCGTGACGGTCGGTGTTCTTTACGCATTCGTTGATTACATCATCCGCTTGTTCAATCCGATCAGCGGTATCGTCAACCAGTTTAGCCGCTTAGAGCAGGCACTTGTCGCAGCAGAGCGCGTTTTCCGCTTATTGGATCGCCCGAGTGAGCCGGTCAGCGACGAGCGGGTCGAGCGTTACCGCGGCAACGTGCGCTTTGAGGAAGTGTGGTTTGCGTATAAAGATGAGGAATATGTCTTGAAGGATTTGTCGTTTGAAGCGCAGCAAGGAGAGACGGTGGCGCTTGTCGGCCACACAGGATCCGGAAAAAGTTCGATCATGAACTTATTGTTCCGCTTTTACGACGCGACGAAAGGGCAGATCTTGATCGACGGTGTCAACGTCAACGACTTGCCAAGACAAGCGGTGCGCGAGCACATGGGCATTGTCTTGCAGGATCCATATTTGTTTACCGGTACGATCGAATCCAATATCTCGCTCGGTGACGAACGCGTCAGCCGTGAAAAAGCTGAAGCGGCGCTTGTGGCTGTCGGCGGTGAACGTGTGACGAAACATTTGCCGAAAGGCATCGACGAGCCGGTTGTGGAAAAAGGCAGCACGCTGTCTTCCGGGCAGCGTCAGCTTGTGTCGTTTGCAAGGGCACTGGCATTCGACCCGGCGATCCTCATACTGGACGAAGCGACGTCGAACATCGATACGGAAACAGAAGAAATCATCCAGCATGCAATGGATGTGCTGAAAAAAGGCCGGACGACGTTCATCATCGCCCACCGTTTGTCGACCATCAAAAATGCAGACCGCATTTTGGTACTTGACCGCGGTGAAATTGCAGAATCCGGCACGCACGATGAATTGATGGATCACGATGGCATCTACCGCCAAATGTATCGCATTCAATCAGGGATGGCTTCTACCCATAATGTTGGGTAAGGGGCCACCCCCTTTTTTTGTCTTTTTACGTGAAGCAATTCGCAATTGTTGTGAAAGCAGCGCTTGTGTCCTTATAATGTAGCTATGGCTCGCAGAAAGAAAGACGAAAAAAAGCGCCGGAACTTTTCCGGCGCTCTAATCGTATACATGGTAGAGCATCAGCTCATGGACCATTTTCTTGATGGCTTCCTCGTCTTGCGGCGGAGCGGATTGCCAAACGATCGATCCGTCCGGATGATACTCGCCGCGTACCCGTTCATTGCGGTAAAAAAATGAGATGTTCCAGCCAGGCAGCCGGCTGTCTTCGAACATCGGCTTAAATTTAAAATGCTGCAGCATCGGAATCCCCCTTTGATCGTCTCCTTCCATTATAGGGGAAGAGGCGCAATAGACAAAGAAGAAATGAGTGACCCCAGTTGAATTTACTAATCACGTTAACGCTGATGGCGTTCATCGGTGCTTTGATCGGCGGCATGACCAATCATTTGGCGATCAAAATGCTGTTCTGGCCATATGAAGCGAAATACATCGGGAAATTCCGTATGCCATTCACGCCGGGATTGATTCCTAAACGGCGCGATGAATTGTCGCGCCAACTCGGGCGCACTGTCGTGGAGCATTTGCTGACACCCGAAACATTCAAAAAACGATTTTTCAATGAAACGATGCATCAAAAAACAGCGAATTGGCTGAACCGCCAGTTGGACGAGCATTTGTTTTCATCAACCAGAACATTCAATGATTGGCTAGAAATTGCCAAGCAGCGCAATGTCGATGAAAAGCTGGAGGCCAAGCTCGACGGACTTGTAGACCGCAACAGGCAGGCTGTCGAAGCTTATATCGCAGGGAAGACGGTGCGCGAGCTGCTTCCGGATACATGGCGGGCAGGAACAGAACAAAAGATTTTTGATGGGGTTAATTACGCCATTGCGCGGGGATCGGATTATTTCACTTCACCTGCAGGGCGCCAAACCGTCAAAAGCTTATTGGATGAGTTTTTAGTATCCCGCGGCCGTTTTGGGAACATGCTGCATAATCTGTTCGGGGATTCCCGTTCGATTGTCGACAAAACTCAATCGGAGATTATCAAATTCCTCAACTCCCCGAAAACTTTTGAATTGCTTGGAACTTTGGCATTCAGGGAATGGGAAAAGCTCCAGGACAAGCAAGCTGAAGACATTCTGAAGGAATTCGATGCAGAACCCGCGATTGCGGCCATCAAGCAATACGTCCGCGATCAGGCGGGGATTTCGGACAGGCTGGACGCAACACTTGCAGAGACATGGCCTGGAGGGTTAGAATGGACAAGTGTCAATATTACGCCTCTCATTACAGACTTCGCGTTTGAAATGGGAGAGCAGAAGTTAGAAGAGACCATATTGAAAATCGACATGGAAAATATGGTCAGACAGCAAGTCGATTCTCTGCCGCTCAGCCGTTTGGAAGAATTGGTGCTTGGGATTTCACGGAGAGAATTCAAAATGATCACAGTATTGGGCGCTTTTCTGGGGGGCTTTATCGGCATACTCCAGGGTTTGCTCGTCACAGTGCTGAATTTAGGGTAGAGGAGAGATTTACATGGCAGTAAACATTTATGACGACATTAACAAATTGGAATCAACATTCCGTTCAACAGAGGAATTCCAAAAGCTCGAGCAGGCGGTTGCAGATGTAACAGCTGACAGCGAAGCAAATGAATTGTTCAAGAAATTCCGCGATCTTCAAATCACTTTGCAGCAAAAGCAACAGCAAGGCGAAGAAATCACAGAAGAAGAAATGATGGGCGCACAGGCAACTGCACAAGCAGCTCAGGAAAACCAAAAGATCTTGACGATGCTTGAGGCTGAAATGGGCCTTAGCCAAATGATCGAAGAAGTGAACCGCGTATTGATCAAGCCGGTTCAATCACTTTACGAAAGCATGTAATTAAATACAAAAAAAGGATTTTAGGAAAAGACACCGAATACGTAAAGATGAATGCTAATTCATTTTTACGAAGGGGTGTCTTTTTCTTATGTATGAAACAATCATGTTGAAAAAAGATGGGCGACTGGCTTATCTTGTGCTGAATCGGCCGGATTCAATGAATGCGATGAACGCCAAAATGATGAGAGAGTTGGCGGATTGCTTTGAAACGATGAAAAACGATCATACGGTCGATGTGTTGATTATCCACGGAGTGGGACGTGCATTTTCTGCCGGCGGCGACATCAAGGAAATGGTCGATCCGGACAACCCGATGGATATCGACTCTGTCATGGAAGACGTCAGCCGTTTGGCGACAGCACTCTACACTTTGCCTCAAGTGAGCATTGCCGCAATACACGGGGCATCAGCAGGACTTGCCTTTAGCATGGCGCTCGCTTGCGACCGTGTCGTTGCGGAAGAAAGCAGCAAATTGGCGATGAACTTTATCGGCATCGGGCTCATTCCGGATGGCGGCGGCCATTTCTTCATGAAAGAACGCGTCGGTGTGCCGAAAGCGAAGCAAATGATTTGGGCAGGGCAAGTATTAAAAGCGCATGATGCCTTGTCGAAGGGCTTGATCGAAGATGTCACGGCTGAAGGCAGAGCGCTGGAGCATGCCGAGAAGTATGCGCATGAAGTGCTTGCGTCTCCTGTAGCGGCGATGCGCAAATCGAAAGAAATTCTACATAACCTGAAGCTCGGCGAATTGGAACAAGTGCTCGCTGGCGAAGCGGCTGGACAGTCAGCCATGCGCAGAACCGCCGATCACTTGGAAGGCATTCAGGCATTTGTCGGAAAACGCAAACCGTCTTTTACAGGGAAATAATAGGAATGGCGATTTTTCGCCATTCTTTTTTTATGGGCAATCGACAGTCTGGAGTCAGTGAAGGGCATAACATAAAAAGCATGGCGGTTGCCATGCTTTTAGGAATGGAACAATAATAATTTACCAGCGGGAGATGCAAGCCGGTGTGTTTTTTCAGTAAGCGCTTTTTCTTCAAGCAAAGCAAGCCCTTGTTGTTTGGCCTCTTCATCGGTTTCAGCGGTGAATGTTGTTTCTTCAATCAACTCGCCGGTTTTTTCAAAAGCAGTCAATTTGTAAGTTCTCATGCGCGGCACCCCTTTCTGAACGGTAATTCATTTTAAGTATATCGGGTTTAGCCCGAAATGTCCTGCAATTGTGAAACATTTTACAGGCATGTGCGTATAAGAAAGGCGAAGGGGGATTTATTCAATGAGCTTATCCATCAGTAAAGCAACAAAAAAGTTCGGCGATTTTACAGCAGTGGATGATATTTCACTCGATGTGTCAGAAGGGCAGATGCATGGTTTTCTCGGAGCCAACGGAGCTGGCAAGACGACGACGTTCCGGATGGCGCTCGGGCTGCTAGCGCCGACTGCAGGCGAAGTGCTGTGGAAAGGGCGCAGCATCAGCTATGCGGACAGTCCGTATATCGGTTATTTGCCAGAAGAACGCGGCTTATACCCGAAAATGAAAGTACAGGAGCAGCTCGTCTATTTGGCGCGTTTGCGGAGGATGGACAAGAAACAGGCGGAGCTGGGTGCACAGGAATGGCTGGAACGTTTTGAAGTGCCGCATTACGCCAACAAGAAAGTGGAAGAATTGTCAAAAGGCAATCAGCAGAAAATCCAATTGATTGCCTCACTCTTACATAAACCGGAACTGCTCATTTTGGACGAACCGTTTTCTGGGCTGGATCCCGTCAATGTCGAAATGCTGAAACGGGCGATCCTGGATTTCCAGCAGCAAGGAGCGACGATCGTTTTTTCCAGCCACCGCATGGACCACGTAGAGGAATTATGTGACAATATGAGCATTTTGGATAAAGGAAAACTCATCGTCCACGGTTCGATCCGTGACGTCAAGCGTTCGTTCGGCAAGCAAAATGTCCGTCTTTATAGCGATGCCGATATCACTCTGCTCGCCGGGCTGCCGGGCATCGAGAAGTTTACGCCGCAGCGTTCGGGGGCGGTGTTCCGCATTGCCGATGAATCGGTAGGGCAATTATTGCTGACAGAAGCCTTGAAGTTGGGGCCGGTGCGCCAATTCGCGCTTGAAGAACCGACATTGGAAGAAATCTTTATTGAAAAGGTGGGGCGCACCGATGCATAGTTTCTGGATTATCTTTAAGCAGGCGTTCAAAACAAAAGCGATGACGAAATCGTTTCTGATCACCACCCTGGTGGTCGTCGCCTTTTTCTTCCTGCTGGCGAATTTGCCGAAAATCATCGATGGGTTCGATGGCGACGACAATGCACAGCAAATCCTTCCAGTTCTCGACACAAGCGGAAATTATACGGAGCCGTTGCAATTGCAGCTCGCACAGCTCGACAGTGCGCTGCAGCTTGAAACGACTAAACTGACGGAAGCGGAATTAAGAACAAGCGTTGAAGAAGGCAGTATAGATGCGTTTCTCGTATTAGAAGGGGAAGACAGGATTGCCGCGCGCTATGTAGCAGAATCGGCCAATGAACTGGGCCAGGCGATGGGAATCGAAAATGCGCTGCAAAACTTGCAGACAGCGATGGTTGCCCAGCAGTTGGAACTTGAAGAGGCGGAGCTTGCCCAATTGTTCGCGCCTGTCGAAATGCAGCGCGAGGCGGTCAGCGAATCTTCCAAATCCCAAGAAGAGTTGAGCCAAGCTCGTGGGCTGGTCTATATTTTGATTATGGTCATTTATATTGCGGTTATTTATTATCCGAATATGATAGCGATGGAAGTGGCTAACGAAAAATCGTCGCGTGTCATGGAAATTTTGATTTCCAGTGTCTCGCCGGTTAAGCATATGTTTGCAAAAATCGCCGGCATCGGTTCGCTGGGCATCTTACAGATGGTCGTTTTTGCCTTTGCAGGGTATTTAGCGATCCAAAGCGCAGGTTCAGAACTCACAGAAGGTGTATTCAGCGTCATGGGCTTTTCCGAAGTGAAGTTCAGCACATTTTTCTATGCCATTCTGTTCTTTTTGCTCGGCTATTTTCTCTATGCAGTGCTGGCCGCCTTACTCGGGTCGCTCGTCAGCCGGACTGAAGACGTGCAGCAATTGATGTTGCCGATGATGATTTTGGTCATCATCGCATCGTTTATTGCCTTTTCCGGCATCTCCATGCCGGAAGCCACCTATGTGACTGTCGCTTCCTATATCCCGTTTTTTGCACCGTTGGTCATGTTCTTGCGTGTCGGGCTGCTCGATATTCCGCTATGGGAGCCGTTATTGTCCATTGCGATCATGCTGTTGACGATCGGCATTTTGGGATGGTTTGGGGCACGCGTTTACCGCGGCGGGGTGCTCATGTATGGATCTTCCCAGTCATTAAAAGACATCCGCAAGGCGATTCGGCTCGGCAACGAAAAATAAGCAACAAGCTGTTTGCGGGAAGTTTCCGCAAGCAGTTTTTTTTCGTTTGCGGAAATGGTACGATAAGAACAAATATTCGCTTTTGAAAAGGGGATTAAGATGACAGCGATTCGATTTATCCACAGCGCCGATTTGCATCTCGGGAGCCCGTTCACCGGGATGAGAGGGCTAGGTGCCGAACAATGGAAAACTTTGCAGGACAGTACGCTCAGCGCTTTCGGGCGCTTGATTTCATATGCGCTCGAGACGCGTCCCGATTTCGTACTGATCGCCGGCGACATCTACGATGAGGAAGACCGCAATTTGCGAGCACAGCACCGATTCCAGCAAGGCATGGAGCAATTGGCTGAAGCTGAGATCCCGGTATTTTTAAGCCATGGAAACCACGACCATTTGTCTGGCAATGGAGCAGCTTTCGCGCTGCCGGACAATGTTTATGTATTCAAAGAACATGTGGAAAATGTCGAATTGACAGTGAACGGTGCCAGCATTAAAATCGCCGGATTCAGCTATGGAAAACGCCATATTGCTGAATCGATGGTCGATTCTTATCCGCAAGCGGAATCGGGCGTGATCCAGATCGGAATGCTTCACGGCTCAGAGGAAAGCGACACCGAACATGCTGTCTATGCGCCGTTTCGAAAAGAGCAATTGCTGGCGAAAAATTACGATTATTGGGCGCTGGGCCATATCCACAAACGCCAGCATCTGTCCGAAGAACCGCCCATTATCTATCCCGGAAACCTGCAAGGTCGGCACCGGAAAGAAAGCGGAGCCAAAGGGTTTTATGATGTTTCATTGGACAAAGGCCAAGCAAGCTTGCAGTTTGTGGCTGTCGAAGCGGTCCGCTTTGAGCGGATTGCAATCGATTGCAGTGGGGTGCAGCATATGAATGAAGTGTTCACTGCCTGTGAAGAGCAACTAGCAGATTATGAAACCGCTCTTGTTGCAGAGCTCGAGCTCTACAATTTAGGCGAAGCTGCGCTGCATATGCTAGAAAGTGTCGTGCCCACTGAACTGTTGGAAACATTACGCGAGGCGCTCAGTGAAGGAGAGCGGTTTATTCATATTGCCAAGCTTTCGTTTGACAGCAATCAATCGATGTCAGAGATTTCCCCGTTCGGCAAACAAATCGCCGACCGGCTGGAAGGCTGGGAGGACCGGCAATGGAAACAAGCATTAACTGAACTTTACAACCATCCTAAAAGCGGCCGTTTTCTGCCTCCTCTCAGCGATGAATTACGGGAAGAATTGCGCGCAGGCGCTGAACGGAAAATCCGCCAACTGATGGCATTGGAGGACCAAACATGAAGTTGGAAAAACTGATTATCTACGGCTTCGGCCGCCATGAAAACCGGACAATTGAGTTGAATGCGCCCATCACGGTATTTTTCGGAAAGAATGAAGCGGGGAAGACAACCATTCAACAATTTATTTTGCAAATGTTGTTCGGATTTTCTGCACGCAGCCACGCCCATAAGCGTTACGAACCGAAAGCAGGCGGAAAATATGGCGGACAGCTGCATGTAATCGACCCAGAACATGGCTGTGTTGTGGTGGAGAGAACAGCCGGCAAGTCAGCTGGAGATGTCAATGTATGGTTCGAAGACGGGCGCCGCGGGGGAGAGGCGGAATTGGGCGAATTGCTGAGAGGCTATGACCGGTCTTCCTATGAAGCGATTTTTTCTTTTTCCGTCCATGAATTGCAAGATCTCGATGCGATGACCGAACAAGAACTGACGCGTACTTTATTATCTTCAGGAACTTCAGGTGTCGACCATGCTGGTAAAATGGAAAGCCAGTTGGAACGGGAGATGAGCGAATTGTTCAAGAAGGCTGGAAAACTGCCCTTGATCAATCGTTTATCCGAAGAGCTGCGCCAATTGGAAAAGGAATTGCGCGATTCAAAAAGCCGTGCAGAAAGCTTTCTTCCGGCTACACAGCGGCTGCAGCAAATCAAACTCCGCCTCAATGAACTAGAACAACAGGAACGTGGTTTGTCGCAGACAATGAAACAAGCGGAAAAATGGCAGCAAGGAGCACCACTCCTAGAGCGCCAGAAACAATTAGAGCCGCTTGCGGCAGCAGGTACACAAGACTTTCCAGAAGGCGGCGTGCGCCAGTATGAGCGGCTGCTTGACCAGAAAAATGAAGTGCTGGCAGAGGCGGCGTTCCTTCAAAGCGAATTAGCCCACTATGGGCAAGTAGAAGAGATGCCGGACACCCAAGCCTTGTCGCTGCTGCTTGGCCGTGAAGCCGAATGGCATCAATTGACGTCTTCACTGAAGTTGAAACGCGAAGAACGCAACCGGCTCGATGATGAACTCGACCGGCTGTTGAAATTATGCGGCATGAACCATGAGCAGGCGCTGTCGGCGGATGTTTCACTTGGACAGGAAGAGCAATTGAAAAAAGTATTGGCAACTGTCCAAGCAGCTGAAGAAGAACAAGCTTTTCAAAGGCGCCGCTTGGAAGAAGAACGACAACAGATGAAGGCGGCAGAACAGGAGCTAAAGCGTTATTTGGAAGCCGAACCGCCTGAAGAGCAGCGGCAACGCGCAGAACAATGGGGTGAAATCGCTCCGCAGCTCCAGCTGGCAAAGGCAGAGCGCAGCAAACGTTCAGGAACAGCAGCAAACAACCGGGTCGCCTTGTATTTATTGGTTGCTATCGGAACAGTCGGGCTGATCATAGCACTTTCGACAGCGGATTTATTTGCAGGCGCGTTAGCATTGATGGCAACAGGGGCGGCGCTATGGCTGTGGCTTCGCGACCGGAAATCAAGCCCTTCGGATGACCATGAACTCATCTTGCGTTACGCGGGGCAGGAGGCGGAATACGAAGCTTTGCTAGCGAGGCTTTCTCAGTATGATAAAGGATTGGATGAGCGGCTTGATGCACTTGAAACCAGCAAGCGCAAGCTCGCTTCATGGCCAAGCGATGAGAGCGATTCGGCAATGGTGGAATACCGCCGATTTATTGGCTCGCTCGGATTTTCCGAAGAGACGCCGCGCTCTACAATTTTGACTTTGTTCGATAAATTGCGCGATGCACACGCAGTGAAGTTGCGCTTGGGCCGGATCAACAAAGAGCTGCAGGAGTTGGAGTGCGAGCAGCAAGGGTGGCTCGTGGATGCGCAAGCTGCATGCGGCAAGCCAGTGTCAGCCGACGGCGTGATGACGGCACTCCGAACAGAGTGGCAAATGCGCCAACAGCGGGTGCAGCGATTAGAGAAGGCCAGGGAGAAGCGGCAGCAGTTGGAACAACAGTCGAGGAAATGCCAAGAACGGCTTGACAGCCTGGCACATTCCGCACGTGATTTATTCAAGCGTGCAGCTGTCGGAGATGAAGATGATTTTTACCGAGCAGCCACACAGGCGCAACAAGCGGCTGCTGCACAAGAAGAATTGAAGATGGTTCAGTCGCAGCTGGCAGCAATCGGTGAAGTCGCGAGGCCGGATGGATTGGATGAACAAACAGGAAGCATTACGCAATTTCTTGAAAACTTGCAGCAAGCGCTAGATCATTTGGCGGACGAGCGCAAAAATTTGCTGGAAGAGCAGGCAGCTAAACAACAGCAGACAAAACATCTACTATCGGATGACAGCCACGCGATAAAGCTGCAGCAAGTGGAAGAGAAAAAAACAGAGTTCCAGGAAGCGGCAAAAGAGTGGGCCATCAACAAGGCGATCGTCGAAGCGTTCCGCCAGACGATGGAAGAACTCAAGGAAACCAAGCTGCCGGCTGTCCTTGCGCTGTCGGAAAGTTATTTTGAACGCTTGACTGACGGTGCGTATGTCCGTTTGGCGTTGACACCAGAGGGGGACTTTGAAGCTCAACGGCGAGATGGCCTGCGCTTTCGTGTGATCGAGCTGAGCCAAGCAACCAAAGAACAGGCATATTTGGCGCTGCGTTTTGCGTTAGCATCGACTTTGAAAGATTCGCACCCGTTTCCAATCTTGATGGACGATCCTTTTGTCCATTTTGATCGCCGTAGAGGGACGCAAGTGATAAAATTGGTGGAAGAGCTGCAGACAGACCATCAGTTCATTTATTTCACCTGTCACGAAGCGATGCTAGACGCTTGGCCAGAAGCGCAGCAAATCGACGTGGCGAATCCTGAAAGGAGCATCCAAGCATGACAAAAGGCATTACACACCGCGCTGTCGGCGAAACCGTTGATGAGTTTCTATTGATCAAGCAATCGCAAAAAGGCGTAACGACTACCGGCAATCCCTTTATTTCACTCGTTTTGCAAGATAAAAGCGGGGATATCGAGGCAAAGCTGTGGGATACAAAAGAAGAGCATGAACGTTTATACCCTGCAGAGACGATTGTTAAAGTCGGCGGAGAAATCCATAATTACCGAGGGAAAAACCAGCTGCGCATCAAAAGCATCCGTCCGGCAAAACCGGAAGAAAACTTGACGATTGCTGAGTTTTTGCCATCTGCCGAGCAAAGTGCGGATGAATTGCACGAAGAAGTGACCAAGTATTTATTCGAAATGGAAAATCCGCAAATCCAGCGCATTACGCGTCATATTTTGAGGAAATATCAGCAGCAATTCCTTACGTTCCCGGCGGCTACACGCAACCACCACGACTATGTGTCCGGGCTTGCAGATCACGTAGTATCGATGCTCAAGCTTGGCAAAGCGATTTGCGAAGTTTACCCGAGCCTGAACAAGGATTTATTGTATTCCGGAATTATTCTTCACGATATCGGTAAAGTCTTTGAGCTGTCCGGCCCGATCGCAACGACCTATACAGTAGAAGGCAATCTGCTCGGACATATTTCAATCATGGTGACCGAAATCGCGAAAGCGGCAGAGGAACTGGGCATCGAAGGTGAAGAAGTCATGCTTCTTCAGCACATCGTATTGTCGCATCATGGCAAGGAAGAGTGGGGAAGCCCGAAAAAACCGATGGTAAAAGAAGCGGAAATCCTTCATTATATCGACAACATTGATGCCAAAATGATGATGCTCGACCGTGTGCTTGGAAAAACTAAAGAAGGCGAATTCTCAGAGCGCGTCTTCGCACTCGACAACCGTTCATTCTACAAACCGAAGCTATAAAAAAAGCGCCCGACAGCTGTTCTGTCGGGCGCTTTTTGTTTATTCTGCTGGAGCGTCTTCTGCTGGTTCGGAATTCAGGATTTCATCCAATGCGCCTTCTAATTCTTCGTCTTTAATGTCGATGTTCGCTTCTTCCATCAAAGCGGCAACTTTCGGCAATAGCGAAGATTGGTCTGCTTTCGCCATAGCGATTTCAGAGCGCAATGCCTCACGTTGGTCTTCAAGCGGTTGTTGGCCTTCTACTTCACGTGTATCTGTTACTTGGATGATATGGAAGCCGTGTTGGGACTGGACAGGTTCGCTGATTTCATCCACTTCGAGTGCATAAGCAGCATCTTCGAACTCAGGAACCATCGCTCCTGTGCCGAACCAATCCAACGATCCGCCGTTCGCTGCAGAGCCTGGGTCGGTTGAATTGTCTTCAGCGACTTCAGCAAAATCTGCTCCGCCGTCAAGTTCCTCTTTCAGTTCGTTCGCCGTTTCTTCGTCCGCCACCAAAATATGACGTGCATTCAATTCAGTTCCTTGGCGCTCGTATTGCTCTTCAATTTCTTCATCTGTCACTTCGACGCCTTCAGTCAATGCTTTTTCCTGAAGCAGGTTCAAGCGTATGACTTTTTTATAGCTTTCTTCGGTATGGTTGTTTTGAGCCAGGAATTGATCGAAGTTCTCGCCCATTTCTTCTTTGTTGCTTTCGAGTTCTGCGTCGACTTCTTCGTCGGATACTTCGTAGTTCGCGCCCAACACTTTTTCAATCATGAGGATTTGAACCGCTTGGTTGCCGACGGATGTCTTCATTTCCTGGTAAAGCTCTTCTTTCGTAATATCTCCGGCCTCGGAAGTGACAAGCACTTCGCTTTCGGCACCGTTGTCGCTACAAGCCGACAACGCAAGAACCGCTGCTGCGATGGATAAGGTAAAGGCTGACTTTTTCATCTAATTCGCTCCTAACTTTCTTTCGATCTAAGTTGAATTTGTGGGTGTGAGCTGAATGAAAGCCATTTGATAAGACATGGAGCAAAACTGCAAAGACTTCTATAGAAAAGCATGGCTGATTTGCGCGATATCGACTCTTAAAATTCAAGCTCAACTCTTATAGATTCAGTAGTTACTATATCATAAACGAAAGAAAAAATAAAAAGTTCCAAAAAATTGCGAATACGTAAAAGAGTAGGGGGCAGCTCCAGATTCCATAAAAAAAAAGCACTTGTTTTGGCAAGTGCTTACGGGTTGAATTCCACCCCGACGTATAATGTAAGAAGTAGAATGAGTATCAATATATTAATGGTTCGAAAAATCTTTTCGTGGTTTTCTTCGGGAATTTCCCGGGATGTGACAAGTGCATATGTCATCCGATTGATTTGGAACACATAAAACACGGAAAAAATTACGACTAACGCGACTATCATGAGTTTCCTCCCCTCTGACCTTAACTTCCATTATAGCAAATCGAAAAGGAAAATGCAGGTCAGGCCATCGGTTGCGGCACTAAGATCTCAAATCCTGTATCGCTTTCTTCAATGAGCGCATGGCGTGGTGAACGCGCCAAATTGCGCATATAAATTAGATCGGTAACGCATAGAGCGCTATGGTAGGCCAATAAAATGGCGAAATAATGGCTGTAAGCGGGCCAGAAGATGCTCAAAACGACAATGGTCGTGTTGATGGCACTAAACGGCAGAACGAGCGACAGCATAAAGCGTGATTTTCTCACAGGTTCTTTAATGTACAAAGAAATCGTCGGACATAGCTTCAGTTGTTTGCGGATGCTGATTTTCAAACATTTGCGGCTTCCGAACAAAGGCACAAGATGCAGTAATTTATGGACAGGATAAATTGCCAGCATGCCAATCATAAACAGCATAAAGTTCTGATCAGACAATGGCTCTGCGTATGCAATGGCAAGCAGCATATAATAACTCGTGAAAACGGCTGCCCCGATAAGTGCAGAGATGAAGAAAAGACGGTCGGCTCCGTATTGTTTTTTTACGTTGATGGTTTTCCAGCAATGCATATGCGTATCTCCCATTGATGTGTAATGTTGATGAGTCGATACATACCATACAACGTTTTGATACGGAATGCAACCTTCTATCGGGAATTTCTAGACGAGCTTTTTTATGCTTTTTCTTTGTCGGATATAACGTGGTTTTCTTCGCTGAAACGGTTCTCGATATTTTTGAAAGAAGCTTCGAAAATCTCCATGAAATCATCGCCATAAATATTGCGTATAATCGCCATGACGTCCATGAACTCGGGGAATTTTCCGTATAATTGGCGTAAAGGGAGAGAGCCCTCAACGACAGAGTGGGGCGTGTCGTGGTAGCGTTCGATCATTTCCTGCATCAATTCTTCGCCTTTTTGTGTCAACTCGACGTATGTATTGCGCTTGTCTGTATCGCGTTTCGAGAATGACAGCAGTTCGCGCTCTTCCAGTTTCTTTGAAAAGTTAAAGGCCGTGGAAACGTGCATGACCCCGAATTTCGCTACATCCGATATGGAAGCACCTTTCAAATGGTAAGAAATCCACAAAATGTGATGTTCATTAATATTCAGGTCATAAGGTTTTATCCACATTTGCCAATCCTTTTCTACTGCTTTCCACAACGCTTTTGATAATTGGCCTATTCTTTGGCTGTATAGCATAGCTTCTTTCATCGTATATTCTTTATCATTCACACAAGCACCAACTTTCCCCGAGAATATTTTCTTTATTATAGCAATAAAGCAAACTGAATTAAAGTGAGAATAGTAAAATAATTTCGGTAAAAAAAACAACCCGACCATAATTGGTCAGGCTGTTTCAGAATTCTTGTTATTGTCGGCTTTTTTCGGGTCAATCGCTGTCGGCCGCTCAGGCTTTTTCTCTTCATCATCTTTGTCTTTGCTGATGGTAGCCTGCAATTGTTCAATGGAGTTTTGGATAGCTTGGATTTCCAACTGCAAATGTTCTTTTGCCGGGGCTGTTCCTTCTTGCCACGACTGAAGGGAAGCTTTCAATCCGTCCATTGCCTCCGGAACTTGTGCTTTAGACTCTTCGGTGAGGTGATTGATTGATTCTTTCAATTCGGTGATCCGCGCTTTTAGTTCATTCATCGATTGTTTCCATTCGGTGCCACTTGACTTAATGGAACCGCGCAATTCCTCACCTGATTTTGGTGCAGTTAATATTGCCGTGATGGTGCCTGCAGCCAAACCGGCAGCAAGTCCTGCAAAAAAATTCGATACTTTCATAAGTTTGAACGCTCCTTTCATCTCTATTTAGTCTTTTCCTTTATTTCACTTAATTAAAACATGGAATGAATAGTGATTCAATAAAAAAGCCATTCTCCAATTAAAGGAGAATGGCTTTTGCGCATCAGCGTGCGTTTGCTACAGCTGAATTTTCGAAATTCGAACGCTTCATAAGTTTGGTGATGATTGGGAACATAACTGCAAATGCAGCGCCATTCAAAACAGTAGCAGGCACGACAACTGTCGCGAGCAGCACGGTAAAGGGAACATCGGCGCCGATGATGAAAATGGCTGCCGACAGGAAAATAACTCCCGACAACACTGTTCCCATAGCCGTCAAGGCGATGCCGACCGGCAGTTTGGCTGCATATTTACTCAACAGCGACACGGCCCCGAAAAAGACAAATGCTGTGATGAATTTATCGATGATGTTCGGGAAAAAACCTCCCGGAAAGCTTGAAAACAAGCCGGAAATGATGCCGGTTGTCACAGCAAGCAAAAAGACACTTTTCACATCGCGGAATAAAAGAATTCCGATAAACATCATCGTCAGCATAAAGTCGGGTTTCATACCGCCGTTGATGCCTGGAATCATGACGTACAATGTAGCACCCACGCTGACAAGCAGCGCCATTAACACAAGATTTTTCGTATTCATTTCTCATCTCTCCTCAGCTCAAACTAGTTTCTTTTCCCGGTCGTGCCCTCATGGCCGCCGGCGAAAAAACGTATTCTGATCTTATCTCGTGTGCTCCGAAAAATCAAGCCTCAGAGGCTAACTTTGTCTTGACCTGTTCGGCAAGCTCCTGAATTTTCTCGGTCGTGTATTCTTTTTCCTTGGTCATCCACTTGGCTCCAAATCCATCGCTTGCACCGTAGCGCGGGATGAAATGCAAATGGAAATGGAAAACGCTTTGGCCGGCTTTTGCCCCATTATTATTCAACAGGTTCATGCCTTCCGGTTCAAAAGTTTCTTTAATGGCGCTGGCGATTTTCGGCGCGACGCTAAACAGTCGGCCTGCTTCTTCTGAAGTCATGTCGTAGACAAACTCGCGGTGGCTTTTCGGAATAAGCAAAGTATGCCCTTTCGATAAAGGCATAATGTCCATGAAAGCGTAGACGTGTTCATCCTCGTACACTTTGACGCTTGGAATTTCCCCTGCAATGATTTTGCAAAAAATACAATTGCTCATGATCTCATCCTTCCTGTAATGGATTGGCCGTGCTTTTTCCAGTTTACCATATTCAAGGTCATGGCCACATTTAGCAAAGCGTGGCTGGGCGAAAGCATAAAGCTAGCGATATGCACATGGAAAAAGGCATGAACATTTGTAAAAACCACCGTTTTGCAAAAAGAATTCACACCTCAGTTTTGATACAATGGTATATAGAAGAAAGAGGTGTTGTAAGTGGCGATATTGGAAGTTGAGAATCTTACAGGCGGCTATACACGCAAGCCTGTTTTAAAAGACGTCAGTTTTTCGATTGGAAAAGGTGAATTGGTCGGGCTGATCGGTTTGAACGGTGCCGGAAAGAGTACGACGATCAAGCACATCATCGGCATCATGCAGCCGAAATCAGGTACGATCCGCTTGAATGGCCGGACGTTTGGTGAAGATATCGATGCCTACCGGTCATCTTTTTCGTATATTCCAGAGACGCCGGTGCTTTATGAAGAACTGACATTGCGCGAGCATCTGGAATTGACGGCGATGGCATACGGGTTGGACCAGGAGACATTTGAAAAAAGGTCTGCAGAGTTATTAAAGGAATTCCGTATGGAAAAGCGCTTGAAATGGTTCCCGGCACATTTCTCGAAAGGGATGCGCCAAAAAGTGATGATCATGGGAGCCTTTTTGGTCGATCCGGATTTGTATATCATCGACGAGCCGTTTGTCGGACTTGACCCGCTTGGCATCAAGTCATTGCTCGACCAAATGGAAGAGCAAAAGCGAAAAGGCGCATCGGTCCTCATGTCGACCCATATTTTGTCGACAGCTGAGCGCTATTGCGATCGCATCATCCTGCTCCATAACGGCCGTGTGCGTGCGATGGGCACAATGCCTGAGCTGCGCCAGGCGTTTGGCATGCCGGATGCATCGCTCGATGATTTGTATATTGCGATGACTGAGGATGACGACAATGAAGAACTTGCATGAAGTATGGGAAAAGCGGCTTCGCCGCTACAGCGCTGAAGTTCAGAACTATTTAAAGTTTATCGTCACTGGCCATATTGCGGTCGTCATGTTATTTGCCATCGGGGCCGCAGGCTATGCTTATAGCGAGTGGGTCCAGGATGTGCCGCCTGACTTTCCGGCAGCTTGGCTGATGGCCTTGATTTTCGGCTCGCTCCTCGCTTACAGCCCGCCTGTAACATTATTGAAGGAAGCGGACAGCGTTTACTTGCTGCCGCTGGAGAGCAGGCTCGATGAGTATTTAAAACCGGCGCTGCGCAGGACGTTTGTGTCGCAGCTGTACTTGCCGATTGTGGCGTTTGTTGTTTCATTGCCGCTCATCAATGCATTATACGGGTTGCCATCATCTTATTTGATCGGCTTTCCGGTTTTGCTGCTGCTCGTAAAATGGTGGAACGTCAAGAGCGAATTCCACTGGCGAAAATCCGCTGGCGGCCACAAGGTATGGCTCGAGCGGTCCATGCGGTTTTTGTTCATCGGCGGATTTGTTTGGTCGTATATAGAAGCACATATCCTCATCGCAGCACTATTTTTATTTGCCATGATTTTCTATGGCAGATGGATTGAGCGCAGCGCGGCAGGCAAAGCGTTTCCGTACGGCCATTTTATCGAGTTGGAAGAAAACCGCATGCTGCGCTTTTACCAATTCGCCAATTATTTCACCGATGTTCCGCATCTAAAGGGGAAAGTCAGAGAGCGCAGATGGCTTAATGGAGTTTATCGGTTGATCAACAGCAAACCGGCCAATGCACATTTGTATTTAGTGAGCCGGACATTTATCCGCTCGGATGAATTATTCTTTTTATGGGTCCGTTTGACGCTCATCATCCTAGCGGGAGCTTGGCTAATCCCGTTTCCGCTGGCGATTGCCTTGTTTGCGGGTGCCTTGGCATTCGCTTCAAGCATCCAGCTTTGGCAAGGGCTCAACCAATCGCAGCATTTCCGAATGGATCAATTGTTTCCGCTCAGCAAACATAGCCGGGAAAAAGCGGTGTGGGGATGGGTTGTCAGCGTCCAGATGATCCAAGCGGCAGCGGCGTTTTCCGTATTGGCGATTGCCGGCCAGTTTGCCACATCAGCCATCACCCTATTGGTGATTGTCGTAGTATCTTTTGCGACGCTTGCAGGCGCGAGAAGAAAATCAGCTAAACAGCGATTATAAATGAACAAGAAGAAGCCGGAGGAAACATTCGCTTTCTCCGGCTTTCAGGTAGTGGACAACTGAATTTTCATTGTTTTAAAAGAATAAAAAGACAGGTCAGCTTCGGTATACAGGAATCTGCGCTACATGCGGACGCTTTCCGCGGACGAAGCGCTGAGCCTCCTCGTCGCAAGCTCCTGCGGGGTCTCATCACTCCGTTCTTCCGCTGGAGTCGCCGCATTGCGCTCCGAATCCTTGAGAGACTGTTTGCGAAAAGCGTGGTAGTTCGTGACTCTCCCTGACTTGATCCACCTGCTGACAACCGGTCTGGCCACGAAGACTGCTGTGGGACAGCGAAGGCTGAAGCTGAGCCCACGGAAAGCGAAGTGGATAGATCGGTTGGCTTATGCACAATTATTCATTTTAGTTAGACTTTTTCGACAGTCTCAAAGCCGGAGAAAACATTCGTTTTTCCGGCTTTTTTACGTTAAATATTTTCTATTCTATTCAACAGCTTATTCGTGCGAAGTGACTGCAGCTTTGCCAAGCGTTTTGGCAGCGATCAGCATCGCTTCTTCTTTGAAATCGAATTTCGGGTGGTGGTGAGGGTACACTTCACCGTCCGGCATTGCGCCGGTGAAGAAGAAGGTGCCTGGGATTTCTTCCAAATAATAAGCGAAATCTTCACCGCCCATTTGAGGCGGGCAATTATTGACTTGCGTGACACCCGGAACGTCTGCAGCCAAATCTTTCAAAAACTCGGTTTCTTTTGCGTGATTGACGACAGGGGGATAGCCGCGATGGAACTTGAAGTCGATCTGGCTGCCTGTTGCGGTCGCGGTGCCGTCGACAATGCGCTGCATTTCATGCTCCACTAAGCTGCGCGTCTGTTCGGTAAACGACCGTACCGTACCGTTTAGCTTGGATTGGTCGGCAATGATATTGAACGGATTCTCGGCCATGAATGAGGCAATCGTCAATACGGCAGACTCCAACGGGTCGACGCGGCGTGAGACGAGTTGTTGCAAATTATTGACCAATTGAGCGCCAGCTACAACGGCATCGACGGTTTCGTGCGGCATCGCACCGTGGCCGCCGCGTCCTTGGACGGTGATTTCAAAACGGTCTGCTGCCGCCATGATCGGACCGGTCCGGTAGTCGATGCGGCCGAATGGCGTTGTCGACCATAGATGTGTTCCGAAAATTACATCGACGCCGTCCAGTGCACCGTCTTCGATCATCGGTTTGGCACCGCCGGGAGCTAGTTCTTCTGCATGTTGATGGATGAGTACGTAGGTGCCTGGCAATTCTTCGCGAAGCCTGTGAAGCACTTTGCCTAGAACGAGCAACGTCGCGGTATGGCCATCATGGCCGCATGCGTGGACGACATTCGGCACGGTAGATTTATAGCTGGTCTCTTTTTGGTCCTGAATCGGCAAGGCATCGAAGTCAGCGCGCAAGGCAATGGTTTTTCCGGGCTTTCCGCCGCGGATGGTGGCGATGACGCCATTGCCGCCGACATTGTAGCGAATGTCTACACCGAGTTGTTCATAAAAATTGCGAATAAATTTAGCGGTTTCTGTTTCATGGAATGACGGTTCGGGATGCATATGGAGATAACGGCGGATTTCCACCATTTCGGGGTAGGCATTATCAAGTTCAGCGAATATTTTCTCAAGCATCAGATCAAATCCTTCCTAATTTTCTGCATTGCCTATAGTTTAACATAGTAAAAAACAGAACGGGCAAGGCCCGTTCTGTCAATAGGTGAAATTCAGGTACGATGCGATAAAGTATAATGCTAACACCAGTATCGAGGGTATGCTGTAAGTAAGAGTAGATTTGGTATTGGTTCTGAAAAGTGAAAATAGCGTCAAGACACTCATAATGAGCACTGCGACCGCCATAATCATATTGGCTCCAGATACTTCTGCAAGAATAGATCCTTCAGTGTAAACCGGGTCGGACAATGCCAAGATGACCATGTTGAAAATATTGCTGCCGAGAATCGCGCCGACCGCCATATTGACGTTGGATAGGCGCAATGCGACAAATACCGAAATCGCTTCAGGCAATGAAGTAGCTGCAGCAACAAGGAAACTGCCGACAAAACTAGAACCAATGCCTGTCACAACAGCAATCTCATCACCTGTAATCGACAATGCGGTCCCCGCTGCCATGATAACCAAGGCGAAAATCACAAAACGGATTCCTGCGTGCTTCGGGGATAAATGGGCGCTAGGGTTTTTGGGCGCCTTGGCATCAGGCGGCTCTTCATCCAGCTCGATAGTGTCTAAGTTCGGCAGCTTATTGATAACATACATGCCGATGACATATGCCAGGCCAATCGCTAGCGCATCAAGGCCGATGCCCAAGACCGTAACATCTGTACGCAACCACAATGCCAAAATCAACAGCACCGTCAGGAAAATCCCAAGCATGGAAGAGTAGGTATGGTCTTTTGATACGCGGTCGAGAAGGCGGCGTTTATTCAACATTAAGTCGAACCCTGCCAGAATGAATAAATTGAATAGATTGGACCCGACCATATTACCGACTGCAATATCTGCATTTCCGATCGCAGCAGCAGAAAAACTGGTCGAGATTTCCGGCAGCGAAGTCGCGCCCGCCAGCAGCAATGTGCCGACCATCATGCCGCCCATTGCGGATTTTTCACTGATGACATCCGCATACTGCGACAGCTTGATTGCGGCAAATACGGTGACTGCCGCGGCCAGCAAGAAATAAATGAATACCACTATAAGTTCCTCCTAAAACAAATTTCTTCTATAATAATATAACAAAACAGCTGGCAATGTCGGTTTTACTGATCCTCTTCCGGTTTGGCCTTATAGGTCGTCACATAAGAAGAACCTGCAAAAATATTTGCACGCGGTGCCGTTTCCTGTGCCGGTTTTTCAGAATGCGCCTTGGCGAATGCTTGTGATTCCTTCCATTGCTCGTAGAAACCAGGGGATTCCCATTCGGTCAAAACAACATACGTATCGGAATGGAGCGGCCGCAAAACACGGAACGCGACATATCCTGGTTCGTTTTCGATAGTACCTGCGCGATTTTTGAAGCGGTGCTCGAAGACAGGCCTGCCCTCGTCTGCAACAGGAATATTGTTCATGACGAAAAAGCCTTTTTCGCTGAATTCACCTGTGCCGTCAACCACTTCGTAGCGGCGGGGTGTCTGGAAAATGGTTTTTCCTTCGGTTTCATGCAGCAGCAAGGTCGTATTTTCGCCTTGCATCAGCACCATCGTTTCTTCAGGATGTTTGTCGCGCATCTTTTTCATAAACTCGTATGTGCCAGTGGTCATATAAATATTCATTGGATAGCCTCCTAATATTGGAAATGAAAATCGAATTATACTCCATATTTCCCGAAACGCAGAATCTTGAAACGGAAGGTGTCTAAACAGTGAAGGGATTCGGGTCTAATTTATGACAATTGTCTCCGGATTCTATACAATAGGGTGCGGAGCGTCTATAGTATAGACGGATAATGACGAATATACCAAAGATGCAAAGAATGAAGGGATGAAACGACTCATGACTTTTAATGATACGTATTTGCGCGCAGCGCGCGGAGAAAAAACCGACCATGTACCAGTTTGGTATATGCGCCAGGCTGGCCGTTCCCAGCCGGAATACATGAAGATCAAAGAAAAATACTCTCTTGAGGAAATCACGCACCAGCCGGAACTTTGTGCTTATGTCACTAAGCTTCCAGTCGATCAATACAATGTGGATGCAGCGATCCTCTACAAAGATATCGTGACACCGCTTCCAGCAATCGGTGTGGATGTCAAAATCAAAGCAGGCATTGGCCCGGTTATCAGCAATCCGATCCGTACAAAAGCGGATATCGATCGCCTCGGTGAAATTAACCCTGAGCAGGACGTTGATTATGTATTGAAGACCATCAAGATCCTCACTGAAGAGCAATTGAACGTACCGCTTATCGGTTTTGCCGGAGCACCGTTTACACTTGCAAGCTATATGATCGAAGGCGGCCCATCCAAGAGCTATAACAAAACAAAAGCAATGATGGTGTCCGAACCGGAAATGTGGTTTGCGTTAATGGACAAATTGGCGGATACGATCATTCCATATGTCAAAGCACAAATCCGTGCCGGAGCAAAAGCGATCCAAATCTTCGACTCGTGGGTCGGAGCATTGAACGTGGAAGATTACCGCATTTTCATCAAGCCGGTCATGGACCGTATCTTCACTGAAATCGGCAAAGAAGGCGTGCCGATGACGATATTCGGTGTGGGGGCAAGCCATCTGGCGAAAGAATGGCATGACCTGCCTGTAGACGTTGTCGGGCTCGACTGGCGCTTGCCGATTTCAGAAGCACGCGAAAAAGGCTTGACGAAAGCGTTAATGGGGAATTTTGACCCGTCTTATTTGCTGGCAGATTGGTCCGTTATCGAAGAGCGTACAAAAAAGATTTTGGATATGGGAATGCAAAATGACGGCTATGTATTCAACCTTGGCCATGGCGTCTTCCCGGAAGTGAATCCGGCTACATTGAAGCGTTTGACTGCATTCATTCATGAGTACAGTTCAGCACATAAGGCAAACCAAAACTAACAAAACTTTGATGAGGTGAACGTGATGAAAAAGACAATGGGATTATTGGTAATGGCGTATGGTACGCCGTATACGGAAGATGATATCGAGCGCTATTATACGCATATTCGACGTGGCCGCAAACCGAGCGAGGAAGCGTTGCAGGATTTGAAAGACCGCTACAAAGCGATCGGCGGCATTTCACCGCTGGCTAGAATCACGGAAGACCAGGCGAATGGCTTGTGTGACCGTTTGAACGAACTGCAGGACGATATTGAGTTCAAAATGTACCTTGGTTTGAAGCATATCGAGCCATTTGTGGAAGACGGCGTGGAAGAAATGAAAAAAGACGGCATCGAAGAAGCGATTTCAATCGTTCTTGCGCCGCATTTCTCGACATTCTCCGTCAAGTCCTACAACGGCCGTGCAAAAGAAACAGCCGATAAACTCGGCATCAAGCTGACTTCAGTTGAAAGCTGGTACACAGAGCCGAAATTCATTCAATTCTGGAGCGAGAAAGTGAGCGCTGCGTTCGCTGAAATGTCAGAACAAGAGCGCGCGAAAGCCTGCTTGATCGTTTCTGCACATTCATTGCCGGAGAAAATCATTGCAAACGGCGACCCTTACCCGGATCAATTGAAAGAAACAGCGGACTTGATCGCAGAAGCGGCGGGGGTTGAAAATTACGAAATCGGCTGGCAAAGCGCCGGGCAGACACCGGAGCCGTGGATCGGGCCGGATGTCCAGGATTTGACGCGCGATTTGCATGAAGAAAAAGGCTATAATTCATTTGTCTACACGCCAGTCGGCTTTATTACGGATCATTTGGAAGTGTTGTATGATAACGACTATGAATGCAAAGTGGTGTGCGATGAAATCGGCGCAACTTACCGCCGTCCGGAAATGCCAAATGTGGATCCGTTGTTTATCGATGGAATGGCCAATGTCGTCTTGAAAAAATTGAACGAAAACTGATCTGGATAGCAAGCTGGATCCAGAAAGTAAGCAATGCTTAACTGCTGTTACAGCGCATGCGGCTGAACGGGGCTAAGCGTCAGGAGAGAAGATTGCATGAAAAAATGGATTGTCTTGATGTTGTCGTTGCTGCTATTGGCTGCCTGTGCAGATGAAGATGCCTCAGCGGGAGCCGGCGATACACTGGAGCAAGTGGAAGTCGAGTTCAATATCGCAGAGACCGCCGATCCGGGCGACGAGCTCGTGTTATCTGCTGCTGTTTCACAAGGCGGAGAAGCAATTGAAGATGCAGATGAAGTGGTGTTCGAAGTGTGGGAGTCCGGAGATCGTGGACATAGCGAAATGCTAGAAGCTGTCCATACTGAAAGCGGCGTTTATGAACATACGTGGACATTTGATGAAGAAGGGGTTTACTTCATCCAAGCCCATACGACGGCACGCCGCATGCATGTTATGCCCAAAATGGAATTGACGGTCGGCGACCCGGATCCGGAGTCCATCGTGCCGGATGACAGCGACGATGCCGATGCCATGCATGAAATGGGACATTGATGCAACGCCGTATTCGGTTCAACTAGTACAGCACTAAAACGAAAAACCCATAAAAAAACGGCCGGAGAAAATCTCCGGCCGTTTTGCTTTTTTAAATTTCGTTGCAGGTCTGGCAATGATTGCCGTAGCATTCGTGCTGCTCTTCAATTTTATCTCCGCAAGTGGCACATTGTTTCGGTGGCAGGTTTTTGAAAAATTCGACTACGTTTTCAATCATTTTCTCCAGCTCCTTTTTGTTATAGTACTGTATGGGATAAACACAGTGTATTATAACAGTTTCGATTCGTCAACCCTAAACCGTGATTAATTTCAAAAATTCCGTTAAAATGGAGATAGTCAGTAGGAAAAAGGAGAGAGATCATGTATTTCGTAGACAATAAAGGCATTACAGATCCCCGCATCAACTTGGCAATAGAAGAATATTTGCTGAAAACGATGGATATCGACCAAAATCCATTTTTGCTGTTCTATATCAATGAGCCGTCTATCATTATCGGCAAAAATCAGAACACGTCTGAAGAAATCAATACAGATTATGTGGACGCTAACGGCATCCACGTCGTGAGACGGCTTTCCGGCGGCGGTGCAGTCTACCATGACCACGGCAATTTGAATTTCAGTTTTATTACAAAAGACGACGGCAACAGTTTCCGTGATTTCCGCAAATTCACGGAGCCGGTCGTCAAAGCGCTTCAAGACATGGGCGTCAATGCCGAATTGTCGGGGCGTAATGACCTGCTTGCCGAAGGGCGTAAAATTTCCGGCAATGCCCAGTTCGCGACACGCGGCCGTATGTTTAGCCATGGCACGCTTTTATTCGATACGAAAATGGACGAAGTAGTGTCGGCTTTAAAAGTCAATAAAGAAAAAATTGAATCGAAAGGCATCAAGTCGATCCGTAGCCGCGTGGCGAATATTTCGGAATTCCTCGACCAGCAAATGTCAGTCGAACAATTCCGTGAAGCTGTGCTGCATTCGATTTTTGATGGTGAGGAAAATGTCCGTTACTGGGAATTGACTGATGAAGACTGGGGAAATATTCATGAGCTATCGAAAGAACGTTATGCAAATTGGGATTGGAATTACGGAAAATCACCGAAATTCAATATCAAGCATTCTCACAGATTCCCGGTAGGCGGCATCGATGTCCGCTTGCAAGTTGAAAAAGGCATTGTTCAAGAAGCGCATATTTACGGCGACTTTTTCGGAGTCGGCGACGTATCGGAGATCGAACAGGCGATTTCCGGTGTGAAGTATGAACGAGCTGCTTTAGCTGAAGCCATTGAAGAAATCGATATCCCGAAACTGCTCGGTGGCATTACGACGGAAGATTTCCTCAAGTTGATTTATTAAGATTTTTTGTAGAGCCTGCTTTCGAGCAGGCTCTTTTGTTAGAATAGAAAGAAACGAAAGGGGGGAAGAAAGATGGATCAACAGCGGATATTCATTGTAGAGGACGATGCGAAAATCGCAGCACTTTTATCGGATACATTGCGAAAATATCATTACCGAGTGGAAACTGTAACGGATTTTGACCGCATCGTAGAAGAATTTCTTGCGTTCGACCCCCATTTGATCTTGCTGGATATTAACTTGCCTTCTTATGACGGCTATTATTGGTGTCGGCAGTTGAGGCAACAGACCACATGTCCTATTTTGTTCATTTCCGCTCGGTCTGGGGAGATGGACCAAGTTTTCGCACTTGAAAACGGTGGCGATGACTTTATTACGAAACCTTTCCATTATGAAATCGTCCTTGCAAAAATAAGAAGCCATTTAAGAAGGGCTTACGGAGAGTATGCACCGAAACAAGAAGAGCGCACTGTGCGTGCGGGGCGACTCGCCTTGTATATGGAGCGGCTTGAACTGCATTGCCGCGAAATGGAGATCCCACTTCAGAAAAAGGAAAGCACCATTCTGGAATTGCTGATGACGGCCTATCCAAAAGTGGTGACGCGTGAACAATTGCTCGAAGAATTATGGGATGATCAGGCCTTTGTGGACGAGAACACATTGAATGTCAATATGGCGCGTGTGCGCAAGAAACTTTCGGATTATGGAATTCAAAGCTTTATCGAAACAGTGCGCGGGGCTGGATACCGGCTTGTGCTCGGCAGGGAGGAACAATGATGTTGCGGTTATTTCTGCGCGAACATGCCGTATTTGTCGTTTTTCAACTGCTGCTGGTAGGCTTTATATTATTGCTTTACTGGTTGGATGGCTTCCGCAACTTGGAAACCGCTGTCTATTCGTTCATCATCAGCATTTTACTGTTGGTGAGCTTTCTCGGGGTCCGCTTCGCGATGCGCTACCGTTATTATGAGCGGCTGCTGAGCGACCCGCCGAATATGGAGCATGCTTTGCAGCGAGAAGGGCGGTCACCCGAGACGGTGCAGACCGAATTGTATATGCAAAAACTTTACCAGCTCTACCAATATGAAGTGCAGTCGCTATACGCAGGACAAACCCGTCATCTGCAGTTTATCAACCAATGGGTGCACCAGATGAAGACGCCGCTATCGGTTATGCATTTATTGCTTCAGGAGCCAGGCGAACTCGACAAAGCAAGCATCCGAGAGGAAGTGGACCGCTTGCGCGCCGGACTCGATACGGTATTAATGAATGCCCGCCTCGATACGTTCGAGCAAGACATGCATATCGAGCAGGCATCATTGCGCGGCATGGTCACGGAAATAGTGACGGAAAACAAACGTTTATTCATTTCACGCCGTGTCTATCCCGAAATCGACATTGAAGAACGCTTTCAAGTGGCGACAGACCGCAAGTGGATGAAATTCATCATCGGCCAATTGCTGACCAATGCGGTCAAATACACCTTTGAGCAAAACAAAAAACTCTATATCCGCGCAAGTTGTTTAGAGGGCACGATTACGCTGTCCATTCAGGACGAAGGCATCGGGATTCCGCCTTCAGACTTGCCGCGTGTGACGAAAGCATTCTTTACCGGGGAAAATGGGCGCCTGAGCGAAGAGTCGACCGGCATGGGGCTGTATTTGGCTCAGGAAGTGTGCAACCGGCTCGGCCATGAACTGAAAATCGAATCAGTGAAAGGCCAAGGCACGACAGTATCGATCGTCTTTCCTTATCAGGAACGGAGCGTAGGAGGAACAACATGACAGTAGTGAAAATCGATGAAGTGACAAAAGTCTATGAAGGAAAAGTGACGCACCGTGCCCTCAACCAATTGAGTTTTGAAGTGGAAAAGGGTGAATTCCTGGCAGTCATGGGCCCATCCGGCAGTGGCAAGACCACATTATTGAATTTGATATCGACGATCGATTCCTTGACGTCCGGTTCCATCTTCATCAATGGCACGAATCCCCATCTACTGGACAAGGATGAGCTGCCGCTTTTCCGCAGGCGCCAGCTCGGTTTCGTGTTCCAGGATTTCAACTTGCTGCAAATGTTGACAGTGGAAGAAAACTTGGTACTGCCGCTGACGCTTGACGGTATGCCGATCAAAGAGATGGAAAGCCGCGTGCAGCAACTGGCCGAACGCCTGAACTTGCAGTCATTTCTTCACAAAAAACCGAACGAAATTTCCGGCGGGGAAGCACAGCGCACAGCGATCGGTCGCGCGCTCATCCACCGACCGGCGCTCATATTAGCCGACGAGCCGACTGGCAACCTTGATTCGAAAGCGTCAAGGGACGTGCTCGAGCTATTGAGCGGCTTGAGCCGTGAAGAAGGGACGACGATCATCATGGTGACGCATGACCCGATCGCCGCCAGCTATTGCGACCGTGTGCTGTTTATTAAAGACGGCGAATTTTTCAACGAAATCTACGGGGATGAACGCCGCCAAACCTTCTATCAAAAGATCCTCAACGTGCTATCTCTATTGGGGGGCTCCGTCAATGACCTTTCGCCAACTCGCCTTCCGTAACGTTTTCCGGAATTTGCGGAGCTATGCGGCATTTCTTTTGGCCAGTGTGTTTTCAGTCATGGTATTTTTTATTTATTCGATGTTTATCTTCCATCCGTTATTTGAAGAAGAAGGTTTCCAGGTGCTGGCGGTGCAGGGGATGTTTATTGCAGAGATTGTGCTGTACATTTTCACCTTGTTCTTTTTGTTTTATTCCTTAAGTGCCTTTTTGCAGGCGCGGTCGAAAGAATTCGGCGTTTTGATGCATCTTGGCATGAGCAAAAAGCAGCTCAATAAATTGGTGTTTTTCGAAACGATGATCCTCGGCGGCTTGTCGACAGCGGCGGGCATTGTATTCGGTTTTGCGTTTACGAAATTCTTTTTTATGATCGGGCGCGAAATCATGCAGTTGGAAGAATTGCCGCTGTATTATTCCTGGAAGCCGTTTCTGCTCACTATCGGCGCATTTGCCAGTTTATTCATTATCATCTCCATCATCAGCGTGTCCTTTATCCGCACGAAGCGCGTCGTCGATTTGCTTGAAGGGTTCTGGAAAACGGAAGATGAAGCGGCATATTCACCGGTCTTGTCAGCGTTCGGCGTAGTGCTGCTCGGAGTGGCTTATTTTTTGGCTGCGACGGTATCCGACCGGACGGTTTATGTCATGGTATTTATCGTGCCGCCACTTGCCACCATCGGCACGTATTTGTTTTTCACGCATTCGATTCATACGTTTTTGCATTTGTATAAAAAACGGCGCAGTATATATTGGCACAAAACACGACTCGTGTCGCTCGCCGAAACGGCCGTTAAATTAAAAGACAGTGCGCAAATGTTCTTTATCGTCACCATCGTTTCAACGGTGGCGTTCTTGACGGTCGGCACGCTTGCTTCATTCACGTCGTACACCGCGGAATTCCGTCAAAGCAATCCACTCGGGCTCATTTATGTATCTTTTGACGGCAATGAACAAGAGCAACAGCAATTAGCCCAGCTGAAGCGTGAACTCCAACAAGAACAACTTGCGTTCACGCTCGTCCCGCTCGAAGTGAAGCGGCAAACATCCAGCGCGAGCGGCAATGATGTCGACATCATGGCATTGTCCGAATTTAACCGGCTTGCGGCAGCGCTTGGACATGAACCGGCTGATTTAGAAGCCGGGGAAGGGATGTTTGTGCCCTTTTCGCAAGAGTCGCTGCGGGAGCTGCAAAATAGCTATGCAGAAACAGAACTCATGGAAAGCGGCGTAGAGCTGACAATCGACCGCACTTATCCACAAGTGTTGTTTCCGGCGCATACCTTAAACGCCAATACGATCATCATAAACAATGAAGATTTCAGCACGGTAGATGAGCCGCTGATGGGCTTTCCATCGGGTGCATCGGATTTCCGCTATTACGCATTCCATGTTCCTGACTGGACCGAAACGGTAGCCATCGGCGAGACGATCCGTTACCCGATCAGCGAAGCGATGGTCAGTGGCAATTTTGCCAACCTCAATTATTATTTCGAAAATCCAGGTTACGAATACCGCTGGTTTAAATCTTCTTTCGCATTGCTATTGTTTATCGGGTTGATGGTGGCCGCAGTATTTTTATTAGCTGCAGGCAGCTTTATATACTTCAGATTGTATACGGGGCTCGAGCGCGACCGCAGGCAGTATCAATTGATGGTGCGCCTCGGGATGACCGAACGGGAGCTCGGAAAAGTTGTCAACAGGCAGTTGGTGCCGCTGTTTTTCCTCCCTTGGGCACTGGCACTGCTCCATAGTGCGTTTGCTTTCATCTCCCTGCAAGTCGTCTGGGACGAGTTCGCGGAATTGTCGATCCTGTCGGAAATGGCAATTGTACTCGGTGGATTCACGTTGATGCAGATTTTGTATTTCTTTTTGATCCGTTGGCGCTATATCGCCCATTTAAAAGCATATTGACGAAGCTGCCGGAGTATCACCGGCAGCTTTTTGACTGGGCTATTTTAGGTGCATGTTGTATTGTCTGAAGATTTATTTTATAATGAATAAAGTAAATATGAATGAGTATTCATTCAATAGAAAGAGGGATCTTAATGAACTTGGGAGAACGTGTTCACGAAATCGCACAGCAAGAAGCAGGCCGAGTTGCCTATACGTTCATGGGCAAAGAAACATCTTACGGAGAATTTGACCAATCCGTTTCGAAATTCGCAGGTGCATTGCAAGAACTGGGCGTGGAAAAAGGGGATCACGTTGCATTTCTACTGAGCAATACCCCGCATTTTCTTATTTCGCTTTATGCTACGATGCGCCTCGGCGCGACAGCGGTGCCGATCAACCCGATCTATAGCCCTGATGAAATCGCTTACATCGTCAATAATAGTGATGCCAAAGTAGTCGTTGCGCTTGATGCGCTGCTGCCGCTTGTAGAAAAGGCGCATCAAGCATTGCCGGCAGTAGAGACTTACATCATTTGCGAAACCGACCCATCGACTGGAGAAAAAATGGCGCAATTGCCGGATGCGGTCAAAGGCAAAATACGGTCATTCACTGCCATACTGGAAAAAGCCGAGGCATTTACCGGCACAGTGGATATTGTGGAAAACGACAATGCGGTCATCCTGTACACATCCGGCACGACCGGCAAACCGAAAGGCGCCATGTTGACGCATGGCAATCTCTATTCCAATGCACGAGACGTTGCTGAGTATCTCCAGATCACGCCGGATGACCGGGTTATTGCAACATTGCCTGTCTTCCACGTCTTTGCTTTGACGGTCGTCGTCAATGCTCCGCTTATGCAAGGCGCAACGATCGTTCTTGTGCCGCGCTTCACGCCTCAGGAAGTATTCGCAAGCGTCAAAGCATCAAAAGCGACCGTCTTCGCGGGTGTACCGACGATGTTCAATTTTATGTACCAGCTGCCGGAAGTGGATCCAGCTGATTTCGCCTCCGTGCGCTTGGCGATTTCCGGCGGATCCGCGATGCCGGTTGCGTTGCTGCATAATTTTGAAGATAAATTCAATGTGCGCATCTCCGAAGGCTACGGCTTGTCCGAAGCTTCACCTGTCACGTGCTTTAACCCGATCGACCGCGAACGTAAAGCCGGATCGATCGGCACGTCGATCATCAATGTCGAGAACAAAGTCGTCAATGAACTCGGCGAGGAAGTGCCAGTCGGGGAAGTGGGCGAATTGATCGTCCGCGGACCGAACGTCATGAAAGGCTATTACAAAATGCCTGAGGAAACGCAAGCTGCCATCAAAGACGGCTGGCTTTACACAGGGGACCTGGCGAAAATCGATGAAGAAGGCTATTTCTTTATCGTCGACCGCAAAAAAGACATGATCATCGTCGGCGGCTATAATGTCTATCCCCGTGAAGTGGAAGAAGTGCTATTCGCCCACCCGGCAATTGTCGAAGCGGCGGTTGTCGGCTTGCCGGACGCTGACTTTGGTGAAGCGGTCAACGCATACGTCGTCTTGAAAGACACATCGGTGACTATCGATGAGCTGAAAGAATATTGTGCGGAGCATTTGGCTAAATACAAAGTGCCGCGCAACGTCGAAATCCTCGACGAGCTGCCGAAAAACACGACAGGCAAAATCCTGCGCCGCTCGTTGAAAGATCAAGCAGTGAAAAAATAAGGGAAACTTCCGCCTGCCGGCATGACCGGCAGGCGGATTTTTTCATGGCTTGTTTTGTGGCGGGAATTGAGGACGCATCTTTAGCCGCTAAAGGGAATTTGATTGAAAAGACAGACTACTTTCTATATAGTAAAAGAGTAACTATTACGAAAATCGAAATACTTATTTAGGAGATGAATATATGACGAAAAAGGCTGTTGAAATCAAAGATTTGCTCCAATTAGTTTCCGTCACCAATCCGAAAATTTCACCAGACGGCAAACGGGCCGTATACGTCCAAACCAAAATGGACGAGGAAGACAATACATATCATGCGCACATCCACCATCTTTCGTTGGAAACCGGGAAATCCACAACTTGGACCCATGGCAAAGGGCGTAATAGCCAGCCTGCATGGTCGGCTGATGGCCGTCAACTGGCGTTTTTATCAGACCGCAACGACAAAAATCAACTATATGTGCTGTCTGCTGATGGGGGAGAAGCGCGTGCAATCACGGATTTTGAAAAAGGCATAAGTGCTTTCCGCTGGTCGCCATGCGGTACGAAAATCTGGATCAATGCAATGGCGGAAGATGGCAAAACTTTTACGGATAAAGAAGAAAAGGAAAAAGAAGACAAAAAACCGGAGCCTTACCGTACAAGTAAAATGAAATACAAGATGGATGGAAATGGACTGGTAAAGCAGGAAGTCCACCGCCAAATCGGCTTTGTGGAGCTAGAGTCGGGCCATGCGAAACAATTGACAGAAGGGCCTTATCATTACGGGCTGGAAGCGATTTCCCACGACGGCAAAAAACTAGTTTATGGAGCTGTGAAAGAGGAGAACCTGGATTTCGTGTTCCGCCAATCGCTATTTTTGCGCGATTTGGAATCTGGAGAGGAAACTGCCATCATCGAGGAAGATGGTTATTACGGCAATGCCGTTTTTTCGTTTGATGATGCCCACATCGCATTTGTCGGACAGTCGCGCACATACCAAAATGCCACTCATGCGGAAGTATACGTATACAACACAGCGGAAAAAACGAGCCAATGCCTGACGGAAGGCATCGATGCGCCGGTCGGCGATTATGTCGTTGCCGATCACCAACAAGGCTCGGATGCGCCGGGTGTCATATGGACAAAAGATGATCATTTGTATTTCCAAGTTTCCACTGAAGGCGATGTGCGCTTGTATTTTGCATCGCTCGACGGGGCAGTATATCCGGCAACGCCGGAAGACGAGCATGTCTATGGCTATGATATCGCGCGCGATGGCAGTTTTGCGCTTGCTGCCATCAGCAACCCTGTATCTCCCGGCGAGTTGTACAAACTCGATATTTCTGCAGGACAACGTAAAGCGGTAACCACATGCAACGACAGCTACATGGAAGAATCGGAATTGATTGCACCGGAGAAGGTGTCCTTTACGAGCGAAGATGGGTTTCATGTCCACGGCTGGCTGATGAAGCCCCGCGGTTTTGAAGACGGTGAAAATTATCCGCTTGTCGTCAACATCCACGGTGGTCCACATGCCATGTATGCCAATACATTCGTCCATGAAATGCAATTGCTCGCAGCAAACGGCTACGGGGTCCTCTATATTAATCCACGCGGCAGCCATGGCTATGGCCAAGCTTTTGTCGACGCAGTGCGTGGCGATTACGGCGGCGGGGACTACCGGGATATTCTCGCGGCACTCGATCAAGTCATCGAAACAAACCCGTGGGTCGATACAACACGGCTCGGCGTAACAGGCGGCAGCTACGGGGGATTCATGACGAATTGGATTGTCTCCCATACCGACCGCTTTAAAGCAGCCGTCACGCAGCGTTCGATTTCCAACTGGATTTCCTTTTTCGGGGTATCGGATATCGGCTATTATTTCAGCGATTGGCAGCACGGAGTCGGAATGGAAAATGTCGAGAAGTTATGGGAACATTCTCCGCTGAAATACGCAAAAGACATCCATACGCCATTGCTCATTTTGCATTCGGAAAATGACCATCGTTGCCCGATCGAACAAGGGGAGCAATTGTTCATCACGCTGAAAAGCATGCAAAAAGAAGCGGAATTCGTCCGTTTCCCGGAAGCCGACCATAATCTATCGCGCACCGGAAAGCCGAATTTGCGCTTTGCCAGACTAGAAGAAATTATCGGGTGGATGAAACGCCTGTGATAAATAAAAAAACCGGACGGGATTTCCCGTCCGGTTTTTTTAACGTCCTTTGAATTCAGGTTTACGTTTTTCACCAAAAGCTACCAGTGCTTCAACGCGGTCTTCTGTTGGAATGGTGATTTCGTATGCTTTTCGTTCGATTTGCAAGCCTGTCTGTAAATCGGCATTCATTCCATTCTTGATGGCGAACTTCGCTTGCTGCAGTGCAATCGGTCCGTTAGCCAAAATGGAATCGGCAAATGCTCCTGTAATAGCGGGCAATTCTTCACTTGAGGCGATGCGGGTCACGAGGCCGTAATCGAGTGCTTCCGCTGATTTCAGGCGGCGTGCAGTCAAAATCAATTCCAGCGCTTTTGCTTCGCCGATGAGTCTCGGCAGGCGCTGCGTCCCTCCAGCACCTGGGATGATCGCAAGGCTCGTCTCGGTGAGACCGAGCAATGTATCGTCTGCAGCGATACGGAAATCGCAAGCAAGTGCAAGTTCCATGCCGCCTCCGAATGCATAGCCGTTGATCATCGCAATCGTCGGCTGCGGCAAGTTTTCGATCGTCGTGAACACTTCGCCGATTTTATAAATATTGCGTTTTACTTGCTCAGGCGTCAATGTTTTGCGCTCTTTTAAGTCTGCGCCTACACTGAACGCTTTGTCGCCGGATCCGGTGAAGACGACGATGCGGATATCGGGATTGATGCGGATCGCTTCCGCTACTTGTCCGAGTTCGGTGAGCATATCATAATTGAATGCGTTCATCGCATCCGGGCGGTTTAATGTGACAAATGCCAAATTGCCTTTTTGTTCATAATGAATTGTTTCCATTTCCATCCCCCTCTTGAGAATCCATCCCTTAAAAACATACCACTTTTTGGACTAATCTGTCACCAAACTCTATAATGAAGTCAATAGAGAGGAGCGCATACATGAACCAGTTTACATATCTCCGAATTTACCGCATCGTTTCCATGGCGATTCGTTTTTATTTGCAAGTATCGATTTTCCAAAGGCGCAACCGGGGCAAGTGGACTCCTGTCGTGGAGCAGCGTTGGAACGAACTTGTCACTCGACAAGCGAAAGAATACAAAGAGTTGGCGCTTAAGCTTGGAGGTCTGATGATCAAATTGGGCCAATTTCTGTCGACTCGTGCGGATATCATGCCGCCCAGCTTTTTGGCTGAACTGGAAGGCTTGACCGACCGTGTGCCCTCCGTTCCGCGAAAAGACATCATCGAAGTGCTTGAGCAGGAGTGGAACGTGGAACATAGCAATTATTTGAGCGAGCTGTCGGAGGCAGCGATCGCCTCTGCGTCAATCGGCGAGGTTTATAAAGGCCGCTTGAAAAACGGCACCGAAGTCGCTGTTAAAGTCCAGCGTCCTGGGACCGACCGCATCATCCGTGCGGATTTCCAAGCGATGCGCATCGTCATTTGGCTCGCGAAGAAATTCACTCCGTTTACGAAACAAGTCGATTTTGATCAATTGTATGTCGAAATGACCGAAACGATCGGTGCTGAATTGAACTTTGTCCGTGAATTGCAGAACGGACGGGCATTTTCAGACCGTTTTGCAGAAATGAACGGCGTCCATATCCCGCTTTATTACGATGAGTATACGACGCGCCGCGTGCTCGTCATGGAGTGGATCGAAGGGGCGCGCATTACCGATATCAGCTTTATCGAAGAACATGGCCTCGACCGCCACGAGATTTCCGAGCGGTTGTTCATTTTGTTTTTGGAGCAAGTATTGTATGGGGGACAGTTCCATGCTGACCCGCATGGCGGAAACATCTTGTTAAGGCCGGACGGCACAATCGTGCTGATCGATTTCGGCATGATCGGTACGATTTCCGAGCGCGATTCACAGGCGATTCTATTGATTGCGGAAGGCATCCTGTTCAAAAACTATGAGCAAGTGCTGGACGGCTTGGAAGATCTGCGGTTCCTATTGCCTCACGCAGACCGCAATCTGTTGGAAGATGCGGTGGAGCGTCTAGTTGCTGCATATGAATCGAATGAATTGATGCAGATGGATAGTTTTGTCGTCGAGCGGCTGTTGAAAGATATGCAGGACATTGTCCGGACACAGCCGGTTCAGCTGCCGGCAGAATTTGCCTTCTTCGGGCGGGCGGCTTCGATTTTTGTCGGTGTCTTGCATGTATTGGACCCGAACGTCGATTTATTTGCACTTGCGCGCCCACGTGTTCTGGAATGGGCTTCGACTAAACGCGAAGGAAAAGGGATTTTCGGGAAAGAAGATGTGCTGCGCTGGGTGCTGAACTCGACCGGGCCGGCAAGAGTTTTCCCGAAAAAACTTATCAATTTCCTCGAAGAGCCGGAAAAAATGCGCAATTATCTAGAGAACAAAGAAGGCAGGGAACGTGAGCATCAGCGCGATATGCAAAGCCGGATGTTCGCTGGGATTTTCGCGCTGGTGTCGTTTACCGGCATCTCCTTATCGGTCTGGTTTTGGCATGAAGCATTTCTATGGGTATCGTCCGTCTTTTTTGTCGGCTCTCTATGGGCGTTCCGCGCCATCCGGTAGTTTAAGCCATTTATATCCGATCATATCCCATAAAAAAAGCGCCATTGTGAAATGCAAATTCCCACATTTGCATCTCATAACGGCGCTTTTTTGTTTAGATAGATCACCACATAATGAAACAGCTGCATCAACTAGAGTGATTACAATGGATTTATTTTACTACGGCCTCTTGCAATTTGTGAATTACCCGTTAAAATGAAAACAAGAACACTTGTTCCTATTTGTTAGGGGGTGAGGAGATGCCTCTGATTTCTAGGGCGGAAATGGCCGTGTTTGAGAAACGGGTGGAACTGCCGATGGTTCTCCTCATCTTAGAGCGGGATCGTGAGTGGATCCAAAACAGTGCGTTGAAGTTAAAAGCCCCTTATGTGGAATTGCTGGATAAAGCGATCGAACACGTAAAGAGCGATTTGACTGACACGATTGAGCAGATGAGGGCAAACGGAATGAAGTTGAGGCGAGGTGTAAAAGACGGCAATTTCTCGGAATACATTTTTTGCCACGGCGGCTATGAAGATCACCGACGCTATTTGAATATCCGTCTGAAAAATGCCGTAGAGGATTTATTGCGGTTTTATTTGGCTACAGCAGCCAAGGCGCTTTAATCCAATGGCTGATGGCTGCGCGGGGGAAAGGCCCGTTTTGTCACATAATTCATCCGGTGGTTATGGACGCGCTGTGCTTTTTTGAAATAACGGCGCAAGGAGCCAGTGAAAGAATGCTGGTTCCGAAGCGCAATCGGCGAGATGTCTGCAGGGACGACAACGCCGTTGCTGAGCGATACCAGACTGCTGCGTCCAGTCTCATCTGCAGCAATCAAATCGATGGCATCAAAATTGAACCAGATAGAGTCGCGGTTTTTCGGAGAATGTGTGGGAAAGAAAATCAGTGGATTTCCATAATATTCACCGACGATGATTGGCGGTTTATGTTTTACGCCGATCGCTTTTTGTGCGTAGAGGGTGGCGCTGGCAAGAGAGCCGCGATAAAAAGAGCAGGATTTCGCCACAATTTTATAAACCGATTCCTCCACGAGAAATTCACTGCGGTCTTCAATGACCCGTGTCAGGAGCCGATGCCCGTCCATATACGGCAACAGCGCGTAGGTACTGCTGCAAATTGTATAGGAAGCGGGGTATTGATTCTTTTTGCCCATGTATATTTACCCCCTAAATTTACTTTACATACATTATTATAATAAAAAATGGGAAATACACAATAACTAATTTTTGAAAATAATATTTTTTCAATCTCGTTGTAATTTTCAAAAAACTCTTGCTTCTTACTTGTGTTGTCGTGTATACTAATGAAAAGCATTCGGGGTGAAGAAGAATGGAAAACTATTATTCTTATGCTGACTTCATGAAAGCGATGGCTCAAACGAAAAAAATCACGGAAGCGGAAAAACTGCTGAATGATATTTATCTAGATCTTTTCTTGAAGCATGTTCACCGCGAACAGCAAGAGACGCAATTGCTTGCACTTATCGACGAAGCCCTGGATCATAACGACCGCAAATCTTTCGACACATATACCGCACAGCTTCAAGAGCTCAAGCGGGAAGAAGAGTAGCAGAAAAAGCCGCCCTGGCTGGGGCGGCTTTTTTTATGCGCGAAGATAAATACGCAATGACGCATATGCAAACAGTCTGTCCCTTAAAAAAGCCTGAGAAGACATATAAGTTGCTTCTATATAACAAAGCAAACAAAATAGAATAATGAAACAACAAGAAAAAACATACGTTCGCTTTTTGTTAGAGGATTTTTAGGGCATATGTTAAAGTAGAAGTAGTGAAAATTACGGGAGGACACATCCATGAAAAAGGAATTCAACTTACAAGCTCCTTATGAACCGGCCGGCGATCAACCGGAGGCTATCGCCAAATTGACCGAAGGAGTGATCGGGGGCAAGCGGATGCAAACTTTGCTCGGCGCAACCGGTACAGGAAAAACATATACGATGTCCAATGTAATTCAACAAGTAAAAAAACCGACATTGGTCATGGCCCATAACAAAACATTGGCCGGCCAGCTCTATAGTGAATTTAAGGAGTTTTTTCCTGACAATGCCGTAGAGTATTTTGTCAGCTACTATGATTATTATCAGCCTGAGGCGTACGTGCCCCAATCTGACACATTTATAGAAAAAGATGCCAGCATCAACGATGAAATCGATAAACTGCGCCACTCGGCGACAAGTTCTTTGTTCGAGCGGGACGATGTTATTGTCATCGCATCCGTTTCATGCATCTACGGCCTCGGTTCGCCGAAAGAATACCGTGAACTTGTCGTGTCGCTGCGCAAAGGTATGGAAATCGAGCGCAACCAATTGCTCCGCAAATTGGTCGACGTGCAATATGAACGCAACGACATCAACTTTATCCGCGGTACATTCCGCGTACGAGGCGACGTCGTGGAAATTTTCCCGGCTTCGCGTGATGAACGCTGCTTACGCATCGAATTTTTCGGCGACGAAATCGACCGTATCCGAGAAGTCGATGCACTGACTGGTGAAATCATCGGGGAACGCGAGCATGTGGCCATTTTCCCAGCTTCCCACTTTGTTACGCGTGAAGATAAAATGATCAAAGCGATCGAGAACATCGAAGCAGAGTTGGAAGAACGCCTAAAAGAAATGCGCGCCGAAGATAAATTGCTGGAAGCGCAGCGTCTGGAGCAACGTACCCGTTATGACTTGGAAATGATGCGGGAAATGGGCTTCTGCTCAGGTATCGAAAACTATTCGCGTCATCTGACATTGCGTCCAGCTGGAGCACAGCCTTACACCTTAATCGATTATTTCCCGGAAGATTTCCTGTTGGTTGTAGATGAAAGCCACGTGACCTTGCCCCAAGTGCGCGGCATGTTCAACGGTGACCAGGCGCGCAAAAAAGTGCTTGTCGACCATGGCTTCCGTCTGCCTTCCGCAATGGATAATCGACCGCTGACATTTACGGAATTCGAGGAACATATTAAACAAGCCGTATTCGTTTCAGCAACACCGGGTCCATACGAACTTGAACATACCCCGGAAATGGTGGAGCAGATCATCCGTCCGACCGGCTTGCTCGATCCCGAGATCGAGATCAAGCCGATCGAAGGGCAAATCGATGATCTTATGGATCAAATCCAACAGCGCAAAGAGCGCGGTGAACGGGTCTTGGTAACCACCTTGACGAAAAAGATGTCCGAAGACTTAACGAATTACTTGAAAGAAGCAGGCGTCAAGGTCAATTACCTGCATTCCGAAATCAAGACGCTTGAGCGCATCGAAATCATCCGTGAATTGCGGATGGGTGTATACGATGTACTCGTCGGCATCAACTTGCTGCGTGAAGGCCTCGACATTCCGGAAGTGTCGCTGGTGACCATTCTCGATGCCGACAAGGAAGGCTTCCTCCGTTCAGAGCGCTCTTTGATCCAGACGATGGGGCGTGCAGCCCGTAACGAGAACGGCCATGTCATCATGTACGCGGACCGGATAACGGATTCGATGCAAAAAGCGATTGATGAAACGACACGCCGCCGCACGATCCAAGCGGCTTATAATGAACAACATGGCATTACGCCAATTACGATAAAGAAAAAAATTCGCGATGTGATCCGTGCCACTGAAGCGGCGGAAGAAACGGAAGAATACGTCAGCAAGGCAGTGCAAGGGAAAAAGCTCAACAAAGCAGATCGCTTGAAGCTGATCACTTTGCTCGAAAAGGAAATGAAAGAAGCAGCGAAAGCGCTCGATTTCGAACGTGCGGCTGAACTGCGTGATACTGTGCTGGAATTGAAAGCGGAAGGATGATTAGTTTTGAAAAATCAAGAAATACGCATACAAGGTGCGCGTGCTCATAATTTAAAAAATATTGATGTCGTCATTCCGCGCGACAAGCTGGTCGTCATGACCGGTTTATCCGGGTCGGGGAAATCGTCTTTGGCATTTGATACGATCTATGCCGAAGGACAGCGCCGCTACGTAGAGTCATTGTCTTCATATGCCCGCCAGTTTCTGGGGCAGATGGACAAGCCGGATGTCGACTTGATCGAAGGCTTATCGCCGGCGATTTCGATCGACCAGAAAACGACGAGCAAAAACCCGCGGTCCACAGTGGCGACCGTGACAGAAATCTATGATTATATTCGCCTGATGTATGCGCGGATCGGCAAGCCGATCTGCCCGAACCATGGCATTGAAATTTCTTCACAGACAATTGAACAAATGGTTGACCGCTTGGTTGAGTATCCGGAACGGACGCGCATGCAAATTTTGGCGCCGCTCGTGTCCGGACGCAAAGGAACGCATGTCAAGCTGCTGGAAGATGTGAAAAAGCAAGGATATGTGCGGGTCCGCGTCAACGGCGAACTCATTGATTTGGATGATGATATTTCACTCGACAAAAACAAAAAGCATTCGATTGAAGTTGTCATTGACCGCGTCATCATGAAAGACGGCATTGCCCCGCGTTTGAGCGACTCACTAGAATCAGCCTTGCGGCTAGGGGAAGGGCGCGTCCTTGTAGATGTCATGGATCAGGAAGAATTATTGTTCAGTGAACATCATGCCTGCCCGATCTGCGGATTTTCCATCGGCGAACTTGAACCAAGAATGTTTTCGTTCAACTCGCCTTTCGGTGCTTGTCCGGAATGCGACGGCCTCGGCGTCAAGCTCGAAGTCGATCCCGAACTTGTCATTCCCGATTGGACAGTGACGCTCGCCGATCATGCGATTGCCCCGTGGCGGCCGACCAGTTCACAATATTATCCGCAATTGCTGCAAGCGGTATGCCGCCATTTCGGAATCGCGATGGACGTGCCGATGAGTGAATTGCCGGAAGATCAAGTGCATATTATCCTCCACGGCTCGGATAATGAGAAAATCCGTTTCCGCTATGAAAATGATTACGGAAAAATCCGTGACAGCCATATTTATTTTGAAGGGGTACTGTCAAACGTCGATCGGCGCTACCGGGAAACCAGTTCCGACTATATCCGCGACATGATGGAGAAATTCATGGGCGAGCAAGCGTGCCCGACATGTGCTGGATACCGCTTGAAACCCGAATCACTTGCCGTCAAAGTAAATGACCTTCATATCGGCCAAGTGGTGGAACGTTCGATTACGGAAGCACAGCAATTTTTCGATGGCTTGACACTGTCTGAAAAAGATCGCCAAATCGCCAATATGATTCTCCGGGAAATCCAGGAACGTGTTGGCTTTTTAATCAATGTCGGATTGGATTACTTAACGCTGAACCGAGCATCGGGGACATTGTCCGGAGGCGAAGCCCAGCGCATCCGCCTGGCGACACAGATTGGCTCACGCTTGACCGGTGTATTGTACATCCTTGATGAACCCTCGATCGGCCTTCACCAACGGGATAATGACCGCCTCATCAGCACATTGAAAAATATGCGAGATATCGGAAATACGCTCATCGTCGTCGAACATGATGAAGATACGATGATGGCAGCCGATTATTTGATAGATGTGGGCCCTGGAGCGGGCGTGCACGGCGGGGAAATCATTGCTGCAGGTACACCGGAAAAAGTGATGAAAAACAAGAAATCATTGACTGGTCAATATTTAAGTGGTAAAAAATTCATCCCGCTGCCAGCCGAGCGCCGCCAGCCAAGCGAGCGGAAAATATCGATTCGCGGTGCTTCGGCGAATAATTTAAAAAATGTCGATGTCGACATTCCGATCGGCTTGTTCACTGCTGTTACAGGAGTGTCGGGCTCAGGAAAAAGTACATTGATCAATGAAATCCTTTATAAATCACTTGCCCATAAACTGAACCGTGCCCGTGCCAAGCCTGGCTTGCACAAATCCGTAGAAGGTATCGAAGCATTGGAAAAGGTCATCGAGATCGACCAATCGCCGATCGGGCGGACGCCGCGTTCCAACCCAGCAACCTATACCGGTGTGTTCGACGACATCCGAGACGTCTATGCCACGACCAATGAGGCGAAAGTACGCGGATATAAAAAAGGCCGCTTCAGCTTTAACGTCAAAGGCGGGCGCTGCGAAGCCTGCCGGGGAGACGGCATCATCAAAATCGAAATGCATTTTCTGCCGGATGTCTATGTGCCTTGTGAAATTTGCCACGGCAAACGCTACAACCGCGAAACGCTGGAAGTAAAATACAAAGACAAAAACATCGCAGACGTACTGGAAATGACCGTGGAAGATGCTTATGGCTTTTTCGAGAACATCCCGAAAATCAACCGCAAATTAAAAACCATTGTGGATGTTGGCTTAGGCTATGTAACACTCGGACAGCCGGCGACTACGCTGTCCGGCGGTGAAGCGCAGCGCGTCAAGCTTGCTTCGGAATTGCATAAAAGGTCAAACGGAAAATCATTCTACATTTTGGATGAACCGACGACTGGCCTTCACGCCGATGATATTTCCCGCTTATTGAAAGTGCTGCAGCGTCTCGTTGAAAACGGTGATACTGTCTTGACGATCGAGCACAATCTTGATGTCATCAAGACGGCAGATTATTTGATCGACCTGGGACCTGAAGGCGGAGATAAAGGCGGTACCATACTCGCAACAGGAACGCCGGAAGATATTGCGAACGTCAAAGGCTCCTATACAGGCAAGTATTTAAAGCCGATTCTAGAGCGCGACCGCGGTCGGATGGAAGAACGTGTCAGCAAAGCCTCGACAAAGAAAAAGAAAGCAAAGTGAAACTTTCAGCGCGCCAAAACGTATGAATAAAATAGAACAGGCTTTTTCGCGAAGGTGGAAAAGCCGAAGAGGAGGCCAAACGATATGCAAACTGAAAAAGAACGCATTTTGGACATGGTTGAAAATGGAACCATTTCAGCACGTGAAGCGGTCGAATTATTAAAGGCGATCGATGGCGGAGAGGCGGGCGGATCGAGAGACTACGGCCGTAATACGCAGCGCAGTTCACGGAACAAGCGAGGATTTTTCCGCCCGGAAGATGTATTCAAGAAAGTGTCCAAGGACTTTTCGAAAGACTTCTCGAAAAACATGTCAAGAGACTTTAATGACCTAGGCGATCGGATGATGCATTTCATGCAAACGTCTGCTGATAAGTTGAAAACGATGGAATTTGATTCACCATTCGGGGAAGCGATTCGTTTTGATCATACATTCACCGAGGAAGGTGCAGAATTGCACACAATCATTGCCGACATCGCCAATGGCCAACTGGAAGTTTTCCCTTCCCAAGACGGCTCGATCCGTGCAGAATGCAGCGTCAAAGCATTCCGTGCCGAGTCACCGGAACAAGCTAAGCATGATTTCCTGGAGAAGTTTGTGTTTATAGCGGATGAACGGAAATTGCGCATCATCAGCGATATGAAAACAACCCAAGTGAATGTCGTTTTGTATGTTCCGGCAGCAGCTTATGAGCAAATCGTCGTCCGCTTGTTCAACGGCGGCTTTACGATGAAGCGCATTGATTCAGCTTTGATCAAAGCGAAAACGGCAAACGGCAAAATTGATTTGAAAACGGTTCAGTTTGAGGAAGCGGAACTTGAGACGGCCAATGGCCCGATTCAAATCATGGAAGTGAAAGGCCGCGAGCTTGAAGCGGAAACCTTAAATGGCCGCATTTACGTAGACGGCGATATCGAAGACCTCGATGCCAAATCGCTGAACGGCAATGTTGTAGCGACGACACGCAGCAAGCAAGCGAAGAAAATCGAAGCGAAGACATTAGCTGGCAACGTGGAGATTTACATTCCACAACATTTGGCGCTGCGCGGTGAAGTTTCTTCTAACCTTGGCCGCATGGACGTCATGTTGTCGGATATCGACAGCAGCCATGAACAAGGACAGTTTATGCAAAAGAAAATGCATTTCACAAAGAGCGGCGATACAGAGTCCATCGGTGGGCCATTGCTCGTTCACGGTGAAACCAAAACCGGATCGATCCTCGTTCGTTATTTGACAATCGATTAATGATGCATAACAAAAAAACCCCATTGGAGAAATTCTCCAATGGGGTTTTTTTACTGGTTTTCTAAGCAGCTGATCGCAAAGCTGATGGCTCGTGCACACCGTTTCCGATACGCAGCAGTTTGCAACAAGGCAGCTTCCTGCTTATGGGTCATAAAGCCGCATTCAACTAGCACAGCAGGCATGAATGTATCGCGCAGCATGGCGAAATCCGCTGTTTTCAAGCCGCGGTTTTTTCGGCCGGTCGAGGCAACAAGCGAGTTTTGCAGCAGCTCGCCGAGTTTGCGCGTACGAGCGGATGCGGTCGGGTAGACAAAACATTCGATTCCTTCTGCTGCATGATAGCCGCCATTTCCCGCCGCATTGGCGTGAATCGACACCAATAAATCCACGCCGCTGCGGTTGGCGAAGCGGGTGCGTTCCACTAAGGAAACATCACGGTCCGGCTGGTGGCTGAACGTCACCGTAAAGCCTTCTGCCACTAGCCTTTTTCTCACCTCTTCCGCAACCGCCGCGTTAAAGTGGAATTCCCGCATCCTGCCATCGGGCGTCCGTTTGCCAATCGTTCCGGGGCCATGCCCGGCATCAATCATTATCTTCATCTAAACTCCCCCTTTCAATTGTTATATAGAAGGAAAGGGGCAGAAAGGGGACGAAATCCTTCAATTTCCTTTTTTCCATGTTAAAATAAAAACAAACCGCTCGCAGGGGCAAGGCTTTTTGGTCTTTTATTGCGCAGCTAGGGAATGAGGGGAATCTATGGGACAAGTTACAGTAAAGCAAGTGATGGATATGTTCGGCTTAAAGCTGATCAGCGGCCAGGAAGGCATCGGCCGACGAATTCCCATCAGTGATATTTCAAGGCCGGGACTCGAAATGGCCGGATACTTCACTCATTATCCGGCTAACCGGATCCAATTGCTGGGCAAAACGGAGCTTTCCTTTTTCGCCATGTTGAAACCGGAAGAACGGCTCGACCGGATGATGAAACTATGTACAGATGATACGCCCGCAATCATCGTCTCACATGACGTCGATGTGCCGAAAGAATTGGTGATCGCTTCTTCTGAAAAACACGTACCTGTGCTCGGCACAAAAATGACGACGACGCGCTTCTCGAGCTTGCTGACAAACTTTTTGGAAAGCCAGCTGGCACCGACGACAGCTGTTCACGGCGTGTTAGTTGATATTTATGGCATTGGCGTATTGTTGACTGGGAAAAGCGGCGTAGGGAAAAGTGAAACAGCACTTGAGCTGGTCAAAAAAGGCCATCGTCTCGTGGCGGATGATTGTGTTGAGATTCGCCAAGAAGGGGAAAATACACTTGTCGGCCATCCACCGAAGCTCATTGAGTATTTACTCGAAATCCGGGGTGTCGGCATCATCGACATCATGACCTTGTTCGGCGCCAGTGCGGTGCGCAATTTCAAGCGCATTTCGTTGGTTATCGATCTCGAGTTATGGGATCCCGACAAAACTTACGACCGTCTTGGGCTCGAGGAAGACAAAATGAAAATCATTGATACGGAATTGACCAAACTGACCATCCCGGTTCGTCCGGGGCGCAACCTTTCCGTCATTATCGAAGTGGCTGCGATGAACTACCGCCTGAAGCGGATGGGAGTCAATGCTGCGGAAGAGTTTTCCAAGCGGCTCGATGACGTCATCGCACAAGATACAAATTAAGCGAATGGGAAGGTGCACTTTATGTATTCAATTTTAGCCTCAATCGACCCGATAGCATTTTCACTCGGGCCGATTGATGTCCGCTGGTACGGCGTCATCATTGCCACCGGAATCGTCATTGCATTTTTAGTGGGGCAAAAGGAAATGGTCAAACGCGGCCTTCACCCGGATTACCTTACCGATTTATTGATATGGGCCGTTCCGCTCGCCATTGTTGGCGCGCGCATCTATTATGTCATGTTTGAATGGGAGAATTACAAAGACCAGCCTGCACAAATCATTGCCATCTGGAATGGCGGCATCGCGATACATGGGGCGTTAATCGCATCGGTCATCGTGGCCTATATCTTCACGAAACGCCGCAATACCTCGTTCTTAAAAGTTGCGGATATCCTCGCGCCAAGTATTTTAATCGGCCAGGCGATCGGCCGCTGGGGCAATTTCATCAATCAGGAAGCACACGGCGGTGAAGTGTCGCGGGCATTCCTAGAGAGTTTGTTCATCCCCGACTGGATCATCAACCATATGTACATAGATGGTGCATACTACCATCCGACATTCCTCTACGAATCGATGTGGAGCCTGGCTGGCATTATCATTTTGATTTTGCTTAGAAAAGTCAATTTGGTGCGCGGCGAAATGTTCTTCTTCTACATGATCTGGTATTCGGTAGGCCGTTTCTTCATTGAAGACATGCGCACCGACAGTTTGTATGTCATCGGCGAGTTGCGCGCTGCACAACTCGTATCGGTGATTGCAATCGTCATCGGGCTTGCTTTCATCATTTACCGGCGCGTGACATTGAAAAACCCTCCGCGCTACTTAGACAAATAACAAGGAAAGAAGAGATCGAATGTCGACTTTGAAAAATGGCTTGAAGGCCGGATTAAAAACTACGTGGTCGCTCGGGAAAATCATTTTCCCGATTACCTTGCTCATCACGATGCTGCAATTTACGCCGGTGCTGCCGTTTATCATCGATTTGGTGGCACCGGTTATGGGGATATTCGGTTTGAGTGGAGAAGCGGCTGTACCGCTTGTTCTTGGCAATGCGCTGAACTTGTATGCCGGAATAGCAGGGATTTTATCCCTCGAACTGACAGTGAAAGAAGTTTTTATCCTGGCGGTCATGTTATCGTTTTCTCATAATATCTTTATTGAAACGGCGGTGGCATTGAAAGTCGGCGTCCGTTTATGGGTCGTCTTGGTCGTCCGTTTTGGTCTAGCCGCTATGTCGGGCATCTTAATCAATTTGCTCTGGTCCGGCGGCGGTGAGATCGCACAATACGGTTTTGCACCGGAAGTCGCGGCAGCTCCGGAAACGTGGCTCGGCATCTTTTTGCTCGGCTTGGAGAAAGCGAGTTTCGGCGTGCTGCAGCTGGCGATGATCGTCATTCCGTTGATGCTCATGATCCAAGTATTAAAAGATCGTCATTACCTGCAGAAAATCGCAGGTATGATGGGGCCCCTGACGCGCTTGATCGGCGTGGAGAAAAATACATCGCTGACGCTCGCATCGGGATTGATTTTCGGATTGGCGATGGGGGCAGGGGTCATGATCCAGGCGGTGCAAGAAGATGGGGTCAGCAAGAAAGATGCCACGCTCGCTTTTATTTTTCTCGTGGCGTGTCATGCCATCGTGGAGGATACGCTGATCTTCATTCCGCTAGGCATCCCGATTTGGCCGTTGTTGTTGATCCGTGTCATTACTGCGCTCGTCCTGACGATATTCATTTCATATCTATGGCGGCGGGCTGAAGACAATCAGAAGGAAGTGGTGTCAACATGAACAAAGATATAACGACTTTATTGTTTGATTTTGATGGAACATTGCTCGATACGAATGAATTGATCGTCCAAACCTTCTTATCGGTGCTCGGCGAACATTTCCCGGGACAATACGGCCGTGAGGATGTGCTGCACTTTATCGGGCCGTCGCTCGAGCAAACTTTCACAAAAATCGCACCTGGACGTGTCGATGAACTGAGCGATCAATACCGGCGCTTGAACCGGACACTCCACGACGAACTCGTATCAGAGTATGACGGCGTGACAGAAACTTTGCGGATCTTGAAATCGAGAGGACTGAAAATGGCGATCGTCTCCACGAAACGGGAAGAAACGATCCTCCACGGCTTGCAGTTGATGGGTGCTCACGATATTTTCGATGCCTTGGTCGCTTTGGATCACGTACAAAATCCCAAGCCTCATCCAGAGCCGCTGGAGCTGGCTTTGCGTTTGTTGGATGCTGACCAGGAAGGCGCGTTGATGATTGGGGATAACTCCCATGATATCGAGGGCGGAAAAAATGCCGGCGTCCGGACAGCTGGCGTGGCATGGGCGGCGAAAGGCGAAGCCTTTTTGGCTGCATATGAGCCGGATTTCATGCTCAACCATATTAGCGACTTGTTAGATTTGACGAAAGCTGGCCTCAAATGAGACGCACGGAGCGATATCCTGTAGAAGGGGCGAATTCGCTTTGGCATATCTACAAAACCGTACCATTCTGGAAAGTCGCTAAAAATTTTCTCGTTATCCAGACAGCTCGCTATACACCGTTTTTGCCGATGAAAAACTGGCTGTTCCGCAATTTTCTAGGCATGAAGGTTGGCAAGCATTCATCATTTGCATTGATGGTCATGCCCGATGTCATGTTTCCGGAACGCATACAAGTCGGAGACAATACCGTCATCGGCTATAACACCACCATACTTGCACATGAATACTTGATTGAGGAATATCGGCTCGGCGACGTTTCCATTGGCGACCGCGTCATGATCGGAGCAAACAGTACAATTTTGCCCGGCATCAAGATTGGGGACGGCGCGATCGTCTCCGCTGCCACGCTTGTCCATAAAGATGTACCGGCTGGAGCTTTTGTCGGAGGCAATCCGATGAAGATCATCTATACAGCTGAAGAAATGGGCGACCGACAAGCAAAATCCTGAAAGCTCTATGCTTTCAGGATTTTTTTGCCTCATTTTCGTGAGTCTTGCTTGACGGCAGAAAGTGGCATACGCTAAAATAAGAATCACTTTACTGATTCATCACTCTAGCGAACTAAAGTGAAATAAGCCGAAATAGGAAGTGTTTAACGATGACCATTGAAATGTTTGAAAAACCATTAGGCATGCGTGACGATTTTCCTTCAATAGCCAAACAAAAAGCACGACTAAGAAAACGAGGTACTGAATTGATCGAGCGGGCAGGTTATGAATTGCTGCAGACGCCGACTTTGGAATATTACGAGACCATCGGTAAAATCTCAGCGATTTCAGACGATGCTTTATTCAAATTGCTCGATAGCCAAGGAAAAACATTGGTGCTGCGCCCGGATATGACTTCGCCGATTGCGCGGGTTGCGGCATCCAAATTGCTGCGTGAGAAAATGCCGATCCGCCTCGGCTATTATTCCAATGTCTTCCGCGCGCAAAAGCGCGAAGGCGGACGTCCAGCGGAATTTGAACAGATGGGCGTTGAATTGATCGGCGACAGCTCTTTGTATGCGGATGCCGAAGTGATTAGCTTGGCGTGGGACATCCTGCAGGAATTGGGCATCCGTTCAGGGCGCATCGTCATCGGCCATGCGCGCCTTCTCGAGCTGGTGCTTGCTGACTTCGGTTTGAATGCCGCACAAAGCGAGAATGTCCAGGAATTATTTGTAGCGAAAAACGGTGTCGGGTTTGAACAGCTGGCACAACAGCTGCCGGTTCCCGAGCACAAGCAAGCGTCGTTCCGAAAATTGATGCAGGCAACGACAGTAGCCGACTGGAAGCCATGGATCAATGAGAACAACAAAGAGCAGCAAAAGCTCTACAAGGATATGGAACGTTTAGAGAAATTGCTCGGGAAAAACGGCCTCGGTGATGCCATGACCTTCGATTTGTCATTCAGCAGCCATATGACGTATTACACTGGCTTGGTATTCGAATTCTACGCAGCCGGCAGCGGATTCCCGCTTGGCAGCGGAGGCCGTTATGACGGTTTGCTGGAGCAGTTCGGGCTGCAAGTCGGCGCGACCGGCTTTGGTTTGCGAGTGGACCGGTTGATTGAAACCTTGCCAATTGAAGAAACTCAAGAACCGCATACATTGATTTTATTTGAAGAACAAAGCGAGCAAACCGCGTTTGATAAAGCGCAACAATTGAGAACACAAGGCAAGCGTGTAACTTTGCAATATGCGCCTGCGGTGAAAGCATATGAACAATTCACTGCGCTGTTCACGGAAGTTATTAGAGGGGAGGAGCTGCGAAATGGATGAATTGACGATTGCAATGCCCAAAGGCAGAATTTTTGAAGAAGCTTACGAGCTATTAGTCGGAGCGGGCTATGACTTGCCGAAAGAACTTGATGACTCGCGCAAGTTGATCGTCGAGGCACCGAATGAGCGGTTCCGCTTTATTCTGGCGAAGCCGATGGATGTCCCGACCTATGTCGAACACGGTGTTGCAGATATCGGCATTGCCGGCAAAGATGTTCTGCTCGAGCATGACCGCGACGTTCACGAGCTGCTTGATCTCGGCATCAGCGCTTGCTATATCGCCACAGCGGGATTGCCGAATACCGAAATGAATGAAGTGACCCCGCGCATTGCGACGAAATATCCAGCAGTGGCATCCCGTTATTACCGAAGCAAAGGCGAACAAGTGGAAATCATCGAATTGAACGGTTCGATCGAACTGGCTCCTTTGATCGGCTTGTCCGACCGGATTGTTGACATCGTCTCGACCGGCCGCACATTGAAAGAGAACGGTTTAGTGGAATACGAGAAAATTATTGATATCACTTCGCGCCTTATCGCAAATCCGGTCAGCTACCGCTTGAAGCAGCAGCGCATCACTGAACTCGTCGATAAACTGAGGGAGCAGGTGACACGATGAACATCGAGCGTCTGACTGGCGAGCTGTCGATTCGCCGCCAATTGGCTGACGGGACGGCGACTCAATTAGAAGCTGTGAAGCAAATCATCCAGCAAGTGAAAATAGAAGGCGATGCTGCTTTAATGCATTTCGCGAAAAAATGGGACCGTGCGGAACTGTCTTCGCTACGTGTCACGAAAGAAGAAATCGAGGAAGCGGCGGGCCGTTTCGATCCGCGGCTTTTAGGGGATTTAACGGAAGCGGCGAACAATATCCGCAGCTATCACGAAGGGCAAAAGCAGCAAGGATACCGGCACGACCGCGAAGACGGCTCGTACGTGGCACAGCGCGTAACAGCGATCGAATCGGCGGGGCTATATGTTCCGGGCGGCACGGCGGCGTACCCATCGTCAGTGTTAATGAACGTCATTCCGGCACAAGTGGCAGGAGTCGAGCGCATTGTAGTCATCTCGCCGCCGGATAGCGAAGGCAAGTTATCGGACGGCGTGCTTGTGGCAGCCCATATTCTCGGGATAGAAGAGCTCTATAAATCAGGAGGAGCACAAGCGATCGCTGCACTCGCTTACGGTACTGAATCGATTGAACCGGTCGATAAAATCACCGGACCAGGCAATATCTTTGTGGCACTCGCGAAACGCGAAGTGAACGGAGACGTGGCGATTGACATGATTGCAGGGCCAAGCGAAATCGCCATCATTGCGGATGAGTCGGCCTATGCGGACGAAATCGCCGCTGATTTACTGTCGCAAGCTGAACATGATCCGCTCGCTAGCGCCGTGCTATTGACAGAGAGCCTCGAAATGGCTGAACAAGTCCAAGCGCAAGTCGCAAAACAATTGAAAACTTTGCCACGCGCTGACATCGCTACTGCGTCGATCCGTGACCACGGTATGATTTATGTAGCCGACACACGTGCAGAACTGATCCGTGCCGCAAATCAATTAGCCCCGGAGCATCTGGAGATCATGACGAGTGATGCTGAACGACTGTCCGAAGAAATCCGCCATGCCGGCGCTATTTTTATCGGACGCTATTCATCAGAACCGGTCGGTGATTATTTCGCCGGAACGAATCACGTATTGCCGACCAATAGCACTGCTCGCTTTTCGAGTGCCTTGTCGGTCTATGATTTTGTCAAACGCACGAGCATCGTCCATTACAGCGAACAAGCGTGGCGCAACAACCAGGAAAAAATCGCGCGGCTCGCCAGGTTAGAAGGGCTTGAAGCCCATGCCCGCGCTGTCGAATCCCGCGCTTGGAAAAAGGAGAATCAATCATGAGAAAATCACAAATCACCAGGACCACTACCGAAACCGAAGTCGCCATCAGCTTCTCGCTTGATGGAAAAGGACAGGCGGATATTGATACGGGCGTGCCATTCATGGATCACATGCTCGATCTTTTCATCAAGCATGGCCAGTTTGACGGCCGTATCCAAGCAAACGGCGATACACACATCGACGACCACCACACAACAGAAGATATCGGGATCGTACTTGGCCAAGCGGTGTTAGAGGCATTAGGCGATAAAAAAGGCTTACGCCGTTACGGCAATGCATTCGTGCCGATGGACGATGCGCTCGCACAAGTGGTCATCGATTGCTCGAACCGGCCTCATCTGGAGTTCCGCGGAGATATCCCAAATGCCAAAGTCGGAACTTTCGACACCGAATTGGTCCATGAGTTTTTGTGGAAGTTTGCATTGGAGTCGCGCATGAACGTCCACGTCATCGTTCATTACGGAAAAAATACCCACCACATCATTGAAGCGATTTTCAAAGCCCTGGCACGCGCACTGGATGATGCCACGATGATTGACCCGCGCGTAGAAGGCGTGCCGTCGACAAAGGGGCTCTTAACATGATTGTCGGCATCATTGATTACGGAATGGGCAATTTATTCAGCGTCGAACAGGCATTGAAGAAACTGGAATGCACCGTCATCACCTCAGACGATGTGAGGTTGCTCGGCGAAGCGGATGCCATATTGCTGCCGGGTGTCGGCGCTTTTCCGGACGCGATGAAGCGGCTGGAGGAAAAAGGGCTGGCACAGTTTATCCGTTCTTTGCCGGAACAGGGCATCCCGCTGCTCGGCATCTGTCTTGGTATGCAATTATTATATGAAGACAGCGAAGAAGTACGCCCGACACAAGGGCTTGGCTTATTAAAAGGGCATATCCGGCGCTTTCCAAAAGGCACGTACCGCATTCCGCATATGGGCTGGAACCGCCTGCACTTTGCAGATAAGCCTTACTGGCTGGAAGATGTGTTAACTGATACACACGTGTATTTTGTCCATTCGTTTCTTGCGGTCGAGACCGATCCCTCGCAAGTGTGGGCATCGGCTGAGTATGGCGAGTTTGACGTGCCAGGCGTGGTCGGAGATGGTTTGATCACTGGGATGCAGTTTCATCCCGAAAAATCAGGTGAGTTCGGCCATTATTTATTAGAGCAATGGATCGCAAATGTCAGGAGGAATGTTCATGAGTGAATTTCAACTATACCCAGCCATCGATCTAAGGGACGGCAAATGCGTCCGTCTGTTCCAAGGTGACTACGGCCAGGAGACCATCTACGCGGATTCGCCGGTCGATATGGCCAAAAGTTTCGTGGAGGCAGGAGCAAGATGGATACATATGGTGGACCTTGACGGAGCGAAAGATGGAAGCCGCATCAATGATCAAGTGGTTATCGAGGCAGCAAAGCTTCCGGCGAACATCCAAGTCGGCGGGGGAATCCGTAGCCGTGAAGATATCGAGCATTATTTATCGAATGGTGTCGCACGCGTCATTATCGGCAGTTTAGCTGTACGCGAGCCGGAATTGGTGGCGTCGTTTATCGAAGAGTTCGGTGCCGAGCAGATTGTCATCGGCATCGATGCAAAAGATGGCATGGCGGCAACCGAGGGATGGATCGAAACGTCCCACAAACCGGCTGCTGAGCTGGCTGCATATTTTGCCGATAAAGGGGCAAAGCATTTCATCTACACGGATATTTCAACGGATGGCACGCTTGCCGGCCCGAATATCGAAGCCAACCGCAAATTGGTCGCACAAGGCGCTGCGCAAGTGATCGTCTCTGGCGGAATCGGGACACTTGAAGATGTGAAACGGGTCAAAGAAGCGGCACAGGACAGCCCGATCGCCGGACTCATTATCGGCAAAGCGCTGTACGAAAAACGCTTTACGCTCGAGGAGGCTTTGTCATGCTGACGAAACGCATCATTCCGTGCCTCGATGTGAAAGATGGCCGCGTCGTTAAAGGGGTCTCTTTTGTTGAGCTGCGCGATGCCGGAGATCCAGTGGAACTCGCCAAGTTCTACGATGCGCAAGGTGCTGACGAATTGGTGTTCCTGGATATTTCAGCATCCCATGAAGGCAAAGAAACGATGGTCGAAGTCGTGCGCATCGTCGCTACCGAACTGTCGATTCCTTTTACGGTAGGCGGGGGCATTCGGACGACCGATGATATGAAACGCATGCTGCGGGCAGGGGCGGACAAGGTGTCTTTAAACACAGCTGCGCTTGATCGTCCGGAATTGATCAAGGAAGGTGCAGATTTTTTCGGTTCGCAATGCATCGTCGTCGCCATTGACGCGAAACGAAATGGCGACAGCTGGGATGTCTATACGCATGGCGGCCGCAACCGGACTGAATGGGATGCCGTTGAATGGGCAAAGCACGCGGTTGCATTAGGTGCAGGAGAAATTTTACTGACCAGCATGGATTGCGATGGCCAAAAAGACGGTTTTGATTTGGCGCTGACCAAGGCTGTGCGCGATGCGGTCGAAGTGCCGGTCATTGCAAGCGGCGGAGCGGGAAGCCGTGAGCATTTTGATGAAGTGTTCGAGAAAGTGGATGCCGATGCAGCACTCGCAGCATCGATTTTCCATTATAAAGAAACGAGCGTTAGAGAAGTGAAACAGTATTTGCAGGAAAAAGGAGTGAATGTCCGGTGACCAGCGTAAAATTTGATGAAAATGGGTTAGTGCCCGTCATATTGCAAGATGCAGGGACAAAACAGGTGTTGACTTTGGCTTACGCTAACGAAGAAGCGCTAGCGCGGACGATCGACACAAAAGAAACCTGGCTATTCTCAAGAAGCCGCAACGAGTTATGGAATAAAGGTGCGACCAGCGGCAATACTCAGCGCGTTCAATCGGTGCAGATCGATTGTGACGGGGATGCTTTGATTTATGAAGTGATTCCGAACGGCCCTGCCTGCCATACAGGGGAGACCAGCTGTTTTCACGAGACCTTGTCAGGAGAACGTTCGAAGACAGCGTCCGACATGATCGGCCAGCTGAGCGCGTTGATCAAACAGCGCGAAACCGACATGCCTGAAGGCGCATATACGACCTATTTATTCGAAGAAGGAGTCGATAAAATTTGCAAGAAAGTCGGCGAAGAAGCAGCGGAAGTCATCATCGCAGCAAAAAACCGCGATGCACGCGAGCTGGCAACTGAAAGTGCGGATCTTCTTTACCACTTGCTCGTATTGCTTCAAGAGCAAAAAGTCGATTTCAAAGAAGTGACGGGCGTGCTCGAAGAACGCCATGCTGTGAAAAAGGACAAGTAAATAATAGGGAAATATGCTATAATAACAGCACATTTACGGTTAGGAGCGATTTCGATCGTTCCTTTTCCTGTTACGGAGGCATATTTTGGAGAAAAACAAAAGGATAAATCACGGCAATGTCGTGTCTTTCATTCCGACAGGTGAATTTTACTATCAAAAAGCGCTTAAGGAATTGCAGCGCGAACAATATAATAAAGCATATAAATATTTGCAGCGCGCCAAGGGGCTGAGCCCGGACGATCCGCTTATACTCATGCATTACGGCGTAGTTCTGATGGAGCGTGAAGAGTTCGAGTTGGCGATGGATGAGCTTAAGACTGCGCACGATCTCGACCCAGAAGAGCCGAACATCATGTTCTTTTTGGCCGAAGTCCATGCGCATCTAGGCTTGTTTTTTGATGCCCGGAAATACGCTAAAGATTATTTGGAGAAGGACACCCACGGCAGCTATGCAGCAGAAGCGATGGAAATAATCGATTTTGCGGAGCAGGAAGACTGGCAGCTATTCGACGACCAAGGGGAGCCTCAAGACAGCGAGCATTATTATCAGCAAGAAAAAGCGCGCCGTTTAATGGAACAGGGCAAATTTCCCGAAGCGATTGAACTGCTTGAAAAAGTGATTGAGGAAAAAGCGGATTTTTGGGGTGCCTATAATAACTTGGCGCTGGCATATTTCTATATCGGCGAAACGGAAATGGCGAAAGCACTGCTGCATACGGTCCTGAGAAAGAACACCGGTAATTTGCATGCCTTGTGCAATTTGGCCGTGTTTCATTACTATGAAAAAAACGATGAACTGGAAGACATTCTCGGCTTGCTGAAAAAGATCCAGCCGTATGTGTTCGAACATCGTTATAAATTGGGTGCCACGTTTGCTTTGGTCGGAAAGTACAAAGAAGCATACCGCTGGCTGAAAAGCTTGCAAAAACGAGGATTTGATGGAGACCCGGCATTTTATTTCTGGCTGTCCCATGCGGCGTATCATTCCGGGCATGAGGAAACTGCCAAGCAAGCGTGGGATCAGTTGAAACGGATGGACCCGGCCAAAGAAGGCTTTGAGCCATGGGGCGAGCAGGCAGTCATGCCGCATGCGGATGCACTCGAGCATGATCGCGACTTTTTGATCCATAAGCTTGACCACCCCCATTTGAGCGAGCGCTTATACGGCTTGTTTTTAGTTGGCAAGTCTTCCCATAAACAAGAAATCATTTCTCACCCGAATTGGTTAAAAACAGATCAGCCATCGGTGTTGGAAACTTTTGTGCTTGGCTATGCGCTCGGCCATCAGTTCCGCGAATCGGTCAAGGAAGAAAAGGCATTTATGCGCGCGATGGAAACCGCGGAACGTTTGTATGCACAAGACGGAATGGTCGATCAGCATAATGACGCCGTCTTCCAGTTATGGTTCATCTTCCTTGAGAGGGCGTTTGGCGAGCAATACAGCTTCCGCAATCCTGCAGCTTTAGCAGCAGCGACGAGTTATATGGTTGAAGCTGCGAAAAAACGGGAAACAACGAAAAAAGGCATCGCGGCCAAATTCGGCGTTTCCGTTTCGACGGTGAGCAAATATGTCGATGAACTGAGCCGTTTCATGCCGGATTCCGGCAACTAGGCATAAAAGTTGATGACGGCAGTTGATTGCTTTACGATTTAGCTAGTGATAACGAGGAGGGCCTATGATGACAGAAACCACAAATATTTATGACGTGCTAATTATCGGTGCAGGACCAGCGGGGATGACAGCAGCTGTGTATACATCCCGTGCGAATTTATCGACGCTTATGCTAGAGCGCGGAATTCCAGGCGGCCAGATGGCCAATACCGAAGAAATTGAAAACTATCCAGGCTTCGAACACATTCTCGGGCCAGACCTATCGACTAAAATGTTCGATCATGCGAAAAAATTTGGAGCCGAGTACGCATATGGCGACGTGACTGAAATCATCGATGGCGATGAGTTCAAGACAGTCAAAGCCGGTTCAAAAGAATACAAGGCCCGTGCCATCATTTTGACGACCGGCGCCGAGTATAAAAAAATGGGCATCCCTGGCGAGAACGAACTTGGCGGCCGCGGCGTCAGCTATTGCGCAGTATGCGATGGCGCTTTCTTTAAAGGCAAAGAGCTAGTCGTTGTCGGCGGAGGAGATTCCGCAGTCGAAGAAGGCGTCTATTTGACGCGCTTTGCAGATAAAGTGACAATCGTTCACCGCAGAGACAAATTGCGCGCACAGAAAATCTTGCAAGACCGTGCATTTGCCAATGACAAAATCGACTTTATTTGGAACCATACCGTAAAAGAAATCAACGACAAAGATGGCAAAGTCGGCAGCGTCACTTTGGTGTCGACAGAAGATGGTTCCGAACGTGAATTCGAAGCAGGCGGCGTATTTATTTATATCGGCATGCTGCCTTTGACAAAACCGTTCGAGTCTTTGGGCATCTTGAATGAGCTGGGCTATATCGAAACCAATGAAGAAATGGAAACGTCTGTACCGGGGATTTTTGCAGCGGGTGATGTGCGCGATAAAACTTTGCGCCAAGTCGTCACAGCTACAGGCGACGGCAGCATCGCCGCACAAAGTGTTCAGCATTACGTAGAAACGCTGACAGAGAAAATTGGGGCAAAAGCGGAAGCTTAACGGTTTCTTAATCGCTTTGTAACAGCTTTGTCATGCTAATCAGGTAGTATATGAATAGTAAATCAACCCCCTTTTTATAAAGTTTATTTGACAGGCTGCTTTTCGGGTTACCCGGAGAGTGGCCTCTTTTTTTGTATTTTTTTGCATGACACGCCAGGATAGATGTATAATGAAAATAGTTTATATAAGATGCGGAGTGGCAAATGTGCAACGAATCGCTAATTTATTGCTGATTAAGAATAATCAAGTACTGCTAATGAAAAAGCCGCGCAGGGATTGGTATGTAGCGCCGGGCGGCAAAATGGACAGCGGTGAATCCATTTATGAAGCTGCCGTCCGGGAGTTTCAGGAAGAAACCAATACACAACCTTCAGGCGTGCACTTGAAAGGCGTCTATACGATGATGATCCAAGAAGACGGCAAAACCGTCGACGAATGGATGCTCTTTACATTCCGCGCAACCGATCTTCGCGGAATCCCGTTCGAAGAAACGCGCGAAGGCGTGCTTGAATGGCACCCGATTGAAAGCCTCCAGACCCTTCCGATGGCGGAAGGGGACCGCACGAACCTATTATTTGCGGCTTACCAGGAAGGCGTTCAGTATGGAACGTTTTATTACACGCCGGATTTCGAACTCCTTGAAGAAACCATCCAAACATCGACTGAAGAGGTGAACCGCCAACATGGATAATCACAACGAAGAAACCGAATTAATCGTCATCACCGGCATGTCCGGTGCAGGGAAAACAGTAGCGATTCAAAGTTTTGAAGACCTCGGTTTTTTCACTATCGATAATTTACCGCCTGCGTTGCTTCCGACATTTATCAAATTGATGAGGGATTCCGGCAAGTCGATGAAGCGTGTCGCGGCAGTAATGGATTTGCGTGGCGGTGATTTCTTCGATAGCTTAGTCGATGCCATCGACGATTTGTCTAAAGAGCCGGAAGTGTCGATCACCATCCTGTTTCTTGATGCGGAAAACCAGACGCTGGTCAGCCGTTACAAAGAAACACGGCGCTCCCATCCATTGTCTCCGGGCGGACTCGTTCTTGGCGGCATCAAAAAAGAGCGGGATATGTTGAAGGATCTGCAAGGGCGCGCCCATTATATGTACAACACCTCTGAAATGAGCCCGCGTGAATTGAAAGAAAAAATCAGAACGGACTTTTCAACAAAGTCGAGCAATGTCTTTACTGTCAATGTGATGTCTTTCGGGTTTAAGCATGGCATGCCGATCGATGCAGATTTGGTTTTTGATGTACGCTTCTTGCCGAACCCTTATTATATCGAGACATTGAACCCGCTTTCCGGACTGGATAAGCCGGTTTCGGATTATGTCTTGAAATGGCAGGAAACACAGACTTTGGTCGACAAGTTGCAAGACCTGTTCGATTTCATGATTCCCCAGTACAAACAAGAAGGCAAAGCGCAGCTGGTCATCGCTTTCGGCTGCACGGGCGGCCAGCATCGTTCAGTAACGCTAGCCGAACACTTCGGGAAAACCTTATCCAAAAGCCACAAAGTCAGCATAACGCATAGAGATGTGAAAATCAGAAAGGGATGAGCGCATGGAGAAAAGTCAGCAGCAAAAACGAATCGTCATTATCGGGGGCGGCACAGGTCTGTCCACTTTGCTGCGCGGCTTAAAAACTTTCCCGCTCGACTTGACTGCAATCGTCACCGTTGCCGATGACGGAGGCAGTTCTGGACGTCTACGCGACGATTTGGATATTCCGCCGCCTGGCGATATCCGCAACGTCATGGCTGCATTATCGGACGCTGAGCCGTTTCTGGCAGAAATGTTCCAATACCGTTTCACGCATTCGCATGATTTGGAAGGGCATTCACTCGGCAATTTAATGCTTGCCGCTTTGACGGACATGACGGGAGACTTTTCCCATGCAGTGCGTGAGATGAGCCGTGTCATGAACGTCAATGGGACCGTGTTGCCTGCTGCCAATCAATTGGTGACATTAAATGCCGAGCTTGAAGACGGCACGATCATTAAAGGTGAGTCGAAAATTCCAGCTTATTTACAGCCGATCAAGCGCGTATTTTTGGAGCCTGCGAACGTGAAAACCTTGCCGGATACCATCCAAGCGATTGAGGCAGCCGATGTCATCGTCGTCGGGCCGGGTTCGCTGTATACGAGCATTTTGCCGAATTTGCTCGTGAAGGACATTAAGAAAGCGCTGTTGAATGCAAAGGCGCGGAAAATCTATATATGCAACCTCATGACACAAGCGGGCGAAACTTATGGCTATAGCGCGTCAGATCATGTCACCGCTTTATACGATCATGTGACTCCTGGTTTTCTCGATGCTATACTCCTCGACAAAGTCCGGATGCCGCAAAATATAGCTGACAAATACAAAAAAGAACAAGCTTGGCCAGTGGAATACGATGAAGAACGGCTGAAAAATCTCGGGCTGGAAGTATACCGCCACGATATCACCAATATTTTTGGAGAAGCCGTTCGGCATGAACCGATGAAAGTGGCGAAGTGGCTCTTTGAATACGCAAACGGCCAACCGCAAAAAGAGCCGCAGAGCCGTTATTCATAGGGCTTGAAAGGGGGGCACAGTTTGTCTTTTGCATCAGAAACAAAAAAAGAAATGACTCAAGTTGAAGTGGATGATTGCTGCGGGAAGGCAGAGCTATCGGCAATGATCCGCATGAACGGCACATTGTCATTTTCCAACCGCCAATTGAGCCTCGATATACAGACAGAGAATGCCGCGATTGCACGAAGAATCTATACATTGCTGAAACGTTTCTATAAAGCTTATCCGGTTGAATTGCTGGTCCGCAAAAAGATGCGTTTGAAAAAGAACAATGTATATATTTGCCGTTTACGTGAAGGATCGAAACTTGTGCTCGAAGATTTATTGATTTTATCGGAAGGGTTTCAGTTCCAGCAGGATATTTCACCTGATCTCATCGAAACGACTTGCTGCAAACGGGCGTATCTCCGCGGTGCTTTTCTGGCTGGAGGATCTGTCAACAATCCGGAAACATCCTCTTACCATCTGGAAGTGTATTCTTCCTATAAAGACCACGCCGAGTCGTTAGTCAAATTGATGAACCATTTTCAATTGAATGCCAAGATGATCGAACGTAAAAAAGGTTTTGTCACTTATTTAAAAGAAGCAGAAAAAATATCGGATTTCTTGAGCTTGACCGGTGCCCACTCGGCATTGTTGAAGTTTGAGGATGTTCGCATACTGCGTGACATGCGCAATAGCGTAAACCGCCTGGTCAATTGCGAAACCGCGAATTTGAACAAGACAATTGATGCGGCACTGCGCCAAATCGAAAACATCCGCTTTATTGACCAAGTGATCGGCATCGATCAATTGCCGGATCGCTTGAAAGAAATCGCGCGCTTGCGTGTCGAACATCAAGATGTCACGCTGAAAGAATTGGGTGAGATGGTATCGGCCGGAAAAGTGAGCAAATCAGGCGTCAACCATAGACTTCGGAAAATCGATGAGATTGCCGAGTCGTTGAGAAAAGGCGAAACGATCAGCCGTTAATCGGTTGTTCTTTTCTATAGATTGCGAGAGAGTCAAGTTTCCGGAGGAGGATATGCATGGTGGAAAAACAAGTTGAAGTGCAATTAAAAACAGGGTTACAAGCTAGGCAAGCGGCATTGTTCGTACAAGAAGCCAATCGCTATAGTTCGGATGTATACTTGGAAAAAGGCGAGAAGAAAGTCAACGCCAAAAGCATTATGGGCATCATGAGCCTAGCCGTAAGCAAAGGTACAAACGTAACGATTTCTGCAGACGGGGCAGATGAAGAAGCGGCGGTTGATGCACTGGCGCAATTAATCGAAAAAGAGGCTTAGGACAGAAGAAATTCCATTCCTTTTAAAAAAAGAGCCATTTCCGCAGCGCTTAAGCGCTGGGAAATGGCTCTTTTCTATTTGGATCAATCTTCTTTTTTGTGGTTTTCAGGCAATTTACTGCGTGTGATGATTTGATCGATCAAACCATACTCCAGCGCGCGTTCTGCTGTCATGAAGTTGTCGCGGTCCGTATCGCGTGAAATCACTTCAAGCGATTGTCCAGTACGCTCGGAAAGGATGGTATTGAGTTTTTCGCGCAAGAACAAGATGCGTTTTGCCGCGATTTCGATTTCAGTTGCTTGGCCTTGGGCACCGCCGAGTGGTTGGTGGATCATCACTTCGGAGTTTGGAAGCGCAAAGCGTTTGCCTTTTGTTCCAGCCGCCAATAGGAAAGCGCCCATAGATGCTGCCATGCCGATGCATATTGTTTGGACATCCGGGCGGATGAACTGCATCGTATCATAAATCGCCATGCCTGCTGTGATGCTGCCGCCAGGGCTGTTGATGTAAATCGAGATGTCTTTCTCTGGATCTTCCGCTTCAAGGAACAATAGCTGCGCTACGATCGAGTTGGCGACATTATCGTCAATTCCGCTGCCGAGCATGATGACGCGGTCTTTCAGCAAACGGGAGTAGATATCGTAAGCTCGTTCGCCTCTGCTTGTTTGTTCGATTACTGTAGGGATCAAATTCATGTAAATTTCCTCCTTTGGGTAAGTATGAGTGCTGCTGAAACGCCGTTCAGCTGTATATTCATCATACACATCTTGGTCAATGAAGGTCAAATCTAACGTATTGCAAAAAATTGCCTTGAATTATGCAAAAAGCTTTCGTATAATAGAAAAGTCGCTAAAGACATTTGCCCTCGTAGTGTAATGGATCACACGTAAGATTCCGGTTCTTGAGATGGGGGTTCGATTCCCTCCGAGGGCATTAATCATTAAGCCACACAGCCTGTCTCAGGTTGTATGGCTTTTTTGCTTTTAGGGAAAATATTCCGATAATTAATCAGAAATCTTGTAAAAACAATGTCTTAACGGGTGAAATTATTATAGTAAAAGAAAAGCGCCACAAGTTGTATACTGTATGGTATGGAAATATGTTTTACTAGCTGTGAAGATGAAAAGGGAGAGTTGCGATATGTTCGTATTATATACGCGTCCAAACTGCAGGCTTTGTGAGGAAGCGAAGCTAGCGATCCGCCTGTTGCAGGAAGACTACCCGTTGGAATATAAAGAAATCAATATAGAAGAAGATTCCGAGCTGCATGAAAAATACATGCTCATGATTCCGGTGCTCGTCAAAGAGGAGCGCGTGCTGCTTTACGGTAATTTCGGCTACGGGGAACTTTTAGAAACGTTAATTCTTTAACGTTTCTTTTTATTTGCATAAATCCGATAGCTCGGCTACAATGTGGGTAGTGGGACGAAATGAAACTAAGTGGGACAAAAAACGTCCAACGAAGGGGTGGGGCAATGGATTCAGTTCTACAAGCACAAGTGCATTTATTGCCAGAACTGCCAAGCTTGCTGAAAAAGCGCTATAGCATTCTCGAGCTGATTCAAGCACAACAACCTGTAGGAAGACGCACACTTAGTGAATTAACAGGCTCAGCTGAAAGAGAAATTCGCAAAGAGACCGACTTGTTGCGCGATCATGCATTGATTGAGATGAACAAAAGCGGCATGACATTGACAGACCTTGGAGCAACTGTATTGGAGCAGCTTCAAGAACTCGTCAAGGAATTGTCGGGGACTGCTGTCTTAGAAGCCGAGCTTGAAGAAAAACTTGGCATCAAAAAGGCAGTCGTGTTGCCGGGAGACAGCGATCAGCTGTCATCGGTCAAATCGGCAATCGGACGCAAGGCGGCTCATTTTGTAGAAGAAATGCTGGAGAAATGCCACGTGATCTCAGTAACTGGCGGCAGTACGATGGCTGGTGTTGCTGCGCAGATCCGGCCCGCAAGAAAAAATTCCGATTTGCAGTTTGTCGCTGCAAGAGGCGGCCTCGGTGAAGAAATGCTGCACCAGGCGAATACGATCGCTTCATCTTTTGCTGAAAAAGCCGGCGGTGCAGTCCGAACGCTTTACTTGCCGGAACATTTAAGTGCAGAAGCGCTAGAGATGATGGTGAAAGAGCCGGTCATCAAAGAGATGATGGCGTTGTATGATCAAACTGATTTGGTTATACATGGCATCGGCGACGCAGAAGAAATGGCCATTAGGCGACGCTCTTCTGCACAAGAAGTCGAAAAGATCAAAACTGGCGGAGCTGTCAGTGAAGCGTTCGGTTATTATTTCGATAAAACAGGAAAAATAGTTTATCGCATACCAACAGCGGGGATTCAACTAGAGCAGGTCCAAAAAGCGCCGAGCATTTTAGCGGTGGCTGGTGGCCGGACTAAAGCCCGTGCCATTGAATCGTATTTTCAAACGGCCCCGGAGCGGACGATTCTAATTACTGATGAAGGCGCAGCAAGAATGATACTTAATCCAAAAACAAAACTGGAGGAATTATAAATGACTTTAAAAATGGCAATCAATGGTTTTGGCCGCATCGGCCGCGTAGTGTTCCGCGAAGCAATGCAAAACAGTGAAGTGGAAGTAGTAGCAGTCAATGACCTAACAGATGCAGCTATGCTGGCACATCTATTGAAATACGATTCAGTACACGGAACATTGGACGCTGAAGTTACAGCAGAAGGCAATTCAATCTTCGTAGACGGCAAGGAAATCAAAGTATTCGCGGAAAAAGATCCAGCGCAATTACCATGGAAAGAGCACCAAATCGACATCGTTTTGGAATCTACAGGAATCTTCACAACAGAAGAAAAAGCTTCTAAGCACATCGAAGCTGGCGCTAAAAAAGTCATCCTTTCAGCTCCTGGCAAAAACGGCATGAAGATGTTGGTTATGGGCGTTAACGAAGAAACTTACAACCCTGAAGAGCATCACGTCGTTTCGAATGCATCTTGCACAACTAACGGCTTGTCCGGCATCTCTAAAGTGTTGAACGAAAAATTCGGCATCAAGAAAGCCATGATGACAACGATCCACTCTTACACAAACGACCAAGCATTGCTTGATGCGCCTCACTCTGACTACCGCCGTGCGCGTGCAGCAGCTGAGTCGATGATCCCGACTACAACTGGCGCAGCGAAATCCGTTGCAAAAGTATTGCCTGAACTTGAAGGCAAAATCGATGGTATGGCTATCCGCGTTCCAACACCAAACGTTTCATTGATCGACCTTGTTGCTGAACTTGAAACAGATGCGTCTGTTGAAGAAGTAAACCAAGCGCTTAAAGAAGCAACTGAAAATGAGCTGAAAGGCTATTTGGAATACAGCGATCTTCCGCTTGTATCACGTGACTATAACGGCAACACTGCTTCTGCTACAGTAGATGCTCAATCTACAATGGCTCTAGGCGGAAATATGGTCAAAGTTCTTGCTTGGTACGACAACGAATCCGGCTACTCTGCACGCTGTGTAGACTTGGCTGTACACATGTACAAAAAAGGGCTGTAAGCTGAAAATCATAGCTTAATTACCAATGAACCTCTATAATAAAGAGGGTAAAAGGGGTGGGGAATTTACCCCACTCCTTATTTTTTTGAATATAATTAGGAGGTATTTTCATGCTGCAGAAAATGACCATGAAAGACTTGGATTTGAAAGGGAAACGCGTATTTTGCCGTGTAGATTTCAACGTACCGATGCAAGATGGGCAAGTGACCGACGACACGCGTATCCGTGCGGCGATGCCGACAATTAAGTACTTGGTTGAACAAGGCGCAAAAGTCATCTTGGCAAGCCATCTCGGGCGCCCGAAAGGACAAGTCAACGAAGACATGAGACTAGCTGCGGCAGGCGCACGATTGGCTGAATTGCTCGGCAGCGACGTGAAATGCCTAGAGGAATCCGTGGGAGAAGCAGTGGAGCAGGAAATTGATGCTCTTGAACCAGGCAGAATTCTGTTGCTTGAAAACGTCCGTTTTCATGCAGGCGAAGAAAAGAACGATCCGGAACTCGCAAGACAATTTGCGGCTCTAGCGGACGTCTTCGTTAATGATGCATTCGGCGCTGCGCACAGAGCGCATGCTTCCACTGCTGGTATCGCCGAGCATTTGCCGTCAGTATCGGGACTGCTACTCGAAAAAGAGCTGGACGTTCTCGGCAAAGCTTTATCAGAACCAGACCGCCCGTTTACCGCAATCATCGGCGGCGCGAAAGTAAAAGACAAAATTGGCGTCATCGACCACTTGCTCGATAAAGTCGATAACTTGATTATCGGCGGTGGGCTATCGTATACCTTCATCAAGGCACTCGGACATGAAATTGGCAATTCACTTGTCGAAGAAGACAAATTGGATCTTGCTAAATCATTCATCGACAAAGCAAAAGAAAAAGGCGTGAAGTTTTATTTGCCAGTCGACGCAACAGTCGCAAACGAGTTCTCAAAAGACGCAGAGACCAAAACAGTGAAAATCGAAGAAATTCCGTCCGATTGGATGGGGCTGGATATCGGGCCGGAAACAGCTAAATTGTATGCCGATGTCATCAACCAGTCGAAACTTATTATCTGGAACGGGCCGATGGGCGTGTTCGAAATGGAAGCTTTTGCAAACGGCACGAAATCCGTCGCTCAAGCGATGGCGGAAACAGAAGGCTATACAGTCATCGGCGGCGGTGATTCCGCAGCAGCTGTCGAGAAATTCCATGTTGCAGATAAAATGGATCATATTTCAACAGGCGGCGGAGCTTCTCTGGAGTTCATGGAAGGCAAGGATTTGCCGGGCGTCACCGCATTAAGCGATAAGTAAAGGGAGTGTTTTTGTGAGAAAACCGATCATTGCAGGAAACTGGAAAATGTATAAAACAGCATCACAGGCAAAAGAGTTTGTCGAACAGGTCAATGGTTTAGTTCCAGATGCAGATAAGCTTGATTCTGTCATTTGTGCACCGTCTCTGTTCTTATCCCAATTAGTCAATTCTGCAGAGAGCAGCGCATTGAAAATCGGTGCGCAAACGATGCACGACAAAGGCGAAGGGGCATTCACAGGAGAAGTCAGCCCGGTTCAATTGGCCGACCTTGGCGTTGATTATGTCATCATTGGCCATTCAGAGCGCCGCCAGTATTTCAACGAAACGGATGAAACAGTTAATGCCAAAGTAAAATCGGCATTTTCGCATAAACTAAAGCCAATCCTTTGTGTAGGTGAAACCGACGAACAGCGTGAAGCGGGCCAAATGGAAAACATCGTAGAAACGCAAGTCGAGAAAGCTGTAGAAGGCTTAACAGACGCACAAATCGCTGAGCTGGTCATCGCTTACGAGCCAATTTGGGCAATCGGAACCGGTAAAACTGCGACAGCTGAAGATGCCAATGAAGCTTGCGGCATCGTCCGCAAAAAAATCGCTGCTCTTTACAGCGATGAAACGGCTGAAAAAGTCCGCATCCAGTACGGCGGAAGCGTAAAACCTGCCAATATCCAGGAATTGCTCTCAATGGAGCATATCGACGGTGCATTAGTCGGCGGGGCGAGCTTGGAAACAGAATCGTTCGTCAAATTGTTGGAGGCGGGTTCAAATGCGTAAAACGGCACATCCGGCAGCGTTAATCATCTTGGATGGCTTCGGCTGCCGCGAAGAAACCGCTGGAAATGCAGTTGCACAAGCGCATAAACCGAATTTCGACAGGCTGTGGAATGAATATCCTCACGAATTGCTGACTGCTTCAGGTGAAGCGGTCGGTTTGCCGGACGGGCAAATGGGCAATTCCGAAGTCGGCCATTTGAACATCGGCGCTGGGCGTATCGTTTACCAAAATTTGACACGTATCCATAAATCGATCAAAGATGGTGATTTCTTTGAAAATGGCGCATTTTTGGATGCTGTACTGAACGCCAAAGAAAACGGCAAAGCCTTGCATGTTATGGGCTTGTTGAGCGACGGGGGCGTCCATAGCCATTACGAGCATTTATTTGCGCTCTTGCGTCTTGCCAAGCAGCAAGACTTGAGCGAAGTATTTGTGCATGGATTCCTGGATGGCCGAGATGTTGGGCCCAGAACCGCACTCCGTTATATAGAAGAAACTGAAATGCAGATGAAAGAAATCGGCATCGGTCGATTCGCTTCGATCAGCGGACGTTATTATGCGATGGACCGCGACAAGCGCTGGGAGCGTGTCGAACTTGCCTATCGGGCAATGGTCGACGGGACGGGTCCTAGTGCCAGTTCTGCAACAGCCGGTGTGGAAGCTTCTTATGCACAAGGCATCGTTGATGAATTTGTCTTGCCGTTTACGATAACGAAGGAAGGGGAAGCGCCTGCTGTGATTCAATCCGGCGATTCCGTCATTTTCTTCAATTTCCGCCCAGACCGTGCAATTCAGTTAACTAGTGTGTTGACGCGTCCTGATTTTGCCCATTTCCCATTGAGCATCCACCATCCGAAAGGCTTGGTGTTCGTCAGCTTCACTACGTACAGTGAAGAGTTGAAGACCCGCATTGCTTACGGTAACGTCAATTTGGTGAATACACTCGGGGAAGTCTTGTCTGCAAACGGCATGACGCAATTGCGCATTGCCGAAACGGAAAAATATCCGCACGTCACGTTTTTCATGAGCGGCGGCCGTGAAGAAGTGTTTCCAGGAGAGCAACGAATCCTTGTGTCGTCACCGAAAGTGGCGACCTATGACCTTCAGCCGGAAATGAGCGCTTTCGAAGTGACCGACCGGCTTGTCGAACAAATCGATGCCGGGGCGCATGATGCCATCATTTTGAACTTTGCCAATCCGGACATGGTCGGCCATAGCGGCATGCTAGAGCCGACGATCAAGGCAGTCGAAGTCGTCGATGAATGCCTCGGGCGTATTGTTGAAGCTTTGCATCGCCAAGGCGGCTCGGCGCTAATCACAGCCGATCATGGCAATGCGGACGAAGTACTGACAGAAGACGGCTTGCCTATGACTGCGCATACGACCAACAAAGTGCCGGTCATTTTGACAAAGCACGGTGAAGTGCTCAGAAGCGGTGGAATTCTCGCCGACCTGGCACCGACCATCTTGAAAATGCTAAACGTGGAACAGCCGTTGGACATGACCGGCAGACCGCTTTATTAATCGAACGAACTAGTAAGCAAAAAAACTGATCAAACCAATGAAAAGGGAGTTGTTGATTTTGCCAATTATTACTCAAATCCAAGCACGTGAAGTACTCGATTCCAGAGGGAACCCGACAGTTGAAGTAGAAGTATTCACAGAAAGCGGCGCATTCGGCCGCGCAATCGTGCCTTCAGGCGCGTCTACAGGAGAGCACGAAGCCGTTGAACTGCGTGATGGCGATAAGAGCCGCTACCTTGGAAAAGGCGTTCTTAAAGCGATCGAACACGTAAACAATGAAATCGCTGAAGAATTGGAAGAAAACTACTCGGTTCTTGACCAAGTCTCCATCGACCAAGCATTGATCGAACTTGATGGAACAGAAAACAAAAGCCGTCTCGGCGCAAACGCGATTCTCGGAGTATCGATGGCAGCGGCGCACGCAGCAGCTGATTACTTGGACATCCCACTTTACCAATACCTTGGTGGATTCAACGCTAAGCAATTGCCTGTACCGATGATGAACATCTTAAACGGCGGTGAGCATGCGGATAACAACGTCGACATCCAGGAGTTCATGGTTATGCCAGTCGGTGCGGAATCATTCCGCCACGCACTGCGCATGGGTGCAGAAATTTTCCATAACTTGAAATCGGTCTTGAAAGACAAAGGCTATAACACTTCTGTCGGAGACGAAGGCGGATTCGCTCCGAACCTCGGTTCGAACGAAGAAGCGCTTGAAACGATCATGACGGCGATCGAGAAAGCCGGCTTCAAGCCAGGTGAAGACGTCTTGCTCGCAATGGACGTCGCAGCATCTGAAATTTACGATAAAGAAAAAGGCGTCTACACATTGGCAGGCGACAACACAGTGAAAACTTCTGCTGAGATGGTCGACTGGTATGAAGAGTTGGCGAATAAATACCCGATCGTTTCAATCGAAGACGGATTGGACGAAAACGACTGGGACGGCTTTAAATTGTTGACCGACCGCATTGGTGATAAAGTGCAGCTTGTCGGTGATGATTTGTTCGTCACGAACACGAAGAAATTGGCGCAAGGCATCGAGCAAGGTATCGGCAACTCGATCCTCATCAAAGTAAACCAAATCGGTACATTGACTGAAACATTCGATGCGATCGAAATGGCGAAGCGTGCAGGCTATACAGCGGTCATCTCCCACCGTTCAGGCGAGTCGGAAGATGTGACGATTGCAGACATCGCAGTTGCGACAAATGCTGGTCAAATCAAGACGGGAGCTCCGTCGCGTACGGACCGCGTTGCGAAATACAACCAATTGCTCCGCATCGAAGACCAGTTGCACGATACAGCAAAATACTTAGGCGTTAAAACTTTCTATAACTTGAAGAAATAATAGCGAATAAGTGAGGAAAAGCTGCCGGGGATTTTTTCCGGCAGCTTTTCTGTTAGAATGTGCGAGGAAGATAGAGGCTGCGTTCCAGGAGACGCTTTGGGCCCGCAGGAAGCGGGTCATGCAGCTGATGCGACAGGACGTCGCGTTTTCAGCTGCCCGATAATAGGGGCGGGCGTCGAGCCCTTATGGCTGCGCCATATAGATCTCGCTGTCCCGCGCAGTCCCTCCGACGTCAGACCCTTGCGCTTCAGCTATAAGAAAGCTTTTATAAAAAACTATGCTTCCTTCATTCATTTCCTAATAAATATCTGTATTAAATATGGAAACGGAGCAAAATTGCGAAGACTCCCGCGGGAAAGCGAGACAGCTAAGACCCCACAAGGAGCGAAGCGACTGAGGAGGCTTAGCGCTCGCCCGCAGGAAAGCGTAGCGATTTTGTGGAGTGAAGTCTAAATGAAATCTTGTTCTACTCTTTACTAAAAAAGCAAATGCTACTCATCAACAGATTCCAAAAAGAGTGAACAGAAAATATTGAAATGGTCTTAACTATTTGTATTTTTTAGGGGCTCTATTGCTACAGGTTTCAATTTTTGGTAAACTAGAGTTTGTTGTGAACGTTCTATTCAGGAGGTGGTATTTATGCATACATTGTTAATGACATTACTTCTTATCGTCTCGATAGCGTTAATTGTTGTCGTTCTATTGCAATCAGGGAAAAGTGCAGGACTTTCAGGAGCCATCTCCGGTGGAGCAGAGCAACTTTTTGGCAAGCAAAAAGCCCGTGGGTTGGATCTGGTCCTTCACCGGGTCACGATCGTTCTTGCTGCCTTATTCTTTATTCTGGCTATCGCCGTAACGAAAGTATAATGTAGAACAAATCGCCTGACCATTTAGTGGTTGGGCGTTTTCTTTTAGTGGAAAATGGGCGCTTGCCCATGCAGATATTGCAGTCACAAGAATTAGTTGGAGGGAATTTTTATGCGCATTTCACAACCAAAACCGTTTTTCTTTGAGAATGGGCCGAGAGCCGTCTTGCTATTGCACGGCTTTACAGGGAATTCTGCAGACGTGCGGATGCTTGGCCGGTTTTTGGAGACGAAAGGCTATACGAGCATTGCACCTCATTATGCAGGACATGGCGTCGCACCGGAAAAGCTTGTGGAGACGGGACCCGCCGATTGGTGGCAAGATGTAGAGGAAGCGTATCAAACCTTGATCGATAAAGGCTATCAAGAAATCGCGGTAGCTGGATTGTCGCTTGGCGGCGTATTCAGCCTGAAACTAGGGTATACAAAGCCTATAAAGGGCATTGTGACGATGTGCGCACCGATGCATATGAAATCGACCGAACTTATGTATGAAGGGGTTTTGAAGTATGCCCGCGAATACAAGAATTATGAAGGAAAAGATGATAAGCTTATCGAAGAAGAGATGAAGAAGTTCGAGGAAAAACCGATGGAAACGCTCGCAGAGCTGCGTGAGTTGATCGGTGAAGTCCGGAACAATGTCGATCACGTCTATGCGCCGTTGTTTGTGGTGCAAGGCACACTCGATACAGTTATCAATACTGATTCTGCAAACATTATCCATGATGAAGCGGAATCGACTGATAAGCGCATCAAATGGTACGAAAAATCCGGCCATGTCATTACGCTGGACCAGGAAAAAAAGCAATTGCATGAGGACATATACGAGTTTCTCGAAGCGCTCGATTGGAGCGTGTGAGACGGTCTCAAAAGGAGGAGTTAGGATTGGGTAAGAATGAACAGTCATTGGATCAACGCTTACTGGCGTTTATGCGGGAAGAAGCATACAAGCCATTAACGGTAACTGAAATAGAAGGACAGTTTGGCTTTGAAGACGCCGATGAATTTACGGAATTGGTGAAAACACTCGTCAAGCTTGAAGAAAAAGGCGAATTGGTGCGTTCACGCTCCAACCGCTATGGTGTGCCGGATCGCATGAACTTAATGCGCGGCAAGTTTATCGGACACGCAAAAGGCTTCGGCTTTTTTGCGCCGGAAGAAGCGGGACTGGATGATGTTTTCATCCCGCCGAATGAAGTGAACGGAGCGGTCAATGGCGATACGGTCATGATCCGTGTTTCTGAAGGGTCTTCCGGAGACCGCCGTGAAGGCACCGTCATCCGCATATTGGAACGCGGTACGACTAAAGTCGTCGGCACATTCCAGGCAAACAAAGGCTTCGGCTTTGTCATTACGGATGATAAGAAAATGAATATGGATATTTTTATCGCCAAAGACGACACGCTCGGTGCTGTCGATGGCCATAAGGTCGTCGTGGAAATCACCGGCTGGCCGGAAGGGCGTTTGTCTGCAACAGGCATGGTGACACAAGTATTGGGCCATAAAAACGACCCGGGCGTCGACATTTTGTCGATCATCCATAAATACGGCATCGAAGTCGAATTCCCGCAAGATGTGTTGGACCAGGCGAATGCCGTACCGGATCAAATCGATCCGAACGATTTGAATGACCGCCGTGATCTGCGCGCCGAACAAATCGTAACGATTGACGGAGCGGACGCCAAAGATTTGGATGATGCCATTCAAGTGAAAAAGTTTGAAGACGGCACATACAAACTGGGCGTGCATATCGCAGACGTCAGCCATTATGTAACAGAAGGATCGGCAATCGACCGTGAAGCATATGACCGCGCGACAAGCATCTATTTGACCGACCGCGTCATCCCGATGATTCCGCATCGTTTGTCGAATGGGATCTGCTCGCTCAACCCGAACGTCGACCGTTTGACTTTGTCTTGTGAAATGATTTTCAACGATAAAGGCGAAGTGCTGTCACACGATATTTTCCAAAGTGTCATCAACACGACAGCACGCATGACTTATACCGATGTATATGAAATCCTTGAAAAAGACAATAAGGAATTAAAACAGCAGTATGCTGAGTTGGTTCCGATGTTTGAACTGATGAAAGAACTATCATCCGTGCTGCATCAGCGCCGGATGAACCGCGGGGCAATCGATTTTGACTTTAAAGAGTCTAAAGTGATCGTCGACGAGGAAGGCTATCCGATCGATATCGTCGTCCGTGAGCGTACGGTCGCTGAGCGTTTGATCGAAGAATTCATGCTGGCAGCGAACGAAACTGTCGCTGAACATTTCCACCGCATGGACGTGCCATCGCTTTATCGGATTCACGAAGAACCGAAGCCTGAGAAATTGCAGCGCTTTTTCGAGTTCATCACGAATTTCGGGATTGTCGTGAAAGGATCGGGCAACGAAATTCACCCGAAAGCTTTACAGGAAATCGTCGAATCCATCGCAGGAACACCGGAAGAGCCGGTTGTTTCCACGATGATGCTCCGTTCGATGCAGCAGGCGAAATATTCTGCGCAAAGCCTTGGGCATTTCGGCTTGTCGACGGAATTCTATACGCATTTCACCTCGCCGATCCGCCGCTATCCTGATTTGATCATCCACCGCCTGATCCGGACGTATTTGATCGACAAGGACTTGTCGAACAAGACGCTTCGCCATTGGGAAGCGGAGATGGACGATATCGCAACGCATACATCTGCGCGCGAGAGACGTGCAGTCGAAGCGGAACGCGATACGGATGCATTGAAGAAAACGCAATACATGGCAGATAAAATCGGCGAGCAGTTCACTGGCATCGTGTCATCTGTCACAAACTTCGGTATGTTTGTCGAATTGCCGAACACAATCGAAGGCTTGGTTCACGTATCCAATTTGACCGATGATTATTACCAGTTTGATGACCGTCAGATGATGATGATCGGCGAACGCACAAAGCGCCAATTCCGCATCGGCGATGAGGTTGAAGTCCGTGTCATCGGAGTCAAACCGGAAGAATCGTCCATCGATTTTGAAATCGTCGGCATGACCCAGAACACGCGTCGCAGTTCACGTAAAGACAGCCCGAAAGTGATTCGCAGCGGCCGCGGCGGCGATAAGCCGAAAGACGGCAAAAAACGCGGCGAAGGCGGCCCGACCCACAAAGGGAAAAGCCAAAAGAAAAAGTTTTATGAAGGAGCTGCCAAACAGCAGCCCCGAAAAAAGAAGAAATAAAAAAAGCGGCCGCGAGCCGCTTTTTTCCAACAGTTTGAGGTGAACAGAAATGGCCAAAGGAGAAGGCAAAGTAATTGCTCAAAATAAAAAAGCAGGCTTTGATTTCGCGATTGAAGAAACAATCGAAGCAGGCATCGTCTTGCTCGGCACGGAAATCAAGTCCGCCAGAAAAGGCAAGGTCCAGATCAAGGATGCATTCGTCCGCATCAGAGGCGGCGAGGCATGGATTTCGAATATGCACATCGCACCGTATGAGCAAGGCAATCAGTTTAACCACGATCCGCTGCGTTCGCGGAAACTATTGCTCCATAAGAAACAGATCAACGAACTTGTCGGCAAATCGAAAGTCGAAGGTGCGGCAATCGTCCCGCTCAAGATGTATTTGAAAGACGGCTATGCAAAAGTGCTGCTCGGTGTCGGTAAAGGGAAAAAGAAATACGACAAGCGTGAAGACCTGAAGAAAAAAGATGCCAAGCGGGATATTGACCGTGCCATGAAAGAACGCAGCCGTTAAGCTTGAACTCTGACCAATATTGTCCTATAATTGTTTATAGTACACCGAAGCTAAACCACTTCCGTGTTCTCTTGTAAATGAGGGGACGTTACGGATTCGACAGGGATGGTTCGAGCTTGGGTTGCGCGTCGGAGGATCGGCTCCGTCATCAACGTAACTTATAACAACTGGCAAAACTAACAACAACCTAGCATTCGCAGCGTAAGCTCGGATCTGCTTTATGTAACCATCGCCCATGTGGCTGCATAGAGCTCACTTTTAGTGGGATACGGCAGTCAGTGCCGTTTGAGCTGACTGTAAGAGATTCTCGAACTAGCCCTCATGACGCCTGCTTGTCGGCAGACTGAGCGGCGAAACTCCAATAGATAAGCTACACGCGTAGATGCTCAAGTAACGGAGTCTCTGGACGCGGGTTCGACTCCCGCCGTCTCCATAGTGTTTTATGGAGTTAAAGAAACGCCAAAATCCTTTTAGAAGGGTTTTGGCGTTTTTTTGTCTGGATTTCAATAAAACGCTGATTTCCGTTTCGGCGCTACAGGATGTGGGTCATGCAGCTGGCGCGATAGGACTTCGCGATGCTAGCTGCCAAGGCACGGCCTCAGCTGCTTCGTCGCTAACGCTCTTGAAGGGTCTTCGGCTCGTGTTGTTTTCACAGGAGTCGCCGCCTTCACTTCGCTCGACCGAATATCATTTGAGTGAAATAGCTTGAGTATTATAGAAGTCATTTTCTTCAAGTCAAAAAACCGGCAGCCCCATTACAGGAGCTGCCGGTTTCACATTTTATTTCTTCGTATTATCTACAAATGCTCCGTACTGTCTGCGCTGATGTTGCACAGACAACCATTTCAGGGTAGTGAACTCCTCGAGCACCCATTCGCCGTTAAAGCGGCCGAGGCCAGAGTCTTTCTCGCCACCGAATGGCATATGCGCTTCGTCGTTGACCGGCTGGTCGTTGACGTGGATCATGCCCGTGTGGATCTGGTGGGCGATGTTCGTTCCGTGTTCGATGTTCGTCGAATGTACGGCGCCGCTTAGTCCGAACGGGTATTTATTGGCTTGTTCGATGACTTCCTCGTCGCTATCGAACGGAATAAGGATCGCGACAGGGCCGAAGATTTCGTTTTCCGCAAGCGGCATGTCGTTGGTGACGCCGGTCAAGACGGTCGGCTCGAGGACATTGCCGTCTGCTTTGCCGCCAAGGCGGATTTTTGCGCCTTGTTCGACCGTGGCATCGATGTCTTTCAAGATGCGGTCGACTTGGTCGCGGTTAATGAGCGGGCCGACTTGCGTATCCTCTTCTGCAGGGTTGCCGTATTTCAAGTTGCCGGCGCGTTCAATGAACTGCTCAGCAAATTTGTCGTAGATGTCTTTATGAACGAATAGGCGGTTGATCGACATGCAAATCTGTCCTTGATGATAGAATTTGCCGAACAGGGCAGAGTCTACTGCCTGATCGATATCGGCATCTCCGAGCACGATGAAATTATTATTGCCGCCAAGTTCCAAGGCGGTTTTCTTCAATGCGCCGCCGGCAAGTTCGCCGATATGTTTGCCGACAGGCGTCGAGCCGGTAAATGAAATAAGGCGCGGCGTCGGGTGGGTGACGATGTCATCGCCAATTTCAGACCCACGGCCGACCACAACGTTGAGCAATCCCTTAGGAAGCCCAGCTGCTTCGAACAAGCTCGCGAACAACAGCCCGCCGGTGACAGGCGTATCGGTTGCCGGTTTGATGACAACGGCATTGCCAGTGGCAAGTGCCGGTGCGATCGAGCGGATCGCCAAATGAAACGGGAAGTTCCACGGGCTGATAATGCCGATGACGCCAAGTGGGTTGCGGTAGACGCGGTTTTCTTTGCCGGGTTGCTGGGAAGGCATGATTTTTCCTTCCATGCGGAACGGGAAGGTCGCCGCTTCTTTTAGGATATTCATCGAGGCGCCAAATTCGACCGTTGCTTTGATCTTCGTGCTGCCGGCTTCTTTGATGAGCCATTCGATAATCAATTCTTTGTTTTCCTTCATGACTTCGATGGCTTTTTCCATCACCGCTTGTTTCGCTTGCGGCAATTCCTTCGCCCACTCGAGTTGTGCGGTTTCTGCCGCTTTGTAAGCGGCATCCAAGTCGCTTTTATCAGCGGCTTGTGCGGTGACAAGTTCTTCACCGGTAAATGGGTTAATGTTTTTCATTTGGCTGTCGCTGGATCCTGAAATCCATTCGCCATTTATATAAATCTTGGAAAAATCGGTTTTCATTCGAATCGTCTCCATTCTATTTTTAAGGCTGTTGTCTCGGGCGTATCAAGATTTCGTTAACATCGACGTGCGGTGGCTGTTCCACTGCATAGCCGATAGCATTCGCGATATCTTCCGCCTGCAACGGTTCCATGGACTCGGACATGCTCTTGAAGCTGTCGAGTACATCATCATCGGTGATGGTATTTGTCAATTCGGTTGCGACCGCACCGGGCGATACGATGGTCACGCGAATTTCATGCGATGGATCGATCTCCTGGCGCAACCCGTCTGAAATGGCGCGCACAGCGTATTTCGTGCCGCTGTATACGGCGCTGCCTTTCATAACTTGATGGCCTGCAACAGAGGAAACATTCAGGATATGGCCGAATTTCTGTTGTTCCATGATCGGAAGAACAGCCGCGATGCCGTAGAGAACGCCTTTAATATTCACATCTACCATCTTGTCCCACTCATCGAGTTTCAGCTTATTCATATATGACAAAGGCATGAGCCCGGCATTGTTGACCAGTATGTCAATTTTTCCGTTTTTTTCTAATGCCGCTTGTGCCAGTGATTTCATTTCGTCGGCTGAGGTGACGTCGGTTACTTGATAATCCGCGCTTCCTCCTTCAGCTTCAATTTCCTTTTTCAGGTCCACTAGTCGCTCTTCGCGCCGTGCAGCGAGCATGACGTGGTAGCCTCTTGCTGCCAGTTCCTTTGCAGTAGCTTGACCGATACCACTGCTTGCCCCTGTAATGATTGCGGTATTTTTCTGTGTCATATCTATTCAGCTCCAGTTCTGTTTGTAAGTGATGGCGAAAATGTCCTGAAATAAAGACATCTTATTTCCTTACCCGCAACAACGGCGTTTCGAAACAATCGATGTTTGCATACTATTGAATCCTATACCAAGAAGCGTTCCAGTTGATTGGATAGGTTCGAATTGTTTTAAAAGGAAAGAAATGATGAAATGGAGCCTAAAGACATCCAAGTTGAGTCAAACGATTTTCGTGGGCAATTGGTCTTATTTTCCATTGTTTCATTCCGCAGGGTGATGGGTACTTGATATTGAACCTAAGCGCTTTAGTTGATACATTATTCAGACAGTTGACAAGGCCGCAAATGTTCCGTAGCGTAGTATCTTGTGAAGAAAATAAAAGGAGGAGACTATATGAAGAAAGTAACAAACGTGTTTTGGATTGCAATCACATTGATTGCGTTAGCTGTCGCTTATGGCGCACTTGCACCGGAACATTTCGCGCAAGTTACCGGCAATATGGAATCATTCTTAACTACTTCGTTTGGATGGTATTATTTATTGATCGTCTCGGTCATGGTTCTGTTTTGCCTGTACTTCCTCGTCAGTCCGATGGGGCAGATCCGTTTAGGGAAAGATACAGACAAGCCGGAGTATTCGTTCGCTACATGGATTGCCATGTTGTTTTCAGCGGGCATGGGGATCGGGCTCGTATTCTGGGGGGCGGCAGAACCGCTATCGCATTTCGCGATTGATCCGGCGACAGCAGAGCCGGGATCTCAGGAAGCGTTCCGGGAATCTATGCGTTTTACATTTTTCCACTGGGGCATCCACGCATGGGCAATTTACGCGGTAGTCGCTTTGTCGCTCGCGTATTTCCAATTCCGCAAAGGCGAGCCTGGGCTCATTTCATCTACACTTCGCCCATTGTTCGGCGACCGGATGAAAGGGCCATGGGGCGTTTTAGTTGATGTCATCGCCGTGTTTGCCACGGCAGTCGGCGTAGCCACAACACTCGGTTTTGGTGCGATTCAAATTAACGGCGGTCTGGCTTATCTGTTTGATGGAGTCCCAGCAGACAGCTTGTTTACGCAAATCATGATTATTGCAGTGGTGACTGTATTGTTCATGGTTTCATCTTGGTCAGGAATCAGCAAAGGGATCAAGTATTTATCGAATACCAATATGGTGCTTGCCATCACATTGTTGGTGATGGTCGTTATTTTAGGGCCGACCTTGCTGATTTTTAATATGTTTACAGATTCACTCGGCAGCTATTTCCAAAACTTAGTGAACATGAGTTTCCGTGCTGCGCCGGTTGATGGGGATAATCGTGCATGGATTGACGGTTGGACCATCTTTTATTGGGCATGGTGGATTTCATGGTCACCATTTGTCGGGATTTTCATTGCACGCGTTTCCAAAGGCCGGACCATCCGCGAATTCCTGTTCGGCGTCTTGCTCATTCCGACGTTTATCAGCTTCGTCTGGTTTTCAGCGTTCGGTTCGACAGCGATAGATGTTCAAAACAGCGGTGTTGATTTGACAGGCTTGTTGACTGAAGAGACTTTGTTCGCGGTGTTTAATGAACTGCCGCTCGGTATGATCTTGTCTATTATCGCCGTGCTGTTGATCTCAACATTCTTCATCACATCGGCCGATTCGGCGACATTCGTACTCGGCATGCAAACTTCTAACGGTTCGTTGAATCCAGCGAATGCCGTGAAGTTCACATGGGGGATTGCACAATCGACCATCGCGGTCATCTTGCTCTTTGCAGGTGGGCTCGGATCGTTGCAAACCGCATTGATCATTGCGGCATTCCCGTTCTCGTTCATCATGATCTTGATGATGGCATCGTTCTATAAAGCGGTGAATCTGGAGTACAAGTCCATTAAACGCAAGCGTTAAAAAGCAATTCCGATCGGTTAGGGCTTACCTTTTGAAAAATAGAAGCCGATTGTAATGAAAAGGGCGCCGGATTTCCGGCGCCCTTTTGTTATGTAAAATCGCGTATAATGAAAGAGTTATTGAATGGAGGAGTTTTGATGGAAAAACCACATATTATGCTCGTTGACGGCATGGCGTTATTGTTTCGCTCGTACTTTGCTACAGCTGCGGTCGGCCAATTTTTCCGCACGCAAGACGGACTTGCGACAAACGGCGTCCAAGGATTTGCGCGCCACGTATTGACTGCGAAGTCCATGATGAAGCCGACTCATATCGCGGTGTGCTGGGACATGGGGGCGCATACGTTCCGGACCGATATGTTCGATGGCTATAAAGCGAACCGTCCGGAGCCACCAGCGGATATGTTGCATCAGTTTGACCAAGCACGCGAAGTGTCGGCTTTGCTTGGATGGAAAAACTACGGTGAAAGAGGCATTGAAGCGGATGACTTTATCGGATCGTTTACAAAACAATGGCCCGGTGAGGCAGATTTCACGATTATTACAGGGGATAAGGACATGCTGCAATTATTGAATCCAGCGGTGAAGATTGCATTTATGAAAAAAGGATTCCATATTTATGACGTCTACACGGATGTGCGCTTCGGGGAAGAGTATGGCATTTTGCCTGAACAATTTGCCGATGTTAAAGCATTTATGGGAGATGCAAGCGATGGCTATCCTGGAGTGAAAGGCATTGGTCCGAAAACGGCGCTGCAATTGATCCAGCGCTATGGATCCGTGGAAGGGGTGCTTGATAATATCGATGAGTTGAAACCGGCGCAAAAAAAGAAGATTGAAGAAAATGGCGATATGCTCGCTTTATCAAAAAAACTGGCAGTCATCAAAGATGACCTCCAGTTGGATGTGGCACTCACGGAAATTGCGGTGCCGAACTATTCTGCTGAGTTGGTTCAATTGTTCGACGAGCGCGAATTCCGCCTGCTCGCACGACTTTTGGAAAAATCATTTACGTAATCTTTGGCACGGGAGTAATTTGGATAAAACTAAGGACGTCCCGGTTATCACGGTACGACACCGCCCGCAATTTGCTCGGGCGGTTTTTTTGTCCGTTGTCGTGGATCCACAATAAGATATCGTCTTCGGTTTCTTCAAAGCCGGCTAGGACAACCCAATGGTAAGCGAAACTTGTTTTATGGCGCCAGCGAAAAGAAAAATAGCGGTCGAACTTTAGGGCGAGCGGATGTCCCGCCATCAGTTCTTGCTTTACTCGCTCGATCGACTGCACGCGTTTGATGGTGTATCTCGGGCCTGCCAGCTTTTGCAAACGGCGTGTCAGGCAAAATGCGCTCAAGCCGATCTTTGTCGCGCCAAGTTGTTTGTAGAGCTCGCCGATTCCCGGGGCAATGCCTTCGTGGTAGCGGAGAATCGAAGCGGCAGTGACTGGACCGCAAGCAGAAGGGCGCATAGCTTCAGGAATTTCTTTTGCGTATTGGCTCATCGCTTGAAAAGGCAGCAGCACTTTCATGTTGCATCCTCCTTTTAAACCTGTCAGCGCAATTTAGCTTCCCGCTCGTCGAGCAAGGTCTGCAAGGCGCTGCGGAACGTCGTATACACTTCCAAATCGACTTGTATGCCGGCATGAACGATTTCACGGACAAAACGTGGATTAAACCCAACGTAAATGCCGCGCAAGCCCATCAACTTCAGTGCACTGTTCAACTGGGTAAGCTCAAGAGCAAGTTCGTTGAAATCAAATGATTGGACGTCTTGCATTGTCACTCCGGTGAAGTCGAAGACAACTTGCTCAGTATCGCGATTGGCATCCGCATAGTCGAGCACTTTTGAGCGGATGGTCTCGAACCGATCGCGGAAGATGTATCCGGCAATCGGGACAAGAATGGTATTCGGAACAATAGAAGGGATAATCGGTACTGACATATTGTAAATGACGTCTTGATAATAGGCCACGAGTTCTTGCAATTCCTTGATTTCTTGTTGTGGTTCCATTTGTGCACCTCTACTTTATTTAATTCGCTGCCGATTTTTGCAAATGGGCAATTACGCTTTTTGCTCTTCCAAAAACTCGATAACGGAAGCAGGTGTTTTTGCATTTGCGCTATGCAAATGGGCCAGCTTTTCGCCATTTTTAAAAATCAGCAAGCTCGGAATGCCCATTACTTCATATTGCTCGGCGATATCCGGCAGTACGTCGCGGTTGACATCAAACCATTCGTAATCATTGTATTGCTCGATGATTGGGTCGATGAACATATCCATGCGTGTGCAATCAGGGCACCAGCCAGCTTGGAATTTTACAATGACGGGTTTGTCGTCTTGGATTGTATGATTGAATTGTTCAGTAGTTGTTAGGGATTTCATGAAATTGCCTCCTTTAATAGTCTTCACTAGTTTACCCTTTATTTCCTTTATCTCCAAGTGCTTGAATAGAAGAGCTGGAAAATCTTCAGATTAAATATTGCGAAAATAGGCAAAATAATTTACACTAAGGAAGAGAAGGACAGCATTTCTTTTTTTTACCCAGAAAATGAATGAGTGTTCATTCAAAAATAGGAGGGTTTGCTCGTGTCATACAAAATTCAAAAAGCGGCCGTACTCGGATCAGGCGTCATGGGTTCAGGAATCGCAGCTCATCTAGCCAATATCGGAATCCCAGTCATGCTGCTCGACATTGTCCCGAGAGAAGTTTCGAAAGAGGAACAGGCAAAAGGGCTGACACTAGAAGACAAAGCAGTGCGCAACCGCATCGCTGCTACAGCCACTCAGAAACTATTAAAGCAAAAACCGGCCCCGCTGACAGCGAAGAAGAATTTGCAGCTCATCACACCGGGCAATTTGGAAGATGACCTGGAAAAACTAGCTGAAGTGGATTGGATTATCGAAGTCATCGTTGAAAATTTGGACATTAAAAAATCACTTTATGAAAAAATCGATGCGGTCAGAAAACCTGGCACCATCATTTCATCCAATACATCCGGCATCAGCATCAACGCTATGGCAGAAGGGCGCTCAGAAGATTTCCAAAAACATTTCCTTGGAACCCATTTTTTCAACCCGCCGCGCTATCTCAAACTGCTTGAAATCATTCCAGCTGAAACGACAGCTCCTGAAGTGATCGAGTTTATGCAGCAATTCGGCGAAGACCGGCTTGGAAAAGGCGTGGTCTTGGCTAAAGATACGCCGAACTTCATCGCCAATCGCATCGGCACATATGGTTTGCTCGTCACAGTACGCGAGATGCAAAATCGCGGCTATTCAGTAGGTGAAGTGGACTCCGTTACCGGACCGCTGATCGGCCGCCCGAAATCCGCAACTTTCCGTACGCTCGATGTTGTCGGACTCGACACCTTCATGCATGTGGCGAAGAACGTCTATGATCAGACCGAAGGCGAAGAACAGCAAGTGTTCGCGACGCCTGACTTTATGAAGACCATGGTCGAAAATGGCTGGATCGGCGCGAAAGCGAAACAAGGTTTTTTCCAGAAAAAAGACAAAGAAATTCTGGAGCTTGACCCGGAAACGATGGAATATCGCCCGTCCCAGAAATTGAAAACGCCTTCACAGGAAATGGCGAAGCAGCAAAAAGGCCTGTACGCAAAAATGAAGACGCTTGTCTATGCTGACGACCGCACAGGGGAATTGTTATGGAGCATCCTGTCCCCGACACTCGTCTACTCGGCGCAGCTTCACGGCGAGATCGCCGACGACATCGTCGCCATAGACAACGCCATGAAGTGGGGCTTCGGCTGGGAACAAGGGCCGTTTGAAGTATGGGATGCAATCGGCGTCAAACAATCTATCGAAAAAATGACCGAACAAGGACTCGCCATCCCGCCGTTTGCGCAAAGCTTGCTCGACAAAGGCTTTGAATCTTTCTATAAAGAAGAAAACGGCGATCTGTATTATTTTGACGGCTCGGATTACCAGCTTGTACCGGTCAATGAAAAAGTGATCGACTTGAAGCGCTATAAGAAAAAGCACGGCGTCATCAAATCGAATTCCGGTGCAAGCCTGATCGATCTAGGCGATGGCATCGCATTACTCGAATTCCATTCCCGGTCAAATGCGATCGGCTTGGATATCATGCAAATGATCAATTTCTCGGTCGACGAAGTCGAGAAAAACTATAAAGGGCTCGTCATCGGCAACCAAGGGAAAAACTTCTGTGTCGGCGCCAACCTCGGCATGATTTTAATGGAAGCGCAGGATGATAATATTTTTGAGTTGGACTTTACGATCAAAACTTTCCAGAATGCCATGCTGAAGCTGAAATACAGCTCTAAACCGGTCGTTGCGGCACCATTTGGCATGACGCTCGGCGGCGGGGCGGAAGTGATTCTCCCTGCTGCACGCGTACAGGCTTCCATGGAAACCTATATGGGCCTAGTTGAAGCAGGAGTCGGGTTAATCCCAGGCGGCGGCGGAAACAAGGAATTGTATATGAAGCAATTAAAAGGCTTGCCGAATCACGTAACGGCTGACTACGTCAACTTGGCTGCAGGCGTCTTCGAATCGATCGCGACTGCGAAAGTCTCGACATCCGCAGATGAAGCGCGCGAAAACAATTTCCTGAACTTTGTCGACGGTATCAGCGTCAACAGCGACCACTTGATCCATGATGCGAAGCAACTGGCATTGTCGCTTTATGAGTCAGGCTATCAAGCGCCTAGAAGAGAAAAAGTGCCTGTTGCAGGTGAACCAGGCTACGCAGCAATGCTGCTCGGTGCAGAAGGCATGCTGTTATCCGGCTATATTAGCGAACATGATATGAAAATTGCCAAAAAATTGGCTTATGTATTGTCCGGAGGAAAATTGCCATATGGCACAAAAGTCGATGAGCAGTATTTGCTCGACTTAGAGCGCGAAGCATTCTTGAGCCTCGTTGCGGAACCGAAATCCCAACAGCGCATGCAACATATGCTCGTCAAAGGTAAACCATTACGCAATTGATCGCCGATTAGATAGAGGAGGAAAAGATATGCGTGAAGCAGTAATTGTGGCCGGAGCGAGAACTCCGGTCGGTAAAGCGAAAAAAGGTTCTCTCGCCTCGGTGCGGCCCGATGATTTCGGGGCACTCGTTGTCCGGGAAACATTGCAGCGTGCGGGCTATGATGGACCGATTGATGATTTGATTATGGGCTGTGCGATGCCGGAAGCAGAACAAGGCATGAACATTGCCCGCAACATCGGTGCACTCGCAGGCCTTCCGGACACGACGCCGGCCGTTACAGTGAACCGCTTTTGTTCATCGGGCTTGCAATCAATCGCCTATGCGGCGGAACGAATTATGGTCGGACACGCTGAAGCGATCATCGCAGGCGGCGTCGAGTCGATGAGCATGGTGCCGATGATGGGCAATGTCTTGCGGCCGAATGCTAAAATCGCCGAAACCGCTCCGCAATATTATATGAGCATGGGCCATACAGCGGAACAAGTCGCGACACAATACGGCGTAAGCCGTGCGGACCAGGACGCTTTTGCGGTTCGTTCACACGAACGCGCAGCAATGGCGATCGAAAAAGGCCATTTTGTCGAAGAAATCGTGCCGGTCGAAGTGACGCAGCGCTTTGTCGACAGCAACAATAAATACCAGGAAAAATCATTCATGTTCGAAATGGATGAAGGTGTGCGCCACGGAACATCCATCGAAGGACTCAATAAATTGCGCTCGGCGTTCTCTGCGCGCGGCACGGTTACTGCCGGAAACTCTTCCCAAACATCCGACGGTGCAGGCGCATTGCTCGTCATGGACAGAGAAAAAGCGGAAGCGCTTGGGCTGAAGCCAATCGCAAAATTCCGTTCATTCGCGACTGGCGGCGTACCGCCGGAAGTGATGGGCATCGGACCTGTCGTGGCGATTCCAAAAGCGTTGAAACTTGCAGGCCTAACGAAAGACGATATCGACGTATGGGAACTGAATGAAGCGTTCGCTTCCCAGTCGCTTGGCGTTATCCGCGAACTCGGTCTCGATATTGATAAAATCAATTTGAACGGCGGTGCCATAGCACTTGGCCACCCGCTTGGTGCAACAGGATCCATTTTGACATTGCGCATGCTGAGTGAACTCAAGCGCCAAAACAAACAGTTCGGCGTCGTGACGATGTGCATCGGCGGCGGCATGGGAGCTGCAGGCGTCTTCGAGATTCTATAAAAAAGAGCAAACGAACAAAAAGATAAATTAGGAGGAATGGAAAATGGAACAACAAAAAACATTGATCAAAGGCGGAAGCTTTTTGATCGAAGATGCAGACTTATCGCGCGTATTCACGCCGGAAGATTTCACGGAAGAGCATAAAATGATCGCCAAGACGACGGAAGACTACGTCAATACCGAAGTCATGCCATTGGTTGAAAACTTGGAGAACCACGAATTCGAGCATTCCGTTAAGCTGTTGAAAAAAGCGGGCGAACTCGGGCTGCTAGGCGCAGACGTTCCAGAACAATACGATGGGCTTGGGCTCGATAAAATCGCATCAGCTTTGATTGCAGAGAAAATGTCCAAAGCGGGCGGCTTCTCGATTACTCACGGCGCACATGTCGGCATCGGATCGCTTCCAATCGTCTTGTTCGGCAACGAAGCTCAAAAGAAACAGTATTTACCGGTTCTCGCGGCAGGTGAAAAAATTGCTGCTTACGCTTTGACAGAGCCAAGCTCCGGTTCGGATGCACTCGGTGCCAAGACGGTAGCGAAACTGAACGCAGCAGGCACGCATTACGTGTTAAACGGCGAGAAACAATGGATCACCAATGCCGGGTTCGCAGACGTCTTTATCGTCTACGCAAAAATCGATGGCGAGCATTTCTCCGCCTTTATCGTCGAGCGCGACTATAGCGGCGTATCGGTCGGTCCGGAAGAAAAGAAAATGGGCATCAAATCGTCATCCACACGTACACTCGTGCTAGAAGATGCAGAAGTGCCGGTTGAGAACTTGCTCGGTGAAGCAGGGCGCGGACACATCATCGCATTCAATATCTTGAACATCGGGCGTTACAAACTCGGAGTGGGCACAATCGGCGCATCCAAGCGTGCGATGGAATTGACGATTCCTTACACAAACCAGCGCCAGCAATTCAAGACACCGATTTCTTCGTTCAATTTGACGAAAGAAAAGCTGTCGACAATGGCATCTAAATTGTATGCAGTTGAAAGTTCGGTTTACCGCACGGTCGGCTTGTTCGAAGACCGCATGAGCGGATTTACCGATGAGCAGCAAGCAGACGGCAAATTGGTGGCCGATTCGATCGCGGAATTTGCAGTAGAATGCTCGCTGAACAAATTCTTCGGAACGGAAACATTGGATTATATCGTTGATGAAGGCGTTCAGCTGCACGGCGGCTACGGTTTTATGCAGGAATACGAAATTGAGCGCATCTACCGCGATTCCCGCATCAACCGGATTTTTGAAGGAACCAATGAAATCAACCGCCTGCTCGTACCTGGTACATTGCTGCGTAAAGCAATGAAAGGAGAGTTGCCGCTTTTGCAGCATGCACAAGCTTTGCAAGAAGAGCTGTTGATGATGATGCCGGAAGAAGTCGGTACGGAAGCATTGGCGCAGGAAAAAGCATTGGTGAAAAATGCTAAGAAAATTGCGATTCTAGCTGCAGGGCTTGCCGCACAAACTTACGGCAAAAAACTGGAAGCGGAGCAGGAAATCCTTGTCAATATTGCAGACATCGTCAGCAATGTCTTCGCCATGGAGTCTGTGGTCTTGCGTACGGAAAAAGCAATCGCAGCGAGCGGAGAAGACAAAGCTAAGCAGAAGCTTCTTTATACACAGATCTTCTGCCAGGAAGCTTTCGAAGCAATCGAAAAAGATGCGAAAGAAACATTGATCGCGGCGATCGAAGGCGACAACCAGCGCATGATGCTATCGGCATTGCGTAAATTGACGCGCTCGACTCCTTACAACTTGATTGTTAAAAAGCGTGAAGCATCGGAAAAACTCATCGCTTCAGAGAAATATGTCGTGTAATAGAGAATCATCAAGCGGGAAGGGAAACTCCTTTCCGCTTTTCTTGCTGTCTGCAGTTTCGCCAGTCGACGGGTCCAGCTGTTTTTGATATGCTGAAAACAACGATAGGAGGAGACTTGATGATTCATTATTACGCTTACCCGAAATGCTCGACTTGCCGCAATGGCAAAAAATGGCTTGAGGCAAACGAGGCTGAGTTCGACTATATCGATATATCAATAAACCCGCCTACTGCGGAGCAATTGAAAACCATCCATGAAACTTCCGGCATTGAGCTGAAGAAATTCTTTAATACGAGCGGCAAAAAATACCGGGAGCTCGAATTGAAAGAAAAGCTGCCGAACATGACTGATGAAGAGCAATATAAATTGCTCGCATCGGACGGCATGTTGATCAAACGACCGCTCGCCTGGGACGGCAAGAGAGCGACGCTGGGCTTTAAAGAAGAAACCTACGAAACGACATGGAGCTGACAAGTTTGTCATCTTGTTTTTCATCCTTGAGTATGGCAAACTGAAATTGAGACTATTACATATTTGGAGGGGTTTGGATGAGCACACCACAAGATCTTCGTTATTCAAAAGAACACGAATGGGTTAAAATTGAAGATGGCAAGGCACGTATCGGCATCACCCATTTCGCGCAAGACGAACTCGGTGACATCGTTTTTGTCGAGCTTCCGCAAGTTGGAGATGAACTGAAAAAAGACCAGCCGTTCGGCAGTGTCGAATCCGTTAAAACGGTATCGGAATTATATGCGCCAGTAAGCGGAAAAGTTGTCGAAGTCAATTCTGAGCTTGAAGACAGCCCGGAATTCGTCAACGAGTCCCCTTATGAAAAAGCGTGGATGGTCGTAGTGGAAGCCCCTTCAGAAGAAGACATGAGTGCTTTGATGTCTGCCGATGAATACAAAGAAATGACAAACGAGTAAGTGTGGAAGCGCCTGTTTTTCGGCGCTTTTTTTCATCCAGCGAAGTTTGGGGGAGAGGCGTATGGAGAAAGTGATAGTGGTTGAAGGGATCAGCGACAAAACCCGGATTGCGCCATTGATTGCAGAACCCGTGACGATTCTCTGCACAAATGGTACAGTAAGTGCTACAAGACTCGAAGAAATGTTGTTGCCATTTGAAGGGCAGGACATCATCATCCTAGTCGATGCGGATTCTTCCGGCGATAAACTGCGAAAGCTCATCAAGCGTGAATTTCCGGAAGCGCGCCATTTTTACATCGACAAAAGCTATAAGGAAGTCGCGGCCACACCGATCGGCAAGCTGATCGACGTGCTCAATGCTGCGGACGTGCGAGTCTTTAATCACGCGATAAGGAATGACTTTTATGAACGAATGGACACATAAAGAATGGCTTAAAGCCAAAAATACGCAACAAGTGACCGCTTATTATCTGTTCGCGCCGATGTGCGGCACATGCCAAGTGGCCAGCAAAATGCTCGATGTCGTAACAGAGCTTTTGCCGGACCTTCCGATCGGCAAAGCCAACTTGAACTATGTCCAGGAAGTGGCAGAGTTGTATCAAGTCGAAAGCGTGCCGTGCCTGCTCATTTCACAAGGTGGAAAGGTCACAGACAAGATCTATGCTTTTCATTCAGTGCCATATTTATATGGCAAATTGAAAACGGTTGACGAATACAGCCGACCGTGATAAATTTAATTTCTGAAATTAATTTAATAGCGTAACTCTTATTAAGAGAGGTGGAGGGAAGTGCCCGATGAAGCCCGGCAACCGTCATGAAAATGAAATGGTGCCAAGTCACTCAAAGTGTAAACTTTGACAGATGAGAGAACGGTTTACTGTGTTTCCACATGTGCCTTTCTGCTTATCTATGCAGGAAGGTTTTTTTGTTACTTCAATGATTTAGGAGAGTGCCCAACCATGATTGAGTTAAAAGGTTTGACCAAAATATTCGATACCGGAAAAGCGCGTTTGACGGCGGTTGACAAAGTCGATTTGTCAGTGCCGTCAGGAGAGATTTTCGGTATTATCGGATACAGTGGAGCAGGAAAAAGTACCTTGATCCGGCTGTTGAACGGCCTGGAGCAGCCGAGCAGCGGTTCCGTTGAGATCAACGGCCAAAACATCACAGCCATTTCAGGCGCTAAATTGCGCTCGGCGCGCCAAAAAGTCAGCATGATCTTCCAGCATTTCAACTTGCTATGGTCTCGCACTGTCCGTGAAAATATCGAGTTTCCGCTCGAGATTGCGGGAGTGGGGAAAGAACAAAGACGCAAGCGTTCGAAAGAGCTGATCGAGCTGGTTGGATTGGAAGGGCGCGAAAATGCTTATCCATCACAGCTTTCAGGTGGTCAAAAGCAGCGTGTCGGCATTGCGCGCGCATTAGCCAATGATCCGGAAGTGCTGTTGTGCGATGAAGCGACTTCAGCACTCGATCCGCAGACGACCGATGCCATACTGGATCTATTGGTGGACATCAACAAACGGCTCGGTTTGACGATTGTGCTGATTACGCATGAGATGCATGTCATCCGCAAGATTTGCCACCGCGTTGCCGTAATGGAAGGAGGGCGTGTCGTCGAACTTGGCGAAGTGTTGCATGTGTTCCAGCATCCGAAAGAAGACATCACCAAACGCTTTGTGGCGCAAGTGACCGAAACAGAAGATTCAGCAGAAACCGTTCGCAATTTGCGTGAACAATATCCGGAAGGCCGATTGGTCAAATTGGTTTTTGTCGGCGACCAGACGGAACAGCCGATATTGACGCAGTTGATCCGTGGACACGCAGTGGAAGTCAATATCGTCCACGGCAATATCTCCCACACCCAACGCGGTGCATACGGCATGCTCATCCTCCAGTTAAAAGGGGATCCAGCGGAAATCGAAAAAGCACTGGCCTACCTCAGTGCACATGACGTGCAGACGGAGGTGATGAGCCATGATTGATACTTTGTTCCCAAACGTTGACTGGACGAATATGTGGGACGCGACATTAGAGACGATCTATATGACCGGGATGTCGACACTCTTCACGTTCATCATCGGCCTCGTACTCGGAATTGTCCTGTTCCTGACAGCGCCCAATCAATTATGGGCCAATAAAATCGTCAACTGGCTGACAGGTGCATTCGTCAATATTTTCCGTTCCATTCCGTTTATCATTCTGATCATTCTGCTCATTCCGTTCACTAAGTTCCTAATCGGAACAATCCGCGGGCCGAATGCCGCGCTTCCGGCTTTGATCATCGGGGCAGCGCCATTTTATGCGCGCATGGTGCTCATTGCATTAAAAGAAATTGATAAAGGCGTCATCGAAGCTGCACGCTCGATGGGGGCAACTACATGGACCATCATCCGCAAGGTGCTGCTGCCTGAGTCCAAACCGGCATTGATTTCCGGCATTACTGTGACCGCTATCGCTTTAGTAGGCTATACCGCAATGGCGGGCATCATCGGGGCAGGCGGCCTCGGGACACTCGCATTCTTGGACGGTTTCCAACGAAGCCGTGAAGATGTCACCTTGATGGCGACGATTCTCATTTTGGTCATCGTGTTTGCCATTCAGTTTCTTGGAGATTTCCTCACTGGAAGATCCGACAAACGCTAAACGGTTCAAGATCATCTGATTCTCTGTTAAAAATAGGGCGCTCAACCGCCCGGTGTTTTTATAAAAACTACATTATATAGAAGAAAAGGGGAATTTTGTAATGAAAAAATTAGTATTTGGTTCATTTGCAGCAGTATTGGCTTTATCCGCGTGTGGCGCAGAAGAAGAAACGAGTGAAAACAGCGCAACAGAAGGCGAGCCGAGCACATTGACGGTTGGGGCATCGAATGTTCCTCACGCGATTATCTTGGAGCAAGCCAAGCCGATTCTTGAAGAACAAGGCATTGAACTGGTAGTGGAAACTTACCAAGATTACATTTTGCCGAACCAAGATCTCGAGTCAGGGGATTTGGACGCGAACTATTTCCAGCACGTGCCATACTTGGACTCTCAGATTGCTGATCATGGTTACGACTTTGTCAACGCAGGAAGCATCCACATCGAGCCGATCGGTGTTTATTCTCAAGACTATGCATCTCTAGAAGAATTGCCGAACGATGCGACAATCCTCATGAGCAATTCGATCGCTGACCATGGCCGTATCTTGTCTATGCTAGAAGCGGAAGGCTTGATCACTCTTGAAGAAGGCATTGAAAAAACAGCTGCAGAAACGAGCGATATTGTTGAAAACGAGAAAAACCTCCAGTTTGATACACAATATGAAGCGGCATTGCTTGTCCAAATGTATGAAGCAGGCGAAGGCGATGCAGTATTGATCAACTCCAACTATGCTATCGATGCAGGGTTGAGCCCGATGGACGATTCCATCGCTCTTGAGAACTCGGATTCCCCTTACGCCAACATCATCGCTGTACAAGCTGGAAATGAAAACAACGCCAATATCCAGGCGCTTGTCGAAGTATTAACTTCACAAGAGATCCAAGACTTTATCCTAGAAGAATGGGACGGCGCTGTCGTTCCAGTTGAGCAATAAATATCATTACGAAAAAAGGACATCCTTTTATAGGGTGTCCTTTTTTTATGTAACAAAAGGCGAGATTGCGAAGTTTGTGTATAGAGAACCATATTTTTTCGACAACTTTTCAAGGTGATTATTGTTTCGGAATAATAAAAATATTACGTGTATTTGAAAATAGCTATTAGCTTTTCGAAAACTATGGTAATTTCACATAATAACCAACAAACAACTGTTTCTACAGGGAGGACAACATCATGAAGTTTAAATTCGGCTTGCTACCAAGAATTGTGCTGGCCATCGTGCTCGGCGTATTAATCGGTTCCGTAGCACCAGAAGCGCTCGTTCGGGTATTTGCCACGTTTACAGGAATATTTGGCGGGTTCTTGAATTTCATCGTGCCATTGATCATTCTCGGCTTTATCGCACCAGGGATTGCTAAGCTTGGTAAAGGTTCGGGTAAATTATTGGGGCTGGCGACAGCTGTAGCGTATATTTCCACTATTACAGCAGGGGTTCTAGCTTTTGCTGTTGCGTCTACCATCTTGCCGAATTTAATGACCGGGGGTTCTTTGAATAATTTGGACGACCCGGCCAATGCTTTAGCAACAAGTTTCATCGAGTTGGAAATTCCGCAATTATTTGGCGTCATGAGCGCATTGATCTTGGCGTTCTTGCTCGGCATCGGCATGGCAGCCACAGGAAGCCGGACAATGGCTTCATTCTTTGAAGAATTTCAAGCCATTATCGAAAAAGTGATTTCCGTAATCATTATTCCGCTATTGCCATTTCATATCTTCGGTATTTTTGCGAATATGGCCTATGGCGGTGCCGTCATGGAGATATTGTCGCTCTTTGCCGTCGTCTTCATCCTTATCATTGCATTGCACTGGACGATGTTGACCGGGCAATATTCAGCAGCTGGAATTTTGAGAAAGAAAAATCCATTAAGCTTGATCCGCATCATGTTGCCTGCATATTTCACTGCACTCGGCACACAGTCTTCTGCTGCAACGATTCCGGTCACATTGCGCCAAGCGAAAAAAACGGGCGTCAAAGAACGGGTGGCAGACTTTACTGTTCCGCTTTTTGCAACGATTCATTTGTCAGGGAGCACGATCACACTTGTCACTTGTGCCATCGGTGTCATGTTGCTGACAGGCCAATCGCCTGAATTCGGCAGTTTCTTCCCATTCATTTTGATGCTCGGCGTCACAATGATTGCTGCCCCAGGCGTTCCGGGCGGTGCGGTCATGGCCGCAATCGGTTTGTTAGAAGTCATGCTTGGCTTTGATGCAACGATGGTTGCATTGATGATCGCTTTGTATATGGCGCAAGACAGCTTCGGAACAGCAGCCAACGTCACGGGTGATGGTGCGTTAACGAATATCGTCGACCGTTTTACACCAACCGAAAAAGCATAAAATATAAACAACAAGCAATTTTAAGGCTGTCTGAAGTGGACAGTCTTTTCTTTTTATCCACATTTACCCATTAACTATGACGATAGGTCCATTTTCTGATAAATTAGATTATTTTTGTTGTTTAAAATGATCGAGTTCGGGTATACTGATAAAAGTAAATACGAAAACTCGAAAGGAATGGTTTATTATCGATTCTCAAGGTATGGAAAAGACGGAAAAAATGGAACAGGCATTCAGGGACGTACATGGGTACGGACTGAACGAATACCAAAATGACCCGCAAAAAATCCTTGAAGTTGAAAAGCGTCGGGAGCAAGATTATCGCCAAGGCCAAACGGTAGCGGCACAAATCGAGCGCCAAGCGCACCGCGAGTAGTCGGAGATAGTCCAGAAAAATATGTTTTTGGAAGCGGCCGGTTGGAGAATTCATTCTCTATCCGGTTTTTTGATGGTTTATTTAAGTTTTCAGTGCAGAAGGGGCCAATGGCATTGAAAGGGATTCTCATTTAGCTCAACTTCATTGAAAATGCACTAAAAGCAATAAGCTAAAAAAAATCCCCCGTCAATAGCAGAAAATCCGGATTTCAAAATGGTTTTTGCTCTAAGTCTGCGGCCGATTTTAACATTTGCTACTGAAGTGAATATAAGTTAAGATTAGAATGATACTAATTAAGAGTGCTAGACATTCTTGAATAACATTATGGAGGTATTTACATGTCAACTTTGGTCATTAAAGATCTACACGTTGAAATCGAAGGTAAAGAGATTTTAAAAGGTGTAAACTTAACAATTAACACGAGCGAAATCCATGCCATTATGGGGCCGAACGGTACAGGGAAATCTACCTTGGCGTCCGCTATCATGGGGCATCCTAAATATGAAGTAACACAAGGCAGCATTGAATTGGACGGGGAGGACGTTCTTTCCATGGAAGTGGACGAGCGCGCACGCGCTGGACTGTTCTTGGCTATGCAATACCCGAGCGAAATTTCAGGCGTTACCAATGCTGACTTCATGCGCTCTGCAATGAATGCACGCCGCGAAGAAGGCAACGAAGTGTCATTGATGAAATTCATCCGTGAACTTGACAGCAAAATGGAAACTCTTGCAATGGACCAGGATATGGCACAGCGTTATTTGAACGAAGGATTCTCCGGCGGTGAAAAGAAACGCAACGAAATTCTTCAGATGATGATGATTAAACCGACGATCGCTGTATTGGATGAAATCGACTCCGGACTCGACATCGATGCGTTGAAAGTTGTTTCAGACGGAATCAACCAGATGAAAGGCGAGAACTTCGGCTGCTTAATCATCACTCACTATCAGCGCCTGCTGAACTACATCACGCCTGATCACGTGCATGTCATGATGCAAGGACGCGTCGTGAAATCCGGAGGTCCGGAACTTGCGCACAAACTCGAAGCGGAAGGCTACGACTGGATCAAGGCAGAACTCGGCATCGAAGACGAGACTGTCGGACAAGAAGCATAATTGGAAGGAGAGACTAACGTGACGGTTGAAACAAAACTATCAATGACCGAGCAGGATGTACGCTCCTTCTCGGCTTCCCACTCAGAACCAGCAGAGTTTACGAATTTGCGCGTACAGGCATTGGCTGCTGCTGAAGCACTGCCTTTACCGAAACCGGATAAAACAAAGATCACCAACTGGAACTTCACTGATTTCCCGGCTCATACAGTCGAAAGCTCAACTTACGCAACGCTAGAAGAGCTTCCGGAACAAGTGAAATCCATTGTTGATGCTGACCAAAAGAATCTGTACGTTCAGCACAATAATACACCGGCTTACATTGCTTTGGATAAAAACTTAGAGTTGCAAGGTGTCATCTTGACGGATATCCAAACGGCGATTCGCGAACACGGTGATTTGGTAGCTAAATACTTTATGACACAAGCAGTAAAAGCGGAAGAGCATAAACTAACAGCTTTGCATGCTGCGCTGTTAAACGGTGGTATTTTCCTTTACGTACCGAAAAATGTAGTCATCAAAAACCCAGTTCAAGCCGTATTCATCCACGATAACGAAGAAGCTTCACTGTTTAACCATGCCTTGATCGTGGCCGATAAAGGCGCTGAAGTCACTTATGTCGAAAACTACGTTTCCACAGTGGCGAAAGCAAAAGGCCAAGCGAACATTGTTTCAGAAGTGTTTGCAGAAGATAATGCAAAAGTAACTTACGGTGCAGTCGATGTTCTTGCTGAAGGCTTCACGGCTTACGTGAACCGCCGCGGCGTCGCCCAGCGCGATGCACGCATCGAATGGGCATTAGGCCTGATGAGCGACAGCGACACCATTTCCGACAATACGACATTCCTGATCGGCGACAATTCTGTCGGTGATACGAAAACAGTTGTGGTTGGACGAGGGTCCCAAAAACAGAACTTCACGACACAAGTCATCCATTGGGGCAAAAATACCGATGGCCAGATCTTGAAGCACGGCGTCATGAAAGATTCGGCGTCATCGATCTTTAACGGCATCGGGAAAATCGAACACGGCGCGACGAAATCCAACGCAGAACAAGAATCACGTGTTCTTATGTTGAGCCCGAACGCACGCGGCGACGCAAACCCTATCCTGTTGATCGATGAAGACGATGTAACGGCAGGACATGCAGCGTCTGTTGGACGTGTCGATCCGCTTCAATTATATTATTTGATGAGCCGAGGCATTACAAAACAAGAAGCTGAACGTCTTGTTATTCACGGCTTCCTGGCACCGGTAGTAAACGTGTTGCCAATCGAAGGCGTTAAAAAGCAATTGACGGAGGTTATCGAAAGGAAAGTCCGCTAATGAATCCAGAGATTAAGAGCTATTTCCCGATACTCAACCAAGAAGTCAACGGCCATCCACTCGTCTATCTGGACAGTGCGGCTACTTCCCAAAAGCCTGTGCAGGTTCTCGAAGCACTCAAGTCGTATTACGAGTTCGATAATTCCAATGTCCACCGCGGCGTTCATACGCTCGGCAACCGTGCGACGGAAAAATACGAAGGCGCTCGCGAGAAAGTGCAGAAATTCATCAATGCGAAGGCGACGGAAGAAATTATCTTCCTTCGCGGTACAACGACAGCGATCAACCTCGTTGCCCAGAGCTATGGCCGTGCGAATGTTGAAGAAGGCGATGAAATCGTCATCACTTACATGGAGCATCACTCCAACATCATTCCGTGGCAGCAATTGGCCAAAGAGCGCGGCGCTGTACTGAAATACATTGAGCTTGAAGAAGACGGCACCATCTCACTTGAAAATGTCCGTGCGGCAATTACTGACCGGACGAAAATCGTGTCGATGGTCTACGTGTCAAATGTACTTGGCACGATGAACCCGGTAAAGGAAGTTGCAAAAATCGCACACGAACACGGAGCGGTCATGATGGTAGACGGAGCACAAGCTGCGCCTCATTTGAAGATCGATGTCCAAGATTTGGATTGTGATTTCTTCGCATTTTCCGGCCATAAAATGGTCGGCCCAACCGGAATCGGTGTCCTATATGGCAAAAAGCATTTGCTTGAAGCGATGGAACCGGTCGAGTTTGGCGGAGAGATGATCGACTTTGTCGGCTTGTATGATTCGACGTGGAAAGAGCTTCCCTGGAAATTTGAAGGCGGCACGCCGATTATCGCCGGTGCAGTCGGACTCGCAGCAGCGATCGACTTCCTGCAGGAAATCGGTTTGGACGAAATCGAGAAACATGAACACCATATGGCTGCCATTGCCATGGACAAGATGGGCGCGATTGAAGGGCTGGATATTTACGGCCCGACAGATCCTGGCAAACGAGCAGGCATCGTTACCTTCAATATGAAGGAAGTCCATCCCCATGATGTGGCGACCGTGCTCGATATGAGCGGCATCGCTGTCCGTGCAGGCCATCATTGCGCACAGCCATTGATGAAATGGCTCGACGTGACAGCGACAGCACGCGCAAGCTTCTATTTATACAATGATGAATCAGATATCGATCGTCTGGTGGAAGGCTTGCGTTCTGCAAAGGAGTATTTTAGCGATGTCTTTTAATAATTTAGATCAATTGTATCGGCAAGTGATTATGGACCATTACAAAACGCCACGCAATAAAGGGACGCTTGAAGAAGATAGCGTCAATATCGAAATGAACAACCCGACTTGCGGCGACCGCATCCAATTGACGCTGCAAGTGGAAGACGGCATCGTCAAAGATGCCAAATTCGACGGGGAAGGCTGCTCGATTTCCATGGCATCTGCTTCCATGATGACCCAAGCCGTCAAAGGCAAAGATGTAGATACGGCACTGAAAATGTCTGGAATCTTTTCAGACATGATGCTCGGTAAAGAATACGACGATTCCATCGACCTTGGGGATATAGAAGCGCTGCAAGGCGTATCTAAATTCCCAGCGCGCATCAAATGTGCGACGCTTGCATGGAAAGCCATGGAAAAAGGTGTGCACAACGAAGAAAAATCGTAACACAGAACGGAGGAACGACGATGGCAAAACAAATGCCAGAAATCGGTGATTATAAATATGGGTTCCACGACAAGGACGTTTCCATCTTCAGATCCAAACGCGGTCTGACAGAAGACATTGTCAGAGAAATCTCGAAAATCAAAGAAGAGCCGGAGTGGATGCTCGATTCCCGCCTGAAAGCTCTTAAATTGTTTTACTCCATGCCAATGCCACAATGGGGCGGAGATTTAAGTTCACTTAATTTTGATGAAATTACGTATTACGTAAAACCATCAGAGGCAAGCCAAACTTCATGGGATGAAGTGCCGGAAGAAATCAAGCGCACGTTTGATAAACTCGGAATTCCTGAAGCTGAACAAAAATACTTGGCCGGCGTTTCGGCTCAATATGAGTCCGAAGTTGTTTACCATAACATGAAGCAAGAACTTGAAGACATGGGCATCGTCTTTAAAGATACAGGCGCTGCGCTTCGTGAAAACGAAGATTTGTTCAAAGAGCATTGGCAGTCTGTTATCCCAGCGGCTGACAATAAATTTGCAGCACTCAACACAGCTGTATGGTCCGGCGGATCGTTCATCTATGTACCGCCAGGCATTAAAGTTGAATCGCCGCTGCAAGCCTATTTCCGCATCAACTCGGAAAACATGGGGCAGTTCGAGCGTACATTGATCATCGTGGATGAAGGCGCAAGCGTTCATTACGTAGAAGGCTGTACAGCGCCGGTATATACGACCAACTCACTTCACTCAGCGGTAGTTGAAATTATCGTCAAAGAAAATGCGTATTGCCGTTACACGACGATCCAAAACTGGGCAAACAACGTCTTCAACCTTGTTACTAAGCGTGCATTCGTTGATGCTAACGGGACAATGGAATGGATTGACGGCAATATCGGTTCGAAAGTGACAATGAAATATCCGGCGGTTTACCTTCGCGGAGAAGGCGCTCGCGGCATGACTTTGTCGATCGCGATTGCCGGCAAAGGCCAGCATCAGGATGCAGGCGCGAAAATGATTCACTTGGCGCCGAATACATCGTCTTCCATTGTTTCGAAATCCATTTCGAAACAAGGCGGTAAAGTTTCTTACCGCGGTATCGTCCGCTTCGGCCGCAAAGCCGATGGGGCGCGTTCAAACATTGAGTGCGATACGCTGATCATGGACAACCAGTCCACTTCAGATACGATCCCATACAACGAAATCTTGAATGATAATGTTTCTTTGGAGCATGAAGCGAAAGTTTCAAAAGTATCCGAAGAGCAATTGTTCTACTTGATGAGCCGCGGCGTTTCCGAACAGGAAGCGACGGAAATGATCGTTATGGGCTTCATCGAGCCATTTACAAAAGAGTTGCCGATGGAATACGCAGTAGAAATGAACCGTCTCATCAAGTTCGAGATGGAAGGTTCAATCGGTTAATTAATATTCGGAAAAGCCCAACGCATCATTGCGTTGGGCTTTTATTATTTGATGTTTTTTAAGGCTTCGCGTTTGCTGAGTGCTTGCAAGGGCTCAGCAGCAACAAATTGCCGTACCCATTCACCATCGGTTTTAGCATACTCGCGCAACGCCCAGCCGATAGATTTCTGTATAAAAAAATCGGAAGACTGGGCATGTTTCGAAATGATGGAGCTGAGTGCGGCCGTGTCGGTCTGGCCTTTGAACTTCAGCTGATGTAGGATGGCTGCCCTGTTAGTCCACATATTGCCGGCTTGGGACCAGTCGAGCATAATTTGTGTGCCGACCCTGCGGTTGTTCATCACGATGGGTCCAACGATCCTCGAGGCGATTGCATCGACGCTATCCCACCAGGATTTGGACTCGATTAATCGGCGCAAAAAGGGTAGGTCTTCAATGGACAATTGTGCTTTCAGCCGTTCCAATACGGCAATGGCGGCATATTGGTACTCGCGTTCCGGCAAGTGGTAGAGTTCCATTACTACTGTTGAAAAGTGTTGTCGCTGTGGAAGATGATACTCCGCCAAGTATTGCGTCAACAGCTGTTTCCGAAGGGGAGTTTTAATTCCCAAAAACGGGAATTGATTTTTCATATAAGCCGCCATAGGTATAGCCTGTTCTTGGTTGCGGTTTGCTTCGAATAGTTTGATGAATCCTTGTGTATCCCATTGTTGTTTCATATCAGCCCACCCCTTGAATATTCATTAATAAGTGTAGTAAAGAAAAAAGCAGGGAACTGAATCATAAGCTGTTTTTAAGGCTTGATCTGTGGAATCCAAAAAAAGGACGTTCGATTTTTTCTATGCTATCATAAAATAATAACAAAAGGGGAGGCAGCGCGATGATTTATGTGGGATTGACGGGCTGGGGCGATCATCCGGATGTCTATAGCCCAGGTTCAAAACAAAAAGATAAATTGGCCGATTACAGTGCTCATTTTCCGATTGTAGAGCTGGATTCCTCCTTTTATGCAGTTCAGCCTGAGCGCAACATCAGCAAATGGATTCATGAGACACCGGACAACTTTCAGTTTGTCGTCAAAGCATACCAAGGCATGACAGGCCATCAGCGTGGTGAAAACCCGTTCGAAAGCCGTGAGGAGTTGTTTGAAGCATACCGGTTGTCCGTCAGGCCGTTAAAAGAGGCAGGAAAGCTTGCGATGGTACTGTTGCAGTTTCCGCCCTGGTTTGATTGCCAAAAAGAGCATGTGGATGAAATTCGCAGTATAATCGACGAGTTAAAGGAGTTTGACTTGGCCATTGAATTCCGCCATCAATCTTGGTATGCCACAGACATGAAAGACAAGACTTTGGCATTTCTCCGCGAGCATGGTTTGATCCATTCGGTATGCGATGAACCGCAAGCAGGTGACGGCTCGATTCCCCTTGTTCCGGAGTCAAGCCGCAAAGATAAAGTGTTGGTGCGGCTGCATGGCCGCAATGTCTACGGCTGGCTCAATCCAGGTAATGCTGAAAAATGGCGGGAAGTGCGTTATTTGTATGATTACAATCACCAGGAACTCACTGACATCAGCAAAGCCGTCGAGTCGCTCAAAAAACAAGCAGAAGATGTATATGTCATCTTCAATAATAATTCCGGTGGCCACGCAGCGGGCGATGCCAAGCAATTTCAGCAAATGAATAATTTGCAGTTTGACGGTTTGTC
>NZ_JBHSGL010000014.1:0-39825 GCF_042654465.1 Planococcus dechangensis | reverse complement strand
CGGGGGAGGGGTCATTTTAGTTCCCGCACTCTTATTTTTAGGTTCGGCCATCAGTTTTTTTCCGGGTTTGTCCCCACAGGAAATTGTCGGCCTGTCCGTCATCATGATGATCTTTACCGGTTTATCATCAACGCTTGCCTATATGAAGATGGGCACCGTTGATTATCGAAGTGGCTTTATCTTTTTTCTCGGCAGCGCGCCAGGAACGGTGATCGGCGCACTGGTGAACCGCAATCTTGATGTCCCATCGTTTCAATTATATTTCGGCTTATTACTGGTGTTTCTATCCTTGCTTTTGCTATTGAGGGACCGGTTGAATTCGGTCAGTTGGTTTGTCGAACGGGGCAAAAAACGTGTTTTTCACGACCGCAAAACAGATAAGCGCTATGTTTACGGATACCCGCTTTGGTTTGCGCTCGGTTTGACTTTCATTGTCGGTTTCGCTTCAGGGCTGTTTGGCATCGGCGGCGGTGCGATTCTTGTGCCGGCGATGATTTTATTGTTTTTGTTCCCGCCGCATGTGGCGGTCGGCACATCCATGCTCATGGTCTTTTTATCGGCGATTGTGAATTCAGTCACCCATATTTCCCTAGGCAATGTACCGTGGATCTTTACGCTTGCGGTTGTTCCGGGCGCCTATATCGGTGCGAAAATCGGCGCAAAGCTTAATCAAAGCATCAAATCCGAGACATTGGTCTTATTATTGCGCATTGCATTATTGTTATTCGGGCTTCGCTCGATTTACGAAGGAATTTTCAGTTCATAAGAGGTGTTGTACATGAGCGAAACCATTCATATTTATCATACGAACGATTTACACAGCCATTTTGAACACTGGCCGCGCATCAAAGCGCTGCTGACTGAGCGCAGGCGTTGGCATGAAGAGGCCGGCGATGCTTGCTTGGTGCTCGATGTCGGGGATCACGCTGACCGCTCTCATCCATTCACTGAAGGAACAGCAGGCAAAGGAAATGTCCAATTGCTCAATGAAGCGGGCTACGATGCGGTGACGATCGGCAATAACGAAGGCATTACATTGTCGAAAAAAGAGTTGGATGAACTATACGTGCAAGCCGATTTTTCTGTCGTCGTCGCCAATTTGGTAGATCTCGATGGAAACCAGCCGGAATGGGCGATACCAAGCCATATTATCGAAACGAAACAAGGCCTCAAAATCGGGTTGATCGCAGCAACTGCCGAATTCACGCCTTTTTACCGCCGTCTTGGCTGGAACGTGACAAACGGCAGGGAAGCAATCAGGCGGGAAGCAAAAAAAATCCGGCAGGCAGTCGATTACATCATTTGTTTGTCGCATCTTGGCATTAAAGAAGATGAACTATTGGCCGCTGAATGCCCTGAAGTGGATATTATCTTAGGTGCGCATACACACCATCTGTTTCATCAAGGAAAAGATATTGAAGGCACATTGCTTGGTGCTGCCGGGAAGTTCGGTTTTTATGTCGGCCATATTGAAATCGATGGTGCAACCGGCAAAATGTCAGCTGAAGTGATCGAGACCGATCGATTGCCGGAAGTCGATGAAGGGTTCAATGAACAATTGATCAGCATCGGCAAGCAGCAATTAGCCGAGACGGTCTTTTACAACGAAGAGCATTTGAAAGCCGAATGGTTCAAAGCTTCGCCTATGGCAGAGTTGTTCGGGTCTGCATTGATCGAGTTTACTGCAGCTGATTGCAGTCTTTTCAACGCAGGAATTTTTATGGAAGATATGTCGCGGGGCGAGATGACACGCTATGACTTCCACCGCATGCTGCCGCATCCGATCAACCCGTGCGTCATTCAATTGAGCGGCGCAGAGCTGAAAGAAATCTATTTGCAATCATTGAACGAGGACTGGCCGCAACTCGAACTTAAGGGCATGGGATTTCGAGGGACGGTGTTTGGGCGCATGATCCACAGCGGCATGGAACTGCATGGCCATCAATTGATGGTGGGTGGCAAGAAGGCAGATCCGGAACATATTTACCGCTTAGCCACACTGGACCTTTTCACATTCGGTTATTTTTTTCCAGCGCTCAAGCGTGCTCCGAAAACGTATTTCATGCCTGAATTTTTACGTGATGTGTTCGGAGACTATTTACGGATGAAAGCACATAAATAGAAGAAACATTCGGAATCGACTGTTAGTTGATTTTCGGCCTTGTTTGGGATATGCTTTTGATGAATTAGATATCGATGGGTAGAGGCTGCAGCCTTCATCAGTAGAATGTGCGAGTTTGACCGCGTTGACCGCATTCGAAAGGGAAGCTTGCCGAAATTCCCGCTTCCGGGTCAAGAAGCGGCGATTGGGGGCATTTCAAAAAGGAATGCCACTGTCATGTTGCACAAGTGCACATGAAGAGCTACAGGGTTGTTTGATGCTTGAGCACACAGACGAATTGTAGAAAGCCGTTTTATCCATTGGATGAAACGGCTTTTTTTCGTGGAGTCCTACGCCATCACAATGAATAGGAGGAAATCTAATTATGGAAAACACAATCTTTTCGGTACTGCCGCCGATTATCGCCATTGCCATGGTGCTTTTGACGAGGCGCGTGCTATTGTCACTCGGCGTCGGCATCGTGGCCGCTGCATTTCTGTTGACTTCTTTTGCACCAGTGGAAGCGTTAACAGAACTGGCCACCTCGTTTGCTGTCATTTTTTGGGACGGCGGCTTTAATGCCTATAATGTCTTTATCATTTTGTTTTTGTTGCTGCTCGGCGTCATTACGGCTTTTGTCAGCTTATCCGGAGGAAGCCACGCATTTGCGGATTGGGCATCTGCTCGTGTTAAAACACGCCGCGGGGCTAAACTGGTCACGGTATTCCTCGGCATCCTCATTTTCATCGACGATTATTTCAACGCATTAGCTGTTGGGCAAGTAGCGCGTCCGATTACAGACCGCTACAAAGTGTCGCGCGCGAAACTTGCGTATTTCATCGATTCCACGGCCGCACCAATTTGTGTTGTTTCTCCAGTATCGAGTTGGGGAGCTGCGATCATCGGCATTATCGGCACCATTCTTGCAGGCCAGACATTCCTGGACTACTCAGCTTTAGAAGCATTCCTGTGGATGGCCCCGATGAACTTTTATGTTATCGCGGCACTTGCAATCGTCTTCTTCGTCGCTATTCGAGATGTAGACTTCGGGGAAATGAAAAAGCACGAACATTTGGCCATAACAGAAGGACGTTTGTTCGATCCGGACAAAGTCATTCCAGGCGAGATGAAGGAAGATTTCCCGAGTCATTCTCATGGCAGAGTCCGCGATCTCGTATTGCCGATTGTATTATTGATTGTCGGAACGGTTTCAGCGATGATCTGGACCGGCTATCTCAATTCCGGCGAAGTATTCGACATCTGGTTGATTTTCGAAAATACCGATGTACCTTTAGCGCTTCTAACAGGTGGTCTCATCGGTGCACTTGCAGCCATCATTTTATATGCGCTGCAAATCAAGCGCAATGAAGCAGCAGAAGCACATTGGATTGCTAGAGGGATCTGGGCTGGAATCAAATCCATGTCAGGTGCTGTTTTTATTCTTATCTTCGCTTGGGCGTTAACTTATTTGATTGGCGCGCTTGAGACGGGTACTTACTTGGCGGATGCTGTAGCACAGGGCAATGTTCCAACAAGCATTTTGCCGGTATTGTTGTTCTTGCTCGCTGGCGTCATGGCATTTTCCACCGGTACTTCGTGGGGATCTTTCGGGATCTTGCTCCCGATTGCCGGGACGATCATGATCCAGGCAGAGCCTGAATTATTGTTGCCTTCATTATCCGCCGTATTGGCAGGGGCTGTATTTGGAGATCATTGCTCGCCGATTTCCGATACGACGATTCTTTCGTCAACTGGCGCTGGCAGCAACCATTTGGATCACGTTATCACACAATTGCCGTATGCACTGACTTCAGCAGCTGTGGCCTCTATAGGGTATATCGTCATAGGCTTTAGCGGCTCGTTGCCATTAGCACTTGGAGCGGTGGCTATTGTACTCGCAATACTATTCGTTTTCTGGTCAAGACGTACAACTTTAATGGAAAAACACACTCAAAACTAAGTTCTTGAAGGCGGAGATGCTACATCTTCGCCTTTTTATTATTGTCATAATAGTTTTTTTGAAAAATTTATAGAAATTATCTTTACTTTGAAGGATGTGCTCGTTATACTAAATTTAGATTCCACAATAATCTGAATATAAACAAACTTCCTATTTTTCTGTTAAAAAATTGGAAGTTTACCACAAAGGGGGAAGAGAGATGGAACGTTCTTCATGGGGGACACGAGCCGGTTTTATTATGGCTGCTGTCGGCTCGGCAGTAGGGTTAGGGAATATTTGGCGATTCCCGTACGTAGCATACGAAAATGGTGGGGGCGCATTTTTTATTCCATATTTGTTCGCTCTTTTAACAGCCGGTATTCCAATTCTTATATTGGAGTTCACGATCGGCCATCGTTATCGCGGATCCGCACCACTTTCATTCTTTAGAATGAGCGGCAAGAAAGCTGAATGGCTCGGATGGTGGGCGATGTTTGTGTCGTTCGTCATATCGGTGTATTACGCAGTCATCATCGCTTGGGCGATGCGTTATACATTGTTCTCGTTCAATCAGGCATGGGGAGAGGACACGGAAGCGTTCCTGTTCAATGATTTTCTCCAGCTTACTGTGTCGCCAGGTGAGACCGGGGGAATCGTCTGGGGCATCTTTATACCGCTAGTTATCGTCTGGGCCATTACATTAGGCATTCTGTTAGCCGGCGTAAAACGCGGCATTGAAATGGCCAACCGTATCTTCATTCCGACACTGGTGGTCATTTTCATCATCATCGTCATCCGCGCAGTGACACTTGACGGTGCTATGTTGGGGCTGGATGCATTCTTCAGGCCGAATTTTGACGCCATAATGGATCCAACCGTTTGGGTTGCAGCATATGGCCACATATTCTTCAGTTTATCTGTCGCCTTTGCGATCATGATAACGTACTCCAGTTATCTGCCGAAAAAATCGGATATTACAAATAACGCGTTCATTACCGGTTTTGCGAACTCGAGTTTCGAGTTGTTGGCTGGTATCGGGGTATTCGCAATCCTCGGTTTCATGGCGACACAATCAAATGTCGCTGTAGCGGATGTCGCTTCTGCAGGTGTCGGGCTCGCGTTCGTCGTATTCCCGGCAATCATCAATGAATTCCCGGGAATGAATGGCCTCTTTGGCTTCTTGTTCTTCTTGTCGCTGACACTTGCGGGATTAACCTCCCTCATGTCGATCACTGAAACCTATGTGGCAGGATTCACTGAGAAATTCGGAATTTCAAGACGCAAAGCCGTAGCGTTCGGCGGCGGGCTTGCTGCATTGATTTCGGTTCTCTTTGCTACACAAGGCGGTCTGTTCTTCTTGGATATCGCCGATTACTACATCAACCAATTCGGTGTCGCAGCTGTTGGTCTTGTAGAAGTCATCATGGTTGTCTGGATCTTGCGCAAAGCGGATGATTTGAAGTCGCATGCCAATGCGATTTCCGATATTCCTCTCGGCGGCTGGTGGAAATTCAGCCTCGGCATCATTACGCCGGTCGTTCTCGGATACATGATGTTCGGATTGCTGCGCTTGAACATCTTCCAGCAATTTGATACAGAAACAGGAAACTATGAAGGCTACTCCAATATGTTCACATTGACAGGCGGCGTTGCTGTCGCAGCGGGAGCTCTACTCTTCGGAATCTTGTTCTCACTCGGCAAATGGCATAAGAACTACCGCTTCTACGATGAACATTCCGAGCATCCTGAAGCTCCTGCACGTCCAATAAAAGAAAAAGAATAGGGAGGGATCGACATGTCAGTTAGTGCGATTGTCGTTATGATTATCGGGATGCTCCTCCTATGGGGCGGATTGGCGGCAAGCATCTTTAACGCTGTCAGATCAAGCAAAGCAAATAAATCTCAAGATCTAGGATAAGGGTCTATCATCTCCGGCTGCCGACGCAGCCGGAGATTTCTTTTATTAACTGCCTAAACGCAGCGCTGCTTGTTCAGTGGGGGCCGTTGTGATACATTTGGAGTAGGATAAGTTTGAAAGAATATGCTCTGGCGAAAATGGAAATACACGGCAATTGCCTGTGTTGAGGTCATAAATAGGTATGGATGGTGAGGATATTGATCACGATAGAAAAATGGAACTACGAGGTGGTCAAGGATCATCGCGAAGGTTTTCAAGAAGAAGCGTTCCAAAACCGATATAGCGATATTCTTGCCAAATATGATTATATTCTAGGTGATTGGGGTTATGGCCAGCTTCGCTTAAAAGGTTTTTTTGAAGACAGCAACAGCAAGGCGAGCTATGATACCAAAATCAGCACTTTGCAGGATTATTTGTATGAGTACTGTAATTTCGGCTGTTCTTATTTCATTTTGAAAAAAGCCGGCCGGGCACCAGAAGCAGAAGCGACGGAACAAGCGGAAGAACAACCGTTTAAATCAGAGCCGCAACAAGTGGAAACCCCTGAGGCAGATTGACCTGCCGGGGGTTTTTTTATGTGCATATGATATGATATAGAAGAAAAGAGATTCGCTGCAACAGCAAAATGGAGGGACTCAATATGTATTTTATCGACCGTGGAAAAATCAAAAAAGCTATCGTGTACATGGATGCGTTGCTTGCCTTATATGAGGAAAATAACAACTGGGATTCATTGAAGGATCAACTGGCGCTTGAACGGCTGTCGCTTGGTGCGATCGAAGCGGTCATCGATGTCGGAAATTCAATGATTGACGGGTTCATTATGAGGGATCCGGGCAGCTATGAGGACATCATCGACATTCTCGTAGACGAAAAAGTCATTTCTCCGGAAATGGATCAGCCCTTAAAAGAAGTGGTGGGGCTGCGCAAAATGCTCGTGCGCGATTTTATTGCGGTAGATCACAATGAAATCTTGCGGATCATGGATACCCACATCGATTCCTTAAAACTGTTCGGCCCGAAAGTAAGCCATTATTTAGAGCATGAATTAGGCCCTGTATCGGCATTTATTCCGGAGAATGACAATGGCCAAAGCTAAACCTTATAAAGCTTATTGCCTAGATTTAGATGGCACGGTTTACCGAGGCAGTGAGCGTGTTGAACATGCTGCACAATTTGTTGACACGCTGCAGCAAAGCGGCATCGAACCATTCTATATTACGAACAATGCATCGATGACCGTGGATCAACTGCATGACAAGCTGGAAAAAGCTGGCGTGCATGCGGACAGATCCCGCATCATGTCTTCTGCAGTCGCGGCTGCTAAATACATACGCCGCTGGTATCCGGAACGGACGGTTTTTCTTGTCGGTTCGAAAGGCTTGGAAGAAGCATTGGATGATCATGGCATCAAGCGGGTTGAGAAGCAGGCAGATATCGTATTGATGGGTCTCGATCCACAAGTCACTTATGATAAATTGGCGAATGCCTGCCTGGAAGTTCAGCGTGGAGCGGTGTTTTTGTCGACTAATGGAGATTTGGCTTTTCCGACAGAGCGTGGCTTGTTTCCAGGAAACGGGGCATTTACAGCATTGGTGGCACAAGCAACGGACATCGATCCGGTCTTTATCGGCAAACCTGAAATTCATATGCTTGAAGCAATCCACCACGAATATGGCTTCCGTAAAGAAGATATGGTCATGATCGGGGACAATTACGACACCGATATCCAAGCGGGCATTCGGTTCGGCATTGACACAGTCCACGTCAACACCGGCGTTACACCGATGGATGCGGTACTTCAAAAAGACCCGCCGCCAAGTTTCGTCCTCGAGAATTTGTCATTTTGGGACCATTAAAAAAAGCCGTCCAAATGGCGGCTTAAAATAACGGATTTTCTTCAATAAACTTGTAGACTTTCTTGGTTAGCTCTTCAGGCGTGTCGGCCTCCACAATTTCACCGTTGACAAGTGCAAAAAGGGATTCGGCACACTGGCTACAATAACTTAAGCAACCATATTCGAGCACATCCAAGTTCGGATCTTGCTCTAATTTTGCAAAAGCTTCTTCTGACCCATTGGCTAAGTTGCTCATACAAAATTCAATAATCGGATTCATTCCAGCTCACCTCACTACTAGAAAATCCTACCGTGTTTTAAGGCAATCGTCAATTAATTGATTTTGCTTCTAAAGGATTGTGAAAGTTATCACAATCAGCTATACTCATATGTGGAATCATGAGCAGAATGACGGGCTTAAAGGAGAATTTTATGAAAAAGTTAGTCTTACTTGGAGGCGGATACGGCAATATGCGGGTTTTGCTGCGTTTATTGCCAAACAATTTCCCTCAAGACATGGAAATCATTTTAATTGATCGAACACCTTTTCACAGCATGAAAACGGAGTTCTATGCACTGGCTGCTGGGACTGAAGCAGACCATGAAGTGCGCGTTCCATTTCCGGAACATGAGCGCCTGAAAATCGTCAACGGCGAGATACGTGAAATCGGATTGGAAGAGAAATGCATCTTTTTAGAAGATGGCCAGCGCATCGCTTACGATGAATTGGTCATCGGGCTCGGTTGTGAAGACAAATACCACGGAGTTCCGGGAGCAGAAGAGTTTACGTACAGCATCCAGACAATCGGCAAGTCACGCAAAACTTATGAAGCACTACTCGGGTTGAAGTCCGGAGCTACTGTAGGGGTTGTGGGAGCCGGGCTAAGCGGCATCGAACTCGCAAGTGAATTGCGCGAAAGCCGCAGCGACCTGCAGATTAAGTTGTTTGATCGCAGCCCGAGAATTTTGCGCGACTTCCCTGAACGCCTCAGTAATTTTGTCAAGAAATGGTTCGACAATAATAATGTCGATGTCGTTTCGAGTTCGAACATCACCAAAGTAGAGCCGAATCTGCTGCATAACCACGAAGAAACGATCCCTGTGGATGCAGTGGTCTGGACGGCAGGCATACAGCCCGTAAAACCGGTGCGTGATTTGAATCTGGAATGTGATGGCACGGGACGTGTCGTCATCAATCAATATCATCAACTGCCGAACGATGAAAATGTTTACGTCGTCGGGGATTGCGCCGCACTTCCGATGGCACCTTCCGCTCAGCTCGCTGAAGAACAAGCCGAACAGATCGTGAAAGTGCTGCGCATGAAGTGGAAAGGCGAGAAGTTGCCTGAAACGATGCCTGAGATCAAGCTGAAAGGTTTCCTCGGCTCGCTTGGGAAAAAGCAAGGGTTTGCTTACCTTGCAGACCGTACCGTTACTGGGCGCATTGCACGTTTAATGAAGTCGGGCGTCCTATGGATGTACAAATGGCATAATGGCTAAAGAAAAAAGCGCTCCGCGGAGCGCTTTTTTGTTTTACTGTGAGGCAATAAAGCCGTGTTTTTCGAGTTCCCGGTATACCGGCTTTAACTGGATATAACCTTCTCCGACGATTTCGTCCTCGATGAGCACGAGCGGATAGAAAAACTCGTCTTCTAAAATGCGCTCTGCATAATCTTTTTGTTTGGCGTCTTGGAGCGGTTTCTCAATATCTATATAGCTTATTGAAAATGGCTGATCTTTGTATTTCCGTGAAATGGCAGCTTCTAGCCACTCGTACGTGTCTTTCGATGATGGGGCATTAACACAGCTGGCGCAGATTTGTTCGGTTCCGTACACTTCGATGCTTAGTTTTTTCGTCATAAATAAAGGCCTCCCGGAAATTCATTATTGGCTTTTTCTTCTTATTCACATTATAATGATTGTAATGAAAGGAGTCGATATAAATGACTGAAGCTATGATGGAAGATCAAGTAATGGAAGTCTTAGATAAATTGCGTCCATTCCTTTTACGTGATGGGGGAGACTGTGAATTGGTGGATATCGAGGACGGCATCGTGAAATTGCGCCTACTCGGCGCTTGCGGCAGCTGCCCAAGTTCAACCATCACATTAAAAGCGGGCATTGAGCGCGCACTTGTCGAAGAAGTACCCGGCATTGTAGAAGTGGAACAAGTCTTTTAATATCCGGGGGCCTTTCATGGGTCCCTTTTTCTGTCCATACGTAAATAAATGGGCAACTCCATGGTAAAGAAAGGGTGAACGTAGATGACACAAGTCGTAGAAATTACAGAAGCCGCTTCTTTCCAAGTGAAGGAAATGATGCGCCATAATGAAGAAGAAGGTGCTTTTCTCCGCGTGGCAGTTAATGGCGGAGGCTGCAGTGGATTGACCTATGGCATGGGCTTTGAACATGAAGTGACAGATGCCGATGAGCAATATGAACAGCACGGCATTCAAATACTCATCAATAAACAAGATGCGCCAATTTTAAAAGGCACCGTTGTTGATTACAAGCAATCGCTCATGGGCGGTGGGTTTACAATCGACAACCCGAACGCCATCGCTTCTTGCGGCTGCGGAACGAGTTTCCGGACCGCCAAAAAAGCTGGAACTCCTGAAAACTGCTAAAACGAAAACCCGCTGTGACAAAAGCGGGTTTTTTTCATGTTTTGCTATCCTGTCCCTCTGTCGTGTATGCACTCAACTGTTGAAAAGCAATGGCAAAAGGGCTAATATAGAGGATAGGTGTTTACTGGGAGAAGGTTCGACGATTCCCAGTGCATAAAATGACTTGAAGGTGGTTGCGATTGTATTGAAAAGACCGTCAATTTTAGTATTAGGTGCAGGCTATGGTGGTTTGACTACTGTAGTGAATTTACAGAAGGAATTTGGGACAGATGCAGCGGATATTACGCTCATCAATAAAAATGAATACCATTACGAAAGCACATGGTTGCATGAAGCGGCAGCTGGTACGATGCTTCCGGAAGACGTCCGTTACGATATCAGCGATGTCATCGACAGCGGCAAAACGAATTTTGTCCAAGCGACAGTCGAAGCAATCGACGTAGACAATAAAAAAGTCACTACTGACAACGGTGAATTCACTTATGATTACCTTGTCATCGGTCTTGGCTTTGAAGGAGAAACTTTCGGCATCGAAGGATTGGATAAATACGCTTTGTCGATCGCCAACGTGAAGGCGGCTCGTTACATCCGTGAGCATATTGAATTCCAATTCGCGACTTGGTCAACAGAGCAAGTGAAAGACGATAGCCGTTTGACGATCGTTGTCGGCGGCGCTGGCTTCACAGGAATCGAGTTCCTTGGAGAATTGGCGAACCGTGTGCCGGAATTGTGCAAGGAATTTGACGTTCCCCAAGAAAAAGTCCGTGTCATCTGTGTAGAAGCAGCTCCTATGGTGTTGCCAGGATTCGATCCAGAATTGGTGGATTATGCTGTAGGGTATCTCCAATCAAAAGGTATCGAATTCTCTATCGGCACGCCAGTAGTCGAAGCGACTCCTGAAGGCGTTAAGGTGAAGAAGGGCGAAGACGAATTCGAATTCATCAAAGCTGGCACAGTCGTTTGGGCTGCTGGCGTCCGCGGCAACCGTTTGATCGAAGAAACATCGATCGAAAGCATGCGTGCCCGCGTGAAAGTCGAAAAAGACATGCGCGCTCCAGGCTATTCGGATGTCTTCATCGTCGGCGACTGTGCATTGATGATCAACGAAGAAATCAATCGCCCTTATCCTCCGACTGCACAAATTGCGATGCAGCAAGGTGAGCGTATTGCAAAAAACATCAAAGCGCTTGCTGGCGAAGGAACAACAGAAGAATTCGTTCCTGACTTGAAGGGAACGGTTTGCTCACTTGGTGAGGAAGATGCTATTGGTGTTGTCTTCGGCAAGAAAGTGACTGGAAGACGTGCTGCGTTCATGAAGAAAATGATCGACAACCGTGCGTTGTACATGATCGGCGGAGCCGGTCTTGTCATGAAAAAAGGAAAACTTAAAGTTTGGTAAAAATGAGCCTCCCGTTGTGGGGGGCTTTTTACATAGCAAGACAGGAGGGGCTAGGGATGGCGAAAAGTAAAAGGGGAGACGTTTGGCTTGGGGCAGCCGGTCTAGTCGTGAATGAAGCGCAGCAATGGCTTGTTGTCAAAAAGCGCTACGGGGGTTTGCATGGCAAATGGTCGTTGCCTGCAGGATTTGTTGAAAAGGACGAAACCGTTGATCAAGCTGCTCTGAGGGAAGTGAAAGAAGAAACAGGAATTGACTGCAGGCTGCTCGGGATGATCGGTTTTCGATCAGGCGTCATTAAAGGGAAAATCAGCGACAATATGGCGGTGTTTCTGCTGAAACCGTTGACACTAGGGCAAAAAATTATCCCTCAACAACAAGAGCTCTATGATGCAGCATGGCGTTCGCCTGAAGAGTTGGCGCTCGACCCGGATGCCAGTGTCATGCTCCACGAAATGACTGCATACATCGTAGAAGAAGGATTCGAGCCGATTGAAGATGTCGATCCAGGGCATATTTTCGGCTATACCTACTATAAATTGTTTTTCCGCAAACAGTGATCAATATCCAGTTTTGAATTAACAGATTATTTATAGAAAGTCAGTATAAAAGAGATAAAGAGAGAAAAATAGAGGAAATACCATTTGTAAACGGATACAAATGGTATTTTTTATTTGCAAGCGATTGCGATACGTGATATATTACGGATTATTCAGAATATTTAAAACGACAGAGGAGGTGTTTCGAATGACAGTCTTCAAGAAAAGATTAACTGCAAACCATTGCCCATACTGTGCGGGCCAAGGTTATTTCCAATTACGATTGGGTGGTTCTGAAACGTGCTCCTGCTGTTCAGGATCGGGAAAAAACAAATAAGTAATTTAAAAAGCAGCTGCTTCGGCTGCTTTTTTTGTTGTCGAAACAACTGTCTGTGACAAAGTCATGAATACTGATGCTTCACATTGAAAGGGCTTGAGCTTTCGGGTAAACTGAGTAAGGGAATAACGGAGGTTAGAGTCCATGAACAGTTCATTTACTATTGTCCAATTAATCATTTCCATCTTGCTATTTTATGTCATGTTTTTCGGCATCGGATTTTTGCTTAATATGTTGCTTCGCATGACGTGGCTGATGGCAGTCGTCTATCCTGTCGTCATTTTGCTCGTTATTGATGATGTTGGCGTGTTCGATTATTTTACAGCACCAGGAGAATCGTTCTCCATGCTTGGCGACACGATCCGCTCCTTGACGGGCAGTGATATTGCAGTGCTGACAGCCGGATTTTTAGGTGCGGTCACTTCGGGAATCGTCATGAAAATCCTACGCAAAATGGGTTATCAAATGTTTTGATCCCTTATCATAACGCAACGCAAAAAAGCCGGACTGCAAATTGCAGCCCGGCTTTTCGTTTACATCATGCTGTAGAAAATCACCGAAATGGCGATCCCTGTCAATGCCCCCATAAACACTTCGCTCGGCTTATGTCCAAGTAAGGTTTTTAGTTCTTCTATTTTTTCTTCTTCTTTTTTAGATGGCCATTTTCGCGTCTCTTCCATGAATAAATTGAGGTCAAGGCGCATTTTATTGATCGTCAAGGCCTGCTGACCTGCTTGGAAGCGGACGCCTGTCGCATCGTACATCGTGATGACAGCAAACAGCGCAGACACAGCAAACACAGTAGAAGAAATACCGGCTTCGTAAGCTACAGCCGTCGTCAAGGAGGTAACGGCAGCAGAATGCGAGCTGGGCATTCCACCCGTTGACGTAAATAGCCCCCAATTCAGCTCCCTTGTGACGGCGTACTGAATTGGGATTTTAACAAATTGGGCAAACAGGATTGCAAACAAGGCGATCATTAAAGGAGTATTAGATAAAAGTTCCATTCGGTGAGCAACCCTTTCTTCATAAAGTAGGTACTGAAAGTATACCATATGCCTAGTGGATCAAGCGCATCGTCTATCTATTCCGGACGTCGAAGGAATGATACACTTAAATAGCAACATATAGGAAAGTTATAGTCCTAGGCAATAATATAATCGTACCGTACTAATGCGGCCATCTGGCTGTCAGCTGGATCAAGGCCTTTCAAGCGAGAAAGAGGAGGATGTAAATGGAAATCAACGTGATAAAGCCAACAGAACCGTGTCAAGCAGAGGTGTTAATCGTCGGATTAAGCCGGCACCCTGAAAATGCTCATGGATGGAACGAATTTGAGGAGCGCTTTGATGGGCGCTTGGCTCAATGGCTCAAAGGCGGGTTGTCGTTTGATTCGCAAAATCTGAGTATTTATCCAACTTTAAATGGAGACATTCCACGCGTGTTGTTTGTCGGCATCGGGGACCGCAAGAAATGGACAGCAGAAGACATGCGCCGTGCGTTCGGCCTAGTCGGCAAACAATTGGCAAAAGAAAAAATCCGCCATGCGGCCATTTACTCCGCATCATTTGAAAGCGATGCGCTAGCAGGAGAGCAAGTCGCCCATTTAGCGGCGGAAGGCATTCAAATGGGAGCGTATCGCTTTGCTGATTACAAAACTGGCTCGAACGAAATGGACCATCGTTTGGAATTGTTGAGCTTCCTGACAGAGCAGCAAGACGAATCCATCCGTACTGCTGCATTTATCGGAACCGTCCATGCAGAAGCTGTCAATGAAGCGCGGACGCTCGTCAATATGCCTGGAAATATTTTGACGCCGAGAGCAATGGCGGAGTATGCCGAAGAATTAGGAGAGGCATACGGCTTCGAGACCGAGATTTTAGGACGCAGTGAAATCGAAGAGCTGGGCATGGGCGCTTTGCTCGCTGTCAACCAGGGCTCTGATGAGGAACCGCGCTTAATCGTTTTGAAGTACAAAGCGACAGAAGGCTTTGAAGACCCCTTAGCGCTCGTCGGCAAAGGGATCACCTTCGACACTGGCGGATACTCTTTAAAGCCGAAGGACGGCATTGTAGGCATGAAAGGGGACATGGGAGGGGCAGCTGCTATCTTGGGGGCGATGCGCATCATCGGCGAGACCAAGCCTGACAAAAACGTCCTAGCGGTCATCGCCTCGACTGACAATATGGTATCCGGCACGGCATTCAAGCCGGACGATGTCATTACGTCGATGAGCGGCAAGACTATCGAAATCCTTAATACCGATGCGGAAGGGCGCTTGGTGCTTGCGGATGCCGTTACATATGCGAAGCAACTCGGAGCGACGGAATTAGTGGATGTTGCGACATTGACCGGAGGGGTAATTGTAGCTCTGGGCAAGGACAAAACGGGCGCATTGACAAACGATGGCGCATTTTATGCAAAACTTTTAGAAGCGGCCAAGAAAACAGATGAATTCATTTGGCAATTGCCGCTCACTGAAAGCGATAAAAAGCGCCTCAGAAAAAGCGATGTGGCCGATTTGAACAATTCGCCGGGCCGCGATGGCCATATGATCTTTGGTGGCGGATTTGTTGGGGAGTTTGTCGGCGATACCCCGTGGATCCATTTGGACATTGCAGGTACGTCACATGCGGATGCCGCGCATGATTTGGGGCCGCAGGGCGGTACCGGTGCGATGGTCCGGACTTTGGCGCTTTTTGTGGAAAGCTATAGCCGTAAATAATGGATACAAAAAAGCAGCGGCCCTTGGGCCGCTGCTTTTATTTGTTTTCCAGTTCTTCTTCCGGATTGGTGCCTTCATTGGCAGCCGCTTTGTCCATTGCGTCTTCAAAATGGACGCGGCGTTTTTCAAGCGCTGGCCCCATGTCGTCACGGACGGTTTCCTCTGCGACTTTGATGCCAGTCATATAAGAAGCGCGGCCGATCAAATGACCGGCTACCGGTTGCGTGATGAAGAGGAAAGCAATGGCAATTACCATCTGTGTATTGAATATGCCTTCATTAAACCAAAAATGGATGAACGTTCCGAGCAATACAGACAACACGCCGAGCGTTGAACTTTTAGAAGCTGCATGGGTACGCGTGTAGACGTCCGGCAAGCGGATCAAGCCAAGCGCGGTGACAGCGCTGAACAAAACACCGATGCTGATCAAAACGATTATGAGGATATCAACGAGGGTCTCGATCGAAAATCTCTCCTCTCTCCAGGAATTTCGCAAAGGCTGCTGTCCCGATAAACGACAAGATGCTCATCAGAAGAATAACCTCGAGGAAAAATTCCGTCTCAAAAATCAAAGATAACAGGGCCACGATCGAGACTAGTGTGACACCGCTCGCATCCAGTGCCACGACACGGTCAGCGACTGTCGGGCCTTTTACCAAGCGGAACAACAACCCGGCAAAAGAAATGCTGACGATAAACAACGATATCCAATAAAATGTCATCATGCGCGGCTCACCTCCAGAATCGCCCGCTCAAATGTGTTTTTTATAGATGACACGGCTTGGTCGATGTCTTCGAAATCCAATGCATGGATATAGAGGCGTTTTTGGTCGTCTGATATGCCGATCACAAGCGTGCCCGGCGTCAAGGTGATAAGCGAGGACAGTAAAGTCACTTGCCAATCGTCATTCAGCTCGGTCTCCATTTCAAAAATGGCCGGCTTGATGTTCATGTTCGGACGGATGACGATGGACAATACTTGAACACTCGATTTGAACAGTTCCCGCAAAAACAGCAGGAATAGTGAAAATATAGCCCATACGCGTGAAATGTAAAGGCGTTTCGAGAAAAAGCGCCGCATCAAAATGATGATGCCGAGCCCGACTAAAAAGCCGATGGCGAATCCGGAAGGAGTAAATGACACTGTCATGAACATCCAGACGAACGCGAGAAAGAAATTCAATAGGATTTGTAAAGACATATCGATCTACTCCTTTAATACCGCATCATAATACAGCGATGGATTCAGTAGCACTTCAGCCGCTTCTTCAATAAACGGCATGAAGAGTTCCGCACCTACGCCAAGCACAATGGTCAAGGCGACAAGGATGACAGTCGGAATGAACATGGCATTGTAGCGTGCTTTGTCGACTGGGAGAATCTTCTTCGGCTCCCCCCAGAACGCATAGATGAAAATGCGCATGACGCTGAGCAACACAAGTAAACTGGTAGCTAAAATAATGATGCTGCCCCAGAAATGCGTGCCTTCAAAGCCGCCCTGGACGATCAGTAATTTCCCAGGGAACCCACTCAACGGAGGGATGCCTGCAAGGCCGAACGCCGTGATGAGGAACACCCAGCCAAGGACCGGGTAGCTCTTCATCAACCCGCCCATCTTTCGTAAATCGCTAGTGCCGTAAATAATCGTCAATATGCCAACCAGCAGGAATAATGCTGCTTTGATAAGCATATCGTGGATCAAATAGAAAATCGCGCCTTCAACGCCGGCGACGTTCATTTGGGAAACTCCGAACAGCACGACCCCTACAGCGATGATGATATTGTAAATGATAATTTTTTTGACATCAAAATAGGCAAGTGCCCCGACGCAGCCTGCCAAAATCGTCAGGATGGCAACGATCGCCAGGACTTCATGCGTAAATCCGATATTCATTGTAAAGAACAATGTATACGTGCGCATAATGGCATAGATTCCGACTTTTGTCAGCAAAGCTCCGAATAGCGCCAACACTGCGCCTGCAGGAGAAAAATATGAGCCCGGAAGCCAGAAATACAGAGGGAAAATCGCCGCTTTAAACCCGAAAACGACCAGGAACAAAATAGCGATGACCGTCAAAATTCCAACGGCTTCGATTTCCGGGATTTTGACTGCAAGATCGGCCATATTCAATGTCCCGGTGACAGAATACAAATAAGCCACTGCTACTACAAATAACGCGGAAGAAATAATGTTGACCAGAACATACTTGATCGACTCGCGCATTTGGGCTTTTTCCCCGCCATGGACAATCAGCACATAGGATGCCATCAGGAGCACTTCAACGAAAACGAATAAGTTGAAAATATCGCCTGTAGTGAAGGCACCGTTGACACCGACCATCAAGAACAAGACAGCGGGATAATAAAATGACCGCTCACGCCGCACGCCGATCGTCGGGATGCTAAAAAGCAAGACGAAAAGCGTAATCAACGAAGAACTTAACACCAGCATGACCGACAGCATATCCGACACCATGGAGATGCCGAATGGCGCTGGCCAGCTGCCGAGCGTCACGGCCTGTACGCCGTCCGCGGAGACTTTCGCGAGCAGGAACAAGCCAGAAATGAATGTCAGAACGGCAGCGATGATGGAAATCAATCGCTGCAGATGAACTTTTTTCGGGAATAACATTAGTACCGTGGCAAAGATGACGGGAATGATGATCGGGAACAATAATAAGTTACTCATAATCTTCAGTACCTCTCAATTGCTCCATATTATCCGTTCCAAGCTCCTGATAAGCGCGGTAGGCGAGCACCAGGAAAAACGAGGTGACCGCGAAAGCGATTACGATGGCGGTCAGGATCAAGGCTTGCGGAAGCGGGTCTGCATAATCGGCGACAGTGACGCCCTCAGCTACGACCGGCGGCGCGATGCCGCCAAGCCCACCCATTGTCAAGAACAATAGGTGAGCGGCGTGGCTCAATAGGCTCGTGCCGATGATAATGCGGATCAAGCTTTTCGACAGGATTAGGTATACAGCTGCCATAAACATCAAGCCGATGGCAACTGACATAATTATTTCCATTATTCATCCTCTCCAATCGTTTGAATAATGGTCATCGTTACACCTACAACAACCAAATAAACGCCTATATCAAATAATAACGCCGAGTGCAGGGATGTTTCACCGAACAACGGCAAATCGAAATAATCATAGGCATGCGTAAAGAATGGTACATCAAAGATGATAGAAGCGCTGGCTGTGGCAATGGCTATCAATAAGCCCGCAGCTGTCAGCACCACATAATTGATCGGCAATACCTTTTTGACGGTTGGAATATCAAACGCCAACATGAGCAGCACGATAGCGGTCGTCGTCAAAAGTCCTCCGATAAATCCGCCGCCGGGAGTGTAGTGTCCGGCGAAGAAAATGTGGACAGCGAACATCAAGATGATGAAAGTCACCACTTTCGTGGCAGTCTGAAGCATCACATCATTTGTTTTCATGCTGATCCTCCTTTTTCGTCATTCGCAGGCGGATCATCGAGATGATTCCGATGCCGGCAATTGCCAGTACCGCAATTTCAAATAAAGTATCGAACCCGCGATAGTCGACTAGGATAACGTTGACGATATTGCCGCCGGCCGCTTCTGTATAAACGGTTTCTTTATAGAACTCGGAAATCGACGGCAACGCTTTTTGTGAATGCGCCGACAAGGCGACCAATGTCATGGTAAGACCAACACCGAACGCGACGATTGCATTTCCGAAACGGAAATTCATGCGCTCTTCTTTGCGGCTGATTTGCGGCAAGTGATAGAACGCCAGCAAGAACAGTGCGACAGAAATGGTTTCAATGACCAATTGAGTCAATGCTAAGTCAGGTGCGCGGAAAATGACGAATAGCAAAGCGATCGAATAGCCGACAGCACCGAGTGCGATAATGGCGGTCAGGCGTGACTTCGAGAAGAGAATCGTCGCTGTTGCGCCTAACATCGCGAGCAAGATGACGATCTCATATACACCGATTGGAGCCAAATTATCGAAACTCACCATGAAGGAATCGGTCATGACCAATGTCAACAACACGATGAAAATGACAAAGCTGAACATATAGACAAGGTATGTTCGGATAAACCCGGTCATATACATTTTCGAGAAGCGGCTGACACCGCTCTCGCTGAGCACCATCAGTTCATCGTATAGCCGATTCAGTGAAATTGGATCCGGGTATAGGTCGTATAAGTGCTGCCATTTGCGCAGCGTCCAGAACATCAATCCGCCGATGGCAAAAATGCCGAGCGTCATGAACAATTCAGTATTGAATCCGTGCCATGCCGAAACATGGATATCCACGCTTTGTGGGGAATCGTAAAGGAACGGCTGGATTGCGGCAACGGCGGGTTTAACGAGCCAATCGCCGATGACGTTCGGAATAAAGAAAATCAAGATGACAAGTGCCGCAAGAAAGACCGGTGAAACGAGCATGCCGATGGGTGCTTCGTGTGCTTGCTTCGGCAATTGCTCCGGTTGGTGTTTGCCGGCAAATGTGTGGAACACAAAGTACAAGCTATAGATGAATGTGAATACCGAACCGATCCAAGCGATGATCGGGAACAGGATCCACCAGACATCCATCGAGAACAAATTGAATTCCTGCAGCGACAGCATCGCGGTCAAGAACATTTCCTTACTGAGGAAGCCGTTGAAAGGCGGCATGCCTGCCATCGACAGGGAGCCAATTAAGGCGACGGTAAAACTGATCGGCATCAAACTCATCAAACCGCCGAGTTTTCGGATGTCGCGTGTGCCGGTTTCATGGTCGACGATGCCGGCGATCATGAACAGGCTTCCTTTAAAGGTGGCGTGGTTGATCAAATGGAAGATTGCTGCAAATGCTGCGTACTTGAGATACGTTTCAGCTGCATTTTCCACATGATAGCCTGCTGCGGCAACACCGAGCAGCGACATGATGAGGCCGAGCTGGGAGACGGTCGAAAATGCCAGAATCCCTTTCAGGTCCTTTTGCTTCAAGGCAAAGAACGAAGCCCACACCATAGTGAACAATCCGACCCCGGCGACGAGCCACATCCAAACTTCGGACAGTGCAAAGACCGGTGTCAAGCGGGCGACCAAATAGATCCCGGCTTTGACCATCGTTGCGGAGTGGAGATACGCACTGACAGGTGTCGGCGCTTCCATCGCATCGGGCAGCCAGATGTAGAATGGGAATTGCGCGGATTTCGTGAAAGCCCCGAGCAACACAAGAACTAATGCCCAGATGAAGAAATCATGCTGTGCAAGTTCCGGCGCTTGGGCGATCAATTCACGAATTGAATACGTACCGCCGATGATGCTGAGCAAAACAAAGCCGCCGAGCATCATCAACCCGCCGAAGACTGTGATCATCATTGATTTTAAGGCCCCGAAACGGGAGCGGTCACGCGTGTACCAATAAGCGATCAATAGGAATGACGAAATTGATGTCAACTCCCAGAACAAGTACAGCGTGATCAAATGATCCGATTGCACGACGCCAAGCATGGCGCTCATGAAGATCAACAGATAAACGTAGAAATTATGTAATTGTTCGCGATGCTTATCCAAATAGAATATGGAGTAGAGCACAACCAATGCGCCGATACCGGTGATCAGCAGTGAAAACAATAAGCTCAATCCATCGAGATACGCAACGAAGGCGATGTCGAGGGAAGGGATCCAGGAAAGTTCAGATACATAAGTGCCACCTTCCATAACAGAGGGAAGGCGAGTGGCGTAGTATAAGAACAGAGCTGACGGAACAAGCAAGACAAACCAGCCTGTATGGATCTGACCGAGTCGTTTAAATAACAGCGGAATGAAAAGCGCTGCAAGGATCGGTATGAAAATCAGAAATACGAGAGACAATTGAATCCTCCTTCCAATGCAATACATGATGAGTTTCTAATTAAAAAGTATACCGCATTAACAGCTTATTTGCACCGCACACCCTTGCGCCAAATGGGAGAGTAGTGGCTTTTTTGTGTATTTTCTAATAGGAAGAAACTCGGAAGTCGGAAAATTGCGAATTTAAAAAGGGCATGAAAATACCCGCAAAAAGATGGTTTTCACCTTTTTTGCGGGAGTTTTTTCCTGTGGTTTTTCAAGAATGCTTCAATTCTTGTTCAAGCAGCACATCCTCAAAATCCTGTTCAGGCTGTCTATTCGTGTACCAAAGAAATGCAAAAGCGACCACAAACAATAGACCTGTGACGATGAAGACCGAGGAGATGCCAATGAATCCGCTGATGATTCCGCCGAACATCGGCCCGACAATATTGCCAAGAAAGCGGAAGCTGGTGTTATAGCCCATCACTTCGCCTTGGATTTCAATCGGCGCTTCCCTACGCATCAAAGCCGCGGTGGTCGGTATCATTCCGCCGACTGCCACCCCGAAGAACAAGCGCAGCACGATCAATTGCCACAGCTCGGTGACGAAAGCTTGCGGGATGATGAACAAAAATGCCAGCAACAAGAGCAAGGCGAGAATTTTCTCGTAGCCGACCGAATCCCCGAGCCGCCCCCATAGTCTCGCAAACAGCAAAGTGCCGACGCCGGTCGCGCTGAACGTGACACCGGCTAGGAATGCCACTTGCGCTGTGCCTTCGGTTAATTCCGCTACATATAAAGACAATAAAGGCTGGATGCTGAAATTGCCGATCTGGATGAGCGAGGTGATGATCATCACATTGAGCAATAGCCGGTGATGTAAAATCCCTTGAATGACGGTAGTCCGAGCATAGACATGGGCGTCTTTGCGTTTCGGCTTTCTTATTTCATTCAGGCCGAAAACTACGAACAAGGCGGCAATCCCGATAATCGAAGCGGTAATCAAGAACGTATATTCAAAACCGAATGCATCAGCCATCAAGCCGCCAAGCACCGGCCCGAACAAAGTGCCTGACACGCTGCCCATCTGTAAAGTGCCGAGTGTCTTGCCTGCAGTTTCCCTGGAAGTTTGGGAGCTGACAAAGGCGAGCGATGTGGGGATGAACCCTGTGACCAGACCCATGAATAAGCGGATCATGAACAGCTCGCCGACAGACCCGGCAGTTCCCATCAGAAAAATACTGGTGGCAATACCAAATCCGTTGATGATAAGAATCGGCTTAAAGCCGTATTTATCGGCAATGCGTCCCCATACAGGAGACATAATCAGCGCAGCGACAAAGGTGATGCCGAACACCAACCCCGACCAGCGCTGGACGTATTCACTCGAAAAATCACCGAGTGATTCGATATAAAGGGATAAAAAGGGCATGATCATGGTCGTGCTGCCCGCTACTAGAAAATTGGTGAACATGATGATATAGAAATTTCTTTTTTGAGTGTCCAAATGGAACCCCTTCTTTCTCAAACAAAACTCTTCCTATATTATATAATAGTTCGTTACCCGAAAAAAGCAGAATTAATTACCACTGTATTCTGAAATATTCTATGCTAGAATAAAACGGGGTGAATTGAAATGAAAAAAATCGTATGGATCCTGCTTATCGCAGCGATTGCAGCCGTAGTAACGGCATGCGGCGCAGCGGAAGAGCAAGTAGAGCCAGACCAAGCAGACCAAGCAACAGAAACTCAAACTTCTGATGAGCCGGCAAGCTACCCGCAGCTCGAGGAAGGTGCAACAGAAGAAACTGTAGTGGACATGAACACATCAGAAGGCACACTGCGCATTCGCCTATTCCCGGAAATCGCGCCGAAAACGGTGGAGAATTTTCTTGGCCATGCGGAATCGGGCTATTACGACGGTGTTATTTTCCATCGCGTGATTGAAGACTTCATGTTGCAAGGCGGAGACCCGACAGGCACAGGAAGCGGCGGTGAAAGCATTTACGGCGGCACGTTCGAAGACGAGTTCAGCGACCGTTTGTTCAATCTGCGCGGCGCGTTGTCGATGGCAAATGCCGGGCCGGGCACAAATGGCAGCCAGTTCTTTATCGTCCAGGCAGGAGCAATTCCCGATGGCAGTGCGGCTGATTATCCCGAAGAAGTTGCCTCCGCTTATCAAGAAATGGGTGGAACCCCATGGCTTGATGGCGCACATACGGTTTTCGGCCAAGTTGAAGAAGGCATGGAAATCGTCGATGCCATCGCTGCTGTTGAAAAAAACGCTCAAGACAAACCGCTTGAAGACATCGTCATCGAATCAATCGACATCATCGAGCCATAAGAAAAAAGCTATCGAAGTTCTCGATAGCTTTTTTCTATGCGGCCGTTTACGCATTGCGTGCGGGTCCGAGTGCGCGGATGACTCGGCTGACGCCGTCTTGTAAACTTGATTTCGGGCAAGCGATATTCATGCGCAAAAATCCGCGTCCGCCTTCTCCGTATTTCGATCCGGGTTCGAGGGCGACTTTTCCCTTTTGGAGCAAACGCTGCATGGCTTCCTGTTCGGAAAGTCCAAGCGCGCGATAATCGATCCACAGTAAATACGTCGATTGCGGCCGTTTGATTTTCAATCCCGGCACTTCCCGCTCCAATCGTTCGATTGCGTAGCTGATGTGTTGCGATAAGACCTCGAGCAATTCACTTAGCCACGCTTCACCTTGTTCGTATGCGGCTTTCCACGCGACCGGTGCGAAAGCATTCAATGCCCCTGTGCCATGTGCTTGCATGTGCTGTTCCAATAAACTGCGCTTTCGCGGATCTGACGCCACGATCATCGCCGCTTGGATGCCGGCCAAGTTAAAGGTTTTAGTTGGAGCAAGGCAGGTGAAAATGCGGTCCCGTTCAGTGCCGGCGACCGACAGCAACGGGGTGTGCGTTTCTCCATGGTGGATCAGGTCGCTGTGGATTTCATCCGACAGGATCAGTACATCGTGCTTAGCGCACAACTCGATGATGTGCTCGAGTTCTGATGCAGCCCATAGTTTTCCCACAGGATTGTGGGGATTGCACAAAATGAACAGGCGCGATTGTTGGAGCTTGTCTTCAAAATCCGCAAAGTCGATTTGGTAGTCGCCGTCTTGCTCTTGGAGCATGGAATACAGCACTTCGCGGCCGAGATTTTTGGGAATAGAAAAAAACGGCGGATAAACGGGCGGTGTGACGAGAATTTTGTCGCCTCGTACTGTAAACACATCTATGATGCTCGCCATCGCGGGAATGACGCCTTGATGGAACAGCATCCAGGCGGTGTCGATCGATAAGCCGTGACGCTTTTTTTGCCAGTGGGCTGCTGCTGTTTTACATTCTTCGCATATGTATGAATAACCGAAAATCGGATGTTCCAAGCGCTCGCGCAAAGCATTCGTTACAGCAGGCGGAGCGGGGAAGTCCATGTCAGCGACCCACATCGGCAATACATCGGATGCATCGTCAATGCCATAAATTTTCTCCATGCGCTCCCATTTCACAGAGCGGCTATCCCGGCGGTCGTGTACTCCATCGAACAAACTCAAGGTAATCTCCTCATTTCTGTGTAAGTTTCCCATACAATTATACCGGTTTCACGTACTAGAATGTTAGGGAGAATAAAAATGTGCAGGATAAACCAAAAGGGCACAACAGCTAATGAACAAAATAAAAAAACTTCGGCATTTGCCGAAGCTTTTTTATTTTGCTGATTCCAGTCCGTCAAGCAAATTCGAAGCAGGTACTTCAAGTGCGTTCGACAGGACGAGAATGGTTTGAACAGAAGGTACTTCTTCGCCGCTCTCATAGGATTCAAGGCGAGCTGTGCCGATGCGTGTCTTTAAAGACAAGTCATCGAGCGACAGATTGCGTTCTTCCCGCAGCATTTTCAATTGGGTGTGCAAATCTTTTTTCAAAGCGATACACTCCTTTTCCTAAAGACTTTCTTCTAACACCATCATACCATGCAAAACCATTTGCTTACATAAAAGAGTTGTGGCATTTTTCGAACAAAGCCATTAAGAGAAGATGTCGATGATGCCATTGATGAATACCACTACGATGGCGATCGGCGCCACATAACGGACGAGTATACGCCAGATTTCAACCCAAGTCGTTTGTTGCGTCAATTCGTCGTGTGCATCTTTATTAGTCAAAACATAGCCTGCAAACAAGGAAATAAACAAGGCACCGAGCGGCAAGCCGATCCGGCTCGTCAAGATGTCGACGAAATCAAAGAATGTGTAGCCGAAAAATACCGGTTCGCTCATGACACCAAACGACAGTGCACTCGGAATACCGACTGCGAAAATAGCCATGCCGATGATCCATGAAAGCCGGCGGCGGCGGTCGTATTTGTTTTTGACAGCGATCGAAACCGTGATTTCAAGCATCGAAATCGACGATGTCAAGGTCGCAAACAATAGCAGGATAAAGAAGATGATGATCAAGAATTGTCCCATGAACAATTGGTCAAAAACGGCCGGCAAGATAATGAACACCAATCCAGGCCCTTGGTCTGGCGTATAGCCGAGTGCAAACACTGCAGGAAAAATGATCAATCCTGCCATGATGGAAATGATGATGTTGAGCGACACGACGCTTACGGCAGAACGCGTCAAGTTCTCTGATTTCTTCAAATAAGAGGCGTACGTGATCATTCCGGCGACACCGACACTCAAAGAAAAGAATGCTTGCCCTAATGCAACGAGCGCCGTTTCAAAATTGAAGAACGACCAATCCGGCACGAACATGAAGCGGACACCTTCCATTGCGCCGTCTAGCGTCAACGCACGGACCATCAAGACGACGAAGAAAATCAACAATGCCGGCATCATGATTTTGCTGGCTCGTTCAATGCCGGCTTTAATACCGCCTTGGACGATCAACACAGTCAAAATCATAAATGCTGCTTGGGCGATCAGCACTTCCCATGGATTGCTGATGATGCCGCCGAAAAGGTCGGCGAAATTATCATCTCCAAGGCCCGATAGCTGCAAGGTAATGGCGCGGAACAGATAGGACAGCACCCAGCCTCCCACGACACTGTAGAAAGAAAGAATGAGGAAAGAAAAAATAAATCCGGACCAACCGATCAAATACCATGGCTTTCCGGGTGCTTGTTTTTTGAGTCCGCTGACCGCATCCATTTGGCCGCGGCGCCCGATCACGAATTCTGCAAGCAGAATCGGCAAGCCGATCAAGACAGTGCTTAAGATAAACAGCAAAATAAAAACGCTGCCCCCGTTCGCACCGGTTTCGTATGGGAACTTCCAAATCGCCCCGAGGCCGATTGCGCTGCCGGCTGCTGCGAGAATAAAACCGATCTTGGATGTCCATTGTTCGCGTGCTTTCATTATTGGTTCCCCCTAAATCGATTGGATTTCACTATTTTACACGAGCGTTCCAAAAAAAAATAGAATTATTTGAAGAAGCTTTAAATTTCTTTAGTATAATAGAAATAAAAGGAAATTTGTCCGGAAGTGAGCTGATGAGGCTATGCCGTCAAACGGTGAGCAAAAAGACATGATAAAGCAAGCACAAATAGAGGAATTGCAGCGGTTTGGTTATCAAAATGGAGTAGCTGAAGACAATTTGGGCAGTTTTCTTCGCCGGACGATGGAACGTGTGAAAATTCGCGGGCCGCTCGACGAGTCACAGATAGACCCTTTACAAGCAGCCGCTAAAGAAGTGATCCGCTATACTGGAGAGATAAACGATGGGACTTTGCTCGGTTTTCAAGAAGACCGCAATATCCATAAAGCGATTCAAGGTTTAGCGCAACCACAGCGCATTCTCGTTCTACTCCATCTCGTAAACGGTAAAACCTTGCATGAAACAACTCAAATACTTGAGCTGGATGAGCAAGAAGCTGCCGAGTTGGTGGACACGGCGCGCATCAAGCTGCGCAGCGAACTGCAATTGAAAGACCAGCAACAACTGGACCAGCGCCTCGAATTTGCGGCGAAATCCTACAAGCGCATCAAGCTGCCGAGTCTTGCACCCATTGCAACAATCGAAGCCGCTATTCACCAAGCAACTCCTCAGAAGCATAAACTAAATAAACCTGTTATTTGGCTAGTCGCCGCTAGTGTTGCCTTGCTTGCCGTAATGGTCGGCGCTTCGTTTTTTATCGACAGTTTCCGCCTTCCGTCTATGAATCAGGCGCAAGAAGGTCAATTGACGAGAGAACTGGCGGAAGACATGGAACAACAATATACCGATACGCGGCAAGCGGCCAAACAGCGTCTTGGGCTATCGGAAGGCGCCTATAGCCAGTTTCAATATGTATCAGCTGCAGACCGTCAAAAAGAAACGGTATTCAGCACCAGTAATTTGAAAGCGCAGCAACATGATGCCGAAGCTTTTCAGCAACAAGTGACAGAATTATTGTGGATGGCTGAAACGCCAAAAGGCATGGCGGAGCTAGCCGGAAATTCCGGCAGCATGTTGACGGCGGAAGTGGATCGCTTTTTGAAGCTATACGTAGAGAAAACCGGCGAACTACAAAATCTTGCACAAGATATTCTTACAGAACATCAAGAGCAATTGCCGCAACAACCAGAAGCATATTCCGATCCGCTTGCATTATTAAATGATATGCCGAATGCACCAGAAGAGTTGACACAACTGCTGACGGCTTGGCCGGAATACGGATTGAATTTCCGCACTGTGAACGAAGGGCAATCGTATTCAGCAACGCGCAATACGGATATGTTGCAGCGCCTTCCTCAATTTCAAGGGCATTCTTTTGCGTATTATTATTTACAGCTACTGACCGATTATCCGTATTTTGATCAGACCGGCTGGCTGATCGAGCCACATATCCTCATTGAAAAATTGCATACGATGCTATTTCTACTTATAGATGAACTGACTGACAGTTCATTGAAGCAAGACCTTGAAGTCATGTATGAGCAGACATTTTGGCAAATCATCAAAGGGGCGGAGAGCGAGATTTACGAGGATGGCCAAGTAAAGCCGGAAATCCGCACACTGTGGAGATCGCTCACCTCGTACGATTCTGCAGCAATAATCTTGTTGCCGGTGATAGAAGAAATGGAACAAAGCAATTGGACGCGTTCTGCAACGCTGGATGAGCTGGAATACGGAACGAGCTTGGAAATGCTGCATCTTGTTCGCAACGGAGATTTACAGGTGACGCTGCCGAATGGCGATTTTCCGCTAGAGACTGAGACCTTGAATTTGAAGGGCTTTGACTATAACCGTGTAGCAGAGTTGTACGCGCGTTTTACAGACGGACATGACCGCAGCGTGCTGGCGGGTGTGCAGCCGATGGATATTTACTTGCTTTATTTTTATGCCAATCAGCAGCAAGATGCCGAGACGATGTGGCATTTGCAGAGCGATAGCCAACTCAAGCCGGAACTTGAAGATTACCTTGCTAAATGGCAAGCGTTGCCGGAGCTGACCGACAATGTTTTATCGATCGAAATGACCAACCAACAGCAACGCATTGTGGAAAAAATAGTGCTACACCCGGTTCTGGCATACGAGGATCAAACTGAGCTCACGCATCTGGCCAATCCGCATCAGCTACAGCTCGTCACGGAAAGCGACCACATTTGGTTGATCCAATACGAGCAGAAGGAAACGGTCGAAGGGCGCAACCCGGCATTGGAACAGCAAGGAAAAGATGCTTACATGCAATTGAAACAACAAAAAGAACTTCCGCTAGATACCGAGCCTCTTGTAGTGGCGTATGCATTGCTGCACGCGGTCGATAAGGAAGACGGAGAGGCTGTCAATCAATTGCTGCGAACTTCAGTGGAAGAAATGGATGTTGATTTTTGGCGCAACTTTGCCAGCAGTCACCAAATTGCGGGATTTGAAAATATGGAATCGATGGTGTTTTCCGCTTCGGACTTAAATATGCAAGAAGCCACGATAGGAAACCTGCAAATCCTTTATGAAACTGAGACGGGCGAGCAATTGTATGAGTTCTTGCAGATGCTCAAAACAGAAAGCGGCTGGCGCTTTGAAAATTTCCTTAATTACTGATTTTACTATTTGGGATAAGCTGTGCTATAATATACAGATGCCAATAGGTGTAGACGGTAATTTAGATAAAAGACTAGGAGCGGTTAACTATGACAAAAACGTATCAAACAGGAGATAAGGTCTCCGGTAAAGTAACAGGAATCCAACCATACGGGGCTTTCGTAGCTTTGGATGACCAAACACAAGGGCTTGTCCATATTTCAGAAATCACGCACGGCTACGTTAAAGAAGTCAGCGAATACTTGGCTGTAGGCCAAGAAGTAGACGTTAAAGTACTTGACGTTGACGCTAAATCTAAAAAAATCAGCTTGTCGATCCGCGCGTTACAAGAGCAGCCGCCGGCAGCACAAAAAAGCGAAAAGCCACGCCAGTCTCTTCAATCACACGTGAACGAAAGCGACTCAGAAGGCTTCAACTCTTTGAAAGACAAGATGCAGGAATGGATCAAACGTTCCGGTCAATAAACAATACAAAAACGCACAGCCGACATTATGTCGACTGTGCGTTTTTTTTGATTTTCCGCAAACGGTATTGAAGGTTCTGGCGGCTCATGCCAAGCGCATGCGCTGCTTTTGTTACATTTCCGGCATTTAGATCCATCGCTTTTTGTAAATAATACATTTCCGCTTCCTGCAGATATTCTTCAAGCGGCAGCAAGTCTTTATCGGAGCGGACGAGAAAATCTTCAGCTTGCAAAGATCCGCCCTGGGCCTTGTATTGAAAATGATGAGGCAGCATATCAGCGGTCACGGTTTCTTGTGTTGTAATCAAGGAAGTGATTTCATCGAGCAATAGTTCAAGCTCTTTCAAGTTTCCTGGCCAATTATAGTTAAGGAATAACTTTTCCACTTCTAGATCCAAACCGCGCACAAGCGATCCGACCTTCATGCGGTGTCGGGAGAAATAATCATCGATGAACGGCAACAGATCTTCTTTCCGATAGCGCAGCGGCTCGACCTTGATGGTCATCGCCGCAAAGAAATAATACAAATCTTTCACTAAAACATCAGAAGCGATCAGCTCGACCGGATCGTCGCCGACGCTTGCAATAAAATAACTGTCACTTGCCCCATTGCGCTCGACCACTTCGAGCAGCTGCAATTGCAGCGCTCGCGGCAATAAATCGATGCGCTCGCAATAAATCGTCCCATGCTGCATGCGCTCAATTTCTTCTCCGAGTGCGTCAATCAAGCGTCCGTCCGTGCCATGGCAATACAAAATGTGCATCGGTAAACCGGACGCATGCGCGGAATGGATCGCTTCAGCGAGAAGTTCTTTGCCGGTTCCGGACTCACCGACGAGGAGTACAGGAAGTTTTGCCGCAGCAGCTTTTTGGGCACGGGCAATGACCGTTTTCATGCTGGTGGAAACAGCAGTTAAGCTAGCGAAAGTAATCGGCTCTTCATATTTTTTCAAAGGTTGGTAGATGACTTTTTCTAGCGTGGTGACATCGCGCGCTAATTCAATAGCGCCAATTAAATGGCCATCTTCATAAACGGGATAGCTATCGTTAATCGTCGTGATTTCCTGCCCTTTGCGGTTCCAATAGGTTTGCTTGATGTTAAGGATCGGCGTCCCGCTCGTCAGCACTTGCAGCAATGTGCTCTGGGTTTGGTCGAAACGAAACATGTCGAGCAATGAACGGTCGGCGAGCTCCTCAAAATCAAAGCCCTCGATTTCACGCATCTTGCGATTGTATAAAATGGTTTTCCCTTTGCTGTCTATGGCGTGTATCCCTACAGCCACATGCTCTCCAGCGAATTTATAGAAAGGGGCCAAGTCGGGTTTCTGTTGTTTCATGGCCTGCACCTCAAATTTATTTTGACTTTTTAGATTAAAACACTTGAAAAACGCAACAATCTTTTGCATTATTATAAGTGGAAACAGATTAAGAGTGCAAATTTTTTTTGCGCTTACTCAAAATCAAGGAGGATTCATAATGATTCCCTACAAACACGAACCATTCACAGATTTCTCGATCGAAGAGAATCGCAACGCATACCTAGAAGGCTTGAAAACGGTAGAAGCCTACCTTGGCCAAGACTATCCATTGATTATCGGTGGAGAACGCGTAACGACTGAAGACAAGATCGTGTCATTTAATCCGGCGGATAAAGAAGAAATCGTTGGACGCGTATCCAAATCAAATAAAGAACTAGCAGAAAAAGCAATGCAAGAAGCAGACGCTGCCTTTAAGACATGGAAAAAAGTAAAACCTGAAGTGCGTGCTGACGTATTGTTCAGAGCTGCAGCAATCATCCGCCGCCGCAAACATGAATTTTCAGCGCTACTCACAAAAGAAGCAGGCAAGCCTTGGAACGAAGCTGATGCCGATACAGCAGAAGCAATCGATTTCCTTGAATACTACGGCCGCCAAATGCTGCGCCTTAAAGATGGCATGCCAATGGAAAGCCGTCCAGGCGAGTACAACCGCTACGACTATATCCCACTCGGCGTGGGTGTTGTCATCTCTCCGTGGAACTTCGCATTCGCGATCATGGCGGGTACGACAGTTGCTGCAATGGTTGCGGGTAACACGGTTCTCTTGAAGCCAGCTTCTACAACACCGGTAGTCGCTTATAAATTTATCGAAGTATTGGAAGAAGCGGGCATGCCAAAAGGCGTCGTCAACTATATTCCAGGACCGGGATCTGAAGTCGGCGACTATTTGGTCGACCACCCGAACACTCGCTTTATTTCGTTCACAGGTTCAAAAGAAGTCGGCTTGCGCATCGCAGATCGTTCTTCAAAGGTAAACGAAGGACAAATCTGGATGAAACGCTTAATCGCTGAAATGGGCGGAAAAAACACAATGGTCGTCGACAACAACGCAGACCTTGAACTTGCCGCACAATCCATCGTCAAATCCGCTTTCGGCTTCAGTGGACAAAAATGTTCTGCAGGATCACGTGCCGTCATCGTAGAAGATGTTTACGACGAAGTGCTTGAGCGCGTTGTGGAATTGACAAATGAACTGACGATCGGCAACACGGTCGACCAGTCGAACTTCATGGGGCCTGTCATCGACGGAAACTCATACAAAAAAATCATGGATTACATTGAAATCGGCAAAGGCGAAGGCCGCCTAGTTGCTGGCGGCGACGGAGACGATTCAACAGGATTCTTCGTTAACCCGACCGTTTTCGCTGACTTGGATCCACAAGCACGCATCATGCAAGAAGAAATCTTCGGCCCGGTTGTCGGTTTGATGAAAGCAAAAGACTTCAAAGAAGCCATCGCTATCGCCAACAACACAGAATACGGCTTGACTGGCGGTGTCATCACCAACAACCGCGAACACCTTGAGTATGCACGCGACGAATTCCATGTCGGTAACTTGTATTTCAACCGCGGCTGCACAGGCGCAATCGTAGGTTACCAGTCTTTCGGCGGATTCAACATGTCCGGTACTGACTCAAAAGCAGGCGGGCCTGACTATTTGGTTCTCCACATGCAAGCACAAACAACTTCTGAGATGTTTTAATTATTCGCTTAATGGTATAATGATGCACAAAAGGCAGACTTCGTGTCTGTCTTTTTTTAAAAAAAGGCACCGCTATGCCTAGTTAACACCTTGAAATATTGCTTCGACGACTTATAAGCCCAGCGGATCTGCCTCAACACTAAGGAGGAATTTGATATGACACAATCACAATCCATCATTGAAAAAACAGAACAGTACGGTGCAAAGAACTATCATCCACTGCCGATCGTTATTTCGAAAGCGGAAGGCGTATGGGTAACAGATCCAGAAGGCAATAAATTCATGGACATGCTTTCTGCATACTCTGCAGTAAACCAAGGCCATCGCCACCCAAAAATCATCCAAGCTTTGAAAGACCAAGCTGACCGCGTCACATTGACATCCCGTGCATTCCACAATGACCAGTTAGCGCCTTGGTATGAAATGATCTGCAAAATTTCCGGAAAAGAAATGGCTTTGCCGATGAATACTGGTGCAGAAGCTGTAGAAACTGCCATCAAAGCTGCACGTCGCTGGGCATATGACGTCAAAGGCGTCGCAGACGGTCAAGCGGAAATCATCGCATGCGAAGGAAACTTTCATGGCCGTACGATGACAGCCGTGTCACTTTCTTCAGACCCTGAATACCGCAAAGGTTTCGGTCCGATGCTTCCAGGCATCAATATTGTGCCATTCGGAGATTTAGAAGCATTGAAAAATGCGATTACGCCAAACACAGCGGCATTTTTGATCGAGCCGATCCAAGGCGAAGCAGGGATTATCATGCCGCCAAAAGGTTTCTTGAAAGCCGCGCGTGAATTATGTCGTGAAAACAACGTTCTGTTCATTGCAGATGAAATCCAATGCGGTCTTGCACGTACCGGCAAAATGTTTGCTTGCGAATGGGAAGACGTTAATCCGGATATGTACATCCTCGGAAAAGCACTAGGCGGCGGGGTATTCCCAATTTCTTGTGTAGTTGCTGACAGTGAAGTACTTGGTGTGTTCAATCCAGGTTCGCACGGCTCCACGTTCGGCGGAAACCCGCTGGCATGCGCAGTATCACTCGCTTCGATGCAAGTGATCCAGGATGAAAACTTGACTGAGCGTTCACAAGAACTCGGCACGTACTTCATGGATGAACTGAAAAAAATCGATCATCCGGTTATTAAAGAAGTCCGTGGCCGCGGTTTGTTCATCGGGATGGAATTGACAGAAGCAGCGCGTCCATATTGCGAACAGCTGAAAGAGCTTGGCTTGTTATGCAAAGAAACACACGATACAGTAATCCGTTTTGCACCACCGCTGATCATCTCGAAAGAAGAGTTGGACTGGGCGCTCGAACGCATTCACCAAGTGTTCACAAAATAACAATGTTTGTGGCAAATGGGAGTTTGCCATGTTACACTAGATGCGGGTAATTACTAAAACACAAAGAGGCGAAATTAAACAATGGCTGAAAACTTGAACTTGTTGACGTCAACGCAAGATGTCATTAAAATTGCATTGGACAAACTCGGATACGAAGATTCGATGTACGAACTTCTGAAAGAGCCGATGCGGATTTTGGAAGTGCGCATCCCGGTACGGATGGATAATGGGAAAACCAAAGTGTTCACTGGCTTCCGCGCACAGCATAATGATGCTGTCGGTCCAACAAAGGGTGGAGTGCGCTTTCACCCCGATGTAAACCGCGACGAAGTTATAGCGCTTTCCATGTGGATGACATTGAAATGCGGAATCGTGGATTTGCCATACGGTGGCGGTAAAGGCGGAATCATCTGTGATCCTCGGGAAATGTCCATGCATGAAATCGAGAAGCTGAGCCGCGGCTACGTTCGCGCAATCAGCCAAATCGTCGGGCCGAACAAGGACATTCCGGCACCGGATGTTTTCACTAACTCGCAGATCATGGCTTGGATGTTCGATGAATACAGCAAGATTGACGAATTTAACTCACCAGGATTCATCACTGGTAAACCGATTGTGCTCGGTGGTTCACAAGGCCGTGATAAAGCGACTGCCCAAGGCGTTACTATTGTCATCAATGAAGCAGCGAAAAAACGTGGCCTTGACATGAAGGGTGCACGCGTCGTCATTCAAGGGTTCGGGAACGCGGGCAGTTTCTTGGCGAAATTCCTTCATGATGCGGGAGCGAAAGTAGTCGGCATTTCTGATGCTTACGGCGCGCTTCATGATCCGGCGGGCTTGGACATCGATTATCTTCTCGATCGCCGCGACAGCTTCGGAACAGTCACCACGCTTTTCGACAATACGATCACCAACAAAGAATTGTTCGAAATCGATTGTGACATTCTGGTGCCTGCAGCAATTGCCAACCAAATAACCGAAGAAAACGCTCACGATATTAAAGCGTCGATTGTAGTAGAAGCGGCTAATGGCCCGACTACTGCAGAAGCGACGAAGATTCTGACGGAACGCGGAATTTTGCTAGTACCGGATGTATTAGCAAGTTCAGGCGGGGTTACAGTATCTTATTTTGAATGGGTACAGAACAACCAAGGTTATTATTGGACACAAGAAGAAGTTGATGAAAAGCTCGAGAAAAAACTCGTTGAAGCTTTTGACAATGTTTATAATGTAGCGACAAATCGCAATATCGACATGCGCCTTGCCGCTTACATGGTAGGAGCAAGAAGAACTGCAGAAGCATCGCGCTTCCGTGGATGGGTGTAACAACAAACCGCTCGGCATTAGCCGGGCGGTTTTCTTGCGCTCAAATTTTTGCTTTTTAAGTATTGAAAATTCATAATGAAAACTGAACGTATTTCGGAGGAGGAGATTTGATGAACGCATTTTCTTTTTATAACCCGGTCAAATTAATTTTTGGCAAAGGGCAACTCGAAGCATTGAAAAAAGAAATACCAAATTATGGTAATAAAGTGTTGGTCGTTTACGGTGGGGGCAGTATCAAGAAAAACGGCCTTTACGATGAAGTCATGTCTACATTGAATGAAATCGGCGTCGAAATTCATGAACTTTCCGGCGTAGAACCAAACCCGCGCCTTTCAACGGCGAAACGTGGAATTGAAATCTGCAAAAAAGAGAACATTGATATGTTATTAGCTGTAGGTGGCGGTTCTGTCATCGATTGCACGAAGCTCATCGCAGCTGGTGCCAAATATGACGGCGACTCATGGGATTTTGTCACACGCAAAGCAACGCCCGAAGAAGTATTGCCGTTTGGCACTGTGTTGACATTGGCCGCAACAGGCTCTGAAATGAATGCCGGGTCTGTCATCACAAACGAAGAAACAGAAGAAAAATATGGATGGGGCAGCCCGCTGACATTCCCTAAATTCTCCATTTTGGATCCAAACTATACGAAATCCGTACCGCGCAACCATACAATCTACGGTGTAGTTGATATGATGTCACACATGTTCGAACAGTATTATCACAACGCAACAAATACACCTGTTCAGGACCAGATGATCGAAGGTGTGCTACGTGCAGTGATCGATACAGCTCCGAAGCTCATGGAAGACCTTGAAAGCTATGAACATCGTGAAACGATTCTGTTTGCCGGTACGATGGGGCTCAATAACTTCCTGCAAATGGGCTATAACGGAGACTGGGCATCCCATAACATTGAACATGCCGTATCAGCAATCTACGATATCCCGCATGCTGGCGGTTTGGCGATACTTTTCCCTCAATGGATGCGCCATAATGTACCGGTGAACCCGGCCCGCTTTGCACAGATGGCAGTTCGTGTATTCGAGGTGGATCCTGCGAATAAATCCGATGAACAAATTGCACATGAAGGCATCGATCGTTTGGTTGAGTTTTGGACATCAATCGGTGCTCCAAGCAGCTTGAAAGATTACGATATCGACGATTCACGCTTTTCTGATATTGTAGACAAAACACTCGTTTACGGCGAGTTCGGCAATTTCAATAAATTAAATGGGCAAGATGTCCAAAAAATATTAGAAGCTTCTTTATAAGATATAGAAAAAGCCCGATGCCTTTGCATCGGGCTTTTATTATGAAGTTATTTCAACGAGTCCGGCCGGTTGTTGACATGGACCCAATGTTCTTCGCCATCATCTGCATCTAGTGAGACAATGACATCTTCTACGCTCGGTTGGCTCAAAATAATTTCAGCCAATCGGTTTTGCAACTCATCAGCCTGTTTTACATTCAAATTCGGATCAACCTCGATTAAAGTTTCAACGTGAAGAAATTCTCCTTCTTTAACAACCTCTAGTTTGCGTATGTCCTTCACTGAGTTGTGATCAGTCAGCAAGTGAGCGATGTGATTGACCATTTGTTCATCAGTTTCCCCGATGGCACCGCGGGCATTATCCAAAAATACTTTCGTCACAACATAGAACATCATGAAGCCGATCGCAATCGATGCAGCCCCCTCGATTTGAAGAAAACCTGTGTAATGGGCAATCAAAACAGCTATCAAAGCGAGAATGCCGCCTGAAGTCGCGACCAAATCTTCAAGAAAAACTAACTTTGTTGCTGGTTTGGCACGATTCAAGTGGGAGAAGCTAGTTGTCAATGGGGCAAGCGCGCCGCCTTTGACTCCCGCTTCATGCAATACCTCCTTGCCAGCTTTATAGAGGACAAATAATTCAAGTAAAATGGCAATTGATAAAACAACAACACTAATGATAAAGCCTTCTGCTTGCACTGGGGAACTTATTTGATGCCAACCTTCCCGTATCGTTTCATAGGCCATGATTCCGACAATTAAGACCGCAGCAAGTAATACCAAATTCAACAGTCGTCCGAAACCATTCGGAAAGCGCTTGGTTGGAGCTTTTTTGGATAAGGCCGAGCCGATGAAGACAAAATATTGGTTTGCTGCATCGCCAATAGAGTGCATGGTTTCAGCGAACATGGCGACGTTGCCGGTAAAGGTAAAAGCGACTCCTTTCATAATTGCGATAAAGGTATTGATTAATGCTGCATAAAGTGAAGGCTTGTTTCCTCCCTTTAATAACCCAAAAAACTCTCCCAAAACAATTCCTCCTTTAATTGATCATTTCAATATCCACTTGCTGCACATACTCGATTGCCGAAATCTCCCTGTACAAATCAATAGTTTCTTTTCCTTGTACATAGGACATGCGGATCGACAGGATGTGGTTGAGAGTTTCTTGCGTTTGCTGTGGGTGAAGGATCGACAAGTCCTCTACGATCATTTCACTGCGTTTTAACTCTTCCAGCACTTTACTGATAGAGTTCTCATCAGATACGTAAACCGTCAGTTTAGCTTCCATCATGCGTAAGCGTTTAGGGCCAAATCGAAAGAGCAGGGGAGGGAGCGCTTCGATGCCGATGAGCACAAGCAATACAGCAGTAACTGCTTCGATGTAAAAGCCAGCGGCAACTGCAATGCCAATTCCGCCGGCTCCCCAGATCATCGCTGCGGTCGTTAAGCCCGAAATGGAATCATTACCGCGCTTCAATATTACCCCGGCGCCTAGAAAGCCAATACCGGAAACGATTTGAGCAGCAAGACGGAGCGGATCCATGGTAATATTCACACCTTCATTGTTGCTGCCTTCAGCTATATAGGCAGACTCAATTGAAATGATTGTCAATAAGCAGCTGAACGTTGCGATGACCATGCTTGTCTTCAGCCCCACAGGCTTCCTTTTTAATTCCCTTTCTAATCCGATTACTAAACTCAATACGGCGGCAATAATTAATTTCAAAAATGTTTCTAGTGAAGAGATTTCCAGTGCGCTGAAAAATTCCAAAATCAAAACCTCCATTTCACTTTGCTGTTGTATGTCGAGTCAGCAAATGGCAAACTGTAAAGTGATGTGAAAATCTTACGCAGCTAGAGGTGCTTTATGGAAAAACCAGCAATTCATCCTTATATCCCCATCCTAATCGGAGTTATATCTGTAGCGATGTCAGCCATCTTTGTTAAAATGACAACATCCGATGCCGGTGTCACAGCATTTTATAGGATGTTGTTTTCTATTCTATTAATGGCTCCTGTATTCCTCTATAGTTATCTATCCGAATTAAAGAAACTCAGTAGAAGAGATTGGTTTTTTTCAGCAATCGCCGGAGTTTTTTTAGCGTTTCATTTTATTCTTTGGTTTGAATCCCTCAATTATACTTCGGTGGCGAGTTCAACAGTCCTAGTGACACTGCAGCCTCTTTTTGCATTTGCGGGGACATATTTCTTTTTTAAAGAGCGCCTTTCTATTAAGACCTTGTTATCAGGAGCGATTGCGATCGCAGGAAGTATAGTAATTGCTTATGGAGATTTTCAAATCAGCGGCAGTGCTTTGTTTGGTGATATCCTCGCGCTTATAGCGTGTGCATTGATCACGGCTTATTTATTGTTTGGGCAAGATGTGAGAAAGCGGCTTTCTTTAGTTACTTATACATTTGTCGTGTACTCTTTTAGTACGATAACGCTATTTTTCTATATCATCATAAAGGGAGAGTCGTTCGGTCCATATCCGGGAAGTGAATGGATGTGGTTCATTCTTTTGGCACTAATCCCAAATCTACTTGGGCATACTTTATTTAATTGGGCAGTTAAATGGGTGAGTACCAATGTAATCTCAATCGCGATATTGTTTGAGCCTGTGGGAGCTGCGATACTCGCATATTTCATCCTAGGAGAGTTGGTGACTACCACACAGATTATTGGAGGAAGCATAGTTATTGCTGGACTCCTATTCTTTGTTACTGATTATAAAAAACTTAGAAAAATCTTTTTTCAAGAAAGTGCTTGATTTTTTTGAGCAGGCGGTATATAGTAATAAATGTCCTCGAAACGAGTCGGAAAAAATATTTTGAAATAGTATTGACACCGACTTTTAAAAGGGATATAGTAATCAAGTCGCCAATAACAAGGCGCACAACATGAACCTTGAAAACTGAACAGCAAAACGTCAACGAAAGACGTCACGAGCGCCTTGGCGCGCGAACGGCTTTTGCGAAGGTCGCCTCCGGGCGATCGGAGCACTCGCCATTCCGAACTTCGGTGTTCGTGACTTAACTTACTGATCAGCGCAAGCAGATCAAAGCGAATCGCGCGTCTACGGACGGCGATGCGCCAGCAACGATTGA
>NZ_JBHSGL010000013.1:0-686 GCF_042654465.1 Planococcus dechangensis | reverse complement strand
AAGCGATCGACTTTTTTGATTGACCCGCAGTGGTTAAGTTAGAAAGGGCGCACGGTGGATGCCTTGGCACTAGGAGCCGAAGAAGGACGGCACTAACACCGATATGCTTCGGGGAGCTGTAAGTGAGCTGTGATCCGGAGATTTCCGAATGGGGAAACCCACTGTTCGTAATGGAGCAGTATCCATGTGTGAATACATAGCACATGAGAAGGCAGACTCAGGGAACTGAAACATCTAAGTACCTGAAGGAAGAGAAAGCAAATGCGATTCCCCAAGTAGCGGCGAGCGAAACGGGATCAGCCCAAACCAGAAGGCTTGCCTTCTGGGGTTGTAGGACACTCTATACGGAGTTACAAAGGAATGGATTAGGCGAAGCGACCTGGAACGGTCCGCGAGACAGGGTAATAGCCCCGTAACCGAAAGTTCATCCCCTCCAGAGTGGATCCTGAGTACGGCGGAACACGTGAAATTCCGTCGGAATCCGGGAGGACCATCTCCCAAGGCTAAATACTCCCTAGTGACCGATAGTGAACCAGTACCGTGAGGGAAAGGTGAAAAGCACCCCGGAAGGGGAGTGAAATAGATCCTGAAACCGTGTGCCTACAAGTAGTTAGAGCCCGTTAATGGGTGATAGCGTGCCTTTTGTAGAATGAACCGGCGAGTTACGATTGCATGCAAGGTTAAGG
>NZ_JBHSGL010000012.1:0-1471 GCF_042654465.1 Planococcus dechangensis | reverse complement strand
GGGTAGTGACCCCTTAAAGTTAGAGTTTTAGTTATGCAGCTAATTGGCTGGCATGAATTCGGTAATTCACCGGACTCATGCCGGCCAATTTTTCTTTAATACGTTCGTGGTTGTAGTAATGGACGTACCGATCAATTTTCGCCTTCAATTCTTCATACGGGACCCGTTTTTCTCCGTAATACATCTCCTGTTTAAGCAAACCAAAGAAGTTCTCCATCGCCGCATTGTCGGCACACGTCGCCTTACGGGACATGCTTTGGAAAATCCGGTTCTGCTTTAATGTCTTCACCCACAACCGGTGCTGGTAATGCCAGCCTTGGTCGGAATGGAGGGTGGTCCGGTAAGCAGCTCCTTCCTGAATGATGGGCAAGGCTTGATGCAGCGAGTCCAGGACAAAGTCGAGGGTGGGCCGTTTGGACATGCCCAGTCCAATGATTTCGCCGTTATAGAGATCCATCACCGGGCTTAAGTAAAGCTTGTCTTCGTCCGTACATTTGAATTCGGTGACATCCGTCACGATTTTTTGCAAGGCGTGCGAGGTGTGGAACCGGCGGTTCAACCGGTTTTTCGCGATGGTCCCGACCTTGCCTTTATAAGAGCGATAGCGCGATTTCCGGATGAACTTCACACATTTCAACTTCAATTCATTCAGGAGGCGTTGGACTTTCTTATGGTTGATGACGTAGCCTTGCGCCTTTAATTCCAAGTGGATCCGGCGATACCCGTACCGGCCTTCGTGTTTCTCAAACAATGCCCGAATCACTGTTTTCCATTCCAGATCCGGGTCTTCCGAATCGAACCGCTGCCGGTGGTAATGGTACGTGGCTTCTGGAAGATCGGCGATCTTCAGCACATCCCTTAATCGGAATCCTTCTTCTTGGAGTTCGAATGCCAGCGCTGCTTGTGCTTTTCGAGGTAGGCATTCGGGTTCTCCTGGAAAGCGTCTAACTTTTTTAAATACGCAATCTCCAAGCGGAGAAGCTCATTCTCGCGTTCAAGCTGTTCTTCACGGGACATCGTCCCAGTTGGTTTTGCCGGTTTCTTTTTCGGATTTTCCGCCATGGATGGCCGTCCTTTCGTTCTCAGGCCTCCTGCCCCTTTTGCCAAAAATGCTTGTTTCCATTTCACAATGAGCGTCGGGTTGTGCATCTTGAATTCAATCGCTGCGTCCTGGTAGGAAGCGCCTGTTTGTTTCATAAAGTGTAATACATCCAGCTTGAATTGAACAGAATACACCCGGTTCTTCTCCCTGTTCCGCAAGCCTTCTTTTCCAAATGCTTGGAAAGCCCGCACCCAGCGGGCAATTTGCCCGTGGCTGGACAGGCCATATTTTTGAGCTAAGCGTGGATAGCCCAATGGGCCAGCCAAATACTCGTTGACCAGGTTTAGTTTGAATTCTTCGCTGTATTTTGCCATAGAAAAAACACCCCTAAAGTTAGATTTTTAACTCTAACTTTAGGGGTGCAGCACC
>NZ_JBHSGL010000011.1:0-559 GCF_042654465.1 Planococcus dechangensis | reverse complement strand
GATGTCCATCCACAGCTTCGGTAATCCGTTTAGCCCCGGTACATTTTCGGCGCAGTGTCACTCGACCAGTGAGCTATTACGCACTCTTTAAATGATGGCTGCTTCTAAGCCAACATCCTGGTTGTCTAAGCAACGCCACATCCTTTTCCACTTAACGGATATTTGGGGACCTTAGCTGGTGGTCTGGGCTGTTTCCCTCTTGACTACGGATCTTATCACTCGCAGTCTGACTCCCAAGCATAAATCACTGGCATTCGGAGTTTGTCTGAATTCGGTAACCCGGGATGGGCCCCTAGTCCAAACAGTGCTCTACCTCCAGGATTCTCTTCTTGAGGCTAGCCCTAAAGCTATTTCGGAGAGAACCAGCTATCTCCAGGTTCGATTGGAATTTCTCCGCTACCCACACCTCATCCCCGCACTTTTCAACGTGCGTGGGTTCGGGCCTCCAGTAAGTGTTACCTTACCTTCACCCTGGACATGGGTAGATCACCTGGTTTCGGGTCTACAACTACATACTCTGGCGCCCTATTCAGACTCGCTTTCGCTGCGGCTCCGGCTT
>NZ_JBHSGL010000009.1:0-775 GCF_042654465.1 Planococcus dechangensis | reverse complement strand
CACACCCGTTCCCATCCCGAACACGGAAGTTAAGCTCTTTTGCGCCGATGGTAGTTGGGGGTCTCCCCCTGTGAGAGTAGGACGTCGCTGGGCATACATACGGAGGATTAGCTCAGCTGGGAGAGCATCTGCCTTACAAGCAGAGGGTCGGCGGTTCGATCCCGTCATCCTCCACCATTTTTATCTCTGTTGCCGGAGTAGCTCAACTGGTAGAGCAACTGACTTGTAATCAGTAGGTTGAGGGTTCAAGTCCTTTCTCCGGCACCACTCATCTAGGAGCCATTAGCTCAGTTGGTAGAGCATCTGACTTTTAATCAGAGGGTCGAAGGTTCGAATCCTTCATGGCTCACCATTTTTTACAACTTAATTGCCACGCGGGTGTGGCGGAACTGGCAGACGCACTAGACTTAGGATCTAGCGCCTTCGGGCGTGGGGGTTCGACTCCCTTCACCCGCACCATTTAGCGGAAGTAGTTCAGTGGTAGAACGCCACCTTGCCAAGGTGGAGGTCGCGAGTTCGACCCTCGTCTTCCGCTCCATTTTTTTGCACAGATAGATGCCAACCCTAGCCGGGGTGGCGGAACTGGCAGACGCACAGGACTTAAAATCCTGCGGTAGGTGACTACCGTACCGGTTCGATTCCGGTCCTCGGCACCAATCTTTTGCAAAAACAATATATGCGCCCGTAGCTCAATTGGATAGAGTACTTGACTACGAATCAAGCGGTTAGAGGTTCGAGTCCTCTCGGGCGCGCCATATTTTTACACTCAGCATTT
>NZ_JBHSGL010000008.1:0-1713 GCF_042654465.1 Planococcus dechangensis | reverse complement strand
TGGTTAAGTCCTCGATCGATTAGTATTCGTCAGCTGCACGTGTCGCCACGCTTCCACCCCGAACCTATCTACCTCATCGTCTTTGAGGGATCTTACTTGCTTGCGCAATGGGAAATCTCATCTTGAGGGGGGCTTCGTGCTTAGATGCTTTCAGCACTTATCCCGGCCACACATAGCTACCCAGCGATGCTCTTGGCAGAACAACTGGTACACCAGCGGTGTGTCCATCCCGGTCCTCTCGTACTAAGGACAGCTCCTCTCAAATTTCCTGCGCCCGCGACGGATAGGGACCGAACTGTCTCACGACGTTCTGAACCCAGCTCGCGTACCGCTTTAATGGGCGAACAGCCCAACCCTTGGGACCGACTACAGCCCCAGGATGCGATGAGCCGACATCGAGGTGCCAAACCTCCCCGTCGATGTGGACTCTTGGGGGAGATAAGCCTGTTATCCCCGGGGTAGCTTTTATCCGTTGAGCGATGGCCCTTCCATGCGGAACCACCGGATCACTAAGCCCGTCTTTCGACCCTGCTCGACCTGTACGTCTCGCAGTCAAGCTCCCTTATGCCTTTACACTCTGCGAATGATTTCCAACCATTCTGAGGGAACCTTTGGGCGCCTCCGTTACTCTTTAGGAGGCGACCGCCCCAGTCAAACTGCCCGCCTGACACTGTCTCCCAAGCCGCTAAGGCTTGTGGGTTAGAAGTTCAATACAACCAGGGTAGTATCCCACCGACGCCTCCTCCGAAGCTGGCGCTCCGGGCTCTTAGGCTCCTACCTATCCTGTACAAGTTGCACCAAAATTCAATATCAGGCTACAGTAAAGCTCCACGGGGTCTTTCCGTCCTGTCGCGGGTAACCTGCATCTTCACAGGTACTATAATTTCACCGAGTCTCTCGTTGAGACAGTGCCCAGATCGTTACGCCTTTCGTGCGGGTCGGAACTTACCCGACAAGGAATTTCGCTACCTTAGGACCGTTATAGTTACGGCCGCCGTTTACTGGGGCTTCGGTTCGCACCTTCGCTTGCGCTAAGCACTCCCCTTAACCTTCCAGCACCGGGCAGGCGTCAGCCCCTATACGTCACCTTACGGTTTTGCAGAGACCTGTGTTTTTGCTAAACAGTCGCCTGGGCCTATTCACTGCGGCTCTCTCGGGCTATTCACCCTACCAGAGCACCCCTTCTCCCGAAGTTACGGGGTCATTTTGCCGAGTTCCTTAACGAGAGTTCACTCGCTCACCTTAGAATTCTCTTCTCGCCTACCTGTGTCGGTTTGCGGTACGGGCACCTCCCGCCTCGCTAGAGGCTTTTCTTGGCAGTGTGAAATCAGGGACTCTGAGGTAAACCTCTTGCCATCACCGCTCAATGTTGTATAGAAATGGGATTTGCCTCATTTCTCATCTCACGACTTGGACGTGCACAACCAACGGCACGCTCTCCTTATCCTTCTGCGTCCCCCCATTGCTCAAACGGCGGGGAGGTGGTACAGGAATATCAACCTGTTGTCCATCGTCTACGCCTATCGGCCTCGACTTAGGTCCCGACTAACCCTGAGCGGACGAGCCTTCCTCAGGAAACCTTAGGCATTCGGTGGACGGGATTCTCACCCGTCTTTCGTTACTCATACCGGCATTCTCACTTCTAAGCGCTCCACCAGTCCTTCCGGTCTGACTTCAACGCCCTTAGAACGCTCTCCTACCACGGACATCTAC
>NZ_JBHSGL010000007.1:0-51494 GCF_042654465.1 Planococcus dechangensis | reverse complement strand
GCTCGACTTGCATGTATTAGGCACGCCGCCAGCGTTCGTCCTGAGCCAGGATCAAACTCTCCATTATAGAGTAGTGTTGATTGCTCAATCGTTGCTGGCGTATCGCCGTCCGTAGACGCGCGATTCGCTTTGATCTGCTTGCGCTGATCAGTAAGTTCGCCGCGATCACTCGCGGCTGTATTGTTGACGTTTTGCTGTTCAGTTTTCAAGGTTCATAGGCGCTTATATGACAGCGACTTTTATATACTATCAAACTCTCCTTTAAGAGTCAATAGTTATTTTCTCGCTTTTTTGTACCACGCATTTTCTAAAAACGCGACAAGAAGTATCTTACCACCTATTCAACTTTAGCGCAAGAGTATTTTAAAAATAAAACCAAACAAGCTATTCGGCTTATTTGGCTTTATTTTTTTACTATTCTTTTGGACGCATCTGCGGGAACAATAATACATCTCGGATCGAGGCAGAATTAGTCAGCAACATGACTAGGCGATCGATTCCGATGCCCAAGCCTCCTGTCGGCGGTAGACCATATTCAAGTGCTTCGATAAAATCATCATCCATTTCATGCGCTTCATCGTTTCCTTCTTCTTTCTCTACTAATTGAGCTTCGAAACGTTCGCGCTGGTCAATTGGATCGTTTAATTCAGTAAAAGCATTCGCATGTTCTCTACGTACAATGAATAATTCGAAGCGGTCCGTGAAACGCTCATCTTCAGGATTTTTCTTAGCCAAAGGAGAAATTTCGACTGGATGTCCATAGATAAATGTTGGTTGCACTAACTGCTCCTCGACTTTTTGTTCGAAGAATTCATTTAGGATGTGCCCAACTTCCATCGTCGGTTTAATTTCGATGCCGTGCTCATTAGCAAGCGCTTGAGCTTCTTCTTTCGACATTTGTTTCCAGAAGTCCACACCTGTGTACTCTTTAACAGCGTCTGCCATATGTAGACGCGTCCAACCTGGAGCCAGGTTGATTTCTTCTTCGCCATATCGGACAGTGGTGTTACCAAGAACCTCTTGTGCTGTATGAGCGATCAAGTTTTCCGTCAGTTCCATTATGTCATTATAGTCAGCGTATGCTTCATAGAGCTCCAACATCGTGAACTCTGGGTTATGGCGTGTTGAGATTCCTTCGTTGCGGAAAACACGGCCAATCTCGTAGACTTTTTCCAACCCACCGACAATAAGACGCTTCAAGTGAAGCTCGATGGCGATACGGATATACAATTCCATATCCAACGCATTATGGTGAGTTACAAACGGGCGCGCTGTCGCTCCACCCGCTATTGAATGAAGCATTGGCGTTTCAACTTCCAAGAAGCCTTCGTTATCCAGGTAACGGCGCATCGATTGAATGATACGGCTGCGAAGGATAAACGTCTCTTTACTTTCTTCACTTACAATTAAATCGAGATAACGCTGGCGGTAACGCTGTTCAACATCTTTTAGGCCGTGGAATTTTTCTGGCAGCGGGCGAAGGGCTTTCGTTAAGTACTCCACTTCTTGGGCTTTAACAGAAAGTTCGCCGACATTTGTTTTGAATACAGTCCCGCGAACCCCGATAATATCGCCGAGATCTGCTGTATTAAAGAATTCGTATGATTCTTCGCCGATTGCATCTTTGCGGACATAGATTTGAAGTTGGCCTTTTAAGTCTTGTAAGTGTGCAAAACCAGCTTTCCCTTTACCGCGCTTTGTCATGATACGCCCTGCGATAATCACTTCAACCGATTTTTCTTCTAGCTCTTCTTTAGAGAACTGATCGTATTGTTCCACGATCTCTTTCGAAAGATGCGTGCGTTCGAAACGCTTGCCGAACGGATCGAGTCCGTGATCACGGAAAGTTTGCATTTTCTGGCGCCGCACCAATAATTGGTCATTCAATTCTTCTGACATGTCCTACACTCCTTTTATGTTAAAACCACGTGCTTTCGTGTATTTATCCATTGTACACAATTTCTCATGCCGCTACATAAGAAAAAGCTGCCAATGTTCGGCGGCAGCTTTTCATCTCACTTACACTGCTTAAGGTATCGTCAGCTTTTCTTGAAACAGGTTCTCTTTTACCACTTGTTTTCAGGCTGTTCTAAATTCCTTTTCAGCTTTTAAAGTTTCTGTGATCACTCGTGATCATATATAAAAGCATTTGTGTCACTATAGGTTTTCCATAACCTTAACTCTTGTGCTTCCACATCCGCCGGAAGAATCAGCTTAGGTATGAGCTCTCGGAGCGGAACGAGAACAAAAGCCCGCTCCTGCATATGAGGGTGTGGGATAACCAGCCTCTCCGTTTTCATATTGTCGTGATTATATAGCAAAATGTCAAGGTCTACCGTACGCGGGCCCCAATGGACAAGACGCTCTCGGTGCAACGCCTGTTCAATCTCCTGACAGACATCCAACAAGTCGAGCGCAGAAAGCTCTGTCTCCAAACGAACGGCTAGGTTCAAAAAAGCGGACTGCTCAATGAAGCCAACAGGAGCCGTCTCATAGATGGAAGATATTTTCACATTAGAAATTCCTGTGTGTGCTTGAAGCAACCGAACCGCTTCTTGAAGTTGCGCTTTACGGTCTCCTAAATTCGAACCGAGTGACAAATAAGCGATGTTCATTAGAAATTCCCCCGCGTGATATCGATGGCAACTGATTTGTAATGGCCCGGGATCGGCGGATCGGGTTTAATCAACTGAACGCGCACGCCTTGGACAAGCGGAAACCGGCTCAAGAGTTCGGCTGCTACAGTCTCAGCCACGGCCTCTACCAGTTTTTTTGGTGTCCCTTCAATAATCTCACGACACGTTTCGTATGCTTCACCGTAATGGACTGTATACTCTAGTTCATCAGTTTCTCCGGCGCGCTTCAAGTCGACCGCCAATGTCACCGTAGCCCTGTAGCGTTGACCGAGCTTTGTTTCCTCCGGAAATACACCATGGTAACCGTAAAACTCCATTTCATTCAAATGAATATAATCCATCAATTTCCCTCCACCTCGGTCATTCCAGTCAAGAAATCCATCATCTTAACTGTGCGTACCGTTTCTTTTACGTCATGTACACGGACAAGTTGACAGCCTCTCATTACACCAAATGCGACGGTCGAGAGAGAGCCTTCCAGACGCTCATCAACCGGTACATCGAGCAGTTTTCCAATAAACGATTTGCGCGAAGTGCCGAGCAGCACCGGATAACCCATCGCTACAAGTTGATCGAGATGTTGCATCATTTCAACGTTTTGCGCGAGCGTTTTGGCGAATCCGATGCCAGGATCCAGCCAAATATGATCGTTCGGCACCCCTGCATTTCGTGCGATAAGGATGCTTTCCGTTAAATCTTCCCGGACGTCCGACCAAAAATCATCGTAAACAGCTTTTGACCGGTTGTGCATAAGGATGATCGGCACTTGCTTATCAGCTGCGACTTTAGCGATTTCAGGGTCGTATTTCGCGCCCCAGATGTCGTTGATAATGTCTGCGCCCGCCTCGACAGCTGCTTTGGCGACGGCCGATTTGTAGGTATCGATGGAAATGAGTGCATGCGTCTGCTCTTTGAGCGCCTTAATAACTGGAACGACTCGCGCGATTTCCTCTTCATCTGAAATTTGCGTGTGTCCTGGGCGCGTCGATTCACCGCCAACATCGATAATTGCCGCACCGTCTCCGATCATTTGCTTGGCGCGAGAGACTGCTTTTTCGACATTATCGAATTGTCCGCCGTCGGAAAAGGAATCCGGCGTGACGTTAAGAATTCCCATCACGTGTGTTTTTTCGTTTAAGTTTAGGTTCATCCAAATTCACCGTCCATCTATGAAATAAAGAAATTGGTTATTTCCTAGGAAATAAAAGTCTTCAAACTACTTTCATCTTATCGTGAATGCATGCCTTTTTGCCACAATAAAAGAGCCCGCTGAATCAGCAGGCTCTTTTGTCATTTATTAATTTTCATCGAATTGATATAGCGGAGTGCTCAAATAGCGCTCGCCGTTCGACGGCAAGATCGCTAATACTTTCTTGCCTTTTCCGAGACGCTTTGCGAGTTGGAGCGCTGCATAGATAGCAGCCCCTGATGAAACGCCACCGAGAATGCCTTCTTCGCGGGCAGTTCTGCGGGCGAACTCGTAGGATTGCTCGTTGCTTACTTGCATGATTTCATCGTAGATTTCTGTGTTCAATACGGCCGGAACAAATCCAGCGCCGATGCCCTGAATTTTATGGGGACCAGGTTTACCTCCGGACAAGACCGGGGAATCGGTCGGCTCGACAGCTACAATATGGATGTTCGGAAAATGTTCTTTCAACACTTGCCCAGCGCCTGTAATGGTGCCGCCTGTCCCAATGCCGGAAATAAATCCATCCAATTGATCCATCGCTTCCACGATTTCAGGGCCAGTCGTTAAACGATGCACTTCTGGGTTTGCCGGATTGTTGAATTGCTGCGGCATGAACCAGGAGTTTTCAGCTGCGAGTTTTTCGGCTGTCTTGATGGCGCCGTTCGGCCCGTTCATTCCGTCCGGACCTGGCGTCAACACTAATTCTGCTCCGTATGCGCGCAAAAGGTTGCGACGTTCCATGCTCATTGTTTCCGGCATAACCAAAACAGAACGGTAGCCTTTTGCTGCAGCAATCATGGCGAGGCCGATTCCCGTGTTGCCGCTTGTCGGCTCGATCAAAGTATCACCGGATTTCAAGTCACCGGATTTTTCAGCTGCTTCAATCATCGCCAATGCGATCCGGTCTTTAACGCTAGAGCCTGGGTTGTAGTATTCCAATTTCACGTACACTTCTGCATCCTCAGGACCTGTCAACCGGTTTAATTTCACAATTGGTGTATGCCCAATCAAATCAGTAATCGAATTTCCTACTCGTGCCATGCTTACCACTCCTAATCCCTAGTATTTTTGTCGACATTATTTCTTTTATCCTATCAACTGTCTTAGGAACTGTCAATCCTTAGGAAAAGGGCGTATGTATGCGCCCTTTATTCACCGTAGAACCATTCAGCATTGAATTCCTGCCAAAATGCTTCAGGAGATACGGATTGAGGCAATTGTTCAAGTGCCAGTTCGCGGCTGATATGTTCTTTTACTTCGTCGTAGCTGAATGTTCGACCTTCGATTTTTTCTTTGACCATGATAATGGCTGTGCGCCCATCATCGAGCGCAAGCGGCTGCGACCAAGTACCGGGATCGATATCCGCTACCGCTGCTGTAATTTGCTGGTCAATTGACGGTTGATTCGGCGACACAAAACCAATGTCTCCACCAAGGTTGCCAGTAGCGTTATCAATCGAACGTTCACGCGCGAGCGCTTCAAAGCTCGAACCGTTATCAAGTTCTTTTATTGCTTCTTCCGCTTCTGCTTTGGAATTGAGGACAATCATGCTCGTCCGGTAGGAATCTTTGACTTCATAAATCGCACGGTTGTCTTCGTAGAAATCTTTGATAGCCTGTTCTTCGATCAGAACATCTTTCGTCAATACTTTCTCTAAGATCAATTGCGCTTTCACTTTTTCGCGCTGGCGCTCCGTGTCGCTGGCGTAGAGCAGCTCTTCTGTTCCGTCTTGTGCAGTCCGTATCATCGCAAGTTCGAGGTCGATTTCCTTATCGGATACCTCAATATCATAATCGGCTGCTGCTGCGGCCATGACTTTTTCATTGACTAACTCAAGCAAGGCGCCGCGGCCGTGCTGTTCTTCCATCGCCGCCATCCATTCGGCGCGGGTGATTTCTTCGCCGTCGACTGCTGCGACTTCTTCATTCGCTGCACTGCTGCCGTTCGGGATGAGCCAGGCGATAAACCAAAATAAATTGGCCAGTAGCAAGATGCCGATTACCAAAAGGACCGGTTTCGTTTTCAAATGGCGCTTTTTTGCCGGAGGTGCGGTATTAATTCGATTCGATTTCATTGAGCAACGCTTCCAATTCTTCTTTGTTGTAGTGGTACTGTTCGTGGCAGAAATGGCATTCCGCTTCTGCTTGACCATCCGTTTCGATCATTTCACGGATTTCTGCGGCACCTAAGCCGATGAGCCCTTCAGCGAACTTCTCTTTAGAGCAATCACAGCTGAATTGCACAGGTGTTTTTCCGAGAATTTGGACATTTCCCTGTCCAAGCACTTCTTCCAGAATTTCTTCCGGGGAAAGCCCGCGCTTGATCATGGAAGAGACAGGTTCTATTTTAGCTAAGCGTTTTTCGATGGCAGTGATGGTCTCATCGTCCGTATCCGGCATCAGCTGGATGATAAAGCCTCCCGCGGCGAGGACCGAATTGTCGGTATCGACGAGCACGCCAAGGCCGACTGACGACGGCACTTGTTCAGAGACAACAAAATAATAGGTCAAATCTTCCGCGATTTCCCCGGAGACGATCGGCGACTGGCCGGTGAAGTAATCGCGCATGCCGAGGTCTTTGACGACCGATAGCATGCCGTCGGTGCCGACGACGCCTTTGACATCGAGTTTGCCGCCTTTGCTGTCGACATGGGTTTGCGGGTTTGAGACATAGCCGCGCACATTGCCTTTGGCATCGCTATCGACAAGCAGATGGCCGATTGGGCCACCTGCTTCAATTTTCAATGTGACGCGGTCGTCCCCTTTTAGCATTGCGCCGAACATGACACCCCCTGTCATTAAACGACCGAGTGCTGCAGTTGCAGCAGGCCATGTTTGGTGGCGGCGCTGTGCTTCGCCGACTGTTTCTGTTGTATTCACTGCAAATGCACGGACATGGCCGTCAAAGCCGAGGCCGCGTACTAAATAGTCTGCCATAAAGTTCTCCCTTTCCTTACGCTTGATTGCGTTTATATATGAAGTGCAGGCCTTTCAATGTTAAAAACGGATCCACCAGGTCGATCAGGTCCGACTCGTCTGCAATAAGTGGTGCAAGGCCGCCTGTTGCAATGACCTTCGGGGGCTTTTTGCTCAACTTTTTCATTCGCGCGATGATGCCTTCCGCTTGGCCGACATAGCCATAGACGATCCCTGCCTGCATCGCTGAAATGGTGTTTTTCCCGACGACTGAATCCGGGCGCGCGATCTCGATGCGCGGCAATTTCGATGCGCGCGTATAAAGTGCTTCGGTCGAACTTTGAATGCCCGGAGCAATCGCGCCACCCTGGTAATGATTGTGCTCATCGATATAACAAAACGTATTGGCGGTGCCGAAATCAACGATGATCAAAGGCCCCCCGTATTGTTGAATGGCAGCGACCGCATTGACGATGCGATCCGCACCGACTTCACGCGGATTTTCGTATTTGATATTGAGACCAGTTTTGATCCCCGGCCCGACAATCAATGCTTTCGTATGAAAATATTTTTGAGCCATGCGCTCTAATGCGAACATAATCGGCGGGACGACTGACGACATGATGATCCCATCGATTGCCTCAAAATCGAGGCCGACATGATTCAAAAACGCTTTGATCTGCATCGCGTATTCATCTTCGGTTTTGTGGCGGTCGGTTTCCATTCGCCAGTGGTGTAAAAGCTCGTCTTCGTCATATATCCCAAGGACGATATTGGTGTTGCCGGTGTCCATTACTAAGATCATAGTTTCTCCCCATTTACGTGCTGAATTTCCAACACATCATACCATAATTTCACGAAACCAAAAAGCCGGTGCCAAGCCCCTTTACAGGGCTCGGCACCGGCTTTTGATTATTTGCGATCTTCTCGGATTGGTCCTTGCGAATCAGTTGATGAGCCTTCTTGCGGCAAATCGCCTGCTGATGGATCATTTGGCGCGCCCGTAACATCCGGGTTGACGGCATCTGAATCCGTTTCGCTTGCTGCATCATTTCCGTAATCGCCGTTTAGGGCTTCATACGAACGTTCCGGCAATGTGCCGTGTTCTTTCAGGTGCTGGATTTGAGCAGCATCCAGTGTTTCCACTTCGAGCAATGTGTTGGCGAGTAGTTCAAGAAGCTCACGTTTTTCTGTGAGAATCTCTTTCGTCCGCACGTATTGCTCTTTGATGATGCGCTGGATTTCCTGATCGATCTCGAATGCGATCGCATCGGAATAGTTTTGGTCCGAATTGAAATCGCGACCAAGGAAGACATTGCCGCCTTGGGATTGGCCGAATTGGATTGGGCCGATCTTATCGCTCATTCCGTATTCGGTAACCATGCTGCGGGCGATTGCCGTTGCACGTTGGAAGTCATTGTGTGCCCCGGTGGATACTTCGCCGAAGACGATATCCTCTGCAACGCGGCCGCCGAGCAAACCAGAAATCTTATCGAGCAATTCCGGTTTCGTCATAAAGTAACGGTCTTCCCTCGGCAGCATGACGGCATAACCGCCAGCTTGTCCGCGTGGCACGATGGTTACTTTGTGGACGATATCTGCATCATCCAGAACGAGGCCGATAACGGTATGCCCGGACTCGTGGTATGCGACGATATTGCGTTCTTTTTTCGAAATGACGCGATTCTTCTTCGCTGGGCCGGCAATGACGCGGTCGGTCGCTTCGTCGATATCGGACATGTCGATTTTCTTTTTATTGCGGCGAGCGGCTACAAGAGCTGCTTCATTCAATAAGTTCTCAAGGTCTGCACCGGAGAAGCCAGGCGTCCGCTGTGCGATCGCCTTCATGTCGACAGTGTCGTCAAGCGGCTTGTTGCGCGCATGGACTTTCAACACTTCTTCACGTCCTTTAACATCCGGGCGGCCGACTGTAATCTGGCGGTCAAAACGGCCAGGACGCAGAAGTGCCGGATCCAGGATATCCGGACGGTTGGTAGCAGCGATGATGATAATGCCTTCGTTCGCACCGAAGCCATCCATTTCAACGAGCAATTGGTTGAGCGTTTGTTCGCGCTCATCATGCCCGCCGCCTAAACCAGCGCCTCGCTGACGTCCAACTGCATCGATTTCATCGATGAAGATAATACATGGTGCGTTTTTCTTCGCATTCTCGAACAAATCACGAACACGCGAAGCACCGACACCGACGAACATTTCAACGAAATCCGAACCACTGATAGAGAAGAACGGTGTACCGGCTTCACCGGCTACCGCACGGGCAAGCAAGGTTTTACCAGTACCTGGAGGACCTACGAGCAAGATACCCTTCGGAATGCGTGCGCCGATTTCGCCGAAGCGACGTGGATCTTTCAAGAAATCAACAACTTCAACAAGTTCCTGTTTCTCTTCGTCCGCTCCTGCTACGTCGTCGAAGCGAACTTTCTGTTTCTGATCATCGTACAGTTTTGCTTTACTCTTACCGAAGTTCATCACTCGGCCGCCACCGCCGCCTTGTGATTGGTTAAGCAAGAAGAAGAACAAGATGAAGATAATGATGAATGGAATGATGCCTGTAAAGAATTGAACCCAGCCGCTCGTTTGCGGAGCTTTCAAAAACTCAACGGTTACACCATCTTGCGCTGTCGCGACTTCATCAATCTGTGTCACCAATGCTTCATTCTCAATCGGAATGTTGGTCACGAACGATTCGCCTTCTTCGTAATCCGCCATCCGGCCGGTCACTTCATACACTTGCGCATCCGGCTGTATAGTCACTTCCGAAATCTCACCAGCATTCAGTGCTTCCAAGAATTGGTTGTAGTTAATTTCTTGCGTCGGTTGGTTGCTATTATTGAAAGTCCCTAGAATACCGATGATGACTAGGAATATCAGTAGATAAAATATGGTGTATCGGAATATTCGATTCATCCCGCGCCTCCTCACAAAGTTTCCCAAAACTATACTAAATACTAACACAGGGACAAAAATGCATACAATGAAAAGCCTTTACGGCATAGTTAAATCATCGGCTCTTTGAACGTTTCTTGACTATTCCTCTTCACCGTTGTAAACAGCGGGTTTTAGAATACCAATATATGGAAGGTTGCGGTATTTTTCCGCGTAGTCTAGGCCATATCCGACAACAAATGCATCCGGCACTTCAAAGCCGATGTAATCCGCTTTCAAATCCACTTTGCGCCCAGTCGGCTTGTCGAGCAATGTGACGATTTTAATGGAATTCGCTTTGCGGTATTTGAACAAGTCCACCAAATAGCTAAGCGTCAGCCCGCTGTCGATGATATCTTCGATGATCAGCAAGTCGCGCCCTTCGACGCTTGCGTTCAAGTCTTTGACGATCTTGACTTCACCGGAAGACACTGTTGCGTTTCCGTAGCTTGAGACGTCCATAAAGTCCATTTCCACATAGCCGTCGAAACGTTTCATGAGGTCTCCCATAAATGGCATGGCACCTTTTAATACGCCGATTGCCAATGGGTATTTTCCTTCATAGTCGCGTGTCAAAGTTTCTCCAAGTTCACGTGCTTTCAATTGTAGCTGTTCTTCACTGATCAATACTTCTTTAATGTCCTTTTGTAGCATGGTGGGCCTCCTAGTTTCTTCCTCATTTTGCATAGTCTATGCATTGTTCAACTAGCACTCGGTTGTCCCCTGGGCGTTTTGTTCGGCTCAAACACGCAGCGGTGCGCAAACCGGGCACTAGTAATACTCGATTTTCTCCGGCGACAATGATGGGCCAGTTTTGCCGCTCTTGGACAGGAACCTTTTCATCGATCATCAGCCGCGCCAGTTTTTTCGCCTGGCTCATGCCAGCCAATTGGATCCGGTCGCCAGGCTTTCGCCCGCGCAGATAAAAATTCGTCTCTGCAGACTGGAAATACCACAAGGCGGCTTCTGCCGCTTCCGGTTCTTCACCGATAGCCGCAACACAATAGCGGAATCCTTTTACAGGCGGCGACCATGAAAGGCCGATATCCGACTGCGCGTATTCCTGCTGCTGCGGGGCTTGTTCGAAGAAAACCCGGTCATATTGGCGTCTCATCATATAATTGTTCGGCAAATGTAAAAAAACAGTGCCCGAGGAACTTTGTAGCAGCTCGCGCACTTGTTCCGCCAATTGGCTCGTTATCAACACTTGCTTCTCATTATACAGATAGTTTAATAGTAGTAGAACCATCCTTTTTTGTAAAGCAACGGCATGGTTTCTGAAACTTTCGGCAGAAATCACCCATTCCTCCGATGCAGCCATTAGATTCCGAAGCGCTTTCTCGGCAAGCTCTTGAAGGAAAGCCTCGTCTTCATTCACATGTTCCGCGAGTTGGGCAAAGTGTAACGCAGCGCGAGGGTTTTCCTCTACTATTGCTGGCACAATCGTTTGGCGGATGCGGTTGCGTGTGTATGTTGCGCTTGAGTTACTTGGATCCTCCCGGTGCGGCACTTGATGCAACTGGGCATAATGAGTTATTTCCGCTTTGGTGACGGCAAGCTGTGGGCGTACGAGCGAGCCGCCGCCAAAAGGCCGTTTGATGCGCATGCCGAAAGACCCGTTTTTCAGACTGCCGCGAATGCCGGCCATCAAAATCGTCTCGAGCTGGTCGTCTGCGTGATGCGCCGTGACGACAATGGTCGAGTCTGTCTCTATCATCACCCGCTCAAACAAGCGGTATCGCTCTGTTCGGCAAACCTGCTGGGTGTTGCCGCCTTGCTGTTTTAAAATCGCCGGCACGGGAACCGCGAAACTTTCATACGGAACGTTCCACAACCTGCACTGCTGTTCGACGAACTTCCGATCTTGCGCCGACTGTTCGCCTCTTAGCATATGGTCGATATGTACGGCAATGATGGTGACGCCGAGTTGTTGGCGCCTGCTTGCCAAAAAATGCAGCAGCACCATTGAATCAATACCGCCTGATACACCGATAACCAAGCGGTCCCCGTTTTCGAATAGCTCATGCTCAGCGAAATATGCGAGCATCGCCTGTTCATAGTGTTTCACGCCTTGTCCCCCTGTTCTGTCGATTGCCCGTCTATTGAAAAATAAATTAACAAAAATACAAAAAGCCAATTGACACACGCGCTGGCTGGTAGTATGCTATTAACTGTTCGCTTGAACAAGGCGGCGTAGCTCAGCTGGCTAGAGCGTACGGTTCATACCCGTGAGGTCGGGGGTTCGATCCCCTCTGCCGCCATCTTATTTACAGCGCACTCCATCATGGAGTGCGCTGTTTTTTTATGTCAAAAAATCATCGATCTGTTTGAAATGATGCGCATCGTGTTGGATGATTCCGGCAAAATACTGCCCCAGTGTCATCGGTTTTTGGCTGACGTAAAAAACAGCATGCCATTGTTCCTGCGAAAACGCCGCGAGTTCCCGCCCTAATATTCGGCGCTCCTCAATAGCCTCGCTGATAATATCAGGAAAGCTCAATGTATTTGCTTTGTCGATTGCTTGTCGGTTGAACGCATCGACGTCCGGTAACCCGTCGAGATGAGCACCTGCATTCATGTGGGGCAAGCGCTCACTGCGGATAAACCGGTCCCATTCCGCCAAATGCTTGACCATCTGCGCAATCGACCACTTGCCGTCTGCAATCGGTTTATGTGCATCATCGGACTCGGACAAAGTTTTCACGAGCGACTCCATATAAATTTCGTACTCTTTGAACGCTTGGAGGATTTGCTGTTGTTCCATCTTTTTCACACCTTTCTGCATATGCATAGTATGTGTTACTTAGACAAACGCACCGCCTTTTCCTACCGGATGATGCTTTTTAAGTCGATAAAAAAACGCCCTCCCGATGAGGGAGAAGCGTTCCATGTTTAGTTTTCAACTACATTGAAGCAGTTTCTCTATGCTATTAAAACAGCTAGCAAGTTAGCCTCTTTTTGCTCCACGACCGCCACGCTTAGATTCTGTGGCACGTTTTAACGTCGACAGGTTATCCTCACTGTCTTTCAGGAATTTTGCCATCTTCGTTTCGAAGGTTTCCTTAGGGGCGCGGTCAAAAGAACGATTGTTCGGACGCGGACGGCTCGGACGGCTAGGTGCGCCTTCCGGTTGCGGCTTCGCTTTGCGGATCGACAAACCGATTTTCCCGTCTGCTTCTACATTCATCACTTTCACTTCTACCATTTCGCCAACTTTCAAGTGATCGTTGATATCTTTCACGTAGTTGTCGGCGACTTCACTAATATGCACGAGGCCTGTTGCACCAGTTGGAAGCTGTACGAACGCTCCAAAGTTTGTAATACCTGTGACTTTTCCTTCTAACTTGCTGCCTACTTCAATCGACATAAAAAAAATGCTCCTCCTTAAAATTTAAGATGACTCCACGTTCGGGCCAAATTGACAGATTGCGGGACTATACCCACCCTCAATTATAGCGATGAATGAAAGGGTGTCAACTGACGACTCTTATTCCTCGCCATCCTCTGTAGATTTTTCATCTTCATTCGGCAAGGTAAAAATGATCTCGCCATCATCTGACAGGAAGTAATCTTTGCGTGCGAGCTTCGATAGATAATCATCATCGTTCAAAAGACGAATCTGCTCTTCAAGTTTAGCCTGCTGCTTTTCCACTTCTTCCAACTGCACAAGTTTTTCTTCGTACTGCTGCTCTTTGCCTGCTATCGTCTGGGATTGTGCGTAAATGGTGGAGCCGAGCCAAATGCTCGTCAGCAGCACTACCAGTCCAAACACAGCAAGTCTCCGGTAAAGACGGGTATGATGCGCTTTTTTTCGCGCGCCTTCAATTTCGGCTGCTCTTGTAAAGTCATTTTGGAGCGGTGTTACTCCCCGCTGCTCCTGCTTTTTTTCTCTCTTCATTCGCTCGCGCCCCTTCCTAATTGATTTTGTCATTATTATACATGAAAAACATTCACTATAAAAAGATTTTCTGTAAGCCCTTTCTCTTTTTTCGGTACTTTACCGGAATTTATCCTGATTACCCGATGATTAATAAAAATACTATTGACTTAATTTTTATGCAACTTTATAATACAGGACACATCGCTTGTTATAAAAATTAATGAACATGCATATATATTCAAAATAAGGAGTGTGGAGAATGACAGGAAAACTAATTTTGGCGAATGGCGAATCATATAATGGGCACTGGCACGGCATACCCGCTTCTATGCAAGGCGAAGTTGTTTTTTTCACCGGCATGACCGGCTATGAGGAAGTCATCACCGATCCTTCTTATAAAGGACAAGTCATTGTTTTCTCTTATCCATTAATCGGCCAGTACGGCATCGAGACGCTTTATGCACAATCCGAAAAAATCCAAGTAAACGGCATCATCGTGGCTGAATTATACGACGGGCCGCTTCCGAAACACGCAACATCGTTGGCACAGTTCGCCGAATCGCAAGGCGTTCCTCTCCTAAGCGGCATCGATACACGCTCGGTTATCCAAACCGTACGGGAAACCGGAACCATGCCAGCACAGCTGCTCCATGCGGAATTGACCGAGCAACCGTGGAAAGCGCTGAAAACCGATTTTTTCCCAGCTGGTGAAAATGCAGAAAGCAAGCAGCTCGGCGACGGCCCACTGCATATCGGTTTGGTTGATTTCCATTACAAATCTTCCATTTTAAAAGAACTGCTCGCGCTGGGCTGCACGGTGAGCGTCATCCCTTATAACGCACCGGCCGAACTTCCCGAGTCTCTCGAAGTCGACGGATTGCTGTTTTCGAATGGACCAGGAGACCCGCAAGCATTAAACAGCCGATTGCCGGTTTACCGCACTTGGGCTGAACGCTATCCGTCATTCGGCATTTGCCTGGGCCATCAAGTGATTGCTGCCGCTTTCGGCGCGAAAACAACGAAGCTCGCATACGGCCACCGCGGCGCTAATCATCCGGTGAAAAACAAAAAGACGGGACGTGTCAGCATGAGCTCCCAAAACCATAGCTATGTCGTGGAGGCGGATAGCTTATTAGATACTCCATTCGATGTACTATATGAAAACGTCAACGACGGCAGCATCGAAGGCTTGAATCATCCGCACTTGCCGATTACGACGGTTCAGTTCCATCCGGAAGCCGCTCCAGGACCTGCGGATCATGTCGCATTGTTCCATCAGTTCCTAGAAACTGTAAATGATATGAAGAAGGTGAAAATGCATGCCTAAATTAGAATCCATCGAAAAAGTACTCGTTATCGGCTCCGGCGCCATCGTCATCGGCCAAGCCGCTGAGTTCGATTATTCCGGCACCCAAGCATGCCTCGCGCTGAAAGAAGAAGGCATCGAAGTGGTGCTCATCAATAACAACCCGGCGACGATCATGACCGACGAAAGCGTATCGGATAAAGTATATTTCGAACCGATGACGCTCGAAGCTGCCACTAAAATCATCCAAAAAGAACGCCCCGACGGCTTGCTTGCGACTGTCGGCGGCCAGACTGGCTTGAATTTGGCGATGGCACTCGCAGATGCCGGCATACTCGAGCAATACGGCGTCCAGCTGCTCGGTACTGACATGACTGCAATTAAAAAAGCCGAAGACCGCGACCAGTTCCGTTCGCTTATGAACAAGCTCGGCGAACCGGTTCCGGATTCCGACATCATCCAGTCGATCGACGGAGCGCTTGCTTTTTCACAACGCATCGGCTACCCCGTCATCGTCCGTCCAGCTTATACCTTAGGCGGTTTCGGCGGAGGCATCGCGGCCGACGAAGCGGCTTATAGAAGCTTGGTCGCACAAGGTTTGTCGGCGAGCCCGATTACGCAATGCCTGGTTGAGACAAGCATCGCTGGATACAAAGAAATTGAATACGAAGTGATGCGCGACGCTTCGGGCACATGCATTACGATATGCAATATGGAGAACCTAGATCCGGTCGGCGTCCATACCGGCGATTCCATCGTTGTCGCTCCGAGCCAAACTTTGAACGATCCGGATTTCCACATGCTGCGTTCCTCTTGCATCAACATCATCGAAGCACTTGGCATCATCGGCGCTTGCAACGTGCAGTTCGCTCTCCATCCGGAAACCTCCGACTATTACTTGATTGAAGTTAATCCGCGTGTCAGCCGCTCATCCGCGCTCGCCTCCAAAGCGACCGGTTACCCGATCGCGAAAATCGCGGCCAAGCTGGCCATTGGCTACACGCTTGATGAATTGAAGAACCCGGTGACCGGCACAACTTATGCCAGCTTTGAACCGGCACTCGATTATGTCGCTTTGAAAATTCCGCGCTGGCCGTTCGATCAATTCCAAGGGGCGAACCGTTTGCTCGGCACTCAAATGAAAGCGACCGGCGAAGTGATGGCAATCGAACGGCGCATGGAAGCGGCCATGCAAAAAGCGATTCGCTCACTCGAGCTGCCAACGGACGGCTTCCGGCTTCCGAGCGTCGCCTCTCTTTCAACAAGCGATTTGCAGGAACTCGCGATGAATCCCGATGACCGCCGTTTGTTTGTCTTGTTCGAATTGCTCATCCGCGGGAAAACTATCGAGGAATTGCATGCCATAACCGGCATTACGCCTTATTTCTTATATGCTTTATCGAATATCGTAATGGAATGGCAAGACCTCGGAAAAATAAGTTGGAACGACGTCACGCCAAGCCGTTTGCTGCAGGCAAAGAAACTCGGCTTCAGCGATCAGCAGCTAGCCGACATTTGGCATGTACCGCGCGCTGAAATTTGGGGACAGCGCAGAAGCTATAACATCACCCCTTCTTATCGGATGATCGACACGTGTGCTGCAGAATTCCGCTCGCATACGAATTATTTCTATTCGACATGGGGCACAGCACCGGATGTTGACCGCTCAACAGGCACAAAAAAAGTAGCCGTAGTCGGATCCGGCCCGATTCGCATCGGGCAAGGCATCGAATTTGATTATTGCTGCGTACACAGCGTCATGGCCGCCCAAAAGCTCGGCTATGAAGCCATCATGATCAATAACAACCCGGAAACCGTCAGCACGGATTACGAAGTGGCCGATGCATTGTATTTCGAGCCCATCACCGCAGAAGACGTACTGAACGTACTGGAATTTGAAGGCATCCATCAAGTCATTTTGCAATTCGGCGGCCAGACTTCGCTCAATATGGCGAAAGCCTTGGAAGAAGCCGGCATCACGGTGCTCGGTTCGTCCGTGGATTTGCTCGATCAAATGGAAGACCGCGACCGCTTTTATGCGTTTCTCGAGTCGATCGGCTTGCCGACCATTCCCGGGACGACGGCGAATGCGCCAGAAGAAGTGCTGCCGGCAGCGGAAATACTTGGCTTCCCAGTCTTACTTCGCCCTTCTTATGTGATCGGCGGACGCGGCATGATCGTGCTCCACGATGCAGCAGAACTCAACGAATGGCTCTCAAGCGTCGAACCTGCGTTTCCGCTCTTGGTGGATCATTTCGTTATCGGCAAAGAAGCGGAAGCCGATATTTTAACGGACGGCGATAATGTCTGGGTGTCGGCAATCTTCGAGCACATCGAAGGCACCGGGGTCCATTCGGGCGACAGCATCGCCAGCACGCCGCCTGCAACGCTGACAGCTTCCCAACAGCAAAAATTGGTGGACACCGCCAAACACATCGCGAGACAACTGGATTACACCGGCTTGTTCAATATCCAATTCGTCTACGAAGGCGAGCAATTATTCGTCATGGAAATCAATCCGCGTGCATCGCGCACAGCGCCGATCAGCTCGAAAGTGACGAACGTTCCGCTCGTTCAGCATGCCACCGCTCTGTTACTCGGTGTGCCGTATGCAGAACTCGGCATTGAAGAGATGTATAACGGACAGACGGATTTCACTGTCAAAGCCCCGGTGTTCTCCCATATTAAATTGCCGGGATTGTCTCCAATCCTGTCGCCCGAAATGATGTCGACAGGCGAAGTCATCGGTACAGCAGCCGTGTTCGAAGAAGCGCTCGAAAAAGCATTGACCGGCTCGTCTGTCCAACTCGCCCAGTTTACAACAGGCGCCACGCTGTTTGCTTCCAAAGAAAGTGCCCATTCAGGCGAGCTCGCTGCTTGGCAGGCGCAAGGATTTTCCATTTTGACGGACGATCAGCTTTCTTTTGACGAGTGGCTCGTCTCGACAACAGCCGTCGCCTACATCGACTTCTCAGAAACGCCCGATGCCAAGCGCATGGCACAAGCGGCGATCCACCGCCTCCACGCCTGGTCACGCCCTGAAACGGCCGCTGCCTTTGCCATGAGCTTACAAATACAATCTGAACGCTTGAAAGGAGTGCTTGCCCAATGACTACCATAATGCCGCTTGCCCCGACCGTTGCCCAGGAAGATTTCCTGTCTTTGAAAGACTATAGCACCGAGGAGATTCTCGACCTGCTCCATTTGGCGATTGAACTGAAAAAACCGGAAAATAAATATTTGCCGCTGTTGAAAGGCAAAGTGCTCGGCATGATCTTCGAGAAATCCTCGACCCGTACACGCGTATCGTTTGAAGCGGGCATGCTGCAGCTCGGCGGCCACGCGATGTTCTTAAGTTCACAAGACACACAGCTGGGCCGCGGCGAAACCATCGCCGATACGGCACGCGTGTTGTCGGGTTATTTGGATGGATTGATGATCCGCACGTTCCACCAGTCCGCTGTCGAAGAACTAGCGGAGTTCAGTTCCATTCCTGTCATCAACGGCTTAACGGACGATTACCACCCGTGCCAAGTGCTCGCTGACCTGATGACGCTCATCGAACATTTCGGCGAACTCAAGGGCCGTAAGCTGGCGTATATCGGCGACGGCAATAATATGGCCAACTCCTTGATGGTCGGCGCTGCGAAAGTCGGGCTCGACATCGCGATCGCCGCTCCAAAAGGCTATGAGCCGAAAGCGGAAATGGTCGAACTCGCACAAGCCATCGCCACAGAAACCGGCGCGCTTGTAACGATCACTAATGATCCCGCTGAAGCCGTAACAGGAAGCGACGCCATCTACACAGATGTTTGGGCGAGCATGGGCCAGGAAGCGGAAGCCATCAAACGCTTGAACGATTTTGCAGGATTCCAAGTGAATGCGGAACTGGTGCAGCATGCGAAACCTGATTACATCTTTATGCATTGTCTCCCTGCGCACCGCGAGGAAGAAGTGACGACCGATATTTTGGAAGGACCGCATTCGGTCATTTTCCAGGAAGCCGAAAATCGCCTGCACGCTCAAAAAGCGGTGCTCGTGACTTTGATGGGAGATTGAACTTATTAATACGGATGAAGAGCCTTGCCTGCAAATGGCAAGGCTCTTTTTTGGTCTCTGAATTTGAAGTGCGCTGGAGTTTTGGTGTGAAGTATCGGAAAGCCTTGTTTTTTTATCGCTTAGCTATGCGCCGCCTCGCTTTGGGTCGGCCTCTCGCAATAAGCCAGAAACCCGCTGTCTTATTGCTTCGGCTCACCCGTATGCGCGAGGGGCTTTGAGATTTCTTTGATGCGGTCGAGTGAGATGGTACCAGTTCTGTATGGTTCATCCGCCTTTGGATATGTCGCTTAATTGGGGGGGCGCGTGCCGAGATAATTGAGCGAATTGATTGGTTGAAATAATCGAGAGGATGATGCAATTAAATCCTCCTCTAAACTTAGAGATGGAGTGAAAGAGGCCGACGCCCACCCCCCTCGGCAAGCCTGTCCCAATCGCCTTCTTCACTATTTCACGCCAAATGTTGCTTCCCTCAAAATTTCTCACCAACAAAATAAGAGCCCAACCGTTAACCGGCTGGGCTCTTATTCATTCTTATGATTCGTCGTCCACAAAGCTCGGGTCCACTTTATCGAGCTTTTCTTCATTGATGATCGTGTACATTTCCGCGGTTTGTTCTTTGCGGACGTTTTCGCGCAATTGGTCGATGCGTGCAGTGACCACTTTCTGGCCAAAGCGGATCTGCAATTCATCGCCTTCTTTGACGACGCTGCTCGCTTTTGCTTTATTGCCGTTCACTAGGATACGCCCTTGGTCGGCAACTTGTTTCGCCAATGTGCGGCGCTTGATCAAACGGGATACTTTCAAGAATTTATCGAGTCTCATCGTCTTCGTCCTCTCCGTGTCCAGCTTTCGCTTCGTTCCAGAAGCTATCGAGCTGGTCTAATGTATAATCTGCAAACGTGCGGCCGCCTTCTGCAGCACGTTGTTCAACGTGGGCAAAGCGCGTGCGGAATTTGCGGTTCGCCTGGACCATCGCCTGCTCCGGCGACAAGCCGTAAAAGCGCGCGATGTTGACGAGCGTGAACAACAGATCGCCAAATTCATCGAGCTGCTGGGCTTTGGAACCTTTCGCCACTTCGACCTTGAACTCCTGCAATTCCTCTTCGAACTTCGCCCAGGCACCGTCCGCGTCTTTCCATGTAAAGCCGACTTTTGCCGCTTTCTTCTGGTAATTATAAGAGGTCAGCAAAGACGAGCTATGGCGGTCCTGGCCATCCAAGAGTGATGTGCCCGGCGGTTTTTCCTGCTGCTTGATTTGCTGCCAATTGCTGACGACGTCTTCAGCAGATGATACGTCCACGTCGCCGAACACATGCGGATGGCGGCGGATCATTTTATCGCTGATGGCTTGCAAAATATCTTCGAGCTGGAAATAGCCGCTGTCCTGGCCGATTTGCGCATGTAAAAACACTTGCAGCAACACATCGCCCAGTTCTTCAGCGATGGCTTCGTCATCTTCTTCTTCGATCGCCTGCAAGAGTTCATGCGCTTCTTCCAGTAAATAAGGGCGCAGCGATTCATGCGTCTGCTCGCGGTCCCACGGACAGCCTTCCGGACTGCGCAGTTTCGCGATGATGTCGCGGAATGTCTGCCATTCTTTCAAGCGCTCGCCTTGATCTGAGGAAGGCGGCACGTACACGGTCGTCAAATTATCGATTTCCGCTGCGCGGTCGAGTTCATGGAGCGGCATCGTGCGCAGGCGCTCAGAAGATGCCCCCGCTGCTGTGACGATGGTCACCGGATAATCGTCCGGGTATTTCTCCATCAGCGACAGCTTCACTTCCGATGCACTGAACTGGTCGTATACTTGCGCGATCAACAAATGCTCGGTCATATTCAAACGGTCGCTGTCGATGCCTGTGCCGTCGACCAGTTGGAATCCTTCAATCGGGTCGATGCGCAAAGCACCGAATATCGCATCCAGAAAACTTTGACCACCGGAAATCGACAGTTCGCAGCGCCCTTGTTTTTCTGCTTCGATCAAAAATTGCACCGTCTGTTCCGCCACCAGCGGATGTCCCGGAACGGCGTAATAAATCGGCCCGTTCTCAGCGTGTGCGATGAGCGTTTCGGCGATTTCCCGATACACTGGCGCAAAATCGTCGTGTTTTTCATAAACAGCGTCAAAACTCTCGTAACGTAAGCCTTCTGTTTCAAGCTCTCCCACCACAGGATGGTCGGCTGTCCGCAAATAAAGCGGGTCTGCCCCTTTCAATGTACGGTAAACGCCGAGCGGCAATTGCAACAGATCCCCGGCTCCTAAGCCGAGTATGTGAATAGTATGCATCGTCTAGCTCCTTTTCTTTCGTGGATTGACCGCCAATTGCAACGCGGCCAGGCGGCGGCCGAATGGAATGATATACCATTCCTTTTCCGTGATGAGCCTTGATTTCGCAGCCGCCAATAAAAAGACAGCCCCGCCGAGCGGGACGGCCGTCAATGTAATGAACACAGCGCCAAGACGCTCCGGCCAACCGGCAACGAGCGGCATGATGAATGCTTCATAGCCGAGCACCGTGAGGCTCATCGCGCTGATGGCCACCGTGAGCCATCCGTAAAAACGGAGAGGCGCAAAACGCAGCGGCCACACTCGCTTGAAATACCAGACAAGCACGAGTGCGATAAACCCTAAGCCGATATTGCCGGCAATTGCCGCGCCGATGATGCCGTAGATTGGCACAAGCAGTAAATTGCCGATCAGCTTGAGCACAAGCCCCGACACTAACAAAAGCGCCGGCACACGGATTTTCCCAAAACCGTAAAGAATGGCCGTCAACACCAAGACAATTGACATCGAAATGATTTGCCAACTGAAAATGATGAGTGCCAATGAGCCGTCCGCTGTTTTGAACAAGGTTTCGTTGACATGCGGCATCACTAAGGTCAATCCCGCTGCAGCTGCGCAGGCGAACAGGAACGACACACGGAATGCCAAGCTCGCGTACAGTTCCGGAGAGCGCCCGGCTTTTTGACGGTTTGCACGCGCAATGAGCGGCACAAGCGACAGTGTCAAGGACGTCGCGAGCAAGATACCAAATTGTACGAGCGGCTGCGCGCGGTCATAAACCCCTTTTTCGATCATTGCCTGCATATCACCCAGTTGATCGGCGAGCAATCGGTAGACTGTAAACGAGTCGACCAGCTGAAACAACACCAATAACAAGGAGCTCATGCTGACGCCGAGGCTCGTCATAAACAGTTTTCTCGCAGTTCCTTTAAACTTTACGCCTATTGCAAGTGTGCCTTGTTTTCGGTAGGAGCGGATCAATAAAAGCATTGCGGCAAATGCGCCGGCGCCTGCTGCGGCGATTGCCACCTGGCCGGCTGCGTAAAGCGATAAACCTGAGCTGACTACTGCGTAGCTGCCGACCAGAATGACCCCTACGCGCACCGCCTGTTCGGTGATTTGGGCACTGGCGACCGGGGCCATTTGGCCATCTGCCTGCAAGCGCCCTTTCATGATGGCGAGAGGCGCCATGAAGACGACTGCAAATGCCCCTGCCCTGAGCAGGCTTGAGAGTTCGGGGTCGCCCATCCGATTTGCAAAAAAGCCGGCGCCTGCATAAAGCGTGGCAAAAGCGGCAATGGCAATGCCCGCGATAAGCCAAGACGCCGTGCGTACAATGCCCGCATGTTCGCCGTGCGGTTGTTCAGCCAACATTTTGGATACCGCCACGGCAAATCCATAGGACGTCCAAATGCCGAAAATCGCCACGAACGGATACACTTGCTGGTAAATATAAAAACCTTCGTCGCCGACCAAATTTTGAAACGGCACGCGGTAAATGGCACTGAGCAACTTGACGAAAAAGCCAGCTAGCGTCAGCAGGGCCGCTCCTTTTAGAAAACTATTCATCGAGTGTTGCGTCGTCATTGCTTCATCACGCCCACCATCACCCGACAGATGCCTCTTCCCGAAGCGAGTTCGACAAGATTTCCATCATGCCTTCGAGCACATCGAACGGGTGATGCTTGCCGGTCTTTTTGCCATCGATCGTCAACACTAGCGCCTGGCCAGCCATCGTGAAGCCGACAGCACGCCCGTATGCGCCTGATGCATCGACTACTTTGCCGCCATCGATCGACTGCGTGCCCGCTTCGCTCAGTTTAATACTGACGCGGTGCCCTTGTTGCTTGATCGATTCAACGCCGGTTTCGCGCGCCCATACTTTCATGCGGGCGATGCGCAGCAATTGCTCAGCTTCCATCGGCAAATCGCCGAAGCGATCGATCAATTCATCCTGCAAGTCGACCATTTCTTCGACCGTTTCCATGTTTTTAACGCGTTTGTACATTTGGATCTTCTGGTAACCGTCGCTAATATAGCTATCCGGAATATAAGCATCTTCCGTCAGCACAATCTCCACTTCCGGTACCACTTCTTTTTTCATGCCGGTGCGGCGCTCTTCAATCGCTTCTTCAAGCATTTGCGAATATAAATCAAAGCCGACCGAATCGATAAAGCCGTGCTGCTGGGAACCGAGCAGATTGCCCGCCCCGCGAATCGACAAATCGCGCATGGCGATTTTAAAGCCCGAGCCGAGTTCGGTGAATTCCTTGATCGCCATCAAGCGTTTTTCTGCGACGTCGGTCAGTACTTTATCGCGCTGATACATGAAGTAAGCATATGCGACGCGGCTCGAGCGACCGACGCGGCCGCGCAATTGATACAGCTGCGACAAGCCCATGCGGTCGGCATCATAGACGATCAATGTATTGACGTTCGGGATATCAATGCCGGTTTCGATGATCGTTGTCGTCACCAAGACGTCATATTCGCCGTCGAGGAACCCGAGGATGATCGATTCGAGTTCGGTTTCGGACATTTGCCCGTGCGCATAGCCGACGCGCGCTTCGGGGACGAGCTGTTGGATTTCGTCCACTTTGCGGGTCATGTCGCTCACCCGATTGTATAAATAAAATACTTGGCCGCCGCGTGCCATTTCGCGTTCGATTGCTTCGCGCACAAGCCCACCGTTATGTTCCATGACGTAGCTTTGTACCGGGAAGCGGTTGGCTGGCGGCGTTTCGATGACGGACAAATCGCGCACGCCAATCATCGACATGTGTAAAGTACGCGGAATTGGTGTCGCTGTCAGTGTCAACACGTCGACTGTCGCTTTAAGTTGTTTGATCTTTTCTTTATGGGTCACCCCGAAACGCTGTTCCTCATCGATGATCAGCAAGCCGAGATCTTTATACAGCACATCTTTCGACAAGATGCGGTGCGTTCCGATGACGATATCGACAGAGCCGTTCTTCAAGCCTTTGACGGTTTCAGTCTGCTGCTTTTTCGAACGGAAGCGGCTCATCAAGCCGACTTCGAGCGGGTAATCTTTAAAGCGTTCGCTCATCGTCTCGTAATGCTGCTGGGCAAGGATCGTCGTAGGCACAAGGAATGCCACTTGTTTGCCGTCGAGCACCGCTTTGAAGGCAGCGCGAATGGCGACTTCGGTTTTGCCGTAGCCGACATCGCCACAAATCAAGCGGTCCATCGGGCGTTTGTTTTCCATGTCTTTTTTCACTTCAGTGATGGAACGCAGTTGATCGGGCGTTTCTTCATAAGGGAACTCCGCTTCGAACTGGCGCTGCATGTCCTGCTCTTCGCTAAATGCAAAGCCTTCAAGTGCTTCCCGCTCGGCGTACAGCTTGATCAAGTCATCCGCAATATCCTGGACGGCGGCAGATACTTTCGTACGGGTTTTCTTCCATTCCGCACCGCCCATTTTATGGAGCTTCGGCTCTTTTTCTTCTGACGCGATGTATTTCTGGACGAGGTCGATCTTGTCGACCGGCACGAATAATTTATCGTCGCCTTTATAGACGATGTGCAAATAATCTTTATGGACGCCGTTGTTTTCCAGTGTTTCAATGCCGACAAAACGCCCAATCCCATGGTGGATATGGACAATGTAATCGCCCGGCTTGATTTCCGAGTAGCTTTTGATGCGCTCGGCATTGGTCAGTTTTTGTGCCCGTGTTTTTTTCTTCGGCTGCTTTTTGAACAATTCCGCATCCGTAATGAGCGCCATACGCTGCAACGGCATCTCGAAGCCGCCGGATAATTCGCCGTCGACAAGATACACTTTGCCGTCTTGCAGCTCGGTGTCCGCCGTGATGATTTCCGCTTCCATATCGTAATCAGCCAGCACCGAACGGACTTTTTGCAGGCGTTCTTCACCGCTTGCGACGATAAACACGCGGAATTTCCCGAGCGTCCACCGTTCCATTTCGGCTTGCAGCAAATTCATCTGGCCATGGAACGATTGCATCGGTTTACAGGAATAGGCAATCGACTTTTTAATATTGACCAGAGGGAATGTCCGTGTAAACAGTGACAGGAAATTGGCCGGTTGCTGGAGTTTCGACAGCACATCGCGGAATGGATACGCAAGCGGCACATCATGCAGAAACTTGCCTTCTTCAAGAAGCGAGACAATCCATTCGGCTTCCTCGCGCTCGAGCGTTTCGGTCATTTCCTGGATGCGCCCAAGCTCATCGAAAAACACCAGCCCGTCATCAGGGAAGTAATCCCCGAGAAAAGCGGATTGCGAATCGGCAAGTGCCGCGTATTTGGCGAGTTGTTCCGGTTCATCGCCGCTGCGCAATGTATCGATATCGTGTTGGATATGCTGAAGCATTAGCTCTTTCGTTTCGTCACTCTTAAGTTTTTTTAAGCTAACCGCAAGCCGCTCTTCGATACGGTCTGCGAGCAAGCGCTTCTGGCCGGCCGTGAGCACCAATTCAACAGCCGGCAAAATGCACAGCGAGTCGATTTTTTCAAGCGAGCGCTGGTCTTCTGCAGAAAATAGGCGGATCGAATCGACTTCCATGTCGAATAATTCAATGCGTACCGGATGCTCAAAATGAAGTGGATAAACATCCAAAATTCCACCGCGTAATGCGAACTCGCCCGGTGAAGTGACCATCGTGGTGCGGGAATAGCCCATCGACACCAGCTTCAACAGCCATTGTTCCGTATCGATTTCATCTCCGCTGTCCACGCGCAATGTCGCACCGTCCCATTGTTCAGGAGATGGCAATAGTTTGCGCAATCCAGTAACCGGCGTCACATAGATGCCTTTTCCATTTGATTTCATATGATCTAGCGTATCGATGCGGTGTGCGCGAAGTTCCGGTCCGGAAAAGGCCACATCCGCGGCAATCGTCTCTTCTGCCGGATACAAGCGCACGAGCGATTCACCGAGCAGCCTCACCAGATCGTCATAGACGCGCTGGGCGTGCAACAAGTTCGGTGTGACCACGAGCAAGGGCTTGCCTTGAGCCTCAAACACTGTTTGATAGAAAATCGGCCGCGCGCTGCCGGAAAGCCCCGAAATCAGCTGATGATCCTGGCCGCTTTCGAGGTCGTTGATAAATCGTTGTGTATGGGAATCCCCTAAAAATGTCTGCAAAATGTGCTTCATGAAGATTCCTCCTTCCTGTCTAAAAATAATGCCGTTTGATGGCTACCTTACCCTTTTCAAAACGATGGGAAACGGGAAAAAGCCTTGGACGCTCGTAAGCGCCAAAGCGATTATGCTCTGTTGTATTCGTTCATGACTTCGACGAACGGCTTGGATAACCAGTAATTGCAGGCTTCTGCGCTTTTTGACACAGCATCTGCCATCAACGGCTGTTCTTGTTCACCGAAACGGGCGAGTACATAATCCGGTACTTTCATGCCAACGGGCGGCCGGCTGATGCCGATCCGCATGCGGTTGAATTGCTGTGTGCCGAGATGCTGGATGAGCGACTTAATGCCGTTATGCCCTCCGGCACTGCCTTTTTGGCGCAGACGCAGCTGCCCTGTCGGCAAATCGAGGTCGTCATAAATGACGACGATGTCTTCGATGTCGACATTATAGTAATCCATGAGCGGTCCGATGCATTCACCGGATAAATTCATATATGTTAGCGGCTTGACGAGCATCACTTTGCCTTCCGGCCGGTGAACCACCCCGTACATGCCTTTGAATTTGGATTGCGTCAAAGGTGCATTCCACTCATTCGCCAACCGGTCAATCACTTGAAAACCGATATTATGGCGTGTTTTTTCGTATGTCTTGCCCGGGTTTCCCAGGCCAATGATCATTTTCATAGCAAACTCCTTTTTTCCGCCTTGCCTCTTCATTAACTCCTATTTTACCATAATCCACGCCCGTATAAAAAAACAGGGACTGCCATTGGACAGTCCCTGTTTTGGGCAATGCATAAAATTATTCTTTTGTTTCAGCGTCTTCAGAAGCGTCTTCTTCGCCGCCGATAACTTCAGGCTCAGCGCCTTCTTCAACTGTTTCAAGCTCTTCCAATTCTGCTTCTGTACGTGGTGCCGTTACAGAAACAAGCAGGAAATCGTCATCATTTAAGATTTCGAAACTGAATTTATCACGGATGTCGCTGACTGACACAGAGTCGCCGATAGCAAGTTCGCTGACATCGATGTCAACAGAATCCGGAATATCGCTTGGTTTAACACGGATGTGCACTTCGCGGTTCGGCTGCGTTACAACGCCGCCTTCTTTTTCCCCTGCTGAATCGCCGATCAAGTGAACCGTAGCGTCAACTTCGATTTCTTCAGACATATTGATCGCCAAGAAATCGACGTGTTTGAAACTGCCTTTTAGTGAATCCATTTGGTAATCACTCAATACGACGTTTGTGCTTTTGCCGCCGATTTCCAAGCTGATCACACCGTTGCGTCCTGATTCACGCAAAGTTTTGATCAAATCGATTTCCGATACGGCAATCGGAGTTGTTTCTGTTTTGTAGCCGTAAACGACACCTGGTACATGCCCTTTTCCGCGCAATTCCGTAAGTGCGGATTGTGCTTTCCCTGTTTCACGTTTCGTTGCTGTCATTTTGACCATATTATTTCAACCTCCAGTTGTATTAGTAAGCATAAACTATAACTACCCTGTTTACAATGTTACTAAACCTACAAGGCTCGAGATTCGAAGCTGAAAATCAATCAAACAGTGTGCTAACGGATTTCTGTTCGTGGACACGGATGATCGTTTCCGCCAATAGCGGTGCGACAGTCAATTGCTTGATCTTGCTGATTTTCTTCTCATCTGCCAGTGCAATCGAGTTCGTCACAATCAATTCCTTGATGACAGAGTCGTTGATGCGCTGAACGGCAGGGCCGGACAAGACAGGGTGTGTACAGCATGCATACACTTCTTTTGCGCCGCTTTCGATCAATGCGCTGGCCGCGATGGAAATGGTTCCAGCTGTATCGATGATGTCATCGATGATGATGGCTGTTTTGCCTTCGACGTTCCCGACAATATTCATCACTTCCGCGACGTTCGGGCGCGGGCGGCGTTTGTCGATGATGGCGATCGGCGCTTTCAAGCGATCCGCCATTTTGCGTGCACGCGTTACGCCGCCGTGGTCCGGCGATACAATGATGGCATTCTCAAGGTCGATATTGGCATCGTTCAGGAAGTGATCGGATAGGAGTGGGACAGCTACCAAATGGTCAATCAAAATATCAAAGAATCCTTGAATTTGCGGTGCATGAAGATCCAAGACGATGACACGCGTTGCGCCTGCTGTCTCAAGCAAGTTCGCCACGAGTTTCGCTGTGATCGGTTCACGTGAACGCGCTTTGCGGTCTTGGCGAGCGTAGCCGTAGTAAGGCATAACAACGTTGACAGTGCGCGCAGATGCACGTTTCACCGCATCGATCATGATCAATAGTTCCATCAAGTTTTCGTTGACTGGCTGTGAAGTCGACTGAACGATGAAGACGTCGCAGCCGCGAATGCTTTCTTCGATATTAATCTGGATTTCGCCATCGCTGAAATGCGTAACCGAACTTTTGCCAAGCGGCATGCCGATTTGTTCTGCAATTTCCGCCGCTAGTTCTTTGTTCGAATTTAGCGAGAAGATTTTCAACTTCGAGTTAGTATTTTGAATGCCCATTGGGGGGAACCCTCCTATTATTTGCGGTTTAGTTTACTTGCGTAGCCTTCTTTATTTTCTTGGCGCGCTCTGGCAATTGCCAATGCGTCATCAGGAACATCTTTCGAGATGGTCGAACCTGCTGCTACATAAGAACCTTTGCCGATGGTCACCGGTGCGATCAAGTTGGAATTGCAGCCGATGAATGAATCGTCTTCAATTGTCGTGAGGTGCTTGTTTTTGCCGTCGTAGTTCACCGTGATCGTGCCACAGCCGATATTGACGCCGCTTCCGACTACAGCATCCCCGATATAGCTTAAATGAGACACTTTACTGCCTGTACCGAGCTCGGCTTTTTTCACTTCCACGAAATTGCCGATCTTCACTTCATTGCCTAGCGCGGATTGCGGGCGGATATGAGCGAATGGCCCGACAGCCGTATCGTTGCCGATTGTGCTGTCGTATACTTCGGAGCTGCGGATTTCCGTGCGGTCGCCGATCATGCTAGCGACAATGCGCGTATTCGACGTGATGACGCAGTCTTCCCCGATAACCGTCTCGCCTTCGATGGTGACATTCGGGTGGATGATGGTATCGGCCCCGATTTTCGCCTGTGCGCTAATATACGCTGTCGCCGGGTCGATGATCGATACGCCAGCGCGCATATGCTGTTCAGCGATGCGGCGGCGCAAGAAAGTTTCCGCTTGGCTGAGTGCCACGCGGTCATTGACGCCGAGCGTTTCCTCGAAGCTGTCAGTGGCATGCGCCGCGACGATTTCACCTTGTTTTTGTAAAATCTCAATGACATCCGGCAAATAATATTCGCCTTGGACATTATCGTTAGAGACATTTTTCAAGGCTTCAAATAAGGCTTCGTTATCAAAGCAATAGGTTCCCGTGTTGATTTCTTTAACTTGCTGTTCTGCTGCCGACGCGTCTTTTTGTTCGACAATCTTCTCTACGCTTCCCGCGGTACTGCGGATAATGCGGCCATAACCGGTCGGCTCTTCTGCAATCGCTGTCAAAATCGTTGCTTTTGCGCCAGTTTCCTTGTGATGGTCAATCAGCGCTTGCATGGTTTCCGCGCGAATCAATGGCGTGTCGCCGCAGACGACCAATGTCGTCCCCGCCTTGCCTTCGATCAGTGGTGCCGCTTGCTGCACGGCATGGGCTGTACCGAGCTGTTCTTCCTGGAGTGCATATTCACTCATGTTGCCGAGCTGGTCTTTCACTTTTTCTGCTCCGTGGCCGACAATCGTCACGATTTTTTCCACTCCAAGCTGCTGGATGTTTCCTGTGACGTGTTCTACCATCGGCATGCCGCATACGGGGTGCAGCACCTTGTATAGTTTCGATTTCATCCGCGTTCCTTGTCCGGCCGCGAGAATTACCGCATATGTATGGTCCATCGGTCGAATCCCTCCATTTCTACTCATTTTTTTAGTTATCTAGGAAAGGTATTATTTGTGCAAGACAAAAAAATGCCACTTTCTTGTTTCCTTATTGACTATAGCTGAAAAACCCTTGTTTTTCAAGGTTTCAGAGCATGACAATCCCATGACAAAGCCCGAAACGAGCGCTATTCAGCGCTTTTTTACATCTTGTGCTAGCCGCACGTAAAAAAAGCTGCAGCTCTATATATAGATCGCCATAAAAAAAGAACCTTCTATTAATTGGAAGGTTCTTCAGGCTGATCAGATGCCGGCATTTTCGAGAATAGCCTGCTCTTCACTTTGTCCGTAAGCAATAAGCACGGCTTCTTGCAATTTATTGCGCGTACCGGAATTGATTGGATGCGCAATATCACGGAATTCTCCGTCCGGCGTCCGTTTACTCGGCATTGCGACAAATAGCCCGTCATTGCCATCGATGACGCGGATGTCGTGAACAACAAATTCATTATCAAGTGTGATTGAGGCGATCGCACGCATACGTCCATCGGTCTGGACGCGACGCAACCTTACATCAGTTACTTCCATTCTTAAATCTCCCCTTCTCCAGCTGTAAATTTTTGGCCCTGTTATCTTGTATTCGGGAGTGAGGACTAAATTCCTTCAAAAATTACATAATTTATTAGAAAATTTACTTAATATATGGAAAATAAACAAAAACCACCTAAAAAGGTGGTTTAATTATGATACTTTTGCAATGACTTCAATTTCTACTTTCACATCTTTTGGCAGGCGCGCCACTTCGACTGTCGAGCGGGCCGGTTTGTGATCGCCGAAATAAGAAGCATAGATGGAATTGAGTTCGGCGAAATCATTCATATCTTTGATAAACACCGTTGTTTTAATGACCTGTGCCAAAGACGATCCTGCTTCTTCTAAGACTGCCTGCAAATTGGCGAACACTTGATGCGTTTGTTCGGCAATGCCGCCTTGTGCGAGCTCTCCGTCCGGTTTCAGTGGAATCTGTCCGGAACTATAAAACATTTCCCCGGAAATAACACCTTGTGAGTACGGCCCGATCGCCGCAGCTGCTTTGTCTGTCGCTACGTATTTCATATTAGTTTCCTCCCTCTTCAAAATAGTTTCCGGCCTTCAATGCGATGGTCCGGTCTTTTTCGCTGACTTGCGCCAGTTTGACGAGCGATAAATATTTTTCGACGAGCATTTCATCCTGATGCTCTGATTCAACGAGCACGGCTACGCCAGCAAGCGTACAATCGAATTCTTCCAACAAATTTTTCATGCCGTTCATCGTGCCGCCGACTTTCATAAAGTCGTCGGTGATGAGGACGCGCTGGCCGCTCTTCATGCTGCGTTTCGACAACACCATCGTCTGGATCCGCCGTGTGGAGCCCGACACGTAATTGATGCTGACAGTCGAGCCCTCCGTCACTTTGCTGTCGCGCCGGACGATGACCACCGGCACATTCAAATGACGCGCAATCGCGTGGGCAATCGGAATGCCCTTCGTCGCCACCGTCATGATAGCATCAATTTTTTCCCCCGCAAACGCACTGGCGAACACTTTGCCGACACGGTTCATCATTTGCGGATTGCCGAGCACATCGGTCATATACAAATACCCTCCAGGCAAGAGCCGGTCAGACTGGCTCAGCTCGGCAATCAATTCTTCCATGACTTGGCGCACTTCTGCATCCCGAAGTTTAGGCACGTATTTCACACCACCCGAAGCCCCAGGCACTGTCTTCAGCAACCCTATCCCTTTTTCTTCGAAGGTTTCTTTGACAATCCCAAGGTCCTCGCTGATTGAAGACTTTGCCGATTGGTACAGATCTGAAAAATATGTCAATGGAATCAATTGATGCGGATGCTCCAATAAATAATGCGTCATGTCGACCAAGCGTTCACTGCGCTTCCATTTCACTACTACCCTCTCCTAAACACGAATATTATAATGAAAACTTACCATAAATATACGTCTTTAGGCAAGAGGCTCCCGGTCGCCAAGCAAACGCACAGCATAAACTTCTGAACAAAAGCCGCGCAGGCCATTGTAGATGCGCGGAATGCGCGCTTCCTGGTTGACTAAACCGAAGACGGTCGGGCCGCTGCCGCTCATCAGAACGGCGTCAGCGCCGAATTTAATCATATGTTCTTTAATCTGCCCGACATCGGGGTGCATGTTCATCGTCACGCTTTCCAAGGCATTTCCGAGATTTGTACACATGGCATCGTAGTCTCCTGCATGCAAAGCATCGATCATCGCTTGTGTGTTGGGATGAGCTGCTTTTTCCGGGTCGAACGCTCCATAGACGTCGGCTGTAGAAACACCGATCGACGGCTTCGCGAGGATCACCCAACAATGCGGTGGAGCCGGCAATTCTTTGATAACCTCCCCGCGCCCTGTAGCAAGCGCCGTTCCTCCGTAAACGCAAAACGACACGTCGGAGCCGATTTTGGCGCCCAGTTCCGCCAATTCATCGAGCGATAAATTCAATTGCCATAACTGGTTGAGCCCTTTCAATGTCGCTGCTGCATCACTGCTGCCGCCGGCAAGTCCAGCGGCGACCGGAATTTGTTTATCAAGCGAAATGATGACGCCAGTGCTGATGTTGAATGTATCTTTGATCAATTGTGCTGCCTGGTACGCTAAATTGCGCGAGTCGTTCGGAACAAATCGGTCCGCCGACTGGATATGTATGCCTTTTGCTGTTCCTTGCAAGCCAATCCGGTCCGCCAAGTCGACGGTGGTCATGATCATTTCGATTTCGTGGTAATTGTCCGGACGCTTATACAGCACATCAAGCGTCAAATTGATTTTGGCAGGTGCTTTTACATAGAGCATTCCACTGCCTCCTTTTCTGTTCTAATGAAAACTATTTTAACACAGTCGCAAGCTTTCGGAAGAACGTGAACGGCAGAAAAAACCCGCTTGCGGCATATTCACCGAAAGCGGGCTATACAATAAGTATAAAAAAGTTCAATTATTTAACGACTAATGCGTCTTCTGTTCCTTCATAGACAGTGATTTCCACTGCTTCAGTTAAGATGTCCGCGTAGCTGTACGAAACGCGTTCAAATGCATGTTCATCTTGATCTAGTTCAATCACGAACACGGAGTGATAGGTTTCACGCAGAATTCCGGCACGTTCGACCGTCTTCTTGCGACCTCCGTTTGCTTTTAACAGCAACCTTTTCCCTAAATGCAGGTCTAATGACTTTTTAATCTCCGCCAAAGTTTTGGGCATTTTGTCTACACCTCACTATAGTCTAAAGTCTAGCATAAAACACCCTTGGAGTCAATCAAATTTTAAATTTTAACAGCGCTTCACAACAATTGCAACATTTTTTTATTCGAAATATTCTACTTCCGAATCAAACTGTGCCAAAACTGTTACAGTTTTGGTTCGCGTTTGAAATGAGGATATAATTTATCAGCCAACAAGCCGAATTCCTTGATACTGAGCGTTTCGCCGCGCCGCGCTGGGTCGATGCCAGCTTGTTCCAACGCTTCGAGAATGAGCTCTTTTTTGGCTTTTCCATCCGGCAATGCGCTTTGCAGATTGTTCAAAATGGTTTTGCGCCGCTGGACAAACGAACCGCGTGTCACGGTGAAGAAAAAGTCTTCGTCGATGACGTTGACGATCGGTTCTGTCCGCTTGATCATGCGGATGACTGCAGAATCGACGTTCGGCTGCGGCATGAACACAGCTTTCGGCACCGTCATGGCGAACTCGGCTTGAGTATAATACTGTATAGCAATCGACAAAGAACCGTATGCTTTTGTTCCAGGTTTGGCCGTGATACGCTCAGCCACTTCTTTTTGCAGCATGACGACCAAACCGCGAATCGGCAGCTTTTCGAGCAATAATTTCAAAATGATTGGCGTCGTTACATAGTATGGTAAGTTGGCGACGACCATAATATCGTCGAAACCCGCCAATTCTTCACGGATCGCACGTTCAACATCCGCTTTTAAAATATCGGAATGAATCACTTTGACGTTGTCATAAGGTGACAAGGTATCTTCAAGCACCGGCAGGAGCCGCTGGTCGATTTCAAACGCCAATACTTTGCCCGCGTCACGCGCCAAATGCTCGGTCAATGCCCCGATGCCAGGGCCGATTTCAATAGCTGCTGATTGTTTCGTCAAACCTGCCTGGGAAACGATTTTACGCAAAATGTTCGGGTCGATTAAAAAGTTTTGGCCTAGGCTTTTCTTGAAGGTCAAGCCATGTCTTGCCATGATTTCTTGTGTACGAATCGGTGTTGCTATATCTTTGGTCATATTCTTCTGTCCTCCTGGGTTAACGCTTGCACCGCTTGGATAAATTGCTGCTTGGTAATGCCGAACATATGCAAACGCTTGTGTAGCTGCTTACCGTTCGTATAGCCGATATTGAGCGTTTCACCGAGTACGGTTCTGCGGGCTTTCGCGGATGGGTGAGCGATCAGCTTGGCGTCGATCAAGTCCTCTAATGTGATCTCCACCGCTCGTACTTCCGTTAGCGGTGTATAGACGGCCGTTAATGCCGCGCGGATGTCAGCATCGCTGGCATGCTCGATACCGACGCCTTTGCCGTTTTTAGCGATCGTTTTTTCTTTCGGCAAAAAGGCGTGCTTGGCATGCGGCACATGCTCTTCAATAATAGCACGAATTCTCCGGCCCGGATAATCGGGATCGGTAAAGACGATGACGCCGCGCTTTTCTTGTGCATGCAAGATACGGCGCAGTGTGTCTTTTGAAATCGCTGAACCATTCGTCTCGATGGTGTCTGCCCCAACCGCCCGCTTGATGGCGACGGTGTCGTCTTTCCCTTCGACCACGATCACTTCTTTTATATTCATGTTCATCTTCAGTTCCCTCGTTTCTGCGCATACTATCCATCTTACCGCGCTTGCGGCAAACATGTAAAAAGCTTTCCCCAATATGAAGGGAAAGCTTTTTCTTCTATTATAATAACGCTTAGTTTAATACTTTGATTTTTACTTGCTGGCGCCCGAATGCAATCGCATCGGCACGGTTCGCCATGAACAAATCGATTTTATTGCCTTTGATGGCGCCGCCTGTATCGCCAGCGATTGCGTTTCCGTAGCCTTCCACCCAAACTTTAGAACCAAGTGGGATGACGCTCGGGTCTACTGCGATCACTTTCAGTCCAGGATTGGCTTTCAAGTTGATACCAGTCGCTGTGATGCCGGAGCAACCTGTGCAACTAGCCGTATATGCTGTTGCGGATACGTAGAACTCTTTGCCGCCTGTCGGTTCAGAAGGCGCTTCTTTTTTCGCTGGCTGCGGAGCAGCTTGCGTTTTCTCTGGCGCTTTTGCTGCTGCTTGTGCTGGAGCTTTTTCGGCAGGCTTGGAAGCTGTCTTCACAACAGCCTGTTTCGCTGGTGCTGCTGCTGTTTTCGCTTTTTCACTAGTTGCTTGCTTAACAGGCGCTGCTGTTTCTTTTTTCGCCGCACCGCGTGATACGCTCGCTACCACTGTTTTCGTTCCGACAGCAGTGATTTGTTTTTTCGGTTCTTTGACGACTTTTTCTTTCGTCAATTCGCGTTTTACTTCTTTGCCGTTTTCAGTCACAACTTCGTAGGTTTTCTTAACCAATCCGTTCTGTCCTTTTTGAACGAGCTTTTCGCTGCCCTTCAAAAGAGAAGCGTCTTTCTTCGTTTCCACCGCGTATTTCACAGCGTCTTCCACTACATCGGTGACTTTTTTTACGCGCACGACTTCGACTTTCGTGTTTGGCAGAACGAGTTCATCCATGTCCTTTTCCACGCGATCGAGTTTGCCTACCTCTACTTTGTGCTGTTTTAAAAAGTCAGCGACCGTAGTCGAAGTGGACCAGACTTTCTTGTCTTTTCCGCCATCAACAATCGTTACTTCGTATGCTTTTTCAACATCGATGACCGTTGTCTCGTCGACCGTCTCATCAAGTGCCGGGCTTACTTTGTCATGCTTCGTCACTTCTACTTCCGCTTTATCCAAAATAGCCGAAACCGTGTTTTCAGTCGTCCAAGCCGAACGGGCTTCGCCGTCAACTGTGACTGTGTATTGTTCTGCTTCATCCCATTCGATGGCAACGTCTTCTTCAATCGCCGTATCAGTTGAATGGCTCAAAAAGTCATCTTGTCCGACTTCGATCGCTTGCTCTTCAAGAACATCTGCGACGGTTTTAGCGTGCGTGCGGATTTCTTCTGTTTCGCCGTTTGCAGTGATGGTCACCGTGTTTTTCGTTCCTTCAAAGATCGCGAACGCGAGAACTGCTGCAAATAACAAGACCGTCGCAATGCTGACGGCCACCGATTTGCCTGTGAATGTTTTAGTGGAATTTGTGGTATTGGCTTGCTTCGTCAAAAATAACTCCTCCTTGTACAGCTACATGTTTCTGAATCATTTACGTCAATGGCTAGTATTTTCAATTAAGCTGCATTTATGAAAACTTATAAAAGCGCTCTGCGTTTTTCGTTGTTGCCTCTGCCACCGCTTCGACAGGCAGCTCTTTTAAGCGGGCAATCTCTTCTGCTACAAGCGGTACGTAGGACGGTTCGTTGCGTTTGCCGCGGTAAGGATGCGGCGCAAGATACGGCGCATCCGTCTCGATCATCAAATGCTCCAACGGAATCTCAGCCGCCACTTGTTTCGGCTTTTTGGCATTTTTGAACGTCACCGGGCCGCCAAGTGAAATCATGAAATTCATATCGATGCTCTCGCGTGCTGTCTCGACGCTGCCGCCGAAGCAATGCATGACGCCGCCCACTTGCTGTGCATCTTCTTCGCGGAGAATGTTTAGCACATCTTCTGTCGCTTCCCGGTTATGGATGATGATTGGCAAGTTGACGCGTTTGGCGAGCTGTATTTGTTTGCGGAATATGTCTTGTTGAATGTCTTTCGGCGATTTGTCCCAGTAATAATCAAGACCTGTTTCACCGATGCCGACCACTTTCTTGTGGGCAGCCAGTTGTTCGATCCACTCGAGATCTTCGGTCGTGCAATCGACTGCATCAACAGGATGCCAGCCGACGACCGCATAAATGAAATCGTAGCGTTCGGCCAAATCAATGGCACGGGTGATCGTTTTCCGGTCAAAACCGATGACGACCATTTTCTCCACCTTGCTTTTTAATGCGCGATCGATGACGTCTTGCAAATCCTCGTCGTATTGATCGGCGTTTAAATGAACATGGGTATCGATATACATCTTCATCAGTCTCCTTCACATAGATTCCATTGTAAGGGTTGCTGTCATTTCTTTCTTCACAGCAATATTACATTTGGATTACAAAACATGATGATTCAAAGACATTTCACTTAGAAAGGCACTTTCGCTAGTCTATAAGTCCTTGAATGCAAAAAAACAGCCTACTCGACTGAGTAGGCTGTCACGTGAACATTTACTTAACTTTCGTGCCGTTCGGTAATTTCTGGTCCACAGAGGCGATGGTCAAGTAACCATCCTGCTGTCCGGCAAGAATCATCCCTTGTGACAATTCGCCGCGCAATTTCACCGGCTTCAAGTTGGCGACGATGATGACTTTTCGCCCGATGAGTTCTTCCGGCTTATAATGTTCTGCAATGCCGGAGACGACTTGGCGCTCTTCATAGCCCATATCGACTTGAAGCTTCAACAGTTTATCCGTTTTCTTTACCGGCTCACACGCCGTCACCGTTGCCACGCGCAAGTCCACTTGCATGAATTGGTCGATGGTGATTTCCGGGACGTCCGGCTTTTCCGGGACGCTTGGTGCTTGAACTTCCGCTTCGGGAGCGACGGGGCCACGCATTTGTTCGCGGATATACGCCACTTCCGGCTCGACTTCAAGGCGCGGGAAAATCGGTGTGCCTTTTGCTGCGACCGACGTACCGGCAGGAATCGCACCGAATGATTCAAGTGTGTGCCATTCCAAAAACTCAGGGGTTAAACCGAGCTGTTCAATGATTTGTTTCGGTGCATTCGGCAAGAACGGCTGCAGCATAACGGCTGTCATGCGCAAGCTCTCGGCTAGATGTGCCATGACCGAAGCAAGTTGCGTCCGGTCGCTTTCATCTTTTGCCAACACCCATGGCTGCGTTTCGTCGATGTATTTGTTTGTGCGGGAAATCAATGCCCATACTTCGCTCAACACAAGACTGAACTGCATCTTTTCCATATGCTCTTCGTAAACGGCGACGGTTTTTTTCGCGATCGTCTGCAAAGTTTCATCGAAATCGGTCTTGAAGCCGTCGACTTGCGGCACTGCGCCATCAAAGTATTTATTGATCATCGAGACGGTGCGGTTCAATAAATTCCCGAGGTCGTTCGCCAAATCATAGTTCGTCCGTTCGACAAAGGATTCCGGCGAGAACACGCCGTCTGAACCGAATGGCAGCTCGCGCAATAGGAAATAACGCGCTGCATCCAGCCCGTAACGCTCCACGAGCATTTCTGGATAGACGACATTGCCTTTCGATTTGGACATCTTGCCATCCTTCATCATGATGAAACCATGTGCGAATACTTTTTTCGGCAATGGCAGATCCAGTGCCATGAGGAAGATTGGCCAATAGATAGTATGGAAGCGCACGATGTCTTTGCCGACAACATGCACATCCGCCGGCCAATATTTATTGAAATCGGACTCGTCATCCGAACCGTATCCGAGTGAAGTGATATAGTTCGACAAAGCATCGACCCATACATAGATGACATGCTTCGGATCTCCAGGAACCGGAATGCCCCAGTCGAAGGACGTGCGGGACACGGACAAGTCCTCGAGGCCCGGCTTGATAAAGTTATTGACCATTTCATTTTTGCGCGATTCCGGCTCGATAAATTCGACATGCTTGTCGTAATAATCAAGCAGGCGGTCCGCATATTTTTTCATATTGAAGAAATACGATTCTTCCTTCACTTTATGGACTGGGCGTCCGCAATCCGGGCAATTGCCGTCTTCAAGCTGAGCTTCTGTATAAAACGACTCGCACGGCGTGCAATACCAGCCCTCGTACTCGCCTTTGTAAATATCTCCATTGTCGAGGAATGTCTGGAAAATCTTTTCGACGCCCTGTTTATGGCGGACTTCCGTTGTGCGGATAAAGTCATCATAGCTGATGTCCATGACTTCCCAGACTTTTTTCGCTGCTTCTGCCATGTCGTCTACATAAGCTTGTGGTTCTTGGCTGGCCTCGCGGGCTTTTTCTTCAATCTTTTGGCCGTGTTCATCCATGCCCGTCAAAAAACGGACATCGAAGCCGCGCAGGCGTTTGTAGCGCGCCATCGCATCGGAAGCGACGGTCGTGTAAGCTGTCCCAATATGGAATTTTCCGCTCGGGTAATAAATCGGCGTAGTCAGGTAAAATGTCTTGTTGTTGGCAGTCACGAAAAATTCCTCCAGTTCATTTTGTATATACTTCATTTTAACGAAGTCGTGAATTTTGTACAATATTTCCTTCCGGAGATCCGCTCCACCGAACAAGAGTTGGGGAATACTCCCAAAAATAGAAGCACCGGAAATTAGATGGCAAAAAAACAACGAAAAAATGGATATTTTCCTCGAAAACCCAAAATTTATTATGAAATCCATAGTTTTTTATTGACCTAATTGACATTACTTGGTATGATTTATGACAAGAAGTGGTAAATGTCGAATTTTGACGAATTCTACCGCTAACATTGAAAGGGGTTAATGATTATGAAATCAACTGGTATTGTGCGTAAAGTAGACGAATTGGGCCGCGTAGTTATTCCGATTGAATTGCGTCGTACGCTTGGAATTGCAGAGAAAGACGCATTGGAGATTTACGTCGACGACGACAAAATTATCTTGAAAAAGTATATGCCTAATATGACATGTGCCGTAACTGGAGAAGTTTCGGATGAAAACATGCAATTGGTTGGCGGGAAATTGATCCTCAGCCCTGAAGGCGCCGAGTTGCTGGTAAAAGAAATCCAAGGCAATTTGAAGAAATAATAAAACCGGAGTGCTTATGCACACCGGCTTTTTTTTGTCTTTTTTGGCTTGCTTTACTCCTGATGGAAGGCTTGGTAAACTTCCCGCTTCGGAATGCCGCGCACGATCGACACTTCTTTGATCGCCTCTTTTGATGACAATTTCTTTTCACTCATCAAACGATTTACGTGCTCTTCGTATGTCAGTTCTTTCCACCATTCATCCACTTCTAGCTCATCTGGCTCCAAATTGCCTTCTACCACTAGGCAAAACTCGCCCCGGATATCGTTCGACTCCGCCCAAGCGACCGCCTCTTCTAGCGTACCGCGCAGAAACTCTTCAAACTTCTTCGTAATTTCCCTCGCCAACACCACCCGCCGCGCTCCGCCAAACACCGACATCAAGCTTTTCAAACTGTCTTTCAAGCGGTGCGGTGCCTCGTAAAATAGCAGCGTTTCTTGTTTTTGGCTCAATGTTACGAGCTCAGTAAGGCGCGCTTTCTTATTGCGCGATAGAAATCCGTAAAACAAGAATGGCTGCGGCGTAATGCCGGATGCAATCAATGCGCTAAGGGCTGCATTTGCACCTGGAATCGGCACGACCGGATACCCGGCTCCCACCGCTTTTTTGACAATGTCTTCCCCAGGATCGGAAATGCACGGCATGCCGGCATCGCTAACCAGCGCCACCGATTTGCCCTCTGCCAAATAACCCAAAATCTTCTCGCCGCCGCTTTCCTGGTTATGCTCATGATAGCTGACCAGGCGCGTCTCAATGGAAAAATAATTGCATAGCTTTCGTGTATTGCGTGTATCTTCCGCCGCAATGACGTCCACTTCTTTTAACAACCGCAACGCACGGACTGTGATGTCTTCTAAATTGCCGATCGGCGTCGCGACCAAATAAAGCGTCGGCTGTTCGCCGCTGAAGCTTTTTTGTGATTTCATGTTCGTTCCGCCTTTCTGTTCCGGATATAGGCGATTTTGTCCGCCTTGCTCAATTGCTTAAAGGCATATTCAGCCCTCATCGCTTCAGGCTTGGTGCCAAACTGCTCAGAATAGAGCAATTCTAGCGGGCCGCGCGAACGCGTATACTTGGCACCTTTCCCGCTTTCATGCTTGGCCAAGCGCTTCAGCAAATCATTCGTATAGCCCGCATAATACGAACCGTCCCCACATTCGAGTACGTAGAAATAATGCTCACTGTTCGCTTCCATACAACAAGCCTCGCACTTCTTCGGTATATTCGCCATCGTTTCCGTAGACCACGAGCGGCGGCAACACCTTCAAGTCGGGCTTGCCATCTTTAATGGCTTCGATCAATAAGGTATTCGCGTCTTTGCCGGCTTTCGGATAAACAAGCCGAATGCGTTTCGGCTCTAAGCGATTGGCTCGCATTGCTGCCATGATATCGATCAAGCGGCCCGCACGATGGACAAACGCCGCTTTGCCGCCTTGCTTCAATAATTGGCTCGCCGAACGAACCGCTTCATCCAAAGTCAAATGCAGCTCATGGCGTGCAATCGCCATATGCTCACTCAAGTTTTTGTCGCTCCGAACATGAGCCTGAAAATATGGCGGGTTGCATGTCACCGCATCGAATTTCTCGTAACCGAGTTGCGTCGGGATGTCTTTCACATCCCCTTCGACAATGTCGATCTGCGAGTCGAGCTCATTAAATTCCACGCTGCGCCGCGCCATTCCCGCCAGCCGCGGCTGCAGTTCGACGCCGATGATTTGTGATTCGGTACGGGCGCTCAAAAACAGTGGAATCGCCCCGTTGCCGGTACACAAATCCACGATTTTTCCGCGCTTTTTCGGCACATTTGCAAAGCGCGCCAACAGCACCGCATCCAAAGAAAATGAAAATACCGACGGACTTTGAATAATGCGCAAATTCTCCGCCAATAAATAATCCAACCGTTCATCATCTGTTAACATCTCGTTCACTCCTGCCATAATAAAAGGCTGCCGCCACACGGAGTGTCGGAAGCCTGTTGGTTTTAATTTATGGGAACGCCTATGACGCTTTATCGGCGCTCCCGCTTTTCTTTATGTCTAGCCTCAACGGCCTGGCTTTCGGGTCATAAGCCGTTCACCCTGTCGAGCCAGAACGGCCGTTTCGGCTTTTCTTGTTATCTAGCTCGAACGCCTAGCTCCTCGGGACATAAGCCCATTTCCCTGTGCGGCAAAAAGCGCCGCTTCGGGAACTTGTCTTATGCCTGTCGGAGGGCGACAGGACGTCGCGCACTTAGCTTAGCTTCCATTCGGCTGCTTCCGCTTTTCTTCATTAATTCTGCTTGTTCAGGAACGATAAACAAAACAGGCAGTCGTCGCCTTTTCGGGAGCTGCCGAAATGGACGTTGCAGACGTGGTAGCCTTCGTGATACAGGCGTGCCAAGTTGTCGTAGCCTTCGCCGATGTCCATGACGGCTTTTTTCAATTTGACCGGATCGACTTTTTCAGGCTCCGGCACTTTTGCGTTCAGTTCATCGAGGCGCGCACGCAAATGGTGATTTTCCAATTGCAGCGCGTGATGTTCTTCCATCGTCCGCGCCACGACCACTTTCAAGTCGCGGAACTGTTCCTGCATCGATTCCAATTGCTGTTCGAAATCCATGACCGTATCCAAAAAATTCTTATCCTTCACTGAAACCACCTCACGCTCTCGTTCCCTGGTTCATAATTTCATCCAATGTATATTCCAGCGTCTGCTCTTGTTCTGACAGGCGGATTTTCAATACCCGTTCGAGCAAGTTCAAACTGACGACGCGGCCATTGCCATCTGGTGTCTCGACGCGTGCGCCAACGTCCGGCATTTCTTTTTTCGCTTGTTCGTATTCGTCGTTCTCGTATTTCAGGCAGCACATCAAGCGGCCGCATAACCCTGAGATTTTCGACGGATTCAATGACAGGTTCTGGTCTTTTGCCATCTTGATCGACACCGGTTCGAAATCACCGAGGAACGTGGAACAGCAAAGCATACGTCCACATGGCCCGATGCCGCCGAGCATTTTCGCCTCATCGCGTACTCCAATTTGGCGCAATTCAATGCGCGTGCGGAAAATCGACGCCAAATCTTTCACCAAATTGCGAAAATCGACGCGGCCTTCAGCTGTGAAATAGAAAATGACTTTATTGCGGTCAAATGTATATTCCACTTCAACAAGCTTCATATCAAGGCGGTGCGATTCAATTTTTTCTGTTCCGACTTCAAAGGCGCGTTCCGCTTCCGAACGGTTTTCTTCCACTTGCAGGCGGTCGCGTTCGGTTGCGACCCTTACCACTTGCTTAAGCGGCAGAACAACATCGTTCTCGCCAACTTCTTTTACAGGCACGACCACTTTTCCATACTCTACGCCGCGCGCTGTTTCCACAATGACATAATCGTCTTTTTCGATCACAGCTTCGCCTGGATCGAAATAATATATTTTACCCGCTTTCTTGAAGCGGACTCCTATTACTTTATACAATTGTTTACCCCTCCTGCAGATTCAGCATTAATTGCTCCATCAACAGTGTCCGGTTCATATTGCGCGGCAATTGCTGTTTGGCTTGTAGCACTGCCTGCAGCTGCCTAGACAATACATCGAACGAACGTTGAAGCGCCATCTGCTTCCAAGTTTCTTCCATGTCCGGATATGTGCGTGCAGTTTCAAGACCCGCTTTCACTGTCGCGATGTCCCGATATGCAAATAATAACATGTCGAGCCCTCTTTCGGCATCTTCTTTCTCTTTGAACAAGGGCAGCCAGTCAGATTGGATCAAAAGTAATGCCTCATGCACATTGCTGCCGACCGTCTCCACCAGCTTCAGCACCAGTTTACGTTCTTCGGCAAACTGCTCTTCTTCACTCATTCGCTTGGCTTCCTGCTCGCTTTGCGTCAGCATGCTGACCGTCGCCGCCATCGAACCCGTCATGCCATCTGCCATCAGACGCTCCATCAGCTTCGGCCGTGACAGCGGCTGGAATGACAGCAGCTGACAGCGCGAACGGATGGTGCTGACGATGGCATTCAAGCGTTCCGTCAACAAAATCGCCGTGACATTCGCTTCCGGTTCTTCCAAAAACTTCAGCAAAGCGTTGGCAGAAGAATTATTCATCCGGTCTGCCTGCTCAATCACGTAGATTTTGCGTCCGCTATTGAGCGCGGTTTTATTCATCGTGTAAATCAACTCGCGGATCTGGTCGATTTTGATGTTCTGGCCGTCCGGTTCTATAAATAAAATATTCGGGTGATTGCCACTGTCATACAGTTTGCAGCTGCGGCATGTTTCACATGGAACATTGTCGTTCGGTGCTTCGCATAATAATAATTTGACAAAGAAATGCGTCAATTCTTTTTTCCCAGACCCCGATGGCCCTTCGAGTAAATAGGCATGGGCCAATCGGTCTTTCGCATAAGCCCCTTGCATCCGTTTGATTACGACGGGTTGCATGGCCTGTAATTCTTCTATCGCTTTGTGCATAATTCCACCTTCAAACTTTGCAAAAAATCCCGTGTTCCAGATGGATCACGGGTAGTGCGGACGAAACAATAGCTGCCGATTGACGAGTGCTGGTTGTTTAAAATTGCTGGAATTGTTCGATCGGCAAGACGAAAATCGTCGCGCCACCCACTTCCACTTCGACCGGATACGGTATATACGAATCCGCATTTCCGCCCATCGGGGAAACCGGCGCCACCATCTGCTCGCGTGCGCGGCAGTTGTCGCGGATCAAATCCATCAATTTCGGGACACGGCTATCATCGACACCGATCAAAAAGGTGGTATTCCCTGAGCGCAAAAACCCTCCCGTGCTGGCAAGTTTGGTAGCCCGAAAATCATTTTTCGTCAACGCATTGGATAAACGGTTACTGTCTTGATCCTGTACTACTGCAACGACGAGTTTCATCAGCACTCACTCCTTTTTTGTTTGCTTCTTGTCTATTAGTATAACACGAACAGAGAACGTCTCGTCATAACTTTCCTATAGCGATGCGAAAAATTCATGACAATATGCACACAAGCAAATTTGTTCCATCGCATAAAAAAACAGCCCTGAACCAGCAGGGCTGCTTGCATTCATCTTATTGTTTTTCAGCCAAAAAGCGCTCTAGTGCATCAATTGCATCTCCGGCTACTTCATCCAGTTCATTTTCTGCGTTGATCAGCTGCATCCGTTCTGTGTAGCGGCCAAGCAATAACAAGTAGCCTTCCCGCACTTTATAATGAAATGCCAGAGACTCTTCGTCCAGTCGATTGAATTCCCGCCCTTGGTCAAGGTCGATACGCGCAAGGCCCGTTTTCGGATTGACATCAAAATACAAAGTCAAATCGGGCATATGGCCTTCAATGGCAAATTCATTGATAGATAGCACATCTTCCATACCAAGCCCTCGTGCATGTCCCTGATACGCAAGGCTGCTATCGACAAAGCGGTCGCACAAGACGATTTTGCCTTGCTGTAACGCCGGCAGAACCCGCTCCACCAAATGCTGTCGCCGCGCCGCTGCATAAAGCAGCGCTTCCGTGCGCGCATCCATTGCCGTATGCGCTCGGTCCAGTATGACTTCGCGAATTTTCTCCGCAATTTCAATGCCGCCCGGCTCGCGCGTGGTCACCACTTCAAACCCATTAGCCGTCAATCGTTCTGCCAACTTCGCAAGTACTGTCGTCTTGCCGGATCCTTCGCCGCCTTCAAGCGTTATAAAATAACTCATATCCTCACCTGTTTTCCTGATCTTTTTACTGAAACTCTTTCCACTATACCGTAAGCAGCAGCTTTTTTACAGGTGTCCAAAGACGCTTATTCCTCGTCTTCCGCCACTTGGTAAGCGCGCTCATACAATTCCATCTGGCTATCGATGACGGCTTGGCCTTCCAGCCGCCGGATATAGCCGTAATTGCCGTCTTCGTCCTGCTCGCGAGCTTTGACATTGTCTCTCAAACCCAAGTCGAGGATGTCCCAGACTTGTGCTTTAATCCGTTTGTCGAGTAACGGAAACAGGATTTCAATGCGGTTGTTCAAGTTTCGCGTCATCATATCCGCAGAAGACAAATAGATTTTCTGTTTGCCGTTTTGATGGAAAGAGTAGACCCGGCTATGTTCGAGCAATCGCCCGACAATGCTGCGTACGCGGATATTGTCGCTTATCCCCGGAATCCCCGGGCGCAAACAACAGATGCCACGGACGATCAGATCGATCTTGACACCGGCACGCGATGCTTCGTAAAGCTTCATGATGATGATTTTATCGGTCAAGGAGTTCATTTTCGCGACGATCCGGCCATTGCCATATTTCTTTTCATAGCGGATTTCCGAATCGATCAAATGGAGGATGTCTTCGCGTATTGAAAACGGCGCAACCGATAAATAATGAAACTCCGGCCGTTCGGTATAGCCGCTCAAATAGTTGAAAAAATTCGTCGCATCGATGCCAATTTCCTTTTGGGACGTAAACAAACTCATATCGGTATAGATCTTTGCCGTCTGATCATTGTAATTGCCGGTCCCGAGATGGACAAAGCGCTCGATGCGTCCTTGCCTTTTCCGGACGACCAGCGTGATTTTGCTATGTGTTTTCAAATGAGTCATGCCGTAAATGACGTGGCAGCCTGCTTTTTCCAATTCCTTTGCCCAGTGCACATTGTTTTCTTCGTCAAAACGCGCCTTCAATTCGACCAGCACCGTTACCTGCTTGCCATTTTCTGCCGCCCTTTTGAGCGCGTTGATGACCGGTGAATCCCCGCTGACACGGTACAATGTCTGCTTGATCGCCAACACATCCGGGTCATCGGCGGCTTCTGAAATAAACTCGACAACCGGCTCAAACGACTCGTAAGGGTGGTGCAAAAAGACATCTTCTTCAGCTACTCTGGCAAAAATCGCTTTGCCGTTTTCCATTCCGGCCGGCAATTGCGAGACCTTTCCTTCATAAATCAGATGCTCCCATAACGGCGCCATCTTTTTATAAAAACTGAAAAACACCGTCAAATCCAAAAACCCGTCAATTTCATAGACATCTTTCGGGTGCACTTCCAGTTCATCCATCAAATAATCCAGGATGCCGGGGTCCAAGCCGTCCTTCTGTACTTCCAGGCGTACCGCCGCCCCCCATTTGCGCTTCCTCAGCTCTTCCTCGATTTCCTTGAGCAGATCGCGTGCACCCTCTTCGTGAATCGTCATATCCGCATTGCGGGTAATGCGGAACGCGGTCGTCGACTTGATTTCATAACCGTGAAACAGCTTGCCGATAAAAAAGCCGATAACGTCTTCCAGCAACAACAACTTGTGCAAACCGCCGTTTTCCGGCAATTGCACAAACCGGTCCAGCATCGCCGGCAATTGGACGATCGCCGTTCGCGTATGCTGTTCGGAATCTGCTTCTTTCGTCTTATCCTCCAACACCACTGCCAAATTGATGCTTTTATTCAACAGCATCGGAAATGGCCGGTAAGCATCGATCGCCATCGGGGTCAGCACCGGAAAAATATGCTCATCGAAATACTTCTCCATCGACTCAAGCTGCGAGTCGCTCAGTTCCCGGACTTTCAGGAAATGGACACTTTCTTTTTGCAGCTTGGGGTACAGTGCTTTACGTAGTGTTTCATACTGCAAGTTGACCAATTGATGGTTTTTCAAGGCGATTTCATGCAATTGCTGCTTCGGCGTCATCCCAGCTTTATTCTCGGGTTTATTAAACCCCACTTTCACCTGGTCTTGCAGCCCTGCTACACGCACCATGAAAAACTCATCCAAGTTCGAACTGAAAATCGCCAGGAACTTGAGCTTTTCGAGCAGCGGATTGCGCGGGTCGAGCGCTTCTTGCAGCACCCGCTCGTTGAATGCCAGCCAGCTGAGCTCACGGTTATTATAATAAGAAGGATTATTCAACTGCATCGCTTCGTCTTTTTTCTTTCCCACGGGAAGACTCCCCCTCAAGTATTATTCATGGAAATCAACGGTAATGGCTTTTTTCAACAATTTCTCCAAATGTTTTTTCTGCTTCTCTACTTGATATTGCTCGGGCTTCCAGTCTTCACGGCACTTGATCGAGAAAACAAGTTGCTCTTTTTGGGATTTCAATTGAATGTCTGCGACAATATCGCGTTTTGTCGCATTCAAGCTATAGGCGAATTTGATGACTGCTCCGAGGATGTTGAATTTGTCCTGTTCCTCTTCCGTAAACCAGTCTTCATAGAGTGCCGCATTGCGTTTGAACAAATTCTTGTTTTTATAGGAGGCAAGCAACGCGACAATAATGCGCTCTTTATGCAACAGGCCGTCGATGGTACGGTTCGCCAATAAATAAAAGGTATGCTGGTTGCTCGATTCAGAATCGATATACGAACCGAGGTTGTACATCGAGCTGCCAAGCCGGACCCATTGGTAATCTCTATCTGTCATGTCGAGAAGCCCTTGTTTTTCCAATTCCCGCGCAATCATCAGCGAACTGTTGGTGACATGGATCGCATGCGTCAAATTGATGTCATAATCGATCGCTAAATCGTAAAAGCTTTCTTCAATGACATTCGGAAACACTGGCATCTCAAAATCTTTCGTCATTTCTTCGTAGAACACACCGTCCCGGAGCCCTTTTCGGCTCAACGCAAACAGCTCAGCATCAATCAAGCCCATGAGGCAATGGAACACTACTACTGCTGGGATGATGATATCAGCACGATCGCGCGACAGCCCTTCTACGCGCTGCAAATCGTCGAACTCCATAGATACCAACCATTTATTTATCTCTTCGACTTCTTCATTTTCCATCGTGTACTCATGGACACCGGAAAGCGGATAATCGGTTTTCTCCTGATGAATCTGTGCCAAGTTCCGCGCACTGCCCCCGATTCCAATCAGCGGCAATTGCGTCCCCTCAATCCAGTCAAGTGTCAGGAAGTGATTTTCGAGAAACTCCCGCAGTGCCTTCAGTTCACTGTTTTTCGGCGTATCTCCCTCGATAAATTGCTTTTTCAATGACAATGCACCGAATGGAAAACTGTGAAAATGGACAAGTTCACGGTCTTTGAATAAGGTCAGTTCCGTACTGCCCCCGCCGATATCCACCGTAATGCCGCTTTTATATGACATCGAATTGACCACTGCCAAATAGCCGTAATGGGCTTCTTCATATTCCGATAAAATGCGCATCGTAAAATCCGTTTCATCAGAAACCCGTTGGATGATGGCTTCTTGATTTCTCGCTTGGCGGACAGCCGCTGTCGCCACGCATTTGATTGCCCGAAGTTGGTGATGGCGTGTGACTTCCTGGAAACTTGTTAACGTATTGATCAATACACCGATTCCTTCCTCGGATAGCGTATTATCATCCGTTAAATAATTGCGCAGACGGGCCACTGCCTTGACGTTTTCACTTTCTGAAAAGCGCCCGCTTTTGTCGCGCGTATAAATGACCAAACGGATGGTGTTTGAGCCAATATCAATGATTGCGTATTTTTCTTGTTCCATATGAATACCCCCACACTCTCTCGCTTTTGCTATATGCTATTGTATACCACCGGGACGTTTATTCTACTCTCTGCGGGTCACCATGACCATCTTTTGCGCTAACAGGTGCTCACCCTGAATCTCGGCTCCCGATGCCAGATAACCCTCCAATGCCTCCACCATATCAAGAGACCATTTCTCCCCTGCAATGACAAGCGGTATACCGGGTGGATAAGGAGTGACCATCGCAGCTGAAATTCGCCCAGCCGCTTGTGTATAAGGCACCCATTCTCGTGGCGCCGCTGCTACTTCATGAAACAGCAACTCTGGGACAGTGACCGGATTAGAACGGGTCTGAAAGTTCATTTTTATATGGTCTTGACGACGTACATTGTTTACCGCTTCTTCAATGTTGCTGCAGATTTCAGCATATGGATATGCATGTTCCCGCTTGATCAGCGGCAAAATCAACAGCACTTGAAACGGATCTGCCAGCTCTGCATAGATCCCCATCTTTTCCAACGCCTCTTTCAATTGAAAACCGCCATGCTCTTTCACTCTCAGCAATAACTTCAGCGGATCATCAGATTCAACCACTTCCAGCAAAGAAATATTTTTTAAACTGGAGACAAAGTGACGGCGTTTTTCAAGAAATGCGTGTTTATCAGTCTCGGAATAGTTTTGAACATAGGATCGTGCATCATCAAGAGAAGCCATAATTGGATACGAAGGGCTGCTCGATTGAAAAATACGTAAATACTTTCTGATTGCCTGTTTATCCAACAACTTTCCTTGTACATGAAGGTACGAGCCCATCGTCATCGCCGGCAACGTTTTATGAGCAGACTGGACAACAGCATCGGCACCCAATGCCAAAGCACTTAAAGGAAACGGCGCACCCGCTATAAAGTGGGCACCATGTGCTTCATCGACCAACACTGCTATATTTTGTTGATGGCAAAGTTCAATAATTGCTTTCAGATCCGTGGATCCCATTCCGTAATAATTCGGATACGTCAACACAACTGCCTTTACATCTGGATAATCCTTTAAAGCCGAAGCTACTGAAGAAACCGAAACCGCTGCAGCACTTTTAGAGGTTTCGTCCCATTCGGGTGCTACATAGACAGGATTTACTTGCGCAAGTTCCAGCGCATGAAAAACAGATTGATGGGAATTGCGTTGTACAATAACCCGGTCGCCGCCTTTACAAGCAGCGTGGATCATCGCCAAATTACCTGCTGTCGAGCCGTTGACAAGAAAATAACTTTTATCGGCGCCGTATGCATGTGCAAGTAAATTTTCGGCTTCCTTAATCGCAGCTTTCGGAGCGTGCAAATCATCAAGCCCTTCCAACTCAGTCATGTCATATAAAAGAGCAGACTTCATTTCTTGCGGCAGTTCGGACAACAAGCCGCTTTTATGGCCGGGGACATGAAACGAAGTCGGGCAGTTTTTTTGGAATTTCACTAATGCATCCACAATCGGACGTCTTTGCGTCATAGCTCCTACATCCTCACATTTTTATTCATAATTCATTATACCGAATGCAACGGACTTTCGAAAAGGCGTCCTGCATGTTTACAAAAACAACACAAAAAAGCCGCTACCGATAAACGGTAACGACTTTTCTTTGTGTGCCCAGCGACGTCCTACTCTCACAGGGGGAGACCCCCAACTACCATCGGCGCAAAAGAGCTTAACTTCCGTGTTCGGGATGGGAACGGGTGTGGCCTCTTTGCCATCGTCACTGGACCTATTGAGCTTATTCGCTCAAAACCGGATAAATCGACATTGTGAAACGCAATCAAACTATGGTTAAGTCCTCGATCGATTAGTATTCGTCAGCTGCACGTGTCGCCACGCTTCCACC
>NZ_JBHSGL010000006.1:0-65196 GCF_042654465.1 Planococcus dechangensis | reverse complement strand
AGGTTCGGGGTGGAAGCGTGGCGACACGTGCAGCTGACGAATACTAATCGATCGAGGACTTAACCATAGTTTGATTGCGTTTCACAATGTCGATTTATCCAGTTTTGAGCGAACAAGCTCAAAGAGTCTAGTGACGATGGCAAAGAGGCCACACCCGTTCCCATCCCGAACACGGAAGTTAAGCTCTTTTGCGCCGATGGTAGTTGGGGGTCTCCCCCTGTGAGAGTAGGACGTCGCTGGGCACACAAAAAGAAGTCGTTACCGTTTATCGGTAGCGGCTTTTTGTATTGAAATAAAGAAAAAGGATTGAAAATTAGATATAGAGGGAAAAAAGAAACGAGGTGAAAATCATGAAAGCAGGCTTATACAAAATAAAGACGCTTGATAAAAGAACAGCATTATTAATTTCTTTAAATGATTCTACTGAGCAATATACGTATCCGATTGCAGAATTCACACATGACGTAAACAAAGGTGACGTAGTGGAAGTATGGCAGGATGGTACTAGGTGGAAAACAAAATACGTGGAAGAAAAAACACGCTCTGTATCAAGTCATACTAAAGACTTCATGAAAAGAATAATGGATCAAGAATAATTGTCTCGGGATTTTGTTTCCGAGACTTTTTTTATCGCAATCTAACTATTTGATATCCGTAAAATGCTTATGTATAATTAAGTCAAATATAGTCAAAGTCAGTCATTTGCGCATTTACACGCTGAAGAGGTGAAAGCCATGCGGAATATTTCAGACATTATTGAAGGTTATTTAAAAGAGATTATCGAAATAAGCGATAAGGATCATATTGAAATTAAACGAAGTGAAGTAGCTGAAAAATTTCAATGTGTTCCTTCGCAAATTAATTATGTTATTAACACGCGGTTTACGTTAGATCGAGGATACTTGGTGGAAAGTAAGCGTGGAGGCGGCGGATATATTCGGATTAAGAAAGTGCGTCTTCATAAAAAAGCGGATTTAATCGCTCAAATTGTCGAACGTCTTGAAGAAGGTGCTTCTCAGACAATGGCAGAAGATATTGTTTTCAGGCTTTTAGATGAAGAAATGATTACGCGACGGGAGGCTAAGTTGATCTTGAGTGCTGTCGATCGTTCGACACTCCTATTGCCACTTCCAGTACGTGATGAAGTCAGGGCTAGAATTCTGATAGCAATGTTATTTACTCTCCAATATCAGTCGAATGGGCAAGGGGTGATCAAGTGATTTGTGAACAATGCGGAGAACGGCCTGCGACGGTTATTGTAAAACAAAACGCTCAAGGTCATATAACTGAAAAGCATTTATGTCATGTTTGTGCAGCAGAAAGCCATAGTATTAATTTTTCTTTTGATCAAGATCCGATGGCCATTCATAACTTATTGGCCAATTGGTTTCCTAAGCAGAAAGCTGCGGTTAGTCCGGTAAAGAAGGAAGCGCCCACTTGTTCGACTTGCGGATTTACTTTTCAAAGGTTTTTAAGTCTTGGGAAATTTGGCTGCGCAGAATGTTACGATACTTTCTCGCCCCAATTGACAGAGATTTTAAAAAGAGTCCAAAATGGGAATACTGAACATACAGGGAAGATTCCTGCTTCTTATGGAACGACGTTAAAGATAAAAAAGGAAATTGAAGAATTGCGTAAGCAAATGCAGTATGCAATCCAAGAAGAGGATTTTGAAGAAGCTGCTAGCTTGCGGGACGAAGTGAAAATTTTAAATGCTAAGCTTGAAGGGGGTGGGAGCAATGGCAATTGACCGTTTCCTTCAACCACGTGCCAGCAGCTGGATGGCGAATAACGGCGAAAATGTCGACATTGCAATGAGTACCCGAATCCGGTTGGCACGTAATTTAAACGATTTTAAATTCCCTTATGCTTTCTCTGAAGACGAAGCGCTAAGGGTTGATAAAGCAGTTTCTTCTGTTTTGGTAGATAAGGGTAAAGAGTCGGGTTATGGGTTTACCCATATCAGTATTGATGAATTGAATGAATTACAGCGTGAGGTTTTGGTAGAAAAGCATTTGATCAGCCCATATTTGGCGAATAGCCAACATTCGAGTGCAGTATTATTGTCGGATGATGAAGAGCTTAGTGTCATGATTAATGAAGAAGATCATATGCGTATTCAAAGTTTGCAATCAGGATTCCATTTACAAGAAGCTTATCAAATCGCCAATAAGATGGATTCTCTCTTGGAGGAACATTTATCTTATGCATTCCACGAAAAATTCGGCTATTTGACGAGCTGTCCTACCAATACAGGCACTGGCATGCGGGCATCGGTTATGCTTCATTTGCCGGCCTTGACCATGTCCCATCAAATTAACCGCATCATCCCAGCTATATCCCGTCTGGGTATGGTTGTCCGGGGAATCTATGGTGAAGGCAGTGAAGCGCTCGGCAACGTATATCAGATTTCCAATCAAGTTACGTTAGGGAAGTCTGAGTATGAAATTTTGCAGGATTTGCAAAATATGACAGACCAAATCATTGAACAGGAGAGGCGTGCACGCGAAGCTTTAAAAGCGAACTCTCCTCTTCTTTTGGAAGATCGGGTCTACCGGTCTCTCGGAGTTCTAATGCATGCACGGCTATTGAACACGGAAGAAGCTGCAACGCGCTTGTCGGATGTTCGGCTTGGCATTGACTTAGCGATGATTACAGATGTAGACATGTCGATTTTGAATGAATTGATGGTCTTTATGCAGCCCGCGTTTTTGCAGCAGTATGCAGGACGGCCATTAGAAGCGAGTGAACGAGACGCAGCCCGGGCAGAGTTGTTCCGGGCGCGCTTAACCGACAACGGGATAAATACAAAAGGAGAGGATTTTGCATGATGTTCAACAGATTTACACAACGCGCACAAAAAGTTCTTCAATTAGCTCAAGAAGAGGCTATCCGCATGAAGCATGAATCAATCGGGACTGAGCATATCCTGCTCGGTTTGATTCGTGAAGGCGGTGGAATTGCCGCAAAAGCATTGGAAGCTATTGAAGTGAATACACAATTGATCGAAGACGGCGTCAAAGAACTTGTAGGTGTAGGCGAGAAAGATGTTGGTCCAATCGTTCATTATACACCGCGTGCTAAGAAAGTGATCGAGCTATCTGTCGATGAATCCCGTAAGCTTGGCCATTCTTATATCGGCACAGAGCATTTGCTGCTCGCGCTTATCCGCGAAGGAGAAGGTGTCGCTGCACGTGTGCTCGGAAATGCAGGCGTCAGCTTGAATAAAGCACGCCAGCAAGTGCTGCAGCTACTTGGCAGCAACGAACAGGCATCGACTGGTACGAGCCCGAATGCGTCAGCGAATACACCGACATTGGACGGCTTGGCACGCGATTTGACGCAAGTGGCACGTGAAGGCAGTCTAGACCCGGTCATTGGGCGAAGCGATGAAATTACGCGTGTAATTGAAGTTTTAAGCCGCAGAACGAAGAATAACCCAGTATTGATCGGGGAACCTGGTGTCGGTAAAACGGCGATTGCGGAGGGGCTTGCTCAGCAAATCGTCAATAACGAAATTCCAGAAACCTTGCGCGACAAACGCGTTATGGTGCTCGATATGGGTACTGTTGTTGCGGGTACAAAATACCGCGGTGAATTCGAAGATCGTTTGAAAAAAGTGATGGATGAAATCCGCCAAGCCGGAAACGTGATCCTCTTTATCGACGAACTCCATACACTGATCGGAGCTGGTGGAGCTGAAGGGGCGATTGATGCTTCGAATATCTTGAAGCCGTCACTTGCTCGTGGCGAATTGCAGTGCATCGGCGCTACAACTTTAGATGAATACCGTAAGTATATTGAAAAAGATGCTGCGCTGGAGCGTCGTTTCCAACCGATACAAGTGAATGAGCCGACGGTTGAGGAGTCAATCGAGATCATTAAAGGTTTGCGTGACCGCTATGAGGCGCATCACCGTGTGAAAATTACCGACGAAGCGATCGTTGCGGCAGCTAAAATGTCTGACCGCTACATTTCCGACCGTTTCTTGCCGGATAAAGCAATCGATTTGATCGATGAGGCCGGTTCGAAAGTGCGTTTGCGTTCGTATACGACTCCGCCAGACTTAAAAGAGCTAGAAGCACGTCTCGAAGCGGCGCGTTCTGAGAAGAACGAAGCGGTGCAGAGTCAAGAGTTCGAAAAAGCAGCGTCACTTCGCGATGCAGAGCAGAAGTTGAAAGATGAACTGGATCAGACGAAAAAAGAATGGAAAGAAAAACAAGGCAAAGAAGAATCCGAAGTGACAGTCGAAGATATCGCGAAAGTCGTCTCGATGTGGACGGGTGTACCGGTATCAAGATTGGCGCAGACGGAATCCGATAAATTGCTTAACCTGGAAGAGATTCTCCATAGCCGTGTCATCGGACAAGATGAAGCGGTGACTTCCATTTCCAAAGCGATTCGCCGTGCACGCGCCGGATTGAAAGATCCGAAGCGCCCAATCGGCTCGTTCATTTTCCTTGGGCCAACGGGTGTCGGGAAAACCGAGCTTGCGAAAGCTTTGGCGGAATCGATGTTCGGTGATGAAGATGCGATGATTCGCATCGATATGTCCGAGTACATGGAGCGCCACACGACTTCTCGTCTTGTTGGTTCCCCTCCAGGCTATGTAGGCTACGAAGAAGGCGGCCAACTGACGGAGAAAGTCCGCAGAAAACCATATTCAGTTGTCTTGCTCGATGAAATCGAGAAAGCCCACCCTGAAGTTTTCAACATCCTCTTGCAAGTGCTTGAAGATGGCCATTTGACTGATTCTAAAGGGCGCCGCGTCGATTTCCGCAATACGGTGATCATCATGACGTCGAACGTCGGGGCACAGGAATTGAAATACAATAAATATGTTGGATTCAATTTAGAAGATGCGAAGACGGATTATAAAGACATGAAGGGCAAGATGCTTGCGGAATTGAAGAAAGCATTCCGTCCCGAGTTCTTGAACCGCGTCGATGATATGATTGTCTTCCACTCTCTCGAGAAGAAAGATTTGCGCAAGATTGTCGAACTGATGACACAGCAATTGGTGGGACGTTTGAAAGAACAGGACATCGATTTGGAGTTGACAGAAGCAGCGCTTGATAAAATCGCTAAAGAGGGGTATGATCCGGAATACGGAGCACGTCCTTTGCGCCGCTCTCTTCAAAAACATGTCGAAGACCGCTTGTCTGAAGAAGTGCTGAAAGGCACGGCAATTGCGGGGCAGCGCATTGTTTTCGACGTACAGGATGATGAGTTTGTCGTCCGTATGAAAGAAGGCGCCGCAGAGAAATCGTAACACTATCCAGCCCGCCGGATATGTCTCCGGCGGGCTTTTTCTATTGAATACAGGAGGTAATTATGGCCAAGAAAAAAGTGAAATTCATCTGCCAATCTTGTGGCTATGAGTCAGCGAAATGGATGGGGAAATGTCCGGGCTGTGCCGCGTGGAATACGATGACAGAAGAAACCGAAGTCGCTGCACCGAAAGGTACAAGAGGTGCTTTTCAGCATAGCTCACCGCAGGCAGCCCAAAAAGTGACGCCGATCAATGCCATTCAAACACAGGACGAGCCACGCACAAAAACGGAGATGGAAGAACTCAACCGTGTGCTCGGCGGCGGTATTGTTGCAGGATCGCTCGTTCTGATCGGCGGGGATCCAGGAATCGGGAAGTCGACTTTGCTGCTGCAAGTTTCGGCGCTGCTCGCAAAAGCCGGTAAAAAGGTGCTGTATATTTCTGGGGAAGAATCGATTCGCCAAACGAAGATGCGGGCGGAGCGGCTAGAGGCCTTGTCTGGGGATTTGTTAATTTTTGCGGAAACTAATTTGGAACTGATTCACCATGCAATCGAGGAAGTGGAGCCAGATTTTGTCATTATCGATTCCATCCAGACGGTGCATCACCCGGAAGTGGCCTCTGCGCCGGGTAGTGTGACGCAGGTGCGCGAGAGTACAGCGGAATTGATGCGCGTCGCGAAAACGAAAAATATCGCGATTTTCCTGGTCGGGCATGTGACGAAGGAAGGACAGATCGCAGGTCCACGTATTTTGGAGCATATGGTGGATACCGTGCTGTATTTTGAAGGCGAACGTCACCATACGTACCGGATTTTGCGCAGCGTTAAAAACCGTTTTGGTTCAACGAATGAAATTGCGATTTTTGAAATGTTGCAAGGCGGATTGAAAGAAGTACTGAATCCATCGGAGCTGTTTTTGCAGGAACGGTCAAGCGGTACGGCGGGGTCGACAGTTGTAGCCTCAATGGAAGGAACGCGGCCGATTCTAGTGGAAATCCAGGCGCTGGTGACACCGTCTAGTTTTAATTATCCGAAGCGCATGGCGACGGGAATAGACCAAAACCGCATCTCGCTGCTAATGGCTGTGCTTGAAAAGCGTGTCGGGTTGATGCTGCAAGCGCAAGATGCATATATTAAAGTCGCTGGCGGCGTAAAACTGGATGAGCCGGCAATCGATCTCGCCGTGCTCGCAAGCATTGTGTCGAGTTTCCGGGATATTGCGCCAAAAGTAGATGACTGCATCATCGGGGAAGTCGGGTTGACGGGCGAAGTTCGCCGAGTCTCGCGGATTGAACAACGCGTGCAAGAAGCGGCGAAATTGGGCTTTAAACGTGCTATCATCCCGAAATCGAATATGGGCGGTTGGGATTATCCGGAAGGAATCCGTGTCGTTGGTGTGGAAACTATTAACGAGGCGCTGAAGGAATTATTCCCGCAACAATAAAAGGGGCAGTGATGCCTCTTTTTTCTATCATCGAGAAGCAAGGTTATGCAGAGAGTTTCATAATTAAAACGTGTATACTATCAAGGAGAAGGAGGTGCAATAGATGCTTCGGAGAATTATTCAGCTGTTGTTTTTGTTAATTGGTGCTACGGTTGGTATTTTATTTTTGCCTTATGCTTTTGAACTCATTTCGATCACAACTAATCCATGGATCAACAACCCGTATGTAGCCGCAATTATCGGTGCTGCGATTTTTTATGTGCTGTCGCTATTGTTCGTCGATTCGCTTGTTCAATTTATGAAATGGATGGAAGGCAAATTGCTCCATGCCCCAACGGCCGATTTATTGTTTGGGACAATTGGAATGATTATCGGCTTAGTCGTAGCATTTTTAATCGGTTTTGCGTTGAACACGATCGATGTTCCGCTTGTGGCAACAATCGCTCCGATCATTTTGTCGGTAGTGCTCGGATATTTGGGGTTCCAAGTAGGGTTCCAAAAGCGGGATGAATTGACCGGCATGCTGACGCCTGTGAGAATGGCGAATGGCAAAAAGTCAGACGATGAACAGGTGGAAAAACCGGCGTATAAATTGCTCGATACGAGTGTCATCATCGATGGCCGGATTGCCGATATTTCAGAAACCGGATTTATGGAAGGAACGTTTGTCGTGCCGCAATTTGTCATTGCAGAGCTTCAGCATATTGCCGATTCGTCGGATACTTTGAAGCGCACACGCGGCAGGCGGGGGCTTGATATTTTAAAGCGCCTGCAGACAGAGCGTTTAGGTGCCATCACGATCACTGAAGAGGATTTCGGCGAGACAGCAGAAGTTGATATGAAACTGATGCGGGCAGCCCAGAAGATGGGCGGCAAGGTCGTGACCAATGATTTTAATTTGAACAAAGTGTGTGAACTTCATAATGTTCCGGTATTGAATATTAATGACCTCGCCAATGCGGTAAAACCAGTGGTCATCCCGGGTGAAGACATGCATGTTGTCGTCATCAAGGACGGCAAAGAGCAAAATCAAGGTGTGGCGTATTTGGATGATGGCACGATGATTGTCATCGAAGAAGGCAAAGGCCATATCGGGGATGCGATTGATGTGACGGTGACAAGCGTACTGCAGACCTCTGCTGGACGCATGATTTTTGCCAAGCCGAAAGGGCTGCCTACGAAGAAAAACGGATCAAAAAAATAAAGGATGTCTGTTATGAATTATACAGTCGTATTGCCTGCTGCTGGCAGCGGGAAGCGGATGAAAGCCGATCGCAATAAATTATTACTCGAACTCTCCGGCAAACCGATTTTCATTTATACACTGGAAGTGTTCGACCGCGATCCGAATTGCGAGGGTATGTGGCTGGCGGTCAAAGATGGCGAACGCCAGCTGATCGAGGAGTATGTCGAGCGCTATGAAATAAAAAAGGTGAAAGGCTACGCGATAGGCGGAGCGGAGCGTCAAGATAGCGTGCGAGCGGGCCTTGAAATGGCGGGGCCGTGCGAGGTTGTACTCGTGCACGATGCGGCACGCCCGTTTATCAGCCCGTCGGTCATCACGGAATTGGTGGAACAAGCAAATCAGTCTGGTGCTGCCATTGCCGGGGTGCCGGTAAAAGATACGATCAAAAAAGTGCAGGGCGGGCTCATCACGGAAACGGTGGACCGATCCAGTCTATGGATGATCCAGACGCCGCAAGCGTTCCGCTATGAGTTGTTGTTACAAGCGGCGCAGCTGGCGCAAGCAGAGGCGTTTCTAGGGACAGACGAAGCAATGCTCGTCGAACGGACAGGGCACCCTGTGCAGGTCGTTGAAAGCACGTACGAGAACGTTAAAATGACGACGCCGGATGATTTAATTTACGGACAAGCGATTCTGGCGAGTCGATTACAGGAGGAACAATCATGATACGAATTGGACAAGGATATGATGTGCATCAATTGGCGGAAGGCCGGCCGTTCATTTTAGGCGGTATTGAAATTGAACACGATCGGGGTCTGCTCGGTCATTCGGATGCGGATGTATTATTGCACACAATCACCGATGCAGCACTCGGTGCGATCGGCGGGGGAGATATTGGCAAGCATTTTCCGGATACCGATCCTGAATTCAAGGATGCTGATTCACGGAAATTATTGACGCATATTTGGCAATACGTGAAAGAACAGGGATATGAGCTTGGCAATGTCGATTGTACCGTCATAGCGCAAAAGCCAAAACTCGCACCGTACATTGAAGGGATGCGTGCATCGATTGCCGAGCTTTTGGAAGCAGATATTTCACAAGTGAACGTCAAAGCGACAACGTCCGAACATCTCGGATTTACTGGACGCGAAGAGGGGATCGCGGCGCTTGCGGTCATCCTCTTGAATCAGCGCCCGCTTTCGCTCGACGTTCCGGAATGATAGAATAACTACAGGATTAAGGCAATTTTAGGAGGAAACCGAAATGACACAAGAAGTACGCGTACGCTATGCACCGAGCCCGACTGGACATCTACATATCGGCGGTGCCCGCACAGCGCTATTCAACTATTTATATGCACGCCATATGAACGGCAAATTCATCGTCCGCATCGAAGACACCGATACTGCCCGCAATATTGAAACAGGTATCATGTCCCAGCTCGATAACTTGAAATGGCTCGGCATCGAGCACGATGAATCGATTGACGTCGGTGGCGAATATGGCCCTTACCGCCAGATGGAGCGTCTTGATATTTACAAGGAATATTCCGATAAGCTATTGGAAAAAGGCGATATCTATAAATGCTTCTGTACACCGGATACGCTGGAAAAAGAACGCGAAGCCCAGCGCGCATCAGGTGTTGCAGCACCTCAGTACAGCGGTACATGCCGCAATTTGACGGCGGAACAAGTCGCTGAAAAAGAGGCAGCTGGGGAGACCTATTCTCTCCGCATGAAAGTGCCGGCTGATGTCACGTATAAATTCGATGACATGGTCCGCGGCGATATCTCATTTGAATCAAAAGACGTTGGCGACTGGGTCGTTGTCAAGACGAACGGCATTCCAACTTATAACTTTGCAGTGGTCATCGACGATCATTTGATGAAGATCACCCACGTGTTCCGCGGTGAAGAGCATTTGTCGAACACGCCGAAACAGCAAATGGTTTATGATGCATTCGGCTGGGAGCATCCAACTTACGGACATATGACCTTGATCGTCAATGAAGAACGCAAGAAGCTATCGAAGCGCGATGAGTCGATCATCCAGTTCATTTCCCAGTACAAAGACCTTGGTTATATTCCGGAAGCGCTGTTTAACTTCTTCGCGCTGCTCGGCTGGTCCCCAGAAGGCGAAGAAGAGATCTTCTCGAAAGAAGAACTGATCCGCATTTTCGACACCGAGCGTTTGTCGAAATCGCCGTCGATGTTCGATAAGCAAAAACTGACGTGGATGAACAACCAATACATCAAGCAAATGTCGCTTGAAGAAGTCGTCGGGCTCGCCTTGCCGCATTTGCAGCAAGCAGGCAAGTTGCCAGAAGACTTGAACGAAGAGCAAGCACAGTGGGCTGAAAAATTGATCGCCTTGTACCATGATCAATTGAGCTTTGGTGCAGAAATCGTCGAGTTGTCGGATCTGTTCTTCACTGACGACTTGCAATATGGCGAAGCGGAAAAAGACGTATTGAGCGGCGAGCAGGTGCCGGAAGTGATGGCTGCTTTTAAAGAGCAGTTGGCGTCTCTAGAAGCGTTCGAGCCGACTGAAATCAAAGCGGCAATCAAAGCGGTGCAAAAAGCGACCGGCCATAAAGGCAAGAACCTCTTCATGCCGATACGCGTTGTCACAACTGGACAGACACACGGCCCGGAATTGCCGGATGCCATTTCGCTTTTAGGAAAAGACAAAGCGATCGCACGCGTTGCCCAATATGCAGGGGCATAAAGTTTTGACTTATCGAATGAAGCGTGTACAATGAATTTACCAATTACCAAAACGTTGACGGGAACAAGTAAGGAAAGCATGCTCCACAGAGAGGGTCATCACTGGCTGTAAGTGACCCGGGCCGCTGCATTCCTGAAATGCCTCTCCGAGTGCTGAGTCGAATCGAGTAGACCAGACGTTTGCCTGCGTTAAAGGCTTTCGAGAGAAAAGGGCTGAACCCTTTTAATCAGAGTGGAACCGCGCAGCGAAGCGTCTCTGTCAAGCAATTGACGGGGGCGCTTTTTGTATTGGAATAGAAAGGAGCGATCCGAATGTGGAAGTTATTGAAAGAAGATATTGATGTTGTTTTTGAACAAGACCCGGCTGCCCGTAGCTATTTGGAAGTCGTGCTCACCTATTCGGGCTTGCATGCCATTTGGGGCCATCGCTTGGCGCATTTCTTTTTCAAGAAAAAATTATTTTTCATTGCGCGTGCGATTTCACAGATCAGCCGCTTTTTCACCGGTATTGAAATCCATCCGGGTGCAGTCATCGGCCGCCGTTTGTTCATCGATCACGGCATGGGTGTAGTGATCGGCGAAACATGTGAAATCGGGGACGATGTGACGCTTTACCAAGGCGTGACACTCGGGGGCACCGGCAAAGAACGCGGCAAGCGTCATCCGACGCTCGGCGATCACGTACTGGTTGCCACCGGGGCGAAAGTGCTCGGTTCGATTACAGTCGGTGAAAACTCCAAAGTGGGTGCCGGTTCGGTCGTCTTGAAAGATGTCCCGCCAAACTCGACGGTTGTCGGTATTCCAGGGAAAGTCGTCATCCAAGACGGCGTCAAAGTCAGAAAGCCCGATTTGAACCATCAAAACATGCCAGATCCGGTGATGGACAAATGCGAGGGCATGGAAATGAAAATCGCTGCCTTGCAGCGGGAACTCGACCAATTAAAACAAGCTGAAGAGCGTCAGAAAGAAGGGAAACCGTTATGAGCATACAAATTTTTAATTCGTTAACACGTCAGAAAGAACCGTTCGTGCCGCTTGAAGAAGGCAAAGTCAAAATGTACGTATGCGGCCCGACCGTCTACAACTATATCCATATCGGCAACGCACGTCCGGTCATTGTCTATGATACGGTGCGCCGTTATTTGGAATACCGGGGTTATGACGTCAAATATGTCTCGAATTTCACTGATGTCGATGACAAGCTAATCAAAGCGGCAAATGAGCTCGGCGAAGAAGTGCCGGAAATTGCGGAACGCTTCATCAAAGCTTATTTCGATAACACGAAAGCGCTCGGCTGTGCAGAAGCGGACGTCCATCCACGGGTTACCGGCCACATGCCGCAGATTGTCGAATTCATTGAGGCTCTCATTAATAAGGGGTATGCTTACGAATCGCAAGGAGACGTCTATTACCGGACGCGAAAATTCGACGGATACGGGAAGCTGTCCCATCAATCGGTCGACGAATTGAAAATCGGTGCGCGCATCGAATCGGGCGACAAAAAGCAGGATGCGCTCGATTTCGTCCTTTGGAAAGCAGCGAAACCGAACGAGATTTCATGGGACAGCCCGTGGGGTCAAGGGCGCCCGGGCTGGCACATCGAATGCTCGGTCATGGCGCGTGAGCACCTGGGTGATACGATCGATATCCACGCCGGCGGGCAAGACCTGACATTCCCGCATCATGAAAATGAAATTGCCCAATCGGAAGCTTATACCGGTAAGCCATTTGCGCGTTATTGGATGCATAACGGGTATATCAATATTGAGAATGAAAAAATGTCGAAGTCATTGAATAATTTCGTGCTGGTCAACGATATTTTGAAAGAACTTGACCCGCAAGTGTTGCGTCTGTTTATGCTATCGGTTCATTATCGCCATCCGATCAATTACTCCAAACACTTGGTGGAAGATGCACAGGCGGGCATGGAGCGGATTCGCACAGCATACAGCAACGTCAAGCACCGCTTGGAGAACTCAGCGGACCTTGGTGACCACGATGATATTTGGCTGTCGAAAATCGCGGCCATCAAAAAACAATTTATCGAAGCGATGGATGATGATTTCAATACAGCAAATGCCATCTCCAAGCTGTTCGACCTGTCGAAGCTGGCCAATACCTATCTGCTCGAAAAGCAAACGACCGAAGCGGTGCTCACGTCATTGATCGATACGTTTGATGAGCTTGCGGCATTGCTCGGCTTGCCTTTTGCCCAGGCGGAACTATTGGATGAGGAAATCGAAGCTTTATTGCAGGAACGCATCGATGCGCGCAAAAATCGCGATTTCGCACGTTCGGATGAAATCCGCGACCACTTGAAAGACCAAGGCATCATTTTGGAAGACACAGCGCAAGGCACGCGCTGGAAGCGGGGCTAATGCATATGGTGTTGCGAAAACAAGATGTTGACCAATTGAATGCACTGGCACTGGCTTACATGGGAGATGCGGTGTATGAGACTGCAGTGCGTGCCCATTTATTGAAAGCCGGGCGGGTGCGGCCCAACACGCTGCATCGTTTGTCGACGGCGTTTGTTTCGGCCAAAGCCCAAGCTTTCGTCTTGAAGCGCTTTGTCGAAGAAGGGGTCTTGACGGAAACGGAACTGGCCATCATGCGCCGCGGACGCAACGCGAAATCCGGTTCAGTGCCAAGAAATACCGATGTCCAGACCTATAATTTCAGCACCGCTTTTGAGGCAGTGCTTGGATGGTTATATTTAAAAGAAGAGCAGGAGCGGCTGGATGAATTGATCGATTATGCAATCACCATTGCCGAAGAGCCGAGAGGAGTGATCAAATGACTGAGGAAACACCAGAAATCATCGGGGGTAAAAATCCGGTGGTAGAAGCGTTGCGCGCCAAGCGCGACATCAACAAAATCTGGATCGCAGAAGGCGTCCAGAAAAAAGGCATCGCCGAATTATTGACGCTGGCGAAAGAGCAGAAAGTGCTCGTGCAATTCGTACCGAAAAAGAAAATCGACGGCTTGACGGATACCAACCATCAAGGAATTGCGGCGGCAGTCGCTGCATATCGTTACGCAGAGCTTGAAGAATTATTCGAAAAAGCCAAAGAAAAGCAGGAAGACCCGTTTTTCCTCATCTTGGACGAACTCGAAGACCCGCATAATTTGGGATCCATCATGCGGACGGCAGATGCCATCGGCGTACACGGCTTGATCATCCCGCAGCGACGCGCGGTCGGTTTGACCGGTGTTGTAGCCAAATCATCAACCGGGGCAATTGAACACGTGCCGGTTGTGCGTGTTAATAACTTGTCGCAAACGGTCGATGAATTGAAAAAACGCGGTGTCTGGATCGCCGGCACTGATGCTAAAGAATCGGTCGATTACCGGCGGATGGATGCGACTTTGCCGCTTGCGGTCATTATCGGCAGCGAAGGCAAGGGCATGAGCCGCATCTTGCGCGAGAAATGCGATTTCCTTTATCAATTGCCGATGGTCGGCCATGTGACATCCTTGAACGCGTCGGTGGCGGCGAGCTTGTTGATGTACGAAGTCTATCGCAAGCGCCATCCGCTCGGGTGACGCCATGAACATTTTGCTGGTGGACGGCTATAACATCATTGGCGATTGGGCAGAGCTGAAGGCGCTGAAGAAAGAACGACTGGCGGATGCGAGGGACCGGCTCATCGAACGGATGGCCGAGTACCGGGGCTTTACAGGATGGCGGGTCATCGTCGTCTTCGACGCCCATTTAGTACCAGGCATCGAAGCGAAAAATCTGCGCAGCGATGTTGAAGTGATTTTCACCCGCGGCAACGAAACGGCGGATGAGCGGATCGAGAAACTGGCGATCAGCCTTAATAACCGGCGCGACCAAATTTATGTCGCGACCTCCGATTTGACCGAACAATGGGTCATTTTTGCCAAAGGAGCTCTAAGAATTTCCGCTCGTGAACTGGAAGTTGAAATGGAAGAGATCGATGATCGCATCGCCAAGAAAGTGCGAGAGATACAAGAGCAGCGCTCGCTTTCAAAGATTCAGCTCGAAGGCGAAGTAGCGGAAATTTTCGAAAAATGGCGCCGAGGTCTCAAATGAACGGTTGACGCTCAAATTTTTCTTCCTGTATACTGGAAATATCGAGGCTCACCCAATCGGAGGGATCACCCGTGGAAAATCATGAGCAAGTTCGAAACCGGAGCTTTACTGAAATGTCAGATGAAGAACTTGTCGCTGTTGTCCATAGTGGCAATACGGAAGCGTTGGATTTTCTCATTACGAAGTTTCGCCCGTTTGTACGGATGAAAGCCCGGTCTTATTTCCTGATCGGCGCTGATAAAGAAGATATCATCCAAGAAGGGATGATCGGCTTATATAAAGCGATACGCGATTTCAAAAGCGATAAGCTGTCATCGTTCCGTGCATTCGCGGAACTGTGCATCGTCCGCCAAATCATTACGGCGATCAAAACCGCTACTCGCCAAAAGCACATTCCGCTGAATTCCTACGTCTCGCTCGATAAGCCGATCTATGACGAAGAATCAGACCGTACCTTGATGGATGTGCTTGCTGGGAGCGGCGCTGATGATCCTGAAGAGTTGATGATCCATAACGAGGAATTCCGCTATATGGAAGGCAAAATGGACGAAGTGCTGAGCGAGCTCGAACGCGAAGTGTTGACGCTCTATCTTGATGGGCAGTCGTACCAGGAAATTTCCGAAAAGCTCGAACGCCATGTGAAGTCGATTGATAATGCGCTGCAGCGAGTCAAGCGCAAACTTGAGCGCCATCTGCAAGCGAGCGAAAGCCGGACCTCCTGAGGACTATTGACATCATGTTTTTATGATGATACTCTTGAAAAAGCTGTAAAATAGAGCAAGGTGAGAGAAAATGGCTAAAAAAATCGCATTGAGCTGCTCGAAATGTGCATCCCGTAATTACACGGTTCCCGCGAAAGCGGATTCAAGCACACGTTTGGAACTCAAAAAATTTTGTGCTCATTGCAACGAGCATACCGTGCATAAACAAACAAAATGATCTTGCTTTAAATGCCGGGCGATATATAGAGTGACTTTGAAATTCGGAGGTTTTTACGATAATGGGTAACATTGGCGAATTCTTTAAAAATGTCTTTTCGGAGATGAGAAAAGTCAGCTGGCCAAAGCGCAAAGAGCTGACGCGCTACACGATCGTCGTCTTGTCTACGGTCATCTTCATGGCTCTTTTCTTCGCAGTAGTCGATGCTGGCATCTCGGAATTGTTCCGTTGGTTCCTGGCACTGTAAGTCATCAGAATAACGCATAAAAATAGCCCGTCATTCCATGGAACGGGTTTTTTCATTTGGAAAAAAAGGAGGGATGGACGCTAAGTCCGCTTGATTATGGAGAAAAATTGGTATGTAGTCCATACGTATTCCGGTTACGAAAACAAGGTGAAAGCCAACCTGGAAAAACGCGTAGAAACAATGGGAATGGAAGATTTGATTTTCCGCGTCATTATCCCTGAAGAACAAGAAACAGATTTCAAAGACGGCAAAAAGCGCACAGTTATGCGCAAAACCTTCCCAGGTTACGTGCTCGTTGAATTGATCATGACGGATGAGTCCTGGTATGTTGTCCGCAACACGCCAGGTGTGACCGGCTTTATCGGTTCATCGGGCGGGGGAGCGAAACCGACGCCGCTGTTGGAAGAGGAAGTCGATTTCATCCTTAAGCAAATGGGCATGACCGGCCGCAAAGTGGACATCGATTTTGCAGTCGCCGACACGGTCGAAGTAATGGAAGGGCCATTCGCCAATTTCCAGGGCAAAGTGGAAGAAATCGACGACACCAAAGGCAAAGTCAAAGTGTCGATCGACATTTTCGGGCGCGAAACGAAAATGGAGCTCGATTTCGAACAGGTTCAAAAAGTATAGAATGTGCCCTTGCTATTTTTTTGCAATGGTGGTATCATTTCATAGGTCAGACTGCCAAAGTGCAGCATCTGTACAAACCAATTAATTCTATCAACGAAAATTCAAGTTGACGGACAGATATGAGTGGGAGGGGCAACCCTATTACCACATCACGGACTTAAGGAGGTGTGTTTCGTGGCTAAAAAAGTAGTTAAAGTCGTAAAATTGCAGATCCCTGCAGCAAAAGCTAACCCAGCGCCGCCAGTAGGACCGGCATTAGGTCAAGCAGGCGTGAACATCATGGGCTTCTGTAAAGAATTCAACGCGCGTACTGCTGAGCAAGCAGGACTTATTATTCCGGTTGAGATTTCGGTATTTGAAGACCGTTCATTTACATTCATTACGAAAACTCCGCCAGCTGCAGTTCTTCTAAAGAAAGCAGCAGGTATCGAGTCAGGTTCAGGTGAACCTAACCGCAATAAAGTAGCGACTGTGAAACGCGATCAAGTTCGCGAAATCGCAGAAACTAAAATGCCAGATCTAAATGCCGCTTCAGTAGAAGCTGCAATGTTGATGGTTGAAGGTACTGCTCGCAGCATGGGCATTACGATCGAAGACTAATTACAAGAAGTTGTTTTTGGATGGGTTGCGCAGTTCAACGCGAACAGCGCAGCCCTTAATCGTGGGAGGTTCAATCCGTTAGACCACAACAAGGAGGACGTTTAAAATGGCTAAAACAGGCAAAAAGCTGCAAGAAGCAGCAAAATTGATCGACCGCACGAAATTCTACGAAGCAAAAGAAGCGATTGAACTTGCGAAAAAAGCAAGCACAGTCAACTTTGATGCTACTGTAGAAGTCGCTTTCCGTCTTGGAATCGACACGCGTAAAAACGACCAGCAAATCCGTGGGGCAGTAGTGCTTCCAAACGGAACTGGTAAAACGCAAAGCGTTTTGGTTTTCGCTAAGGGCGAAAAATTGAAAGAAGCTGAAGCGGCGGGTGCAGACTTTGTCGGCGACGCTGAATATATCCAAAAAATCCAACAAGGCTGGTTCGATTTCGATGTTATCGTCGCAACTCCGGACATGATGGGCGAAGTTGGTAAACTTGGACGCGTTCTTGGGCCAAAAGGCTTGATGCCAAACCCGAAAACAGGCACTGTTACATTTGATGTAACTAAAGCTGTTCAAGAAATCAAAGCTGGTAAAGTGGAATACCGTGCTGATAAAGCCGGCATCATCCATGCTCCAATCGGCAAAGTATCTTTCGAAGATGAAAAACTTGCTGAAAACTTGCGTACAATTTATGACGTGGTCCAAAAAGCGAAGCCATCTTCTGCTAAAGGGACGTACATGAAATCACTAAACGTAACGACTACAATGGGACCTGCTGTTAAAGTAGACCCTGCAAAAGTAGCAGTTAAATAAAATATTGACATTCTTTCGCAGCTTCGCTATACTGGCGAAGTTGTGAAATAACCATTTGTACCGCAGACAGTAGGGGCGGCTTGCCGCTTAATGAATCCCTGCCGAGGACATGATGAATTCAGATTCCATCTTTAATGATGCTGATTTTATGCCTCTGTGTCTGCACTGGACCAGAGGCTTTTCTTATGGACGGACGGTACGAATGACAAATCTATAGGAGGTGCCCACATGAGCAAAGCTATTGAAACGAAAAAAGTTGTTGTGCAAACAATCGCTGACAAGTTCGAAGCTGCAGCATCCGTTGTCGTTGTCGACTACCGCGGTTTGAACGTTGCGCAACTTACTGAACTTCGTAAACAGCTTCGTGAAGAAAACATCGAGTTCAAAGTTTACAAAAACTCAATGACTCGCCGCGCGACAGAAATGCACGGCCTTGAAGCGATCAACGAACACTTCACAGGACCAAACGCTATCGCGTTCTCAAACGAAGACGTCGTTGCCCCTGCGCGAATCATCAACAAATTCGCTAAAGGTAACGAAGCACTAGAAATCAAAGCTGGTGTCATCGAAGGCAATGTTGCATCTGCAGAAGAAGTGAAAGCTCTTGCTGAACTTCCATCTCGCGAAGGCCTATTGTCTATGCTACTCAGCGTACTACAAGCTCCAATCCGCAACTTCGCTGCTACTACAAAAGCAGTTGCAGACCAAAAAGAAGAACAGGGCGCTTAATCTCTTAGCATCCTGAGCACTAAAAAAAAATTACCTATCATAGGAGGAAATTATAATGACACAAGAACAAATTCTAGAAGCAATCAAAGAAATGACAGTTCTTCAACTTAACGACCTAGTAAAAGCAATCGAAGACGAGTTCGGCGTAACTGCTGCTGCTCCAGTTGCTGCTGCTGCTGGTGGCGCTGCTGCTGAAGAAGAGCAAACTGAATTCGACGTAATCCTTAACTCTGCTGGCGACCAGAAAATCAAAGTCATCAAAGCAGTTCGTGAAGTAACTGGTCTTGGTCTTAAAGAAGCGAAAGCTCTTGTAGACGAAGCTCCTAAAGCACTTAAAGAAGGCGCTACTAAAGAAGAAGCTGAAGAAATCAAAGGCAAACTTGAAGAAGTTGGCGCTTCTGTAGAAGTTAAGTAATCTAACTAAACTATAAGAAAGAAAGCTCGTCAGTATTCACCGACGGGCTTTTTCTTCTTTTTAAATCCAATCCGGCAAGTCCGAGATTGTATGATGGAAGGAGGACTCCGCATGTCCCAGCATTATTATTCCAAAAATCCTCAAACCAAAAGCAATCCTCAAGAGTGGACCTACACATTGCGAGGCGAGACGTTCCGGTTTCAGACGGATTCAGGCGTTTTCAGCAAAAGCGAGGTCGATTTCGGTTCACGGTTATTGATTGAGGCGTTTGAAGAGCCAGGCACACAAGGACCAGTCCTCGATGTTGGCTGTGGGTATGGCCCGATCGGAATGGCTATCGCCAAAGCATTTCCCCAAAGGCAGGTGCATATGGTCGATGTCAACAGCAGAGCCATCGAACTCGCACAAAAAAACACCGTATTAAACGGTGTTGAGAATGTTTCTATCTACGAAAGCGACGGACTTTCCGCCGTTGAGCAGCAAGATTTTGCCGCGATCTTAACCAATCCGCCGATCCGTGCAGGAAAAGGAACGGTCTTCCGGTTTTATGAAGAAGCGTACGACAAGCTCACGCCGTCCGGTTCGTTATGGGTCGTCATCCAGAAAAAACAAGGAGCCCCTTCGACGCAGGACAAGTTGCAGGAGTTGTTTGGCGACGTTCGCATCGCTGAAAAGAAGAAGGGTTACTTTATTTTTGAAGCCAGAAAAGTTTGACTTGACAAAATGCCTGTGATATTATAATAAAATGCAAAAAATATTATTTTGAGGTCGTTTGCCCTTTTTCGGGCATAGCATGGCGGCCGGTTTGAACATGTGTAAACCGAAAATGAGCTCATATGCGGTCTCGTTTTCTTTTGTCTTTTCGATATCATACACTATTTTACAGATATCGCAAAGTCCTATAATCGTTTTATTGAGGGGTGAATAAGTTGACAGGTCAACTAGTTCAGTACGGTCAGCATCGTCAACGCAGAAGTTTTTCGAGAATCAGTGAAGTACTGGATCTCCCGAATCTCATCGAGATCCAATCGTCTTCTTACGAATGGTTCTTGGAAGAGGGACTCCGTGAAATGTTCCGCGACATTTCACCAATCGAAGATTTCACAGGAAATCTATCTTTGGAATTCGTCGATTATAGCCTGGCAGATCCGAAATATCCAGTCGATGAATCGAAAGAGCGCGACGTTACTTATGCAGCGCCACTCCGCGTAAAAGTGCGCCTGCACAACAAAGAAACAGACGAAGTGAAAGAACAAGATGTCTTTATGGGTGATTTCCCATTAATGACTGAAACTGGAACTTTCGTCATTAACGGGGCAGAACGAGTCATTGTTTCCCAATTGGTCCGTTCGCCAAGTGTTTATTTCCATGACAAAACAGACAAAAACGGCAAAAGAGGTTTCGGAGCTACTGTTATTCCAAACCGTGGTGCATGGCTTGAATATGAAACCGATGCAAAAGATGTTGTATACGTCCGGATCGACCGCACACGAAAATTACCGGTGACGGTGCTTTTGCGTGCGCTAGGATTTGGGTCCGACCAGGAAATCATCGAATTGCTTGGCGACAACGAATATTTGCAGAACACGCTCGACAAAGACAACACCGAGAACACAGAAAAAGCGCTTCTTGAGATTTATGAGCGCCTGCGTCCGGGAGAGCCACCGACAGTAGAAAGCGCTAAAAGCTTACTTTACTCTCGCTTTTTCGACCCGAAACGCTATGATTTAGCAAATGTCGGCCGTTACAAAATGAACAAAAAGCTTCATATCAAAAACCGCTTGTTCAACCAGACAATTGCAGAAACGCTTGTCGATCCGGAAACGGGCGAGATTTTGGTGGAAGCTGGAACTGTCATTGACCGCCGTGTGCTTGACCGCTTGATTCCGAACTTGGAAAACGGCGTCGGATTCCACACTGTCTCCCAAGCTGGAGGCGTGCTAGAAGACGATGTAACGCTTCAATCCATTAAAATTTATGCGCCAAATGACGAAGAGCAAAAAGAAATCATCGTCATCGGCAATGCATATATAGAAGATAAGATTAAACACGTAACACCGGCGGATATCATTTCTTCCATCAGCTATTTCTTTAACTTGCTGCATGGCGTCGGCAATACCGACGATATCGATCACCTCGGAAACCGTCGTTTGCGTTCAGTCGGCGAGCTTTTGCAGAACCAGTTCCGCATCGGTTTGTCCCGTATGGAACGCGTTGTACGCGAGCGTATGTCGATCAACGATACGCAATCGATCGTTCCGCAGCAATTGATCAATATCCGCCCGGTTATTGCTTCGATCAAAGAGTTCTTCGGTAGTTCCCAGTTGTCTCAGTTTATGGACCAAACGAATCCGCTTGCTGAATTGACGCACAAACGCCGTCTTTCTGCGCTTGGGCCAGGTGGTTTGACGCGTGAGCGCGCAGGTTTTGAAGTACGTGACGTTCACTACTCCCACTATGGCCGCATGTGTCCGATTGAAACACCTGAGGGTCCGAACATCGGTTTGATCAACACGCTGTCGACATTTGCGAAAGTGAATAAATTCGGCTTTATCGAAACGCCGTATCGCCGCGTTGATCCAGAAACCAATAAAGTCACTGACCAAATTGATTATTTGACGGCTGACGAAGAAGATAACTACGTCGTAGCACAGGCGAATTCGCGCTTGAACGAAGACGGCTCCTTTGTAGAAGAAGAAGTGGTTGCACGTTTCCGTGGTGAAAACACGGTGTACAAACAATCCAGCGTCGACTACATGGACGTTTCGCCGAAGCAAGTCGTATCCGTTGCGACTGCGTGTATCCCGTTCCTAGAAAACGATGACTCCAACCGTGCTCTCATGGGCGCGAACATGCAGCGCCAAGCTGTGCCTCTATTGAACCCGGAAGCGCCGTTTGTCGGAACAGGCATGGAGCATTTAGCTGCGCGTGATTCCGGTGCTGCTGTCATCGCGAAAAATGATGGAATCGTTGAATTTGTTGAAGCGAAAGAAATTCGTGTTCGCCGTATTGAAAACGTAGAAGGCAATGAAGTCAAAGGCGACTTGGATACGTATCGCCTGCAAAAATTCGTTCGTTCCAACCAAGGTACCAGCTATAACCAACGCCCGATCGTTAAAGTCGGCGACCGTGTATCTAGACGCGATATTCTCGCGGATGGTCCTTCAATGGAACGCGGGGAAATGGCTCTTGGCCGCAACGTTTTAGTCGGCTTCATGACATGGGACGGCTTTAACTATGAAGATGCGATCATCATGAGTGAACGTCTCGTAAAAGACGATGTTTACACATCCATCCACATCGAGGAATATGAATCAGATTCCCGTGATACAAAACTCGGGCCTGAAGAAATTACGCGTGATATTCCAAACGTCGGCGAAGATGCTCTACGCAACTTGGACGACCGCGGCATTATCCGTGTCGGCGCTGAAGTGAAAGACGGCGATATTCTCGTCGGGAAAGTAACGCCTAAAGGGGTTACGGAACTGACAGCAGAAGAACGCTTGCTTCACGCGATTTTCGGTGAAAAAGCACGTGAAGTGCGCGATACATCCTTGCGTGTGCCTCATGGTGCAGGCGGAATCGTGCTTGACGTGAAGATTTTCAACCGTGAAGACGGCGACGAGTTACCGCCGGGCGTTAACCAATTGGTACGTGCATATATCGTCCAAAAACGGAAAATTTCCGTTGGGGATAAAATGGCCGGCCGTCACGGTAACAAAGGTGTTATCTCCCGTATTTTGCCGGAAGAAGATATGCCGTTCATGCCGGATGGCACACCGATCGATATCATGTTGAACCCACTGGGCGTTCCTTCTCGTATGAACATCGGCCAGGTGCTTGAACTACACCTTGGTATGGCTTCCCGTTCTCTAGGGCTTCATATGGCTTCGTCAGTATTTGATGGAGCAAACGAGGAAGATGTTTGGGAAACGATGGAAGAATCTGGTATGCCGCGCGACGGAAAAACCATTCTTTATGATGGCCGTTCAGGCGAACCTTTCGATAACCGTGTATCCGTCGGGATCATGTATATGATCAAACTGGCGCACATGGTCGACGACAAACTCCATGCCCGTTCAACTGGACCTTACTCACTCGTTACACAACAGCCGCTCGGCGGTAAAGCACAATTTGGCGGTCAGCGTTTCGGTGAGATGGAAGTTTGGGCACTAGAAGCATATGGTGCTGCACATACACTCCAAGAAATCCTGACAGTTAAATCCGATGACGTTGTCGGCCGCGTGAAAACTTATGAAGCCATTGTCAAAGGCGAAAGTGTTCCAGAACCAAGTGTTCCGGAATCCTTCAAAGTATTGATCAAAGAGCTTCAAAGTTTAGGTATGGACGTCAAAATGCTGACAATCGACGATGAAGAAATCGAATTGCGCGATTTGGATGAGGAAGATGAGCTGCAACCTGCAGATTCACTTAATATCTTGCCGATCGCTGATGAAGAATCGACAGTAGGAACGATTGACTAAAGTATATATAGAAGAAACTGTCCGGCACAGCGCCGGACAGCCATTCATCGATCTAGCCATTACCGAGGAAGAGCCGCACAGAAACTCGAGACAAAAGGGAGGTAGGCTCCTTGATAGATGTAAATAATTTTGAGTATATGAAAATCGGATTAGCATCACCCGATAAAATTCGCTCATGGTCCTATGGGGAAGTCAAGAAACCAGAAACAATCAACTACCGTACATTAAAGCCTGAGAAAGACGGCTTGTTCTGTGAACGTATTTTCGGTCCTACAAAAGACTGGGAATGCCATTGCGGAAAATACAAGCGCGTCCGTTATAAAGGTGTCGTCTGTGATCGTTGCGGCGTCGAAGTAACCCGTTCAAAAGTGCGCCGTGAGCGCATGGGCCATATCGAGCTTGCAGCACCGGTTTCTCATATTTGGTATTTCAAAGGAATTCCAAGCCGTATGGGCCTTATCCTGGATATGTCCCCGCGTTCTTTGGAAGAAGTCATCTACTTTGCTTCTTATGTAGTAATCGATCCGGCCGATACGCCGCTCGAGAAAAAACAATTGCTTTCCGAAAAAGAATATCGCGCATACCGCGATAAATTCGGCAAGAAATTCCAAGCAGCTATGGGTGCTGAGGCAATCAAACGTTTGCTTCAAGAAATCGATTTGGAACGTGAAACAGATGCATTGAAAGAAGAACTCAAATCTGCTCAAGGCCAACGCCGCACACGTGCGATCAAACGCCTTGAAGTGGTCGAGTCTTTCCGTAACTCTGGAAACAATCCGGATTGGATGATTCTAGATGTTCTGCCGGTGATTCCGCCAGAATTGCGTCCAATGGTCCAACTTGATGGCGGTCGTTTTGCGACTTCCGATTTGAACGACCTTTACCGCCGCGTCATCAACCGGAACAACCGCCTCAAGCGCTTGCTTGACCTTGGTGCACCTAGCATCATCGTCCAGAACGAAAAACGTATGCTGCAAGAAGCAGTCGATGCGTTGATCGACAATGGCCGTCGCGGCCGTCCGGTTACAGGACCAGGTAACCGTCCTTTGAAATCTCTTTCTCACATGTTGAAAGGGAAACAAGGACGTTTCCGCCAGAACTTGCTCGGAAAACGAGTCGATTATTCTGGACGTTCTGTAATCGTCGTTGGGCCGAACTTGAAAATGTATCAATGTGGTCTGCCGAAAGGCATGGCGATTGAATTGTTCAAGCCATTTGTTATGAAAGAATTGGTTGAACGTGGACTCGCACATAACATCAAGAGCGCGAAACGCAAAATCGAACGTCTCCATTCGGAAGTTTGGGATGTTCTTGAAGATGTCATCAAGGAGCATCCGGTTCTTTTGAACCGCGCACCGACACTTCACAGATTGGGTATCCAAGCATTTGAACCAACACTCGTTGAAGGTAAGGCAATCCGCCTTCACCCACTCGTTTGTACGGCTTACAACGCCGACTTTGATGGTGACCAAATGGCCGTTCACGTGCCGCTATCATCTGAAGCGCAAGCAGAAGCTCGCCTTCTTATGCTCGCAGCACAGAACATCTTGAACCCGAAAGACGGAAAACCGGTCGTAACACCTTCTCAGGATATGGTTCTCGGAAACTACTACTTAACGCTTGAGCGCAAAGGCGCAACAGGCGAAGGTGCGACATTCTCCGGACCAGAAGAAGTGCTGATCGCTTACCAAACTGGGCACGTGCATTTGCACACGCGCATCGCGGTTCAAGCCGGATCAGTCAACAACCCGACATTTACGGAAGAACAAAACAAAATGCTTCTTTTGACTACGGTCGGAAAAGTAATTTTCAACGAAATTCTTCCGAAATCGTTCCCGTATATTAACGAACCGACAGACTATAACCTGCAAGTGGAAACACCTGCGAAATATTTTGCGCCAACTACGACAGATGTCCGCAAATATTTCAAAGAAGCAGAACTTGTAACGCCGTTTAAAAAGAAAATCCTTGGGGAAATCATCGCAGAAGTATTCAAACGTTTCCATATTACGGAAACTTCGCGCATGCTTGACCGCATGAAGAGCCTTGGATTTAAATATTCTACACAAGCTGGTATTACAGTCGGCGTAGCGGATATCGTTGTTTTGCCGGATAAAGGCGAAATTCTAGTAGAAGCTCAGGCGAACGTGGATAAAGTGATGAAGCAATTCCGCCGTGGTTTGATCACGGAAGAAGAACGCTATACACGCGTTATCTCTTACTGGAGCAAAGCTAAAGATATCATTCAAGAAAAACTGATGGCATCTCTTGATACACTCAACCCAATTTACATGATGAGTGATTCTGGAGCGCGTGGTAACGCGTCCAACTTTACGCAGCTTGCAGGTATGCGCGGACTCATGGCCAACCCGGCCGGCCGCATTATCGAACTGCCGATCAAATCTTCATTCCGTGAAGGTTTGACAGTACTTGAATACTTCATCTCGACTCACGGTGCCCGTAAAGGTCTTGCCGATACAGCACTGAAAACAGCTGACTCCGGTTACTTGACTCGCCGTCTTGTCGATGTTGCACAAGATGCGATCGTGCGCGAAAATGATTGCGGAACTGACCGCGGTTTACTTGTCGGCGCACTCATGGAAGGCACGGAAGTCATTGAAGAGCTAGAAGAACGGATTGTCGGCCGTCATGCTAAGAAAACGGTACGCCATCCAGAAACAAAAGAAGTAATTGTAGAAAGAGACGCACTTATTACACAAGACTTGGCTCGACTCGTAATCGAATCCGGCCTTAAAGAAGTGACGATCCGCTCTGCATTTACATGTAATACAAAACATGGCATCTGTAAAAAATGCTACGGTACGAACCTTGCAACAGGCGACGAAGTGGAAGTCGGTGAAGCAGTCGGAATCATTGCTGCCCAGTCGATCGGTGAGCCAGGTACACAGCTTACGATGCGTACGTTCCACACAGGCGGTGTTGCAGGAGACGATATCACACAAGGTTTGCCGCGTATCCAAGAAATCTTTGAATCTAGAAATCCGAAAGGGCAAGCAGTCATTTCTGAAATCACCGGTACCATTACCGAGATTGATGAAATCCGCGAAGGCCAGAAGGAAATTACGATTCAAGGCGATGTGGAAACACGCAAATACTTGGCACCTTACAATGCACGCTTGAAAGTTCAAGTGGATGATACAATTCAGCGCGGCGAAGTGCTGACAGATGGTTCCATCGATCCGAAGCAATTGCTTCAAGTGAAAGAAGTTCAATCTGTTCAATTGTATCTATTGAAAGAAGTTCAAAAAGTTTACCGCATGCAAGGGGTAGAAATCGGCGATAAGCACGTAGAAGTTATGGTTCGTCAAATGTTCCGTAAAGTTCGCGTCATTGAAGCTGGAGATACTGACTTGCTGCCAGGTTCCCTTCTTGATATTCACCAGTTCACAGAAGCAAACGAAAAAGCAGTGCTTGCCGGCAATATGCCAGCGACTAGCCGACCTGTTATTCTCGGGATCACGAAAGCATCCCTTGAGACAGAATCGTTCCTATCTGCTGCGTCCTTCCAAGAGACGACCCGTGTCCTCACCGATGCGGCAATCAAAGGAAAGCGCGATGAGCTTCTCGGCCTGAAAGAGAATGTCATTATCGGGAAATTGGTTCCTGCAGGGACGGGCATGCAACGTTACCGTCAGATTGAAATCGAGCAGAGCGAGAAGAAAGCTCAGCGTGAAGAGATCGTCGGAAGCGAATCTTAAAGTGAACAATGAAATTCCCCGGAGGGCTAATAGCTCTCTGGGAATTTTTTTTGAATTGCTGTTGACAGTGGCGGTAGAAGGATGATAGTATATTAAAGGTTGATGATTGTCGATCTCTGCATGTCGGGAAGATGATTGTCAGGTACGAAGCAAAACAGTAAAAGCGTTCAGCTTTGCTGGATGTAGCCATAATGGCATTACTGATATCGGTTTTTGTGTGAAATCACAAAGACTTTGTTTTTTACCCAAAAATGAACCACCTGGATATGTGGTATTAGAACACCTTTTGAGAGGAGGAAAAAATCGATGCCTACTATTAACCAATTAGTTAACAAGCCTCGTAAACCGAAAAGCACTAAATCAGGCTCACCAGCGTTGAACAAGGGGTATAACAGCTTCAAGAAGTCACAGACTAACTTGAGCTCTCCACAAAAGCGCGGCGTCTGCACACGTGTTGGAACGATGACACCGAAAAAACCAAACTCCGCATTGCGTAAATACGCTCGCGTACGTTTGACGAACCAAATTGAGGTCAATGCATATATCGGCGGCGAAGGTCACAACCTTCAAGAGCACAGTGTTGTTCTTATCCGCGGAGGACGCGTAAAAGACCTTCCGGGTGTACGTTACCACGTTGTACGCGGAGCACTTGATACTGCTGGAGTAAACGGCCGTATGCAAGGACGTTCTAAGTACGGAACAAAACGCCCTAAAGAAAAAAAATAATCTAACAATGATTTAACGATAATTTCGTTGAAAGGAGGAACATACATGCCTCGTAAAGGTCCTGTAGCTAAACGTGACGTATTGCCAGATCCGATTTATAGCTCGAAATTGGTAACTCGTTTGATTAACAAATTGATGGTTGATGGAAAAAGAGGTACTTCACAAAAGATCCTCTACGGTGCGTTCGAACTTATTAAAGAACGCAGCGGGAAAGATCCACTTGAAGTATTCGAACAAGCGTTGGAAAACATCATGCCGGTTCTTGAAGTTCGCGCACGCCGTGTCGGTGGAGCTAACTACCAAGTACCAGTTGAAGTTCGCCCAGAGCGCCGTACGACTCTTGGACTTCGCTACCTAGTGAACTATTCACGTCTTCGTGGAGAGAAAACTATGGAAGAGCGTCTTGCTAACGAAATCCTAGATGCTGCCAACAACACTGGTGCTTCCGTCAAAAAACGCGAAGATATCCACAAAATGGCAGAAGCCAACAAAGCATTTGCTCATTACCGCTGGTAATTTCTTGCGAAACTTAAAATCTTATTTCGAGACGGAAGGAGAAAGACCATATGCCTAGAGAGTTCTCCTTAGACCATACACGTAATATCGGAATCATGGCACATATTGATGCCGGTAAAACGACTACTACGGAGCGTATTTTGTATTACACAGGCCGTATCCACAAAATCGGCGAAACGCATGAAGGTGCTTCTCAAATGGACTGGATGGAGCAGGAGCAAGAGCGTGGAATCACGATCACATCTGCTGCAACAACAGCTTCATGGGAAGGCCACCGCGTAAACATCATCGATACTCCAGGACACGTAGACTTCACTGTTGAAGTTGAACGTTCATTGCGCGTACTTGATGGTGCTGTGACGGTTCTTGATGCCCAATCAGGCGTTGAGCCACAAACAGAAACAGTATGGCGTCAAGCGACAACATACGGAGTTCCGCGCCTTGTATTCATTAACAAAATGGATAAAATCGGTGCAGACTTCTTGTATTCAGTAGGCACTCTTCACGATCGCCTGCAAGCTAACGCTCACCCAATTCAATTGCCAATCGGTGCAGAAGACGAGTTCTCAGGGATCATTGACCTTGTAAACATGAACGCGCGCTTCTATGCTAACGATTTGGGAACTGAAATCACTGAAGGTGACATTCCTGAAGAGTACAAAGAGCAAGCGGAAGAATACCACACGAAATTGGTAGAAGCAGTCGCTGAGCTTGATGAAGACTTGATGGAAAAATACCTAAGTGGTGAAGAACTTACTGTTGACGAACTTAAAGCTGCAATCCGTAAAGGAACGCTTGATGTTGAGTTCTACCCAGTAGTTTGCGGAACTGCTTTCAAAAACAAAGGTGTTCAATTGATGCTAGATGCAGTAATTGATTACCTACCATCTCCACTTGACGTCCCGCCAATGACGGCGCTTCGTCCGGACTCAGACGAAGAAGTATTGCGTAAAGCATCTGAAGACGAGCCTTTCTCTGCTCTGGCATTCAAAGTAATGACAGACCCATATGTAGGGAAATTAACGTTCTTCCGTGTTTACTCTGGTACTTTGAAATCTGGTTCATACGTTCAGAACTCTTCAAAAGGCAAGCGTGAGCGCGTAGGACGTATCCTGCAAATGCACGCAAACTCCCGTGAAGAGATTGCTGAAGTATATTGCGGAGACATCGCTGCTGCAATCGGCCTGAAGGATACTTCTACAGGCGATACGCTATGCGACGAAAAAGATCAAGTAATCCTTGAGCGCATGGTCTTCCCGGAACCGGTTATCTCCCTTTCGGTAGAGCCGAAATCCAAAGCGGACCAGGACAAAATGGGACAAGCTCTTGCGAAATTGCAAGAAGAAGACCCAACTTTCCGTGCTCACACAGATCAGGAAACTGGTCAAACGATCATCGCTGGTATGGGTGAACTTCACCTTGATATCTTGGTTGACCGTATGAGACGCGAATTCAACGTTGAAGCAAACGTCGGAGCTCCTCAGGTATCTTACCGTGAGACTTTCCGCCAGTCTGCAAAAGTTGAAGGGAAGTTCGTACGTCAGTCTGGTGGCCGTGGTCAGTTCGGACACGTTTGGATTGAATTCTCTCCAAACGAAGAAGGCGCTGGCTTCGAATTCGAAAATGCAGTTGTCGGTGGTGTTGTTCCACGTGAATACATCCCAGCAGTTGAAGCGGGTCTTCGCGACTCTCTTGATAACGGTGTTATTGCCGGCTATCCATTGATCGACATCAAAGCGAAATTGTATGATGGATCTTACCACGATGTTGACTCCAACGAAATGGCGTTTAAAGTAGCTGCTTCTATGGCTCTGAAAAACGCAGTATCGAAAGTTAACCCGGTACTCCTTGAGCCGATCATGAAAGTTGAAATTGTAATCCCTGAAGAATACCTTGGCGATATCATGGGTGACGTAACGTCTCGCCGTGGACGCGTAGAAGGTATGGACGCTCGCGGAAACGCACAAGTTGTCCGTTCAATGGTTCCACTTTCTGAAATGTTCGGTTATGCTACAAACTTGCGTTCTAACACGCAAGGACGTGGTGTGTTCTCAATGCACTTCGATCACTATGCAGAAGTACCGAAATCCATTTCTGAAGAAATTATCAAGAAAAACAAAGGGCAATAATTGAATTTTGACCTTTAATCAAGTATAAATAGTTTGTATGTCCATTCTGTAGTTTTCTGCAGGATGGACACTCCAAACGAACACTAATAACTTACATTTTTGAGGAGGATTTTCTAATGGGTAAAGCTAAATTTGACCGTTCTAAAACACACGCTAACATTGGTACAATCGGACACGTTGACCATGGTAAAACAACTTTGACTGCAGCAATCGCTACAGTACTAGCTAAAAAATCAGGCGGGGAAGCTCGTTCTTACGCTCAAATCGACAACGCTCCTGAAGAAAAAGAGCGCGGTATCACGATCAATACTTCACACGTTGAGTATGAAACTGAAACTCGCCACTATGCACACGTTGACTGCCCTGGTCACGCTGACTATGTTAAAAACATGATCACTGGTGCTGCACAAATGGACGGCGGGATCCTAGTAGTATCTGCTGCTGATGGCCCAATGCCACAAACTCGTGAGCACATCTTGCTTTCACGTCAAGTAGGCGTACCTTACCTTGTAGTATTCATGAACAAATGCGACATGGTAGACGACGAAGAACTTCTTGAACTAGTAGAAATGGAAGTTCGCGACCTATTGTCTGAATATGACTTCCCTGGCGATGACATTCCTGTCATCAAAGGTTCTGCACTTAAAGCTCTTGAAGGCGAAGCAGAATGGGAAGAAAAAATCGTTGAATTGATGAACGCAGTTGACGAGTACATCCCAACTCCACCACGCGACACTGATAAGCCATTCATGATGCCAGTTGAGGATGTATTCTCAATCACTGGCCGTGGTACAGTTGCAACTGGTCGTGTTGAGCGTGGACAAGTTAAAGTCGGCGACACTATCGACATCATCGGTCTTACTGAAGAGCCAAAATCTACTACTGTTACAGGCGTAGAAATGTTCCGCAAATTGCTTGACTATGCTGAAGCTGGCGACAACATCGGCGCACTTCTTCGCGGGATCTCCCGTGACGACGTTCAGCGTGGACAAGTTCTTGCTAAACCAGGCTCAGTTAAGCCACACACAACTTTCAAAGCTGAAGTTTATGTTCTTTCAAAAGAAGAGGGTGGACGTCACACTCCATTCTTCTCAAACTACCGTCCACAGTTCTACTTCCGTACAACTGACGTGACTGGCGTTTGTAACCTTCCTGAAGGAGTAGAAATGGTTATGCCTGGCGATAACATCGAAATGGATGTTGAGCTTATCGCACCAATCGCTCTTGAAGAAGGAACTAAGTTCTCTATCCGTGAGGGTGGACGTACTGTAGGCGCTGGCGTTGTAGCTACTATCCAGAAGTAATTCGCTCTAGCCGAACCCCTTAGCTCATAATTGAGTTAAGGGGTTTTTTATGTTGTGTTATAAGGAAATCCGTGGATTTTATTCATGGATTTCCTTTTTTGTATTGGCGCGTTAAAAGTTTGTCTTGTCTATGCGAGGGGCATCGGGTTGGACTTTTACAGCAAATTAAAGAAAACCTTCATTATTTCATACGCAATATATCGCATCTTAATAAAATATTCAAACTTTTTTAAAAACATTTAAAACCGCGCCATGACAGCAATGTAAACGGATACAAATGATTTCAATGTTCAGAATTAGCAAAAATATCGCATTTTGTTTGTTGACACCCTTTGGAATAGGCGATATGATAGCAACAATTTAACAGAACAAAGCAGATACACCGGCATATCGCCATAAAAAATTTCTTAGAAAGAAGTGGACATCATGACTGAACAAGTAATCTATATGAATGGTGAATTTGTAAAAAAAGAAGATGCCAAGGTTTCGGTTTATGATCATGGCTTTCTATATGGCGATGGAGTCTTCGAAGGCATTCGTTCTTACAACGGAAATGTCTTCCGCTTAGAAGAGCATCTCGAGCGCCTTTACGATTCGGCTAAGTCAGTGATGCTTGAAATTCCGCATACTTTCGAAGAAATGACTGAACTGGTCGTAGAGACGCTCCGGCAGAATAAATTAAAAGACGCGTATATCCGTTTAGTCGTCTCTAGAGGCGTCGGAAATTTAGGACTTGATCCTTTCAGCTGTGCGACCCCGAACGTCATTGTTATCGCAGAGCCGCTTTCCTTATTCCCAAAAGCTTTATACGACAGCGGTATTGAAATCGTTTCAGTCGCTTCCAGAAGAAGCCGCTCAGACGTGCTTAGCCCTAAAGTGAAATCACTGAACTATATGAATAACATCCTCGTAAAAATCGAAGCTAGCCTAGCGGGTGTGTCAGAAGCACTCATGCTGAACGATCAAGGGTATGTGGCGGAAGGATCCGCTGATAATATTTTCATCGTCCGGAAAAACAAGTTGTTGACGCCTCCAGGCTATGTCGGGGCGCTTGAAGGCATCACCCGAAACGCCATTATGGAAGTGGCGAAGCAAAAAGGTTATCAGATGGAAGAGGGCGTCTTCACTAGACACGATGTCTATGTAGCCGATGAAGTGTTTCTTACTGGAACGGCTGCGGAAGTCATTGCCGTCATTAAAGTGGATGGCCGTGTAATCGGAGATGGCAAGCCCGGACCGGTCACCAATGACCTGCTCGAGTCTTTCCGGGAATTGGTCCAGAAAGATGGCGTGAAAGTTTATAGCGAACATTTAAACGTTGTATAAAATTCATAAAACAATTCAATGACGAGGTTAAAGCAAAAGGAATACAGCATTTACAGAGAGCCGGGGTGGTGGAAGCCGGCAATGCTGCCAGATGCGACATCCCCTCTGAGTGGAACGCTGAACGGCTTAGGCCCTTTAGGTGCTCCCGGTAACTGCAAGTAAAGGGTTATCGTTATCAACGGATAAGCAATTATCCAAGAGGCTGCAAATCGCAGTGAAATAGGGTGGTACCATGAAGCTTTTTCATCCCTATGCAAAGAAGATGTCTTCTTTGCGTAGGAATGAAAAAGCTTTTTCATTTGGTACTGCCAAAGACTTAAGAAAAAGGAGGCGGAGAGATTGGGAGTAAACGTAAAGGTTAGAGAAGAAGTGAAACAAGGATTATCCGGCAGTGGGGCGGACGTATTGATTCAATCTTTGAAACAGCAGGGTGTGGACATTATTTTTGGCTACCCAGGAGGTGCGGTGCTGCCAATCTATGATGCTTTGCACCGGAATCCGATCCGGCACATCTTGGCCCGCCACGAACAAGGCGCTATCCATGCAGCAGAAGGTTACGCCAGAGTGTCTGGAAAAGCCGGAGTGGTCATCGCCACATCCGGTCCAGGTGCCACGAACCTGGTCACAGGCATTGCAGATGCCATGCTCGACTCGTTGCCGCTTGTCGTTTTTACCGGGCAGGTTGCCACATCGGTCATCGGAACAGACGCTTTTCAGGAAGCAGATATCGTCAGCATCACCCAACCAATCACGAAACATAATTACCAAGTGAAGAAAGTGGAAGATTTGCCGCGGATCATCAAAGAAGCATTTTTCATCGCATCTACAGGGCGTCCCGGACCGGTGGTTGTCGACATACCAAAAGATATCTCGACAATGATCTTTGCCGGCACCGAACAACAGGTAGATGCAGATGTCTACTTGCCGGGTTATCAGCCAACCACGACGCCGAACTATTTGCAGATCCAAAAAGCGGCCAAGCTATTATCCACAGCCAAAAAGCCAGTGATCCTGGCAGGTGCCGGAGTGCTGGCGGCAAGAGCTTCGGAAGAGCTACAGGCATTTGCTGAACATCACCAAATCCCGATTGTTAATACATTGCTCGGGCTTGGCACAATCGGTGGCGACCATAAGCTATTCCTCGGAATGGGCGGGATGCACGGAACTTATGCCGCCAACACAGCGATTTGCGAATGTGATGTGCTTCTCAATATCGGCGCCCGTTTTGATGACAGACTCACAGGAAACTTGGCCGCTTTCGCACCGAACGCGGAAGTCATCCACATCGATATCGATCCGGCGGAAATCGGCAAGAATGTTCCGACCGCTATCCCGATCGTGTCGGATGCGAAAGCCGCACTCATTGAACTATTGAAGAGCAATTTTGAAAGTCCAGATACACAACAATGGCATAGCAAGCTTAACGCATATAAAGAAGCTTATCCGCTTCAATATCACCAGAAAGAACGCCCAGGTATCATGCCTCAGCAGGCTGTTGAGTTGATCCACCGATTGACCGGGGGCGATGCCATCGTCACGACGGATGTCGGCCAGCACCAGATGTGGACAGCGCAGTATTACCGCTTCAACAACCCGCATAACTGGGTTACATCCGGTGGGCTTGGGACGATGGGCTTCGGCTTCCCGGCAGCGATCGGCGCAAAGTTCGCACGGCCAGAAGAAATGGTCGTCGCAGTTGTCGGCGATGCCGGATTCCAGATGACCCTGCAGGAGTTGTCGCTATTGCAAGAGTACCGTTTGCCGGTGAAGGTAGTCATTCTTAACAATGAAAGCCTCGGAATGGTACGCCAGTGGCAGGAAACTTTCTACGAGGAACGGTATTCCCAATCGATGATGCCGGTGCAGCCGGATTTCGTCAAACTAGCGGCAGCTTACGATATCGACGGCTATAAAGTCGAAACGATGGAACAGGCAGAAGAAGTATTCAAAAAAGCGTTTGAGTCGGATGGACCGGCGCTCATCGACTGCCGGGTAGTCCAACTCGAATGTGTTTACCCGATGGTCGCGCCAGGCAAAGGGCTCAACGAAATGATCGGGGTGAAAGGCGAATGAAGCGAGTAATCACAACGACGGTCATCAACCAGAGCGGCGTCTTGAACCGAGTTACCGGCCTATTGATGAAGCGTCAATTCAATATTGAAAGCATTTCAGTCGGACATACCGAGCAAGCGGGCATTTCAAAAATGACCTTTGTCGTGAATGTCGAGGACGAACGCAAGCTTGAACAATTGCTAAAGCAGCTGCAAAAACAAATCGACGTCCTGAAAGTGAATGACATTACCGATAAGGCGATGGTCATGAGGGAGCTTGCATTGATCAAAGTTGTGGCCCCGCCGGCCGCGCGCAGCGAAATCAACAGCATTGTTGAACCGTTCCGGGCAACGGTGGTCGATATGAGCAAAAACGTCACCACATTCCAAGTGACTGGTGATCCTGAGAAAATCGAAGCCTTCATCGATTTGATGAAGCCGTACGGCATCAAAGAATTAACAAGAACCGGAGTATCTGCCTTTGTCAGAGAAACGCAAAAAGCCCATACACCGCAATTGAACATTCTTTAAACTACAAACCCAAACCTGAGGAGGAAATTTAAAATGGCAAAAATGTATTATAACCAAGACGTAAACGAGCAGGCTCTAAAAGGACAGACAATCGCGGTGATCGGCTACGGGTCACAAGGACATGCCCATGCACAGAACTTAAAGGATTCAGGATTTAAAGTGGTTGTCGGTGTAAGACCCGGAAAATCATTTGACCAGGCGAAACAAGACGGCTTAGAAGTGACGACGGTAGCAGAAGCAGCACAAGCGGGAGACGTCATCATGATCCTCGTGCCGGATGAGCGCCAGACGCAAATTTACGAAGAATCAATCAAGCCGCATCTGACAGCTGGCAAATCACTCGTTTTCGCACACGGTTTTAACGTCCATTTTAATCAAATCGTTCCTCCAAAAGACGTGGATGTCTTCCTCGTTGCGCCAAAAGGGCCGGGACATCTCGTTCGCAGAACCTTTGAAGCAGGAGCAGGCGTCCCTGCCTTGTTCGCCATCCACCAGGATGTATCCGGAAATGCGAAAGATACGGCGCTGGCATATGCAAAAGGAGTTGGCGCTGCCCGTGCAGGTATCCTTGAGACGACATTCAAGGAAGAAACTGAAACCGACCTATTCGGAGAACAAGCCGTTCTTTGCGGCGGCGTGACTTCACTTGTCAAAGCTGGATTTGAAACATTGGTGGAAGCGGGCTATCAGCCGGAACTTGCCTACTTCGAATGCTTGCACGAACTGAAACTGATCGTCGACTTGATGTACGAAGGAGGAATGTCCGGCATGCGCTATTCCATTTCCGATACCGCTCAATGGGGCGACTTCGTCTCCGGCCCGCGTATTGTAGATGCAGATACAAAAGCCCGCATGAAAGATGTGCTGACGGATATCCAAACAGGCAAATTCGCCAAAGGCTGGTTGCTTGAGAACCAATTGAACCGCCCGGAATTCACGGCGATCGAAAATGCCGAAGCGGAACACCAAATCGAACAAGTCGGCCGCGAGTTGCGTGCCATGATGCCGTTTGTTAATGAAGACAAAAAATCTAAAGAGGTGGTTACTAATGTCTCAAATTGATATTTTCGATACGACACTACGGGACGGAGAACAGTCGGCCGGGATCAACTTGAATACAGCAGAGAAAATCGAAATCGCCCGCCAGCTCGAACGTCTAGGCGTGACGATTATCGAATCGGGGTTCCCGGCTTCATCGCCAGGCGACTTCGACGCAGTGCAGCGGATAGCCGGTACGGTGAAGAACTCCATCGTAACGGGCTTGTCCCGCTCCATGAAAGCGGATATCGACCGGACATGGGATGCGTTAAAAGGAGCGGAACAGCCGCATATCCACATTTTCCTAGCTACCTCCCCTATCCATATGGAACATAAATTGATGAAAACGCCGGAGCAGGTAGTCGACATCGCTGTCGAGTCTGTCCGCTACGCGAAAAAATTCTTCCCACTTGTGCAGTGGTCAGCGGAAGATGCATCGAGATCCGATCCGGAATTCCTGGTGCACATCATCAAGAAAGTCATCGAAGCGGGAGCTACGACAATCAACTTGCCGGATACAGTCGGCTACGCGACACCGGCGGAATACGGCGCGATGTTCCGCTATATGACAGAAAACGTACCGGGCATCGAGAACGTCAAGCTATCGGCGCATTGCCATAATGATCTGGGCATGGCGACGGCGAATACACTTGCTGCGATCGAAAACGGCGCAACCCAAGTCGAAGGCACCATCAACGGCATCGGCGAACGCGCAGGAAACGTCGCTTTGGAAGAAATTGCGGTAGCGCTGCACATCCGCAAACAATTCTATGAAATCGAAACCGGCATCAATTTGAATGAAATCAAGCGCTCGAGCCAATTGGTCAGTCAGTTGACGGGCAGTATTATCCAACCGAACAAAGCGGTTGTCGGGAAAAATGCTTTTGCGCACGAATCCGGCATCCACCAAGACGGCATGTTGAAAAATCCGTTGACTTATGAAATCATCACACCGGAATTGATCGGCGATGCCGCAACAGAGCTGGTCATGGGCAAACACTCCGGCAGGCACGCATTCCGCGACCGTGCGGTGAAGATGGGCTTTGAGTTGCCGGATGATAAATTGAATGAAGCGTTCGTTGAGTTCAAAAAACTCGCTGACCGCAAAAAACAGATCACCGAAGACGATTTGTTCGTTCTATTGACCGACCAGCAAATCAACGATACCGAAACACCGGTCTACAAACTCGAAAGCGTACAAGTGCAATATGGCACTGCCAATATTCCAACGGCAACAGCGTCTGCAATCGGCCCGGATGGTACGGCGATCCATGAAGCGGCGACAGGTTCGGGTTCGGTAGAGGCGATATTTAATACCCTCGAACGCATCGTCGATGGCAAAGTGCATATTTTGGATTACCGGGTGACGTCGATCGGCAAAGGGCGCGATGCACTCGGTGAAGCGGTCATCAATATGAGTTATAACGGAGAAACCGTCACAGGGCGCGATGTCGCGCAGGACGTATTAGAAGCAACCGCGAAAGCATATTTCAACGCAGTAAACCGCCAGCTCGTGAAGCAAGGGAATAAAATGAAAATCCAAGCAGTGTAACAAACAAACCCACAGAGGAGGAATTACTATGGAAAAGACAATCGCAGTATTGCCCGGAGACGGCATCGGCCCAGAAGTAACAGAAGCAGCAGTGAAGGTGTTGCGCTCCATTGCAATGCGCTATGGACACACATTCCATTGGAAATTCGCGGACATCGGGGGAGCGGCGGTCGATAAAACCGGCAGCCCGCTGCCGAAAGAAACCGTCGAAGCGTGTGAAGCGAGTGATGCGATCCTCCTCGGTGCGGTCGGCGGCCCGAAATGGGACAACAACCCGGCACAACAACGCCCGGAAAAAGGGCTTTTGAGCATCCGAAAGCATTTTGATTTATTCGCTAACGTCCGCCCTGTAAAAGCAGTGCCGGCACTTCTTGGCTCTTCCCCATTAAAAGAAGAAATCGCGCGCGATGTCGACATGGTCATCGTCCGTGAGTTGACTGGAGGCTTGTATTTCGGGGAACCGAAACGCCACAATGAAAGCTCAGCGGTCGATACACTCGTCTACACACGTGCAGAAATCGAGCGCATCGTCGACCAGGCCTTTGAAATGGCTCGTTCGCGCCGCGGCAAGCTGACTTCAGTCGACAAAGCGAATGTCTTGGAGTCGAGCAAACTATGGAGAAAAGTTGTAGAAGAGCGCAAAGCAGGCTATCCGGATGTGGAAGTCGAGCATATGCTGGTTGACGCAGCGGCAATGAAGTTGATCACCAATCCGAAAGCGTTTGATGTCTTAGTGACGGAGAACATGTTCGGTGACATCTTGAGTGACGAAGGATCGGTCATCACCGGTTCACTTGGCATGCTGCCTTCAGCGAGCATCCGTGCAGACGGCTTCGGCTTGTACGAACCGGTACACGGCTCAGCACCGGACATCGCGGGGCAAAACAAAGCAAACCCGTCCGCAGCGATTTTGTCAGCAGCGATGATGCTGCGCCAATCGTTCGGCATGGATTCAGAAGCATCGACGATTGAAGATGCGGTCATGAGCGTCCTAGAAGACGGCTATTGCACAGGTGATTTGTCTGCTTGCGGTAATAAAGTGATCTCTACGGAGCGTTTTGTCGAAAAAGTAATCGAAGAATTGGAACGGGAATTCGTGTCAGAACACATCATGTTTTCCTACGTGTAAATGGAAGGGGCACTCTGCAATGGCAAAGACGATTATTGAAAAAATCTGGGAACAGCATATTGTATTCGAAGAACCAGGCAAGCCTGACCTATTGTATATCGACCTGCATCTTTTGCATGAGGTCACATCCCCCCAGGCGTTTGAAGGCTTGCGTTTAAACGGCCGCAAAGTGCGCCGTCCGGATCTGTGCTTCGCGACGATGGACCATAACGTGCCGACGCGCAATCGCTCTGTCATTAAAGATCCGATTTCCCGTAAGCAAATCAAAACGCTTCAGGACAATTGCGATGAGTTCGGTGTGCCGCTTGCGGGCATCAACCATCCCGATCAAGGCATCGTCCACGTCATCGGGCCGGAACTCGGTCTTACGCAACCCGGCAAGACGATTGTCTGCGGCGATAGCCATACGTCGACCCACGGCGCGTTTGGCGCATTGGCGTTTGGCATTGGGACAAGCGAAGTAGAGCATGTGTTGTCGACGCAGACGCTTTGGCAGTCCAAGCCGAAAACGATGGAAATCCGCATCGACGGCGAACTGGGCTTTGGCGTTTCTGCAAAAGACATCATCCTCGCGGTCATCTCGAAGCTCGGCGTCGACATGGGAACTGGCCATATCGTGGAATATACCGGTGAAGCAATTCGCAAGCTATCGATGGAAGAACGCATGACCATCTGCAATATGTCCATCGAAGCCGGAGCGCGTGCCGGTCTGGTCAGTCCGGATGAAACAACGGTCGAGTATTTGCGCGGCAGAAGAAATGTGCCCCAGGGCGAAGCGTTTGAGCAGGAAGCCGAACGCTGGCTTGCTCTTGCGACAGACGAAGGCGCACGCTACGATGTGACTCATACGGTCCACGCGGATGATATCTCGCCATTTGTTACATGGGGCACCAACCCGTCTATGGGGTCGGGTATTGCCGAAAGCGTGCCGACAGCAGATGACTACGACAAGCAGGAAGATAAAGATGCTTTGCGCCAGGCGCTTGCTTATATGCAACTAGAAGAAGGCGCTCCACTATCGTCCATCGCGATCCAGCACGTCTTCATCGGATCGTGCACGAACGCACGCCTCAGCGATTTGCGTGCGGCAAGTGACATCGTCAAAGGCAGAACGGTTCATCCGTCCGTTACGGCGATCGTCGTGCCGGGTTCCGAGACCGTCAAGCGTGCGGCAGAAGCAGAAGGGCTCGACCAAGTGTTCCTGCAAGCCGGATTTGAATGGCGAGAAACGGGTTGCAGCATGTGCCTGGCAATGAACGAAGACTCGGTGCCGGCAGGAGAGCGTTGCGCCTCCACTTCGAACCGCAACTTCGAAGGGCGCCAAGGCGCCGGTTCGATGACGCATTTGGTGTCACCGGTGATGGCGGCGGCAGCTGCGATTGAAGGGCATTTGACCGATGTCCGCGACTTTATGAAAGAACCTGTGCCCTCGGCATAACGGAAGGAGGAACTGAATTTGAAACCGATCAACGAAATTTCGAGCGTGTTAACGCCGCTCGACCGCAAAAACGTCGACACCGACCAAATCATTTCGAAGGAATTCCTCAAGCGCATCGAGCGCACAGGCTTCGGGAAATACTTGTTTTACCATTGGCGTTTCAATGCTGACGGCACACCCAATCAAGATTTTGTGTTGAATGACCCTCGCTTTCAAGGCTCTGAAATTCTTGTAGCCCAGGAAAACTTCGGCTGCGGCTCCTCCCGTGAACATGCACCGTGGGCTATACAGGATTACGGCTTCCATGTGGTCATTGCCCCGAGTTATGCGGATATCTTCTATAATAACTGTGTGAAGAACGGCATCTTGCCGATCCGCTTAGAAGAGGCACAAGTGACCGCATTGCTGGAAAAAGGCAAAACAGCGCCTTACCGGCTCGATGTCGATTTAAAAGCACAAACCGTTACGGGTGAAGACGGCGCCAGCTATTCATTCGATATCGATCCGTACTGGAAAGAAATGCTGTTGAACGGCTGGGATGAAATCGCCTTGACGGTCCAATACGAATCCTATATTCAAGCGTACGAAGAAAAAATAAAACACGCATAAAAAACCGCTCTCTGCCTCATTGAGTAATACGAGGCGAGGAGCGGTTTCTTAATGCAATAAAATAGACAGCACGCTGTGTTGACATCATTCTGCAGATTTGTTATTTTAGTAAAGGACTTTAACGCTTTAGCAAACTAAAGGAGAAATGAACAATGAATGCAGTTATTATCGCAGTATTAGTGATGCTGATTTTAAGTTTGCTCCGTGTCAACGTCGTCTTTGCATTGCTGCTAGGCGCGCTCGCTGGCGGATTGAGCGGCGGACTAAGCTTTACGGAAACACTCACTTCGTATACAGAGGGGCTTGGTGCAGGTGCGACCATTGCACTTAGCTATGCCATGCTCGGCGGATTTGCCGTAGCGATTTCTAGGACCGGCATTCCGGAGCTATTGGTCGCAGGAGTATTGAAGATGGTCAATAAAGAAGGGGAGGCGACGCGCCAAAACTTGGCGAAAGCGCTCATCATCTTTGCGTTGTTCTCCATGGCGATCTTTTCTCAAAACTTGATCCCGATCCACATTGCGTTCATTCCATTGTTGGTGCCGCCGATTTTGCACATCTTGAATGAATTGCGCATCGACCGCCGGCTGATCGCAGCGGTCTTGACTTTCGGGTTGACGGCTCCTTATATTTTATTGCCGTATGGCTTTGGATTGATCTTCCATGAAATCCTTGCTACGCAGATGGAACTCGCGGGCATGCCGATCGATATGGCGGATATCCCAAGAGCGATGGTGTTCCCGGTAGCGGGGCTGTTCCTCGGCTTGATCATTGCGGTGTTTGTATCTTACCGCAAGCCGCGCGACTATCGTCAAACGGAAGAAGCTATTTCTATAGTAGAAACTCCAAAACGCACCGCTTCCATAAAAGATGTCATCGTCACCGTTATTGCATTGATCGCCGCGCTGTTCGCGCAGATCCAAAGCGAATCGATGATCATCGGGGCGCTCGCCGGTATTCTGATCCTCTACATCTTCGGCGCGATGAAGTGGAAAGAAGCGGACGACGTTCTGACGGCGGGCATGCGCATGATGGCGTTTATCGGCTTTGTCATGATCTCGGCGAATGGCTTTGCTTCGGTCATTCAAGAAACCGGCGCCATCGGGACGTTGGTCGAGAATGCAGCAAATGTGTTCGGTGACCAGAAAGGCTTGGCGGCACTCGCCATGTTGATTGTCGGGTTGTTTGTTACGATGGGCATCGGCTCGTCGTTCTCGACGATTCCGATCATCGCAGCCATATTCGTTCCGCTCAGCGTGGAGTTTGGATTCTCGACGCTCGCAATCATTGCATTGATCGGGACAGCAGGAGCGCTCGGTGATGCCGGCTCTCCTGCATCGGACTCGACGCTCGGGCCGACAGCAGGGCTCAACGTCGACGGGCAGCACAACCACATCTGGGACACGGTCGTCCCGACCTTCCTTCATTACAATATTCCGCTCGTCATCTTCGGCTGGCTGGCGGTCATGTTCCTCGGTTAAGTCCGAAAGATTTCGACTATTTTCGTATCGGTTGAAAGTGAAAAGAATCCTGCTATACTAGTAAAAGCGAATGAAAAAGAATTTCGTGGAAAGCCTTGCGGAATTCTTTTTTATTTTGTATAATGGTGAATGTTGGTCTTTGACTGCGAAGAAGCGAGAGGTTACCGACACACCCGGCCGCTTTGCCATGGCGAGTGTACGGAAAATTTTCGTGGAGAAGTCTATCCCAAAAATAGGCGAAAAGGGAGGGAAAATAATGGCAAAACAAAAAATTCGTATCCGTTTGAAAGCATACGATCACAGAATCCTAGATCAGTCTGCTGAGAAGATTGTTGAAACTGCAAAACGTTCAGGTGCTAGCGTATCAGGTCCGATACCGTTGCCGACTGAAAAATCCATTTACACAATCTTACGTGCTGTACACAAATACAAAGATTCTCGTGAGCAATTCGAAATGCGCACACATAAACGTCTGATCGATATCGTTAATCCGACACCACAGACTGTTGACGCGCTAATGAAACTGGATCTACCATCCGGCGTTGATATTGAAATCAAACTATAATTGGTAACCGACAATAGAAAACATAAAAATTTGCAGGAGGTGTGACGACATGACCAAAGGAATCTTAGGTAGAAAAATCGGTATGACGCAAGTTTTTGCTGAGAACGGTGATTTGATCCCAGTAACTGTAATTGAAGCTTCTCCAAACGTAGTGCTTCAGAAAAAGACAATTGAATTGGATGGCTACGAATCGGTACAACTTGGTTTTGAAGACAAGCGCGAAAAGCTTGCAAACAAACCATCTAAAGGCCACGTAGCAAAAGCAAACACTGCTCCTAAGCGCTTCATTCGCGAACTTCGCAATGTAAACTTAGCTGATTACGAGATTGGTCAAGAAGTCAAAGTAGATGTATTCGCAGAAGGCGATGTAGTAGATGTAACAGGAACTACGAAAGGTAAAGGTTTCCAAGGTGTTATCAAACGCCACGGACAATCACGCGGACCAATGACTCACGGTTCACGTTACCACCGTCGTCCTGGTTCAATGGGGCCTGTTGCTCCGAACCGCGTATTCAAACAGAAGAAATTGCCTGGTCAAATGGGCGGCAACACGGTCACTATCCAAAACCTTTCAATCGTGAAAGTGGATGTTGAGCGCAACTTGCTTCTAGTTAAAGGTAATGTTCCTGGTTCACGCAAAGCATTGATCCGTGTTAAATCGGCAATCAAAGCTAACTAATAACATTTAAAGAAAGGAGGAAACAGGAATGCCTAAAGTAGCTTTACTAAATCAAACCGGTTCACAAGTTGGCGACATCGAGTTGAACGATCTAGTCTTCGGTATTGAACCAAATGAATCTGTACTTTTCGATGCAGTCGTTGCACAACGTGCTTCATTGCGTCAAGGTAACCACAAAGTTAAAAACCGTTCTGAAGTAGCCGGTGGCGGTAAGAAGCCATGGCGTCAAAAAGGAACTGGACGTGCCCGTCAAGGTTCGATCCGTTCACCACAATGGCGTGGAGGCGGCGTCGTATTCGGCCCGACACCACGTAGCTACAGCTATAAACTTCCTAAAAAAGTCCGTCGCTTAGCTCTTCGTTCTGCATTGTCTTCGACAGTCGTGAACGAGAACTTGATGGTACTTGAAGGATTGGCTTTCGATGCACCGAAAACAAAGGAATTCACTAAATTGGTGACTGACCTTTCAATCGGCAAAAAAGCATTGTTCGTAACAGCTGACCTTGATGAGAACGTTGCATTATCTGCACGTAACATCAAAGGCATGACAGTTGTTCCGGCAAACGGCATCAACGTATTGGACTTGCTTGGACATGATAAAGTCATCATGACTAAAGCAGCCGTAGAGAAAATCGAGGAGGTGCTAGGTTAATGGAAGCACGTGACATTCTAAAGCGTCCGGTCATTACCGAGCGTTCTTCTGAGGTAATGGCGGAGAAGAAGTACACTTTTGAAGTGGACGTTCGCGCTAACAAAACACAAGTTAAACATGCAGTGCAGGAAGTCTTCGGCGTTCAAGTTGAGAAAGTCAACATCATGAACTACAAAGGCAAATTCAAGCGCATGGGCAAACACGCAGGATACACAAACAAACGCCGCAAAGCGATTGTTAAATTGACTGCTGATTCTAAAGACATCGAGCTATTCGAAATTTAATTCCATAAGTTCGTAAAGGACTATTAAAGAAGGAGGGAAACAACGTGGGGATTAGAAAATATAAACCTACCACTAACGGTCGTCGTAACATGACGAGTTCGGATTTCGAAGAAATCACAACGAACAAACCTGAGAAATCGCTTTTACGACCAGTAAAGCGTAAGGGCGGCCGTAATAACCAAGGTAAAATCACTGTACGCCATCACGGTGGTGGACATAAACGCCAATACCGTGTGATCGATTTCAAACGTAACAAAGACGGCATTCCAGGTCGCGTTGCTACAATCGAGTACGATCCAAACCGTTCTGCAAACATCGCGTTGATTCATTATGCTGATGGGGAAAAACGTTACATCCTTGCTCCTAAAGGTGTAGTCGTTGGAACACAAATCATGTCAGGTCCAGAAGCTGACTTTAAACCAGGTAACGCTATGGCATTGTCACTGATCCCAATGGGTTCAACAATCCATAACATCGAGTTGAAACCAGGCGGAGGCGGCCAATTGGTACGTTCTGCAGGAGCTTCAGCACAGGTTCTTGGTAAAGAAGGCAAATACGTAACGGTTCGTTTGCAATCAGGCGAAGTTCGCTTGATCCTTGCTACTTGCTACGCAACTATCGGAGCAGTAGGAAACGAACAACACGAATTGATCAACATCGGTAAAGCAGGACGCAACCGCTGGAAGGGCAATCGCCCAACAGTCCGTGGATCTGTTATGAACCCGAACGATCACCCGCACGGTGGTGGTGAAGGCCGTTCGCCAATCGGACGTAAATCACCAATGTCTCCATGGGGCAAACCAACTCTTGGATACAAAACACGCAAGAAGAACAACAAATCCGATAAATTTATCGTGCGTCGCCGTAAAAAATAATTTGATTCCGCTACGGTTCGCTAACAGAACCGTGGTGCAATCACGAAGGGAGGATCCCACATGGGCCGCAGCTTGAAAAAAGGACCTTTTGCTGATGATCATCTTATGAAAAAAGTTGATGCACAAAAGGACTCTGAGAAAAAACAAGTGATCAAAACTTGGTCTCGCCGTTCTACAATTTTCCCGACATTCATCGGACAAACAATCGCAGTATACGATGGTCGTAAACACATCCCTGTATACGTGACTGAAGACATGGTGGGCCATAAACTAGGCGAATTCGCGCCAACACGCAAATACGCTAGTCATGGTGCAGACGATAAGAAAACAAGACGTTAATGAGAGGAGGATTTCCCCATGCAAGCAAAAGCTGTCGCTAGAACAGTACGTATTGCTCCTCGTAAAGTCCGTTTAGTAGTAGATTTGATCCGAGGCAAGCAAATCGGCGAAGCCGTTGCGATTTTACAACACACTCAAAAATCATCTTCGATTGTTGTTGAGAAGTTATTGAAATCTGCAGCAGCTAACGCTGAACACAACTACGAAATGAACGTCGAGAACCTTGTTGTCAGCGAAGTATTCGTTGATGAAGGACCGACTTTGAAGCGTTTCCGTCCACGTGCAATGGGACGCGCGAGCGCAATCAACAAACGCACTAGCCACATCACACTAGTGGTATCTGAGAAGAAGGAGGGATAATTCGTGGGACAAAAAATTCATCCAATTGGAATGCGAATCGGAATCATTCGTGACTGGGACTCAAAATGGTATGCTGAAAAAGACTACGCCACACTCCTTCACGAAGATTTGAAAATCCGTGGATACATCGAAACACGTTTGAAAGAAGCTTCTGTTTCTAAAATTGAAATCGAGCGCGCTGCAAACCGTGTTAATGTAACAATCCACACTGCGAAGCCAGGTATGGTAATCGGTAAAGGTGGCTCTGAAGTAGAAGTACTTCGTACGCAACTGAACTCGATGACTGGCAAGCGTGTACACATCAACATCGTAGAAATCAAAAGAGCTGATCTTGATGCGAAATTGGTTGCTGAAGGAATCGCACGCCAGCTAGAAAACCGTGCATCTTTCCGCCGTGCTCAAAAACAGACGATCCAACGTACTATGCGTGCAGGCGCTAAAGGGATCAAAACTCAAGTATCTGGACGTCTAGGCGGCGCTGACATTGCGCGTGCTGAACACTACAGTGAAGGAACTGTTCCGCTCCATACATTGCGCGCTGACATCGATTATGCGCATGCTGAAGCTGATACTACTTACGGCAAGCTTGGCGTAAAAGTATGGATCTACCGCGGTGAAGTCCTTCCAACCAAGAAGAAATCTGAGGAAGGAGGCAAATAATATGTTATTGCCAAAACGCGTAAAATATCGTCGTGAACACCGTGGCAAGATGCGCGGAGAAGCGAAAGGCGGCAAAGAAGTAGCATTCGGCGAATACGGCCTGCAGGCTCTTGAGTCTTCATGGATCACAAACCGTCAAATCGAAGCTGCCCGTATCGCGATGACACGTTACATGAAACGTGGCGGTAAAGTCTGGATCAAGATTTTCCCTCACAAACCATATACGAAAAAGCCTCTAGAAGTACGGATGGGTTCCGGTAAAGGTTCACCTGAAGGCTGGGTAGCGGTTGTAAAAACAGGAAAAATTATGTTCGAAATCGCTGGAGTATCTGAAGAAGTTGCACGCGAAGCATTGCGTCTTGCCTCTCACAAACTGCCAGTGAAAACGAAATTCGTAAAACGCGAAGAAATTGGTGGTGAATCGAATGAAAGCTAATGAAATCCGTGACCTAACCACTGCTGAGATCGAACAAAAAGTGAAATCACTGAAAGAAGAGCTTTTCAACCTTCGCTTCCAATTGGCTACTGGTCAATTAGAAAACACTGCTCGCATCCGCGAAGTACGTAAAGCGATTGCCCGTATGAAAACCGTGATTCATGAAAGAGAACTCAGTGGCAACAACTGATAATTCGAGAGGAGGTTGCAAGTATGTCTGAGCGTAACCAACGCAAAGTATACACAGGCCGCGTCGTGTCTGACAAAATGGACAAAACCATTACAGTAATGGTTGAAACTCAAAAGAAGCACGGGCTTTATGGCAAACGTGTAAAATACTCTAAGAAATTCAAAGCGCATGATGAGAACAACGAAGCGAAAATCGGTGACGTCGTTCGCGTCATGGAAACTCGTCCGCTATCAGCTACGAAACGTTTCCGCTTAGTGGAAGTCGTCGAAAAAGCTGTTATCATCTAATTTAAATAAGTTCGGAAACCTAAAAGTTCCGGAGGGAGGTTACCTAAGTGATCCAACAGGAAAGTCGTTTAAAAGTTGCAGACAACTCGGGTGCTCGTGAAGTACTTACGATTAAAGTACTTGGTGGTTCTGGTCGCAAGACAGCAAACATCGGTGACGTAATCGTTTGTACCGTGAAAAAAGCAACACCAGGTGGCGTTGTTAAGAAAGGTGAAGTCGTTAAGGCTGTCATCGTTCGCACGAAAAGCGGAGCTCGCCGCAAAGATGGTACTTACATCAAATTTGATGAAAATGCATGTGTGATTATCCGCGACGACAAAGGTCCACGCGGAACACGTATCTTCGGACCAGTTGCACGTGAACTTCGTGACAACAACTTCATGAAGATCGTCTCACTTGCTCCTGAAGTTCTATAAATTACCCAATGTGCGATACCAAGGAGGTGCGACAGAATGCATGTAAAAAAAGGCGATACAGTTAAGGTCATCTCTGGGAAAGACAAAGGCAAAACAGGAGTTGTTTTGACTGCTCTACCTAAGAAAGACCGTGTGCTCGTTGAAGGTGTTAACATCGTCAAAAAGCATACAAAACCGAACCAGGCAAGCCCGCAAGGCGGAATTGTCAGCCAAGAAGCTGCAATCCACGTTTCTAACGTGATGGTAGTGGACCCTAAATCCGGCGAGCCGACTCGCGTAGGATACAAAATGGAAGATGGCAAAAAAGTTCGTGTTGCAAAAAAATCCGGTGAAAAATTAGATAAATAAAATTCCTGAATGAGGGGAGGTACACACATGAACCGCCTACAAGAGAGATACACAAACGAAATTACACCTGCTCTAGTGAGCAAGTTTGAATATTCGTCAGTAATGCAGGCACCGAAAGTTGACAAGATCGTTATCAACATGGGTGTCGGTGAAGCTGTACAAAATACAAAATCGCTTGATGCTGCTGTTGAAGAATTGCAGACGATCACTGGTCAAAAACCAGTTGTCACAAAAGCTAAAAAATCTATCGCTGGCTTCCGTCTTCGTGAAGGTATGCCAATCGGATGTAAAGTTACACTACGCGGAGAGCGTATGTATGACTTCCTGGATAAATTGATTGCCATCTCACTTCCACGTGTACGTGACTTCCGTGGCGTGTCGAAAAAATCTTTCGACGGACGCGGCAACTACACACTTGGTGTGAAAGAACAATTGATCTTCCCTGAAATCGACTACGATAAAGTTAACAAAGTACGCGGTATGGACATCGTAATTGTAACAACTGCGAACTCTGATGAAGAAGCTCGTGAGTTATTAACACAATTCGGAATGCCGTTCCAAAAGTAAACGTGAGGGAGGCGTAAACGTGGCTAAAAAATCTATGATTGCAAAACAAAAACGCACGCCAAAGTTTAAGGTACAAGAGTACACACGCTGTGAACGATGCGGACGTCCGCATTCGGTACTACGCAAATTCAAACTTTGCCGTATTTGTTTCCGTGAACTTGCATATGTGGGACAAATTCCTGGCGTTAAAAAAGCCAGCTGGTAATCCCCTAAATTGGGAAGGAGGTAAATGTAATGACAATGACAGATCCGATTGCAGATATGCTGACACGCATTCGTAACGCAAACATGGTTCGTCACGAGAAATTGGAGCTTCCGGCTTCCAACGTGAAGAAAGACATCGCTGAAATCCTTAAGCGCGAAGGTTTCGTTCGTGACGTGGAATATGTTGAAGATGATAAACAAGGCATGATCCGCATTTTCCTTAAATACGGTGCCAACAATGAGCGCGTCATCACTGGCTTGAAACGCATTTCAAAACCAGGACTACGTGTATACGCTAAAACTGACGAGGTGCCTCGTGTACTAAACGGTCTTGGAATCGCTTTAGTTTCGACATCACAAGGTTTGGTAACTGACAAAGAAGCCCGCGCGAAAAAAATCGGCGGCGAAATACTAGCTTACGTTTGGTAAGAAGCAACAAACGAATGGAGGTGCAACAGAATGTCACGTGTAGGTAAAAAACCAATCGAGGTTCCTGCAAACGTTACTGTTACTGTCGGCAACGACAACAACGTAACGGTCAAAGGACCAAAAGGCGAACTTAATCGCACATTTAACTCAGATATCACGATCAAACAGGAAGACAATGTTTTGACATTGTCACGCCCGTCAGATTCCAAAGACCACCGCACAATCCACGGTACAACCCGCGCATTGCTTGCGAACATGGTTACTGGTGTTTCTGAAGGCTTCTCCCGTTCACTTGAATTAGTCGGTGTAGGTTACCGTGCCCAGCTACAAGGCAAGAAATTGGTCTTGAACGTTGGATACTCTCATCCGGTGGAATTCACTCCGGAAGAAGGAATCGAAATCGAAGTACAAGGCAACACGAAAGTCGTCGTTAAAGGAATCAACAAAGAAATGGTCGGAGCACTTGCTTCAAACATCCGTGCTACTCGCCCACCAGAGCCGTATAAAGGCAAAGGGATCCGTTACGAAGACGAAAAAGTTCGCCGCAAAGAAGGTAAAACAGGTAAATAATGCTGCTTAGGCAGGCTGAAAGGAGTGACCTCAGTGATTACGAAACTCGATAAAAACGCATCCCGTAAAAAACGTCACGCTCGCGTACGTTCTAAAATCTCGGGTACAGCTGAATGTCCACGTCTGAACGTTTTCCGTTCAAACAAATACATCTACGCTCAATTGATCGATGATGTTAACGGCGTAACGCTTGCTAGCGCATCATCTGCAGATAAAGATTTCTCTCTTGATAACAAAAGCAACGTCGAAGCGGCTTCTAAAGTCGGCGAAACGATTGCAAAACGCGCTGTAGAAAACGGCTTATCATCAGTTGTTTTTGACCGCGGTGGTTATCTATATCATGGACGTGTGAAAGCTTTAGCTGAAGCTGCACGTGAAAACGGTTTACAATTTTAAAAAGAAGGAGGGACCCATTACATGAGTCGTATTGATTCAAACAAACTTGAACTTGAAGAACGCGTAGTTACGATTAACCGCGTAGCGAAAGTTGTAAAAGGTGGACGTCGTTTCCGTTTCTCCGCATTAGTTGTTGTAGGCGACAAAAATGGCAAAGTCGGTTTCGGCACTGGGAAAGCACAAGAAGTTCCAGAAGCTATCCGTAAAGCTATTGAAGATGCGAAGAAGAACTTAATCGAAGTACCAATGGTTAAAGGAACTACTCCACATCTCGTGACCGGACGCTTCGGTGCTGGTTCGATTCTTATCAAACCTGCTTCACCAGGTACCGGTGTTATTGCTGGCGGACCTGTTCGTGCGGTATTGGAGCTTGCAGGAGTACAAGACATTTTGTCTAAATCCCTCGGTTCTAACACGCCAATCAACATGGTGCGCGCTACTATCAACGGCCTGACTCAACTGAAAAGTGCTGATGAAGTTGCAAAACTTCGCGGTAAAACTAAAGAAGAGCTATTCGGATAAGGGAGGGAAATTACATGGCTACTAAACTAGAAATTACCCTCACGAAGTCTGTGATCGGTGCTAAACCGACACAACGGAAAACAGTCCAGTCACTTGGCTTGCGCAAAATGCATCAAACTGTTGAGCACCAAGACAACGCGGCAGTCCGCGGAATGCTTGATAAAGTCGCTCACTTAGTTACTATTAAAGAAGTTTAATCCCTGATTTCTATAGAAGGAGGTGCCAACCACATGAAACTTCACGAATTAAAACCAGCAGAAGGTTCACGCAGCTCACGCAAGCGTATCGGACGCGGAATCGGTTCAGGTACTGGTAAAACAGCCGGTAAAGGTCACAAAGGTCAAAACGCTCGTTCTGGCGGCGGTGTCCGTCCTGGATTCGAAGGTGGTCAAAACCCATTGTTCCGTCGTTTGCCTAAACGTGGATTCACGAACATCAACCGTAAAGACTACACTGTAGTGAACCTTGACGTGTTGAACCGTTTCGAAGAAGGCACAGAAATTACACCTGCATTGTTGATCGAAACAGGTGTTGTGAGCAAAGAGCGTTCTGGTATCAAGATTCTTGGTAACGGAAGCCTAGACAAGAAATTGTCTGTTCGTGCTCACAAATTCTCTGCATCAGCCAAAGAAGCTATTGAAGCCGCAGGCGGACAAACAGAGGTGCTTTAATGTTTCAGACAATCTCTAATCTTATGCGCGTATCTGATATTCGAAATAAAATCTTCTTTACTTTAGCAATGCTCATCATCTTCCGTATCGGGACATTTGTTCCGGTGCCGAATGTTGATGCGTCAGTATTGCAAGCTACTGATCAGATGGGTCTGATCGGTTTCTTGAATACTTTCGGTGGAGGCGCTCTAGCTAACTTCTCAATCTTAGCGATGGGAATCATGCCTTATATTACAGCGTCCATCATTGTGCAGCTTCTGCAGATGGATGTCGTTCCGAAATTTGCTGAGTGGGCGAAACAAGGAGAAGTCGGAAGACGGAAACTTGCGCAATTCACTCGTTACTTTACCATCGTTCTTGCATTTATCCAGGCGATCGGCATGTCTTACGGCTTTAACCAAATGTATGGTGGCTCATTGATTCAAGATGATTCAATTGCAACCTATGTGGTAATCGCCATCGTTCTGACCGCAGGAACAGCATTTCTATTGTGGCTTGGTGAGCAGATCACGGCACAAGGCGTGGGGAACGGTATTTCGATTATCATCTTCGCAGGGATTGTCGCTGCAGTACCAGGAGCAATCAATCAATTATATGCGCAGCAGATCCAAGGAGCTGGCGATCAGCTTCCGATAAACATTGCCATCATGGCATTGCTCGCACTCGCAGTTGTTGCAATTACTGTATTGGTCATCTACGTTCAACAAGCGTTGCGTAAAATTCCGATTCAGTATGCTAAACGTGTAGCTGGCCGCGGCCAGAGCTCGAATGGGCAACAAACGCATTTACCTTTGAAAGTAAACGCGGCCGGAGTTATCCCGGTAATCTTTGCAGTGGCGTTTATGATCACGCCACAAACCATTTCTTCTTTCTTTGGTGCCAACGCGTTTACGGATGCCATCCAGAATACGTTTGATTACACGCGTCCAGTCGGCATGATCATCTATATTGCCCTGATCGTTGCATTCACGTATTTCTACGCATTCATTCAGGTAAACCCTGAAAACGTGGCGGACAACTTGAAAAAGCAAGGTGCATACATTCCGGGAATCCGTCCGGGTAAAAATACACAAGACTATTTAACAAGCGTGTTGTACCGTTTGACTTTCGTGGGAGCTATCTTCCTCGCAGTGATCTCGGTGCTGCCGATTTTCTTCATCAATGTCGCAAACCTGCCTCAATCTGCACAGATTGGCGGTACCAGTTTGCTGATTGTCGTCGGGGTAGCCCTCGAGACGATGAAACAATTGGAATCACAACTTGTTAAACGTCATTACAAAGGCTTTATGAAATAATCAATGGAGGGAACGTGCAAGCGTTCCTTATCCAATTGTCTGAGGGGGCAAAACGTATGAACATTGTGTTAATGGGTCTACCAGGTGCCGGTAAAGGCACGCAAGCAGACGAAATTGTCCAGAAGTACGACATCCCTCATATTTCGACAGGTGACATGTTCCGCGCAGCTATCAAAGGCGGCACGGAGATGGGCCTGAAAGCAAAGTCGTTCATGGATCAAGGTGCTTTAGTACCTGACGAAGTGACGATCGGTATCGTCCGAGAGCGACTCAGCCAAGCGGATTGTGAGAAAGGCTTCCTATTGGACGGCTTTCCACGCACAGTTCCTCAAGCTGAAGCGCTGGAATCTCTTCTGGCTGATCTTGGCAAACGAATCGAGCATGTCGTAAACATCCAAGTTGAACAAGACGAATTGATTGCACGTTTAACAGGCCGTTGGATTTGCAAAGTTTGTGGAACTGCTTACCATACCGTATTCAACCCGCCTCAAACTGAAGGCGTGTGCGATAAGGATGGCGGAGAGCTCTACCAACGCGAAGACGACAAGCCTGAAACCGTCACAAAGCGTTTAGAAGTTAACATGCAACAAACTCAACCGCTTCTCGACTTCTATGAAGACAAGAGCGTGTTGAGCAATATAGATGGACAGCAGGACATTGATAAAGTATTTGCTGACATTGATGCTCTTCTAAAGGGCGACCGAGGCTAAGTCCCCGGCGCCGGGCGCAGTTAGTTGCCTCCATGTGGCTTTAAGGAGCACCGGAGATATGAATTTTCGAGAGCTGCAAAAGCAAACAAGGCCTGATTATATGAAAACCGGTGAGGCTCGTTGCCCCGTGCAATTCCGCATCGGAGGTAGTATAATGGGTTTCGTGGAAGCATCTGTGTAACGGGTTTGGAACTCATCCAAGGCAGTCCGGGCAGTCGAGGATACGTGGGTCAGACTGATTCAACCGGATCCCCCAAACTCCGCTGTCAAAAGTGGAGCGAGGAACCCGGAGAAGGTCTTTCAATTGTCACTCATGCATTCCTTGTGAATGGATAAGAATTATTCAATCAGCAAATACTGTTTGAAGATGAGAACCTGATTTGTATACAGAAGGGAGACTGGGTCGATGGCGAAAGACGATGTAATTGAAATCGAAGGAACAGTCGTTGAGACTTTGCCTAACGCGATGTTTAAAGTGGAGCTTGAAAACGGTCATACGATTCTTGCGCACGTATCTGGCAAGATTCGCATGCATTTCATCCGCATTCTGCCAGGAGATAAAGTGACAGTGGAACTTTCTCCTTACGATTTAACACGCGGTCGCATCACATACCGTTTTAAATAATCTTTTGCACTCCGAACTACCAAGGAGGTTGGGTTAGATGAAAGTGAGACCATCTGTTAAGCCGATCTGCGAAAAATGTAAAGTTATTCGCAGAAACGGAAAAGTAATGGTAATCTGTGAAAATCCGAAACACAAACAAAGACAAGGTTAATTAAAGAAGGAGGTGCATTGCACACATGGCACGTATTTCTGGTGTTGACATTCCGCGCGACAAACGCGTTGTAATTTCATTGACTTATATTTATGGTGTTGGGAAAACTACTGCTCAGAAAGTACTTTCTGGTGCTGGTGTTTCTGAAGAGACTCGCGTTCGCGATCTTACAGAAGACGAGTTGAACAATATCCGTGAACAGCTAGACCAATACAAAATCGAAGGTGACCTTCGCCGTGAAGTTTCCATGAACATCAAACGTTTGATGGAAATCGCTAGCTTCCGTGGTATCCGCCACCGTCGCGGTCTTCCGGTCCGTGGTCAAAACACGAAGAACAACGCTCGCACGCGTAAAGGTCCTCGTAAAACTGTAGCTAACAAGAAAAAATAATCAGTAAAGGAGGTTGTTTCTTAACATGGCACGTAAACAACAAACTCGTAAGCGTCGTGTGAAAAAGAATATCGAATCCGGTATTGCTCACATCCGCTCAACATTCAATAACACAATCGTTACGATCACTGACATGCAAGGTAACGCAGTGTCTTGGTCTTCGGCTGGAGCTCTAGGATTCCGTGGATCACGTAAATCTACTCCATTCGCTGCTCAAATGGCTGCTGAAACTGCTGCAAAAACTTCTATGGAACACGGTTTGAAAACTTTGGAAGTAACTGTTAAAGGTCCTGGTTCAGGTCGCGAAGCTGCTATCCGTGCACTTCAAGCTGCTGGATTGGAAGTTACTGCAATCAAAGACGTAACTCCAGTTCCTCACAACGGCTGCCGTCCACCAAAACGCCGTCGCGTATAATCGTTGATCTGAAATCGTTTTTGAACATCACGACTTACTAACTGTGTTCTGAATCGTAGCGAAAGTCTGTGACTATCGAATTCTTGATGCAACGAAAATACCGACGTTTTGAAGGAGGGTAAACTGAATGCTTGAAATAGAAAAACCAAAAATTGAAACGGTTGAGATCAACACCAACGCCAAATACGGCAAATTTGTTGTTGAACCTCTTGAGCGTGGATATGGTACCACTTTAGGTAACTCCTTACGTCGAATCTTACTTTCATCCTTGCCGGGCGCGGCTGTTACTTCTATTCAAATTGATGGCGTTCTGCATGAATTCTCCACTGTTGAAGGTGTAGAAGAAGATGTGGCTTCAATCATCTTGAATATTAAAAAGCTCGCTTTGAAAATTTACTCTGACGAAGAAAAAGTCATTGAAATTGATGTAAAAGGTGATGGAACGGTTACGGCTGCAGATATCACTCACGATAGTGACGTGGAAATTCTGAATCCGGATCTATATATTGCTACAATCGCGAAAGATGGCCACTTGCGCATGCGTATGTATGCAAACCGCGGCCGTGGATATGCCCGTGCAGATCAGAACAAACGTGAAGATCTTCCGATCGGCGTTATCCCGATTGACTCTATTTACACGCCAGTTTCACGCGTCAATTTCCAAGTGGAAAATACCCGTGTGGGCCAACTCGCTCATTTCGATAAATTAACCCTCGATGTCTGGACAGATGGAAGCATCGGTCCCAAAGAGGCAATTGCGCTTGGCGCGAAAATTTTCACTGAACATCTTAACATCTTCGTAGGATTGACAGATGAGGCTCAAACAGCTGAAATCATGGTTGAAAAAGAAGAAGACCAAAAAGAGAAAGTGCTTGAGATGACTATCGAAGAGCTGGATCTTTCTGTTCGTTCTTATAACTGCCTGAAACGTGCCGGGATCAACACCGTCCACGAATTGGCCAACAAGTCGGAAGACGACATGATGAAAGTTCGCAACCTCGGACGCAAATCACTTGAAGAAGTGAAAGTGAAGTTGGAAGATCTCGGACTAGGCCTTCGTAAAGAAGACTAATCACTTGATCGGATTCGAACTATTCAACAAAGGAGGGAAACTTCAATGAGAAAACTTCAACGTACAAGTTCTCAACGTAAAGCACTTTTGCGTGACCTTACAACTGATCTAATCGTACACGAGCGCATTCAGACAACTGAAGCACGTGCGAAAGAAGTCCGTTCAACTGTAGAGAAAATGATTACGCTTGGTAAGCGCGGAGATATCCACGCACGCCGTAAAGCTGCAGCATACATCCGCCGTGAACTCGTGACTTCTACTGATGAAGAAGGTAACGAAAACACAATTTTCGCTTTGCAGAAATTGTTCGATGATGTCGCACCACGCTACGCTGAACGTCAAGGCGGCTACACGCGCATCATGAAAATGGGGCCTCGTCGCGGAGATGGCGCACCGATCGTAATTATCGAATTGGTTTAATTTGATGTAATAGAAGAGGGTGCATAGCCCTCTTCTTTTAGCATCATGATTTATACGACAATATGAAAAGCTGAGTGTTATGATGAGCGAGCCCTAGTGGCGGCGTCTCGTCTAGCTCTACGCACCTCATTCAACCGGCGGCTTAAGCAATCGCAGGAGCTATAGAGACAGAAAAGCGCATACTCTGAATGAGGTGCGCGCTTTTTTTATTTTCTTTTTAATTCATAGTGTTGATGTCCCGGAAAACGGGATGTGAACAGTGCGAATTAAACGTGCTAGATGAAGAGCTCTTGAAAAATGGAGCACAGCAGAGAAGAGCGAGTTTAGAGGAGGCCGAAACACATGACAGGAATTATTTTGTCATTTGAAGACGTGACATTTACATATGCGCCGGAAGATGGAGCGGTCAAACCGGCTGTCTCGGATCTATCGTTTTCAATCCAAGAAGGCGAATGGGTAGCGCTGGTCGGCCATAACGGCTCCGGTAAATCGACGATAGCCAAATTGATGAACGGCTTGTTGTTTCCGCAGCAAGGCATCGTCCGCGCGATGGACATGACCATGTCAGAGGAGAGCTTATGGGACATCCGTTCGCAAATGGGTATGGTGTTTCAAAATCCGGACAATCAGTTTGTCGGAGCGACAGTTCAAGATGATGTGGCATTTGCATTGGAGAACAATGGCGTACCGCATGACGAGATGGTTGTACGTGTTCGGGAATCACTGCACCAGGTGAAGATGGATGATTATATGGATCATGAACCCCACCATTTATCAGGCGGACAGAAGCAGCGTGTGGCGATTGCGGGGGCACTTGCTTTGCGACCGCGTTTGTTGATTTTGGATGAGGCGACTTCGATGCTTGACCCACAAGGGCGCCGCGAAGTGATCGAAACAATTCGCGAGTTGCGCGAAGCGACAGGGCTGACGGTATTGTCGATCACGCATGATTTGGAAGAGGCGGCACTGGCTGAACGCGTCCTCGTCATGAATGCCGGGCATAAGCAAATGGAAGGCACGCCGGAACGAGTGTTTTCTTCAGGCGAAGAGCTGACCGGAATGGGGCTCGATTTGCCGTTTGCAATGCGGATGGCAGATCTGCTTCAAAAGGCAGGAGTGCCGATTACCGGAGAATCTATGACAGAACATGAGCTGGTGGAGGAATTATGGACATACTACTCAAGCAAGTAGGATATAGCTATGCAAAAGATACGCCGTTTGAAAAACGCGCATTAACAGACGTTACGCTTCACATTCCTTCCGGTTCCTATACCGCGATCATCGGCCATACCGGTTCCGGCAAGTCCACGGTGCTGCAGCATCTGAACGCATTGCTGCAGCCGACAGAAGGCAGCGTATTGATCGGTGACCGGAAAATAGAAGCCGGCACCAAGGCGAAAAACTTGCGTGATGTGCGCAAAAAAGTCGGCATCGTCTTTCAGTTTCCGGAACAACAGCTTTTTGATGAAACGGTCGTAAAAGATATTATGTTCGGACCGCTCAATTTCGGCGTGCCTGAAGAAGAAGCGCGCCGCCGTGCACTCGCTTTGATCGAACAGCTCGGCTTGCCCGAAGAAGTCGCGGAAAAATCACCGTTTGACTTATCAGGCGGGCAGATGCGCCGCGTTGCCATCGCAGGCGTTTTGGCGATGGAACCGGACGTCCTTGTATTGGATGAACCGACCGCGGGTCTCGATCCACGCGGGCGCCGTGAAATTATGGACCTGTTCTACCGTTTACATCAACAGCAGGGCTTAACGACCGTTCTCGTAACCCATAGCATGGAAGACGCTGCGCGCTATGCGGATAGCGTCGCCATCATGCACAGCGGCAAATGCGTCGCAACAGGCGGTGTGCGGGAAGTGTTTGCGAATGAAGAGCAGCTCGGCGATTACCGCTTGGAGCCGCCGCGTACGGTGCGCATGCAGCGGGAGTTTGAAGAGAAGACCGGCTTAGTGCTCGATGAACTGGCATTGACGGAAGAGGCGCTGTCACGGTCCATTGCCAAAGCACTGAAGGAAGGGCGTGGGCCGAAATGATGGAGAAAATGATTTTTGGCCGCTTTATTCCAGGAGATTCGCTCGTACATCGACTTGATCCGCGTGCGAAAATCCTCTTTGTGTTTTTGTTTATCGCGATCGTATTCATTGCCAATAATGCGATTACCTACGCGATTTTGCTCGGCTCTACCTTGCTTGCGGTATTCTTGTCGAAAATCCGCCTATACTTCCTGATAAATGGCTTGAAGCCGGTATTCATCCTAATGGCGTTTACGTTTTTCCTGCATTTATTCTTTACACAAGAAGGGGCATTGCTGCTGGAATTCGGCTTTATTGAAATATACGAGGAAGGCTTGCGGCAAGGGATATTCATTTCGATCCGTTTCTTGGTCCTCGTGTTCATGACGAGCATCCTGACGCTGACGACTTCACCGATATCGATTACCGATGGCATTGAAGTGCTGCTCGGCCCGTTCAAGCGCGTCAAACTGCCGGTCCATGAGCTGGCGTTGATGATGTCCATCTCGCTCAGGTTTATTCCGACTTTAATGGATGAAACCGGAAAAATCCTAAAAGCGCAAATGGCACGGGGCTCGGATATCGGATCTGGCCCGATCAAAGAACGCATCAAAGCCGTCGTCCCGCTATTGATCCCGCTGTTCGTCAGCGCGTTCAAGCGTGCGGAAGATTTGGCGACGGCGATGGAAGTGCGCGGCTACCGGGGCGGAGAAGGGCGTACGCGCTACCGCCAGCTGGATTGGCGGATCATTGATTCCATGAGCCTCGTATTGCTAGCCGGTTTTGCCGCATTGCTGTGGTATTTCCGTTCTTAACAAAAAGGAGAATTATCATGAAACGATTAAAAGCGACAATTGCATATGACGGCAGCGGATTCTCGGGATATCAAATTCAATTGAAAACCCGCACCGTGCAACTGGAGCTCTTGCGCGTATTGAAAGAACTCCATAAAGGACAGCAAGTGGAAGTGGTGGCAAGCGGCCGGACGGATTCGGGCGTGCATGCAACCGGGCAAGTGATTCATTTCGATACACCGTTCACCATTCCGAAAGATTCCTGGATGCGTGCACTCAATGTCCGGCTGCCACAAGATATCCGGGTTCACGATATCGAGGAAGCGGCACCGGATTTCCACGCCCGCTATCATGCGGATGGAAAAATTTATCGCTACAAGTGGACGCGCAGCAAAATCATCAGCCCGTTCACACGCCATCATCTGGTCCATGTGCCTCAAGCTATCGACGTAAGCCGCATGCAACAAGCGGCCCAAGCGCTCCTCGGCACCCATGATTTTTCAAGCTTTTGTGCAGCCAATACCAATGTCGTCGATAAAGTGAGGACCATTTGGCGCATCGACTTTGAAGAGCATGGCGAGGAATTGCATATGGTCATCGAAGGTTCGGGTTTTCTCTATAATATGGTGCGCATCATTGCCGGGACTTTGCTCGAAGTCGGATTAAATCGCAGAGAGCCGGAAGAACTGGCGGAAATCGTTGCCGCACGCGACCGGGATGCAGCTGGAAAAACCGCGGCCGCTCACGGTTTATACTTGGAAAAAGTGCATTATTCAAGGTGAAGCAACTTTTCCTGGTGTTTTTCCAAATACCCTTGACTTAAAGCGCAATCCATTATATGATGATGTATGGTATTTTCATTACCCCCACGATATGCCCCGGAAGGTTATTTGTGTTAAGGGATAAGGAAAACACGGAACAACGGAACCAATATGGAACATTTGGAACTGAGTTTTTTAAAAAAAAGAGACGATTCATTAGGAGGACAATATACATGCGTACAACATTCATGGCTAAAGGTCACGAAGTAGAGCGTAAATGGTTGGTTGTCGATGCAGAAGGGCAAACTCTTGGACGTTTGGCTTCTGAAGTCGCTTCAATCTTGCGCGGGAAATACAAACCAACATTCACACCGAACGTCGACACTGGCGATCACGTCATCATCATCAACGCTGACAAGATCCACTTGACGGGCAAAAAGCTTACAGACAAAATTTACTACCGCCACACACAATTCACAGGCGGACTTAAGCAGCGCACAGCACTAGAAATGCGCACGAAATACCCAACAAAAATGCTTGAACTAGCAGTTAAAGGCATGCTTCCTAAAAACTCTTTGGGCCGTCAAACGTTCAAAAAGCTACATGTCTATGCTGGACCAGAGCACAACCACCAAGCACAACAGCCTGAAGCTTACACGCTTCGCGGATAATAATCAGTAACTAAGAGGAGGATACACCTTTGGCACAAGTTCAATATATCGGTACAGGTCGCCGTAAAAACTCAACAGCTCGCGTACGTTTGGTACCAGGAGATGGTACGATCACAATCAACAACCGTGACGTATCTGACTACGTTCCATACGAAACACTTGAGCAAATCATCAAACAACCACTAGTAACTACTGAAACTCTTGGTAGCTACGATGTATTGGTAAACGTAAAAGGCGGCGGGTTCACTGGACAAGCCGGCGCTATCCGTCACGGAATTGCACGCGCTCTACTTACAGTAGACCCTGAATACCGTCCGGCACTTAAATCAGCTGGATTCCTAACACGCGATCCACGTATGAAAGAGCGTAAAAAATACGGTCTTAAAGCTGCTCGTCGTGCACCACAGTTCTCAAAACGTTAAAATTACTTTTCAAAGCACTTTCCGGTTTTCCGGGAGGTGCTTTTTTATGTGGCGGCGAAGCTTATAGCAAACCGAAAAGGAGTGGATGGGATGAACCGCATCAATTTAATTTGCTTAGGTGTCCAAAACATGGAGCGGTCTGTGCAGTTTTACCGTGACCAATTAGGCTTTCAGACTGACGAAACGAGAAACAACCCGGAAATCATTTTTTTCAATACTTCCGGAACAAAATTGGAATTGTACCCGCTAGAGGCATTGGCGAAAGACATCGATGAAGGCAACCCCCCAGTGAAATCGGGTTTTTCTGGCATCACTTTAGCTTATAATGCCAAGTCGCGCAGTGAAGTGGACGAGGTGGTCGAGCGGGCACGTATAGCGGGAGCGGTTATCGTCAAAGAGCCGGTCGATGTCTTTTGGGGCGGCTATTCGGGGTATTTCCAAGACCCTGACGGCTATCATTGGGAGGTGGCTTATGGGCCTGATTTCCAGTTTGACGAACAGGATATACTCGACTTTGGCCCGCGCGGCTCCTAGCAGTTTGCTTGCTGGTGAAGAAGCAAGCCGGAAAGGATTAAAAAACGCTAGCCCTATGGTATACTTGGCTGTAGCAAAAGTTATAAGGAGTGTAGAGATATGTTAACTGAAACACAAGTGCGCGAAGCAGTCGGAGCTTTAGAAGATCCGTTTTTACATAGAACGCTTGCGGAAACCAATGGCATCGTGGCCGTGAAAATCAAAGAAGAGAAAAAATACGTCAGCGTCAAATTGGCGATTGCCAAAACGAACACACCCGAACAAATGCAGCTGCAGATGAAAGTGGTGGATGCCATCAAAGGGATCGGGGCTGACTCTGTCGGGATCCGCTTTGAGGAATTGCCGCCAGAAGCGCTAGCCCAGTTCCGCGGCACAGCGAATGAATCAGAAGCACAAGACCTGTTGTCTCCTTTGAATAAAGTTGAATTCATTTCCATCGCCAGCGGCAAAGGCGGCGTCGGAAAATCGACCGTCTCCGTCAACTTGGCGATCGCGCTTGCGCGTGCAGGAAAAAAAGTCGGCCTCGTTGACGCAGACATCTACGGCTTTAGTGTGCCTGACATGATGGGAATCGATAAAGCGCCGGTCGTGCGCGGCGATACCATCATTCCGGTTGACCGCTTCGGTGTCAAAGTCATTTCAATGGGCTTCTTCGTCGAAGACAATATGCCAGTCGTTTGGCGCGGCCCGATGCTCGGGAAAGTATTGGATCAATTTTTCCGTGACGTCGAGTGGGGCGACCTTGATTATCTTCTATTGGACTTGCCGCCAGGAACGGGCGATGTCGCACTTGATATCCACCAGATGCTTCCGGCTTCCAAGGAAATCGTCGTTACAACACCGCACCCGACTGCTGCATTCGTCGCAGCCCGTGCCGGAGCGATGGCGTTGCAGACCAATCACGAAGTACTCGGCGTCATCGAGAACATGTCTTGGTTTGAAAGCCAAACATCCGGCAAGAAGGAATATGTCTTCGGGCAAGGCGGCGGTCCGAAACTTGCAGAAGAATTGCAAGTCCCGCTGCTCGGCCAGATTCCCCTCGGCCAGCCTGACTGGAACGAAAAAGACTTTGCGCCATCTGTCTATGCAGCAGATCATCCGACAGGAAAGATCTACGGAGACATCGCACAACAAGTCCTCCAGCAATTTGCAGACAAGCAAACCAAACAATAAGATTTATAATCCGGAAACCGGCTTTCGGTTTCCGGATTTTTATATCGCCGAAAGAGAGTTTCAAGGTTTGTTCACAACTCCTACTGCAAGTCAGGTGGATTGTTGGTACAATTTAAAGGAATTTCAAATTAACGGAGGCAATATACGTGACTATACGAAATTGGATTAAGTTTTCTATAAATGCATTATTGATCGGCGGGGGAATAACAGGCTTGCTCGGTATTTTCATCCGGTGGAACGATATTTTTGCAGAGGCGGTACAAAATGGGCAGTGGGGAGAATTCATTGCCGGTTTTGTCTGGATGATTGTCGTCGGGCTCACCATGAGCTTGATTGCGCAGATGGGCTTCTTTGCATATTTGACGATTCATCAGTTCGGACATAATATGTTCCGCTCGCTGCGTCTTTGGAATTGGGTTCAAGTGCTGATCATCGCTGTCGTGATCTTCGACTTGATCGCCTTCCGCTTTCTCCCGAACGTAGAGACAAGCGGCCAAGGAGTGCTTTATGCTGCCCTCCTCATTATTCTTTTGACGGTGTCATTCACCACGGCTTACTTCAAAGCGAAGTGGACGACGAAATCGACATTCATCTCAGCGCTGTTTTTCATGATTGTCGTCACGACTTTGGAATGGTTGCCTGCCTTGATGGTAAGAGCGGGGAACGTCGACAGTTGGGTGACCTTGCTGTTGTTCCCGTTGCTTGCGGTGAATGCGTACCAACTGCTCGTCTTGCCGAAGTATAATGAGAAGTCGGAAGAAGACCGCTTGAAGCTTGAGGCGCGCAAGGCAGCGCGAAGAGCACAAGCAGCTGACGCAAAGAAATGATTTTTCAGAAAAGTTCCGCTTCCTGCCCATTCGGCAAGAAGCGGTTTTTTTATGCCCGAGCAATCTTTTGAAGGTTGGCTACAAACGCTGTGCCTAAAAGGTTTTCGATCTGAAATCAAACAGTTTGCCAAAGCTCGAAAGTTTATTTGAAAAAAGTTTCGGAAATGCGTTGACATATATTTAAACATGCTTTAATATAATAAAAGTCGTCAAGAACGACAGCAAACATGAACCTTGAAAACTGAACAGCAAAACGTCAACAATACAGCCGCGAATAATCGCGGCGAACTTACTGATCAGCGCAAGCAGATCAAAGCGAATCGCGCGTCTACGGACGGCGATGCGCCAGCAACGATTGAGCAATCAACACTACTCTA
>NZ_JBHSGL010000005.1:1633751-1945727 GCF_042654465.1 Planococcus dechangensis | reverse complement strand
TAGAGTAGTGTTGATTGCTCAATCGTTGCTGGCGCATCGCCGTCCGTAGACGCGCGATTCGCTTTGATCTGCTTGCGCTGATCAGTAAGTTCGCCGCGATCACTCGCGGCTGTATTGTTGACGTTTTGCTGTTCAGTTTTCAAGGTTCATGTTGTGCGCCTTGTTTTGGCGACTTGATAAATATACCACGCTCCAAAACATACGTCAACAGTTTTAAAGAAAAACTTTTCCTTTCACCAAATCTCTTTCTATTAAGAAACAAAAGAGCTCGCCAATGAAACGGCAAGCTCTTTTAATATCTCTTATTCTTCTGTATCTGCTTCTGGACTTTCATTTGTTTCATCTGAAACAATTTCATCTTCTTTATAGACATCCGCTTCTGCACTTTCTTCGATAATGGCTTCCACGTTGTCCCCTTCAGCTAGCTCGGCGACTTCCGCCACCTCTTCGGCATCCAAGTCTTTTTTCACTTTGGTGACGGTAGCAACGACTTCTTCATCACCGAGACGGATTAGACGGACGCCTTGAGTGTTTCTGCCAGTCGTCGAAATATCTTCGACGTCCATACGGATCAAAACGCCGTGTTGGGTGATCAGCATGATATCTTCAGTGCCATTTACAGCACGGACGGCTACGAGCGGTCCGTTCTTCTCTGTAATGTGGCAAGTCTTGATTCCCATGCCGCCTCTCGACTGAACGCGGTACTCAGCTTCTTTTGTCCGTTTACCGTATCCTTTTTCAGTAATGACCAAGATTTCATCATTAGTCTCCAATGTTTCCATGCCGACGACCTGATCGCCTTCACGCAGACGGATGCCGCGGACGCCGCTTGCTGCGCGCCCCATGCTGCGGATATCTGTTTCCGGGAATCGGATCAATGCGCCATCGCGTGTTCCGATAACAATTTCTTTGTTGCCATCTGTCATCTTGACCGAAATCAATTCGTCATCTTCGCGTAAATTGATGGCGATCAATCCATTTTGGCGGATATTGGCATAGCTGATTACTGGAGTACGCTTGCTGAGTCCACCGCGTGTTGTAAAGAAGAAGAAATCGTCTTCTTTAAACTCTTCGACACGTATTACGGCAGTAACTTTTTCATTCTTGCCGATTTCCAAAAGGTTGACGAGTGGCAAGCCTTTCGCAGTCCGGCCGTACTCAGGAACCTGATAGCCTTTTTTGCGGTAGACTTTCCCTTCGCTCGTGAAGAACAGAATGGTGTCATGTGTTGAGGTGTACAACAGATGTTCGACAAAGTCATCATCATTGGTGCCCATTCCCTGAACTCCACGGCCGCCGCGCTTCTGGCTGCGGTACGTATTGGCAGGCAGACGCTTGATGTATCCGTTATGCGTTAAGGTCAACACCGAAGCTTCGCGTGGAATAAGGTCTTCATCTTCGATCATTTCTGAGCCGCCGACGGTAATTTCTGTACGGCGTGCATCATTAAAGCGGTCTTTAATTTCTAGTATCTCTTCGCGGATGATCTCAAGAATTTTCGAACCGTCAGCCAAAATCTCGCGCAGTTCATTGATGAGAGCGACAAGCCCTAAGTATTCTTCTTCAATCTTATCGCGCTCAAGGCCAGTCAAACGCTGGAGGCGCATGTCCAAAATCGCTTGAGACTGGCGCTCGGACAAGTTGAAGTCATTGATCAAGCCGTTGCGTGCTTCTTCTGCTGTTTGGGAACCACGGATCAATGCGATGATGGCATCGATGTGATCTAGTGCAATACGCAATCCTTCTAGGATATGCGCACGGTCTTCCGCTTTTTGCAGATCGAATTCCGTACGGCGGCGAATGACGACTTTCTGATGCTCCAGGTAATGATAAAGAACATCTTTCAATGACAACACTTTCGGCTGTCCATCGACAAGCGCGAGCATATTGATTCCGAAGCTTGTTTGCATCGCTGTCTGTTTATAGAGGTTATTCAATAGGACATTGGCGCTTGCATCTCTGCGCACTTCAATGACGACGCGCATCCCGTTACGATCAGATTCATCGCGCAAGTCGGTGATGCCATCAATTTTCTTGTCGCGTACAAGTTCTGCGATTTTTTCAATCAAACGCGCTTTGTTGACTTGATAAGGAAGTTCGTGGATGAGGATGGTTTCCTTGCCGTTCGGTTTTGTTTCGATTTCAACGACCGCACGGATTAACACCGAACCTTTACCGGTTTCGTAGGCGCGGCGGATGCCGCTCCGTCCGAGGATGATGCCTCCGGTCGGGAAATCTGGGCCAGGAAGATATTCGATCAATTCTTCCGTCGTGATGGCCGGGTTATCTGCTAAAGCAAGAACCGCATCGATTGTTTCTCCGAGGTTATGGGGAGGGATATTCGTAGCCATCCCCACCGCAATCCCTGAAGTACCATTGACGAGCAAATTCGGGAATCTGCTTGGCAATACCATCGGTTCTTTTTCCTGGCCATCATAGTTTTCTTGGTAATCAATCGTGTTTTTGTTTAAATCACGTAAGATTTCCATAGAAATTTTTGACATCTTGGATTCTGTATAACGCATGGCTGCCGCTGCATCGCCGTCGACGGATCCAAAGTTTCCGTGTCCATCTACGAGCATATAGCGGTAGCTGAAATCCTGCGCCATCCGTACCATTGTTTCGTAAACCGCGCTGTCGCCGTGTGGGTGGTATTTACCGATTACATCGCCGACGATACGCGCTGATTTTTTATAGCCTTTGTCCGCTGTAATCCCGAGGTCGTGCATCGCGTACAAAATACGCCGGTGCACCGGCTTCAGGCCGTCCCGGACATCGGGTAACGCACGAGAGACGATAACACTCATTGCATAATCGAGAAATGATGTGCGCATCTCCGTGCTGATATTGATTTCTTCTATTCCGCTGCCTGACCGTTCCGCCATATCCGCAGCCCCCTCTCAACTCGTGATGTCTTAAACATCCAAATTCTTAACATAGCTGGCATTTTCTTCGATAAAGTTGCGGCGCGGCTCGACGTCATCCCCCATAAGCATATGGAAGGTCTCATCCGCTGTCATCGCATCTTCAAGCGTGACTTGCAGCAATGTCCGGAAATCCGGATCCATTGTCGTATCCCACAATTGGGTAGCATTCATCTCGCCAAGTCCTTTGTAACGCTGGACATGCGGCTTTGGCGTTGCCGGTAATTCAGCGAGCGCTTTTTTCAACTGAGCGTCGGAATATACATAATCGACGTGCTTGCCTTGTTTGATCTGGAACAATGGCGGCTGTGCGATGTAAATATAGCCGGCTTCGATCAGCGGGCGCATATAACGGAACAAGAACGTCAACAGCAAAGTCCGGATATGGGCACCGTCAACGTCGGCATCGGTCATGATGACGATTTTATGGTAACGGGCCTTATCCAGGTTGAACTCTTCACCGATTCCAGTGCCGAGTGCCGTGATAATGTTGCGGATTTCCGCATTGACAAGAATTTTATCCAGACGTGCTTTTTCTACATTGAGGATTTTCCCGCGCAGCGGCAAGATTGCCTGGAAATGGCGGTCGCGTCCGGATTTTGCGGATCCGCCCGCCGAATCTCCCTCTACGATATAGATTTCACTGATTTTCGGGTCGCGTGATGAACAATCCGCGAGCTTGCCTGGCAAGCTCGACACTTCAAGAACCGACTTGCGGCGGGTAAATTCACGCGCTTTTTTCGCCGCTAATCGAGCATGGGAAGCCATGATGCCTTTTTCGAGGATCTTTTTAGCCGTTGATGGATTTTCCAGCAAAAAGCGTTCAAAGCCGCCCGAGAACAAGTTATTGACAATGGTCGAGACTTCGGTGTTGCCGAGTTTCGTCTTCGTCTGGCCTTCGAATTGAGGATCTGGGTGTTTGACGGAAATGATTGCCGTCAACCCTTCGCGTACATCTTCACCGGTCAAATTCGCTTCGGCATCTTTCAGAATGCCTTTTTTGCGACCGTAATCGTTGATAACACGGGTCAACGCCGTTTTAAAGCCGGATTCATGCGTTCCGCCTTCGTGCGTGCTGATGTTGTTGGCAAATGAGAAAACATTGGCCGCAAATCCTCCGTTGTATTGCATTGCGACTTCGACACTGATGCCGTCCCGCTCCGCTTCAACAAAAATCGCTTCTTCATGAAGCGGATCTTTTGATTTGTTCAAATGTTCTACATAGGATTTAATCCCGCCTTCGTAGTGGTAAGCCTTTTCCTGTTCATGGCCTTCCCGCTCATCGATGACGACGATTTTCAACCCCCGATTCAAATAAGCGAGCTCACGCAGGCGATGATCGAGAATATCGAATTCATAGACTGTCGTTTCCTGGAAAATATCGCTATCCGCTTTAAAACGGATGGTCGTTCCTGTCTTATCCGCTTCGCCGACTACCGCCAGTTCTTTTGTGACAGCGCCGCGTTCGAATTGGATGAAATGGCGCTTGCCGTCTCGGTGGACGTATACTTGCGTCGTTTCAGACAAGGCATTGACGACAGATGCGCCGACGCCGTGAAGACCGCCGGACACTTTATAGCCTCCGCCGCCGAATTTACCGCCGGCGTGAAGTACCGTCATGATGACTTCTACTGCCGGGCGGCCCATTTTTTCCTGCATATCGACCGGAATTCCGCGGCCGTTGTCTTCGACGCGGATCCAATCGTCTTTTTCGATCGTTACGCGGATTTCGTCACAATGGCCGGCAAGGGCTTCATCGATGCTGTTATCCACAATTTCCCACACTAAATGATGCAGTCCTCTCGATCCCGTAGAACCGATATACATGCCTGGCCGTTTCCGGACCGCTTCTAGGCCTTCCAATACTTGAATCTGGTTGGCGCCATATGATTGCTGGAGATTCGTATCTTCCATAGCCATTCCCTTCACCTGCTCTTTCTTCGCAACTCGTTATTTCCACTGACTTCTATAATCTATTTTGTTCCATTTTCTTCAAGAGTGCCTGGGTCCGGTAAGGCGACCCATAGACGAAATCATCGGTCACTACATAGGATTTCACTGCGTCCTGCGGCACCAAAAGCCGGACAAAAGCGGACGGTACGTATTGTTCATGATGGACCACCGCAATGATTTCCGTGGTGGCGATCAATTGGGCAGCTCCAATCTGTACATACATGCCGCTTCACTCCTTGACTGTTCCGTTCGTCACTTCAAACAGACGGGCGCTTTGGATGGTGTCGTGCTGAATGCCGTCGACGCTGGTCGTCGTGACAAATGTCTGGACAGATCCGCGAATCGTATTCAATAGATGCGATTGGCGGAAGTCATCAAGTTCAGATAATACGTCATCGAGCAGCAAGACAGGCGCTTCGCCCACTTCCTGCTTGATCAATTCGATTTCAGCAAGTTTCAGCGACAAGGCGGTCGTCCGCTGCTGCCCCTGGGAGCCATAAGTTTGGACGTCGTAGCCGTTAACAAAAAACTGCAGATCGTCCCGGTGCGGCCCGACTAGCGTTACGCCGCGTTCGAGTTCGCGCTTTTTCACTTCCTGCAGCTTGTCCCCTAAAAAAGACGCCATTTCAGCAGGCGTCCATTCGGGCTTCAAGCCGCTTATCGGCTGATAGCGGATCTCCAATTGTTCAAGCCCCCGGGAAATGCCGTGATGGATCGGTTCGGCCCATTTCTGCAGCAATTCCATAAACCGGAATCTTTTTTGTATAATTTTTACAGCCGCTTCAATGAATTGTTCTGTATACACTTCGAACATGACGTCATTGATGGCCTGTTTGCCATAATGCTGCTTTAATATATGGTTGCGCTGTTTCAACAGCTTCTGGTAATTGACGAGATCGTGGAGATAGACCGGCGAAATCTGGCCGATTTCCATATCGATAAAGCGGCGCCTGATTTGCGGGCTGCCTTTAACTAAATGCAAGTCCTCAGGTGCGAACATGACGACGTTTAACTGACCGACATAATCGCTCAGCCGCTTTTGTTCCAGGTGGTTCACTTTCGCTTTTTTGCCTTTTTTGGAAAAGCTGATTTCAAGCGGCAGTTTGCCGTATTTCCGGAACACATCAGCTTTAATTTTACCATATTCCGCGTCCCAGCGTATCAATTCTTTATCATTGCTCGTGCGGTGGGATTTCGCCATCGATAGCACGTACAGCGATTCCATGATATTTGTTTTGCCTTGTGCATTTTCGCCGATGAATACATTGATGCCTGGCGAGAAGTCGAGCTTGAGCGATTCATAGTTGCGGTAATTGACTAACTCGAGGTTGTCAATGCGCATCGAAGCTCATGCCTTCGGCGACAACGATGCGGAATTCCCCCGTCCCCGGTATGTTCACAGTATCTTCTGGACGCAATTTACGCCCTCTGCGATCTTCCGCTTCTCCGTTCACCGATACTTCTTGTTCACTCAAAAACCATTTGGCCATGCCGCCTGAACTGATGGTATCTGTCATTTTCAGCAATTGTCCCAATGTAATATATTCTGTCTCAATCCCGATTTCTTTCATAATGCACTCATCCTTCGATTCATAGTCTATCCCTTTATTTTACCCTATTTGGCCCTATAAGTAAAAAGGATAGCCTTTATGGGCTATCCTGAGGGTTTTGGTTCTGATTAATATGTTCGGACAGGAAGAATCAATTGAAGAATCGAGTCATCCAAAGCCGATTTCAAAATGAATGGGCGCATCGCTCCCGTAAACTGGATGACCACATCTTGCCCGTCGATCGCTTTCAAAGCGTCCATCATGAACTTCGCGCTAAAGGAAATCTTCAGCTCTTCACCGTCCACGCTTTGTGCCTGTAACTGCTCTTCGACTTTCCCGACTTCAGGAGAATTCGAAGAGACTTCCACTTCGCTGCCTTCGTTTGTCGAGAAACGCACAACGTTATTGCGTTCTTCACGCGCAAGTAGTGACGCACGGTCGATTGCCTGCAGCAATGAACGGCCGTTTACCGTTACCGTCGTTTTGTATTCAGACGGGATCAAACGCGATGTATCCGGGTAGTTCCCTTCCAATAGACGGGAGAAGAACAAGATGTGCTTCGATTTGAAGAGCACTTGCTGGTTGGTCATGACGATTTCGACCGGATCCGACGTATCGTCAAGGATTTTGTTCAATTCGTTCAAGCTCTTGCCTGGAATGACGACGCTGTACTCGCCTTCCGGCAAAGTTTCGAGTTTCGTTTTACGTCGTGCCAAACGGTGGCTGTCAGTTGCAACGCAAACCAGCTCGCCGTCTTTTACTTCCCAATGGACGCCAGTGAGTACCGGCCGCGTTTCAGAACTCGACACAGCAAAGACCGTTTCTCTATTGATTGTTTTCAACAGGTCCGCTGGAATCGTGAAAATGCGGTCGTCTTGGATATCCGGCAATTGTGGATAATCCATTGCGTCAAGCCCGATCAAATGGAATTCGGATTTTCCAGAACGGATATGCGTCTGGAAATTGCCGGTGATTTCGATTTCGACTTCATTAGTCGGCAATTTACGGACGATTTCCCCGAATACTTTGGCTTGAAGGACGATGCTTCCCCCCTCAGCGACATCAATCAGCTGCTGGCCATCTTCTTCTGCCGGGATGAAGGTTTGGATCGTAATATCGGAATCACTTCCTGTTAAGCGCATTCCTTCTGTAGATACATCCATTTTGATGCCTGTCAAAATCGGAATGGTTGTTTTTGAACTGACTGCTTTCATTACATCGTTTAAACCATCAACTAGTCGCTCACGTTTTATCTCGAATTTCATTCTCGAACCTCGCTTATATATATATTTTAGTTATTAGTACTTAAAAGACAGTAATAGTAGTAGGGGCTGTGAATATGTGGATAAGCCCAAAATGAGTAATAAAAGCAGCTTATCCACATGTAGACAAACTGTGCATAAGCTACTTAGCAAAAACGGGGGTTATCCACAGCGTTATTTACCGAGTGCGCTGCGAATTTCCTTCACATCTTGCTGAAGCTGTTGATTGTCTTTCAGTAGCGTGTTGATTTTTTCATGCGCATGGATGACCGTCGTATGATCACGGCCGCCGAATTCCTCGCCGATTTTCGGCAAGGAAAAATCCGTCATTTCGCGTGACAAGTACATCGCGATTTGACGCGGATAGGCGATATCTTTCGTGCGGCGTTTTGTTTTAAAATCATCCAACTTCACGTTGAACTGTTCCCCGACTGCGTTTTGGATGTCCAAAATGGTGATCACTTTCGGTTTCGAGTTCGGCATGATGTCTTTCAAGGCTTCTGCAGCCAGTTCCGCGCTCATGTCCCGGTTGATCAAAGAGGAATAAGCGACGACACGGATCAACGCGCCTTCAAGTTCGCGGATGTTGGAATCGATCGAATTGGCGATGTAGGTCATCACGTCATTCGGGATGTCCAGGCCGTCCGCTTTGGCTTTTTTGCGCAAAATGGCGATGCGCGTTTCCAGATCCGGCGGTGTAATGTCGGTGATCAAGCCCCATTCAAAGCGCGATCTGAGACGATCTTCGAGCGTTGGGATCTCTTTTGGCGGCCGGTCACTGGAGATGATGATTTGCTTTGATTCTTCGTGCAGCGTATTGAATGTATGGAAGAATTCTTCTTGCGTTTGTTCTTTTCCAGCTAAAAATTGAATGTCGTCAATGAGTAGAATGTCGACGTTGCGGTATTTATTACGGAAATCGACGGTCTGGTTGTCACGGATTGAGTTGATGAACTCGTTGGTGAATTTTTCCGACGACAAATAAACGACTTTGGCGTCCGGGTTGTGTTCGATAACATAATGTCCGATTGCGTGCATCAGGTGGGTCTTGCCAAGTCCTACGCCCCCGTAAATAAAGAGCGGGTTATAAGCTTTTGCCGGCGCTTCGGCCACTGCCAGTGAAGCGGCGTGCGCAAAGCGGTTGCCGGAACCGATGACAAACGTGTCAAAGGTATATTTCGGGTTCAACATGCCCGGCAAAAACTCTTGCTGCTCCGCCTGCCCCGGTTTAATGCGGGGAGCGGGAAGCTGGAAATCATCCATGTCTTGGTCTTTTGGCACAACAAATTTGATGAGTGCTTCGTCTCCTGTTAGATCTGTCAAAATGCCCGTAATTAAGTGCACGTAATGGTTTTCGAGCCAATCGCGCGCAAATGAATTCGGTGCTGAAATGGTTACAGTATCTTCTTTGTAAGACAAGAGCTTCGTTGATTTGAGCCAAGTTTCAAAACTGGGTTTGGAGATCCTTTTTTCGACTTGGGCTAAGACACTCGACCAAATTTCGTCTAAGTGTTCCAATAGCGTATCTCCTTTATATGTAAAGATTTTTTACAGTATACCATACACAAAACCACAGCCTGTGGATAAGATTTGCAAACAGGCTTGGGGAAAACTATCCACACCTTACCCACAATATGTGGATAACTATTTTGGGATAGAAATTGTTAACAAGTGAAAACAAAACAATGTTATCAAAAATCGATAGACATTACAAGCCTTTCTTTCAGTTATCCACATAGCGGCGTTTGTGCACATTTTTGATATCCACAGGTAGTTCCTATGTGAAAAACCTGTCGATAAGGCCTGTGGATAAAATTTTTCCGAAAAAAACTGGCCACAAGCAGTGCACCAAATAAGTTTTAGGATTGTGTATAACTCTCCTGCTTTTTCACACTGGCTCAACAGCCGCAGTTAAAAGAAATCATTGACATAGACAAGGCAGCGCCCTTATAATAGTCGAGACTGTCTTTAGAAAATAGTTAACTTTTATATAGGAGGTGTAAGATCATGACATTGCGCACATACCAACCAAATAAACGCAAACACAGCAAAGTGCACGGCTTCAGAGCACGCATGAGCACGAAGAACGGACGTCGCGTTCTCGCTGCACGTCGTCGTAAAGGAAGAAAAGTACTATCAGCTTAAAGTCCACTGACCGCATCAGTGGTCTTTTTTTTCTTTTTCGCCGGATTTGAGCGAAAATGCATCAAAATAAGCAAGTAGCAGGTGAAAAGATGAACAAGCAGCAGCGGATCAAGAAGAATACGGAGTTTCAGCGCGTCTTTAAAAAAGGGAAATCATTTGCGAACCGGCAATTTATCGTCTATATGCTGAAGGGCGACCAGGAAGAATTCCGCCTCGGCCTATCCGTCAGCAAAAAAGTCGGCAATGCGGTCACCCGCAATCGCGTAAAGCGCTATATCCGCCAGGCCTTCTTGGAATTGAAGGATGATCTCCTGCCGAACGCCGATTACATTATCATCGCCCGACCACAGGCGGCCACATTGGATTTTCATGAAAGTAAGAAAAGTTTGGAACATGTGCTGAAAATCGCACGCGCTTTGCCGAAGAAGTAGATGCCGGATATGTCCGGGTGTTACTATAGTAAGTAATTGAATAGAGTTTGGAGGAAATAAAGTGAAGAAGAGAACAGGATTGCTCTTCGCCTTGGTCGCTGTAGCCCTCTTATTGTCGGGCTGTATGGAGTTTGATCAGCCGATCACGGACGAAAGCGAAGGATTTTGGAATGGGTTTGTTGTCTGGCCGCTAGTATCGATCATTACGTTCTTTAAAGAGTTCCTAGGTACATACGGATTCGGGATTATTGCCGTGACGATCCTCATCCGTCTCGCATTATTGCCTTTGATGATTAAACAAACGAAAAGCTCGAAGCGCATGCAGGAAATCCAGCCGGAGCTGGCTAAATTAAAAGAGAAATACAAATCGAAAGATGCCGTCACCCAGCAGAAATACCAGCAGGAAATGATGGCGATGTTCCAGGAAAAAGGCGTCAACCCGATGGCGGGCTGTCTGCCGATCTTGATCCAGATGCCGATTTTGATTGGTTTCTACCATGCCATCAGCCGCATGAACGCAACACCAACGATCGATCTTGGCACATTTTTGATTTTCCCGCTCGCTGAACCAAGCATCATCTTGGCGATTACAGCCGGTTTGATGCAATTGGTCGTCTTGCGTACTGGCCCAGCGATGGACAACCCGCAAATGAAGGCGATGATGTATTTCATGCCGGTCATGATTGTCGGGTTCGGGATCATCTTGCCATCTGCATTGACATTGTACTGGGTAATCGGAAATATCATTTCATTTATCCAAAACATGTTCATTTACCGTCCGTGGGAAAAGAAAGAAGTGCAACAGCCTGTTAAAACGAAAACAGGAGGGGCTAAAAAGTGAAGCAGCTTACACAAACGGGGAAAACGGTTGACGAAGCGATTGCCACAGCCTTGGAGAAATTGAAAAAATCACCAGAACAAGTGACGGTTCGCGTTATCGAAGAAGGAAAAAAGGGGTTTTTCGGCTTTGGTGCAAAAAACGCGGAAGTTGAAGTGACCGTGAAGCAATCATCCGTAACGACGGAGGTTCCAGAAGCGGTAGAGTCAACAGCAACAGCGGGCGCCAAGCCTTCTGATGAAGAAATTGCTGCAGAAATGCCGGCAGCTCCGGTGCAAGAAGAGGGAGCAGAGCCGGATTTTGAGCAGCAAGATACAGAATCTGCCGATAAGCCTTCAAACGACATCGCCATTGCAGAAACGAAAACGTATTTGCAGGATGTCGCAAAAGGCATGAAAATCGACGATCTGTCCGTAACGCATGAAAAACAAGGAAAAACGGTGCGCTTTACGCTCGAAAGCGAAAAAGTCGCGGTGCTGATCGGCAAAAGAGGGCAAACCTTGAATGCACTGCAGCAATTGGCGCAATTGGTTGCCAATCGCCATGCTGAACAGTTCATGATTGTCGAACTCGATGCCGAGAATTATCGGGAACGGCGCCAGGAAACATTGGAGCAATTGGCGGACCGGATGGCGGATAAAGCGATCCGCACTGGCAACCGCGTCCAGTTTGAACCGATGCCGTCCTACGAACGAAAAGTGATCCATCAAGCGCTGTCACGGCGCTTAGATATCGATACGCATTCGGAAGGCAAAGATCCGAACCGCTATCTGGTCATCGAACCGCATAAATAAGTGAATGCCCGGCAAGCCATTACGATGAGCTTGCCGGGCATTTTTTTGTATGGAAAAACAAGGAGGAGAGCATATGGATCTGCGATAAATCAATGGTGTATATTTATGCATATCAAAATACCGCTCCAAAAACGAAAAAAGTAGCAAACAGAAGCACTGTGTCTTTCGGTTTCAACCGCTTTGTGGTATTGTAGTATGTTGTAAAGTCATGCGTATTTTGACTGTTGTCCACATGTGGACAACTTTTTTATCTCATAAATCAAGCTGGGGGTAACTGTGTTTTGGAAGCCTTCAGCGTTTTGTTGCAAGAGGAGGAATCATCATGATGGAATTCGATACGATTGCTGCGATTTCCACACCAAGCGGTGAAGGAGCCATCGCCATTGTCAGGTTGAGCGGACCCGAAGCGGTGCCGATTGCCGATCGTTTGTTCCGGGCGCCTACCAAAAAAGCGCTCGCCGATCAAACGAGCCATACCATTCATTACGGCCATATCGAAGATCCCGCAACGCAGGAAATGGCGGAGGAAGTAATGGTTGCCTTAATGAGAGCACCAAAAACGTTCACCCGCGAAGATGTCGTGGAAATCAATTGCCACGGAGGCATCGTATCGGTCAATCGTGTGCTGACACTCGCCTTACGGGCCGGCGCACGGTTAGCGGAGCCTGGAGAATTCACGAAACGCGCCTTCCTTAACGGGCGCATCGATTTGTCCCAGGCAGAAGCAGTCATGGACTTGATCCGCGCGAAAACCGACCGGGCGATGGACGTCGCATTGACACAGATGGAAGGCCGCTTATCACGCCTCATCAGCTCGCTGCGCCAGGCGCTGCTCGAATCGATCGCGCAAATGGAAGTGAACATCGATTATCCCGAGTATGATGACGTAGAAGAAATGACGCGCCCGATGATGCTCGAAAAAGCCAAATGGGTGCAAGCGGAAATCGCCAAATTGCTCCAGACTTCCCAGCAAGGCAAGATTTTGCGGGAAGGCTTATCGACGGTCATCATCGGACGCCCGAACGTCGGGAAATCGTCGCTATTGAATAGCTTAGTCCAAGAAAATAAAGCGATTGTCACTGAAATCGCCGGTACGACGCGCGATATCATTGAAGAATACGTCAATGTCCGTGGCGTGCCGCTGCGCCTTGTCGATACGGCAGGCATCCGGGAAACAGAGGATATTGTCGAGCGCATCGGCGTCGAACGCTCGCGCAAAGTGCTGAAAGAAGCGGATTTGATTCTCTACGTCCTGAATTATGCGGAAGCCTTAACAGAAGAAGACCTGCTGCTGTTCGAAGCAGTCCGTGATATGAACTATATCGTCGTCATCAACAAAACCGATCTGCCGCAAAAAATCGATTTGGCGCAAGTAAAAGAATTAACCAGCGATACACGCCTCGTAACGACTTCTTTAATTGAAGAAGAAGGCATCGACCAGCTCGAAGAAGCGATCGCTGAGTTGTTCTTCGAAGGGGAAATCGAAGCAGGGGATATGACCTATGTCTCGAATGCTCGGCATATCTCGCTTTTGCACCAAGCGCACGCCACCATTTCGGACGCGATATCAGCTGCTGAAATGGACGTGCCGGTCGATATGATCCAAATCGATGTGACCCGTACTTGGGAAATTCTCGGGGAGATCATCGGAGATACAGCGGATGACGGCTTATTAAATCAATTATTCTCGCAGTTTTGCCTAGGAAAATAAATTTTTGAAGGGACTGAACGAACATGCCACAATACGAAGCAGGCACGTTCGATGTCATCGTCGTTGGCGCTGGCCATGCCGGAGCAGAAGCAGCACTTGCCTCTGCACGAATGGGCGCCAAAACACTCGTGTTGACGATGAATCTAGATATGATCGCGTTTATGCCGTGCAATCCGTCAATCGGTGGACCGGCTAAAGGCATCGTTGTACGTGAAATAGATGCACTCGGCGGGGCTATGGGCCGCGTCATCGATAAAACACATATCCAAATGAGGATGCTCAACACCGCCAAAGGGCCTGCTGTCCGCGCATTGCGCGCTCAAGCCGATAAAGTATTGTACCAACAGGAAATGAAGCGCCTCATGGAAGAACAGGAAAACTTGAGCTTGCACCAAGGCATCGCGGAAGAGTTGATCGTCGAAGACGGGAAAGTCAAAGGCCTCATCACACAAGTCGGCGGCATCTACCGTGCTGAAACGGTCGTTATCACGACCGGCACATTCCTGCGCGGTGAAATCATCATCGGCGATCTGCGCTACTCGAGCGGGCCCAACCACCAACAGCCGTCCATCAAATTGGCGGAAAATCTGGAGCAGCTCGGCTTTGAGACCGTGCGTTTCAAAACCGGCACACCGCCGCGCATCAACAGCAACAGCATCGACTACTCGAAAACCGAAATCCAGCCCGGAGATGATGTGCCGCGCGCGTTCAGCTTTGAAACGACGGAATACATCATGGACCAAATGCCGTGCTGGCTGACGTATACTACAAGTGAGACACACCAAATCATCGATGAGAACTTGCATTTGTCGCCGATGTACTCGGGCATGGCAAAAGGCACAGGTCCGCGTTATTGCCCATCGATCGAAGACAAAATCGTCCGCTTCAGCGACAAGCCGCGCCACCAGATCTTCTTGGAGCCGGAAGGACGCTCGACGCGTGAGATTTACGTACAAGGCTTGTCAACGAGTTTGCCGGAACATGTGCAGCGCAAGTTGCTCGAATCGATTCCAGGGCTTGAGAAGGCCGATATGATGCGTTCAGGCTATGCCATCGAATACGATGCCATCGTGCCGACGCAATTATGGCCGACACTGGAATCTAAACAAATCACCAATCTCTATACAGCAGGGCAGATCAACGGCACGTCCGGCTACGAGGAAGCAGCGGGACAAGGGCTCATGGCAGGCATCAACGCCGCAGCGAAAGTGCTCGGCAAAGAAGAAGTCATCCTCAGCCGCTCTGACGCCTATATCGGTGTCTTAATCGACGATTTGGTCACCAAAGGAACGAGCGAGCCTTACCGCTTGTTGACGTCTCGTGCCGAATACCGCTTATTGCTGCGCCATGATAACGCAGACTTGCGTTTGACGGAACTCGGCTATCAGCTCGGCATGATCACAGAACAGCGCTATGCGCGTTTCCTGGAGAAAAAAGACCATATCGAAGAGGAAATCAAGCGCTTGCGCAGCATCATCATCAAGCCGAACGAACAAACGCAGCAAGCAATACGCGATGCAGGGGGCAGCGAGCTGAAAGACGGCATCCGTGCAGCCGACCTGTTGAAACGCCCGGAAATGAACTACGACATGATCGCGTCCTTGACTGAATCCGACATCGCATTGAGCGAAGAAGTGAAAGAACAAGTCGAAATCCATGTGAAATACGAAGGCTATATCGAAAAATCGCTTCAACAAGTCGACAAGCTGAAGAAAATGGAAAACAAGAAGATCCCTGAAAACATCGATTACGATGCCATCTCGGGGATTGCGACAGAAGCGCGCAGTAAACTGAAAGAAGTGCTGCCGCTGTCGATTGCACAAGCCACACGCATTTCCGGCGTCAACCCTGCTGACATTTCAATTTTATTGGTGTATATTGAACAAGGAAGAATTGCTAAAGTCTAATTGAAATTTCACGCGTGCGGTCAACGTGCGTGTTACGGGCGGCACCGCCGCCAGCACATAAACACAACGCGAATGGGCTGGTATCCGCCAGCCCATTTGCTTTTGCAAAAATACGGGCGAGAGGAGGAAATGCATTGAACGAACAACAATTCACACAAGCGCTGAAAGACAAAGGCATTGAATTGACAGAGCATCAACTCGAACAGTTCCGCAACTATTACAAGGAACTGGTGGAATGGAACGAAAAGATGAACTTGACGGCGATCACCGATCAGGAAGATGTTTATTTAAAGCATTTCTACGACTCGATCACTGCCGCATTTTACTTGGATTTCACCAAACCGCTGGCACTTTGCGATGTTGGGGCGGGAGCGGGCTTTCCGAGCATTCCGGTCAAAATCTGCTTCCCCCATATTAAAGTGACCATCGTGGACTCTTTGAACAAACGCATCCAATTTTTGAATCATTTGAGCGAAACGCTTGGACTCGATCAAGTTTCTTTTGTCCATTCACGGGCGGAAGATTTCGGGAAATCCGAACATCGGGAAAGTTATGATATCGTTACGGCGCGCGCTGTGGCAAGATTGTCAGTACTTGCTGAACTGTGTGTGCCGCTCGTTAAACAAGGCGGTGTATTCGCTGCGATGAAAGCAGCTTCCGCGCCTGACGAGCTGAAAGATGCAGAAAAAGCGCTGAAGATCCTCGGCGTCAAAAAAGAAGCCGTTCATGCGTTCCAGTTGCCGGTCGAAGAAAGCGAACGCTATATCCAAGTGTTCCGGAAATTCAAAGGAACACCGAATAAATACCCGAGAAAAGCGGGCGTACCGAATAAATCACCGATCACTTAATGTTTCACGTGGAACATACCGAAAAACTGCGTTTTAACGGTTTGACAACAAGAGCAAGTTTGTAAAAGGTGGTGCCTAAGGATGAAAAGTCCTTTTTCACGTCTCTTCGGAGGCGGAGATAAAGCTAATGATGCAATAACAGAAACGGCGAACAAAGCTTCTGAAGAAGTAGTGAAAATACCGTTGGAGAAAATCCATGCCAATGAATTCCAGCCTCGCACCGTTTTCGATGCTGAAAAAATCGAGGAACTAGCCAGGACCATCCATGTCCATGGCGTCATCCAACCGATTGTCGTCAGAGATTCGAAGCGTGATGGATTTTACGAAATTATCGCAGGCGAACGGCGCTACCGGGCGATGACATCGCTTGGCTGGGAAGAAGTGCCGGCGATTGTCCGCCAGTTGAGCGACAAAGAAACCGCTTCGATTGCGTTGATTGAAAATCTCCAGCGCGAAGAACTGACGGCGATCGAAGAAGCGCATGCTTACCAAAACTTGCTGGAAATCCAAGAGATTACGCAAGAAGCACTTGCACAGCGCCTTGGCAAAAGCCAGTCGACGGTAGCCAATAAATTGCGCTTGCTGAAACTGCCGGAGCCTGTGCAGCAGGCGCTGCTCGAGCGGGCCATTACAGAACGCCACGCCCGTGCGTTATTGCCGGTAAAAGATCCAGCTGTGCAGCAGCAACTATTGGATGAGTTGATCGACCAGGGGCTCAATGTCAAAGAACTCGAGCAACGCATTAAAAGCTTGTCGCTCGAACAGGCGCAAAAGCCCAAGCCGCGGAGAAAAGCAGTGAGCCGGGATATGCGCATCGCCATGAACACGATCAAAGAGTCGTTGTCGATGGTCAAAAAAAGCGGTATTGATTTAGATTCAGTGGAAGAAGAATACGAGGATTATTACCAAATCACCGTGAAAATCCCAAAAAATCGGACTTAAGCTCTTTCCTTTTGGGAAAGGGCTTTTTTTTGGCAGATTTATCTCTATCAAACAGGAATTTTGTTACAATAAAGAAATGAAAGCTGTCGCGGATAGCCATATTGTCATTTCCGCAGTAAAATAAAGGCAGTATCGAAGAAAGTTGGTGCACGTGTGGGTAGAACGATTGCCATCGCCAATCAAAAGGGCGGTGTAGGAAAAACAACTTCATCAGTGAATTTAAGCGCTTGTCTTGCTTATTTAGGCAAGAAAGTGTTGTTGATAGATATCGATCCCCAAGGCAATGCGACGAGCGGCGTCGGCATCAATAAAGGCGACGTCGACAAATGCATTTACGAAGTGCTCATCGATGATGTGGACGTCAAAGATACGATCATGGAGACGAAAGTCGAAAACCTTCATGTCGTTCCGGCCACCATCTCGCTTGCAGGCGCTGAAATCGAATTGGTTTCGACCATTTCCCGAGAAGCGCGCCTGAAAAATGCTTTGGCCGAAGTGAAGGATTCGTACGATTACATCATCATCGATTGTCCGCCATCGCTCGGTCTTTTGACCTTGAATTCTTTAACGGCTTCAGACGGAATTATTATTCCAGTACAATGTGAATATTATGCTCTAGAAGGTTTAAGCCAGTTATTGAGCACTGTCCGGCTCGTCCAAAAACACTTGAACCATGATTTGATGATCGATGGGGTGCTGTTGACGATGTACGACGCACGGACCAATCTCGGCATGCAAGTGATTGAAGAAGTGAAGAAATACTTCCAGGACAAAGTCTATGATTCGGTCGTTCCGCGAAACGTTCGCTTAAGTGAGGCCCCAAGCCATGGAGAGCCAATTATCATCTATGATCCGAAGTCCAGAGGCGCAGAAGTTTACCTAGAATTGGCGAAGGAAGTGATTCGTAATGGCTAAGGGATTAGGAAAAGGCATCAACGCATTATTCCCCGGAGAAACGGTGAAAGAAACGGAAAAAGTGACGCAGATCAAGCTGACCGACATTAAGGAAAACCCCCATCAGCCACGGAAAGTGTTTGACCAACAAGCGCTGGAGGAATTGGCCGAATCTATCCGTGAGCACGGCATTTTGCAGCCGGTTGTCGTACGGAAAAAGGGTGCCAAATTCGAACTTGTCGTCGGAGAACGCCGCTTCCGCGCGGCAAAGCTTTGCAAAATGAAAGAAGTGCCGGCCATTATCAAAGATTTCAACGAACAGCAGATGATGGAACTTGCCATTCTTGAAAACTTGCAGCGTGAAGATTTGACGCCGATCGAAGAAGCAGAAGCATACCAAAAGCTGATGGACACATTGGAATTGACGCAGGAGCAATTGGCTTTCCGCCTAGGCAAAAGCCGTCCGCATATTACTAATCACATCCGCTTGCTGACATTGCCTGCAGACGTGCGCCAATTAATATCCGATAAAAAGCTGTCGATGGGGCATGGGCGGACCTTGCTCGGATTGCGCAGCAAAAAAACGATTTCCGAAACGGCGGAAAAAGCAGTCAAAGACGGCTTGAATGTCCGCCAACTGGAAAACCTCGTGCAGCGATTGAACGACGATGTTCCACGTGAAACATTGGAAAAGAAAAAGGATATCTTTATAGAAGAAAAACAATCTGAGCTGCGTGACCGTTTCGGCACGAACGTCCAGATCAAAAAACAAAAGAACAAAGGCAAGATTGAAATCGAGTTTTTCTCAGAAGATGACCTCGAACGGATTTTGGATTTGCTGAAATAAAAGGGGTATCGGCCAGCGGGGAATGGGATTCCTTGCTGGTTGTCCATAGCTTCAAAAAAGACTTTAAGAATCAGTTATCGGCGTACGTCTTAGCATTCATTAAAACAGGATGAATACGGCCTATGTTCTGGGACGTGAAATAGGCGTTTGACACAGGCAAACGAAATAGGGCCGTTCCGGCGTTCGTTATAGCCGGGGCGGCCTATTGTGTGGCGCGGCAGAAATCCCCCGCTTGAGTGTGGAGGCACGAGAGCCGAAAAAGAGGGAGAAGAGCGCAGCGTGCTGCAAAGTGCACAAGCACGGAGGAAGGAGCGCGAATATGGTTCTGTGGGGAACGTTGGTCAACGCAGTTTTAATTGTTTTAGGAACACTCATTGGACGGGCATTGCGCAATATTCCCGAAAAGATGAAAGAGACGGTCATGTATGTCATCGGGCTTGTCGTTGTGGTGCTAGGTTTGCAGATGGGCTTTGAGAGCCAGAATTTTGTCATCGTCATCATCAGCCTCGTATTTGGTGCGGTCATCGGGGAGTGGGCGAAGCTTGAAGATAAGCTGAACGCATTCGGCCATTGGATCGAACGGATGCTTGGGACCAAGGAAAGCCAAGGGAGCTTGGCGCAAGGTTTTGTCACGGCGACGTTGATTTTTGTCATCGGTGCGATGGGCATTATCGGTGCATTAGAGAGCGGGCTCAGTAATGAACACGGCGTTCTCATTTCAAAAGGCATCATTGATGGATTTACATCGATTATCCTCGCCTCGACGCTTGGCATCGGCGTCATGCTGTCGGCGGTTCCGGTATTTGTCTATCAAGGCTTGATTGCGCTTTTTGCAACGCAAATCAGCTTGATCATTCCAGAAGCCGCACTTGATTTGTTCATTACCGAAATGACCGCGACCGGCGGAGTGATGATTGCAGCGATCGGCTTGAATTTGATGGGGATTGTCAAAATCCGCGTGGCGAATTTGCTGCCGGGGATCATTGTAGTTGCGTTTCTTGTCACGGCCATGTTTAAATTCAATCTGATGTAAGTAATAACTAAGAAGGTGTAAGTGTGCTTTTTGAAAGAAGTGTAATTGAAAGATTTATCGATGGTGTGATAACGAAAATGCTGGATGAGGAAATGTGGTTGGCGATTTCCGGAACAGCGTTGAAAGTCGTGCTATTGACCATTGGGGCATATATTTTGATCCGCGTGGTGCGCATAATCATCCGCAAGTCGTTTTCGGTCCGCTTTAAAGGGCCGATCAAAGTGACCGGACGCCGCCACCAGACTTTGTCGAAGCTGCTGGAAAACGTCGTCACGTATGTGATTTGGTTTATGGCGATGGTGACGATCTTGTCTTTGTTTTCCATCAATATCAGCGGGATCATCGCCGGTGCCGGTGTCGTCGGCTTAGCGGTCGGTTTTGGCGCGCAAAACTTGGTGCGCGACGTCATCACTGGTTTCTTTATCATTTTTGAAGACCAGTTTTCTGTCGGAGATTATGTCCGCATCAACCAAGCGGAAGGGACCGTACAGGAAATTGGCTTGCGGACGACGAAAGTGCAGGCCTGGACAGGGGAGATTTTCATCTTCCCGAACGGCAATGTCACTGATGTTGTCAACTTCTCGCTGCATAATTCGATTGCCGTCGTGGATCTGAGCATTTCTCACGATTCAGACTTGGCGAAAGTGGAACGGCTCATCATGGAGTTCCTCGAGACAGTGCAGCCCAATTATGAGGAAGTCATCAGCCCAGCAGAGTTGCTCGGCGTACAAAACATGACGGCGACAGAAGTGGTGATGCGCTTGACGGCTGAAACTTTGCCGATGCAGCATTTCGGCGTGGCCCGCAGAATGCGCCGCGATTTGAAGGAGTTCTTCGATGCGCGCGGCGTGGAGCTGCCGTATCCACGCATGGTGGTTATGCACCGCGAGCCCGGCGAAAACATGGCGGATGCAGCTGTTGTGAAAAAGTGATGGAGGGACGCACCCATGGAGATGAAAGAATTCGGGTTGAATGATATTGTCGAAATGAAAAAAGGGCATCCGTGCGGAGCGAACGCGTGGAAGATTATCCGCATGGGCGCCGACATCCGCATCAAATGCGAAGGCTGCCAGCATAGCGTTATGCTGCCGCGCGCGGAGTTCAATAAAAAAATGAAAAAAGTGCTGGTCAAAGCGGAGGCGGAATGAGGAATGGACATTTTCGCCTCCTCTTCCTATAATAGAATGGTTGTAAAATTTGTGAACGAGAAGAAAGGTCGTGAATCCTTTGGCATTAACTGCAGGGATCGTAGGATTACCAAACGTGGGGAAGTCCACATTATTTAACGCTATTACAAAAGCGGGCGCCGAAGCGGCAAACTACCCGTTCTGTACGATAGATCCAAACGTCGGAATCGTTGAAGTGCCGGATGAGCGCCTCGATAAATTGACGGAATTGGTGGATCCGAAAAAAACCGTGCCGACGGCTTTCGAATTTACCGATATCGCGGGAATTGTTGAGGGCGCGAGCAAAGGTGAAGGGCTTGGGAATAAATTCCTGTCGCATATCCGTGAAGTAGACGCGATTTGTCAAGTGGTGCGCTGTTTCGCTGACGATAACATTACGCACGTTACAGGGAAAGTGGATCCGATTTCCGATATTGAAGTCATTAACCTGGAATTGGTATTGGCGGATATGGAAAGCATCGAGAAACGCATTGCGCGTGCGGCGAAGTTGAAGAAGCAACGGGACAAAGACGCGATTGCGGAAGAGCCTGTGCTATTGAAACTGCGCGAAGCGTTCGAGGACGGCCAATTGGCGCGTTCGATCGACTTCACCGATGACGAGCTGCGCATCGCAAAAAGCTTGAACTTGTTGACGCTCAAGCCGATGCTCTATGTCGCCAACGTTTCCGAGGATGAAATCGCGGATGCCGATAACAACGAATACGTTCAAAAGGTCCGTGAATTTGCGGCCAAGGACAATGCCGATGTCATCGTCATTTGTGCGAAAATCGAGGAAGAAATGGCTGAACTCGATGACGAGGAAAAAGAAATGTTCCTTGAAGAGCTCGGCATCCAAGAGTCTGGATTGGACCAATTGGTTAAAGCGTCTTACAGCTTGCTTGGGCTGGCGACTTATTTCACTGCCGGCGTCCAGGAAGTGCGGGCGTGGACATTCAGAAAAGGCATGAAAGCGCCGCAATGTGCCGGCGTTATCCACTCGGACTTTGAGCGCGGCTTTATCCGTGCTGAAACGGTCGCTTACGATGATTTGGTCGAAGCAGGCTCGATGGCAGCGGCGAAAGAAGCCGGAAAAGTGCGTCAAGAAGGAAAAGAATACATCGTCAAAGACGGCGATGTTATGCTCTTCAGATTTAACGTGTAAAGCTAACTTTCAGTCACACAGTCATTGGAAACAAGTTAAGAATCGATTGGCGGCTGAAAAAGAATACCGGAACCGGGTGCTTTTTCAGCATCCGGTTTTTTTTATGAGGAGGGAAAACAATGTATTTATTCGCATATGGAACTTTAAAGCGCGGCGGCAAATACCATTTCTATTTGGAGGAAGCCCAGCTGGTTGCAGAGCACGTGACAACAACGGGACGCTTGTATGATACGGGCCTTGGCTATCCGGCGCTCGCCTTGTCGGGAGATGATGTGATTTCCGGGGAACTGTACGATATACCGGACGTCTTATGGCCGGCGATCAATGATTTGGAAGATTATACAGGCAATGCAGAAACGGACTTATACGATCGTTTGACGGTAAATATCGAAACCGTGCACGGCACAAAATCCGCGATCATCTATACGGCGAAAGCCCAGCACTTATTGAGAGAATACATTCCGGAAGGCGTCTGGGACGTAGAACGCTCTTTTGTGAAATGAGTTTGTGGCAGAAATAAAAACAGGACGGCAGCAGAAAACTTGCTGACCGTCCTGTTTTTATTATCGAATGGAAAATGTTACCTATTATAATAAACTGAGCTTCGTCACTAAGACGTACGCGAATCCGGAAACTCGGAATAGACGTGCAGGCGGGGGAGTTCCGGGTCATCCAATATCCATGCATCGTCGGGCTCTTTACGCAATTCCCGGTACATGAGAAAGTCTCCGAACGCGCCAGCTGTCAGCATGGCGCCGAGCAGCACGAGCACTTGGTCGCCGATCCAGAAACCGAGGGCGGTCGGCACAACGGCGGTCATCCAAAACGGCAATAGCAGCACCGCGCGCATGGCGCGGTTTTTCACCGGCTGGTCGCTTGTCGCATAAGCCACGCCCATGCTCAAGTTGACCCCGTATTGCAGCGAGGAAACCGGCACTTTTCCGAAGACGACAAACCCGATCAAATGAAATAATTCGTGAAGCACGATTAACAGCACGTATCCGACCAGAAAATAGACAATGCCGGTGAGCGAAAATGCGAACGACAGCGGCTCCCGGAAAAACTGGTAGGCGAGAGCGAATCCCACGACGAGCAGCACATTGAACCACAGCGCTTTCGGTGCGATTTCTTCTATATTCAAATCAATGATCCTGCGTGGGTCCATGAGCATCACGTCCTTCGCTTAATGAGTTTAGTATAGCCGAAAATAGCGCTTGCCGGAAGCATCCCGCTATGCTACAATATATTGATGTGAGTAATATTTATGATTGCTTGCTCCTTGCCCGCTGGAAACAGCAGGGCCCAAGTCCATAAGGAGGTGACAATACGATGAGAGAATACGAATTAATGTACATTGTGCGCCCGAACATTGAAGAGGACGCGAAGAAAGCTCTTGTTGAGCGTTTCAGCGAAATCCTAACTTCAAACGGTGCTGAAATCATCGAGTCGAAAGAGTGGGGTAAACGCCGTCTAGCTTACGAAATCAACGATTTCAAAGAAGGTTTCTACCAGATCGTCAAAGCTAACGCTGGATCTGAAGCTATCAACGAGTTTACACGTCTTGCGAACATCAACGAAGACATCATCCGCCACATCGCTGTACGTCTAGACGTTTAAGCGATTCGTGGAATCCAGATAATAAATGACTTGAAGAAGGAGGTTGAATTCTGATGATCAACCGGGTTGTATTGGTCGGAAGACTGACAAAAGATCCTGATCTTCGTTACACGCCAAGCGGAGCGGCGGTGGCTCGTTTTACACTTGCTGTAAACCGGACATTCTCCAATGCGCAAGGTGAACGCGAAGCAGATTTTATCAATTGTACCGTTTGGCGCAAGCAGGCTGAAAACACGGCGAATTTCCTGAAAAAAGGAAGTCTCGCAGGTGTCGAAGGCCGCATTCAGACTGGCAGCTACGAGGGTCAAGACGGCAAGCGCGTTTATACGACAGAAGTGGTGGCGGACAGCGTTCAATTCCTTGAACCGAAAAGCGCAACTTCTGGAGATCGCCCTTCAGGTGATCGTTCTTATGGACAGCAGCCGTCTTATCAGCAGAACCAACCGTCTAGCCCAAGTCAGCAAAACAATACTCGTGTAGATGACGATCCATTCTCAAGCGGAAGCGGCAAAATCGAAGTTTCTGACGACGATCTGCCATTCTGATTTGAATGGAAACTGACGAATAGAAATCTGAAAAGTAAGGGAGGTAATTCGATATGGCACCACGTCGCGGAGGCAAGAAGCGTAAAAAGGTTTGTTATTTCACTTCAAACAACATTACACGCATCGACTACAAAGACACTGATTTGCTTAAGAAATTCATTTCTGAGCGAGGCAAAATTTTGCCACGTCGTGTTACGGGCACTAGCGCAAAATGGCAACGTCGTTTGACGATTGCAGTAAAACGCTCTCGTATCATGGCACTTCTACCGTTCGTAGCGGAAGAGAAATAAGATTTTACAAGGAGACCGGGAAACCGGTCTCCTTTTTTATTTGCATTGGAAATTGATGGAGTGAAAGCTAAGTAAGTGAGTAGAATAGCTTGCGCTAGTAAACTGTGTTGTAGGAGGCTGCTTGGGGCCCGCAGGATGCCAGAGAAATATAAAGAAGTGAGTGGAAAAGCTTCCGCTTTTCGACTGCGTTGCAGGGGGCTGCTTGCCGTGGGGCGGGTGTTGAGCCAAGGCGGAAGAACATCGCCTTTGTCTCGCCAGCCCGCGCGGTCCCACAGGCGTCAGCCCCCTTCCACTCTGTCTCTAGTTTTAGAGGGGATGAAAACTTCTTTTGTCCACTCGATAGAAAATGAGGAAATGGATCATGTTTTGTAGCTCAAGTTATCTTTGTAGTAGAGAGGCTAGTTAGTTCTAATCCATCAACAAGATTTTTGGCTGAAGCACCAACGTGCAAGATGCTGCATCCCGGGAAGCGATTCCCCAGCAAGCTGGCAACCATGTACAGAAGCAGAACAACTTAAACAGTCAACAAACAACGAAATCTCCCAGCCGCCCAGCGCCTAGGGTGAGCCGACGCAGCGAGACAAGCGTTCTTCCTGGCTTGCGGCAAGAGGCCATCCCCAAGCATGGCGGCGAATATCAAGGTGTTGCCCGAAAAAGAAAATGGAACAGTTTCACAAGAAAACCCTTAATATCCTCGTCTGAGCCAGCCCAGGGAAGCGATTTCCCAACTAGCCGGCAACTATGTACAGATGCAAATCTGGTTAAACAATCTACACACAACGAAATCACTCAGCCGCCTAGCGTCAAGGGTGAGCCGACGCAGCGAGACAGGCGCTCTTTCTGGCTTGCTGCAAGAGGCCATCCCAAAGCAGGGCGGCGGATTCATAAGCGATGCCTTGAACGAACCATAATACCTTACCGCACGCCAAGTCTGACTAACCGACCCAGATTTTAATCCAGGGAAGCGATTATGCACATTCTGCCCCAGCTCTCATTCTCGACTCACCGAAGAAAGTGAATGTCTCCAACTACATATCTGCCGGAAACCTCAAGATTCCACGCAATCGATCCACGGCACCTAATAGCGCGCATTTTATAGGCTGCAAATGGGTATGTGACAGTATGCTTTCTTCTGGACACAATGAACCAGCGCAGTGGTCCCCCTTTTTTGTTCGAGAACTTGAATCATGGTACAATTACAAGGATGAAATAAACCCGAAAGAAGATGAAAAGCAGAGCTATGCCTAATCAAAAGACACGTCAGTTGACGAATGGGGCCATGATGACGGCACTGTTTGCCGTCTTATTGGCTGTTTCTGTATATGTACCGGTGCTGAGTGTCGTCAGTACCTTGTTTTTAGCATTGCCGATTGCATGGTATAGTGCCAAGTATCCGGCAAAGGCTTCGGCGCTTGTAGCCGTGGTTGGAGTGGTCTTGAGTTTTATGATCGGCGGGCTGCTGGCGATTCCGCTGGCGTTGATCCACATTCCGCTTGGTCTGATGATCGGCTTGTCGATCTATTATAAGAAAAGTAAATTGTTCATGTTCATGGGCGCAAGTATTACGCTGTTGCTGTCCATCCTTGTCCAATATTTGGCGGCGATCGCGTTCTTCGGAATCAACTTCATCGAAGAGTTTATCTCAGCGATGCGGCTCTCGATCGAACAGGCAAATGCTTGGATGGAGCGCCTTGGGCAAACACCGACAGAAGACTATCAGGAGTTGGTAACTGAGTTTATTTTCACGTTCGAGGCTTTGATGCCGACGCTGTTGGTGTTGTCGGTATTTACCATGGTGTGGCTGTTATTATTGGTGTTTTTGCCGATTTTAAAGCGGCTTGGCATCGATGTACCGAAGTTCCCGCCATTTCGCGAGATGCGTTTGCCGAAGAGCGTATTGTGGTATTATTTGATCGTCATTTTGGTGTCCTTGCTGTCTGATTTTGAGCAAGGGACGATGGCGTATTTGATTTTTGCGAATGCCTCGATGCTGCTGCAGTTTTTGCTGTTTTTGCAGGGGGTATCGTTCTATCATTTCTATGTTCACCAAGAGGGCTGGCCTCGCTGGGTGACGGTGATCGTGACGATTTTTGCGTTTCCTTTGCAGTCGTTTACGAGCATCATCGGGATTTTGGATCTCGGTTTCGACATCCGAGGCTGGATCAAGCGTGCGCACGAGTTTAAAGGAAAGTAAGGAGCTGAAGAGAAATGTCGGCTTTTTTCAGGAAACGTAATCTAAGATATCCATTGCTGGCATTGCTGGCTCTTGGAATGGCCGCTGTCATCCTCATCTCCCTCTGGTCTGAATGGGGCGCAGGCATATTTGCCTTGCTCTACGGGGCGGCAATCACGTCGGCCTGGATAATGGAAAAGCGGAATTATGAAGCAACGGAAAAGCATATCGAAACGCTCTCTTACCGGATGAAAAAGGTCGGGGAGGAAGCGTTGCTTGAGATGCCGATTGGGATTTTATTGGTCAGCGACACTCATCAAATCGAGTGGGCCAATCCCTATATGACGGCAGCACTCGATTATGAGACTTTGATCGGCGAGTCGGTGTACAGCTTATCGGAGGAATTTAACCAATTGGTCAAGTCGACGGAATCGAACGAAATGGTCATTGCGCTCGCTGGGCGCAAGTACCGCGTCTATTACCGTGCAGATGACCGGCTGTTTTATTTATTCGATATTACCGAACAAGTGGAGATCGAAACTTTGTATCATGCGGACCGGACCGTCATCGGTATTCTGTTCATCGACAATTACGATGAATTATCGCAAGGAATGGATGACCAGGTGCGCAGCAATTTGAATAGTTTGGTGACTTCGCTCATCAATAAATGGGGGACCGACAACGGTATTTTCGTCAAACGGATTTCCTCGGACCGCTTTATGGCCGTCTTTAACGAATCGATTTTAAAAACTTTGGAAGAAACCAAATTCACCGTGCTTGACGATATCCGTGAAGTGACCGCGAAAGACAATATGGCGCTCACCTTGAGCATCGGTGTTGGAGCAGGCTCTGCATCGCTCATCGAACTTGGCTCGATGGCGCAGTCGGGGCTTGACCTGGTGCTCGGGCGCGGCGGCGACCAAGTGGCGATCAAACATCCGAGCGGCAAAGTGAAATTCTACGGCGGCAAAACAAATCCCGTGGAAAAACGTACACGAGTCCGTGCACGCGTCATTTCCCACGCGCTGCGTGATTTGATCCAGGAAAGCGATCAAGTCTTTGTCATGGGCCATAAAATGCCCGATATGGACTCGATCGGGGCAGCGGTTGGTGTGGCCAAAATGGCGGAAATGAACCGCGTCAAAGGCCGCATCGTCATCGATTTCGATGAATACGACCGCAGCGTCATGCGCTTGATGGAAGAAATTGAAAGCGACCCGGATTTGTTCGAGCGCTTTATCACGCCGGAAGAGGCGTTGGCGGAAATGACCGAACACTCGCTTTTGGTCGTCGTCGATACCCACAAGCCGTCGATGGTCATTGATGAACGTTTGCTTCAACGCATGGAGCGCGTCGTTTTGATCGACCATCACAGGCGCGGCGAGGAATTCATCACCAATACGATGCTCGTCTATATGGAGCCGTACGCATCTTCTACAGCGGAGCTCGTGACCGAATTGATCGAATACCAGCCGAAGCACGATAAACTGACGAAGCTTGAATCGACAGCGATGCTCGCCGGCATCATCGTCGATACGAAAAGCTTTACGCTGCGTACCGGGGCGCGAACATTCGAAGCGGCATCTTATTTGCGCTCGAACGGGGCGGATACGGTGCTCGTGCAGCGGCTTTTGAAAGAAGACCTCGAGACGTACATCGAACGGGCGAAAATCGTCCAAAGCGTCGAGTTCGTCGGAGACGGCATCGCCATTGCAAAAGGCGAGGAGGGGCGCATTTACAGCCCCGTGCTGATTGCCCAGACGGCCGACATCCTGTTGACGATGAAAGATGTTAACGCTTCGTTTGTCATCGCAGAACGGACAGAAGGAGGCGTCGGCATCAGCGCCCGCTCACTTGGCGAAGTCAACGTCCAGGTGGTAATGGAAAATCTCGGCGGCGGCGGCCATTTAACGAATGCGGCGACGCAAATGCCGAATGTTACGCTTGCTGAAGCGGTTGAGCAGTTAAAATTAGCATTGATGGAAAATGATAAAGGGGGATCTGAAGAATGAAAGTGATTTTCTTGAAAGACGTAAAAAATGTAGGTAAAAAAGGTGATATCAAGAACGTGGCTGACGGCTATGCCAACAACTTCCTGTTGAAAAACAATTTGGCTGTAGAAGCCGACCAGGCAGCGATGAGCAAATTGGCCGGGCAGCAAAAAAAGCAGGAACAAGAAGTCGAGCAGGAATTGAACGAAGCAAAAGAGTTGAAAGAAAAGCTCGAGGCTTTGACGGTTGAATTGACAGCGAAATCCGGTGAAGGCGGCCGCCTGTTCGGCTCGATCACGACCAAGCAAGTGGCGAAAGAGCTGGAGAAAAAACATGGCTATAAAATCGACAAGCGTAAAATGGAGCTTGACGACGCCATCCGGGCGCTCGGCTATACGAATGTGCCGGTGAAACTGCATCATGAAGTAACAGCGACATTGCGCGTGCACGTTACTGAAGAAGCGTAAGGGGAATAGATATGAACGAATCGATAGACCGCGTCCCGCCGCATAACCAGGAAGCTGAGCAATCCGTTATCGGCGCCATTTTCCTGGAGCCACAGGCACTGGTTTCCGTTGCGGAAATCGTCATGCCGGAAGATTTCTACCGCATCGCCCACCAGAGGATCTTCCAGACGATGATCGATCTATCGGACCGCGGCAAAGCGATCGATTTGGTGACGGTGACAGAAGAGCTATCGGTCAAAAAAGAGCTCGAAGATGTTGGGGGCTTGTCGTATTTGACCGAAATCGCCAATGCCGTCCCGACAGCCGCAAACGTCGGGCATTACGCCCATATCGTGGAAGAGAAGGCGTTATTGCGCCGTCTCATCCGCGTGGCCACATCGATCGTCGAAGACGGTTTTACGCGTGAAGACGAAGTCGAAGCATTGCTTGCTGAAGCCGAAAAGAAAATGATGGAAGTATCGAGCCGCAAAAATGCCGGCGACTTTATCCACATCAAAGACGTTTTGGTGAAAACCTATGACAATATCGAATTACTGCATACACGTAAAGGCGACGTTACCGGCATTCCGACCGGTTTCCGCGATTTGGACAAAGTGACGGCGGGCTTTCAACGCAACGATTTGATCATCGTGGCTGCCCGCCCGTCCGTCGGTAAAACGGCATTCGCCCTCAACGTTGCACAAAACGTGGCGACGAAAACCGATGAAAACGTGGCGATCTTCAGCCTGGAGATGGGCGCAGAGCAGCTCGTCATGCGGATGCTCTGTGCAGAAGGCAATATCGACGCCCAAATCATGCGGACCGGTGCGTTGCAAAATGAGGATTGGCGCAAGCTGACGATGGCCATGGGCAGTTTATCCAATGCCGGCATTTTCATCGACGACACGCCGGGTATCCGCGTCAACGATATCCGCGCGAAATGCCGCCGCCTCAAGCAGGAATACGGTCTCGGCATGATCATGATCGATTATTTGCAGCTGATCCAAGGCCCGGGCAAAGCCGGGGAGAACCGTCAGCAGGAAGTATCCGATATTTCCCGTTCCTTGAAAGGTTTGGCACGTGAACTCGAAGTTCCGGTCATTGCCTTGTCGCAGCTGTCCCGTGGGGTTGAGCAACGGCAAGACAAACGCCCGATGATGTCCGACTTGCGTGAATCTGGATCGATTGAGCAAGATGCCGATATTGTGTCGTTTTTATACCGCGAAGATTATTACGATAAAGAAACCGAAGACCAGAACATGATTGAAATCATCATCGCCAAACAGCGGAACGGCCCGACCGGCACCGTCAAACTGGCGTTTGTGAAAGAATATAATAAATTCGTCACCATCGATTGGGCAGACCATGAAGGCGGCGGCGATTTCTAATACGACTATTAAACACGAACATTAAATGCAGTCATGCATTTCGATGTTCGTGTTTTCTTTAGTTTCGTATTGACGATACGCCACTCTATTGATACAATTAACACTGTTTGAAACAGGGCGACAAGCCTAACGGAGGTGCGGACGATGACATCAGTCGTAGTAGTAGGAACGCAATGGGGAGACGAAGGAAAAGGGAAAATCACGGATTTTCTATCGGAACACGCAGAAGTGATTGCACGTTACCAAGGCGGCAACAACGCCGGACACACGATTATTTTCGGCGGCGAAACGTATAAATTGCACTTGATTCCATCAGGGATTTTTTATAAAGATAAAACATCGGTGATCGGCAACGGCATGGTTGTCGACCCGAAAGCGCTCGTCAAGGAACTTAAAGGCCTTCACGACCGTGGTGTGACAACAGAGAACTTGCGCATTTCAAACCGCGCACACGTCCTGTTGCCTTACCACATCAAGCAAGACGAAGTAGAAGAAGCGCGCCGTGGCGCGAACAAGATTGGGACGACCGGTAAAGGCATCGGGCCTGCGTATATGGACAAAGCGGCACGTGTCGGCATCCGGATGGCGGATCTTCTTGACCACGTCGTGTTCGAGGAAAAATTACGCCAGAACTTGACGGAGAAAAACCGCATGTTCGAAAAATTCTATGAAACAGAAGGCTTTACGGTCGAAGAAATCATGGAAGAGTACTATCAGTATGGCCAGGAAATCGCGAAATACGTGACGGATACATCGAAAGTATTGAACGATGCATTCGATGCCGGCCGCCGTGTATTGTTTGAAGGCGCACAAGGCGTCATGCTCGATATCGACCAAGGCACATATCCATTTGTCACTTCATCCAACCCGGTAGCGGGCGGCGTGACAATCGGCGCGGGTGTCGGCCCGACAATGATTTCACACGTAATCGGCGTCTGCAAAGCTTACACATCACGTGTAGGCGACGGACCGTTCCCGACCGAATTGTTCGATGACATCGGCGACAAAATCCGTACAGTCGGCAAAGAATTCGGCACTACAACAGGACGTCCGCGCCGCATCGGCTGGTTCGACAGCGTGGTTGTGCGCCATGCACGTCGCGTTAGCGGATTGACGGACCTTACAGTCAACTCGATCGACGTCTTGACAGGACTCGACACGGTGAAAATCTGTACAGCTTATCGCTACCAAGGCGAGCTGATCACAGAATACCCGGCGAACTTGCGCATGCTCGCAGACTGCGAACCGGTCTATGAGGAAATGCCAGGTTGGACAGAAGACGTCACGTCTTGCAAATCATTGGATGAATTGCCGGAAAACGCGCGCCATTATTTGGAGCGCATTTCCCAGCTGACAGATGTCCAGATTTCCATCTTCTCAGTCGGCCCTGACCGCAACCAAACCAATATCGTCAAAAGCGTTTGGCGCTAAAACAACTTCAAGCCATTGCACTCTTTTCGAAGAGCTGCAGTGGCTTTTTTCCATTCACACGCCATAGGTGACGGTTATGACAAAGGCATCTCGAAAAAAGGGTGAATTATGGGAAATAATTGCACACGGGATTAATGTATTGCCTTCTTTTGTTGATATAAAGAAGATATTCCCTAAAAGCCGCCGGTGCAGCAGGCACATTCGGCAACCGCGTCATCATCGACCACCACAATGGCTACGAGACGATCTACGCGCACCTCTCATCGATCGACGTTAAGGTGAGGGAAAGGGTTATTCCCCAAACATCAAACTCGGCGATATGGGCACCACAGGGCGCTCTACAGGAATCCATCTCCATTTCGAACTGTCCTTTGAAGGCCAGGACCGCGACCCTTTGGATTATGTAAAGAAATAATGGATCAAAAAGCTGCCGGCTTGCCGGGAGCTTTTTTGTGTATTTCAATATAGATTGCTTTAGGCCCGGCTTCAAAACATGCAGCTGATGCGACAGGACGTCGCGTTTTCAGCTGCCCGGTAATGGGGCGGGTGCCCGGCCAAGGCGGAAGAGCACCGCCTTTGTCTCGCCAGCCCGCGCGGTCCCACAGGCGTCAGCCCCCTTCCACTCCGTCTCTAGTTTTAAAGTGGATGACCGTTTCTTCTGTTCACTCTATAGAAAATGTGTAAATGTGTGATGTTTTATAGTTCAGCTGATCTTGAACCAAAGAGAGGCAATTGCGTTCTATTACTAATCCATACACAAGCTTTTTGAATTAAACAGGTTTTATCGGATGCTGCCACCAAGGAAGCGATTCCCCAACTAGCCGGCAACTATGTACAGAAGAAGATCTGGTAAACAATCTATACACAACGAAATCACTCAGCCGCCTAGCGCCAAGGGTGAGCCGACAAAGCAAGTGAAAAGTTACATGCAAGCATCCTATGAAAAACCTTGCTCCCACATCTGCGAGCAGATGCGTCGCAAATGAATCGGCTCAACTTCCTCTCGCCAATTCATTGGCTTGCGGCAAGAGGCCATCCCAAAGCAAGGCGGCGAATACTTAGGTGTGGCTCAAAACAGAATGATGGAACTGTTCCGCAAGAAAACCCTGAATATCCTCGTCTAAGCCCGACCAAGGAAGCGATGGACGACCAAACACCGACAACATCTCCGCACACCCATTCCACCTCCCAGCTGATGCTACTGAAAACAGTCAGCATCTAACAACATCATCCTACCAAAGCACAGGCTCGTCTCCATGCAGCCATATCTGCACATTCCCATGCCCTGACATAGCCGGAGCCCCAAGGCCCGCCATGACCATCTAAAGGTGCGAAATGCTTGAAATAATGATAAAGTAAAGGATAGTAAAGATTTTTAAACCGGCTGACTAATGGAAGAAATGGCATGCAGAGGGGGAGAAAAAATGAGTAAAACGATATTGGTTGTGGATGATGAGAAGCCAATTGCGGATATTCTGCAATTTAATTTAAAAAAAGAAGGATTTAATGTAGTGGTGGCCTATGACGGCGACGAGGCAATCAAGGTGGCGGAAGAAATTCAGCCCGACTTGATGCTGCTCGACATCATGCTGCCGAACCGCGACGGCATGGAAGTATGCCGTGAAGTGCGCAAGAAGTTCGACTTCCCGATCATCATGCTGACGGCAAAAGATTCAGAGATCGACAAAGTGCTCGGCCTAGAGCTCGGCGCGGACGATTACGTGACCAAGCCGTTTTCGACGCGTGAATTGATTGCGCGTGTCAAAGCCAACTTGCGCCGCCAGAATGTCGTGCCGGCAGAAGAAGAGGGCCTCGGCTCGAACGACATCCAAGTCGGTTCGTTGACGATTCAACCTGATGCGTATTTAGTATTGAAACGCGACCAAACTATTGAATTGACGCATCGCGAGTTCGAGCTATTGCATTACTTAGGCAAGCATATTGGCCAAGTGATGACGCGTGAACATTTATTGCAGACGGTCTGGGGCTATGATTATTTCGGCGACGTCCGTACAGTGGATGTAACGATTCGCCGTTTGCGCGAAAAGATCGAGGACAATCCGAGTCATCCGGCGTGGATCGTAACGCGCCGCGGTGTGGGCTATTACCTGCGGAACCCTGAACAGGAGTAGGCTGAATGCTGAAAACAAGTTTTTTTAAGTCGATCCATGTGAAGTTCGTTTTAATATACATTTTACTTATTCTCCTGGCAATGCAGATTATTGGTTTGTATTTCGCCCAACAGCTGGAAGAAACGCTGCTGGGCAACTTTGAGAATTCCATTGAAGACCGCATGGAAATTATTGAGTTCAGTGTACGCGAAGAAATGATCCGCAACCGGACAGATGAGGACTTGACCACCGAGCAGAGTCTGCGGTCGGTCATTTATAATTTCCAGTCTGAAGACATTAGTGAAATCCGTGTTATTGACAATCGCTACCGGATCTTGGCCACTTCGGCAAGCGAGAACCAGTCGCTTGTCGGCCAGCGTTCGACGGATGATCTAGTGCGCCGCTCCATCATCGGAGAGACGGAACTTTATCAAACCTATGTCGACCCGGTTCTCGAAGAGCGGGTGTGGGTCAGAACGCAGCCAATTGTCGCGGTCGGCGGGGAAGTGCTCGGCACGCTGTATGTCAAAGCAGAAGTCGAGAACGTTTATAACCAAATGGATTCCATCAACTCCATTTTAGCGGGCGGTACGGCGATTGCGCTGTTCATCACGGCAGTGCTCGGCGTGCTCGTCGCACAGACGATTTCACGGCCGATCGCCGATATGCGCCGGCAAGCGCAAGCGATGGCGAAAGGCAATTTCTCGCGCAAGGTGCGCGTCTATAGTGAAGATGAAATCGGCCAGCTCGCGCGTGCGTTCAACCATTTGACGAACCGATTGCAGGAATCCCAGCAATCGACTGAAAGCGAGCGCCGCAAGCTTGCCTCGGTACTCGCCAATATGACGGACGGGGTACTGTCGACTGACCGTCGCGGCCGCATCATTCTTATTAACGAGCCGGCTTTGCAGCTGCTCAATGTTTCACGTGAAACAGTCATCAACCAGCCGGTGACAGCCGTTCTTGGCCTTGATGAATCCTATACATTTGAAGATTTGATCGATATGCGCGAAGCGATTACGCTGGATATTAACACGCAAGACCAGTCGACGATTTTGCGCACGACATTCTCGGTCATCCAAAAAGAGACCGGCTTTGTCAATGGCTTGATCGCCGTCTTGCACGACAATACCGAGCAGGAAAAAATCGATATGGAACGCCGCGAATTCGTGGCGAACGTGTCGCATGAATTGCGGACGCCGCTGACGACGATGCGCAGCTATTTAGAAGCGCTCGCAGACGGCGCGTGGCAAGATCCGGAGCTTGCACCGAATTTCCTCAATGTGACGCAAACGGAGACGGAGCGGATGATTCGCTTAGTCAACGATTTGCTGAAGCTGTCGAAAATGGATTCGAGCGAATCGGATTTAAGCAAGGAAATGGTCGAGTTTGGCGTATTCTTCAACCGCATCATCGATCGTTTCGAGATGTCGAAATCGCAAAATGTGTCGTTCGAGCGCAAATTGCCGAAAACGCAGTATTTTGTGGAAATCGATACCGATAAATTAACGCAAGTAATCGACAACATCATCTCGAACGCCTTGAAGTATTCACCAGAAGGCGGCAAGGTCCGTTTTTCAGTCCGTGAAAAAGAGGATGAATTGCTCGTGTCGATCACCGATGAAGGCATGGGGATCCCGAAAGAAAATGTCGAGCGTATTTTTGACCGCTTCTACCGCGTCGACCGTGCACGTTCGCGTGCGATGGGCGGGACCGGCCTTGGTTTGGCGATTTCCAAGGAAATGATCAATGCCCACGGCGGCAAAATCTGGGCAGAGAGCAAGTACGGCAAAGGGACTTCGATTTTCTTCACCTTGCCATATGAAATCGACGATGGAGGTGAATGGGATTGAAGTATTTGGAGCATGTAAAGTCCATGGCGCTGCTGCTGCTCATTGTGCTCAGCCTGGCGCTGACATTCACCATCTGGACATTCACCCCGACCTACGATGAAATCGAAACTCCGACACAAGAAGAAGTAGCGATCGGCGACAAACGCAATGCCGATGAGGTCGTGCGGCCGATCAAAGTGCTGTACCATCACGAAGATGAAGTGACCGGCACTTTCTCCCAGCTGGAGATCGAAACGATGCTCGACACAGTCCAGCAATGGCAGATTTCCGATGTTCTGTTGTCTGAAGAAGAGGCCATACCGGAAGTGCTGACACAGTATTTACATGGTCCTGGTCGCGCGGTGCTTTACTACCCGGCGGCCGTTCCTTTTCCTGTATTCGATGTCATCATGGACATCACCGATAATAATTTGCCGGAATCGACGTTTAACCGTGTCGTCATCGAATGGGGAACGGAAGACAACACTGACCCCGTCATTTACTTTATCAATACCGGCTCCGGCCGAATATACGAAGCGCAAGTAATGAATACAGCGCTCGATCAGTTCCGTGATGATTTTGTCGAACAGGCAAAGGATTATGAAAGCTACATCACCGATCCGCGCATCGGTACATTGCCGGTATACGTAGCGGAAAATCCGGCAGAGAAAACCAGCTTTGATTATTTACTCGAAGAGACACCGGCCTCAGTACTGGCGGATGCCATTATGGACAGCCCGACTGCAGAATTTGCCGGAGATTTATTGAGCGAGGAATATACGGACGATTCCGGGGCAATCATGCGCGAGGTGGACAGCCAGAAGAGCATCAATTATGTCCAGCCGAAAGCCGAGACATCGGACCCAGGAATCCCATCCGACTTGATTTTCAATTCGGTCAGCTATATTAACGAACATGGCGGCTGGACCGATCAGTACATGTATTTCGGCATGACTTCGGTCAATCAGCAAATCAGCTATCAATTGCTATTTGAGGATGCACCGGTGTTCAGCAATACGACGGCGATTAGCTTGGACGTGGAGATGGGCACCGACGAAGGCATCGAGCAAGTGTTCCGCTACAGCCGCCCGACCTATTTCCTCGATTCGGTTGCTGAAACCCGCACCGTGGAAATGGCGCCAGGAAAGGCCGTACTGGAAGCTTTGACAAGGCTCGACCTGGAATTGGAGACCATCCAAGCGGTAACCATCGGCTATGAGCTGACACGCAGTGAAGACGAACAGCTGATCACGTTTGAACCGGCTTGGTATTATAAATCAAACGGCAAATGGACACGGCTATCTGAAGAATCGGTAGGGGGCGTAAAGCTTGGATTGGAGTAAAACGAAAACGATTTTCATCATCGTCTTTTCAATTCTCAATGTGTTTCTATATTCGCTTTATCTCGACCGCTATACCGAAGCGGAACGGATCGAGCTGCTTCCGGAGTCTACGATCGATGAGAAGCTGCGCGGCGATAACATTACCTATGCGGCGCTGCCTGATGCGACAGAAGCCAAACCGTATGTCCGCGGCGAATCAAGAATCTTCACCAGTTCGGATGTCGACATAGACGGTGTGGTCAATGTGTTGAATGACCGCATGCTGCAAGTGACTTATGATGAGCCGATTGCGTTAGAAGGCGAGGCTGAAGACGCGCTCGAAGCTTTCGCGGAACAGGAAGTTCCGTCGGGCTCGGATTATTTGCTGCGGCAAATCGATGAAGAACAGAACCGCGCTGTGTTTTCGCAGCAAATTGCGGAAAAGCCGCTGTTTTATAGCCGGGACGGACAATTGACCGTATTCTGGAATGAAGACGGCGACGTCATCGGTTTTGAGCAGACCATGTTCGACAATATTATCGAAAACGAAGAAGAAAAAGTGCTGATCAAGCCGCTTCAGGCGATCCACACTTTGTACCAGAAGAACTTGCTTGAAACGAATAGCCGCATTACCGAAGCACAGCTCGGCTATTCGATGCATGTGCAAGTATCGGAAAACCGCCAAATGTTCGTGCCGACATGGCGCATCCGCGTCCAGCAATCGGACGGTGTGGAAGAAGATCATTACGTCAATGCCATCAAGGATGGCGTCATTGAATTGAACAGACAGAACGAGGAAACAGCAGAGTAAGGAGATTTTGACTATGCGCTTTAGTGTATTGGCCAGCGGTTCGACTGGCAATGCCATTTACGTTGAAACCGACGAGCATGCGTTTTTGGTTGACGCAGGGCTTAGCGGCCGGAAAATGGAAGGCTTATTCGCTTCCATCGGCCGCGACATGAGCAAGCTCGACGGCATTCTCGTCACCCATGAGCATAGCGACCATATTAAAGGGCTCGGCATCGTCGCGCGCAAGCACAAAGTGCCGATCTACGCCAACGCCAAAACCTGGACAGCGATGGACGGACTAGTCGGGGCGATTCCTCTAGAGCAGCGTTTCCATTTTGATATGGAGACGATGAAATCGTTCGGCGGGCTCGACATCGAGTCGTTCGGCGTGTCGCACGATGCGGCAGAGCCGATGTTCTACGTATTCCATGAACACGGCCGCAAGCTCGCGCTCATCACCGATACAGGCTATGTCAGTGACCGCATGAAAGGCATCATCGGCGCGTCCGATGCGTATGTCTTTGAGAGCAATCACGACGTCGGCATGCTGCAGATGGGACGTTATCCGTGGTCGGTCAAACGGCGCATCCTAAGCGATGTGGGGCACGTCTCGAACGAAGATGCGGCGGTCGCCATGGCTGAAGTGATGGCGGAAAAGCCGACACGCATTTATTTGTCGCATTTGAGCAAAGACAATAACATGAAAGACCTGGCGCGCATGAGCGTCGAGCAGACCTTGCAGACAAAAGGCATCATCGTCGGCGAATACGTCGATTTGTTTGATACGTCGCCGACCGAAGCCACGCCCTTGGTTGTTGTGTGAATAGATGGTAGAGGAAAGACTGTCCCAGAAGCCTGAGAAAAGGCTTGTAGGGGCAGTCTTTTTTTAAAGAGTCGCTGATGTCCGTGAAAGTGGACGCTTTCCGGAGGGCTCGCATTGAGCCGCTTCCCTCGCTGCGCTCAGTCCAGGGTCTCAATTGTCTCGCTGATCCTCCCGGAGTCGCCACTTTCACTACCATCAGCTACAGGACGTCGCGGTGCCAGCTGCCGGGGGCTTGCAACCCCATTGCTCCCACATCTGCGCTGCAAGGGTAGACTTGCCCAAGAGCGAGGTTAAGATGGTGTAGAAACGGTGACTGGGATGTAAAAAACAGGCTTTCCGTTCCAGCGCTCGCTTTGCTCAGTCCAGTGTCTTCGGCTCGTACTGTTACCGCAGGAGTCGAGCGCTTCCACTTCAAGCTCAGCTTTCGCGGTATTGTCATCTACCTCGAGCAGCTTGTGAGCAGCAGGGACGATTGCTTGCATTTTGGGGGAGAGAATTTATGATAAAAAGAGAGACACTCAGAGAGGATGGAGGCTATGGGCTATTATAATCAAACGCCAAACGGCAGGCCGCGCAAACCGAGCCGTTCCGGCAGCTTTTTCTCCGGATTGTTCGGGGCGCTGGCCGGAGGGCTTGTGGTGTGGCTGCTGTTCAGCCAAGCACCGGGCGTCATGCCGGGGGCGGATAACCAGTCTGGCACGCAAATCCAAGAACAACAGCGCGAACAGCAAGGCGCTTCGCTCGACATTACGACCGATGTGACAAAAGCGGTGGAAGCGGCGTCGGATGCAGTCGTCGGCGTTTCGAATTTGCAGGCAGGCAGTGATTTCTTTTCCCAAAGCCAGGAGCAGGCAGTTGGCACAGGCTCCGGCGTCATCTATAAAAGTGAAGGCGAAATAGCGTATGTGGTCACGAACCAACACGTCATCGACGGTGCGAGCGGCATCGAAGTGACACTCGCAGACGGCACGAAAGTCGAAGCAGAACTAGTCGGCAGCGATATTTGGACAGATCTCGCCGTGCTGAGAATGAGCAATGAAAAAGTGCAAGACGTTGTGGAACTGGGCGATTCGGATGCTTTGAAGCGTGGCGAAGCAGTGATTGCAATCGGCAACCCGCTTGGACTGGAGTTTTCCGGTTCAGTGACGAGCGGTGTTGTCTCCGGCACTGACCGTGCGGTGCCCGTCGACTTGAACGGTGACGGCACAGAGGATTGGCAAGCGGAAGTGCTACAAACCGATGCTGCCATCAACCCCGGAAACAGCGGCGGGGCGCTCGTTAATCTGGCGGGTCAATTGATCGGCATCAATTCGATGAAAATCGCTACTTCACAAGTCGAAGGCATCGGCTTTTCGATCCCGATCAATTCAGCATTGCCAGTCATACGCCAATTGGAGGCGACCGGTGAAATGGTACGGCCGGCGATGGGCATCACGCTGGTGGATCTCGCCCAAGTACCGAGCACATATCGTGAAGATACGCTGAACTTGCCTGAAGACGTCACAGCAGGCGTTGTTGTCAGTTCGGTTGTCGAAGGGTCTGCGGCGGCACAAGCAGGCATGAGGCAGTACGACGTGGTGGTGGAGATGGACGGGCAAGAGATCCGCGACATCATCGATTTGCGCAAACATCTGTACAATGAAAAACAAATCGGCGATATGCTCGAAGTGAAAGCGTATCGAGACGGCGAATTGCTCGAATTCGAACTCGAACTCGTCGATAATTCTACATTTTAAAAAAAGCAGCTCCGGACGGTTGAATATACACCTCCGGAAGCTGCTTTTTTCTATTGGAAAACAGATGTGCGGCAACGGATAAAAAGCATGAATATTATACACTTCGCAAAGCGAAATTCCGGTGAAAAGGAGTCTAATGTTCGGAAAAATGGTATGTGGATAACTTTTTTGTAAAATTTCGATTGTGCACAATCCACAGGCAGTAAAAGCTTCGCTATCCGTAGGGTTTTTAATCTGTTAAAATGGATTGTGGATAAAGGGAACGAAATGTGTATAACTGTGTTGAATATTCGGAAATCGGAAGGAGGCGGAAAAATGAAACTTTATTGCTGCCAAACACACGTGGGACAAGGGCTTGACGAATTTGTCGCCAAAACGGAAAGTTATCCTATACTGACGGAATTATCAGAAATCGAAAAGTTATCCACAAACTGTGATTACTGTGAAGAACAAGCATTGTATCTTGTGGCGGATAAATAAAATTCTACAAGATGTAGAAACGCCTGTGGATATGTGCATAAAGTCTGTGGGCAACTTGTTTGTAAATTTCGTGTAAAGGGGGATAAGTTGTGAACATTTCCATTGTCACCGTCGGAAAACTGAAAGAGAAATACTTAAAAGCAGGCATTGCAGAATATGCAAAAAGGTTAGGGGCTTATGCAAAAATCACGGAAATTGAAGTCGCGGACGAGAAAGCGCCGGAGCAATTGAGCGAAGCGGATATGGAAATCGTCAAAAAGAAAGAAGGCGAGCGCATACTCGCCAAAATCTCGCAAGACGCCTACGTCATCGCCCTGGCGATCGACGGCAAGATGAAGACGTCCGAAGGGCTCGCTAAAGACATGGAATCGCTCATGACCTACGGCCGCAGCAAAGTTGTCTTCGTCATTGGCGGCTCACTCGGCCTCCATGATGAAGTATTGAAGCGTGCAGATGAGAAATTATCGTTTTCCAAGATGACGTTCCCGCATCAATTGATGAAGTTGATCTTGCTGGAGCAGGTGTATCGGGCTTTCCGGATTATAAAGGGTGAACCTTATCATAAGTAAGTGAGGTTTAAACTATTAAATAAAATTTAACTTATACATGATTTGTCCAAATGCTAAAGGCAATTCAGTTATTGAAACTATCCAAGAGAAACAGAATTTCATCATTTGGATATACTAAACATTGATTTGAATTCTGTTGTTTTAGTTGAATATATCCTTGATAAGGCCACTGCGCTTATTAGGATAACCCACTCAATGAAGCAATTGGACCGATTTCCTTTTTTCAAAAATTTATAATGATAAGAATGGATTTTTATTTGGAAGTATCTCTTAAGGGGTTTTTATCACTCGAGTTAAGGGAGCTTGAAGTTAGAAGGTGGGACTGAATTTAATGAAAAAAATTGGATTTGACTCGGAGAAATACTTGCAAGAACAATCAGCCTACATCCTGGAGCGGGTGCAGCAGTATGATAAACTTTACTTGGAATTTGGCGGAAAATTGATAGGCGACAAACATGCCAAGCGTGTCCTGCCTGGATTTGATGAAGATGCCAAAATCAAACTATTGCATACACTGAAAGAAAATGCGGAAATCATCATCTGTGTGTACGCTGGAGACATCGAACGAAACAAAGTCCGTGAAGATTACGGCATCACTTATGACCAAGATGTCCTGCGCTTAATTGACGAATACCGAGCATACGGAATTTCTGTCAACAGTGTCTTGATCACCCGTTACCAGGGGCAGCCAACAGTCAAAGTATTTATGACAAAGCTTGAGAGAAGCGGAATTAGCGTCTGTATTCACCGCGAAATTGAAGGTTATCCGACAAACGTGGAGGCGGTCCTTGGGGAAGAAGGATTTGCGAATAATCCTTATATTAAAACGACAAAGCCAATCGTGGTAGTAACGGGCCCTGGCCCGGGCAGTGGAAAGCTTGCCACCTGCCTTAACCAAATGTACCACGAGAACAAACTGGGAAATGAAGTCGGCTATGCTAAGTTTGAGACTTTTCCAGTTTGGAACTTGCCGTTAAAGCATCCAGTAAACATCGCTTATGAAGCGGCTACCGTCGATTTAAAAGACGTAAATATGATTGATAATTATCATTATGAAGCATATGAGAAAGTAGCGGTCAATTACAATCGTGATATTGAGACATTTCCTGTCATCAAACGGATTATTGAAAGGATTACCGGCAAAGAGTCTGTTTACAGTTCACCGACGGATATGGGGGTCAATCGCCTGAAATCGGGCATCACGGATGATAGCGTTGTCCAGGAAGCTGCCAAGCAGGAAATCATTCGGCGCAGCTTCGTCGTAGAGAACGATTATAAAAAAGGGCTTGCCGATGAAGACAGTGTGCGCCACATGCAAGTGATTCTGGAAGAGACCGGTTTAAAGAAAGAGGATCGGGCACCTGTATTGCCGGCACGTAATTATGCGAAAGAAGTCCAGGCGCAAATTGATAGCACGAATTTACAAGCCGTAATTGCGATAGAACTGCCGAATGGCGAGATGATCACCGGCCGAACGACAACTTTGATGGATGCTTCGGCAGCGGCGATTCTGAATGGGTTGAAGAAATTGACCAATATTTCCGATGAAATTGATTTATTGTCGCCGATGATTTTACAAACGATTCAACGGTTGAAAACCGATGACTTGAATAGCCGCGTCCCGACATTAAGCGCCAATGAAGTGCTCATTGCACTGGCAATCAGTGCGGTCACCAATCCTACTTCTGAGCTGGCTTATAAGCAATTGCCACATTTAAAAGACACCCAAGCTCATTCTACGGTTATATTGAATAGAGAAAACGAACAGACCTTTAAGAAGCTTGGAATCGACATCACCAATGATCCGGTATATCCAACTGAGAACCTATATTACAATTAGATTTTAGAAAACACCTGCCTTTTTCTCCTTCCATAGAAGCCTGAGGCGGATGTATTTTCATTTATCGCGTTTACTGAAAAGGTTCATTCTTCTTTTAATAAGAAGAATGAACCTTTTTGCTTTATTGAATTAATCAAGCGCTACTTGTGAAAGACTGTAAAAAATAATTTTACTTCACCCCACAGGAAAATAAAGCTCTACAGTAAATGGTTAAACTAATCCTGTCTTGTTTCTTAAGTCCATTTATTTTAACGAGTAACCACCATCTACAACGATTTCCGCACCGTTTATATAGGACGCCTTGTCTGAAGCTAAAAACAGCACGACTTCTGCGATCTCACTTGGTTTCCCGTAGCTTCCTCTCGGGTGTCCCTGTGATTGTTTTTCATAATTTTCTTTTCCGCCATATGCTTTAATGGCCAGGTCGGTTTCTGTCGGGCCGGGGGAGATGCAATTGACGCGGATGCCTTGATTGGCAAAGCGCAGAGCCGTGCTTTGGGTCATCGCGACAACGGCTGCTTTAGTTCCGCTATAAGCCGGCAGCATCGGATTGACTTTATCGTTTCCAAGGATGGCGGCGTTATTGATAACGACTCCATGTTTTTGCTTGCTCATCACGGCTAAAGCGTATTTCATGTAGAGGAAGATCGCCGTTTGATTGACGGCAATCAACTGACTCCAGTCATCTAGCTTTACGCGAGACAATGGCCCCATTCCGATAGACAGAACACCGGCATTGTTGAACAGGATATCGATCGGATGCCCATCATTTTCAAGTGTTTTAAAAAAGCTTTCAATTTCTTCCGGATTTTCGTTATGGACTTCGTAAAAATGAGCCTTCCCGTCGCATTCACTCTCAACTTGAGCGCCTTTATCGCTGTCTCTTCCCGTAAAATGAACGCTAGCTCCTTCTCTGCAAAAGAAACGAACCACTTCTTTGCCAATTCCACCCGTTCCACCATTAACAACCACTACTTTGTTTTCGAACATCATCCGATCTCCTCCAAACGTCATAGTAAAGTCATAAAGAATTTGTAATCAGTATATAACATTCGAATCACTGTAGGAAATCTGGGTGCCTACCACTCGAAGTATCCAGAGACAAAGGTCTCCTCAGTGTCTTGTTAGAATATATACAGAAGGAATCACCAACCATGCAATAGGAAAAACTCTGGACGCATCCGATTAAACAGTGATTTGATGGTGAATGCCGGGATGCGCATAAACATAGTGCATGCTCGCGGGGAGGGACGCATAAAATGCAGAAAGACAATAGAATGCAAGCTGTCTTTGAGACGAAAAGGTGTTGCATCAGGCCTTTTATTGAAAGCGATCTGGATGCTTTTGTGGTTTACCGCAACAACCTTGAATGGATGGAATTTCAATATTTTAAAGGCTTGGCTCGAGAAGAATATGAAAAAATTCTATTAAGAGAGCCATCAGTGGAAAAAGGTGCCCAGTTTGCCATCATCCGCAAAAACGACCAGGCCCTACTGGGGGATATTTTTATGAAAAAGGAAGCTGAGGCTTGTTGGATCGGCTATACCATCAGCCCCTCCTTTAAAAGACAAGGGTATGCGTATGAAACTATCCAGGGAATGATTCGCTGGATCCAACAATCGCATCGCGGACTCAAAATTCTAGCCGGAACGTCTCCTGAAAACCTTGCTTCCATTCAGTTACTTAAAAAGTTGGAGTTTGCGCCGGCGGGGACCGAAGAGGGCGAACTTGTTTTTCAATACGTGTAATGAATTTGTTTCATCGGTCCATACTAGGGAGAAAAGCTGACTGAATTTATTACCACTATGAGCAAAAAGCCATTATAGTCCTCGACTTTGATGGCTAGTTTTTTGCATGGATTTCTGTTCAGTAAAGAATAGATGTACTCACTATCATTTCACCTAAAGCCCCGACTAGCGTAAAATCAAAACCAATAGAGTAGAAAAGGTGGTTTTCAGGGATGGCCAGATTGCCGATCATGATTGATACAGACCCGGGCATTGACGATGCGATGATGCTCACTTTGGCGTTCGCGCATGATGATAAGTTGGATGTGCGCTTAGTGACGACGTGTTCGGGGAATATTTCGCAGGACAAGACGAATTACAATGCGCGCACGTTCTTGAGTTATATCGGAGCGCAGGTGGAAGTGGCGCGCGGTTTGGAGCAGCCGATGTTCCGCGAGCTCGAGATGGCGGAAGAGATCCACGGGGAGAGCGGGTTTGGGAATGTCGAGTTTCCGGAACCGACTTTGCCGGTGAGCGAACGGCCGGCGGTTGCTGCAATGCGGGAGACTTTGCTTGCGAGCGAGAAGAAAATGACCATTGTTGCAACTGGCCCTTTGACGAATGTGGCGGCCTTATTGCTGGCGCATCCGGAAGTGAAACCGAAAATTGAGCGCATTTCGTGGATGGGCGGAGCGGCAGTCGGCGGCAATATGTCGCCGTCCGCTGAATTCAATGCCTATGTCGACCCGCATGCAGTGGAAATCGTATTCCGCTCGGGCGTTCCAGTTGTGATGAGTGGCTTGGATGTGACACATAAAGCATTTGTCACGCTGGAGGAAGCGCAGGGCATTTTGGATATCGGCACAGAATTTGCGGAGAAGGCGTATGGCCTTGTCACGCATTATTTGGACGTCATCAAGAGAACACCTTTTCACGAAGAAAATTACGACCAAGTGCTTCATTTCCATGACGTCTGTGCGGTCATGTATTTATTGCGGCCGGATCTGTTTGAAGGACAGGACTGCTATGTGGCGGCTTCACTCGAAGGCATCACGGCAGGTGCTACGGTGGTCGATTTTACGAATCGGACAGGCGAAATGCCGAATGTCCATGTTTTGCATAGCGTGAACCGCGAGGAGTTCGTTGCGGAATTTGTGAAAGCCGTAAACGTGATTTCAGATCGTGTGGAATCGCGTTGATGTGTTTTATACTTTGGATTCGATAGCTTAACAACTCATAAGAAAGCTAGGTGAAGCGGGATGAAAATCATCGTATTCGGGGCGACGGGCGGCGTAGGCAGCTCCGTTGTAGAGCAAGCATTGGAGCAAGGCTATGAAGTGACGGCATTTGTACGGACACCGGACAAGCTGAAAGCGACAGGCGATAAATTGACCGTCATACAGGGTGATGCGTTCCACGTGGAACAAGTATCCGCAGCGATTGCCGGACATGACGCGGTCGTGTCGTGTTTGGGCTCGAATCAAGGCATGAACAAATCGACCGACCTGCAAACGATGGTGAAAAATATCGTGGCGGGCATGCAACAGCATGGCGTCCAGCGCATCGTCTATACCGCCTCTGCCGGGATCGACAAGGAATTGCCGGGCATCGGCGGGAAAGTGATGATGGGCGTGCTGAAGAATGCGCTCATTGACCACCGGGCGGCTGTGGATGCTATTCAAGCGGGTGGGCTGACCTACACGATCGTCCGGCCGATGGGATTGACCAATGATCTGTTTACAGGACAGTACAGGGAGTCGGAAGAAAGCGTACCAAGCAAATCGAAAACCATTCCGCGTGCAGATGTGGCGCATTTTATCTTGAAAGCGTTGAGGGATGCGCAATACGAAAACAAGTCGATCGGAATTGCGACGTGAATCATCGACAAGCCAAGCAGCTGCAGAATTTGCGGCTGCTTTTTTGGTTCATTCCCCTGATTTTCTTTGGAGCGGTTTTGGCTTATAGTAGAAACATCTTTTAAAAGAACTTTCCGGCTTAGAGAATGAGGTGCAGCATGGCGTTTTTATCCCGATTTAAATTAAGTACGATTATTATCCTCTTTGTCCTATCGGTTGTCTTGGTGTCGCTCGTGATCACCAACCTGCTCGTAGCGGATACATCAGGTGATAGGATCGAGCAGCAGTTGGAAGAGAAAGCCGTTAGGATATCGAATGCTATGGCAGATTCGGAAGTGATCCGAAGTGGGCTGCAATCACAAGCTGCGGAAGCCGATATCCAGGATTACGCGCTGGCGATGCAGCAAGCCGCAGATGTGTTGTTTGTCGTCGTCATGGATATGGACGGTATCCGGAAATCGCATCCGAATCCGGACAATATCGGCAAGGCTTTTGCCGGCGGGGATGAGAGGCGTGTACTCGAAGGGGAGGAATATACCTCTAGGGCGGAAGGGACGCTTGGCCAGTCGGTCCGTTCGTTCACCCCGATTTTTGATGATCAGGGCAATCAAATTGGTGCTGTTGCAGCCGGTATTTCGCTGGAGGAAGTAGAGTCGGCGATCGGTGAAAACCAGAAGACCATTTGGATTGGATCGCTGATCGGATTGCTGTTCGGGATTATTGGCGCCTTGTGCTTAGCGCGTTATATTAAACGAAGCCTGCTGGGACTTGAACCACACCAAATCGCCCGTATCCATGAAGAGCGTAACCAGATGCTCCATTCCGTTTACGAGGGCGTTATTGCCATTGATAAAGACTCAAGGATCATGCTGGCCAATCGCTCGGCGAGAGAGCTGTTCGAAAAAGCGGGGTTCAAGGGACAGGAACCGATCGGCGCGGCGATTGAGGAGTTTTTGCCGGGTCTCGCAGTAAGCCGCGTGCTCGTTGACAAACAGACGGTCTTGGACGAGGAACAAGAGCTCAATGGACTTTCCATCATTTCAAATCATGTGCCTTTGCTGGTACAGGAGCAAGTGATCGGGGCGATGGTGACGTTCCGTGACAAGACGGAAATCGATGAGCTGGCCGAGCAGCTGACAGGCGTGGAAATGTATGCGGAAACCTTGCGTGCACAATCGCATGAGTTCATGAACCAGCTGCATGTCTTATTGGGCTTGATCAAAATGGAGCAGTACGAACAGGTGTCACACTTTATCACAAAGCTGGTCGACCATCAGGCGGTGGAAGTCGGCAACGTGACGCGTTCCATCAAGGATCCGGTGCTGGCAGGCTTTATACTCGGGAAAATCAGTTTTGCCAGGGAAGCGCAGGTCGAGCTTGCGATCCACTGCGAAACGGACATTCCAAAACCGGACGATTCCGCTGTTACGCATGAATTGATCACCATCATCGGCAATGTGGTCGACAATGCGATCGACAATGTCGTGGATACTGAACGGAAGCAAGTAGATGCCATATTTTCTTATATCGATGAATTGCTGACGGTGACGATCAGTGATACGGGAACCGGCATCCAGCAGGAAGTGCAGGAAACGATGTTCGAAAAAGGAGTTTCCAGTAAGGAAGGCTACCACCGAGGATTCGGGCTGTATTTGGTGCAAAACAGTGTAGACAAACTCGAAGGCTCGATTGACGTGGCCTCCGAGGTGAACAATGGCACGACATTCGAGGTAGTAGTGCCTTATGAAGCAAGGGGTGAAAACGATGATTCAAGTGATGATAGTGGAAGATGATCCGATGGTCGCGGCTTTGAACCGGCAATTCGTCGAACGGATGGAAGGCTTCATGGTGAGCAGTGTGGCCGGGAACGCGCAGCAGGCGATCGCGATACTGGCGGAGGCAGACATCGATTTGGTGTTGCTCGACATCCATATGCCCGGCTTGACGGGTATTGAATTTTTGCAAATGATCCGCGAACAAAAGCAGGATCTTGATGTCATTTTAATCACGGCGGCATCTGAAATCCAGCAAATCCAGCACGCTTTAAGGCTCGGGGCTTCCGATTATTTGATCAAGCCGTTCGAATTCAGCCGTTTTCAGGAAGCGCTCTTGCAATACAAAAACAACTTTCATAAACTGCACGATAATAGACAGGTCAACCAGCAAGAAATCGACAGCTTGCTCGGCAGAAAACCGCCGTCCGCTGCTTCACAATCGAATGCCCAGGATTTGCCGAAAGGGCTGACGAAAGCCACCTTACAGACCCTCAAACACGTGATCCTGACGAATGAAGCCGCGGTGTTTTCGACGGACGACTTGGCGCAGGCGGCCCGGATTTCCAGGGTTTCTGTCAGGAAATACTTGAAGTTCCTCAGCGCGATCGGCTATTTGCAGGAAGATTTGACCTACGGAGTGGGCAGGCCCATCTACCAATACCGCTTGGACCCGGAAAATACACATCGTCTCGATCCTTATCTTTGAAAGTGAAGGGTGAGTATGGGAAAACGCGGTTTAAAAGTCCACGACAAGCTAAAAAAGCAGCCAATGCGGCTGCTTTTTTTAATTACAATAAAACCAATACTTTCATAAGCTAGAAGTTGTCAGAAATTTGTCTAAAATATGAAATACATTGAAAGCGCTTACCTGTGTGCGCTTAAGCTCAAGAAAACGAGGTGTCCAAGATGAAAGAAACAACAAAAGCCCCGGCACGGCTTCCGGGGAGAAGCTTGAAAGACAAATTCACGATTTTTAATCTGCCCATTCTATGGTTTGCTATTTTTGCGGTCATCGCCATTTATGCGATGTATACCGAAAATTTGCCGGCGGGCATGATCGGCGCATTGCTCATTACGATGGTGCTCGGTGAATTGTTTGGCTGGTTCGGCAATAATTTGCCGATTGTCCGCACCTTCCTTGGCGGTGGTGCGATTGTCGCTATTTTCGGATCCGCTTACATGGTCTATAGCGGACTGATGCCTGAAAGCACGACGGCGGGGATTACGGAATTCATGACAGACGGCGATTTCCTCAATTTCTATATTGCGGCATTGATTACCGGCAGTATTTTGGGGATGGAATCAAAAATCTTGGTAAAAGCGGGCGTCCGCTACGCCTTGCCGCTGCTCGCAGCGGTGGCAGGCGCAGTGGCCCTGGCAGCATTGGTCGGGCTGGTGTTAGGATTCAGCGTACAAGAAGCAGTGCTCGTCATCGCCATGCCAATCATGGGCGGCGGCATGGGGGCGGGTGCTGTGCCGATGTCTCAAGTGTATTCGGAAATGCTTGGCAATGAACCGGGCTATTATTTATCGATACTCGTACCGGCCTTGGCGCTCGGAAATGTCTTCGCCATCATCTTGGCTAGCGTCTTGAACATGATCGGCAATAAATACCCGAGTTTGACGGGGAACGGCCAGCTGATCCGTAATTTCCATTACGAGAAAAAAGAAACGACCGGCTATGATTTGGCCAAAATGGGAATCGGCGTCTTGGCTGCTGTGTCATTTTATATTTTAGGAAATCTATTGGGTGATTTTATTCCGTTGCATCCTTACGCCATCATGATCATCTTGGTCGCTGCATTGAAAGTTGCCAATGTCATGCCGGAAATCATTGTAGAAGGTGCGAGCCAGTGGTATGAGTTTGTGGCGCGCAACTGGACCAACGCGTTGTTGGTCGGCATTGGGGTCGCGTATACGGATTTGGAAGCGGTATTGAATGCGTTGAGCATCCAGTATGTGCTGATTGTCTTTGCTGTCGTCCTCGGAGCTGTGATCGGTGCGGGCGTGGTCGGCAAATTCATGGGCTTTTATCCGATCGAAGCGGCCATCACTGCTGGGCTGTGCATGGCGAATATGGGCGGAACCGGCGATGTCGCGGTGCTATCTGCAGCGAGACGAATGGAATTGATGCCGTTCGCGCAAATTTCTTCCCGACTCGGCGGAGCTTTGATCTTATTATTGGCGAGCATATTTATCCCGTTTTTCATCTGATACAAGGAAGAAACAGACAGGCGTTTTTGGAAACCATTTCGACAGCCTAGTTATTTTTTGGTAGTGTAAAAGTATCCGTTATCGTGGAAATGAAATATTCGTTATTTGTTCAACAGACGGGAAAGGAGAAATCCTTTCCTTTTTTTGATGGGACGTGAAAATCAATGGTAGTTGCTGAAATCATCAATATCATTTTACCTGTCTTTATTTTGCTCGGCATCGGTTTTTTTGTCGGCAAGTTCATGACGATCAATTCCAAGCCGGTTTCCGATTTATGCATTTATGTGTTCAGCCCGGCCTTGTTTTTCCATTCGGTCACCACTTCGTCTTTGAATCTCGGTGATTTGGGGAGAATTGTATTGTTTGCGCTCTTATTATTTGCGTGTTTTGCGCTACTGGTCAAATTACTGGGAGTGATTTTAAAATGGAATCTGCCGTATGAAAATACGATGATGCTCGCCAGTGCGTTTCCGAACACCGGCAATTACGGCTTGCCGATCATCTTGTTTGCCTTCGGTGACGAAGGGATGGCGATTGCGATCATTTATGTCGTCATGCAATCTTTGCTGATGAATTCGGCCGGCATTTTCTATGCTTCGAATCATGCCGATGTCTCGAAGAAGGCGATTGTCCTCACCATCATCCGCATGCCGGGGTTTATTGCCATTACGATTGGGCTGATCTTGAAAATAGCGGGAATTGCGGTTCCTGAGGCGATCGGGAATGCCACGGGCTTGCTTGGCCAGGCCGCTGTGCCGGTGTTGCTGACGCTGCTCGGAATCACCTTGGCGTCGATCCAGATCAAGACGGTGCTGAAGTTCATCGGGACAGCCGCTATACTCAAATTGGTGGCTTTTCCGGCGATCGCCTTCGTGTTATTGGCTTGGCTATATCCGGCAGGCTCGCTCGAGTCCAAAGTACTGCTGATTTCTGCAGCGACTCCAGCCGCAGCCACCACGACGCTATTGGCCATCAAATTCGATATGAATCCGGATATGGTGTCGAGCGCGATGTTCGTCAGCACTTTAGCGAGCATCATTACCATTCCTTTATTGTTGCTGGTACTTTAAAAAACTGTCTGGAGATCAGGAAACAAGCAAACTCCTGCTTCTATGTGAAATCTTGTTATAATGAGAGAGTGTCCAAAGCGAATTGGCTTGGATGCTCTTTTTTTGCGCATTACATGGATATTAAGTTAGGGAGTTGGAAATAGAGATGAACAAAAAAGATATAGCAGAGATTCGCAAAAGCTTTAAACTGGAAACCGATCTACTGAAAATCACTGAAATCTATAATGTCTACATCAAGCAGGAAAGCAGCGAGATCTTCCACGAGGAAAGCCGTTCGTTTACCATGTTGGACCGCGAGCAGCAAGAATTGTTCCTCGCCAACTTCAAGAAAGTATTGGGCGGCAAGCTGGATCAGAAGCTGTTTGAAGTGAAGTTCCAGCGTCCCGAGGAAGGCCAAGAAGATCACACGCAGCATTTGTTATACGGAGGGCTCCATGCAGACGATGCGGCAAAGTGGCAGGAAGATATGCAAAAAATGGCTTTGAAGATGGTGGAAGACAAACAATACGATAAAGACATGGTCATCACGTTCATTCGCGGGACTTATTTTAAAACGACCAAACGCCAGCCTGACGAAACAGAAGTCAACATGCGCGATGAAGTTTACACGACGCCGTTCATCCTGTGCAGCATGAACCAAACCGAGCTGCCGAAATCGTCGCTGGTGTTTGATTTTATCGAGAAGGAATTCAAGTCGAATATGATGGCCGACCCTGTCATCAAACTGGCTTCGCCTATCGGCGGCTTTTTGTTCCCGAGCTTTACGGACAATTCCGCAGACGTCAATCACATCCTCTATTCAGCGGGCAAGGCGAACAAGCCGGATTTCCAGTTTATCGAAAATGTGCTGAACGGCGATGAAATCATGACCGCCGAAGAAGACAAGGCGGTGTTTGAAGAAATCGTCAAAAGCATCATCGGCGAAGAAGTCAATTCGAAGACGCTGGCCAATGTGTACGATGAAATCAATAGTTTGCTCGAAGTGGCAGACGATGATGAAAACGATGAAGACAGCACGCCGACATTGGATACGAAAGAAGTGGAACGCGTACTGAAAGCAAGCGGCATCAAAGATGTCAGCACCGAAAAAGTGGAACGCGCTTTCCAGAACGTCGTCGAAGACAAGGCGTATGAAATGAAAGCGAGCCACATCATTCCGAGCTATACGTCCAAATCGATTAAAATCAACACGAAAGTCGCGGAAATCAAGATTGGGCCGCAAGACTTACGTTACGTAAAAGAAGTCAATTACAACGGCAAACGCTGCATTTTGATCGAAGTGGAAGAAGATACGATCATTGAAGGATTTAAATTGCTGGCGGAAGAAGAGTTGGAGTAGACAATTTGTCACGCCTAAATGTTGAGGAAAGCAGGAGATGCATTGATGAAAGAGATAATTCGCGAGAAGCTAAAAGAAATTGAACGTATGCACAACGTGAAAATTCTATATGCAGTAGAATCCGGGAGCAGAGCTTGGGGGTTTCCGTCGAAAGATAGTGATTACGATGTTCGCTTTATCTATATTCATCCGCCATCATGGTATTTATCGATCGATCAGCAAGGCATCGGTGCAAAACGCGATGTGATTGAAGAACCTATTAACGATTTACTGGATATTAGTGGATGGGAAATCACTAAAGCATTGCGTCTGTTCAGAAAAAACAACCCCCCGTTATTGGAGTGGCTGAGAAGTGAGATTATTTACTATCAGGAATATGAATTTATTCATCATATGCGGGCGCTTGAAAGCGATGTGTTTTTCCCGAATTCCATGCTCTACCATTATTTGAATATGGCAAAGAAAAACTACCGTGAGTATCTGCAGGGGACGGATGTGAAAATCAAGAAATACTTCTATGTCCTGCGGCCGATCCTCGCTTGCCAGTGGATTGAAAAGCATGGAACGACACCGCCTATTGGATTTCATGAACTGCTCGAAGACAGTGTCGAAGAAGGCGAGTTGAAAGAGAGAGTGGAGGAGTTGCTGCACCGCAAATTGAATGGCGAGGAGTTCGATCTTGAACCGCGCATCGATGTCATCAATCAATTTGTGGAACGTGAAATGGAGCGTCTCGAAGCATATGCCAAGTCTCTTCAAGGAACTGTTGAAGATCCGACCTCGCAATTGGATGAACTGTTCAGAAAAACTTTGGAAGAAGTTTTTTAATATGTATTTTCAATTTCAGCATGTACCCGAATTATAAGGAGGCCTCATATGATAACTGAAACCGATCTACACTATCTGAAACGCTGCGTCGAACTCGCCGAACAGGCGCTAGAAAAAGGAGACGAGCCGTTTGGTTCGGTGCTCGTGTCGGCGCAAGGGGAGGTGCTGTTCGAAGACCATAACCACGTAGCGTCAGGCGACCATACACAGCATCCCGAATTCGCGATTGCGCGCTGGGCGGCGGAACATATGGCGCCAGATGAACGGGCCGAAGCGATCGTCTATACATCCGGCGAGCATTGCCCGATGTGCGCGGCGGCGCATGGCTGGGTCGGACTTCGCCGCATTGTCTACGCGAGTTCGTCTGAACAATTGGCAGGTTGGATGAAAGAGCTCGGCGCCCCGCCTTCGCCTGTCCGCAACCTCTCCATCCCAGAAATACTGACAGACCCGGACGTCGACGGGCCGGTGCCGGAACTTGCGGAACAAGTGCACCAGCTTCACCGCCGTTTGCACGAATCAAAACAGTAAGCCCATAAAAAAGGACTGCGAAGAAATTCTCTTCGCAGTCCTTTTATGTTGATTACACCAAAACAGGGATGTCGCTTCGGATGAGGTGGTCGAACGCGCTGAGTGAAGCCGTGGCGCCGCCGCCCATCGAAATGATGATCTGTTTGTATGGCACGTTCGTGCAGTCGCCTGCTGCGAACACACCCGGCATATTTGTTGCGCCGCGCTGGTCGATGACGATTTCGCCGTGCGATGTGCGCTCGACGAAGTCACCGAGCCAGTCGGTGTTCGGCACGAGGCCGATTTGGACGAAGACACCGGACAGCTCGACATGTTTTTCTTCGCCGCTTTGAAGGTCGATATAGGAAATGCCGTTCACTTTGTCGGTGCCGGTAATTTCCTGTGTGCGGGCATTCGTCAGCACCGTCACGTTCGGCAGGCTCTTTAGGCGGTCTTGCAAAACAGAATCCGCTTTAAGCTCTGCGTTGTATTCCAACACCGTAACATGGTTGGTGATGCCTGCAAGGTCGATCGCCGCTTCAACACCGGAGTTGCCCCCGCCGATGACTGCGACGTCTTTGCCGGCAAATAGCGGGCCGTCGCAATGCGGGCAGTACGCCACGCCTTTGTTCTTGAACTCTTCTTCACCAGGGACGCCGATATTGCGCCAGCGTGCACCTGTTGAAAGAATGACGGTCTTGCCTTTAACGACTGCGCCGTTTTCGAGCTCCAGCTCGAACAGCTCTTTTTTCTCCAAGCGTTTCGCACGCTGCAAGTTCATGACGTCGATATCGTATTCTTTCACGTGTTCTTCAAGGCTGGCCGCAAATTTCGGGCCTTCCGTGCGCTTGACGCTGATAAAGTTCTCGATGCTCAAGGTATCCATTACTTGTCCGCCGAAGCGCTCAGCGACGATGCCGGTGCGGATGCCTTTACGCGCCGCATAAATCGCTGCGCTGGCTCCAGCCGGCCCGCCACCGACAACGAGCACGTCAAACGGCTCTTTGCCATCGAATTCGGAAGCATCGGGCGCGCTGCCGAGTTTCGCAAGCAATTCTTCAAGCGACATGCGGCCGCTCGCGAACGATTCGCCGTTTAAGAAGACCGTTGGAACGGCCATGATGTCTTTGCTTTCAACTTCTTCTTTGAACGCCGCGCCGTCGATCATCGTATGTGTGATGTTCGGGTTGAGGACGCTCATCAAATTGAGTGATTGCACGACTTCCGGGCAGTTCTGGCAGCTTAGACTAATATACGACTCGAAATGGTATGTGCCTTCGAGCGCTTTGATCTGGTCCATCGTTTTCTGTTCGGCTTTCGGCGCACGTCCGCTCACTTGCAATAGGGCAAGAACGAGTGACGTGAACTCATGGCCGAGTGGAATGCCCGCAAATATGATGCCCATCTCTTCGCCTGGACGGTTGACGCTAAAGCTCGGGGTTCTCTCAAGCTCAGTGCGCTCTACTTGAATGCGCGGGGACATGGCGGATAGTTCTTCCACCAAATCGACCATATCTTTTGATACCTTGTCGGAACCGGCGCTCATTTGGAGCAGCACGTCGCCTTCCAAAAGCTGCAAGTATTGCTCTAATTGTGCTTTGATTTGCGCATCTAGTATCATCGTCAAAACTCCTTAAATTTTGCCTACGAGGTCAAGGCTTGGCTTCAATGTGTCGCCGCCTTCTTCCCATTTAGCCGGGCATACTTCGCCTGGGTTGTTGCGCACGTATTGTGCGGCTCTGATTTTGCCGACAAGCGTGCTTGCGTCGCGGCCGATGCCGTCTGCGTTGATTTCTGCAGCTTGGACGATGCCGTCAGGGTCTACGATGAATGTGCCGCGCTGTGCGAGTCCTTCTTCTTCGTTAAGAACGTCGAATCCGCGTGAGATGCGTTGCGACGGGTCACCGATCATCGTGTATTCGATTTTGCCGATTGCATCTGAATGGTCGTGCCAAGCTTTATGGGTGAAGTGCGTATCTGTAGAAACGGAATACACTTCCACGCCAAGCTCTTTCAAAGTCGCGTATTGGTTTTGGAGATCCTCAAGTTCAGTCGGGCAAACGAATGTGAAGTCTGCTGGGTAGAAGCACACAACGCTCCACTGGCCTTTCATGTTTTCTTCAGTGACCTCGATAAATTCGCCGCTTGCCGCCTGGTAAGCTGACGCATGGAATGGTTGGATTTCTTTTCCGATCAAAGACATAAAATAATTACCTCCTGAATATTTTTTTAGAATGACCATAATCGATAACATAAAAAAAAATTGAAGTAATTCACCTCAATTAATATAGTTATCTGATTATAATGATTCTAATTCTATTTCCATTGTCATATGAAACGGGAATTTTGTCAAAGAGAACCCTTTCGTGTAAACGCTTTCTTTATGGGAGTAAGAAAAGTCAATAATAAAAGGGCGTTGGATACAAATCTGCACAAACAAAAAGCGGGGAATAAATAGTGAAATAAATAGCAATCAAATATTTCGAGATAACTAACTAATGTTTAAGAAGGATATTTTCTCATCGAATCTTTCCTAATTGAGAGAAGCGTTATGGACAAAGGAAGTTTAGTTTTCTCCCGGTTTGCCCATAGATAAGGTGTGAGTTTCCACCGGTGTAGTTTATGATAGAAAGAAAACAGGGGGGATCAGATGGGCATGAAAGTGGGCATTATCGGGTGCGGGGGAATCACAAAAACGCGCCATGCACCGGAATATTTAGCGAATCCGCATGTCGAAAGCATCGTCTTTTACGACCGCAACCTGCATCGTTCCGAAGCGATGGTCGAATTGTTCGGCGGCAGGAATGTAGAGCGTGTCGAGGAATTATTCAACGATCCGGACATTATCGCCATCAGCGATTGTTCGTCGAATGAACACCACCATCTGTTCACTACGCAAGCGCTGTTGAGCGGCAAGCATGTGCTGTGCGAAAAGCCGATTTCGTTGACACTGGCGCATGCTGCGGAAATTGTGGCGGCCCAGAAACAATCCGGAAAAAAGCTGATGGTCGACCATAACCAGCGCTTTACACGTGCGCACCAAAAAGCCCGGGAAATCTTGTCCAGCGGGGAACTCGGAAAGATTTTGACGTTCCGCACCGCATTCGGCCATGCAGGACCTGAAACTTGGGGCATCAATAAGAGCAATTCCACTTGGTTTTTCAAAAAAGAGCGTTCTGGATTCGGCGTCGGCGGAGATCTAGGCATCCACAAAATCGACTTGCTGCATTATTTATTGGACGACGAGATTGTCCAAGTGAGCGCGTTTCAAGGGGCTTTGCACAAAGTCGATGAAAACGGCGAGCAGATTGAAGTGTGCGATAATCTTGTGTGCAGCTTGGTGACCGAAAAAGGGCGTCTCGGCAATGCGGCGTTTTCCTGGACCTATTACGGCGAAGAAGACAATAGCACCATCCTTTATTGCGAAAAGGGCATTATGAAAATTTACCATGACGACGACTATCAGCTGCAACTCATCATGCACTCCGGCGAGAAAGTGAATTATCAATTGGAAGCGATGCAAACAAATGATAACCAAACCCCGAGTGGCGTCATTGACGCGTTCATCGATTCGATTCGCTTGGATCAGGATCCGCTGGTGACGGGCGAAGATGCGTTGAAATCGCTGAAAGTCATCTTGGGCATTATGGAAGCGGCGGACACCCAACAAGTCATCACCATCGAAAAAGAGACTGTCCTTTATTAATGGGACGGTCTCTTTTCGATTGCATCACAATCCAAAACGCTTGAGTGAAAACGGGGTGATGTCGTATTGGCTCTTGCCGTCCAATGCCATTTGGCTCAGTACTTCGCCCATGACGCTGCCGAATTTGAAGCCGTGTCCTGTAAAGCCGCAGGCGAAAATGACGCGGTCGTTATCGGGGTGGTGGTCGATGATGAAATGATGGTCATCAGAGACGGTATACAAACAGGTTTTCCCTTGTTTGAGCGCTCCGCCGGCTCCGGGCATGTAAAGGTCGAGGAACTGTCTCAAGTCGCCTTCATCGCTGTCGTATAACCCGAAGTTCTGTGTGTGCTCATTCGGGTCGATCGGTTGTCCGCCGTCGGACCTGCCGATTTTCACGCCGGCTCCGTCTATGCTCGGGAAACCGTAAAACATCATGTCGTGGTCTTCCACAAAAAATCCCGGGAAATCCACCGCGTCATACATGGCAGGCGCATCGAACCACCCGACGGCTTTGCGTGTCGGCTGAATCGGCAGCTTCAGGTCCGGCAATAATTTCGCCGCCCATGCACCGGTCGTAACGATCACTTTTTTTGCATAAAAAACAGACTGCCCGGTGGAAATTTTCACGCCATGCACGTCATTCAGATCGATGTCTCGAACCGGGGTATTCGGGATGAATTCCACCCCGTTTCGAATGGCCAATTCTTTATACGCACGGATGGCATTTTCGCTGTAAAGCACGCCCGCTTGCGCTTCAAAACAGCCGATGAAATGATCCGGTACTGTAAAACCAGGCCATCTTTCTTGAATCTCCTGGCTGCTTAATACATCCAGCGGCAAGTCGTAGCTTCTCGCAGACGCGATCATTTCCAGCAGAAAGGGGGAGTCATTCGGGCCGAGTCCGATGACGCCGGTGTTGTCGAAAATCTTAAAACCGGTTTGCCTCTCCAAGTCTTCCCATAATTGCTGTGCACGTAACACTAACGCAACGTAATGTCTGCCTTCGCCGTAAGCATGGCGTATTAAGCGGGTATCCCCGTGATGGCTTGCTTGGCTATGAGGGGGATCGAACGCATCGATCAATAAGGTCTTGGCGTCTTGTTGTGCCAAAAAAGCGCCGGCAGCCATCCCCATCGTTCCGGCGCCGATAATGGCGACGTCAAAAATCGTTTTTTCGGTCATCTTCACTTCACTCCGTTCTGTATGAGAGTTGTATGAATGGGCTTGCATGAATAGGTTACGGCCTCTAAGTATTAGTCGATCGTATGGAATATTTTGAGACTTGTCAATTTTTTCTTTAGCTTAACTGAGAAGCAGAGTTTTTGAAAACTAGCCCCTTTACCGATAGATTTTATTTATTTTTAAGCAACTTAAGTGGAAAGCAAAACCTACGCGCAGCAACATCTTGCAAGAAATTAAAGGGCTTACATTTTTATGCAGTTCCACGATAAAGCGAAAAAATGTGTTTGACACAAAGGGCAATGTCAAATACTATCGGTAATATGTTAAATAATTAAATAACTTATCCAGAGAGACTGAGGGACAGGCCCTGTGAAGTCCAGCAACCATCATTTTTAATGAGAGGTGCTAATTCCTGCAGAATGGCGTCATTCTGAGAGATAAGAAATTGGTCCAAACCTCTTTCTATTTGAAAGAGGTTTTTTTGCATCAAAAAGGAGGCCAGCAACGCATCGGCTGAAATGGAAGGCACAATAAAATAAATCCACATAAAAAAGGAGCTAGGGACATGACAAGAAACCAATACATACTCTCATCATTAGTTTTATTAGGAAGCATCGGCGCACTCGGCGGCTGTTCATCAGAGGAAGCGGTAAGCGCCACGGGCGATCAAGTGATTTTGGTTGGTACGCAAAACGACTATCCGCCCTTTGCTTTTGCGGACGACAACAACCAATTGACAGGCTATGACGTCGACGTCGTGAAAGCGATCGACGAGCAATTGGACGGCTATACGTTCGAGTTTGTCGCCGTGCCGTGGGACAGCATGTTCCTGGCGCTCGAGTCGAATAAAATCCAGGCGATCGCCGACCAAGTAGCGAAAACACCGGAGCGCCAAGAAAAATACTTGTTCACGGACGAATCGTATTTTGCAGCGGAAACGGTCATTGCCGTAGCGAGTGGAAGAGAAGACATCCAAACGATTGAAGATTTGGAAGGCAAGGCAGTCGGGGCGTTGGCGGGCGATTCGTACACGTTGTTGTTGGAGGAATACAACGAGACGGCTGATGAGCCAATCAACTTGAAGTACAGCGAAAGCGGCAACCCTTCGGAGATTTTGCAGGATGTGCAAAATGGCCGCGTTGATGCGTATGTCAATGATCCGATCATGATGAATGAGGTATTGGAAAAAAATGATTTGGGCGTAGAAATTGTTGGGCAGTCGCTCGTCAACGACGACATGGGAATCGTCTTGAAAAACGGGGAAGATGGCGAAGAGTTGAAGGCTTTACTGGACCCGATCATTGAGCAATTGAAACAAGACGGCACTTTGTCTGAACTGTCGACCAAATGGACCGGCGGCGACTACATCCCCGAATAAGCCAGTGGAAGGACAGAGACCATGGAAAATTTACTAGATTTGAATTTCTTGATCGAAAGCTTTCCTGCCATTGTTTCGAGGCTGCCCATAACGATCGGCATCGCTGTCGGCTCATTGATTTTGAGTTTATTCATCGGAATGGCTGCTGCATTGATCAAAATATACAAAGTGCCAGTGCTGAATGTCATTTCATCCATTTACGTATCATTTATCCGCGGAACACCGCTTTTGGTGCAGATCTACCTCGTGTTTTACGGAATCCCGAAAATCATTTATTTTCTTCAAATAGAATACGGCTGGCTCATGTCGGCGGACGTCAACAGCATTCCCCCGGAAGTGTATGCGCTCGTGGCGTTTTCCATCAATTTGGGTGCTTATTTGTCGGAGACGATCCGTTCGGCGATCGAATCGGTGGACCGAGGGCAGTTTGAGGCAGCCAAAGCAATCGGCATGACCCCGACGCAGATGATGCTGAAAATCATTTTCCCGCAAGCCTTATCGGTGGCGATTCCGAACCTCGGCAATATGTTCATCAGCACAATCAAAGACACTTCGCTTGTGTTCATCATCGGTGTCATCGATATTATGGGGCAAGCGAAAATCCTCGGGTCCCGCGGCTTGGCGTTTTTTGAAGTGTATATTGCGGTATCGATCGTCTATTGGATTTTGTGCATCGCCGTCGAGCGATTGCTGGTGAAAATCGAGAAGCGGGCGCGCAGATATGAAAGAGGGATTGCCTGATGATCAAATTGGAAAATATTCATAAATATTACGATAGCCATCATGTGTTGAAAGGAATTAACCTCACTGTCGATAAAGGCGAAGTGGTGGCGGTTTTGGGACCAAGTGGCTCCGGGAAATCGACGCTTTTGCGCTGCATCAATTTCCTCGAGCAGCCGACGAGCGGCATCGTGGAGATCGGGAGCAAACGAGTGGATGTGGCATCGGCCAAAAAAGCCGATATTTTCGCCTTAAGAACGTCGACCGGCATGGTGTTCCAGCAATACAATTTGTTCAAAAATTTAACCGTGCTGCAAAACGTTATGGTCGGCTTGACGAGCGTCAAGCAACTGAAAAAGCCGGAAGCAAAAACGAAGAGCCAGGATATGTTAAAGAAAGTCGGTCTGAGCGATAAGCTTAGCCATTATCCTGCACAATTATCAGGCGGCCAGCAGCAGCGGGTCGGCATCGCACGGGCTCTCGCACTCGATCCGGAAGTGCTGCTGTTCGATGAGCCGACCTCGTCGCTCGACCCCGAGCTGGTCGATGAAGTATTGGCCACAATCCGCAATGTAGCAGACACCGGCAAAACGATGTTCATCGTGACACACGAGCTGAGCTTCGCACGCGAAATCTCAGACCGCGTCATCTTCATGGAAGACGGCGTCATTATCGAACAAGGAAGCGCTGAACAAATCTTCACGCGTCCTCAAATGGAAAGAACTAGGCAGTTTTTAGGAAAAGCGGTTAAGGACTAAAGCAAAGACGCGAAAATGAATTTACATACCGGAAGGATGAGTAACCGTGAACCCGATCGAACAAATTTTGCATCACTTCCCTATCGTCATAGTTGACGGGGCCATGGCTACAGAGCTTGAGAACTATGGCTGTGACTTGAATGACCGCTTGTGGTCGGCGAAAGTCTTGATGGAAAACCCAGCATTGATCAAGCAAGTACATATGGATTATTTTCAGGCAGGGGCGGACTGTGCCATTACAGCGAGCTATCAGGCGACCATCGAAGGGTACAAAGAAAGAGGGTTGACGGAACAACAGGCCATCGCTTTGATCCGAAAGTCGGTCGAACTTGCCGCACAAGCGCGCGATGAATTCTGGAGCGGTGTGACGGATCGGTCGAGCAGGCCGAAACCTATCGTCGCGGCGTCAGTCGGCCCGTACGGAGCATTTTTGTCTGACGGCTCGGAATACCGCGGCGACTATTCCGTGACAGAAGATGAACTGGTGGCGTTCCATCAAGAGCGGATCCGCGTGTTGGTGGAGGCGGGCGCAGACATCTTGGCATGTGAAACGATTCCGTGTCTGGCAGAAGCGCAAGCGATTGTCAGGATCCTTAAGGATTTTCCGGACGTCTATGCCTGGTTCACGTTCAGCGCAAAGGACCATCTCCACATCAGCGACGGGGAAAAAATTGCGGACTGCGCCGGCTGGCTGGACGGGCACGCGCAAGTGGCGGCGATCGGCATCAATTGCACAGCGCCGCAGTATATCGAGTCGTTAATACAAGAAGTGACAAGCAAGACTTCAAAACCGGTCATTGTCTACCCGAATTCCGGGGCAAGCTATGATCCGGTAAGCAAGACATGGAGCGAAGAGCCGTCGGCCAATGCTTTTTCAGCCAACTCGAAAGCGTGGCACAAAGCAGGCGCCCAAATTATCGGCGGCTGTTGCAGCACGACGCCTGATGATATTGCCGACGTGGCGTCTTGGTCACGCGACCTCAACCCCTCGCAAGTTTAGCCAATAGGACTGCCTCCGTTGTGCGATTTTAAAACCCAGTTGACAAGTAGGTTTTAAATATAGTCTAATGTGAATAAGCTTTTTCAGCATAAGGACTGGATTACAATGAGGTAGGAGAGATCCTCCTAACTTTTAAAAAAACAAAGGAGGATCTCTATGGTTAAAGAGCAATACCCCGTCATGGAAGAGGCGTCGTCGTTTTTCCTGGAAGGCAATCACACCGGCATCTTGCTGTGCCATGGCTTTTTGGGCACACCCCAAAGCGTCAAAGAACTGGGTGAGGCGCTTGCGGCACAAGGCTATACGGTGTCCTGTCCGAGGCTTCCCGGCCACGGCACGCATTTCACAGACTTGGAACGATATGGCTTCGAAGATTGGTTTGCACAAGTCGAACAAGCCTATCAGGACCTGAAAGCAAGCTGTTCGACCGTTTTTGTCATCGGGCAATCGATGGGCGGGACCTTGAGCTTGGATTTGGCCAGCCGTTATCCGGACATTGAAGGAATAGCCTTGATCAATCCGGCGATCGACATCCCTGCGTTTGAAACCTACCGCAGTCAGCCGCCTCTTGCTTATGTTGCTGAAGATCGACCGGACATCAAAAAAGCGGATGCGGTAGAAATCACTTACGAGCAAGCGCCGGTCCACGCGTATCAGCAATTATTGCGCTATATGGATGCCGTCGACGCCAAACTTTCAGCCGTACGTTGTCCGGTCGTCTGTTTCCAGTCGCTCGAAGACCATGTCGTGCCGCCGGGCAATACCGACTCTATTCTCAGCAAAGTCGGATCCGGACATACAATGAAGCACGAACTGCACAACTCCTATCACATCGCCTCTATGGACCATGAACTGGATGTCATCGTCGAAAAAACAGTTCAATTCATAAAACAAGCCCGTGTATTGCCGGCTGGAGACAAGCTATAAAGACAATGGAAATTCGAGAATTTTGTAAATAAATTCTATTTCTTCAAAATAATGTTGACAAACAGATCTAGGATACGTAGTATGAACTTTACAATTTAATCATCTTATCGAGATTGACTGAGGGACTGGCCCTGAGACGTCAAAGCAGCAGACCACGAATGTGGCACTGTGCTAATTCCACGTACAGTTTGTACGGAAGATAAGAGAGGCGCTCAACGGTATTACCCAACCCCCTCTTCTTGTCAAAAAGAAGCAGGGGGTTTTTTATGGTTAAAACCTAGTAAGCGGGTAAGTTAAATAAGTTTTGAGAGGAGGAATCGACGATGGCAAGTGCGCGCGGCATTAAGTCAGCTAAAAAGGCGTGGAAGGATATATTCAATAGGTCGGGTCAGCGCAATGTTATGTTCACGGGAAAACACTTCGAGTCTTGCATGAAGATATGGGAACTTGGATAGACTAGCTGGAATCGCGACTGGCTCCACCACCACCTGGAAATCCGATTAGTGCTAGGTGTGGGAAACATCGAATCATCTTTTTATACATAAGGAGGACTATTGTGAAGAACATTATCTTTTTACTCATCAGTTTATTTGCACTTATTAGTTTGGCCGGTTGTACCGGCAGTGAAGCCAGTACTGAAAACTCTGGAGCGGGTTCCGAGCCTGTTGAAGGCGGCGAGTTGAACGTAGCAATCGGAGCTGATCCGAATACGCTCGACTGGATGTATACGGGTGAAAGTGCTGCCCGTAAAATCGGCTGGCACGTGTACGAAGGCTTGTTTGCATTAAACCAAGATTACGAAGCCGTGCCTCTTCTCGCTGAAGATTATCAAGTGAGCGAAGATGGAAAAACGTACACTATCAATTTACGAGAGGGAGTTACGTTTCATAACGGGGAAGCTGTGACCGCAAAAGATGCGGCAGCTTCGATTGAACGCTGGCTGAAGGTGTCTTCTGTCGGCAAGATCACTAATGAACACGTAGAGTCGGTCGAGGCTGATGAGGATCTGCAATTGAAGATACAGTTGAACAAAACTTACAGTTCCTTGCTATCTGACTTGGCTGCTCCAAAGTCGGCTGCAGTCATCCTGCCGGCAACAGTCGCTGAAGCTGCCGGCGAACAGCCTCTTGACCATGACCAGTATATCGGAACAGGGCCATTCCAATTTGACTCGTGGAAGCGTGGAGATGAAATTGTCTTAGCCAAATACGAAGGCTACGCTTCCAGAACAGATGAGACGAGCGGGCTCACAGGAGAGAAAAAAGCGTTTGTCGATGCCATTCATTTCAAAATTGTGAAAGACCCTCAAGTCGTCGTCAATGGATTGAAAACAGGGCTTTACGATTATGGCGATGATATTCCGCTCGACCTGTATGAGGTGATTGAGAATACGCCAAGTATTGAAGCCGATACGTCGACCAATGGATACACGGTGTTGACGCCGGATAAGTCGGAGGCGCCGTTTGACGATGTGCTAGTCCGCCAAGCTTTAAATGCGGCGCTGAATAAGGAGGCCATTGCCAAAGCCACTTACGGCAATGAGGAGTTCTACGAGCTGGACGGGGCGTTGTTCACCCCGAACCAAACAGCTCTCTACTCCAATGAAAACATTGATCAATTCCTTTCCTATGATTTGGACAAAGCGAAACAATTGTTGGAAGAAAGCAGTTATGACGGAAAACCCATTAAAATTATTTTCTCCAGCGACTCCAGCGACTATAAAAAAATTGCGGAGATTGCCGAGCAACAACTCGAAGAAGCGGGGTTTACAGTTGAGCTGGAATCTTATGAATGGGCTACCTATTTGGAGAAATGGGCAGAACCATCCAACTGGGATCTGGTCGTGGTCGGCTGGTCTCCATTCTTCTCGCCGAACCAGGCCGGCATGCTGAGCCAGGATTCAAACAGCAGCGGCTGGTACAACAGCGAGAAATGGCAGGGCTTGATTTCGCAATGGGCTGCCACAGATTCTGAGGAAGAAAAGCAGCAAATTCTTGCAGGCTTGAACGAAACCCTTTACGAAGAATTGCCTTTTGAAAAAGTGACAAACATTTCAAACCTCAGTGCACGCTCATCAAACATCGAGAATTACAGCGAATGGTATGGGCCGCGGTTCTGGAATACGTATAAAACACCATAATAAGAAAAGAAAATCGTCAGGAACGATGCTGGCGATTTTCTTTCTTTTTCAAAGAGGAGGGGAACGCATTGCTGCAATACACGATTCGCCGTTTATTATCGGTCATACCTGTCATGCTCGTGGTCAGTGTCATCGTCTTTATGATCGTGCATCTGACTCCTGGAAACCCCGCATTTCTGATTTTGGGAGAAGACAGTTCACCCGAAGCGATTGCCGATTTGGAACGGCAGCTTGGGTTGGATCAAGCTTTATACATTCAGTTTTTCAACTGGATTTCACAAGTGGCGACAGGAGACTTAGGCACTTCCGTTTATTCGTCACAAACGGTCACTTCATTGATTTTTGAAAATTTCGGCCCGACCTTCAGCCTGATGGCACTGTCGACTTTCATGTTGCTGGTCATTGCAATACCTGTGGCGCTGATGATTGTCGCACTCCGTAAAACGGTACTCGATCCAATTTTCACCTCGGTTTCTTTATTTGGCGTCTCTATTCCCGAGTTTTGGCTCGCGACACTTCTGGTGCTCGGGTTCGGGGTCACGTTGCCGATCTTTCCGGTCGCCGGCTATATGCCGCTGACAGAAGGCGTGGATGCCTGGATTCACCATATCCTGTTGCCGTCATTTGTTCTAGCTATCGTAGAGGTCGGCATCATCGCCAGAATGCTGCGCGACAGTATGCTCGATTCGATCAACCAGGACTACATAAAAACAGCTCGTGCCAAAGGAGTCCGTGAACGCGATGTGTTGAGGAATCATGTGTTTACGAATGCATTGATCCCGACAACAACCGTTCTCGGGGCAACGATTGCCGGTTTGCTCGGCGGCACCGTCATCATTGAAACCTTGTTTACGATTCCCGGCATCGGCCAGCTATTGGTCGACTCTATCCATCGCCGTGATTATCCGGTCGTGCAAGGAATTGTGTTGTTCATTGCCGGAATCTACGTGTTTGTGAATTTGCTGGTGGATTTGCTTTATACGTTCATGGATCCGCGGATCCGCTATGATTGACCACTTGGAAGGAGAAGAAACGGATGCTTAAAAAGAAAACGAACTTAATTGCGCTAACTGTATTGCTAGTCATGGCGTTGGCCGCAATCACCGCAAACGTCTGGCTTTCCTTCTCTCCTGCAGCAATTTCCCCGGAACAGCGATTGACTGGGCCATCCACAGTGCATTGGTTCGGGACCGATGATTTCGGGCGGGATATATTTGCCCGAACGGTCGTTGCAGCGAGGGTGTCGCTAAGTGTAGGCGTAATAGTCGCTTTGTTCGCCACTATCGCAGGAACCGCCATCGGTTTGATTTCGGGTTATTTCCGGAAAGTGGATTTTGTATTGATGAGGATCATTGATGGCTTTCTCGCTTTTCCAGCGCTCATTCTTGCATTGGCACTGGTCGCTGCACTTGGAGGCAGCATGACCAATATCATCATTGCATTAACGCTCGCCTTTTTCCCTGTCATGGCCAGAGTTGTCCGTTCGGCCACTTTGCAAGTGAAAAACCAGTCGTATATTGAAGCGGCCAGGACGACCGGTTCTAGCCATGCAGTCATTATCCTCAAATACATTTTGCCGAATATCCTCTCGCCGGTCATCGTTCAAAGCACGTTCATTTTTGCGAAAGCCATTTTAGCAGAGGCGGCGCTAAGCTTTCTAGGGGTCGGCGTCAACCCGTCGACACCGACCTGGGGCAACATGCTGCAAGAAGCGCAGATTTATATAACCATCGCCCCTTGGTATTCTATTTTCCCAGGGCTGGCAATCGTCATTACCGTTCTTGCTTTGAATTTACTGGGGGACGGGCTTCGCGACAGTTTTAATCCGTACCAAACGAAACGAAAGCGCAAAACTAAACTTGCATAAAAGGGGCGATTGAATGTTACAGGTAGAAGGTCTCCACGTACACTTGGAAACGCCCGATGGAGTCGTGAAAGCTGTAGACGGCGTTTCATTTTCGATACGCCCAGGGGAAACGCTCGGCATCGTCGGGGAATCAGGAAGTGGCAAAAGCGTACTCGCTCATTCGCTGATGAAGCTCAATCCTGAGCCGCCTGCGACCTATCCAAAAGGGGATGTGTATTTTGAAGGCAAGCAAATTTTAAAAATGACCAAAAAAGAGCTCCGTAATCTTCGGGGAAATGACATTGCGATGGTTTTTCAAGATCCGATGTCGAGTTTAAACCCTGTCGCTAAAGTCGGGAAGCAGCTAGTCGAAGCCATCCGAGCACATAAGAAACAGCCGAAAAAAGAAGCGTGGCACAAAGCGGTTGAATTGCTGGTGGATGTCGGTATATCCGATCCGGAAGTTCGCATGCATAATTATCCGCATCAATTTTCTGGAGGAATGCGCCAACGGGTACTGATTGCCATGGCTCTCGCCTCCAATCCGAAGTTGTTGATTGCCGATGAGCCGACAACTGCACTGGACGTGACCATTCAGGCACAGGTTCTTGATTTATTGAAGCGAATCCAGAAAAAATACGGATCCGCGATTATGATTATCACACATGACCTGGGAGTCGTGGCCCGTCTGGCAGATCATGTCTTGGTGATGTATGCAGGCAAAATTGTGGAGTCGGGAAGTGCTGATGATATTTTTTACAGGACCTCCATGCCTTATACGTGGTCGCTGCTGCGCTCGATCCCTACAATCCAGGAAAATAGCCCGCAACGTCTCATTCCGATTGATGGACAGCCGCCAAGTTTGATTGAGCGGCCGCCTGGATGTGCATTTGAACCGAGATGCCCGTTTGCCCGTGAATCATGCAAGCTGATTGAACCGGCACTGGAAAGCCGGGATGGCGATCATGCGGCTGCTTGCATTCTGTCCACTGCCCAGTTTGAATCAGCGCAAGCCCAGTTGAAAGGAGTGCTCATGCGATGAGTGCATTATTGGATATCAAAAACTTGCATGTCCACTTCCCTGTGAAAAATGGCTTGTTGCAACGTAAGGCCAATTCCATTAAAGCGCTGAATGGCATCGATCTCCAAGTCCAAAAAGGCGAAACGCTGGGAATCGTCGGTGAATCTGGATGTGGGAAAAGCACACTCGCGAGAAGCATTGTCGGGTTGCAGCAACCGACTGCTGGTGAGATTTTGTTTAATGGCAAAGATTATTCGGAAGCCAGTGCTAAAGAGCTCCATGAGATGAGGCGCAATGTGCAGATGATTTTTCAAGATCCATACACGAGCTTGAATCCACGAATGAAAATCGGGGATAGCGTGGCGGCTCCTTTGAAGGCGTATAAAAAGACGGAACGTCTGGAGTTGCGGGTCAAGGAGTTGCTTGAGCTGGTCGGCTTGAATCCCGATGTGCATTATCACAAGCTCCCCCATGAGTTTTCAGGAGGGCAGCGTCAGCGGGTCGGCATTGCAAGGGCTCTTGCACTTGAGCCAGAGCTGCTGGTATGCGATGAGCCGGTCAGTGCACTGGATGTTTCTGTCCAAGCACAAGTCATCAATCTCCTGCAGGATTTACAGAAACAATTAGGGCTGACTTATGTGTTCATTGCGCACGATTTATCTGTCATCAACCATTTGGCAGACCGTGTTGCCGTCATGTATTTAGGGAAAGTGATGGAGAAGGCAGGAAGGGGTTCGTTTCAGTCGCAAGTGCAGCATCCTTATACACAATCCCTACTTTCTGCGGTTCCGATTCCCGACCCGCAACTTGAGAGGAGCAGGGAACGCATTGTATTGAGCGGCGAACTGCCTTCACCGGCAAACCCACCGAGCGGCTGTGTGTTTCACACAAGGTGCCCCGTTGCTACGGAACGCTGCAAAGCCGAAGTGCCGGCACTCGAGCCGAGAGGATGGGATGGCCAGGAAGTCGCTTGTTTCTATCCCATTGAAGCGGCGGAAAAAACCGAGCCCACTAAAATCACTACGCTCGTATAAGCACTGGATAAAAGGAATTCACTTATGTATCTGCAGCATAAGCGAATTCCTTTTTTCAATTCCAAACCGAAGCTTAGAACCTGTTCCCAATAAACTTCTACTGTCTATCCCCAAACGTCAAGCTAAGCAGAGACTCAGTTTTTCTCCGAATAGTTGGACCCTTACACAATAAGCTTTAAAAACACGTGTGGATTTCGATATAAAAAAGCAAAAGGGGGTATTGAGAAAATAGGAGAAAAATGGGAGATGCTGCGGTCAGCTCTTGTGATAATCGAAGGGAAGGAGGAAGAAAATATGGTAAGGGAGGAACGATTACACAACGAGCGCGGGGTGAATCCGTTCACCGATATTTGGCTGCGCACCCGTGAAACCGTCCGCTTCGTCATTGAACGCAAATCGGCCAAGTTCATCATTTTGCTTATTGTCCTGACAGGGTTTGCTTCGGGGCTGATTGGTTTCATGAACACCCGCAGCGCAAATATGGAACCATGGGCTGCAGTTCTTCAGGCGCTGATCACCGGTCCGATAGGGAGTGCATTCGGTTATTTCATCGGTGCCGCAGTATTGACGCTCGTTGGACGGCTGTTCCAAGGAACCGCGACATATCAGGAAATGTTCAAAGCGCTGGTCACTGCGCAGATACCGCAAATCTGGCTGCTGCCGCTTCTGATTATTTGGGCTTTTGCTGCACCGGAAACTTTCTTTGCGGACCGGACTGATGTGGAAGGAAATCTGATTGTCGTCATTATGTCCATCGTCATGGCGGTCGTTTCCGTTTGGACATTCATCATTGTCTGCAAAGCGGTAGGGGAAGCACATCGTGTTTCATCTTGGAAAGGGTTTTTCATCGTCGTCATACCCGGCATCTTGATCACGATTTTTGTGCTCGTTATTGTCTTTGTGCTGTTTGCTTCATTCTTTAACCAGTTTTTCTAGGGGATTATACTAGTTGGTAAGAAAGGTCATTTCCTAATTCGGAGCTTGTTTAGCTTTGAGCGCAAAACGGCAAGAAAATAGAGCGCCTTTCTCAACCTGCTCAAACGGATGAGAAGCGCTCTATTTTTTTATTGGTTTTAAAGCCTGTTGCGTTTATTTCCCGGGAAATAAAGCCTTTTTCAATAATCGCTTAAGCGGCCATTATCGTTCCACTGGCCGTACATTTTATTGTCACGCGTATGGTTGATCAATTTGTCCAAGCGTTTATCGAAAATGCTGCGGTCATATTCTTTATATCCTTGGATATTATCAATGCGGATGCGCCGGTACAGTTCAGGGAAGTTCATGAAGTTCCCATACACTTGAGGGTCTTGTTTCAGGCGGATTTCCACTTCCGGGTCGACTTTGAAAGATTCGGCCCGCATATCGGGGAGAACGTCCAAGCCCTGTTGTGTCATCAGGCCGAGTTTTTGGAGCCTTCTGGCGCGTTCTTTATTCAGCTCGGTCCAATTGCTCCTTTTCTTTCTCGGAGACAGCCTTTGTGCCACTTCGCTTTCGGAAACTTTCTTCTTGATGCCGTCGATCCAACCGAAACATAAAGCTTCTTCAACGGCATCCACATACTGGAGCACTCCAGGACGCTCTGCCACGCTGACGACTACCCAGCAGCATTTTTCTGTAGTTGAGTTTTCCTTGAGCCATGTACGCAATTCCTGTCTCGTCTTCACCTTGAGCAAATTCTCAATCTCCAGCTTGAACACCTCCTTTGCGGCCCTGATCGTTGTTTCAATTATAATGGAATGGACAGAGTGGATGTATGGAGAAGCCTGATTTGATGGACAGTTTCCAAAAATGGGCATACGAGCTCTGTGCGTTCGCATAGTTTAAAAAGATTTACCGAAATTTACAGTCTTATTGCTGTTCAGTTCTCTCCCAGTTTAGTATAATTCTAATGTAAGAATTATTATATGCTGTTAGCAATATTTGGCAACAACTGTTTCAAGTCAAAGTTCACCATTTTTCATTATTTTTAGGAGGGTTTAAAAGATGGAAAACAACAATGAACAAAAGCGCCACACAGCTGCATCAGATGCACAATGTCCAGTAACGGGCGGAGGCGGGCAGCAGCCAACGAGCCAAACAGGCGGGCACACTGATAGTGCGATTACAACATCGAACAAGCCAGGCAAAACGCAAAATAAAGACTGGTGGCCGAATATGTTGAACGTCAACATCCTTCACCAGCATGATACAAAATCGAATCCTCTCGGGGAAGAGTTTGATTACAAAGCGGAATTCGAGAAATTGGATTACGATGCATTAAAGCAAGATCTTCGCGATTTGATGACCAACAGCCAAGAATGGTGGCCGGCTGACTATGGCCATTACGGCGGATTGTTCATCCGTATGTCATGGCATGCTGCAGGTACTTACCGTACGATGGACGGACGTGGAGGCGGGTCTACAGGAAACCAGCGTTTCGCGCCGCTTAACAGCTGGCCGGATAACGTCAACTTGGACAAAGCGCGCCGTTTGCTTTGGCCGATCAAGAAAAAATACGGAAACAAAATTTCATGGGCTGACTTGCTTGTCTTAACGGGCAACGTGGCGCTTGAATCGATGGGCTTCAAAACTTTCGGATTCGGGGCAGGCCGTGAAGATATTTGGGCGCCTGAAGAAGACGTCTACTGGGGCAATGAAAAAGAGTGGTTGTCGGATAACCGTTATTCAGGAGACCGCGAACTGGAAAACCCACTCGCTGCTGTTGAAATGGGCTTGATTTATGTAAACCCGGAAGGTCCAAACGGCAAACCAGATCCGCTGGCAAGCGCTTTTGACATCCGTGAGACATTTGGCCGCATGGGGATGAACGATGAAGAAACAGTTGCACTCATCGCAGGCGGACATACATTCGGGAAAGCGCACGGCGCTGGAGATCCATCCAACGTAGGCGACGACCCAGAAGCCGCGGTGATGGAAAACCAAGGTCTTGGCTGGAAGAGCTCTCACGGTTCAGGAAAAGGCCGCGATACGATTTCAAGCGGTATCGAAGGCGCTTGGACTGCCAACCCGATCCAATGGGATAACGGCTATTACGAGCAATTGCTAGGCTATGAGTGGGAATTGACGAAATCTCCTGCCGGCGCTTACCAATGGACAGCAGTAGACCTATCTGAAGAGCAGATGGCACCGGATGCAGAAGATTCTTCGATCAAAGTGAAAACGATGATGACCACTGCAGATATGGCGCTTCGCGTAGATCCTGAGTACGAAAAGATTTCCCGTCGTTTTTATGAAAATATGGAAGAGTTCCAAGATGCCTTCGCGCGTGCATGGTTCAAACTTCTTCACCGCGACATGGGACCGAAAAACCGTTACTGGGGACCAGAAGTGCCAGCTGAAGATTTGATTTGGCAAGACCCAGTGCCGGCAGCGCCAGGCACATTAAAAGACAAAGAAATCACTGAGCTGAAAGCGAAAATCCTCGAGAGCGGATTGAGCCCGCAACAGCTCGTAAAAGCAGCATGGGCTTCTGCTAGCACATACCGCGGTTCAGACAAGCGCGGCGGTGCCAATGGAGCACGCATCCGCTTTGCTCCGCAGCGCGGCTGGGAAGCGAACGAGCCGGAAGAATTGGAAAAAGTGCTTTATTTCTATGAGCATTTGAAAGCAGAAACGGGCGATAAAGTAAGCATCGCTGACTTGATCGTTCTTGGCGGTAATGCTGCCATCGAGCAAGCTGCAAAAGCGGCTGGTTTTGATATCGAAGTTCCATTCACACAAGGCCGCGGAGATGCTCTTGAAGAGCAGACCGATTCAGAAAGCTTTGAAGTGTTGGAGCCGATCTCAGACGGTTTCAGAAACTACCAGAAGAAAGAATATGCGACAAGCCCAGAAGAGATGCTGCTTGATAAAGCACAATTGCTTGGCTTGACAGCACCTGAAATGACTGTGCTAGTCGGCGGTATGCGAGCACTTGGCGCAAACTACCAAAGCGCAACAGAAGGCTTCTTCTCGAAAAATGTCGGTGTCCTGACAAACGATTTCTTCACCAATCTATTGGATATGAATATCGAATGGACACCAGTCGAGTTCAATAAATACGAAGGCAAAGACCGTACAACAGGCGAAGTCGTTCGCACTGCTACGCGCTTTGATCTCGTATTCGGTTCGAACTCCATCCTGCGCGCCATTGCTGAAGTATACGCACAAGACGATCATAAAGAAAAATTCGTCCGCGACTTCATCAAAGCATGGAACAAAGTGATGAATGCCGATCGTTTCGATCTAGTAAACAAATAAGATGCACTGAGTCCGGCCAGGGTACCATACCTGGCTGGATTTTTTTGTAGAAAATCGCCAATTTACACCTAGTTTTCAGAAAAATGAAATTTATTCAATAACTTAATGATAATATAGAGGCAAGAGCCATCAACTTAGAGTACATTTTCCCACAACAGCGAGATGAATTTGACTGGGTCGAGTTCAAATAACTGTAAGGAGAGGATTGTATTGCCGAAACAAAAGAATTTCTTCAAAAAGAGTTTGAGTATTGGGGTTGTTAGTTCAGCTTTGTTTGTAGCTGGGTGCGGGACTGCCGACATTGCTACAGAACAGCCCGCCGAAAGTGAAGCAACCGAACAAACGGGAGTCGAAACAACGACGGCGTCTGGTGATTCCGGCGAATCGGAAGAAGAGGAAGAGTCAGGCGTGGAAGAAGAGACTGGAACGGATGAAACGGAAACAAGTTCTGCGGAGGAAGAAAACAAGGGAGTGCCTGAAGATCAAGCAGGCATTACGACCGATTTTCCACTTGGTACGCCTTTGGCAGATTTGCTGGAGTATTACGGCACGCCAACGTATGATGAATTCTTTCTCGGAAGCCGCCTTGTCGTATTTGATGAAATAGACGGTTATTTTCTGGACAGTGATGACAAAGCTTCAGGATTCCTGATCGCGAACCCGGACGTTGATATTTTCGGGGCACGTATCGGCATGACATTTGAAGAAATTGATGCGGTACTTGAGAAAGAAGGCGAAGTGTTTTTTGATCAATCCGAAACCCAGGATTATGTCAGCCTATATTACGTCGAGAATTATCGAATTACATTTTATGCAGACACGGCAGATGGGGCTTCGCAGTATGCGATTGTAGTGAGGGATAAATAACAAATTTAAGACGATTCAATAACAAATTCATCTTGCCGAACAGTCGAAGCCGCTCAATTAAGCGGCTTTTTCTTATAAGTGTTGCGATCTTATAACTGTAAAACGAAAAATGCAGGAGAACTTGGTGAGCGTGTCTAAACAGTAAAGTACAGTGAACCTGCAGAGCGGCATGATCGCACAATCGAAAACATTAGGAGGCTTTCCAATGGATGCAAATGACAGGCAACTCAGCGAAGAACAACAAAGTGCGCTGCTCGCTACACTAAAAGAACGCTTCGAACAAAACGGCGAGCGACACGAAAAAATGGCATGGGACAATGTATTGCTGAAACTGAAGGAACAGCCAGAAAAGTTGTGGTATTTGCAGCAGATGGAACAAACCGGCGGTGAGCCGGATGTTATCGGCTATGAAGTGGAGACGGGGCTGTTTTTGTTTTGTGATTGCGCAAAGGAAAGTCCAACAGGGCGCAGGAGCGTATGCTACGACCATCAAGCGCTCGAGTCGAGAAAAAAGAATAAACCCGAAAATTCAGCAGTTGGGATGGCCGCAGAACTTGGCATCGAGCTATTGAACGAAGAACAATATCGGCTTTTGCAGACCCTCGGTGAATTTGATTTGAAAACGTCGAGCTGGCTTGAGACGCCCCCAGTAATCCGGGAGCTGGGCGGAGCGATTTTCGGCGATCGCCGTTACGGCCAAGTTTTCGTCTATCACAACGGGGCGGATTCGTATTATGCGGCAAGAGGCTTCCGCGGGATATTGAAAGTTTAGTGGGGATAGGGCTGGTGAGTGCGAACCAATAAGTTCTTGATGTTTCACGTGGAACCAAAGTCAATTTGTTGATACTGTAATTGGTGACTCAATAGCGTGTCATCAATGGAAACGATAGGAAAGGGTGGAACCGAAGTGAAACAATTGTTCATCAAACAGAAAGTGTTCAGTTTGAGCGAAAAGTTTACGGTAAAAGACGAGCAGGAGCGGGATGTATATTTTGTGGAAGGCAGCTTTTTGAAAATCCCCAAGACCTTTTCCATTTTGGATGCCGAGCGCAATGAAATTACGCTCATCACTAAAAAGACCTTCAGCTTCTTGCCGACTTTCTTTGTTGAAGTGGACGGGCAGGAAGCAGTTACGATCAAAAAGGATTTCACGTTCTTTAAGCAGCGCTATGCCATTGAAGCAGCGGGTATCGACGTTCAAGGAAATTGGTGGGACATGGAATTCGATATTGTAAAAAATGGCGCAGTAATCGGTTCCGTCAGCAAGCAATGGTTCAGCTGGGGCGATAGTTATGCAGTTCAAGTGCTTGATGAGGAGTTGGAACATCTAGTCATTTCGCTTGTCGTGGCGATTGACTGTGTGAAGGCAGACCAGGCCGCTGCGGCTTCAGCTGGAAGTTGATTAAAAATCTAAGCTGTAAAATCGGTTAGCGCGTTTTACAGCAACTAATTCGAGCAGCCAGCACTCACTTTTTTGGTGGGTGCTTTTTTGCGGAATCCGTACATAACAAATTTAAAAGAGCTATTTGATAAAAAATTCCAAAAACTTTATACTTGGATTTATCTTCTTTCGAACTTTACTAAGCTAGAGCAAGAAAGAACAGGTATGTAGTTGGGATCCAACTGCGCGAAAGGATGAGTTGATGGAGCTGAAAGGATATATGCTACTGAAGGAATTATGTGAACTAGTAGGCCCGAGCGGCTTTGAGCAAGATGTCCAGCGTTATATCAAAACGAGCATCGAAGATAAAGTAAGCAAATTGGAGGTCGACGCGCTCGGAAATGTCATCGCGACAATTTCCGCGACGGACCCTTCGATGCCGTCCATTCTGCTCGCTGCCCACGCTGATGAAATCGGTTTTATCGTCAAGAAAATCGAAGCGAACGGCACCTTGCGTTTCGAGCAGCTCGGCGGATTCGATAATCGTACGCTGCTTGCCCAACCGGTGACGATCAAGGCGGAGAGCGGCTATATCCGCGGCGTGATCGGCACACTTGCCGTCCATTATGTGAAATGGGACGACCCGAAACGCATCGACTCACACCGCCAGCTGTATATCGATATTGGCGCAGCCTCGCCGGAAGAAGTGGCACAGATGGGCGTCAAAGTCGGCCAGCCGATCAGTTACGGCAGCGAATTGAAACAGATCGGAGACGCCAAACAAAATCGCGTCGTCGGAAAAGGACTGGACGACCGCGCGGGATGCGCGGTGCTCATCGAATTGATCGAGCAATTCCACACAGCAACGGATCGTCCACACGGCGATATTCATTTTGCATTTACCGTGCAAGAAGAGGTTGGGCTGCGCGGCGCTTCGGTGTTGAGTTCAAACTTGCAGCCGGACTTTGCACTGGCGATCGATACGACGCCGACAAGTGACACGTATGATGTGTTGATGACAGGCACACGGACGCTCGGTGCGGGGCCGTGCATCAAAATTGCGGACAAATCGCTGATCTCGCATCCGCTTGTGACAGGCTTACTTGAAAAAGCTGCGATTGAACGGGGCATTCCGTACCAACAGGAAATTTTCATGGGCATCGGCACAGACGCTGGAGCGATCCATACGACGGCTAAAGGCGTTTCGTCTGGTGTTGTTTCCATTCCGTCTCGCTATACGCATACGCCGATTGAAATTGTCGATTTGACAGACCTTGAAAATACGGTCCGTTTGGTAGAAGCATTCATCTTGTCATCAGCACAATTAACCGGCAAAACTTTTTTGGATACTTAAAAATCTCCTTAATGAACAAGCATTGCGTCTTTTGGCCAGCGACCCGCATGGGAACTGGCCAAGAGGCGTTTTTTGGTAGATGGGCCTTCCGGTCGTAAATTATTATTCACCTCATTAAATTCCAAATAATTGAAACTTACTGGCGTGCTCCGCGTATTAAGTACAAAGGAGGAGAGCGGGATGCAGAAACGGACATACATAATAAAAATGGTGGGCGCAGCGCTGGTGCTGCTCTTCCTGGCAATCGTTACTTCAGGCTGTATGGAAGCACAGGCGGATGACCCGAACATGGAGACGATTGAGAGCGTATTGGCGCTTCAATTCAATGGACCGGACCGGGAACTGCTTGAGGCTATGTGGAATCCGGCCAATAAAAAGCTGGTCGACGGTGTGGAAGTGAACGAGGCGTTCGACAGCTACGTAGCAGACACATACGGCCCGTTTTTCACGGCAAGCGAGCTGGACGTTTTCATGCGTGTATTCGGCACCTATTTCATCAGCCTGGCGGATATTTATGGGTATGAGTTAGTCTTGAAAGACGTGGATATCGAACAAAGCGAACAAGTGGGCAACCGTTATTCGTTCACCGCGAAAGTCGCTTTTCAACAAGCTGGAGGCAAAAAACAGCATGCCGAGGTAGATGGCATCGTACTTTTTTCCACGACTGAACCCGGTAAGATCGGGAAGCTCACTTATACGAGCGACCAGGATTTATCGCAACGCCTGAAACAATAAGTTTTTGGAGGGGAGGGTGTGGTTGAATGTTCAACGATCCACCAGTATGCAGCGGCGTGTGCGGCGATGACATTAAAGGCGGTGAGCCGGTGCCTCTGTCCATGCGCTAGCTGAAACGCAGAGGGTTCACGGAAATTAAAGCGTATTTGAAAATCGAAGCGCAATTTACACGCCAAGGCTGCTTTTCGCGTCAAGAACGATAAGAGCACTCCTCCGAACGGCTTCCGGGGGGTAGTGGAAGTCCGTTCGGAGGAGTGCTCTTATTCATTTATTGAAACTTCATTCAGTTGGAAGGCCGTTCAATCTAGAAGGTTTACTGGCTGAAAGAATCTTCAAAAATGGCCAATAAATGTTCCAATGTAATCGGATCGCTGTAAGTGGAGGCTTTTGTGTTGATTTCAATTACATGGCCTTCGCTGACAGCAGGGATGGAGTTCCAGACATCTGTCTCCATAAATGAGTTGTCGACATCAGGGTTTTTGCTGAGCACGACGTAATCACCGGCAAAGTCAGGCAACACTTCTTGTGAGAACGTATAGACGCCTGCTTCAAGCGCCAACTCTTGTACTTTTTCCGGCATGTTCAAGTCCATTTCTTGATAGAGGATTTCTGTGCCGCGTGCATAATTATCGCCGAATACATAAAATTCCTTATTGCCGCTTTCGATGACCGACACAGTCGCGTCTTCACCAATTGTTTCGCGGATTTTCTCACCCGCTGTTTGTGCACGGCTTTGGAAATCAGCGACCCATTCTGTCGCTTCCGCTTCTTTATTAAGCAATTTGCCGATTTCTACTTGCTGATCCAAATAATCAAGCTGTCCCCATGTAAAGGCGACGGTCGGGGCGATTTCGTTCAGCTTGTCGAGGTTTTTCATATGCGAACCGGCGATGATGAGGTCCGGCTCCAGCTCGATAATTTTTTCCAAATTGTCTTCTGTAACGATTTCCACGTCTGCCAGCATATCTTCAAACAGCGGATTCGCATTGGTCCACTCGTCGATGCCGACAATCTGGCCATCAAGCGCCAACACGTTCGGCGCGTTCGTCAACGCAATAATGCGCTGAGGGTCTGTCGGCACTTCCACCGGTCCCATTTCCGACTCGTATGTAAATGTTTCTGCTTCCGTCTCATTTGGCGTGCTAGTGTCCTCTGCCGATTGAGCAGCGCCGCAAGCACTCAATGCAGCAAAAACAAGTAAAAGCATGAGCAATAATCCTGATTTTTTCAATGTTCTCTTCTCCTTTAGGGGATCAAATGACCAATCAATCCCTTTAATCAATAATGATAATCATTTTCAATTAGATTCTTATTTATCCTACTGCTAAGCTTTCGCCTTGTCAATAAACTTGTGAAAGATAATTTTGGAAGCTATTGATGAACTTTAAAGTGCGATGAAACTAAACAATCAAGAGGTGATGGAGATGAATGTCGAACTGACGCGATTTCGCGTAAAGGAAGGAAAGTCCGCGATGGTGGATGAATGGCTGGCATTTTTGAATGAGCATATGGAAGATGTGCTCGTGACACTAGATGGCGAGCATATGTATATAGAGACGATTTTCCGGGAAACACTCGAAGGCGCGGAGTATTTGTATTGGTATTCTGTACAAGGGGAAGGCGGCCAGTCAGTGGAAACGTCGACACATTGGATCGATGAAAAGCATATGGCCTATTGGCGTGAATGCATCGACCCTAGTTTCGAAGCTGTCGATCTGACCGTCGGGGCAGTTATGATTCCGCAAAAGGTCAGAGCGAGCATGAAATAAAGGGGCGCAAAGGACAGGCTGTCGAGGAAGTGAAGAAGTCGTATTTTCCGAAGCTTATCGCTCGCTTTCCGTGGGCTCGCGCCCAAGCCTCCTCATCCGCTTCGCTTCTTGCGGGGTCTCGGCCGTCTCGCTGTTCCACTGGAGTCGAGCGATAAGCTTCTCCAAATACTGAGATAGATCATTCATGATTGAGTGTGGAAAAAGTGATCACTTTTTTATTTACCTTGAATCATAGACGTATCCAACACTCTGTAAAGGACAGGGCTTCGATTCGAAGCCTGTCCTTTTTTATAGGGTAGAACTATTTTTTCCAAAACAAGCTTGCGCAGTTTGCCGCAGAGGTATATGATGTAAAACGTAATGATTACCTTTTACAACGCCAAGTTTAGAATGAATAACAGCCAGTGCACATTGTACATATTGAATTACCCCCCACGCCCTGATAGCCAGGGCAAATTTTTTTGATTTTTTAAATCGTAATGATTACTTTTTTGATGGTGAAAAAAGCTGTCATGATGATTTAACTACCCCAAAAGGAGAGGATTTTAATGAAAAAGACCATAGTTATTTTTACCGTATTAGCCATCATGGCGTTGTTATCAGCTTGCTCCAGTAACTCTGCAGAAGGCGGAACGGATGCACCGAAACAAGTGAATTTGCTGTTTAATTTCGCGACAAGTTCGCTCGATCCCCACGTCGATACGAGCTATGTGCCGCTGCGGGCAGGTATTTCTGAGACCTTGATTTACTTGAATGACGAAACCTTGGAAATTGAGCCGTGGCTCGCGGAAAGCTGGGAAAGCGAAGACGGCGAGAACTGGACGATCCAACTTCGTGAAGATGTACAGTTTCAAAACGGCAATCCGATGGACGCACAAGCGGTAAAAGCTTCACTAGAACGTGCGATGGCCGATAATGTGGCGATTCAAAACGCATTGCGCATCGAGTCGATTGCTGCGGAAGGGTTTGAATTGCAGATCAAAACGACAATGCCGTTCCCTGAGTTTCCCTCTGAACTGGTCCACCCGAACACATCAATCATCGATGTCACAGAAAGTGATTTTATCAATAAACCGGTCGGCACCGGGCCGTTTGCCGTTGAATCGTTCACACCTGGCACGGCTGTAGACCTTGTGCGCTTTGAAGGCTACTGGGATGGGGCTGCCAAGCTGGAAAAAGCGAGATTTTCATTTAATGAAGACGCCAATGCGCGTTCGCTTGCACTCGAATCAAAAGGCGCCGATATCGTCTTCCGCCCGGAAGTGGAAACAGTCGAGCAATTAGAAGCGATCGACGGCGTCACTGTGGAATCGACTTCGACATTCCGCGTCCATCAAATGACCATGAACTTGCAGCGTGAATCGTTGAAAGATGTCCATGTCCGCCAAGCAATCGATGCACTGATCGACCGTGAAACGATTGCTGAGACGATTTTGAGCGGCCATGCGGAAGTAGCGACAGGCCCATTTCCTTCTTCTTTCTCCTTTGCGCCGGATTATCCGGAAAAGCAATACGGTATTGAAGCAGCCCGTTCGCATCTAGCACAGGCTGGCTATGAAGAACAAGATGGCGTGATGCAAAAAGACGGGGAGCCGTTGACTTGGACGCTTCTGACTTACAGCGCGCGTGCGGATTTGCCGTTGATTGCCCAAGTGTTCCAGTCGGACGCGGGGCAACTCGGCATTGACGTAACGATTGAACAGATCGAAATACCGGAAGAGCATATGGCTGCCAACCGCGATTGGGATTTGACGACCTACAGCAATTTGACGGCACCGCGCGGAGATGCCGGCTATTATTTGAACGCGACTTATCATCCGAACGGCGCACTCAATTTCAGCGGCGCGGACGATGATAATTTGACTGCGATGATCAATGAGCTGAATCAGGTCGTCGGGCAACAAGAGCGCTCAGGCATTGCGGAAGAAATCGCCAGTTATGTGGACGAACAAATGTACAATTCGTTTGTGCTGCATCCAAATACACTCGTTGCCTATAATTCCGACAAAGTGAAAAACTGGACGACGACGCGAAGCGAATACTATATGCTGACGAACGAATTGGATGTGAAGTAAGTGTTTCGTATTTTGGCCCGCCGTTTGGCGGAAGTGGCGGTCTTTCTGCTATTGATCACCTTTGTCAGCTTCCTGTTTGCACGCATGGCACCGGGAGACCCGGTGCTGTCCATCTTGAAAGTGGACGATCTGTCGGTGTCGAACGAGCAAGTGGAGCAGCTGCGCGAAGACATGGGGTTTAATGAGCCGCTATTGGTCCAGTATGGGAACTGGTTGGCTGACTTTGTGCGGCTCGATTTCGGGAATTCCTATAGTTCCAATCAGCCTGTCATGGACATGCTGTGGAGCGGCGTGCCGGCGACATTGGAATTGACGCTCGGCGGGCTGTTCGTTATGGTGCTTGTCGCGTTGCCGCTCGGTTCGCTCGCCGCCCTTTACAGAGGCAGCTGGATCGACCAAGTGAGCCGCGGCGTATCGCTGCTCGGTGCGGCAATTCCAAGTTTTTGGCTTGGGCTCATATTGATTGATTTGGTCGGCGTGCGCTTAGGATGGCTGCCGACAATGGGGAGGGACGGCTTGCATTCTGCCGTCCTTCCTTCTATTACCTTAGGGCTCGCGATTTCGAGTGTCTATGTGCGCTTGTTGCGCTCGAGTTTGATTGATTCCTTGAATCAGGAAAACATCCGCGCCGCCCGCGCCCGCGGGATTCCGGAGACGCGGATTTTCTTCAGCCATGTGCTGCGGGCCAGTTTGCCTCCAGTTATCACCGTGTTCGGCGTCAGCCTCGGCAGCCTGATCGGCGGAGTGGTCGTCATCGAAGTGATTTTTGCCTATCCGGGAATCGGCAAAATGGTCGTCGATGCGATTCGTGGGCGGGATTATCCTGTCATTCAAGGCTATATGTTCGTCATGGCCATCTTGGTGTTTGCCATCAATAGCGCAGTGGATTTGTCGTATCGCTATTTGAATCCGGAACTGCGCTTGAAAGAAAAGAGGGAAATTGGATGATCGCTCAATTTCGTCTGAATAAAATCCGACTGAATAGGCTTTTTTTAATCGTCATCCTTGTGTTGATTGCGGCCATTACCGGGTATGCCTTATTGTTTTTGAAACATGACCCGTCGTTCGTCAATTTGAATGAGCGCCTGCATCCAGCAAGCTGGCAGCATCCTTTCGGCACCGACCATTTAGGCCGCGATGTGCTGACGCGTATTTTGCTGGGCTTTCAGTTGACGGTCGGATACGGCTTTTTGGCCCTAGTTTTGGCGGTAGCCATCGGTGTGCCGCTTGGCGTCATCGCCGGCTTTAAGGGCGGGGTGATCGACCGCCTGCTTATGCGGATCGCGGATGCGTTTTTGGCGTTTCCGGATACGGTCGTGGCGATCGTGCTCAGCGGTTTGCTCGGTGCCGGCATTGAAAATCTCTTGCTGGCGATTGTATTGGTCAAATGGGTTAATTACGCGCGGCTCGCTCGCAGCACGGTCGTCACGGAACGGCAGAAAGATTACATCACGATGGCCAAAATCAACGGCTTGAGCGAGTGGCGCATTATGGGCAAGCATTTGTTTCCCCATCTCATCGGCCATATTCTAGTACTGGCGAGCCTTGATTTAGGAAAAATCATTTTGCTCATTTCCTCTTTATCTTATATCGGTCTTGGGGCACAACCGCCCGCACCGGAATGGGGGGCAATGCTCAACGAAGCCCGCCCGTATTTCCAGTCGGTACCGGCTTTGATGATTTACCCAGGACTCGCCATTGTCACCGTTGTGCTATTTTCCAATGTACTCGGTGATTATTTACGTGATAAATTTGATGTGAAAAAGGAAGTGGCGCAATGACTTTGTTGTCGGTGAATCATTTATCGGTCCAAATCGCTGGCCGTCCGCTCGTGTCGGATGTCTCCTTCGATATCCAGCAGGGCGAGTGGCTCGCCATCATTGGACAGAGCGGCAGCGGCAAAAGTGTCACGGCGTCGGCGATCGGCCATTTGCTCGCCCCGAATTTAACAGCAAGCGGGGAGGCTCTCTATATGGGAGAGAATTTGCTGGAATTTTCCGCGAAAAAAATGCGCCGTTTGCGCGGCACGTCGATTTCATACGTGTTTCAGGATTACCAAGGCTCGTTCACGCCGTTTCATACGATTGGCCGCCATTTTGATGAGTTTTTAAAAACCCATTTCCGCTTGCCGAAAAGGGAAAGGCGCAACAGGGCGGAACGTGCGCTCGAGTCGGTCGGGCTGAAGGCGGAAATGTACGGCCGTTATCCGTTTCAATTGAGCGGCGGGCAGCTTCAGCGCAGCTCGATTGCATTGGCGCTGCTGGCAAAGCCAGATCTTCTGATTGTCGACGAACCGACGGCAGCACTCGATAGCATTTCTGCTTTTAAAGTGCTACGCTTACTCGCAGATCTGCAGCAAGAAACCGGCTGTGCGATGTTGTTCATCACCCACGACCTGCGGCACGTCCGAAAACACGCCGACCAAATTATCGTCATGAAACAAGGCGCAATCGTGGAGCAGGGCGACAAGGAGAGCGTTCTGGACCGCCCGCAACATCCGTATACCCAGTCATTGATTGCGGCATCCCCGAGCTTATCTGAGGCATCCGATTTGTTGAGAGGGGGGGGCTCTGTGTGCCATTATTGCAATTGAACAATGTCCAAAAATCCTATCAACCCGGAAGCCCGGTGCTAAAAGACATTAACTTTACACTCGGCCAAAAGGAATGTGTCGGCGTCGTCGGCGAAAGCGGATGCGGTAAAAGCACGCTAGCCCGCTGCATCTTGCAGCTAGAGCAGCTTGACGGCGGTGAAATTTTCTTTGAAGGAACGCCCTTGCACAATAAAACCGAACGGGAGATCCGACCGTACCGGCGCCATATACAAACGGTCATGCAAAACCCGTCCGCCTCGCTCAACCCGAAGTTGAAAATCCGACATTCGTTGATGGAGCCGCTTCGCCAGTACGGGAAACAGCTGTCGTTGACGCACTTCCAACATGGCAGCGAAGAAGACATGGCGCGCCAGCTCATGGAAGCGGTGGAGCTGTCGCCTGACCTGTTATCGCGCTATCCCCATGAGCTGAGCGGCGGTCAAAAGCAACGCATATCGATTGCACGCGCCATCAGCCTGGAGCCTTCGCTCGTGGTGCTCGATGAACCGACGTCGAGTTTGGACGTCCTGACCCAAATGTCGATTTTGAAGCTGTTGGATCACTTGCGCGACGCATTGGACTTGTCTTATTTGTTCATTTCCCATGATTTGTCGGCCATACAGGCATTGAGCCAAAAAGTGATGGTCATGAAAGACGGCGAAATCGTCGACCGCTTTTCGAAAGAAGAGTTGTTTGCAAAAGAACGGCATGCTTATACGAAAGAACTGGTTTCTTTATTTGACTGAACAGGAGCATCTGGATGAATCATAAAAAATACTTGGCGCTTGCTTTGCCTTTAACGTTTTCCACCGTGACCACGCCTTTGCTCGGCGCAGTCGATACAGCGGTCGTCGGCCAGCTGCCGGATCCCGCCTATCTTGGCGGCGTCGCAATCGGCGCGGTCATTTTCAATACGATGTATTGGCTGTTCGGCTTTTTGCGTGTCAGCACTTCAGGGTTTGCGGCGCAGGCGCTCGGCGCGAAAGATGAATTGCAGGAAACCTTGTCGTTTGTCCGGCCGTTTTTGATTGCGCTGCTCATCGGCCTCATGTTCCTGATCCTCCAAAATCCGATCGTTAACACTGCCATGTCGCTGCTCAATCCGGCTGAGGATGTGGAAGCTTTAGCTGTGGACTATTTCAATATCCGCATCTGGGGCGTGCCGGTAACGTTCATCAACTACGTCATCCTCGGTTGGCTCATGGGCATGTCGTGCATCCGCCTTGCCGTGACGATCCAAATTGCCATGAACTTATTGAACATTGCATTGGATTTATTGTTTGTCGTGGGGTTTTCCTGGGGCGTGGCCGGTGTGGCGTCGGCGACTTTGATCGCCGAAGTGAGTGCGATGCTGCTCGGCATCCACTTTCTCATGAAACGAACACAATTCACCTTCAATTTGCTGCCGGCGAAACAAATTTTCGAAGCGTCGGCCTTGAAAAAGATGATCGCCGTCAATCAGGATTTGTTTATCCGCACCGTGTGCTTGCTGGCGGTCTTTAATATCTTCACTTATAAAAGTGCTTCGTTCGGTACGGAAACCTTGGCTGCCAATGCCGTGCTGATTCAAATCCATTATTTGATGGCTTATTTTTTTGACGGCTTCTCGAACGCCTCGAGCATTTTGTCGGGCAAAGCGGTCGGATCGAAAGATGGAGGATTGTATAAACGGACACTCGCTTTATCCAGCCAATGGGCACTTTTCACAGCAGCGTTTTTGACCGCCATATATTGGCTGCTCAGCGAACCTGTCATCCGCTTGTTTACCGGCATTCCGGAAGTTATCGCTATTGCGGATCATTACAGCATGTGGCTGTTGCTGTTCCCGATTTCCACGAGCATCGGCATCATCTTCTACGGTATTTTCACGGGGGCGACCAACACCGCGCCGGTCCGCAAATCGATGTTGTTCGCCTTAGCTTTATTTTTGGCCGTCTATTTTCTTGCAGTTCCGGCCTTCGGCAACCACGGGCTGTGGCTGGCATTTATTGCGTTCAGCGCCGGCCGGTCGGTTTTCCTGGCCTTGTATGTTCCAGGATTAAGCAGGCGTTTTTACTTGTGAGAAATAAAGAGATCACCGTTATAAAGATTACTTGTTAAAAATTCCCACCCTGTATTTCTTTAGCCTGGAAACCATGATATTATGTAAAAAATGGGAATCAGAAAAAGGCGTTAAATGAGGGGGCAACAGCTATGCTGAAAATCATCCGCATTGTCTTGCAGATAAGTGTCATCGGCATGGCAGGCTATGCATTAATAAGCTCGAAAATGGGATTGCTGCCACTGGTCATGCTACTCGCATGGCTGTTCATGTTGGTGGCAGGATTCGAGCAAATCGAGAAAAACCAGAAAGAGTTTTGGGGCTATGCGTATGTCGTGATTGCATTATTTATCTTTATGGTATCTTGGCAAGGCTTTTTTCAAGGGGCATAGGCCATAAATAGCGAGTTGCGAAAAGGGGAGATCGGGATGTCGGAAATCGGAATGTTCGGAGCGGGAAGTTGGCTGGGGATCGTGTCGGCACTGCTGTTTGCCGCAAGTTTGTATTTCGCGTTGACGTTTTTTGAGCAATTGAAAACCGGAGAACATCGCTTGTTAAAACAAGCGAAAATCGCCGCGGTGCTATGCCTCGCGGGTGCGCTGTTGTTGCCTGCTATATACCAAATGTATTTCATCAATGAAATGATGAGATAGTGTATCACCAAACAAAGCCGAAACCGTCTGGAACACAGGGGTTCGGCTTTTTCATATGACCAGCTTTAGGAAAAGGGTTTTCCGCAAAATCTGTAGAAGTTAGTATGCAGGCAAAAGGGGGAACTAGAACTGTGACAGAGACGATCAATATGGGAGATATCCTCGCGACCTTTGTAATCCTTGGCTTTTTAATGATGGCAATCGCTATCATTGTAATATCGATTAGAAATGCGGGGAAAAAGAACAACGAGCAGAAAATATCCGCAACAGACGCCAATGCACGCATCGAAGCCTTGGAGAAACGTGTCGAGCAGCTGGAAAACGAGCGTTGAACGAATGAAGTATAGAGAGGGGGAACTACAATGGAGCTCAACGGCATGACGATAGCGATCATCATTTTTGTTCTATTCTTGCTCATCACCGGTTTTGTCGTCGGCAGTATTTTGATGGCGCTGAAGAAAACCAAATCGAAAAAAGTGGACGATGCACCGGTACATGAACAGGCAGAGTTTCAGCGTGACGTCGAAGTAAACGAAATGGACAAGCAGAATGCGGATTCAAACGATAAATTGCAGTAACACGTATGACGAAAGAGGAGCTGGCATATCTGCTCCTCTTTTTTATTTCCAGATGGCGGTATATTTTTTGCGGTATTTCGCGTCGTCCACGGATTCAATCAGTTTATGCGCGGTCTCGCGTAGCTGCTCGTCCTCTGTGGCATCAAAAAGCTTGCGGAGGCCTGCTAGCAAGTCGCCGCGGATCATCGTCAGGTGCTTTTCGCTTTTGCAGGCAGCAAAGCGCTCGGTGAAGTGTTGGATGATCCATTCTTTTTGCAGTGGACCGGCGAGCCCAACTTTCCAAATCGCTTGCAAACTATGACGTGCCGTCACGGTTTTCTCGTCATAGGTCACGTTCCATAACTTCGGGAAATCGTTCAGCATGCGATTTTTTGGATCGCTTTTCGCAAGGCCAGCCAAATACTGCGCTGCCCGCGAGCGCTGGTGGGAGTCGGAATGCACCAAGCGCTCCACCAGTTCATCCCACACGTCGTAAGCCCAGTCGACCGGGTGATCCGTCATCTTGATGAGTTGCTCGTAGGCTTGGAAGCGCGTATCCTTATCGCCCGTGGCCGATTGCTCAAACAATACTTCGATGTCTTTCTCCACCCCAATCACTCCTTTCACTCCATCATAACAAATAGATCTTGCTGAACGTGATACAGTAAAAATATAAACGAAAGAGGTGTTCACATGACGCAATGCGCATGGCCAAAAGGCGACAAACAGATGCAGGCATATCACGACGAGGAATGGTGCCGGCCAAAGCACGATGAGCGTTATTTATTTGAGTTGCTGACGCTTGAAGGGGCACAGGCTGGCTTGTCATGGCAAATTGTCCTATCAAAGCGCGATAGCTATAGGCAAGCGTTTCATGATTTCGATCTCGATTATTGTGCCGCATTGACAGACAAAGACTTAGAAACAATTAAGGAAACATACGGCGTCATCAAACACGCAGGCAAAATCAAATCTGTGCGTTCGAATGCGCAGGCAGTTCAAGCTTTAAAAGCCGAGTACGCAAGCTTCGCCGATTTTCTGTGGAGTTATACGGACGAAAAACCGGTCATCAACGACTGGCAAACGGACGCACAAATTCCCGTCCAATCGCCGTTATCTGTGCAAATCAGCAAAGACATGAAAAAGCGGGGCTTTAAGTTTGTCGGTCCCGTCACCACTTATTCGTTTTTGCAGGCAATCGGCATGGTTGACGATCATTTGGGCAGTTGCCCGTTCCATACCGCCAATCGTAAATTCGCTGACTAAAAAAATTGGGAACAATTGGATTTTAGTGTTTTCAGAAAACACCCCTTATGCTAAAATATGGAAAAGGGGTGGGACGGATGAAACTTTTGTGGCAAGCAGCAGCCGGGGCAGCTTTTATACATGGGTTGTATTGGATGACGGCGTTTCTGTTCGCTTACGTTAAAACGATGATGTATCAGCCAAATATCGAAATGCTGCTCGGCAATGAACAAGTGCTGCAGACAGAAGTGGCATTCGTCAACACCCTTTCCCCGCTTTGGTACGGAGCCAGTTTCATGGCAGTTACACTGATGCTGTGGGGATTGATGGCGTTGTTCAAGAAAGCGGCATCAACGCCGAGCTGGTAAAGTGGGAAAAACTCAAAAGCGCCAAGCAGCCATTAAATCGGCTGCTTTTTTTATTGGAATGATAAACGCCGCCCTAAAATGCTTCTCGTTTAGATTGAATTTTATGCCTTTAGCAGACAAATCCGCTTTTTCAGCAGGCTGACGCAGAAGAAAGGCTGATTTTCTTTAATCCGCAAGCACAATGGTATATAATTATGTGTTAGTAGTAGAAATTTTGTGTCATACAGGCATACAATAGATGGTGGATTTAAAACGGCAGCGGCAGTGTGTAAAGGCCGCTAATACGCGTATAGAAAAGGACGGTATATATGAGCAAAAGAGAAACAGATACAGATGTAATCTTAATCGGTGCCGGTATTATGAGCGCGACTTTGGGGATTCTCTTGAAGGAGTTGTCTCCAGACATGAAAATCAATGTCTTCGAGAAACTTTCAAGCCCTGGCGAAGAAAGCTCAAATGAATGGAACAATGCCGGTACAGGGCACGCAGCCCTTTGCGAACTCAACTACACGACCGAAAAGCCGGATGGCACGATGGACATCAGCAAAGCCATTAAAGTCAACGAACATTTCCAAGTGTCGACGCAATTTTGGTCCCATTTAGTGAAAACAGGCTTGCTGAAAAACCCGGACCAGTTTATCCGCCCGCTTCCGCACATCAGTATGGTGCAAGGCGAAGACAATGTCCGTTTCCTGAAAAACCGTTTTGATGCGATGGCAGCCAACCCGCTCTTTACGGGCATGGAATTTTCCGACGATCCGGCTGTCTTGAAAGAATGGATGCCATTGATCATGGAAAACCGCACCGACAATGAGCCGATTGCAGCTACGAAAATCGATACCGGCACAGACGTCAACTTCGGTGCGCTAACGCGCATGTTGTTTGACCGTCTCGTCCAAGAACACGTCAATGTCTATTACCGCCATGTGGTACAGGACTTGAAACAGATGAAAGACGGCCGTTGGTTGCTGAAAGTCCGCAATTTGGAAACCGGCAAAATCGATATGCACACGGCGAAGTTCGTCTTTATCGGCGGCGGCGGCGGAAGCATCCACCTGCTGCAGAAATCCGGTATTCCGGAGTCGAAACAAATCGGTGGATTCCCGGTCAGCGGCTTGTTCATGGTCTGCAAAAACCCGGAAGTCATCGAACAGCACCACGCGAAAGTTTACGGCAAAGCGAAAGTCGGCGCGCCGCCGATGTCCGTGCCTCACTTGGACACGCGCTTTATCGACGACAAGAAATCATTGTTGTTCGGGCCGTTCGCAGGCTTCACGCCGAAGTTTTTGAAAACCGGTTCGTATCTGGACCTGGTCAGCTCGGTTAAACCGAATAACTTATTGACGATGCTGTCAGGCGGGGCTAAAAACTTGTCCCTTACACAATACTTGATCCAACAAGTCATCCAGTCGAAAGAACAGCGCATGGAAGAGCTGCGTGACTTCATCCCGACCGCTAAGAGCGAAGATTGGGACCTCGTCGTAGCCGGACAGCGCGTTCAAGTCATCAAAGATACCGAGGCAGGCGGCAAAGGTACGCTGCAATTCGGTACGGAACTCGTCACGGCTGAAGACGGCTCGATTGCAGCGTTGCTCGGCGCATCTCCAGGAGCCTCTACGGCTGTCCAGGTTATGCTAGATATTCTTGATCGCTGCTTCCCGGAAGAACTCGAAAATTGGGAGCCGCAACTCAAGGAAATGATTCCGTCTTACCGCAAATCCTTGATGGACAACCCGGATCTATTGAAGCACGTTCACCAGTACACAGCAGAAGTGCTCGAGTTGAACGAAGTAAAACCGGCTGACCATTCACCGGAAGATCTGACCCCTCAAATTTAAGGAATTACACAAAAGAAACCCGCCGATTTCATCGGCGGGCTTCTTTTTGAATGCGGGCTTGTTCGTCACCTTAGAGAGCTGGGTAATAAAAAAACGCCCTTCCGGATAACAGAAGTGCGTTGGACTGCAATTTAGTTTCTGAAGTAAGGCGTTTTCTTTAATGCCGCAACGAGCGGGATCGCAAGAATCAAGCCGACTGCGTTTTGGACGAGGTTGCCCGGGATGGATGCAGCAGGGATGATCCAGCTGCTGAAGATGATCGCTTCGCCAATATAGTAGATGGCGACCATGACCGGAATCGACAAGACACAGGCCAAAATGTTAAGGCCAAAGTTATCGCCGCTGCGTCCGCCAGACCAGGCGATTTTCCCGACAAGGTAGCCTTGCAGTCCGCGTGCGATGATCGTAATCGGTGCCCATAGCGTCCAGCCGGACACTAAATCGAAGAGCCCCATGCCGGCCGCACCGGCGATTGCGCCTTTTTTCGGCCCGAACAAGAGCGCAGCTGTGAAGAGCATCGTTGTGCCGAGGTGGACCAGCCCGCCATTTGCTGCGATCGGCAGGCGAATATTAAGCAGCAGCGTCGCAACGAATACGAGCGCGATGAGCATCGACGTGATGATCATGCTATACGTGCGTCCGCTGGAGTAAGTTGTAGTTCTTTGCATGGAATGATTCCTTCTTTCTTTTCCGGTCGCTTAGAGAGCTGATAGCCTACAAGCAACGTCATGTAGTTTTTGATTACTTTAGCAAGGAATTGACCCAGTTGAAAGTATCAATACTGAAGTATTTTTAGGGGTCAGTTTGAAAGGCTTTAAAATCTGAATAATTTAAACAGGCGGGGAGTGGCAATTTTCCAGCGTTGCTTTTAATATGAAAAACAAACAGGCCCTAAGAAAGGATCGGTTGCATGCTTGCTACAGTGTTGATTGGACTGACCATTTTGTTGATGCTTGCGAATCTGTGGTTCTTTTTCACGGGCCGCAAATTCAAAAACAGCCATTTTCATCCGCCGCTTTTCCAAAAATTATTTTTTTCCTTGGTCGGCATTACGTTCGGGTTTGCGGTGCTTTACTACGTACTCGGCACTCAGAATGATATTTTGCGCATCGCCACTGCAGAAGGGGATGACGGGGCGGAAAGCTTTTGGGATTATTTGTACTTCAGTGGCACGACGATGCTGTCGGTCGGCTACGGAGACATTGTGCCGGTGGGCAGTGCACGCTTTTTCTCACTGGTTCAGGCCGCAATTGGCTTATTACTGCCTGCGGCATATTTCGCCAAAGTTTTAACCGGAAACGGAAAAGAAAGCGAAGTGGAGCAAGAAGAAGCGGAAGCATCGGGGAAGTCGGAAAATTAAGCTGATCGATCAAAAGATTGACAGAAGGGGCAGCATCCGTTATTGTTAACTACGCGATGAGCTAAGCTGCATAAGACGGACAGGCACCCTTAATTGGAAACACGTTGTGGAGCGTGGCCTGATACGCCGCAGCTATCGATACACCCCGCCCTTGTGGCTGGGGTGTTTTTTAATGGAAAAAACCCCGTGCGCCGAACTTAGCGCACGGGGTTTCCGTCATATTCATCAATAAGCCAGCCAGCCGGAATCGGCCGTAATGATGCTGCCGTTGACGAAGCTCGATTCATCGGATGCGAGGAACAAGGCGACGTAAGCAATTTCTTCCGGCTTGCCGATACGCGGATTGACGGCCATGCCGGGTTGCGTGCGGCCCATGCCGAATTCGTTGATATGGGTCATCGTCGAACCGATATTGGTTTCGACGCCGCCTGGTGCGATCGCGTTGCAACGGATGCCGCTATTGGCGTACATAAAGCCGGTGTTTTTCGTGAAGCCGACGACCGCATGTTTCGTGGCAGTATAGGTGGCACCTGCTCGCGATCCCTGCAGCCCTCCGGCAGAGGCGATATTGATGATATTGCCTGAGCCTTTTTCAAGGAAAACTTTCAATGCTTTTCGTGTGGCGCGCATGACGCCGGTCGTATTGACGGCGAATATCCGCTCCCAACTGTCGTCATCGATATCGCCGGCCGCTTCGAAATTATCCATGATGCCAGCGTTGTTGACGAGGATATCGAGCGTGCCGAATTCAGCGACGGCGCTGTCGACAAGTGTCTGGATGTCTTGTTCTTTCGCGACATTGCACGCCACGGCAATGGCTTCACCGCCGTGCGCTTTGATGTCTTCGGCGACTGCGTCTGCACCTTGTTGGTTAATATCAGAGACGACGACTTTTGCGCCTTCTTTCGCATACAAAGTCGCGATGGATTTCCCCATGCCGGACGCTGCACCGGTGACGATTGCTACTTTACCTGCTAATCTCATTTGTTTCATCCTCTCTTATTCCGTTAATATATGTGGCCTTTCTAGGTTGAGAATTTTGTAAACCCAATTCCAAAAGCAAGCTGCTTGCCTTGGTGATTTGGCAACGGGTCTTCCGCCATTTCATAAAAGAAAAATATCAGCGCTCCAGTTCACAGGCGGCTTTCAGGTTTTCCAGCGTATGGCGCAATGTGGTTCTTTCCAAACGGTCATAGACGAGGCGCTCGGTGAAGCGGTCGAATGCGCTATCGGGCAAGTCGATTTCGAGTTCAAACGTGACTTCAGTGCCGCCGTCCATGGCGCGGTAATGGCTCTTCTGATGGGCGATAAAGCTGCCGGTGATGATGCCTTCCCAAAAACCTTCCTGGCCGATGCGTTCACAGCGGATGACGTTGATGGCCACAGGAAAGCGCAAGCCGATTATGGAAAATACCGTATCGACTTCAGTGCCCGCATCACCGGTCCCGTCGATTTTCTCCGGCTTCGATAAATGGTTGTAGAAACTCGTCCAGTTTTCGGGATTCTTGGCGAACTGAAAAACATCGTCGATCGGCGCTTGGATAAATAGGCTTTGATGAGCACGAGCCATTGTTTTTCCCCCTCTGCAATCAAGCTAGTAAAAAATATCTGAAAATTAAGTTAATTATAAGTCGAAAGCACTGCCTATGTAAAGCTCATCCGCTTGAAGGCGAGCGCAGCATGCCCGATAATGAAGACAATACATCACCATTCAGGAGAAAGGAGGGCAGCTATGGAATTTTGGCTCAGCGACAATCATATCCGTAAATTATGCGGCCAGGCTGCCTATAAAAAAGGCCAGGCCTTTCACATGGCCGGAAAAGTCCGCATTGAACAAGCGGATGACAAATGCGTCACAGGCGTCGTCGAGGGGCGCGATTTGTTTCATGTCACATTGACCCGCTCCCAAGCAGGGACCGTGAACGCTGTATGCAGCTGTCCGCCTGTCGGCTTTATCCATACATATTGCCATCACATTGCAGCGGTCATGATCGCCGCAGAAGAACTCGGGCACCGGGAACGCCCGCTTGCCGAACAGATGATGGGGCTATTCCAAGAAGATGCCAAACCTGCTGCGCGGCTGCACCGTTTTGACCGGCGCGTGCCTTATCATGTCGAAGTGGTCGTGCAAAATGGAGGCGACGGTGTACTAGCCGTCGGATTCCGCAGCGGCACGGCGATTTTAAAAAACGTCCGGCATCCGGCAAGCTTTGCTGCTGCTTTGGCGAATGGCCAAGGCATAGAGCTGTATGACCCGCTCCGCCACTCACTCGAACAGCCGGTGCTCGATGTGCTTCAGTATTTAGAGAAAAGCAATTCCCAACCGGCTGACAACGGCACACTGATCATATCTGCGAGCGATTGGGAGCATTTGTTGCCGCTGCTGCGCAATATGGCGCATGTCAAATTCGAAAATCCGCTCGGCGAGATGTTGCCGCTTCGCGTGACCGATAGTTTGCCGGTATCGTTCCGCTTGGATCATCAAGCCGGTGCATACCGCCTTATCGTACGCGGTTTGGATCAGCTGCAAGTTTTTCCGAAATACGGAATGGCCATCACCGAAGAAGCGATTGTCCAACCGGCCGCGACTGACATGAAGCGCTTATCGGGACTGCAGGAATTGATGACAGGTGCCGGTGAAGAGCTGCCGATTGAAGAAAGCCAAGTGGGGCATATGATGAAGACTGTCCTGCCGGGCCTCGAAAAGCTCGGGCCGGTCATCGTGACCGAAGGGGCGATTGAAAAATTAGGGGAGACGCCGCTGCGCGCAAAATTATACTTGGACCGCGTGCGCAATCGCCTGCTTGCCGGACTGGAATTTCATTACGGCCAGCTTATCATCAACCCGTGCGAAGAACCGGAAGGAACGTACCGGCAGTATCCAGGCGTTTTTCGCCAGCTGGCAAAAGAGCAGACGATCATGAAGTTAATGGACTCCGGACGGCTTACCCGCACGGACGGTGGATTTTATTTGCAGGACGAGGAAGCGGAATACGAATTTTTATTCGACACCGTTCCCTTGCTGGAAGAATGGCTCGACGTCTATGCGACGACATCGGTCAAACTGCGCATCGAGAAAACTTTGCCGGGCCCGAAAATACGCGTCAATTTGCCGAAAGACCGAACCGATTGGCTGGAGTTCCGTTTCGACCTCGGGGGCATCCCGGAAGACGAATTGCGTGGCATCATCCGCGCCATCAGGGAAAAAAAGCGCTATTTCCGCATCCCTGACGGTACGTTAATGTCTTTGGAAACGCCAGGAATGGCAGCGTTTGAAGAGTATTTGGAGACGATGAACATCGATGAAGACAATTTTGAACGCGTGCAGCGTGTGCCGTTGCTCGAAGGCATGCGGCTTACCGGCACATTGGAACAATACGAGCTGGCGGAAACCGGGACGGAGTTTGCACGGCTTTTGAAAGATTTGCACCATCCGTGGACACGCACCGAACAGCTGCCGCCTTCATTGGCGCCTGTTTTGCGTGATTACCAACAGCGTGGGTTCAGCTGGTTTCGCCTGCTTGCGCAATATGGTTTCGGCGGCATATTAGCCGATGAAATGGGGCTCGGGAAAACTGTCCAAAGCATCGCCTTCTTACAGTCGGTACTGAGCGACATCCGGGCCAGCGATGAACCGGCATTGATCGTTGCCCCGTCATCACTCATGTACAATTGGCGCGCGGAATTCGAACAGTTTGCACCGGACATTCGGACCGTCATCGTCGACGGGGCGAAAGCGAATCGCACAAAGGCGCTCCAACAGCCGGCAGACGTTTATATCACTTCGTATCCTGCGCTGCGGATGGACCGTGGGGCGTATAAAGATTGGAAATTCTATACGATTTTCTTTGATGAAGCGCAAGCCTTCAAAAACCCGGCAACGCAAACCGCAAAAGCCGTCAAAGAATTGAACGCGCGCCACCGTTTTGCCTTGACCGGAACGCCAATCGAAAACTCGCTAGATGAATTGTGGTCGATTTTTCATGTCGTTTTTCCGGCATTGCTGCCGGACCGCAACCAATTTGCGGAAATGCGCAATGCCGATATCGCCAAGCGCGTCCGCCCATTCCTGTTGCGCCGCACAAAAGCCGAAGTGCTCGGGGAAGTGCCGCAAAAGGTCGAGCGCATCGAGCATTCCGAGCTCCACGAAGAACAGAAGAAACTGTACACCGCTTACCTGGCAGAGCTGCGCCACGAAGCTCTGAAGCATCTGCGCGACAAGAGCATGCGCAAAAACCGCATCCGCATTCTCGCGGGATTGACGCGTTTGCGGCAATTATGCTGCCATCCGTCATTATTTGTAGAAGACTATAAAGGCGGTTCGGCGAAATTCGATCAATTGATGGAGATTTTGGAAGAAGCCCGCTTGACCGGCCGGCGTGTGCTGGTATTTTCCCAGTTCACCGGCATGCTCAGCCTCATTGGCCAGTCTTTATTGAGATCCGGCCGCTCGTATTTCTATTTGGACGGAGCGACGCCGCCGAAAGAACGCGTGGAATTGTGCGACCGCTTTAACGAAGGCGAAGAGGACCTGTTTTTGATTTCCTTGAAAGCGGGCGGAACCGGCCTCAATTTGACTGGTGCCGACACGGTCATTTTATACGACCTGTGGTGGAACCCGGCAGTCGAACAGCAAGCAGCGGGCCGCGCACACCGAATGGGGCAGACCCAGGAAGTGCAAGTGCTGCGTCTGGTGGCAAAAGGGACGATCGAAGACAAGATGTACGACCTGCAGCTGCGCAAGCAAGACTTGGTGGATGAAATGATCCAGTCAGGGCCGGAAGCCATAAGCGCGATGAGCGAAGAAGACATCCGGGAAATTTTGATGATTTAAATGAAATACGGATAGTATGAGAAACAATGTGAAGTTGAGATTTCGTTGCATTCAGACACCGTTCCACCTGTCGAATCCAAAGAAATCAAAAACAGTTCAGTTTTCACCAGCGTATACTCGTCCAACTAAGCGTATTCTAGCCAAGTGAAAAGAAAAGTAGAGGACACCCTTTCACAAATTAAACACAACGAAATCGTCAAGCCGCCTCGCGCTTACGGGTGAAGCGAAGCAATGAGACAGCGGGTTTCTGGCTCATGGCGAAAGCTCAACCCCAAGCGAGGCTGCGATTGCTTTAGTGAAAAACGATCAATGATTTCTCAAATACACAAAAAAACTCTAGCCACCAACAGTAATTACTCTAAAACGCAAAAATCTCTTCCGACATGCGGAAGAGATTTTCTTATTATTTCTTAACAATATAAGCCATATGGCGGCCGCATTGCTTGTCCTCGCGGTACGAGAAGCCGTCCGGGCTCATATAAGTGCAGCTCCAGTCGATATCGATATGTTCCGGAAGGACGCCTGCGCGCTCAAGCTGGGTTTTGACAGTCAGCTGGTTATCGATATGGTATTTTCCAGTCGCCTCATTAAATTCGATGAACGGATCAGCATAGCCGAGTGCTTTGAACTTCAAGCAGACATCCTCGTCTACTTCAAACTTTTCCTGGCTGAGCGCCATGCCGATCTGCACGCGGAACCCTGCCGGATCGCATCCTTCATGATCGGTCAAATGCGCAAACAGCTGAGGAACGAGTTCCTTCACGGTTCCTTGCCAACCCGAATGAACAGCGCCGACCAACTCTTCCGTAACGTGATAAAACGTCACCGGCACACAATCGGCGGCGAAACTGCTGAGAACGAGGCCGGCTTCACGTGTGTACAGCGCATCAGTGTCCAAAATAGCATCTTCGATCGTACGTGCGCCTTTTCCGGCGTCTGCACGGGTGACTTTCTGGAAATGGCTGCTATGGGTTTGATTGGCGCATACCAAGTCATCAATCGTATAACCGAATGTCGACAACAATGCTTCGCGATTGGCCAGTGAATGCGCGCGGTCAATTCCCGCATGAAGCGCCAAGTTGTTGTGGCTGCCGGTGTGCAGGTCTTTGATGGTCATACCTGCTGTATAGGAATCGTTATCGATATAATTTTTTTGGTTCATCTAAATCCCCTCCGCTTCTATTGTAGCGGCTCGGCTAAAGCTTCGCCAATGGACTGTTGGGACGGCAGAATTTTTTTCATTGGCGGAGCGGTCGATAAGCTTTGTCTGGCCATTGTTTGGTAAGATAAGAGGAAAGAAAATCGAGGTGATGGCATGGAACCGGAAAAGATTTTGAAAAAGGTCAAAGGACGCGTGCCGGAAGTGCTCGGCAACCGGGATTTCTCTAAATATGCGATTTTGCTGCCACTCATAGAAAAAGAAGACGGCGTCCATATTCTATTTGAAGTGCGTTCATTTGAAATGAGGCGGCAACCGGGAGAGATTTGTTTTCCAGGCGGCCGGATCGACCGCGGCGATGAAGATGAAAAAGAGACCGCTTTGCGTGAGACAATGGAAGAACTCGGCATTGAAAAGACGGCAATCAGCAATGTGTTCCCGCTCGATTACATCGTTTCACCGTTTGGCATGATCGTCTACTCATTTGCCGGCTTTATCGATCCCCACACGGAGTTTACGCCGAATCCACAGGAAGTTGATACGGTCTTCACGGTGCCGCTTCAGTTTTTTCTGGATAACGAACCGCGTGTGTACCGCATCGATTTTGATATCCAGCCGGAAGAAAGTTTTCCTTACGATTTGATTGCAGGGGGCGAAAACTACAGTTGGCGCGCCCGCCAAGTGGATGAATTTTTCTATATATACGAAGACCGCGTCATTTGGGGACTGACCGCAAAAATACTGATGCATTTCATGGAAGTCATCCGCTGAGCCATTCGGCCGATATTCGGTGAATTTCGCCTACAGCCTTTTCAGCGTCCTTGAACATGTGTATAATTATGCGAAATAGTGAAACTAAAATTATTGCATTAAAAGGAGATATGACCATGACGACTTATCAATTGGAAGTAATCGAGAATACTGCGAAAAAAGACAAGCCGGCACAGGACCAGATTGCGTTCGGCCAAACGTTTACCGATCATATGTACATCATGGAGTATCATACCGAAAAAGGCTGGTATGACCCGAAAATCGTTCCTTATGGCCCGATTTCCTTGGATCCAGCGGCAATGATTTTCCATTACGGACAGACGGTTTTTGAAGGGATGAAAGCCTACCGGACAGAAGACGGGCGCATTTTATTGTTCCGCCCGGAGAAGAACTTCGAGCGTCTGAATTTGTCGAGCGAACGCTTGAGCATTCCGGCGATTGATGAGGAATTGGTGCTGGAGCATCTGAAGCAATTAATCAAACTCGAGCAGGATTGGGTACCGAAAACACCGGGCACTTCGCTTTATATCCGCCCTTACATCATCTCGACCGATGCGAATTTGGCGGTCGGCCCGTCTGCGACTTATAAATATATGGTCATCTTGTCACCGGTCGGTTCGTACTTCACAGGCGGCTTGAAACCGGTCGTTATCCACGTTGAAGACCAGTTCACACGTGCGGTCAAAGGTGGCACGGGGATGGCGAAGACAGCGGGGAACTATTCATCCGGTTACCAAGCGCAGGCAAATGCCAAAAAAGAAGGCAATGCGGACGTGTTATGGCTCGACGGTGTTGAAAAGCGCTATATCGAAGAAGTCGGCAGCATGAACATCTTCTTCAAAATCGATGGGGAAGTGGTTACGCCAGAACTCAACGGCAGTATCCTAAAAGGCATCACGCGCATGTCGATCATCGAGCTATTGAATTCATGGGGCATCCCGGTGACCGAGAAACGCATGGCGATCGATGAGTTGTACGAAGCCTACCAAGCCGGAAAAGTGGAAGAAGTATTCGGCACAGGTACGGCTGCGGTCATCTCTCCGGTCGGCGAATTGAACTGGCAAGGCAAGAAAATGATTATCAACAATCATGAAATCGGCGAATTGTCGCAAAAGCTTTATGACACCATCACCGGCATCCAGACGGGCAAAGTGGAAGACACGCTTGGCTGGACGGTGGAAGTAAAATAAAGTACCATCCCGGCAATCCCTGAGGACAGTGAAATCCTCCGGAAATAACCTATTAATCGAATCACCGGCTTCCTTTTTTAAGGAGCCGGTTTTTTCGTTTATTGGAGTAAGAAGCGATTTGCTTATAGGTATAAAAGTCTGAATTATTAGACTTCTTTATTGTAATTTCCAAAAAAATCCTTCATGATGAAGCTAATAGTCAAGCTCAAAGGAGATGGAGGCATGAAATTAAGCGATCGGTATATTCACGCAGTGCTCGAGCGGCTGCCAAAAAACAGTCGCGGCAAAGCGGAGACAGACCTCAGGCGCAAACTGTCAGAACGGCTGACAGATGGCAGCAGTGAAAGCGAAGAGCGGACAGTGCTTCAGGAATTCGGTCATCCGGCATTGATGGCTGAGCAGTATGGCAAAGTGAGGCGCTATTTGATCGGGCCGCGTTATTTCGATCTGTATGTCCGGCTGCTGCGGCTTATCATCCCAATTGCGGTGCTGGTGACGCTCATTGTGGTAACCATCGTCGGCATCGTTTCAGGGATTGGGCAAGACGAAACGCTGTTTAATGTACTCGGTTCACTGATCGGCAATATCATCAGCGCAATCCTTAATACGATTATGCAAACTTTGTTCTGGATTACGCTTGTAGTCGCCTTCATAGACTGGGCGGACAAATCGGGCGTGGAAACGCCGCTCGGATTGACGATGGAAGAGTGGACGCCGGAAGACTTGAAGCAATGGGAAAGCCAGGAAAGTTTGTTGGAACCCGTCGAAGCCAAAGTGGCAAAAAGCCAAATTTTCGGCAGCTTGATCTGGATGGTCATTTGGACGACAGTTTATTTCAATGCCGATAAAGTGCTCGGCATCTATACAGACGACGGGGAAGGCTTGCGCTTTCAGATGGCGATGTTCAACCAGGACGTGCTCATATCTTATTGGCCGTTCGTTGCGCTCGTCATTGTATTGGAATTGGCGCTTGCCATTTGGCAATGGCGTGCTGGCTATTGGAATTTCCGGCTCGCTACATTCAATGCTGCCGTGCAGACGGTTTCGGTATTAGTGTTTGTCCTTGTCTTGACCAATTCTGAGTTGCTCAACCCGGAGTTTTCCGCATTTTTGTCTGAGACATTCGGAGGGACGAACGCGCTCACATGGATTTTCGGTGCTATCGTAGTAATGATGATCGTGGGGGCGTTAAGCGATGTGGTTCAAGGATACCGCCGCGCAGCGAAGCGCCAGAGGGGCACTGCGCCGCCGCAATGATCAGTGGAGAAGCAATACAGTTTCAGCTAAACTGGAAAGGATGAAAAAAACTTTCGGAGGTTGGCTGCATAATGAAGAAAATCGTAGTAGCTTTAACGGCTTTAGCGCTGACATTATGGTTGGCGGGCTGTTCAGGCGAAGATCACACCTTGCACGGGTATGAAGAATACCTTCTCATTTCCGAGCGCATCGATGTGTCGGAATACAAAGCACAAGTGGAAACCGATAATGACGGCACACGTGTATTGTTTTTTGAGGACGCAACGGGAGCAAAAGTATACAAAAGCGTTTACGTAAAAGATACACAGCGCCTAGAGTTGATCCACCTCGGTAAACAAGGCGTGATATACGATGGTACTTTAGAATGAAATAAAGCCATAGCCGTGGAAAAAGCCCGAACCCCTTACGGTTCGGGCTTTTAGTAACCCTTGAAAGATACTTTTGGCCTATGTTTATTAATTTTTGTAAGCCCTTTCATAAGGCTAAATCCCCCTTGTCAGCTTGATATACTCTCTAGTTATGTTACACTTGCCACTTACTATCGGCGTGTTGCGATTAAAGAAAATATCCGCAAATTGCAGGAAAAGAGTTTCTTTTTGCGCACGTCGGCTCCGGAACCAGAAATGGTTGATATAAATTAGAGTCTCTTGAATAAATATACACAAATATGCAAGTTGAAGATTCTTAAAAACCGCTTTATAAGTATTTGTAAAATTAATGGTTGACTTAAAATGCATATGAGTGCATAATAATTCTTATTATCAGAAACCGAAAATCAGCCATTGTATAGCGTTTTACGGAGACCGGGTTCTTCCGCTTTTGATCATTAATGGGAGAGCTCATTCATTTATCAAAAATCGGGTGGTGACTGTAACAATGGAAAAGAAAAGAATCGTAGTTAAAATTGGCAGCAGCTCGCTGACGGACAGTCATGGAAAATTGTCCATCACGAAGTTGCGCGAACACGTCGGAGCATTGGCCCGATTGAAAGAAGAAGGACATGACGTCATTTTGATTTCCTCTGGGGCAGTGGCAGCCGGATGCACAAGCATGGGCTATCTATCCCGTCCGGATACAGTAGTGGACAAACAATCGGCCGCAGCGGTGGGGCAAAGCTTGTTGGCTCAAGCCTATGCGACAGAATTCAAAAATCATGATATCGTCTCTGCGCAATTATTGTTGACGAAAGACTTATATATGAAAGCAAACGATACCATTTCAAAATTATTGGAGCGCGGCATCATGCCGGTCCTCAACGAAAACGATTCAGTAGCGGTCGAAGACTTGACCTTCGGCGACAACGACATGTTGTCGGCGCTTGTCAGCGGACTGGTGCATGCCGATCAATTGATCATCTTGACGGACATTAACGGCATCTATGCAGACAATCCAAAAACCAATCCGGATGCGGAGAAGTATACACATTTGACGACCATTCCGGACGAATTGATAGCAGGTGCTTCAGGAGCAGGCTCGGATGTCGGAACAGGCGGCATGAAGACCAAAGTCGAAGCCGCCAAAACGGCGCATAATTTTGGCGTGGACGTTTTTATCGGAACAGGCGAAGGCAGCGAAAAGCTTGTCGATATCATGGACGGCAAAGGCGACGGTACGTATATTGCAAAACCGATGAAAGAATTGGCATAAGCAACAGAAATTCGAAAGGAGAAGATTGGATGACAGAAGTTCTTCAAACGGAAGAAGCTGTAGAAACGGAACTGATTCAAAAAGCGAAAAAGGCGAAAGCGGCGGCGGGGGAACTCGCCAAAGCCGACACCGCCGTTAAGAATAAAGCGTTAGAACTTATATCTGAGCAATTATTGGCTGAAAAACAATTCATTTTGAACGAAAACTTGAAAGACATCGAAGCAGGACGCGCAAACGGCATGAGCGAATCGCTCGTCGACCGCCTCAAGCTCGATGGAGACCGCTTGGCGGATATGGCGGATGCACTCATGCAATTGACGAAACTGAACGACCCGGTCGGGGAAGTGCTCGAACAATGGCAGCAGCCGAACGGGCTCGACATGTCGAAAATACGCGTGCCGCTCGGCGTCGTAGGCATGATTTACGAAGCGCGCCCGAACGTCACAGTGGATGCTTCGAGTCTTTGCTTAAAGACCGGCAACGCGGTCGTTTTGCGCGGCAGTTCAACGGCTATCTACTCGAACACAGCCATTGTAGCGGTCATTCACCGCGCGCTTGAACAAAGCGGGCTGCCGGTCGACTCGATTCAATTGCTCGAAGATACGAGCCGCGAAGCAGCATCAGCGATGTTCAAGCTGAACGACTATTTGGATGTATTGATTCCGCGCGGCGGTGCGAACTTGATCAAGACGGTTGTGTCGAACTCCACGGTCCCGGTCCTTGAGACGGGCGCTGGCAATTGCCATGTTTACATCGATGAGACAGCGGACAAGGATATGGCGATCAGCATCGCACTCAATGCCAAAACCCAGCGCCCTTCTGTCTGCAACTCCTGTGAAACGATTCTCGTCCACAAAAAATGGGCAGACCAGCATCTGCCGGAATTGATTTCAGCACTGCAAGCGAAAGACGTGGCGATCCACGGCGACGAAGCCGCGCAGCAGGCAGGAAACGACATCATCCCGGCGCAAGAAGCAGACTGGGGAACAGAATACTTGGCTTACGAACTCGCGCTGAAAACGGTAGAAAGCGTCGATGAAGTGGTCAAGCACATCAACCAGTACGGAACGAAGCACTCCGAGGCGATCATTTCGGAAGATGCGGAAAGCGTCCAGCAATTCTTCACGGAAGTGGATGCGGCGGCAGTGTACCATAACGCGTCGACCCGTTTCACGGACGGTTTCGAATTCGGCTTTGGCGCCGAAATCGGCATCAGCACGCAAAAGCTCCACGCGCGCGGGCCAATGGGCTTGCCGGCACTAACTTCGACGAAATACATCATCAAAGGCAATGGACAAATAAAATAACAAAAAGGCGGAGACCAAAGTCTCCGCCTTTTTTCTATTTAAATGAGCGAAATCAAAAATCCGTTTTCGTCCGGCGGTGTTTCCACATCAGCAATTGATAGCGCACGGTGCAGCCGATGCAATAGCCCATAAGCGCAACGCCTGCAGCGATAATGACCATAGCCGCGAAGACGGTGGCTAGAAGTGGCATGCCGATGGCGAATAAAGCGAGTGCAAGGCCGAGGCAGACGGTCGCAATCCATTGGTTGAACAATTGCTGATCGCGGTCTTCCTGTACATAGGCGCTTGCCGGCTTTTTCAAAAAACGGCGGCTGTTGGCGATAAGCGGGTTCTTTTTCGTCGCCAATGTGACGACCCCAACCGCAAACGGCAGCAACAGGATGAACGGGTGGATGAGTAATCCGGCGAGTGTGGTGACGACGAGGAATACTTGATTGAGTTGGACGAGCGGTTTTGGAATCGTCATAGGGATACCTCCGAGCTTTTTTGTCTATTATACATAGTTACTTACTCGGAATAAAGAAAAAGGGATTGAAATTAAAAACGCTGTTCACATCAAACGAGAGATGAACAGCGAAGCCAGCCCGAAATAAATGAGTAAGGACAGAATATCGTTAATAGTCGTGATGAGCGGACCCGACGCAACAGCCGGATCCACTTTCAGCTTGTACAAAATCAATGGGATGATGGTGCCGGCGAGTGTCCCGATGATCAGCGTCAATAACAGCGAACTGCCGACAACCAGGCCGAGCACGATATTGCCTTGCCATACATAGGCGATGAGCATGATTAAAATCGCACAAGTGACACCGATGATGATGCCGACCCATAATTCGCGGATAATGAGCTTGATCGTCCCTTTACGGTCGGGCTGCTCGGCAACCAGCCCGCGGACAACAACGGCGAGCGATTGTGTCCCAGTGTTACCGGTCATGCCGGCAATCATCGGCATAAAGAACGCCAAGGCGACGACCGTTTGCAGCGTGTCTTCAAAGCGGCTAATGATGCCGCCGGATATGAGGCCGATAAATAATAAGAGAATAAGCCATGGCAAGCGCCGGTAAGCAGCGATGAGTGGAGGAGTCTTGAAGTCGATCGCTTTACCGGATGCGGAAAGCTTTTCGATGTCTTCGTTCGCTTCTTGCATCACGACATCGATGACATCATCAACAGTGATGATACCGAGCAGCCGATTTTCGGTGTCGACGACCGGCAAGGTGATAAAGTCGTAGCGGCCGATAATATCAGCGGCGATTTCCTGGTCAGTCAAGGCATCGACTTTGACGACGCGCGTGTACATAACTTCTTCAATTTCATCGTCAAGCTCCCCAAGAATCAAATCTTTATATGAAACGACCCCGACTAGCTGTTTATCTTCATCGACAATGTATAAATAGTTCAAGTACTCGGCAATTTCCGCAAACTCACGGATTTTGTCGATTGCCTGACGAATCGTATAATAACGCGGAATCCAGACATAGCGGTTGTTCATGATGCGTCCCGCTGTTTCCGGTGGATAACTCATCGTTTTTTGGATATAGGAAGATTCGTCGCGGTTCATCCGCGACAGCAATTCTTCGATCAAGTTCGGTTCAAGGTCGGACAATAGTGAGACGAGGTCGTCGTTGTCCATCAAATCGAGTACTTTCGTCGACTGGTCAATCGGCATTCGCTCGAGCAGCCGGACTTGGTCACTCCGATGAAGTTCCTGCATAAGCTCAGTCAATTGCCGGATGTTCAAGTGGAGCAAGAAACGTTCCCGGTGTTTTTCCGGCAAGCGTTGATATTGCACGGCGATATCATATGGCTGCAGTTCATCCAAAATCATTTGGAAATCGTTTGTGCGCCCTTCTTTTAAAGAGCGGATCAACGCTAAAGTAATTTCATTTTCCGTCATCTTCTTACGGACAACTCCTTTCGGGAAGACCAGAATGTAGCTAGTCTCGTTTGTTCTTTCCCCAAAGGGAGGCAACAGTATCATTATGCCCGAAAATACGGAAAATATGCAATCAGATCAACGCTCCGGCGCATAATTGGCGATTAAAACACCTTGATCGGTCGCAAAACTATTTAACAGCTTGAACGCTTTCGGCGCGGTGCCGTCACGGAATAGTTTTTTACCTTCGCCGAGCAGCAGCGGAAAGGTCATCAAATGCAATTCATCGATCAAGTCGTGGGCGATCAGTGTGTCGATAAGCTCGGCACTGCCGTAGACGAGTAGTCGCTGGCCGGTCTTTTTCAGCCGTATGATTTCCTCGACGAAATCGTGGTTGATGAGTCGCGCATTCCATTCGGTTCGTTTCAAGGTACTCGATACAACGTATTTCGGCATTTCGTTCATGCGATCGGCAAAGCCGCGGCTGTCTTCAGCGGTTGGCCAAGTAGCAGCGAACCCTTCATAAGTGACGCGACCGAGCAGCAGCGCATCGTTTCCGTAAATTTGGTCCAATTGAAACTGGGCGAGTTCGCCGTCCCAGTAAGCGGCGGTCCATGACGGTTCTTCCATGATGCCGTCGAGTGTTACGTACATAGAAACAGTCAGTTTTCCCACGTCCATCTTCTCCTTTCCATGTCTTGGCCGGGAGCAAATACGATATCGATACTCTTCGGTGCATAACGCGGGTATTCCTGCTTGAGACTATTCCGAATTCCGAAAAATCGGTGTAATCTGAAAATTTATATAGCCATTAAAACAGTATAGTGGCAAAATAAATACATGCATTTATTCTATCTTTACAAAGGGGCTTGAACATATGGAAGAGAAGAAGAAACGTCCAAAGCAACAGGAGATTGAAGTGCCTTTTGGGCTCGCGTTGCTGCCGTTGATCTTCATGGTAACGGCGATGGCCATCACCATTATCATTTTCGAAGGAAGCCCGCATATTCCTTTGCTTCTCGGCACGACTGTAGCGGTCATCATCGCCTGGCGATTGGGGTATCGCTGGCACATGATCGAAGAGGGGGCGTATAAAGGAATCCGGCTCGCATTGCCGGCTTTGGTCATCATTATCATGGTCGGGATGATCATCGCTTCATGGATCGGCGGCGGGATCGTCGCGACGATGATTTATTATGGATTGAAAATCATTACACCATCTCTATTCCTTGTGACGATCTGTTTGATCTGCGCACTCGTTGCCGGATCGATCGGCAGTTCCTGGTCTACGATGGGTACTGTCGGCATCGCCGGCATGGGCATTGGGGCAAGCATGGGCATTCCGGCAGCGATGGTTGCAGGAGCAGTCATCTCTGGTTCTTATTTTGGAGACAAAATGTCGCCATTGTCTGACACGACGAACCTGGCAGCAGGGGTCACGAACACCAACTTATTCGTTCACATCCGTCACATGGTGTATACGACCATCCCGGGGCTGATCATCGCATTGATCGCATATTTCTTCCTGGGGCGACAGTTTGGCGGGAATGCCATCGACAGCGGCAATATAAACTCCATCTTGTCATCGCTTGAAGAAAACTTTGTCATTTCGCCGCTATTGCTGCTCGTGCCGCTGGCGGTCATCGTTTTGGTCATGAGAAAGGTGCCAGCGCTTCCTGCGCTCGGCATCGGCATCGTTCTCGGCTGGCTGTGCCATATCTTTGTGCAAGGCGGTTCGGTCGCAGAGGCGGTCAATGCCCTTCATGACGGCTATGTGATTACATCTGGAAATGAAGTTGTCGACTCCTTGTTCAACAGGGGCGGCATCGATTCGATGATGTTCGTTATTTCTTTGACCATTTTCGCCATGACTTTCGGCGGCGTGTTGGAACATACGGGCATGCTTAAGTCGGTTGTCACAAAGATTTTGATGCTGGCGAAAACTGCGGGCAGTTTGATTGCCGCGACAGTGGCATCGGCATTTTTGACGAATGTCACCGCTTCTGAGCAATACATTTCGATTCTCCTGCCTGGGCGCATGTATGCACGTGCGTATCAAGACCAAGGGTTGCATTCGAAAAACTTGTCGCGCGCCTTGGAAGACGGGGGCACGATCACTTCGCCATTTGTTCCATGGAATACGTGCGGTGTGTTCATCCTCGCGACGCTCGCGGTCCATCCGTTTGCTTATGCACCTTATGCGGTTTTGAACTATTCAGTGCCGATCATCGCGATCATCATGGCATTCCTCGGCTGGAAAGTCGAATTCATGACCGATGAGGAAATGCAGAAGATCAAAGAACGAGAAGCGCGTATGGAAGAGGACGCACGGCAAGCTGAGCCGGTCTGACAGCAAAAATAAAATGGCTAGCACACCTGATAAAAGGAAGTGCTAGCCATTTTGTTATTTTTTCAGCAATAAATAGACGAAATAAGGCGCGCCGATCAGTGCGGCCATGACACCTGCAGGAATGCCGGATGGTTCAAGAATGTTGCGGCCGATTGTGTCAGCAGCGAGGAGCAGCCAGCCGCCAAGCAGGATCGCCACAGGCAAGAACAATTGATGGCGAGGCCCGACGAGCGCTTTGGCGAGGTGAGGAGCCATCAAGCCGATAAATGCGATGCTGCCGGTGACCGATACGGCAGCCGCAGCCAAAGCGACAGCCGCCATGAGCAGCACAGCACGCTCTTTGCCGATGTTGAGCCCGAGCCCGACTGCTGCTGGGTCTCCGAGTCCAAGAATATTCAAGCGATTGGCTTTGTACAAGACAAATGGCACCAGAATGACGAGCCATGGCAACAAGGCCAAAATAAACGGCCAGTCCGTACCCCAAATCGACCCAGCCAGCCAGCGTGCGATGAAATCGACTTTTTCGCGGTCAGCAGATGAAATGAGCACGATCATGACGCCGGACAAGGCCATCGAAAAGCCGATTCCGACCAGCACGAGACGTACCGGCTGGAGCCCTGTGCGTGGATCGCGTGAAAAAAAGTAAATCAACACGGCGGTGATAAAGGCGCCGATAAAAGCTACGAACGGCAGCATGAAGGTGAAAGATCCCGGGTCTACCGGCATAAACAAAAAGAATACTGCAATGGCGACGCCGGCACCTGAATTGATGCCGATGATGCCGGGGTCGGCCAGGTCATTTCGGGTGATGCTTTGCAATACCGCACCGGACAAGGCGAGCGCCATGCCGGCAAGGAAGGTGATCACCAGCCTTGGCAAGCGGATGGAATAAAGCACGAACTCTTCTTTAAAGTCGCCTTGGCCAAACAGCACCGGCAAAATGCGGTTAAAGCCAAGTGTCGAATAGCCGAGACCCATGCTTAGTACGGCAGTCGCAGCGATAATGGCAATCAGCACCACCACAGTAATGCGTTGTTTGCGGATAATATGTTGTTGGATCATGAGAACGCGCCTCCTCCTTTACGGACAATGAGCAGGAAGAACGGCAAGCCGAGCATGGCGACGACTGCTGCAACCGGTGTTTCAAATGGTGCGTTGACCGTGCGGCCGAACAAATCGGCGAGCAGCATGAAAATAGCGCCTATGACAGCAGACATTGGAATAATAAAGCGGTAATCGCTGCCGACAATCACGCGGACGATATGCGGAATCATCAAACCGATAAATGCCAAGTTGCCAGCAAGTGCGACTGCGGCGCCAGCAAGCAAGGTGACGACCACAAATAGCATCGCCTTGATCTGGCCAGTTTTTTGACCGAGCCCGATTGCCGCTTCCTCGCTCAAGCTGAGCACCGCGAGCTGGCGGGATAATAATAATGCGGCAAGCAGTGCAAGACCGATGAACGGCACGATAATCTGGAGCTGCCCCCAAGAAGTGCCGATCAATCCGCCGGCTGTCCACATCGAGACATCTTTCGAGATTTTAAACAATAAGCCGATCGCTTCTGCAATGGCCGTCAAGAAAGCGGACACAGCAGCGCCGGCAAGGACGATGCGAAACGGCGAAAAGCCGCCGCGCCGGGATGCCCCGATGCCGAACACCAGACCGGCACCGAGCGCGGCACCGATAAAGCAAGCAATCATAATGCCGAAATAATTGACACCCGGGATGAATGCCAAAGTTGCAGCGAGCGCTGCGTTGGCACCCGCCGTCAACCCGAGAAGGCCAGGGTCGGCAAGCGGATTGCGGGTCATGCCTTGCATGATCGCCCCTGAAACGGCGAGTGCCGCCCCGACAAAAATTGCGGCGACTTCGCGCGGCAGGCGGATTTCACGGATGACCGAAATTTGCTGCCCGGTGCTATCCGAGAACAAAGCAAGCCACAGGTTTTTCAGGCTGACATCCGCTGCGCCGAACACCATCGACACAACAAAAGCCAGCACAAGTGCCAGCAAGCTGATTCCAAATATGTAGGTAAAGCGGAAATTATAACGCATGCATCATCATCTTTTCTATAGAAAGAATAAAGGGATTCCGCTGAGCAGAGCAGAATCCCTTTTGGTATTATTGGCCAAGGAATTTTTCTTGGAAGAACTCTAACTGGTAATCGAGTGAAATTGGGTCATTAAAATAGAGTTTTTTTGCATCTTCTTCAAATACCTGGTCGTTTTGGACAGCTGGTGTATTTTTGTACAGGTCCGTCTCTTGGAAAGAGTTGTCCTGCTCAGAATCTTTACTGAAGATAACATAATCGCCCATGTATTCAGGCAGCACTTCTTGGGACAATGCGTAGAATCCGTCATTTAGTGCCATTTCTTCAACTTTTTCAGGCATTTTCAAGCCCATTTCCTGATAAAGGATTTCGGTGCCGCGGCCCCAGTTGTCGCCGAATACATACAATTGCTTATCGAAGTTCTCGATGACCGATACAGTTGCGTCTTCACCGATTTCGGCTTTGACTTCTTCTCCAGCAGCTTGTGCGCGCTCTTTGAAGTCATCCACCCAAGTTTGTGCTTCTTGTTCTTTATTAAGCAATTTGCCAATTTCCACATGTTGCGTCAAATAATCCACTTGACCGTATGTGAATGTAACGGTTGGAGCGATTTGTTCCAATTTATCGATGTTTTGAATCGTCGAGTATCCGATGATCAAATCCGGATCCAATTCGATGATTTTCTCGAGATTTTCTTCAGATACTTCTTCAACGCCTTCTAAGTGATCCTGATAGTTCGGGTTGTCGATCGCCCAAGCATCGATGCCGACGAGCGGGACATCAAGGGCCATGACATTGCCGCCGTAAGCAAGCGCGACAACGCGCTGCGGGTCAGCCGGCACTTCCACTGTGCCGTTCTCAGATTCATATTCGATCGTGCCTTCAGCAGTTTCGTTTCCTTCAGCGCCGCCGGTTTCTTCCGTTGTTTCCTCTGTGGAACCGCAAGCGGCAAGCGCTAGCATAATAAGCAGTGCGATGGATAGAATGAGTAATTTTTTCATGATCAGGTCAAGCTCCTTTAATTAAATTGTAAGTGAGACAAATGGGTTTTTGCGTGCGCGGGTCCAGGCCGATTTCCGCATCGATGCGGAACACTTCCCGGAGCACCTCGGGAACGATGACTTGTTCCGGCGATCCTGCTTTAATGATTTGGCCGTCCTTCATCGCCACAATATGGTCGGCGAAGCGGGCGGCATGGTTCAAGTCGTGCAGTACCATCACGATGGTGCGTTCTTCGTCTGCATTCAATTGCTGAAGTAGTTCCAAAATTTCCAGCTGATGCGCCATATCGAGATAGGTGGTCGGCTCATCGAGGAAAATCATTTCTGTTTCCTGTGCCAGCGCCATCGCAATCCAGACGCGCTGGCGCTGTCCGCCGGATAAGGCATCGACAGGGTGGTATTTAAAAAACTGAGTACCGGTCACGTTAAGTGCCCAATCAATCATTTCGTAATCCCGCGCACTTAGCTTGCCGAATCCTTTTTGGTAGGGGAAGCGACCGTAAGATACGATTTCGCCTACGGTCAATCCGGCAGCGTTTTCCGGTGACTGGGGCAGAATCGCCATTTTCTTGGCCAATTGCTTGGTCTTTTCTTCGGCGATTTGCTGGCCATCGAGAATGACTGTTCCGGATTCGTGCGGAATGACGCGCGTCATCGCTTTCAGAAATGTCGATTTGCCGCAGCCGTTCGGGCCGATGATGGCGGTGATCTTTTTATCAGGAATCGACAGGGACAAGCCTTTGACGATTTTCCTGTCGCCGTAGCTGACTTCCAGGTTTTCGGTGAAAAGGCGTCCCATCGACAGCCCTCCTTTTCAATAACTTGTATTTTTACAGGCAAAAAATAAAAAAGAGATATATATTGATAATGATTCTCAATTTCATTACAATGAATACTATAAAGCTATTGAGAATCGTTGTCAATCGGAATTTACTATAGAACGGGGATGGAAAGAATGGCTAATCACGACATTTATGACGTAACCATCATTGGGGGAGGTCCCGCCGGCTTATATTCCGCTTTTTATAGCGGACTGCGGGGCATGAAGACGAAAATCATCGAGTTCCAGCCGCGTCTTGGCGGTAAGCTGCACGTCTATCCCGAAAAGATGATTTGGGACGTCGGTGGGCAAACGCCGATCCGCTGCGAGCAGCTCATTACCCAACTGGTCGAACAAGGCCTGACCTTCGAGCCGACCGTCTGTCTCGATGAGAAAGTCGAAAGCATGGCGAAAAACAAAGACGGATTGTTTGTCCTTGCCGGTGCGTCGGGTGAAATCCATTATTCCAAATCTGTTATTGTCGCTGTTGGTGGCGGCATCTTGAAGCCTCAAAAACTTCAAATCGAAGGAGCCGAACGCTTTGAAGTGGCCAACCTCAACTATACCGTCAAAACGCTCGAACGCTTCCGCGGCAGCACGGTGCTCATTTCAGGTGGCGGCAATTCGGCGGTCGATTGGGCGAATGAACTCGAGCCGATCGCGGAAAAAGTCTACGTCGTCCACCGCAAATCCGAAATGACCGGCCACGAAGCGCAAGTGCGCCAATTGCTTGAAGGCCGCGCCGAATGCTTGCTCGATTCGGGCATCACACGGCTCGTCGCATCGGATGTGGGCGACCGTGTGGAATTGGTGGAAGTCATGAACCAACAGACCGGCGAACGGCGGTTATTGGCGGTCGACCAACTTGTCATCAACCATGGCTACGAGCGCGATGCGAGTTTGCTTGAAAACAGCCCGCTCGACTTGGCGATTTCAGAAGGCTTCTATATTAAAGGAACGCCTTCAAGTGAAACGACCGTTCCCGGTGTCTTTGCCGCAGGGGATATCCTTCAGCATGAAGGCAAGCTCAATTTAATCGCCGGCACATTTACCGATGCGGCCAATGCGGTCAATAAAGCAAAGCAATTTATCGAACCCGATGCTGCACGCAGTGCGATGGTGTCGTCCCATAATGATGTTTTCAACTCGCGCAACCAAGCGCTAAAACAAAAAGCGGTGCATTGACCGGTTAGTTTATGGCTGAAGCTCCACGGGTAGAGTAGAGCAGAACAGCATAACAAATCGGAGGAGGAATCATGATGGAACTAAAAGATTACGGTGCGGAGTCCTTTGTCGTCAATATTGAGGAAGCGACTAAACAAAACGATACATTCCGGACAGCGCTTTGGACCGGAAAAAACTTGCAAGTCACATTGATGAGCATCGCACCAGGCGATGACATCGGTCTGGAGGTCCACGAACATGGCGATCAGTTTTTGCGCGTTGAAGACGGGCAAGGCCTCGTACAAATGGGTGACAGCGAAGACAATTTAAGCTTCGAAGAAAAAGCGGAAGACGATTACGCCATCCTCATCCCCGCAGGCAAATGGCATAACGTGACGAATACAGGCGACGAGCCGCTGAAAATCTATTCCATCTATGCACCACCTGAACATCCACATAGCACTGTGCACGAAACAAAAGCTGAAGCGGATGCGGCAGAAGAAGAGGAATAACATATAAAACAAAGACCGGACGACACCTTGTCGTCCGGTCTTTTTCTTTTCTATAGCTCAATTTTAATGGACAGAAGCAGAGCGCTGGGCACGCTCTTTTCTTCCGTGAAGCAAATAATAAGGCACGATCAACACCAAGACGACAATCCCGAGCAAGCCATAAAGCGAACTATAGCCGATAAACGGAATGATAAAGCCGAGTACATACGGCCCGACACCGAGACCTCCGTCCATCGCGACAAAAAATGTTGATGTTGCGAGACCCATGCGGTGGGGAGGCGTCAATTTAATGGCGACCGCCTGTGTCGTAGATTGCATATTGCCGAACCCGAGCCCGATCAATGCACCCGCGAACAATAAGCTCCAGCTCGAATCGGCATTGCTCAACAGCAGCAAGCCGGCAGCGAGCGACACCAAAGCCGGGTACATGATGTAATTGGCTCCATACAGATCCATGATGCGCCCGGTAAAAGGGCGTGTCAGCAGGATGACAATGGCATAGACCAAGAAGAAGAAGCTCGCCGCTTCGACCAATCCTTTATCGTTGGCATAGAAATTGATGAAAGACAGCACGCTCGAATAGCTGAGCGCCACCATAAACATGACGATGGCAATCGGCACGGCGTTCGCCTCCAAATAATTGGACAGGCGGAAGCCGCTTTTCTGGTCGCTGGCGGGTGGTTTTTCCACCGGCGGCACTTGGACAAAACGGCTGAGAACGAGCGCGGCGAGCGCAATGGCCGTACAAACGGCGAAAATCATGTTATAGCTCGTCCACTGGCTCATCATCAAGCCGATAAAGGGGCCGAACGCTGCGCCGAGCGTGGAACTCATACTGAAATAGCCGATGCCTTCACCCTTACGCGTATGCGGGATGATTTGTGCGGCGATCGTTCCGGCGGCCGTGCTGGCAATGCCGAGTGTGGCGCCGTGCAAAAAGCGGTTGAGCATCAAGAATGGCAAACCGAGCGGCAGGAAATACAGCGCAGTCATCCCGACGAACAGCGCAGAACCGAGCATGAGCGCCCGTTTGCGGCCGATCATATCCAGTGTGCGGCCGATGACCAGGCGCCCGGTCAAAGCACCCAGTATGAAAATCCCCGTCACCAGTCCGGCTTCACTTGTCGAAGCCCCGTATTCATCTACAGCGTACACGGCCATCGTCACGATTAATAAATAAAAGACCAGCAGCAACAGGAAATGGACAATCGAGACGCCGACAAAGTCGCGTGTCCACAATTTAGGTTTATTGGTACTCAAATGTAAGACTCCTTTAAAAGCATGAAAATAGCTCTATATGTAATATATCTTCCTATTAAACCTAGCAGAAGCCGGGCGCATCGTCCAATATATGGGATGGGGTAAGGCTGCGCGGTGCACGGGCTAAATGGTGGGAGGGAGTACCCGAACAGCTAGAATCGGATGCTTTCAAGTTTTAAGGTTTGTTGTGTTAGCCATTTAGCGAATCGCCGCCTCGCTTAGGGTTGAGCTTCCGCAGTAAGCCAGGAAAAGCGCCTGTCTCACTGCTGCGCTTCAACCGTGAGCGCGAGGTGGCTTTTATATTTCATTGAATTGTATATATGAACTAGCATTTTCTTTAATTTAGGTCCACCGCCTTTGTATAGGCCGCTTAGCTGGTGTACTGACTGGTGGAAACTAATAATGCATCTTTGACCGGATAGAATGAGGGAACATCGAAACAGCGCAGCATCGGAGCTAAATCTCCCATGCTGCGCTGTTTAATTTATCCGGTTTTCTTGGTCATCCAGAAGCGACATCTCCGTAAAAGGTCATCTGGTTCTTGCCGTTTTCTTTCGACACGTATAGTGCTGCATCTGCATAAGACAGCAGCGTATACAAATTCTCCGCGTCATCCGGATAAACCGAAATCCCGATGCTGCAGCCGAGCTGGACGCGGCCGGCATCGACCTTAATCGGCAAACTTAATTGTTCAATCAGCCGGCTCGCCAACTGGCGTGTCGAAGTGTCCTCAAGAGTCGAACAGGGGAACAAGAGAACAAATTCATCGCCGCCGATTCTGGAAATAAACGCACCGTGCGGCAGTTCTGACATGAGCCGATCCGCCACTTTCTGCAACACATGGTCGCCAGCTAAATGCCCTAACGTATCGTTAGCCTTCTTGAAGCCGTCCAAATCCAAATAGAAAAACGCTAATTTCTCTTGTTTTTCCTGCGTTTTTTTCATCATGCGATCAGCGGCATCTTCCAATGCGATGCGGTTCGGCAAGCCGGTCAAAGGATCGCGTTGCGCCAAATCCTGCATGCGCACCAAATCGGATTCCGTCATGACGAGTGTTGCCACAAGGGTTTCCAGCGAATTCGACAAGTCCTCAATTTCGCGGACACCGGTATTTTTCGGCAAGCTCAGTTGTTGTCCTTTCCGGAAAGCTTTCGCCTTTAAAGAAATATCGTTCAATGGCCGTGAAATGCGCCCTGCGACCAACCAGCCGCAAATGGCAAAAAGAAGCGCGCTCGCCAATCCGCTCAGTATAATCAAGCGCCCCAAATCTCGCGCTGCGGCAAAGGCGACTGCTTCAGGCTGGCGCACAAGTATAGTCCATTCCAAGCCAGGATAATCCCAATTGGTCTCGCTGCCTGTATAACCGGTCAAATACATTTTGCCATCCGGCCATTCTTCCAACACCCATCCTGCAGATGATTCTCTTGACAGTGAATAAGATTCAATGGACAGCTTGTTGCCGAGATATTCTTCAGGTCCTAAGATGACGCGGTGGTCGCGTGAGCTCAAGACGAAGACTTCCAGTTCGTTTTCACTGCCGTTTAAAGGATGCAGCACGAAATTCATGACTTCTTCTGCCCATACCCAGCTCAAGTGAGCCGCCACGACGCCGCCGAATGACCCATCCGGATAAACGATGGGGACACTAATATCGACAAATTCAAGGTCGCGTCCACCGGGGTTCGGAAGCAGTTCAGCCAGCAACAAGGCTTCGTGGACATCACCGATAAAGTCGGACTTTCGTGCCTCGGTATAAACCGGGCGCTGCGACAAATCCAATCCCTCCAGCAATGCATCGGTAGAAGCGATGACGCTGCCCGCTGAATCGGTGATGCCGATCCAGGAAAAGGCCGGTACTTGCTGTTGGAGCAATTCGATCGTGGCGCGTTTTTCTTCCGCTGTTGTGGCCAGTCCAAGCTCTTCGATTTCCCCGAAGGTTTTGATTTCACTATAACGGCTCCACATGTATTGGTCTAAGCGGTCTTTCATCTGGAACGCGGTATTCGATAGCGCAGTGCCGCGTTCTTCTTTTAGTCTGCTGGTGCTCACTTCGGACACCAACACGCTGAGAACGGCCGCAAACAATAAGATGAAGACAGCGAATATAAGACCCCAATAATTCCTAAGTGATAATGATTTCATATAGTTTCCTTCCAAAGCAGGCATTTTTAACGATTACGATAATTATATCAAAAGTCCTGCATAAAAGGTGAAAGAAGGAAAAAAGAAACAGGCAGTTTTCACTGCCTGTTTCTTGTTATTTTGCTGCTTCGATGACCGAAGCGACTTTTGTGATGACCAGTTCGCTACCGAGCATCGGCGATTCTTTTTTCTCTTCGCCTTCTGCTGGTTCTGGGCGTTTATGCGCTTGTTTGAAGACGTCGCTTGTTTTCCAAGCTTCGTAATTCTCTAAGTTTTCCCAGTACATATTGACGTTCAATTCATCGTATTCTTCGAGGTTTTGCGTGACGGTCACTTCCACTTTATGGAAGCCTTCCATTTCCTGCAATGCGCCTGGACGTGTGAAGTTCGGTGCCATCTTTTCGGCAAAGCCCGGTTTCATTTTGATACGGTTCGTTACGATATACATATGGGCATGTCTCCTTTTTCTGTAGGATACGAGATACTTCCACTGTATCATAAGCAACTGTTCTTTGTCCGTCTAGAGCCGGATCAAGCTTTTGCTGTGCCTCGGCGCTTTTCGCTTTGGTCGATCAGTTTCGACCCGGCCAAATCGCCAGTGACGTTGAGCATCGTTGCGCCCATGCCGACCAATGCATCAATCGCCGTAAGCAGCGCGACCGCTTCCATCGGCAAGCCAAGCTGGACGAAGACGGTGGCGATCATGACAATACCTGCGCCTGGGATACCGGCAGTGCCGACAGTGGCCAATGTGCCGACCAGGACGACGAGAAACATTTCGGACAAGCTGAGCGGGTCGCCGATGATATTAGCGGCGAAAACGGCAGAGACGGCGATGCGGATTGCCGCCCCGTCCATATTGATCGTCGCACCGAGCGGCAGGCTGAAGCCGTACAAGCTTTTCGAAACGCCAAGACCGCGAGCTGCATCAAGCGTCAGTGGCAAAGTGCCGGAGCTGCTTTGCGTAACGAACGCTGTCAGCATCGGCGTACGTGCGTGTTTGAAGAAGGTCAATGGATTCACTTTAAACAACAGCAACGCCGCTGTGTAAATGGCAATTTGAACGGCGATGGCGATATACAACACAGCGACCATGCCGCCGAGCGAAACGAGCGTATCCATCCCTTGCGATCCGACTGTTTGTGCCATGATGGCGAAGATGCCGATCGGCACGTATTGCAGGATGGCTTTCAAGACGAACAATGTCGCTTCATTCAAAGCGTTGATTGTCTTCATCAAATGGTTGCCGAGTTCGCTGAATTCCGCAGAGCTTCTCATATACGAGATGGCAATGCCGAACGCGAACGCAGTGAAGATAATGCCGAGCAAATTCATCTCACTGAACGCAGCGATGATGTTCGACGGCACAATATTCAGCAGCACACTGGTGAAGCCTGGATTTTCCGGCACATCGAATGTTTCCGAGCCGTCGAGCTGCATGCCCGAGCCCGGCTGAAAAATGCTGGCGACCGATAAGCCGACAATAATGGCGAATGCTGAACTTAATGTATAGAACAAAAAGACTTTCCCGCCCATGCGTCCGAGGTCGCCGATTCGCGACTGGTTAATGCCGACAATCAGTGTGAAGAAAATCAACGGCACAATCAGGAAGGTCAACAGCCGCAGCAAAAGATCGCCGAGTGGGTCGAGCACGGCCGTTTGTTCGCCAAAAATGAGGCCGGCAGCGACGCCAAGAATGAGTGCGACAGTGATTTTTAAAATAAGGGATATATTTACATAAGATTTCCAAAGAGCTTTCATAAGTGCCTCCTCATATATTTTTAAAAAACTTATAAACTTAGTCGGATTTGACCTTATTACGATAGCGTACGGCTTTCGTTTTGTCAAAGAACGGAACTCGTCGCCGATACTCCATAGAAAAGAGCATAAAGAGAAAATTTGTTATCAGAAAAATTAAAAAATATTCTATAATTTCCCAAAATCTCGTGATACTATAATTGTATGTACAGATGAATGGGAATCGGTGAAGCAAATCAGTCGGCCAGGGGTGAAAAAATGGATGGAATGAACAGAATGGATGGAATGACCGGAATGACCGGCTATTATTCTGCTCCGACCAATTGGGTATGGGCATTGATCGGATTTTTAGTCGTCACCGGCATTTCGATCGCCCTGGTGAATTGGTTGCTGAGGAAAATTTTGAAGGTGGAGCGCAAGAAGTTATTTGCGCCTTCTTCAAATTACGTCAACGGACGCCATGAAAAAGTGGACGGCTATTTCCGTTGGGGAGGAGCAGGTATCGCGCTCTTTGCGTATTTTGCTTCTATTGAACATGGGCCGACAATTCCTTTAGTCGTCATCATGGCAATCGGCGCAATCCAGGAATTATACACCGCTTATATGGAAAAAAGGCATTCCGATAATCCGAATGATTATAAATACACCTTATTGCAGCTGCTGACTGGAGGGGTTATTGTCATCACGTGCTTATTTGCGTTTTTCCCGGATTTCGTGGAGTTAATGTTGTAAGACCAATCAAATCAACTGATTGTACAATGGAATGTAAAAGGGGGAGAGCGAATGGTTCATCAAGGAAAAGTGCAGCGCTTGCTGCTGGTCTTCATGGTATTGGCGATCAATTTGCCCCCGGTTCTTCTCGGCTCATTTCCAACAGGATTTGCGCTATATTTTCAGCTATTCGTCACCGCCTTGATTGTGCTCGCTTTGTTTATCAAAGCGAACGCCAGGGTGCGCCGGGACAATATCGTCTACCGTCTTGAATGGTTGAAGTTGCCTTTGTTCTATAAAACGGTGTACGCGGATCAAGTCCGGCGCATTGATTTCAAGCGTAGCAATTGGACATCGAAAGCAGCGGTTGTCCATGTGAAAAAAGGAATCGACTTGCGTTTCACGCTATTTCCGGACGGATTGTTTAACGACTTGGAACAGTTTGCCGAACGCAATAAGCTAGAGCTCCATAAATCCAAAGATTATAAAACGGCAGAAAAACTCGGCAGCAATCGGCTTCGCTAAAGGCGATTGCTGGAAAAATGTTTCACGTGAAACGGCCGGAAGGAGCAGTGACGATGAAATTGGAAAGCGAGCGCTTGCTGTTGCGCCGGTACCGGGATGAGGATTTTGAATTTCTTTTCTCACTCGTCAAAAAGCCGCAAGTCATGCGCCATATTGGAGAGGGCACGACAAAAAATCGCCAGCTTGCGCTGGAATTTCTCTATTGGATTTATCGATCATACCGAGAACATCCACGCAATGGCTTGATGCTGCTCATCCGAAAAGAAGACGGCAAGCGCATCGGCCATGCTGGACTTGTCGAGCAGACCGTAGACGGAACTAAAGAGCTTGAAGTCGGCTATTGGCTCGCTCCGGAATTTTGGGGCATGGGCTATGCACGTGAAGCGGCTGCTGTATTGTGCCGGGAAGGGTTCAAAGAACATGGCCGCAACCGGCTGATTTCGCTCATCCAACCTGGAAATACTGCTTCCCGCAAAGTGGCGCAAGCAATCGGCATGAATTGTGAGAAAGAACTCATGCGGGGCGGGCAGCCCGTGCTGGTATATGTGCTAACAAAGGAGAGGTGGCATGGAGTTTCCGATACTTGAAACACAAAGATTGATGCTGACGGAAATAACGGAGCGCGATGCAGATCGCTATTATGCGCTGCTGAAGCGCGAGGACGTGACTTATTATTACGGCATGGACAAGTTGCTGGAAAAAGAAGAAGCAATCGAGATGATCCGGGCTTTTCGAGTGGTGTTCGAGGTGATGCGCGGCATGCGCTGGGGCATCCGGCTGCGCGGAAACGAGGAACTAATCGGCACAATCGGGCTGAATCAGCTGTTTCTGCACTCCAAGAAAACCGAAGTCGGCTATGAGCTGCATCCCGATTATTGGCGCCAAGGGTTCATGGAAGAGGCGCTTGGGGCAGTGCTTGCTTATGCGTTCGAAGGGCTCGGCTTATACCGCGTCGGTGCCACGACATATCCGGAGAATACCGGTTCGAACCGGCTGCTGACGAAGATGGGGTTCACGCAAGAAGGTAGGCTCCGCGGGTATTTGTATCAACGCGGCGAGTCGCACGACGCACTCATCTTTTCGCTGCTAGCACCGGAATGGCAACAGCAGCAAGTCGGTAATTAGAAAGGAAGCGGCATGATGCTAGGAAAACAAGGGTTTAATGAATGGGCAGCGGAATATGACGAAACCGTCCGGAATAGTGACCGGGACGGCAGCTATCCCTTTGCCGGATACGGAGACGTATTGACCGAGGTTTTCAATACGGTAAATGACAAGCAGCAAGCAGCAGTGCTCGACATCGGCTTTGGCACCGGCGCATTGTCGGCTGCATTATACGACAAAGGGCACCGCATAGCAGGCATCGATTTTTCTTCCGAAATGATCGAACGTGCAGGCAAGAAAATGCCCGAAGCAGAACTTGTGGAATGGGATATGGAGGACGGATTGCCGCCTGATTTTGACGGGCGCTTGTTCGATTGCATCATCAGTACATATGCGCTCCATCATTTATACGACGCTGAAAAATGGGGATTCCTCCAGCGTTTGCTAAAACAGCTGGCACCGGGCGGCATGCTCGTCATCGGAGATATCGCTTTTCGAACGCAGCAGGATCGTGATGCTTGCCGGAGTGCATATGCCAATGTCTGGGACGGCGACGAGGAATACACCGTATTCGAAGAGCTCGAAGCAGCGCTGACCGGAATAGCGGATTGCGAATTCACGGCGCATTCCCATTGCGGAGCGGTCATCAAACTGCGTCCTGCATGTCCATTTTGCCACCCGGCATCCGATGCACAACAGCGCGTCGTCTTCGAAAACGATAGTTGCCTTTTTTTGCAGCACGACACAGCGCAAGGCGCACTTGAAGGCTCGGGTGTCATTGTGCCGAAACAACACCGAACAAGCCCGCTCGAGCTGACGATGGAAGAATGGCAAGACACCCAGCGACTGCTCGTACAGGCAAAGCAAATGCTTGATAAAACGGCATCGCCGGATGGCTACACACTCGGCTGGAACGTCGGAGAAGCCTCGAACCAATCGGTCGGCCATAGCCATCTTCACGTCATTCCGCGTTTTAATGACGAACCATATGCCGGAAAAGGCCTGCGACACTGGCTAAAGCAACCCGAAAACAAGCGCCCGAAAACAGGCGGTTCGCTGTGACCTTTGCAACACGCGAAATGGGCGAGGCGGACGCGCGGGCGATTATGCATTGGCGTTATCCGCCGCCATATGATCTGTATAACGGCGAAGACTCAGACGACAGCCTAAAAGAAATGGTGGACGGCAGTTACCATGTCGTAACGCTGCAAGGGGAGCTGTTCGGATTTTACTGTGCCGGTAAATCAGCGCAAGTGCCTGCAGGTGAAAAATTCGGGCTATATCCTGCGGGACCGGTCGATATCGGGCTCGGCATGAAGCCGGACAACACGGGAACGGGCAGAGGGGCGGCCTTTTTGTCCTATATTCTTCGCGACATCGCTTGCCATCATCCTGGCAAGCCGTTGCGGCTGACGGTCGCAACGTTTAACGCACGGGCGATCGCTTTATATACGCAGGCGGGCTTTATCGCGAACGGGGAATTCGCAACCGATTCGGCGTCATTTCAAGTGATGGAAAAACCAAGCGCAGGCGCTTAACGCTAATGGGCGCTTCTGCTATAGTAACACTAGGGCGGTATCCAATCGGAGCTGCACCTGTACACGCTTCATCAACCGAATAGATCTGCCTTGATCTGAAATACGACAGGGACGGAGAAACCGACAAATTCAACTTCTGCCCGTCCTCACATGAGCGGCGGGCTTTTTTAAAAGGTTTCCTTCCCGGAAGGAGAAAATGATGGAAAATACAGCTTCATTAATGAAGATGAAGAAACAGGGAAACAAAATTGCGATGCTGACGGCTTACGATTACCCGTCGGCAAGCATTGCACAAGCCGCGGGAGTCGACGTTTTGCTTGTCGGTGATTCACTCGGTATGGTCGTGCTGGGTTATGATTCGACTGTCAAAGTGACCGTTGACGATATGATACACCACGGCAAAGCGGCACGGCGCGGGGCACAGGACACATTCCTCGTCGTCGACATGCCGTTCGGGTCGTTCCACGGAAGCTTCGACCGGACACTCGGCCATGCTGTCCGGATCTTCCAGGAAACGGGCGCACAGGCTGTAAAACTAGAAGGCGCAGGAGACGTGATCGAAGTAACACGCAAGCTCACCCAGACCGGCATCCCTGTCGTCGCCCATCTCGGCTTGCTGCCGCAAAGTGCATCTGTTCTTGGAGGCTATAAAGTGCAAGGTAAAACCGCAAACGCTGCCAAGCAATTGATTGAAGACGCCAAAGCATGCGAAGCGGCAGGGGCCTGCATGCTCGTCCTCGAATGCATCCCGCACCAACTGGCCGCACAAGTGACAAAAGAACTCAGCATCCCAGTCATTGGCATCGGTGCAGGCAGCGAAACCGACGGTCAAGTACTCGTCTACCACGACACTGTGAAATACGGCTCCCACCACGTACCGAAATTCGTCCGCTCCTACGCAGAAGCAGGCGACGCGATGAAACAAGGGCTCGAGCAATACGTTCAGGAAGTGAAAGCGGGTGCGTTCCCGGCAGAACAGCATCGCTTCACGATGAAAGAAGAAGAGCTCGAGCAGCTATACGGCGGATCAAAATAAAAAAAGGACTGTCCTTAACGGCCATGATTATTGGCCTCGGGGACAGTCCTTTTTTATAGTGTTGGAAGTGCGGCCTAATCAGGGTTGCTGAAAACCGAACCGGCCGACAAATAGCAACAGCGCATAAAGCGCAAATAGAATGCCGTGGCCGCTCGTAAGAAGCATGCGGTATGTGCCTTGAATCCCGAACCAGGCAAGCGCAAATCCGGCAGCTGCCAAAACAATCGGCGTATAAAAGCCAAGCGCCATGACTGCCCCGAACAAAGCATCCCCGAACCGGCTCGAGGCAAAAGCGAGTGGAATCAATAAGGCGAGAAATAAGATAAAAGATGAGATAGACAATAGCTGTTGTTTCATTCGACAGCTCCTGCAATAGACAAAGCGCTAAAGATAAACGGAGACACAAGCAGGAGCATAGAGGCGGAAACCAGCAGAATCGTCGTGATGCGTGGAAGTTTATCCTGTGCTTTTAGTTTGTGCCAGCCCGAGAATTGCAGTGTATTGCGGTACCACACAAAAATCAGCAAAAGAACGGCAATGCCGCCGAGCCATGCATAAGGTTCAGTTCCCGAATCACTCGAATAAAAGCTTGTCAAAATCATCCCGCCGCCAGACCCAAACACGATAAAAATAGCTGCAACGCGGAGTAGCTCCAAAAATGTGCTCATCTTTTCATCCCTTTCGTAGTGAAAATGGCACTATGAATTATCTATCTGTTCTGTTCAGTTTACCATATAAAAGGGAATGGTTAGCCGCTTGCTATGGAATCTCGACATAAAAAAACAGCATCCACAGTCTTGGATAGGACTGTGGATGCTGTTTTTGGTAGATGGCATTATTGATTAGCCGCCAATGTATGGTGCTGGGTCAACTGCGTTTGAGCGAGCACCGTTCCAGCTGCCGATATGGATTTCAAAATGCAAATGCGGGCCGGTTGAACGCCCAGTGTTGCCAAGGCCGCCGATGTTCTGTCCTTGTGAAACAGATTGTCCTACAGAAACATTGATCGAATTCAAATGTGCGTAAACTGTTGAATAGTTTTGGCCGTTGATGACATGCGTTAAGATGATGACATTACCGTAGCCGCCCATTGAACCAGCGTGGGATACATAACCGCTAGCCGATGCGAGGATCGGTGTGCCTGGAGTGTTGGCGATGTCGTAGCCAAGATGTGATTCATGTCCTGCACCGATGTCACGGCCGCCAAAGCCGGAAGTGTGCCTGCCTGTTGCCGGGCGGATAAAGCCTGAGCTTGACTGCGGTGCTGCTGCTTGTGTTACAGATGTGGCAGAAGCGCTAGCGCTAGACGCTTTCGAAGCTGCTGCTTCCGAAGCTGCTGCTTTTTGGGCTGCTGCTTTGCGTGCAGCCGCTTCTTCGCGTTTGCGCTTTTCTTCTGCTTTACGTGCAAGTTCAGCAAGGCGTGCTTGTTCTTTGCCAATTTTCTTTTCCAATGAAGAACTGATGTTCATCGCTTTGGCGTGCTGTTCTTCAAGAGTTGATTTTTCTTTTGCTAGCCGTTTCTGTTCTGCTTTCAAATCATCCTGCAAATCATTTTGCTCTTCTTTCTGAGCATCTAATGAATTTTTCAAGTCTACGAGTTCAGCTTTTTGGTCTTCTTGTTTAGCCAGTTTCTCTTCAACTTCAGCTTTTTGTTCAGCCAAAAGTTCTTTGTCGGCCGCTTGCTCACGCATGATATCGCGGTCCGCTTCGATTAAGGTGTTAACTGCTGTCGCACGGTCGATCAAATCGACAAAGCTGTTGGCGCCTAGCAGTACATCGATGTAATCCACAGAACCGCCGCTCAGTTGAATCGCGCGTGCCCGCTCTTTCAATAGTTCTTCGCGTTCTTTAATTTTTCGTTCCAGTTTTTTAATCGATTCTTTTAATTCATCGATTTCTACTTTCGTTTGGTCGATCTGCGCTTGAACCACATCGATTTTTCCTTGAGTTTCATCGATTTCCCCGTTCAGTTCCTGAATCTTGTTCATGATCTTTTCGAGTTCTGATTGGTTCTCGATGATTGCGTTATTTTTTGATTGTATTTCGGAGTTTAAATTATTCTTGTCTTGTTCGACCTGCTGTTTTTCTTTTTCGAGGTCGGACAATTTATCAGCACTTGCTGTCGGCAAGAAGATGGATAACGCCAGAACAGCAGATAATGCCGCCACAAGCCATTTGGACCATGTATTCAATGTGATGTGCTCCTTTCGAAATTCCCTAACTATTATTATTGTAAATTTAGATAAATGTTATTTTTTACAGTTATAAAGACACAGCAAAAGCCATGAAAAAAGCCGTTAAAAAACCAGCAGACCCATTGTACCACCTCATAAACCTGTTTATTATTACAGTTTCTTATCAAATCCGTTCCTTGTTTGTCATATGCGACATATTAGTTGAGAAAATGTATTGTTTTATAAGAAGAAAGTAATGTTTTTCCAGAATAATTCATTTATTCATTAATTCAGTTAGTTCCAGAGGCTCGTATAAGTTTTTATTTCGCATTACGAAGGAAGCGTTTTCATAAAAATAGCAGGAAGAGCATGCAGAAAAAAGGAAGTAACAGCGTGGAAACAATTAAAAGGAGTGGTGGATGGATGAAAACATTGAAAAAAGGGGCATTAACATTATCACTGGCAGGGGCATTGGTCTTCAGCGCCGTGCCGATGAACTCGACTGTCGTAGAAGCGGTTGGCAACGGGCCAGGCTACGGGGGCAACGAAACCATCAATACTTCCATTTTGACGACCTATTCGGAAATGGCGGATTACCTGCAAAAACAAGAAGCAAAGCAGCAGAATATGGAACTGGAAGTAATCGGGGAGAGCGTCAAGGGGCGCGATTTGTTTTTAGTGAAATACATGACCAACCCGGAGAACCCGACAATCCTATTCTTGACGCAGCAGCACGGTAACGAGCAGTTGACGACAGAAGGAGCGCTTGAGTTCATCAAGCATCTGGGCACCGGCAAGATGAAAGGCGTAACCGATAATGTCAACATCCTGGTTGTGCCGATGCTCAACCCGGATGGCGCAATGGGAGACGTCGACTTTTCACTGGATGATTACATAGCATCCGGCGACCGCAACTTGACGCGCCTCAACGCAGTCGGTGTGGATTTGAATCGCGACCATGTGACGAAAATCCAGCCTGAAACGCAAGCATTGCACACAAACGTCATGAGCAAATACGATATCGACTATATGATCGACCTGCATCATCAAGGCGCCAATAGCGAGCGTGATGGCGAATTGGTTTCGGGATCGATTCTGTACCCGACAAGCCCAAATGTGGATCCGGATGTACTCGAAGGATCCAAGAAGCTTGGATCGGTCGTTTTTGACGCAATCGATTCCAAAGGCTGGGGCCATCTCGGCAAGTATAACGGCGGCGATGCAGAAACAATCAGCCGCAACGGCATCGCAGTCGAATACGGAATCTCGACGCTGCTATTTGAAATGCGCGGTATGTCTGACCATTACTACGATTCATATGTCCTTGGACAGAAAAGCAATGGTTATTTGATCAAGCAGACCGTCACTACATTGGAATCAACGGTGCGTGCCATTGCAGACGGCTCGATCGAAGATGCCGACACTTCATTCTGGGACACGCTGGCATTCCAGCAAACCCGTCCATCTGAATAAAGACGAAGAAAAGCCTTTCCCGCTTTAGTCGGGAAAGGCTTTTCTTATGGTAGTTGTTGTTTATTCGTCTGCGTCGATATCTTCTTGGTTTCGACGGACGACGAGCACGTCGCATTTAGCGGTACGCACTATGCGCTCGGATACGCTCCCCATGATCAAACGCTCAGCTGCATTCAAACCGGTCGCGCCACAAACGATAACGTCGATTTCCAATTGATTTGCCAGTTTCTTCGGAATGACGGTTTTCGGCGATCCGTATTCGATCATCGGATGGACCTTTTTCACGCCATGGGAAGTAGCTTCGTCCTTGTAGCGGGCAAGCAGCTCTTCACCGTTTTTAAGTGCACGTTCTGCAATGGTCCGGTCGTAGGCTTCGATCGAACCGAACGAGCGGTTGTCGATTACATGCACGAGGTAGAGGTCAGCGTCGTTGCGAGAAGCTGCAGCAGAGGCTTTCTTGAATGCCCACTCCGCTTCCTTGGAACCATCCACTGCCACCATAATACGGGAATATTTCAATGTCATTGTCCATTCCTCCTTCTATACTCCTACCATTTCGATGCAATAGGGTGGACTTCCTTCTTTTTTCAGAAAATTTCGTGTGAAGTTGGGCGGCTTTGTGAAAACGCCACCAAAAAGACCAAATTTTGTGTTACGCTTGAGTTCAAAAGACTTCAGTATTAATGGAAGGAGGAGCTCGAATGGAATTAGAAATCGGTAAATTGGCACCCGAGCTGGAAAAGCTGCTGACGATCAATCACCATGTAAAGGAATATCAAAAAGGCGATTATCTATTCCGTGAAGGGGAGCCGGTAAAAGGGCTCTACATCCTCCGCTCCGGCAAAGTTCAGATTGGCAAAGTGACTCCAGATGGCCGCGAACTGGCATTGAAGATTTGTGGAACTGGACAAATGGTCGGTGAAATTACCGTGTTCGCAGAAGGCGCAACGTATATGCTCGATGCCCGCGCACTCGCTAAAACCGTGTGCTTGAAAATTCCTGTGGAGGAGCTGGAGCAATCACTGGAGAAAAATCCGCAGCTTGCGATGGCGTTCATGAAATGGATGGGCATCGACCAACAAAAAACACAAACCCGTTTCCGTGACTTGTTGTTGCATGGCAAAAAAGGGGCTTTGTATTCGACCTTGATCCGCCTTGGCAATAGCTATGGAGTAGAAGCGGAAGGCGGCTTATTGATTGATGTCGCGCTGACCAATCAAGAGCTGGCGAATTTCTGCGGCATGAGCCGTGAAATGGTCAACCGGATGTTGGGCGATTTGCGGAAGCAAGGAACCGTCGGCATGAAGGACGGCAAGATTGTACTCTATAATATTCCGAAGCTGAAATTCGAGATCAATTGCGAGGAATGCCCGATTTATCTATGCAAAATCGACTGATTTTAAAAGACTGCCGTAACGGCAGTCTTTTTATTTTGGTTTTTTATATAGGGTAAGGTGAGGGATTTCAGACTTTTCATCTTAAACCGCTAATGCTATGAGACTGCGCTGCAGGGGCACGCTTGCCGGGGGGCGGGTGTTGAGCCAATGTGCGCGGCACATTTGTCTCGCCAGCCCGCGCGGTCCCCCAGGCGTCGGCCCCTTCCGCTCCGTCTTTAAATTTAGAGTGAAGGATAAGTTTTTAAAGCTTCTCAAATTAGGTTGCGACAGAGATGTGTCATTGTCGCCAGTATCTCTTTTATGGAAGTGGATGTGAAAAATAGAAATCCGAAAAATGTTCTCATCATCTATTGAACGAATATATTTTGTTTTCCATTCAAAACACCATTCCAAAGCAAGGCGGCGAATGCGACAGCGACGCCTCCGTAAAAGCACACACGTATCCGCACGCCAACTCATCTGACTTAAAAAAACTAGGGAAGCGATTCCCCAACCGGCGGATACATTTTATAGAAGCAGATGCCCATGTCACTCGGCCCGTTCAAGGAAATCTACCAGCCGACTGCGTCCCGGGTGAGCCGAAGCTATTAGACAGGCGTTCTTGCTGGCTCATTGCGAAAGGACAACCCAAAGCAGGCCGGCGAACCATCAAGCGACGCCTCCGCAAAAGCCCATACATATCCGCACACCCATTCCAACTTACTACACCTGGAAAAAACACTAGGGAAGCGATTCCCCCTCGGGCGGATACATTTTATAGAAGCAGATGCCCATGTCACTCGGCCCGTTCAAGGAAATCTACCAGCCGACTGCGTCCCGGGTGAGCCGAAGCGATGAGACAGCGGGTTTCTGGCTCATCGCGGGAGGCCAACCCAAAGCAGGCCGGCGAATGCCACAGCGACGCCTCCACAAAAGCACATGAATGTCCGCACATCCATTCCAACTCACTACACTCGAAAAAACACTAGGGAAGCGATTCCCCCTCGGGCGGATACATTTTATAGAAGCAGATGCCCATGTCACTCGGCCCGTTCAAGGAAATCTACCAGCCGACTGCGTCCCGGGTGAGCCGAAGCGATGAGACAGCAGGTTTCTGGCTCATTGCGAAAGGACAACCCAAAGCAGGCCGGCGAACCATCAAGCGACGCCTCCGCAAAAGCCCATACATATCCGCACACCCATTCCAACTCGCTACACCTGAAAAAAACACTAAGGAAGCAACGCCCGACCCTTACCAATCCATCCACCAGACAGCCAGCTTAAAACGCTGGCTTTTTTTATTTGGCAAAAATATGTACAGCGAAAAATAAAAAGGAGCAGGTGTGATTTATGTCACAGCTAAACCGAAACTTAGGTCCTATGCTAAAGGAAACAGTAAACGAGCAAAGAGGTGGAAACAATGGATAAGAAACAAACAGGCCATGACGATGTGAATTTAAAGGGCACGCTCGTCAGCGTGTTCTTCGTCGGCGCCGTCATCATCGCGATGTGGGTCGCTGTTTACTTGATGTATGTAGCAAGATAAGAAAAGGAGAGATTGATCATGCATTTGCATAAATACGAGAAAATTTGGCTTAGCTTCGGCATCGTCTCGCTCATTGTCTTTTTGAGCGTCGTCGGCGTCAGTGCTTTTTCGCAAGATCATACCCCGTCCGGCGGGATGGATATGATCGACCCGGAAAAAGTCAACGAGACCGCCCCTTTCGATAACCCGGGCGTCACACAATTGGACGAAGATACATACCAGGTGGCGATTGTCGCACTGGCTTTCGGCTATACCGCCCCGGACTTGCGCGTTCCGGCCGGCAAAGAAATTATTTTTAAAGTTACCAGCACGGACGTCGTGCACAGTTTCACCATCGACAACACGAAAGTCAACATGATGGTCGTTCCAGGACGCATCACGACTAAATCTTACACATTTGAAGAACCGGGTAAATATTTGATTTTGTGCAATGAATATTGCGGCACCGGCCACCATATGATGTATACAGAAATTGAGGTGTACTAAAATGATCGCATATGCAGACCGCAAAATTGCTTTATGGCATATCGGCGTAGCTTATACCGCTTTTCTCATCGGCACGCTCATGGGAGTGTTGCAAGTATTTGTCCGAAATGATTCCTTGGCTCTTCCGGCATGGCTTGATTACTATCAAGTACTGACCGCGCACGGTGTTTTACTCGCACTTATTTATACGACTTTTTTCATTTTTGCATTCTTCATTACAGGCATGAGCAAAAGCCTAGGCAGCTTCGGCCCGAAAGTCCGTCTGTATTCTTGGATCGGCCTTTGGGTGACGCTGCTCGGCACGGTCATGGCGACGGTGCTGATCCTGATTGGCGAGGCATCTGTCCTCTATACCTTCTATGCCCCGATGCAAGCAAACGGCTTTTATTATGTCGGGCTCGCGCTCGTCATCGTCGGGACATGGATTTCCAGTTTTGCATTGGTCGGCCATTACCTCGTCTGGCGCCGGCGCAATAAAGGTCAGCTCAGTCCGTTGTTTGCCTTCATGACCATTACCACCATCATTATGTGGATCATCGCCTGTCTTGGCGTTGTGGCAACGGTGCTGTTCCAGTACATTCCGTGGGCATTCGGCTGGACGGATACGATCAACGTTGAACTAAGCCGCTCGCTGTTCTGGTATTTCGGCCACCCGCTCGTCTATTTCTGGCTGTTGCCAGCGTATATCGCTTGGTACACGATTGTGCCTAAATTGCTTGGCGTGAAAGTGTTCAGTGATTCCTTGGCGCGCCTCGCGTTCGTCTTGTTCATCTTGTTTTCGATTCCCGTCGGTTTCCACCACCAATTGACGGAGCCCGGCATTTCGAACTTCTGGAAATTCCTGCAAGTGGTCTTAACGTTTATGGTCATCGTGCCATCACTCATGACGGCGTTCTCGATGTTTGCGACCTTTGAAATTTCAGGACGCAAAAAAGGCGGCACAGGCCTATTCGGCTGGTTCAAGAAACTGCCGTGGAAAGATGTCCGCTTCACATCGATCTTTATCGCCATGGCGTTTTTCATTCCGGGAGGCGCCGGCGGCATCATCAACGCCAGTTTCCAGTTGAATGAAGTCGTCCACAACACGCTATGGATCGTCGGCCATTTCCATATCACAGTCGGTACGCCGGTTGCGATGACGTTTATGGGTCTGACGTTTTGGCTCATCCCGTATTTGACGGGACGGCGCTTTACCAAACGCATGCAGATTCTCGGCTTTGTCCAGATTATCACTTGGTCGATCGGCATGCTGCTCATGTCGACAGCACAGCACGTACTCGGACTGCTAGGGGCACCGCGCCGCACGGCTTACAGCGGCTACAACAACCACCCCGCTGCGCTGGAATGGTTTGAGGGCATCGTCTCGAATCACGTGACGATGGCAATCGGCGGCAGCATTTTATTCCTGTCGGCAATGATTTTGATGTATATCGTCATCATGACGATGTTCGTCTCGCCAAAAGCCGAGACGCCTGAACAAATAGTGGAATTTCCGCTGGCGGACAGCGATATGTCCAATACACCAAAATGGCTGGAAAACTGGTGGATCTGGATCGGCATTGCTGCTGTATTAATTGTCGTTGCTTACGCCATTCCGCTATCACATATGATTCAACACGCACCGCCAGGATCTAAAGGGTTTATTACATGGTAGGAGTTGAGGACAATGTTCACGATGACACTCGCATTAATTGCCATTTTCATCGTTTTTACCGCCATGCTTGTTGAGCTGTCGGTGACAGACGAAGAATAGCAGGGAGGTTCCGCTAGCTGATGCTAGCGGAACCTCTTTTTGCATGGCTGCGGTGTTTTCCGGTCAGGCTGGAAATTGTATTGAGCAAGGATTTTCTATATATTTAGAGGGAAAGAGGTGTCTATAATGGGCTGGATGGACTGGATTTTTACCGGGGTGAGCGTAATATGGCTTGTCGAATTTATCGTTTTTAAAAACCGTGAGACCGGGCAAGGCGATCCGGTCGAGAAAAAAACTTTCTTGGCGATTTTCATGTCGCTCCTTGCGACCATCGCCGGCGCTTATGCACTGCAGGAATTGGGTGGGTCGGAAAGCGCGGCGGCTGTGTTGAAGCCAGTCGGATTGGTGCTGCTCGCTCTCGGTGTATTTTTGCGGTTCTGGGGAATTATCCATTTGAAATCACAATTCACGCGTCACGTGACGGTTCGCGAAGGCGATGCCATCGTCAGCAGCGGACCATACCGCAAGCTGCGGCATCCACTGTATACGGGTTTGTTTTTGATCGGCATCGGCATGGCACTGTATTTCACCAGCCCGATCGCCGCAGGCATCGGCGGATTGCTGCTGGCATTTACACTCAATAAGCGCATGCAGCACGAAGAAGCATTGCTCGTTGAAAAGTTCGGCACGGAATATGAGGAATGGATGAAGCAGCGCGCACGGCTGATTCCGTATATTTATTAAGCAAACCCATCACCGAAAAGTTTGAACGGTCCTGAAAGAAATCTTTCGGGACCGTTTTTTATATGCAGGAAGTGAGCATATTAATTTACATCGTATACGATGTAAATTAATATAGATCGTGTAAGATCTAATTCTTGGAGGGATGTAAAAATGAAAACTTTATTTGAAACGACCATGATCAACAGCGGCGGACGCGAAGGCACCGTTTATTCATCGGACAATATCTTCAATCTCGATGTCGCGAAACCTGTCGCGCTCGGTGGCCAGCCGAACACAGCGACCAACCCGGAGCAATTGTTTGCAGCAGGCTACAGCTCTTGCTTCAACAGCGCGCTGGACTTCGTGTTGGAACGTGATAAAGTGAAAGTAACGAACAGCGAAGTCACTGCGACCGTTTCTTTGCTCGGCGATAAAACAGACGGCGGCGTGAAACTCGCGGTACGCCTCGAAGTGGACATCGACGGTTTGGAAGACGGCAAGAAACAGGAGTATGTCGACAAAGCCCACGCATATTGCCCGTATTCCAAAGCCATCAAAGATTCGGTAGACGTGGAAATTATCGTTCGATAAGCAGAAAAACAGGTGATGACATGGACAAACCAACCAAACTGGAACAGCAATTATGCTTTGAAGTGTATAAAGCTTCGAGCAATTTCTCGAAACTTTATGCCAAAACGCTAGAGCCGTTCGGCCTGACCTTTACGCAGTATTTGGTCTTGCTCGTGTTGTGGGAAGAAGATGGCTTGACGATGAAAGAGATCGGCGGGCAACTCGGGCTCGGCACCGGCACGCTCAACCCGATCATCAACCGCATGATCGAAAACGGCCGTGTGATCAAAGAGCAATCGATCGAAGACCGGCGTGCTTTCCGCATTTCCTTGACCGAACAATCGCGTGCGGATGAAAAGCCGATCGAGCAGGCCATTCACGACAAGATCACCAGCTGCAATTACCTCGACGTCAATGCGATTGAGCTGATGAAAAACTTGAAAGCCTTGAATGCGTTTTTCAGCGAGATGGATCTGTGAAAATTCATGGAAACAGGAGTGGTGAATGATGGGAATCTATGATATTAAGGTCACCAATGCCAGCGGGGAAGAGTACAAACTCGAACGCTACAAAGGCCAGCCGATGGTCATTGTCAACACGGCGACCAAATGCGGCTTGCGCGGCCAGTTTGACGGCCTCGAAAAAATTTACCAGCGCTATAAAGATGAAGGTCTTGTCGTGCTTGGCTTTCCGTCCGATCAATTCGGCCAGGAAGTCGGGGAAGCGGCAGATGCCGAATCGTCGTGCCGCATGACTTACGGCGTCACGTTTCCGATGCACGATATCATCAAAGTGAACGGAAAAGAAGCGCATCCATTGTTCAGTCATTTGACATCGAACACGAAAGGCTTCCTGTCGAGCGGCATCAAATGGAATTTCACGAAGTTCCTTGTCGATCCGAACGGCAAAGTCGTGGCGAGGTTCGCACCGAAAGATACACCCGATTCGATGCACAAAGACATCCAGAAAGTGCTCGGGGCCTAAACAAGAATTGTTCACGAAAGCGGCGGGATGTGTTAAGCTGAACGTCACGATGTGTGAACGGGAGTGAAAGAAATGAGCAAAGCAAAACCGAAAGCGAAAAGCGGCATTGGCAAAGGAACCGGCAAAAAAGGCTGGAACCGTTGGGAAAAAGGCAAAAACAAAGCCAAGAGTTACAAGCCATATACGAGCAAAGACAATAAAGAAGTCACCGGCCAAAAAGGAAAGCAGCCACAACAAGCTGAATCCGAATGGGTTGATGGATAACACGAGCCGCGCATGCAATTGCGCGGTTTTTTTATTTCCTGGGAAATAACAGCGGACTGGATGGAGGTGGAGATTGCATTCCTCCTCCAGTTTTGTGTTTTCGAAAAAAAAGCACGCCCAATGATCATGGGCTGTGCTGGTCGAATCCGCTGCTGTTGTGGGCGTTCTCTGCTGAGTGGTTGGCGTAATGGTTATTTGGGTTGGTATCATGCGGTTTGCGGTCTTTGAAATTATCCTGTCTGTAATCGACAAATACGCCGACCGCGACCAAAGCGGCGATAAATCCAAGAACATACATAACTTCAGCCCCCTTTTTTATAAGTATAACCAAAATGGGAGATTCTTACACAACTATTTATTCACTTTATATCAGTGAAATTGATAAAAAACCAATAGGCACGAATCCAAATAAGCTGTACCTTGAATAGTAGACATTAAGTAGAGCAACAGTCACCCTTTCACATTCCACAATCAGTGGAATATCGAAGCGGCCGCGCGCATAAAGGTGAGACGAAGCAATAAGACAAATGCTTTTCTTGGCTTATTGCGGGAGGCCAACCCAAGGCTGCGGCTAATGTGGCGATGAAAAAATCAGCCCTCTCATTCCACCACTTCCAGATTCCAGCTAATATCCCCAAATTCGATACTTATAAACCCGCATCAAAAAACAACTACAAATGGGAAGTTTTATGCTTGAAACAGTTAAACGCCTAGCCCCTTTTTCACTTTCTGATGGTAGACCCTAGAAAATACTTGCGGCTAAATTGGAAAAGGTCTATAGTTAAAACTACAAGATTTGGTGTTTTAATTAATATATGACACCATATATAGTGATACCGCAATGAAGGTGCCCAATATGGGCTTAATAGGGAATCCGGTGGAAAACCGGAGCTGTTCCCGCAACTGTAAGCGCAGACGAACCATGATGATCCCACTGTCCAATGGACGGGAAGGGCATGGTGAGAGTGACGCGCGAGCCAGGAGACCTGCCTTTGTTGTCGTTTTGCTCTTCTCCGGGAATTGGGAAGGATGACAAAGGTTGTGTTCGCGTGGTCGTAGTATGCCCACCTTCTTAACTTGCGTTTATGCCCCCATTCTCTCCGGAGAGCGGGGGCTTTTGTGTTTTTTTAAAAGGAGGATATCAGCATGTATAAAGAACAACTTCCGGCCGGTGTGTCGAGGACCATCCAGTCCCGGCTCGTCTTGCCGCCGGATACGAACCATATGGGCACGATTTTCGGCGGAACGGTGCTCGCTTATATTGATGAAATCGCAGCGATTGCGGCGATGAAGCATAGCCGGCACGCAGTCGTCACCGCCTCTATCGACAACGTCAATTTTCTGTCATCGGCGAAAGTCGGCGATATCCTGATCTTGGAAGGTGTCGTCATCTCAACGGGCCGGACATCGATGGAAGTGTATGTTAAAGCGGAATGCCAGCACATCGAAAGCGGCACGCGCAGTTTGACGACAACCGCCATTTTATCGATGGTGGCAGTTGATACAGAAGGACGCCCGACACCGGTCGCAAGCGTGGTACCAGAAACTGAAAATGAAAAACGATTGTTTGAAAATGCACAGGAACGAAAAGAACGCCGCATGAAAGCGAATGAATACGCGAAGGAGTTGTGCTGAGATGATATTAGAAACAGTAGCAAGGGATAAAAAGATTCAAGATGCATTAGACCGGGTGTCGATGGACGAGCCGCATTGGACATTTGAAGCGGCAGGATTATATTTGGAGAAACTATACGAACAAGCGGCTGAGACGCGCGGCTATAGCGCAGCGAACAAATACGATGACTTCTACGGATTGATTGAAGGGCTTAGCCATCTCGGCATTTATTCGAAAGATTTGATGGGAGCTTATTCGGAAGAAGAGATCCGCTTATTGGGACGTGAAATTGCACCTGAGCGCGACGAGCTATTCAATTACATCGGCTTGTTCTTGCTCGCCGACCGCTATTTGGCAAAAGACTACGACGGCCGTGTGTGGGAGCTGCCGCAGGAGCGCTTTTTGATCATCGCCATGACTTTGATGCAAAAAGAACCGAAAGTGCGTCGCCTGGAACTCGTCAAAGAGGCATATTGGGCGATGAGCAATTTGTATATGACAGTCGCCACTCCAACTTTATCGAATGCCGGGAAAAGCTTCGGGCAAATGTCTTCGTGCTTTATCGACACCGTAGCGGATTCGCTTGACGGCATCTACCAGAACAACTGGGATGTCGCGCGCCTCAGCAAAGATGGTGGTGGCCTTGGCGTCTATTACGGCAAAGTCCGTGCGCTCGGTTCGGACATCCGCAAGTTTAAAGGCAATTCATCCGGCGTTATCCCGTGGATTCGCCTGCTCAACGACACCGCCGTCAGCGTCGATCAACTCGGCCAGCGCCAAGGTGCAGTAGCCGTCTATTTGGATGTCTTCCATAAAGACATCATGAACGGCTTCCTCGACTTGAAAACCAATAACGGCGACGAGCGCCGCAAAGCGCACGATATTTTCACCGGCGTGTCGATTCCGGACCTGTTTATGCAAAAGCTGCAGGAAACGGATGAAAACGGCCGTAGCATTGGTGAGTGGCATACGTTCTGCCCGCATGAAGTCAAACAAGTTATGGGCTGGAAAGACGATCAGGGCAATTCGCTAGGCTTGGAAGATTTCTACGACGAAACCGACCGCAAATATTTCACCGAGAAATACGAAGAAGCTGTCGAGCATCCATTATTGCCGAGAAAATCTGCACGTGCGATGGATATCATGGCACGTATCATGGTGTCACAGCTCGAGACCGGCACGCCGTATATGTTCTACCGCGACGAAGTCAACCGCGGGAACCCGAACAAGCACTTGCGCGGCATCGGCAAAACATCCATCTACTGCAGCAATCTTTGCAGTGAAATCGCACAGAATATGTCGCCGACAGAAATCATTAAAGAATATAAAGACGAAGAAGGCAATTTGGTCACTGTGAAAAAACCGGGCGATTTCGTTGTCTGCAACCTGTCGTCAATCAACTTGCCAAGAGCGGTGCAAGCGGACGTCTTGTCCCGCTTGATCCCCATTCAATTGCGCATGCTTGATAACGTTATCGATTTGAATACGATTTCCGTCGGCCAGGCGGAAGTGACGAATGAGAAATACCGCGCTGTAGGATTAGGAACATTCGGTTGGCACCATTTACTGGCGCTTCGCGGCATCCATTGGGAGACGCAAGAAGCAGTCGATTATGCCGATACATTGTATGAAGAAATCGCCTGGCACGCCATCCGCGCATCAGCGGGACTGGCAGAAGAAAAAGGCGCATTCAGTGAATTCACCGGTTCTGAATGGCATACGGGCGAGTATTTCGAGCGCCGCAGCTACAAGGGAGAGCGCTGGGACGCCTTGCGCAGAAAAGTATCTGCATCCGGTGTGCGCAACGGCTGGATGATGGCGGTCGCACCGAACTCGTCGACCGCGAAGATCGGCGGCTCGACAGACGGCATCGACCCGCTATATGCAGTTGAATACGCAGAAGAGAAGAAGAATTTCCGCTTTAACGTCACAGCACCGGACCTCAATCACCGGACGTATGACTATTACCGGCGCGCGCGCCACGTGCTGGACCAGAAATGGAGCATCCGCCAAAACGCGGCGAGACAGCGCCATATCGACCAGTCGATCAGCTTTAATCTATACGTGCCGCACACGATCCGCGCCAAGGAATTACTGGAACTGCACCTCGAAGCGTGGAATTGCGGATTGAAGACGAGCTATTATGTACGCAGCACGTCGCAGGAAGAAATCGAAGCGTGCGAGGCATGCGAAAGCTAAGGAAGGATGAGGAGTATGCAAACTTTAACGAAACAACCATTGATGGACCCGGATGCACCGAACCGCTCGACCGCCATTGTCGGCGGTGAGAGCTCGGGTCTGCTCAACTGGAATGATATCGCCCACCCACATATGTATGAACTGTACCAGGCGCTGCTCGCCAACTTTTGGAAAGCGCAGGAAATCAATATGCAGGATGATATCAAAAACTGGGACTCACTGTCGGATACCGAGAAAGATGTCTTTTTGCGCATCAACACGCAGCTTGCTTCTCTCGACAGCCTGCAGACGCCGACGATGACCCAAGTGATGGATTATGTCAGCGATTCGAGCTTTAAATCGATTTTTGCCGTCATCGCCCAGCAGGAAGCGGTCCATACCGAGTCGTATTCTTACGTCCTCAGCTCGCTTGTGCCGCTCGATGAACAAAACCGGCGCTTTGACGAAGCGAAGAACGACCCGCTCGTCAAAAAGCGCAACGCACGGATCTTGTCTGCGTACGAAGCGTTCCGCCATGAGCCGAACTTGGAAAACCTGTTGAAGCTGTCGGTAAACTCGATCAACTTAGAAGGCATTTATTTCTACGCTGGTTTTGCGTTTTTCTACCATCTCGCTCGCCAGCAGAAAATGCTCAAGACGAGTACGATGATCAGCTATATCCAACGCGATGAAATGCAGCACGCTTATTTCGTTTCGCAGTTTATCCGCATCTTGATTGCGGAAAACCCGGAGCTCGCGACAGATAGCATGAACAACTGGATCCGCGAGGAAGTGGCGCATGCTGTCGAACTCGAAAAAGAATGGGCACAGCATATCCTCGGAGAAATCGATGGTCTGGATCTCGATGAGTTCAACGAATACGTCGAGTATTTGGCAAACAAGCGGCTGCGCCAAATCGGCCTCGGCAACCTTTATGAAACGCGCGACAACCCGATGCCGTGGATCCGGGTGTTTGGCGACGATATGATGAACAGTACGAAATCGGATTTCTTCGAGCAGAAATCGCGTGCCTATACGAAAGTGTCGGAGTCGAATGGCTTTGATGAATTATAAGCCGGCTGCGGCGATTGTCTATGCCTCTGCCACAGGCCATACGGAGCTCCTTGCGGAAATGGTCGAACAAGCGTTGAGTGAACGGGGATTGGCTCCAGATCGGTTCCGGGCAGACCAGTTCGACCCGATACAACTCTCACGTTATGATATTGTTTTAGTGGGAACCTATACATGGGCGAATGGTGAAGTGCCGAAGCAGCTGCACAAGCTGTTTTGGGAATTCGAAAATCTGAGCCACTCGCCTATTACCGCTGTTTTCGGAACTGGCGACCGGTGTTTTGCCAACTATTGCGGAGCGGTCGACCAGTTCCGGGATATGCTTTATGCCCGAACGGCGCTTGCGGCGACCTTGAAAGTAGAACAGATGCCCTCTGAAGAAGACCGTGTGAGATGCCGCCAGTTTGCGAAAAGTGTAGCTGCCAAATTCCACGAGCAAGCGCATCTATTTGAAACGAGCAAATGATACAGACTTTCCGTTTTTCTTGTCCTCCCAGCGGGTATAGGGCTAATAACAAATAAAACGGAGGAGGATGAAGATGGCACAGCACAAGTGGTTGAAAGTTGGCGCAGCGGCAATCCTGTCTACCGGAATATTGGCGGCTTGCGGCGGCGATGAAGAGGAACCGCAAATGGAGCAAGAGACGGATGTTTTACCGGGCAATGACGATCTGGAAGAGACCGACCCTGACGTAGAAATTGATGAGGAAGAGGAGATGGAAGAAGACACGGAAGACTAAGGCGCGTGAGCTAGAAGCTAGGTCAACTGTTTCCTTTTTTGATGATATCTTTTATAATTGAAACAGAGCGGGAAGCCATAGTATTTCCGATTGAACATCCAAACGAAGCATACTCAAGAACAATACTGCAATTTTGGTAAAATGGAACAGACGATAGTGCTGAAACCAACGCCGAAAAGAACCTGATAAAAGGTTCTTTTTGGCGTTTTTTTTTAATTTCTGCCTGAAAACGAAAGGGGAGAACAATGAAAATAGAACAGACGATTATGGATTTGGCGGAGCGGGTCGGGAGTTTGCTCGAAGCGGAAACCGACACGACCGATATGGAATGTCTTATCAAAAAAAGCCGGACTGTGGAAATCCACTTGCATACAAGAAGCTTCAATTGCACGCTCGAACACGATATCTCATTTAAAAACCTCCAACCGGACGGCACTGCAATAAATAACGCCGATATTTTCCTGCTGCCCGAAGAAGTGCCGGTTTTCACTGGGGCTTTGCAGCAATTCCGGATCGCCTTGCCGACAGAGTTCGAGCAAAGTATTGATTCGAACCCGAACATTGTCTGCTTGCGCTTAGTCGCGGAAGAACCGCCTGAACATTTTGCGGCCCGCCTCGCAGCTGCTTTGCAGACGATCGATTAATAGAAAAGGCCCGAATGTGGGAACATTCGGGCCTTTTCTGATTATATTCATTCAATACGTTTCCATATCGGCGTGCCTCTGCAAAGCCGATTAGATAATCCATGCTTAATCGTCCTCCGCGCTTTATAATGGAGCTATGCAGCATTTCATTTGAAGAGGAGTTTTTCCCGTGATTGTCATCATCGATCATTACGATTCATTTACATATAATCTTGTGCATTATTTCGAGCGTCTCGGAGCCTGCGTTGAAGTGTTCCAGAACGACACTGCAGCACTTTCGGACATCGAAGCACTATCACCTGAACTCATCGTGCTTTCACCCGGGCCGGGCAAACCTCTGCAACCGGGAGCGGGGAGCGAAGCGCTCGAACAGCTCAGTGGCAAGGTTCCGATACTCGGCGTCTGCCTCGGCCACCAAAGTATTGTCGAGTTTTTTGGCGGCATAGTCCAAAAAGGCGCAAAACCCGTTCATGGCAAAGTGTCGCCCGTATCACATAGCGCACAAGGCGTGTTTGCAGGCCTCGCCTCGCCGACGCCGGTTGTGCGCTACCATTCGCTCGAGGCAGAGCGCGCAAGCTTGCCGACGGTGCTCGAGGTGACTGCAACTGCAGAAGACGGATGCATTATGGGAGTCCGCCACTGGGAACTGCCTGTCGAAGGAATACAGTTCCATCCGGAGTCGATCTTGACTAAAGACGGCTTTCAAATGCTTGCAACGGCTTATAAAAATGCTCAAACGTGGAACTTAGAAAAGAAAGGAGGCGCTCCAGATGGCCCCTTATCTGCAGTTTGATTTTGCGCGACAAGACGGGACACCTGAGAGTTTCGCTTTTTGTGATCCGTTAACAGTACTGCAAACGCATGTGCTTGCGGAAGTTCAAGAAGTGCTTGAAAAAGTCGACAGCTATACGTCGCAAGGCTATTATGCAGCGGGCTATGTTTCGTACGAGGCAGCGCCGGCATTCCGCCCAGAAATGACCGTGCGTGCAGGAGCCGAACTGCCGCTTGTTTGGTTCGGCATTTACCGGCAAAAACAAGCATCGAAACAGGCCATCGCCCACCGTTATGAGGTCGCTGGCTGGGAGCTTGAAGGATCGGTTCCACGTTACAAAGAAGGCATTCAAAAAATCCGTCAAGCGATCGAAGAAGGCGATACATACCAAGTGAATTACACGGAGCGGCTCACCTCCGGCTTTGCGGGCGACGCCGAGTCGTTTTACCGGCAGCTGCTGCGCAATCAGCAAGCAGATTACGGCGCCTATCTCGATATCGGCCGCCACCAAATTTTATCGGCTTCCCCGGAATTGTTTTTCCGCATCGACGGTTCGCGCATTCGCACAAAGCCAATGAAAGGCACAGCACCGCGCGGCAGAACATTAGCAGAAGATGAAGCGATTTTGGACGTTTTGCTGGAATCGGAAAAAGAGCGCGCAGAAAACTTGATGATTGTCGACTTGTTGCGAAACGATATGAGCCGACTCGCCAAGCCAGGCACCGTCAATGCCCCGAAGCTTTTTGAAGCAGAAAAATACCCGACCGTCCATCAATTGACGTCCACTGTCGAAGCCGAACTGCCGGAAGGGCTCAGTGTATTTGATTGGTTCCAGGCTTTATTTCCATGCGGTTCGATCACCGGCGCGCCGAAGGTCAGCACCATGCGCTATATTGCCGAACTCGAACAAACGCCGCGCGAAGTGTATTGCGGCGCCATCGGCTATATCACACCGGAAAAAAATGCAGTGTTCAACGTGCCGATCCGCACCGTCCTCATCGATAAAGATGCAGCCACAGCGCGTTACGGTGTCGGCGGGGGAATTACGTGGGATTCCACGTCTGAAGGTGAATACCAGGAGTTGTTGACGAAAGCGCGTGTGCTGACTGAACAGCGCCCAGCTTTTTCACTGCTGGAGTCCCTCAAGCTAGAAGATGGGAAATATCCGCTATTGGCGCTTCACTCCAAACGGCTGAAAGATAGTGCCGTGTATTTCCGTTTTCAGTTACAGCAAGAGAAAATCACCCGAACTTTGGACGAACTCGCCGCCCAGTATCCGCAAGGCACATTCAAAGTTCGGATGACGCTCGATAGGAGCGGCAATGTCGAAGCCCAAGCGGCTGCTGTCTCGCCCATTCAACAGCCCGTGCATTGTGCGCTAGCTGCGACGCCGGTCGACAGCAAAGACGCTTTTTTATACCATAAAACGACCAATCGCCGTATCTACGAGCAACATCAAGAAAGTGCCCCGTCCGCTTTTTCTGTGCTGTTATGGAACGAACGCGAGGAACTGACCGAGTTCACCATCGGCAACCTGGTCGCAGAAAAAGATGGCCGATTCTACACCCCGCCTGTCTCAAGCGGACTGCTTGCCGGCACTTATCGCGAGCAGCTGCTCGACGAAGGCCGCATCGAAGTGAAAGTGCTGAAAAAAGACCAACTTGATTCATTCGACGCTATTTGGTTCATCAATGGCGTCCGCGGCTGGCTCAAAGCAGTAATTGGATAAGCATAGGATAAAAAAGAGTTGAAGCGATTAATTTTTATTGCAGATGAGATATTTGAATGTATACCAAATAGTATTACTTCCACTCTAAATAAAGTAAAAGTGATGCTGCTGACTTCTCTTCTAAACGTAGAGATGAAGTGGAAAACGGCGACTCCGGAGGGATTGAGAGGGTTTGAGAGACCCCACAGGAGCGCATCTGCGCGACGAGGAGGCTCGATTCCCGCCCCTCGGAAAGCGTCCGTTTGGAGTGGAATCTCAATAGACACACCACCAATTGATTCAGCAACACAAAAAAGCCGCCTCTTCCATTAACGGAAGGGGCGGCTTTTCAATTGGGTCATACTTGGACCAATGCTTTTGGTTTTAATACTTCTTCAGACTCGGCAATCGCTTCTTGGCGGAACGTATCGAGCATATCGCACGGACGCCCGACAAAATCCATTTTGCCGTCTTTCAGTTTCACGATGCGGTCAGCAAGGATATGTGCATCTTTTTCATCGTGTGTCACGAAGATGGATGTGATGTTCGCCTTTTTCAAGATCTCCCGAAGATCTTTGCGGATTTTTCCTTGCAGCTCGGCGTCCAGATTACTGAACGGTTCATCAAGCAAAATCAAATGAGGGTTCGGGGCAATGGCACGGGCAATGGCCACACGTTGCTGCTGGCCACCGCTCAATTGATGCGGATAGCGTTTCTCGAAATCCTGGAGTTCGACGAGTTCGAGCATTTCGTGCATACGTTTTTTCTTGTCGGCTTTTTTCATGCCTGACAAGCCGAACATGATGTTCGATGCAACCGTCATATGCGGGAACAGCGCATAGTCTTGGAAGACCATGCCGATGCCGCGTTTTTCCGGCTGCAAAAATGTTTTATCGTCGAACAAAGTTTCGTCCTGGATGACGAGGCGCCCGTTTTTCGGTCGCTCCAGCCCGGCAAGCAAGCGCAAAATCGTGCTTTTTCCGCTGCCGCTGCGGCCGAGAATCGAAATGACCTCACCTTTTTTGATTTCTAGCGTGAACCGATCTAGTGCAGGGGCCGAAGCATTCGGATAGGAAAAACTCACATCTTCAATGGCGACAAACATATCAATCCATCTCCTTCTCGAGTATCTTATAGAAAATCACAATGGCCAAGGCGCTAATACCGATAATCAAAAGGGAAGCTTGGGAAGCCTCCATGATTTTTTCATCACTTGCGTACTGGAATGCTTTTGTTGACAATGTATCAAAATTAAACGGTCTCAGGATTAATGTCAAGGGAATTTCCTTGAGCACGTCGATGAAGACCAGGATAAAACCACTGATAATTGCGCCTTTCATCATCGGCACATCGACTTTGAAAAAAGTCTTTGTCGGGCCGGCACCGAGCAGACGGGAAGCATCCCGGAAGTTCGTGCCGATCTTGTCATAACCTGTTTCAATGGAGTTGTAGCCGATGGCAAAGAACCGGATGATATAGGCGGTCAATAGCAACACAATGCTGACACTCAGGACGAGTGTCGTCTCGAGGCCAATCGCCACATACAGCGGGGCGAGGTAGCCGTCGAGTGCGATAAACGCCGTCACGACTGCCACTGCGATGACAGCACCGGGAATCGAGTAGCCGAGCACCGTCAGCTTCGGCAGTAGTTTCATGTAGCGCCCTTGAATCATACGTGCAAAGTTACCGACGATGAGGGCGAAGATGACGATAAGCGTTGCGCTCAGTCCTGCGACAAACACCGAGTTTGTGACATAACTCATGAACTCGTCCATTGGAATGGTGCCAAAAGTCAAAATCGTCCAGTCGATCAATTGAATGACCGGGATGAAAAAACCTAGGCTCAAGATGAACAACCCGTAGCCTGTGGCGGCAGCGCCTTTCCAGCCAGTAAGCTGTATGAGTTGCAGCGGGCGCACCTTAGTTGAGAAATAACTGTATTGGCGTCTGCCGCGCAGCATCTTCTCGATAAGCAGGATGATAATGACAAAGCCCATAAGCGATGCGGCAAGTTTGATTGATGTATCCAAATCACCGAGACCGAACCATGATTGAAAAATGGCGGTGGTAAAGGTTTGGATGCCGTAATATTTTACGACTCCGTAATCATTCAGAACTTCCAGCACGACGAGGCTGGCCCCGGCAATGATGGAAATCCGTGAAATTGGCACAACCACCTGAAAGAATGTGCGCCAAGGCCCTTTTCCGAGCAAGCGCGTGCTTTCAATCAAGGAGGCCGATTGTTCGGATAAATACACTTGCGTAATCGTGTAAACATAAGGATACAAAAACAAAGTATAGATGAAAATCGCACCAGGTAAATTCATGATGTTGAAATGCGTCGGGTCAAGCTCCATTCCGAAACCTTCTCGCAAAGTCGTCTGTATGATACCCGTATAATTCAAGATACCGTGATACGTATAAGCACCGATAAATGGCGGGATGGAAAGAGGAAGGATTAGCGCCCACTTCAAAAAGCGCCGGAACGGAAAGTCGTATTGCGCGATCAGCCAAGCCAGGCTGAGCCCGATCAAGATCGTAGTGAATGCTGTAGCAAGCGTCAAGATCAGCGAGTTTATGACAAACTGACGCAATACGAACTCTTTCATATGTTCCCAATTGTCATTTGACGGCATGAACAAGCCCGAGACAATGGTCAAATTCGGCAGGAACAGCATCAAGATGATAATGACCGCTCCTACGGTCCAAATATTGAAATTGGCAAATCTGCGTTGCAAAATCCAGGCACCTCTTTCCAACTCGCAAGAAATCCCTTGCCGCAATCAATAGGCGGCAAGGGGATTTAACTTAGGTTTATTTCCAGCCGACTTCGTTGAACAATAGAATGGCTTTGGCGTTATTATCGCCGAGTGAAGACATCGAGATGTCCTGCTCTTTGAAGTCACCCCAAGACTGTAGCAATTCAGACGGTTCCACTGCTTCGTTCACTGGATATTCATAATTGACGGCAGCAAAAGTTTCTTGTGCTTCCTCTGCTGTAAGGAACTCCAGCAATTTGATGGCATTTTCTTTATTCTTAGCTGATTTTACCACACCTGCGCCGCTGACGTTAACGTGCGTGCCTGTTGTTTCCTGGTTTGGGAAGAAAACGCCAAGTCCTTCTGCCACTTCAACTTCTGCAGGATCTTCAGAATTCAGCATTTGGCCGTAATAGTACGTGTTCATAATCGCCACGTCACCGACACCAGCTGCAATGGCTTTCGCTTGGTCGCGATCGCCGCCTTCAGGGTCGCGCGGGAAGTTCTCGACCATGCCCGCTGCCCATTCTTTCGCTGCTTCTTCACCGTTCAGTTCGATGAAAGATGCGAGCAAGGACTGGTTGTAGATGTTTTCAGAGCTGCGGATCAATACGCGGCCTTTCCACTCATCTTCTGTCAACGCTTCGTAGGTGGAAAGCTCTGATGGATCAACGCTTTCTTTGTCATACAAGATAACACGTGCGCGTTTTGTCAGGCCATACCACATTTGGTCTTCGTCCTGGAAGTTTGCAGGAACTTGCTCATCGAGTACATCGCTTGAAACCGACTGTAAGATATCATCTTGTTTCGCACGGTCAAGGCGTCCGGCATCGGCTGTCAAGAACAAGTCAGCTTGCGTGCCATCGCCTTCGCGCTTGATGCGCTCAAGAAGTTCGTCCGCTTCGCCTTTGATCAAATTGACTTTGATGCCTGTTTCTTCTTCGAATTGCTTATAGAGCTGATCGTCCACATCATAATGGCGTGCTGTATATAGATTAACTTCGGTGCTTTCAGCATTTTCTTCACCGGAAGTTGCCGGTTCTTCTTCTGAGCCGTTCGAGCTGCCGCATGCAGCAAGTACGAGCAGTGCGCTGAGCACTAATAGGGATAAAAGCAATTTCTTCATGGATGTCTCTCCTTTAAATAGGGATGATGAATCTGATTTCAAATGAAAATGATTCTCATTCACAATTATAGCTACTTGAGAATCAAAGTCAACCGCTTTTAAGGGTGATTTATTAAATATATGACAACTGTCATTGCCAATTGTGACACAATTGCAAACAGTCAGCTTAAACTAGCTGAAAATCGGCGCTCCAAGCTGTTACTACTGTCAAATAGTAGGAAATGCTACACTTGAAGGTGACAATAGAAGCTGTAGACAAGTGAAATGGGGGCATTTGAAATGGACATGAAAACATACTTGACGCTAGACGCGACCGCGATAGCGGAACTCATTAGCAGCAGGCAAGCAAGCGCAGCAGAATTAATGGAACTGAGCTTTCGGCGAATGGATGAAGTGGAACCAACACTCCATGCTTTTACGGCGACGCGCCGTGAACAGGCGATAGCAGAAACAGTTAATAGAAGGAACGGCGCATTGAGCGGCGTTCCGATAGCGCTGAAAAACATATCCCAAGCACTGGCAGGCGAGCGTTTGAGCGCCGGTTCGAAGCTGCTCAAAGATTTCCGTCCGGCACAAGATTCTCATTTAGTGGCGCGCTTGAAAGCGGCAGGACTCGTGCCGATAGGACACACGAATACGCCTGAGTTCGGCTTGAAGAACATCTCCGAACCCGAACTCTTCGGCCCATCGCGTAATCCGTGGAATGTCGGCCATTCACCAGGAGGCTCAAGCGGCGGCGCAGCGGCAGCCGTGGCATCTGGTATCGTTCCGGTTGCAGGTGCAAGCGACGGGGGTGGGTCGATCCGCATTCCCGCATCGTTCACCAGTTTGTTCGGCTTGAAGCCGACGCGGGGCCGTACGCCGGTCGGGCCTGGAGCTGGTCGGCAATGGCAAGGCGCGTCGATCGATTTTGCGCTGAGCCGGACGGTGCGTGACAGTGCGGCGCTGCTCGATGTGCTGCAAGTGGTGCAGCCGGAAGCGGCGTTTCAGGCGCCGCTATTTCCTGGGAAATATACGGAACAGCTCAATCAAGACCTTGCAGTTCCGTTGACAATCGCTTTTTCCGTCGAATCACCCGTCGGAACAGTCGTCTCAGAAGAAGCGAAACAGGCGGTGTGGAAAACGGTGCGCTGGCTCGAGGGCCAAGGCCACCGCATCGAAGAAGTGACACCGGACATCGACGGTGTTCAGTTGATGCGCGAGTATTATTTGATGAACAGCGGGGAAATGGCGCTGCTTCAGAAAAATCTGGAGAAAACACTCGGCCGTCGCTTGTCTGAAGACGATATGGAAATCGAGTCTTGGCTGCTCGCATCCGCCGGGAAGAGAGTGTCTGCGGCTGATTATTCCGCAAGCCTCGCTGCATGGGATGTCGCGGCTGCGAAAATGGCGGCGCTTCATGAACGCTTCGATTTCTATATCACTCCCGCGACAGCGCATGCTGCACCGCAAATCGGTGAGCTCAGCCATTCGGCAGACTCCCGCGAGCGCCTGTTGCAAGCACTCGACCTGACGCGCGACACCTCGGACCAGCAAGAACTGATCTATGCGATGTTCTTGCCGAGTCTCAGCTATACACCGTTTACGCAACTTGCCAATCTGACCGGCCAGCCGGCGATGTCGGTGCCGCTTCACGTGACTGCCGACAACTTGCCGATCGGCGTGCAGGTGATGGCGCAAAAAGGTGCAGAGCATCGCTTGCTCCAACTCGCGGCAATGCTTGAGCAAAGCGAATTATGGGTCGGCCAGCGCGGCAACCCTTATTTTGAAGATAGTAGAGCTAACTAAAAAAAGCCCGGGAAAAGAAATCCTTTTCCCGGGCTTTCGTATTCATTATTAAGAAGAAACCACTTCACGCGAAGTGCTGACTTTTTCTTCTTTTTCGTAATTGCGTTCGACGCGGCGGATATCCAAGCGGATCAACAATGCCAATACCAACGCGATGGAAGTCAAGACGACGAAAATGTAGAACACCGGTACATAGCTGTTTGTAGCAGCATATACTTGGGAGACGATTGCCGGCCCGATGATCCCGCCGAGGGACCAGGTGGTCAGCAAATAGCCGTGGATGGCGCCGAGTTGTCTTGTCCCGAACATATCACCGATGAACGCCGGCAAGTTCGAGAAGCCGCCGCCGTAGCAGCTGACGATAAGCAAGATAAACACTTGGAAAATGATGACGTTCGTGATGCCAGGAAGCATAAGGAACGCAGCAATTTGAATGATGAAGAAAATCATGAACACAGTCGGGCGTCCGATATAATCGGAAATCGCTGCCCAGCCGAGGCGTCCGCCGCCGTTGAAGATTCCCATGATCCCGACGAGCGTCGCCGCGCCGGCTGCTGTCAATCCGACCATTTCCTGCGCCATTGGAGAGGCGACTGAAATGATCATGATTCCCGCACTGACGTTAACGAGCATCATTGCCCACAGCATCCAGAAGCGGCGTGTTTTAACCGCTTGGCGCGCAGTCATTTGCGACAAATCTTTTTTCAATACTTTCTTGCCGGAAGCAAGATCGGCCTCCATGCCCTTTGGCATGAATCCTTCCGGTGGCGGCGCAATATAGGAAGCACCAAGTGAAATTAAAATGAAATAGCTGACCCCGAGAATGTAGAAGGTTGAGGTTACACCGACCGAGTCGATCAAGCTTGCTGCGACCGGAGCGGTGATGAGTGCGCCCGCACCAAAGCCCATAACGGCCATGCCCGTCGCCAAGCCGCGGCGGTCAGGGAACCATTTGACCAAGGTCGAGATCGGTGCGATATAGCCGACACCGAGCCCCATTCCGCTCATAAAGCCATATGTGAGAAGAAATAGCGGAAGTGAATCAATCTGTGTCGCGAGTCCCGCACCTGCTTGGCCAAGTCCGAACAAGACTGCTGCCACCATAGCAGATTTCCGTGGGCCGTTCTTTTCGACAAAGCCGCCGAAGAAAGCTGCAGATATCCCGCCGAGCGCCATCATGATCGTGAAGGCATACGTAATCTCTGTCGGCGACCAGCCCATCGCTTCGCTGATAGGTCTTGTATAAACACTGTAGGCATAAGCGGCACCGATCGACAATTGGATGGCAATAGCGGATAACGCGATTAGCCATCTGTTCTTATTAATGTGCATGGTGAAATTCCTCCTTCATTTTCTAAAACTGTTCCCTCGAGAATACACGGTTTTCACTATTTCGACAAACTAATTTTCAGAATAGATAAACTACTTTGATAAAAAAATGACATTCCTGTTAATGAGGGCATCCGTAGTAAGCGTGCTTTAAGAGGGAAAACGAGCTTTTTCAATGAAAATTGGAGAAAATAGCCGGAAATAAGTAAGCGTTTTCAGAAAAGCCTAATTTGGATTGGGAATATTTACTCATTTTTAACTGAGGGAGAAATTTCTTTATCTGAGGAAGAGAATTTTTGTCTGGGAACAAACAGATGGTCAGAAACCTAGTATTCATGCGGTTTTCAAGTGAGAATTTGAATGGATTTCAATTATTCAAAAATATTCTGCTTCAGACATTGAATTAACTCTTTTGGCGTAATATATGCTATTTTAGGCATAATAATTATACAGAAATAATAAAATGAGATTTCTTCTATATAACGATGTCGTGACTTTAACGAATAAAAAAGGAGACAGCTTTTGCTGTCTCCTTTTTTGCGTATTCACCGAATGCTGTTTAATCGTTAGACGTTTTCTTTCCATAGAGCCAGTTCCGGATTGCTTAACTGCTTGAGGACGTCGTCGCGTCCTTGATATATGTGCTCTTGCATGGCAATTTTGGCGCGTTCGGGCTCTTGGTCTTTAATTGCCTGCCAGATGGTGGTGTGGACATCGAGAGAACGCATCAACTGTTTTTCATTGTACCAATAGAAAGAGCGGAAAATCAGCGGCACTACTACAACCTTCGAGATGAGTGAAATCAAATATTCGTTTTTAGTTGCTTTAAAGATTTCCTCGTGAAAATCCTGATTAGCTTGTTGAAGGCTGCGGATCGATAAAATATCTTCACGATTCAACTCGTTGATTGCATTTTCATAAGCAAGGTTTTTATGGTGGATCTTTTCCAGCTCGTCATTTGTCCGGTAGAGTGCAGCTTCGCTGGTGCCGTGGCTTTCTAATAATGCCCGCACATTATAAATTTGGCGGATGTCTTGAATAGAGAACTCACGGACAATATATCCCCGTCTTTGGAACGGGGTAATTAAGCCGTCGGATTCCAATTGTTTAATGGCTTCCCTCACAGGTGTCCGGCTCACTTGCAGCCGGTCGGCAAGCGCTTCTTCAGTCAATCGTTTCCCGGGAGGAAGCTGGCCCAGGATTATTTCATTTTTAATTAACTCATATGGGTTCATTTTCAACACCTCTAAATTTATTGTATACAAAGAACTGGACTTAGACAATTCGCATAGTTGAAATTCAAGATAATTATTGAATGTTACGTATTATGCTGTAGGGGTTCTGTGAGAAAAGAGGGTTTTGTATTAAAAAGATTGTTGACTGTATTGTATACAATATGTTATTTTTTTATCAATTGCTAATTATCCGAAAATTTATCGATTGAGGATAAAGCTAGTTATTATAGTGTTTGCCTGAAAGCATCGACTTTGCTGGAAATGCAGGCCGGGAAGAAAATCCACGATTGGATACAATGCAGAAAAATATGGAGGTGCCAATGTATGACTAATTTGAAAGACGCTATCGATATCCTTGGAAAACAGGGTGAAGCAGACAGGATGCCATTAGAGGGTGTACGTGTTCTAGAGCTGGGCACATTGCTCGCAGGACCATTCACTGGCCGGATGCTCGGAGATTTTGGTGCAGAAGTCATTAAAATCGAAGCTCCAGACAAAGCAGACCCGCTCCGTGAGTGGGGGCAGCAAAAAGACGGAGAGGGACTGTGGTGGCCAATCCAATCGCGCAACAAAAAATCCGTCACATTGAATTTGCGGGCAGAAGAGGGTCAACAAATTTTCAAGGAACTCATAAAAAATGCAGACATCGTCATTGAAAACTTCCGGCCGGGAACGATGGAGAAATGGAATCTTTCATATGAGCAATTGGCCGAAATTAATCCAGCGATCATTATGACGCGGACTTCCGGATATGGACAGACCGGCCCTTACCGTGAACGTGCTGGATTTGGAAGCGTTGGAGAAGCGATGGGCGGCATCCGCAACGTAACGGGATTCCCAGACCGGGCACCTTCGCGTATCGGCATTTCTATTGGCGATACACTGGCTGCTTTATTTGCCACAATCGGTACGCTGACCGCACTTCATGAGCGTCATCACTCCGGTAAAGGGCAAATTGTCGATACAGCGATTTACGAATCGGTGTTCTCGGTCATGGAAAGTACAATTCCGGATTATTTGCTCGCTGGTTACATTCGAGAGCGGATGGGCAATATTTTGCCGGGAGTGGCGCCGTCGAATATTTATAAAACGAAAGATGATACGTATATTGTGATTGGGGCTAATGCGGACGGTGTATTTAAGCGTTTATGCGAAGCCATGGGACAACCGGAATTGTTCGAAAACCCTAAATACCGGACCCATCATGCCCGAAGTGAACATATGACTGAACTCGATGAACTAATTGAACAGTGGACAAAAGGGCAAGATACCGAGATTGCACTGGAGATTCTCGCAGAAAAAGGAGTACCTTCAGGCTTGATTTATACAGCCAAAGACATCGTCGAAGATCCCCATTATGCAGCTAGAGAGATGATCATCACACGGGAACATCCGACATTAGGCGAATTTCCGATGCCGGGAGTTGTGCCGAAACTGAGCAGAACACCGGGAGAAGTGAAGCATGTAGGATCTGAAAAAGTCGGGAAAGATAATGCACTGGTCTATGGAAAGATTTTGGAATACGACGAAGACAAACTGAAAGGGCTGGAGGAGCGAGAAATCATTTAAGGAGTGGTGATAGTGGGAAAGACATTGTATGAAAAAATATGGGATCGGCATGTTGTCACACAGCAAGAAAATCAGCCGGATATTCTCTACATCGATTTGCATTTGGTCCACGAAGTAACTTCTCCTCAAGCCTTTGATGGATTGAGGACAGAAGGCAGGAAGGTTCGGCGTCCAGACCGCACTTTGGCGACAATGGATCACAGCATTCCGACCATCAATCGGGATCAGCCTTTCGAAGATAAAATTGCAGAAACACAAGTCGAAGCACTGCGCAAGAATTGCAAAGACTTTGGCATTAAGCTTTTCGATCTGTTTCACACCCAACAAGGCATCGTCCATATCATCGCCCCGGAACTAGGCTTGACGCAGCCGGGACAGACGATTGTCTGCGGGGACAGCCATACGGCGACCCACGGTGCATTCGGCACGCTAGCTTTTGGCATCGGAACGAGTGAGGTGGAGCATGTGCTTGCTACTCAAACCTTAAAGCAAAATAAGTCCAGAACGATGGCAATTGAGTTCGAGGGCATGTTACCGACAGGTGTTTCTGCCAAGGATTTGATTTTAGCGCTGATCGGGCAATTCGGACATGATTTTGCAACCGGTTACACGTTGGAATACCGGGGTGAAGCCATTCAAACACTGACGATGGAAGAGCGGATGACGATCTGCAATATGTCGATTGAAATCGGTGCTCGTGCCGGCATGATTGCACCGGACCAAACCACTTTCGATTATTTGAAAAAGAAGACGCATGCACCGACAGGAGAGGCTTGGAATCAAGCGGTAGATGAGTGGACACAGCTCGTCAGCGATGAAGATGCGGTTTTTGACCGAGTGGTTGAATTTGATTGTACAAAGGTTGAACCGCAAGTGACATGGGGAACAAACCCTGGCATGGTCGTTTCGGTGAACGGACATGTACCTTCTCCAAGTGAATTGTCGAAAGAGCAGCAAAAAATATCAGAAAGTGCGCTTGCCTATATGGATTTAGCGCCAGGAACGAAAATCCATGATATTGAAATCGATACGGTGTTTATTGGTTCGTGTACGAATGGGCGCATCGAGGACTTGCGGCAAGCCGCAGCAATCGTTAACGGTTATCACGTGAAACAAGGCGTTCGCGCACTTGTTGTTCCGGGGTCCCAATCGGTAAAAGTTCAAGCGGAAGAAGAGAACTTGGATGACATTTTTAAAGCGGCTGGATTTGAATGGCGGGAAGCTGGCTGCAGCATGTGCCTCGGAATGAATCCCGACATTGCAGGACCAGGCGACCGCGTGGCTTCGACGTCCAACCGGAATTTTGAAGGCAGGCAAGGACGGTTGGCACGAACTCATTTGGTCAGTCCAGCGATGGCTGCAGCGGCTGCAGTTGCTGGCCACTTTACCGATGTGCGTAAATGGCCGGTCAAAGCGATCGAGGGGGTGCAGTCATGAAAGCATTAAAAACACATACAGGAACGGTAATGCCACTTGACCGTGCCAATATTGATACGGATGCGATCATTCCAAAACAATTCCTGAAACGGATCGAGAAAAGCGGCTACGGTCAATATCTTTTTTATGATTGGCGTTTTAAGGATGGCGGCGAAGAAAATAATGATTTTGTTTTAAATCAGCAACCTTACCGCGACGCGACAGTTATGCTGACTCGGGATAATTTTGGATGTGGATCTTCAAGAGAGCACGCCCCGTGGTCGATAGAAGATTATGGATTCCGCATCATCATCGCTCCTTCTTTTGCGGATATTTTCTATAATAACTGTTTTAAAAACGGCATTTTGCCGATTCGACTCCCGAAAGAGGATGTCCAGGAACTTTTCGATAAAGCGGCTGCAGATTCTAAGTACGAGTTGACAGTAGACCTGGAAGGACAGGAAATTCATGATTCACAAGGGATGAAAAAAGCTTTTGATGTGGATGAGTACAGAAAGCATATGTTGCTCGAAGGAATGGATGAAATTTCAGCAACCGTTCAGCATGTAAAACAAATTGATGAGTTCGAGCGCCAGCACCGGCTTCACTATACGCTATAGCCTAACCAACAACCAAAATACGGCAACAAAAGGAGCTTCGAATATGGAGAATAAAGAAATCAAAGAGCCGATACGCAAAAAATGGATATGGATTGCTTTGGCACTAATACTCATCGGAAATGTCCCTTGGTATTTGCCGGTCGGAAGCTATGAACCGATGATTTTCGGCGTTCCATACTGGGCATTGATTGTCGTGGCTTTTTCACTGATTTTATGCGGCTTTTTAAGTTGGGTGGCTTTGAAACAGTGGAATATTGTCGAAGATGAGGAAGAAGCGGAAAAAAAGGGGGGAAATAAATGAATGATTTGGTATTTGCAGGCCTTGACGGCGTTCTGATTCTATCTGCTTATGCAGTCATTATGTTATTGATCGGCTATTTCTCGGGAAGAGGAGACAAAACGCTTCATGACAGCATGAGCAATTATTACCTAGCAGGGAAAAACTTGGGGATTATAGCATTATTCTTCACGCTTTATGCGACGCAGTATAGCGGGAACACCATCATCGGCTATGCTCCAACCGCATACCGCACAGGATTTACTTGGCTTCAATCAATATCATTCATGACGATTATTATCGGTGTTTACTTGCTCTTTGCACCGCGCATGTATGTCATATCGAAAAAAATGAACTTTATCACTCCGGCCGACTGGATTTCCTATCGTTTTAATTCCAAAGCGGTTACTATTTTGGCGGTTGTCCTGATGCTTTGGGGCCTTGGCAACTACTTGCTCGAGCAATTGGTCGCTATCGGGCATGCAGCGTCAAGTTTAACGGGCGGGACTATTCCTTATCAAGTCGCGGTTATCGCGTTTGTCCTCGTCATGTTGATTTATGAATGGTTGGGCGGCATGAAAGCGGTTGCGTTTACCGATGTTATGCAAGGCTTGGTGTTGATGGTCGGGATTGTCATCTTTTTAATCGGCGCAATTTACCTCGTAGGAGGCGATTTCTCATCAGCAACGCAATTTATCGCTACCAATGAACCTGTTAAACTCGGTGTTCCCGATATGATGACTTCGGTCAATTGGTTTAGTATGCTTTTGCTGGTCGGACTTGGGGCAGCAATTTATCCCCACGCCGTACAGCGGATTTTTGCGGCAGAAAGTGAGCGGACATTGAAGCGATCATTCTCACGCATGGCATGGATGCCGCCGGTGACGACGGGTCTTGTATTTGTCATCGGGATTCTGGGGATTGCCTTGATTCCAAATCTGGATACGGCAGGTTCTGAGCAGCTCGTCGGCTTGATGGCGAATGAAATTGCTGGAATCAATGGCTTTTTCTACTGGGTAATGATCATCTTCTTTGGAGCGATTGTGGCAGCAATTGTATCGACAGCGGATTCGGCGCTCTTAAGCTTCTCATCTATCGTCTCGAACGATATTTACGGGCGTTTTATTAACCCGAAAGCTCCTGAAAAGAAAAAGGTCATGGTCGGTAAAGTGACAGGGATTGCAGCAGTTGGGATATTGCTATGGATCGCTTGGAATCCTCCGGCAACACTGTATGAAATTTTCGTTTTGAAGTTTGAATTACTTGTACAAGTATTCCCTGCATTTGTATTGGGGATTTACTGGAAGCGCATGTCTGCACAGCCGGTTTTCTGGGGCATGCTTGTCGGTGCGGTCATTGCGGGTCTCTTAACGTGGACAGGCTATAAAACTGTATTCGGCATTCACGGCGGAATCATTGGGTTAACTGCTAACTTCTTCATCGCTGTGGTCGGTTCGTACCTCGTACCGCTTACAGTCGAAAAAGAAGCGGAGCTGAAAAAAATCGATTTGGCATAAAGAGCTTTCAGGCATGCCAATAAAGAATGTGGCGATAGAATGGATAACTCAACGCTCCTGAAAACCGGGAAAATCATAAACCCTTGGCATATGCTTGGCTGGTTGCTCGTTGCGCAAGTGATGGTGGCATTTATCGGCCGCAGCCTGGCGCCGCTCGGGGTATTGATTGGGGATGATTTGACACTGACTAAGGCGCAAATCGGCATGCTTCCTGCAGCGCTGTTTCTCGGGCAATCGGTCGCATCGATTCCAGCAGGATTTATAGTAGACCGCATAGGTTCCAAGCGCTTGCTACTTTATTTGTCGCTCGGGTTGAGCTTTGCGTTTATGATGGTGGCCATCAGCTCGAATTATTTCTTTGTACTGCTGATGGTGACCCTTGGGGGAATCGGTTACGGCACGATGCACCCAACCTCGAATAAAGGGATTTTGTATTGGTTTGCCGAAAAGCGGGGCACCGCTATGGGCATCAAGCAAATGGGTGTCACATTGGGGTCGGCGTTATCGGCTCTTTTGCTGTTGCCGCTGGCTGCCGTTTGGGGCTGGCGTATGGCGTTGATGGCAGCGTGCGGCTTGCTGGTGGTCACCGGAATTTTAGCTTACCGGTTTTACCAGGATCCACCGGTTGCCGCTGATAACGAACCGGATCGGAAGATTGGCTGGGCTTATTTCCAGGAGTCAATGATGGTGATGCTCCGTCACAAACCGCTTGTCCTACTCAGCGTCGCGGCGATGGGACTGAGCGGAAGTCAGTTGATTTTAAATACTTATATCGTGATATTTGCTTATGAACAGCTCGGGTTAAGCCTGTTGCTTGCAGGTATGCTGCTGGTTATTTCTGAAGTCAGCGGTTCATTTGGCCGCGTGGCCTGGGGAATCATTAGCGATACGGTGTTCGGTGGCAGACGCTTGATCGTGCTCGTTTATATCGCAGTGTTTTCCATCGGCATCGCATTAATGCTGACGCTTCTTCCAGCGGGAACGCCATTTTGGACCGTGGCGGCGGTGATCATCGCATTCGGGTTTTGTATCTCTGGTTTTAATGGAATCTGGATGAATGCAGCAACAGAACTGGTGCCGCTAAAACAAGCGGGCATCGCCAGTGGTTTTACGCTAATGGTCGGTTCGTGGGGAGTTATTATCGGTCCGCCATTATTTGGGTATATTGTCGACCTGACAGGCAACTTCAACTACGGATGGTGGTTTTTGGCGCTGGTCCTGCTGGGTGTAATTGTCATGCTGTTAGTGGCGAAACAGTTAGCGAACAATGTAAGAGCATCATAAATAAAGGAGTGTCGAATGATGAATATTGACCTGCGTACCATTGATACAAAAAATGCATACAAGCTGATGACCGGTTCGATTGTGCCTCGCCCGATCGCTTGGGTTTCGACCGTCGATGAGCAAGGAAACCGCAACCTGGCGCCTTTCAGTTTCTTTACAGTCGCATCACGCAATCCGCCGACACTGTGCATCTCGGTCGGTCCTGGCGTAGGAGAGCGGGAAGGGACCACAAAAGATACTTTAGCGAATATCCTCAACACGAAGCAGTTTGTCGTCAATATTGTAAGTTCAGATCTCGGCGATGAGATGCATACTAGCTCAACTAATTTTCCTCAGGAAGTGGATGAGTTTGCCGCAGCGGGGTTAACGCCAGTGGATAGTGTTCATGTCCAAGCACCGCGTGTTGGCGAGGCGCCGATTTCCTTTGAATTGGAGCTCGACCAAATCATCGAACTCGGCAGCGATCATTTGGTTTTGGGGAAAGTGGTTCAATATCATATCCAGGACGAATACTATCTTGGAAATTACAAGGTGGATCTTGAAAAGCTCAAGCCGCTCGGCCGTTTGGCTGGCAATTATAGTGAAGCCAATAAGCTTTTCACCTTACCGAGAGTGAAAGTGGAAGAAGGGGTGAATCGATGATGGATAAAGTGATTATGACAGATGTGACTGGAAGAGACGGGTTTCAAATGGAAAAAGAGTGGATCCAGACAGAAGATAAAGTTCGGATCATCGACCGCATCATCGCGTCTGGCATTCCGAGAATTGAAGCGACTTCGTTCGTTTCGCCAAAGGCTGTCCCGCAGATGCGGGATGCGAAAGAAGTCATCGGCGCCATCAAGCGTGAAAACATCGAAGTGATTGCGCTCGTGCCGAATGTGAAAGGAGCGGAATTGGCATTAGAAGCGGGCGTGGATGAAGTGAACTATGTGCTGTCGATCAGTGAAACGCATAACCTAAAGAATGTGAAGAAAACCGTCGACGAGTCCATTGCAGGCGTCAAAGAAATTCAGAAGCTGATGGATTCCTCCCGAATAACCGTCAGCTTGGCAACGGCATTCGGCTGTCCATTCGAGGGTTTATACAATGTGGACAAAATCCTCGGCAATATTGAGACTTTGACGGAAGCCGGGCTGAACCGCTTCACGATAGCGGATACGACAGGGATGGCTAACCCTTCGCAGATGACAGAGTTTATTGCTGCCATTACTGAAAAATACCCAGATCATTATTTTGGGCTTCATCTCCACAATACTCGAGGCATGGGGTTAGCGAATTTGTACGCGGCATACCAAGCAGGACTGCGCCATTTCGATGCAGCACTCGGCGGTATCGGGGGCTGCCCATTCGCCCCGGGAGCAAGCGGAAACGTCTGCTTGGAGGATGTTGTTCACATGTTCCAGTTTATGGGCGTGCCGATTGACGGGGAGTTACCGCAGTTGATTAACACTGCACTCGATATGGAAAAGCTGCTTGGCAGACAGCTGCCAGGCCAAGTGATGAAAGCAGGGCAATCGGATAAAACGCACGTAGCATAAAACCAGCAGGCGATGATTATCGCCTGCTGGTTTTGTTTTTTTCGGTGGTACTACTTCCCTGATAGCCGCTTTTTCGTATGCACTGATACTTTTTCATCCATCACATATGACTTCAAAAAGTCCAGAAAAAGCTGGGTTGCTTTTGTATGGAAGCTCGAGCGGTGGGTGATGTAATGGAAGCGGCTTTTATTCGGGAAATCCGACAGGCAGATGGCGCCAATCGTGCCGGCGTTCGTTTCACTTTTGACGGTGGATTCAGACAGGTAAGAAATGCCGAGGCCGAGCGCGACCGATTCTTTGATGGTTTGCGAACTGCCGAAGCTCATTACTTTTTTCGGCGAGATGCCGAGCTGTGCGAACAGCTTGTCGGTAACGTCGCGCGTACCGGAACCGGGTTCGCGGATGATCCATGTCTCTGCTTCCAATAAGTGACGGTCGACATGCTTATTGCGGATGATCGGATGATTCGGCTGCGCGATGATGACCATCTCTTCTTCTGTGAACAGTTCGATGTCGACTTCGGTGCCGCTCGCCTCCCCTTCGACGATAAACCCAATATCAAGTTCTTGTTTATGGGTCTGCTCGATAATCGTTTTGGAATTGTGGATGGTGATGTTCGGTGTGACGTTCGGGTGGCGTTTATTAAATGCGTAGATGATGCCTGGCAGGAAGTACTCGCCGAATGTATAGGCGGCACCGATCGACAGCGGCATGGCCGTCGACGGTTCGAGTTCCGTTAACGCGAGCTTTAATTGATCGTATTTCAGGAGGATTTCTTTTGCCTGCCCGTAGGTTACTTGACCCGCTGCGGTCAATTGGACATATTTATTGCTGCGGTCAAACAAGCGAACACCGAGTTTTTTCTCCAAAGCTTTGATGCTCAAGGAAATGGCAGATGGCGTCATGTGAAGCAGTTCTGCCGCGCGTGTAAAGCTTTTCTGTTCAGCGGTGGTCACGAAAATTTCGAGTTTATGGTCCATCGTTTCACTCCAGTGTTAAGTTTTTTTAATCATAACATTAAACATATTTAATTTTACTTATCAAGCTGTATTTAGTAAAATTTGAATAATACAAAAATATCATTTTTATTCGTTAACGTGATAGTTTATACAGTCGAATGAAAACTATTAGGAGGAATTTACTTGGATTACTTGAATCATCCGCACCAAGGAAAGCGCCATACCGTATTCGGAAAAAAAGGCATGGTGGCAACCTCACAGCCACTCGCAGCACAGACAGGACTTGAGATTTTGAAAAAAGGCGGCAACGCCATTGATGCAGCAATTGCAACGGCGGCCACATTGACAGTCGTCGAGCCGACCTCAAATGGCATCGGCGGCGATGCGTTCGCGCTCGTTTGGGTCAAAGGAGAGCTTCACGGATTGAACGCATCCGGGCCGTCACCGCAAAGCTTGACGATCGAAGCAGTGAAAGCAAAAGGCCATGATAAAATGCCGACGCACGGATTGGTGCCGATCACAGTACCCGGCGTTCCTGCGGCATGGGCGGAATTGTCCAAGCGCTTCGGCAAATTGTCGCTCGCAGAAACATTGGCGCCGGCGATCCAATACGCAGAAGAAGGCTATCCGCTGACGCCAATCCTCGGCAAGTTCTGGAAAAAAGCCTATAACAACTTCAAAAAGACGTTCACTGATAAAGAATTTGAAGCCTGGTTCGAAACCTTCGCACCGGATGGCCGCGCGCCGGAAATCGGCGAAATGTGGAAATCCCCGGGCCACGCGGATACGCTGCGCAAAATCGGCGATACCGATGCAAAAGCTTTTTACGAAGGCGAACTGGCAGATAAAATCGATAGTTTCATGACCGAGCACGGCGGCTTCTTGAAAAAAGAAGACCTTGCAGCGTACAAGCCGGAATGGGTAAAGCCGATCTCGACCAGCTATAAAGGCCACGAAGTATGGGAAATCCCGCCGAACGGGCAAGGCATGGTCGCCCAAATGGCGCTTAATATCTTTAAGCAACTGGACGAGCCCATATGGCAAAACGCCGATACGTATCATCAGCAAATCGAAGCGATGAAATTAGCCTTTACAGACGGCCAAGCGTTCATCACCGAACAACAAGACATGCCGGTAACGGCCGAGCATTTATTGTCCGATGACTATGCGGCGAGCCGCGCCAAAGAAATCGGCGACGAAGCACTTGACCCGCAAGCGTATGAACTGCCAAAAGGCGGTACGATCTATTTGGCGGCAGCTGACGAAGAAGGCAATATGATTTCTTATATACAAAGTAATTACATGGGCTTTGGCTCAGGCATCGTCATTCCGGAAACGGGCATCAGCCTGCAAAACCGGGGAGCGGATTTCTCGCTCGATGAAAATCATCCGAACGTGTTAAAGCCAGGCAAGCGCACATTCCATACGATCATTCCGGGCTTTTTGACTAAAGGCAATGAAGCAGTCGGGCCATTTGGCGTTATGGGCGGCTATATGCAGCCTCAAGGCCATTTCCAAGTGGTCACCAACACGCTCGATTATCTGCTCAACCCGCAGGCGGCGCTTGATATGCCGCGTTGGCAGTGGATGGGCGGCAAAAAAATCACTGTCGAAGCAGAATTCCCGAACTACCTCGCACAGCAGCTGCAGCGCAAAGGGCATGACATCGAAGTGATGGCCGATAGCGGCGTGTTCGGGCGCGGACAGATCATCTGGCGCGATCCGAAAACAGGGGTGCTTGCAGGAGGCACGGAATCCCGGACTGATGGGGCCATTGCTGTTTGGTAAAAGAACCAGCCGTCAAATCGATTGACCTCACGATGGCGTTCTTCCGCGCTGGCATGCTCGGCTTCGGTGGCGGCCCGGCAGTTATTCCCATCATGCAACGCGACGTGGTAGATCGCTTCGGCTGGATGACGGATGAAGATTACGGCGACACGATCGCACTCGCGAATACAATGCCCGGTCCGATTGCGACTAAGCTCGCAGGCTATATCGGCTATCGTGTGGCGGGATTGCGCGGCTGTTTGATTGCACTTGCTGCATCGATTCTGCCAACGGTCGTGATGATGATTCTGCTGCTCGGTTTATTGCAGAATTACAAAGACTTGCCGTGGGTGGCGAATATGTCGAATGCGGTCGTTCCAGTCGTCGCCGTCATGCTCGGCGTCTTGACGTGGAACTTCGTCCAGCAATCCGAAACGGCGCTCGGGTGGAGCCGTGCAATTCTATTGATCGTCTTATCGATTATCCTGCTTGAAGTGCTCGGCATACACCCGGCGTTTCTCATCGCCGGCTTGATTCTTCTGGTCCTCGTGCCATTCATTAAAAGGACGGTGAGCAGAAAATGATTTACTGGCAGATTTTCCTGGCATTTTTCATATCCGGTATGCTCGGCTATGGCGGCGGACCGGCATCGATCCCGCTAATTCAAAAGGAAGTCGTCGACCGCTATGGCTGGATGGATACACAGGAGTTCAGTGAAGTGCTGGCGCTCGGCAATGCTTTGCCAGGGCCGATCGCGACCAAGATGGCCGGCTATATCGGCTACACCGAAGGCGGGCCCCTTGGGGCGGCGGTGGCGCTGTTCGGCGCTGTTGCTCCATCATTAATTTTGATGATTGGGCTTATGGCCATTCTCTTTAAATACAAAGATTCACGTGAAGTAAAAAATATTTCTAAAGTTGTCAAACCTGTTATTGCCGTATTGATCGGCGTCATGACGATTGAATTTATCGTAACCTCAGAGGCCGCTCTCGGCGGCGTCCAAACGGCGATCCTCATGATCGTCAGCTACTTGATGCTGGAAAAGTGGAAGCTTCACCCGGCACTGGTCATCGGGCTTGCCCTGTTATACGGTGCCCTTACCGGAATCTCATAAAAAAAGGAGAATGCAATATGAAACGAAACAACTTGAAAACAATGGCTCTCGCTACTGGAGTCTCAGCAATCGCATTCGGCCTTGCAGCTTGTTCAGGAGAAGATAGCGGCGCGTCCGTCGAGAACTACCCGGAACGCGAAGTGGAAATGATCATTCCTTGGGCACCTGGTGGCGGCAGTGATATCGAAGGCCGTCTCGTTGCAGAACATGTAGGGACTCATTTTGACGAATCCTTTGTTGTCATCAATGCACCTGGTGTCGGCGGCACCGTCGGCTTGGAGGATTTGATGGAAAGAGAAGCGGATGGTTATAGCATCGGCCAAGTCCACGAAGGATTGTTAGTGGCGCATCATACTGATATCACATCAATCAACTTCGATGACTTTGCACCGATTGCAGCAATGTCTGCATCTGACCAAATCCTTGCGGTATCGAACAACCTTGATATCGATACACTAGAAGAATTTGTGGAATACGGCAAAACCAATGAAGTCCGATTTGGCGGCACGGTCGCTGGCATTCCGCGCGTTTGGGTCGAACAGCTCGGCCGTGCACTTGAAATTGAATACAATTTGGTCGGTTACGAAGGCTTGACAGAAGCGATTCAAGCACTTGCGGGCGGCCATATCGACGCAGCGATTGTCGATTATTCATCCGCCAATGAATTTGTGGAAGCAGGCCATATGAAATTCCTTGCAATCGGCACCTCGGAACGCATCGAGCGCTTGCCGGATGTTCCGACATTTGTAGAAAGCGGCTACGATATGACGATGAGCTTAAATCGCGGCTATGTCGCTCCAGCAGATACTGACCCGGCAATCATCGAAAAATTGGCTGCTTCATTTGAAGAAGCTGCAAACGACCCGGCATATATCGAAGCGGTACAAAATGTTGGAACTGAAGTCGATTTCATGGGCCCGGAAGATTACCGTACCCACCTTGAAGAGCAGGACGCCATCATCAGCGAAATCGTTCAAGACCTGGAATAGGACATGGACTAAGCGGATTTCAAAAGCAGAAAGCCAAGGGGTCTGAATGGACCCCTTTTGCGTTTCATCTTAAGTCCGTTAAGAAGGGGAGGAACAATATGGGGGAAATATTGATAGGTCTCGCATTAATTGCGCTTGGATTGGTAATTTACTTTCAATCGACCGATTTTCCGGCGCTCAATGAAGTGCATCTCGATGCCGGCTCCTTTCCGCAGCTCGTTGCTGTACTATTGATTTTGTTGTCGCTTCTACTGATCATCAAAAAGGGGCTGGAGCTTTTACGTTCAAAATCAACTGGGCCGCGGCCATCCGCAAGCGAGAAGTTTCGTGAGTTTTACGTGGAATACAGGCTAGTCATCCTGACTTTGGCTGTTTTCCTCTTGTATATATTCAGTATGCAATTCATTGGTTTTGTCGTGTCGACAATCATCTTCATCATCTTTACGGGCTTGTTGGTCGGATCGCGCGCCAAAAAAGATATAATCGTCATCACGATCGTCTCTGTTGCGATTACGCTCGGAACTTATTTCTTCTTCGAGAATGTCCTGAATGTCCGATTCCCATCCGGAATCTTCTTTTAACCTCACACCGAAAGGAGGTCTTTCTAAATGATGGACTTGTTTATCCTAGGAATTGCTGAAGTGTTTCAATGGCGGATCTTGTTGATTATTTTGGTAGGAGTGATCGTCGGCATCCTGGCCGGCTTGATCCCAGGCTTTACAGTCGCGATGGCAATTGTTTTGACGCTCCCGCTGACATTTGGAATGGATCCCGTGTCGGGTGTTGCGGCCATGGTCGGGGTTTTCGTCGGAGGCATGTCCGGTGGCTTGATCACAGCAGCGTTGCTCGGAATCCCAGGTACGCCGTCATCTATCGCCACCACATTCGACGCTTACCCGATGGCGCAAAATGGAGAACCGGGTAAAGCGCTGTCGATCGGGATTTGGGCATCTTTTCTGAGTTCGATCATCAGTTTCATCTTGCTCGTCTCGATTGCACCGCAAATTTCCAGATTTGCGCTGATGATGGGGCCGTGGGAAATGTTTTCACTCATCGTCGTCTCCTTGACAATCATCGCCAGTGTGACAGGCAACTCCATCGTTAAAGGCTTGATCGCCGGCTTGTTCGGCATCTTGATTGCAACGGTCGGAGCCGATCCAATTTCCGGTATTTCGCGCTTCTCTTTCGATTTGCAAACCTTGCGGGCGGGCATACCTTTCCTCGTCGTTCTTATCGGGATGTTCGCGATTTCGCGATTGCTCGTTTCACTCGAGCGCAAAGAAATGGACAAAGATGACGCCAAGCGCGCCGAAGAGAAATTAAAAGATGTCCAGTTCGTGTTGCGTCCGATTCAAACGATGCTCATCGTATTGAAAAGGCCGGGAACGCTGTTCGGTTCTTCTGCAATCGGTGCCATCATCGGTGCGATTCCAGGCGCGGGCGGCAGTATCGCCAACATCGTCGCTTATGACCAAGCCAAAAAATGGTCAAAAAATCCGGAGAAATTCGGCACTGGCTGTGAAGAAGGCGTCATCGCATCAGAAGCGGGCAACAACTCGACTGTAGGGGGAGACTTGATCCCTACAGTGGCACTAGGCATCCCGGGTTCTGCCGTCACGGCGGTACTGCTTTCTGCATTGATGGTACATGGCATAACGCCAGGGCCCTTGCTTATCGTCAATGAACCGAATGTTGTCGGCGGGATTTTCTTCGCCTTTCTTGTCGCTTCTTTCTGGATGCTCATTACGCAGTTTCTCGGCATGCGCTATTTCATGAAAGTGACGCAAGTGCCGGTTCAAGTACTCGTTCCGGTCATTCTCGTGTTATGTGTGGTTGGCACATTCGTATTGAACAACCGGTTTACTGACTTGTATATTTTAATCGTCATGGGATTCATCGGCTATTTGTTCACCAAATACGATTTCTCGCTGGCACCTGCGATTATTGGCGTCATTCTTGGGCCGATTGCGGAAGTCAATTTGCGCCGTGCGGTTATGGCTGATCCCGATTGGACGCTGTTCTTGACGCGTCCCATCTCGTTGACATTTCTCGTCCTCGCCGTCCTGTCGATCCTGTTCACAGTGTGGCAGAATTATCGGACCAACCATCGCTTAAAGAAAAATATGCGTTGACTAAAAAACCAGCCAATTGTGGAATCCCGCTTGGTTGGTTTTTTGAATGGGCCATAATGGAAACGACCGTATAGATGAAGTATGATGAATAGACAACAACCAGAACCTGAAAAGGAGATGGAGAGCGATGACCATCACAAAAGAATCGACAGGCCGGACAAATGTCACGGGTCAACCCGATGCATTTATTCGCAACCATCAATATAACTTCATTAAAGAACAGGCATTAAATCTCGTGACGGCGCACGCAATGGCGAATGATGCAGAAGTGCTGAGCGTATTGCGCCATTTGAGCCACGAGAAGGTGTTCGCGCTGTTCCCGGCGTTGACGGAAGAGCAGAAGCAAATATTGCGCCCGTTGACTTCGGTGAAAGACACTGACGATGCGGAAGGGTTTCTCGCGGGTCTGCGCCCCCACTTGATTCCATTTCGGGCGGTTACCAACGACAGCTTGAAACGGCTGTTCCCGAAAGTCAAACGACTCAAGGGGCCGAACGTGCCGTCAATTGATTTTTACTCTTTGTCTTACCTCGCCTGGCAGGAAAACACTAACCGCTTTTTGGTCGCTGAACGCAACGGCCGCCTGCAGGCAGTGAGCGGCCAGTTCGGTGCAAGCCGCAAACAAGGCATCTGCATGATTTGCCATAAACACGGCACGGTCGGGCTGTTTACGGCGAAGACCAAAGCGGGCGCCGACAATTATATCAAGCACGGCCAGTATATTTGTGCCGATGAATCGCTATGCAACAGCCGTCTTACATCACTAGAACGCCTGGAACAGTTTCTGGACCGATTGGAACGATGATGATAGAGGGCACAGATTGGATCTGGGCAATCGGCTTGGTATTGGGCGGTGCGGCAGCTGCTTATTTGCTGCTGAACGAATGCGTTAAAGCGGTGGAGGTGCGTATAGAGCATATGATGAAACGAATCGAACAAATAGAAGCTGAGGCAGGCTATGAAGAGCCTGCCATCAACGATGAGTTGCGCCGGTTGATCGCCGAAGGGCAGGAGATTCGTGCGGTTAAGGCGGCGCGCGTCGCATTCGGTTATTCGCTCCTTGAAGCAAAACATTATATCGATGGATTAAAAGAAAATAGTTGAAAAGTGCAGGCATTCCCGAGTGGAATGCCTGCTTTTTTTATTCATACAGCAGGTTTTTAAGGAAGAGAACTCGAAATAAACGGGAAAGGAAGGGGAGATAGTATGCGCCTCGCAACAATCCGTTGGAATGGCACAGAAGAAGCGGCGCTTGTTATGGCAAATGGTTTTTTGCCGCTGCGCAAGTTAAACGAACATACTGCTGAAAACTGGCCGACCGACTTGTTTACTTTGATCGAAACGGGGGAACTCGAACTGTTGAAAAGATGGCTGAGGGAAGAATTTGAACGCATGCCGGAAGGAGCGCTCGAAGAATCGATCATGCCGTTTGCTGATGCGGATTACGCGCCTTTATACAGGCACCCGCGGAAAATCTGGGGCATCGGACTCAACTACGCCGAGCATGCTGCGGATTTGAAGGAAGTGTCCCCGGACACGGAGCCGGCGAGTTTCCTGAAACCGGATACGACGATCATCGGGCCGGAAGATGTCATCAAGCTGCCGAAACAGTCTGAGCGCGTCACCGCAGAAGCGGAACTCGGCATCATCATCGGCCAAAAATGCAAAAATGTATCACCGGAAGATGCTTTTGATGTGGTGGCGGGTTTTACGACCATTATCGACATGACTGCGGAAGACATTCTAGAGAAAAATCCGCGCTATTTGACGCGTGCCAAAAGCTTCGATACGTTTTTCAGCTTCGGGCCGGAATTGCTGACGCCGGATGAGGTGGAAGGGGTGCTCGAATTGACCGTAGCCACCGTCAAAAATAGCGAGGTCCAGCGGAAAAACAGCGTGTCGAACATGACGTTCCGGCCGCGGGATCTCATCGCGTTTCACTCAGAAGTCATGACGCTTTTGCCGGGAGACATCATTTCCACCGGTACACCGGGTGCCGTCGTCATCCGTGATGGTGATGTGGTGGAATGCCGGATCGACGGTTTCAAAACTTTATACAATCCGGTCGAAGATTTGAAAGTTCCGGGTCGTGAATAAATAAAAGACGGACAACCACACTGGTGGTTGCCCGTCTTTTGTTATAAGGCGGCCATGCCGCCATCAACGCGGTATTGTGTACCGCTGATAAACGTACTTTCATCCGATGCCAAAAACAGCACCAAGTTGGAAATGTCCTCAGATTCGGCGTAGCGGCCGAGTGGAATCGTTTTCGATAAAGTTTTTTCGGTCGTGCCGAGTCCTTCCTCGAGCGAGCGCATCATGCGTGAATTGACGGGAGACGGATGGACCGAATTGACGCGGACTTGATGGCGCGCACTTTCGTAAGCCGCGGCTTTCGTCAAACCGACGACCGCATGCTTTGATGTGATGTACGGGCTGACGTTCGGCGAACCGCTAAGGCCGGATACCGACGACATATTGATAACGCTGCCCGAGCCTTGTTGGTACATGACCGGCAGCACATGCTTTAATCCCAGGAACACGCCGCGCACATTGATGGCGATGACTTGATCGAAATCTTCGACTGTCTGTTTGGTGAGCGGAGAGACCTTGCCTTCGATGCCGGCGTTATTGAAGAACACATCGATTGTGCCGAATGCTTCAACGGCTTTATCGACATAGTTTTTCACGTCATCTTCTTTAGACACGTCCGCTTGGACCGTCACGACTTCGCCGCCGAGTTGTTGCTTAGCGGACTTGAGTGCGTCTTCTGATACGTCAACAATCACCACTTTCGCGCCTTCTTCCATGAAACGCTTGGCGGTCACTTTGCCAATTTCTCCCGCGCCTCCTGTAATGACCGCTACTTTTCCTTCAAGTCTTGTCATTGTGTTATTCCTCCTCTAAGGCAATGAGTTAATTCCCACATTTTCCATTTTACCGATAACTCTTTAGGATTCAAAACATTCTGTTTATTTTAAGCGGATCTTTCTTTTGCCTCTTGCTGCTTTTCCTCTTTTACAGTAAAATAAGAACAAACGTTCTGTATAGGGGTGGCGTCGTGGAAAAGTCAGCAGAAAGAAAGCGGTATATCGCCTGTATTGATATGCGTAGCTTTTACGCCAGCTGTTCGGCAGTGGAACTCGGCCTCGATCCGATGGAAGCGTGCATTGCCATCGTCGGCAATCAAGAGCGCAAAGGCAGCGTCGTGTTGGCCGCATCACCGCAAATGAAAAAGCGTTTCGGCGTTAAAACCGGCACGCGGCTGTTTGAAATTCCGGATCATCCGGATATTTTGCTGATCGAGCCGAAAATGCAATTTTATTTGGAGATTTCGATGGCCATCACCGACTTGTTCGCCCAATATGTCCCGAAAGAAGATATTCACGTCTACAGCGTCGATGAAAGTTTTATCGATTTGACCGGCATCCTCCATATTTACGGAACGCCGGAAAAAGCGGCAATCGACATGCAGGATTCGATCATGAGCCAGTTCGGCCTGCCGTCAGCGGTCGGCATCGGGCCGAATATGTTGATGGCCAAGCTGGCGCTGGACTTGGAAGGCAAGAAAAAAGGCCTTGCGCATTGGACGATGAAAGATGTGCCGCGGAAATTATGGCCGGTTTCACCGCTCAGCAAAATGTGGGGCATCGGCAGCAAAATGGAGCGTAACCTGAATAATATGGGAATCTTCACAGTCGGCGATTTGGCGCGTGCAGACCTCAAGAATTTGGAAGATCGTTTCGGTATCATGGGCCATCAATTGTATCAGCACGCCCGCGGCATCGATTACTCGGAACTCGGTTCGCTGATCATCGAAGGGCAGAAAAGCTTCGGCAAAGGCCAGATCCTCTACCGCGACTATGAAACGCGGGGGGACATCCTGACGATTGTGCTCGAGATGTGCGAAGACGTCGCCATGCGCGCGCGGGAAGCGCGCATGGCGGGGCGCACGATTCATCTCGGTATGAGCTACAGTAAAAATGCATATGGCGGCGGCTTTTCGCGCTCCCGCTCGATTGACGAAGCGACGAACGACACGTTAAAGATTTACGAAGTATGCAAAGAGCTGTTCCGCGAATTTTACCTCGGCAAGCCGGTGCGCCAAATTTCGCTGTCAATCACCAATTTGGAAGACGAAATTTCCATGCAGCTGAGCCTGTTCGAAGCGGACAAATGGCAAAGGCGCCGGCTTGGCGCAGCGATGGACGCCATCAAGCGCAAGCACGGCCCAACCGCAATCTACCGCGGCGTGTCGGGCACCGAAGCAGGCACGGCACTCGATCGGACCAAGCTGATCGGCGGCCATAAGAAATGAAATGTAAAAAGACCTGCCACTCGGCAGGTCTTTTGCCAGAGTGTTGAATAAGTCTAGACTCTTCTATGAATTTTTATCAAAAAAAGATTCTTCTTTGCACAAAAACAGATTGGAATCTTTAAGTGTCTGCAGAAAGTTAGGCTCGACCCTAACCGGAGCAGTGAAGCGGCTGAGGCCGTGCCCGCGGAAAGCGTCCGGCTGGAGCGAAACGCCAAAAAGCTGACGAGGTTTCTCGACAGCCACAGTAAAAGACCTGCCACTCGGCAGGTCTTTTACTGTGCAGCGACAATGCGCGAAGCTGCTTCGCGCGCACCGGAAATATTGCGTGAGATCGGGCCGACTTCAAGTTCTGCAAGAGGCCCCATCACATAGAGTCCCGGCCCCCATTGCAAAGTATGCGAAACGACAGGATAACCACAGTCGGCACACGGCAAACGCTGTTCTTCGATAATGGGCGACAGCCATTCGCGCCCTGGAAGCTGCGGCTGAAAGCCAGTCGCTAAAATGACGGTGCCGGTTTGTTGGAGCAAGCCGCCGTGTTCATTATAGAGCGCGGTTGTGCCGTGTTGATGATCGGCTTTGTGCACATGGCCGTCAGCGACCAGTCCGGGAAATTGACGGAGCTGGTTGCGCATTTTAACATTCAAGTCTGGCGGGATGGAACCTTTTCTGCGCGCCCGGACAATCATTTCCCGTCGACGTGTGTAAGACCGTGTCTTGCGGAAAGCGTGCTGGTATTTCGGCCCGAGCCATCCCGGGTCGCTGTCGAAATCGTGGACGCGGAATGGGTGGCGTTTCAGGAGTGTAACTTGTCCGGGAAACAGCTTGTGCAGCTTCAACGTTAAATGGACCGCGGTAATGCCACCGCCGATAACAGTGAACGGCGCTTGCGATAAATCGAACTCCGGCAGCTCTCGGTCGAACACATGGTACACCGAACCGGGGGAATGGGTTCGCAATTGCTGTGCCCAATCAGGCCAGTGCAATTGTTCGCCGGCACCGATGGCAAGGACGATATTTGTCCCGGTAATCCGTGTGCCATCCTCCAACTGGACATGCCATCCGTTTTCTATTCGATTGATCGACGCTACGCGACCTTGGATCCAGCTCCGGCGAATGTCCTGCTCGCGGGCAAGATGCTCGCAATGTTCACGGAACAGCGAGAGGGAAGGGCGCTTTAATCTGCCGAAAAACGATGCGTCTTCACTGAAAGGGCTATTTTTGGCGTGATTGGTCAACGAAAAGGGCTCGACGTCGAGGTGATGGACAAAAGGAGATCGCAAAAAAGGCATGGAAATGGTTTCCGTGCAGCGTTTCCAATCCGCTAATGGCTCTTCGTGCGGGTCGATGATCGCTATTTCTTCAGCTGTGACTGCTTTTTGTTTTCGCAAGAAATTCGCAAGCGTCATTCCTTGAATGCCGCCGCCGATAATAATCCACGTATGCATACGGGCATCGGCTCCTTCCTATAAAAAGTAATGAACAGTATAACTTTCGGTTTACAAATAGTAATCGTTACGCTTTAATTAAAAACAGCATACATGCTCCAGCGATAAAAGACAAGAGCGATCCTGTTGGTACTGGTCCGCTCAAGCACAATAAGCGGCTACGGCGTTGCTAAGTTTACAGCTTGCCAGAAAGGATTCGAAAAAATCCTTGCACAATCAGGTAAAGCCCGTTATTATATAAAACGTAATCGTTACGATTTAATGGACAGAAACATAAGGGAGTTTTATAGAATGGATAAACGAATCCCCATTACGGTGTTGAGCGGCTATTTGGGCGCAGGCAAGACGACGCTGTTGAATTATATTTTAACGAACCGCGAAGGCTTGAAAGTGGCGGTCATCGTCAACGACATGAGCGAAGTGAACATCGACAGTGCGCTCGTCCAAAACGGCGGGTTTTCCCGAACGGAAGAAAAATTGGTCGAAATGCAAAACGGCTGCATCTGCTGCACGCTGCGTGAAGACTTGATCGTCGAAGTTGAAAAGTTAGTGAGGCAGGGCGACATCGACTATATCGTCATTGAATCGTCTGGCATCAGTGAGCCGGTGCCGGTCGCGCAGACATTCAGCTATATGGACGACACGCTCGGCGTCGATTTGTCCGCGTTATGCCGCCTCGATACGATGGTGACGGTCGTCGACGGCCATGGCTTCTGGCGCGATTTCGCGTCCGGCGAAACGCTGCTCGACCGAAAAGAAGGCGCGACAGAAGAGGACGAACGCGAAATTTCAGATTTGCTCATTGATCAGATTGAATTCGCAGACGTTATTCTGTTAAACAAAACCGATCAGCTGGCACCGGACAAAGCCGATGAATTAGTGGGCGTGCTCAAAGCGCTGAACCCGTCAGCGAACATTCTCCGCACTGAGCATTCCCAAGTGGCGCTTAGTGAGGTCCTCAACACGGGCCGCTTTGATTTCGAGCAGGCGAGCCAAGGGGCCGGCTGGATCAAGGAACTGAACGAAGAACATGTACCGGAAACGGAAGAATACGGCATCGCGTCGTTCGTCTACCGCAGTCAAACGCCGTTTCACCCGGAGCGTTTATTTGAATGGATCATGGACTGGCCGGTGGAAATCGTGCGCGCCAAAGGATTCTTGCGCATCGCGACGCGTGATTCGGTCGCGACATTATTGTCGCAGGCAGGACCGTCGGCGAGCTTAGAGACGGCAGGCGCATGGGAATCGGACAGCGTGAAAATGACCGAGCTTGTGCTGATTGGTATCACTATGGACCAACAAGCGCTGACGCAGTCACTGGATAACTGCCTGCTTACGGCACAAGAACTGGCACAGGACTGGAGCCAACTTCCTGACCCGCTGCCCGCTACACACATCATTTAATAAATAGGAGGAAACCAATATGAGAGTAAACATCACACTAGCGTGCACAGAATCAGGAGAGCGCAATTACACAACAACGAAAAATAAACGCAACAACCCAGAGCGCATCGAATTGAAGAAATACTGCCCGCGTTTGAAAAAAGTGACATTGCACCGCGAAACGAAGTAATCATCCGGAAAATAGAGCATAATGGAGAGGAGCCTACTAATGGCCAAAAAATCAAAAGTCGCACGCGACAAAAAACAACGTGAAATGGTGGCGCGCTATGCGGATCTACGCAAAGAATTGAAAGCGCAAGGCGATCACGCGGCATTGGCAAAACTGCCGAAAGATTCATCACCGACACGCTTGAAGAACCGCTGTGAAGTAACCGGACGGCCGCGCGGATTTATGCGCAAATTCGGCATGTCCCGCATCGCATTCCGCGATCTTGCACATAAAGGACAAATTCCAGGCGTCAAAAAATCAAGCTGGTAAATCGATAGCGTAGAGGAGTGGGGTTATGAATGACGGCATGATCGCCTACATGTTGAAATGTGAAGTGACAAAGCTTTCAGGCGAGCAGCGGGAACTGTACCGCTTTATTACCGAGCTGGAAGATGCTTTGGCTGAACAGGCAGAAACAGTGGAAGAATTTCGCCGCTTGCTCGCCCTCCACTCGCCATTCGAGCAAGCAGCTTACCGCTTTAACCTTTCGTTCGGGGAAGTTTCCAGCTTGATGCAAAAAATCGAAGCGGAACTCGGCGACAAAATCAAAGCCCGCTGCGAACGCGCAAAATGGCTCGACTATACCGATTGCCTCGTCGGAGAATCTGGCCAGGCGGACAAGCAGGTATTCTTGTTCTTAAATGAATGAAAATCTGTAAAAAATAAATAAAGAGCCGGCAGGGAATTTCCTTGCCGGCTCTTTATTTTGTTGAAATGGCCGAAACCTCATCTTGCGCAAACTGCCTTAGTCAGGCAGTCTTCCCAGGAAGTGTTTCCTTCATCCGAACAGCTGCCATCACCCCGGCGAGAAGCGGCAACACCGCTACCAGCCCGATCGCCCATTCGACATTGATGACATCTGTCAAAATTCCGGCGAACAAGGCACCGAATGCATAGCCGCTGTCGCGGAATGAACGGTAGACGCCCATTGAAGAAGCACGCCAGGACGGTGCCGCGACGTCACTGATGGTTGCCTGTAAAGTCGGATAGACCATCGCCGTTCCGAGCCCGAGCAAAATCGATGCCAAAATCCACAAGCTGTATTGGTCAACCACTAGCAAAAGCCACAGCGAAGCAGCCTGCAGCCACATGCCGCCGGCGATCAGCCATTTTCGGCCCCAGCGGTCGCTCAAGGCTCCGGTGAACAATTGGAAAAAGCCCCACGCGGCCGGATACAAGGCGACGAGCAAACCGATTTCCGGAACGCTTAATCCGACGCCGATGAAAAACAATGGAAACAAGCCCCATGCCATGCCGTCTTTCAAATTGGTGGAAAGACCGGCAAATGTCGCTGTCGACAGTGTCGGGTTTTTGAATGCCGTCAGCTTGAATACTTCACCCGCCGATAAAGCCGTATCTTGTGCGCTGGACTTAGCCTGAAGTTTCAAATGCTCCCCGGTATCGCGCACGAGAAACGACAGTGCGAGCCCGATGACAACGACCGCGAGCCCGATATAAAACGGCTCGGGCCGGTTGGAGAAAGTCGCCGCGACATACCCGGACAAAGCCGCCATGACAGCAACGCCAGTGTATCCGGCAAATTCGTTGAGGCCGACCGCGAGCCCGCGTTGTGTCGGTTTTGCGAGGTCGATTTTCATATTAACGGTCATCGACCAGGCGAGGCCTTGGTTGATGCCGAGGAAAATATTGGCGACGACAATCATCCACCAGGCGTCGGCGAAAATGACGAGAAGCGGCACGAACAGCCCGGCGCTCCAGCCGATGATCAGCACTTTCTTGCGGCCGAGCCGGTCGGCGATAGCACCGGCGAAATAATTGACGATCGCTTTCGAGAATCCGAAGCTGATGATGAATGACAAAGCGGCGCTTGCTGATGCGAGCCCGAATTCTTCCTCACCGATGATCGGCAAAACAGTCCGTTCGAGACCGACCATCGAACCAACGAAAAAGTTCGTCAAGACGAGCAGCATAAATTGCAGTAAATTTTCCTTAATGCCGAACTTTACCGGTTTCATTCCGCATCCTCCTGCTCAGCTGAAACCATTTCCCGGGAAATAGAATCAGCCGGCCCTTCATCCAAGCGGTAGCCATCAAATCCATGGCCGCAAAGCAGCCGCACCGCATCGCTTGCGAACAGGCAGTAAGCACCGCGGCAATAAGCGATGATTTTCTTAGCGCCAGGGAGCTGCGGAATGTATTGTTCGAGTTCAGCAAGCGGAATCGATAAAGCGCCTGGCAGATGGCGGCTGTCGAACTCATCTTGTGCCCTTACATCGATCAAAATGGCGCGCCCGTTCCGTAACTCTTCACACGCCTCTTGTGCAGAGATGACCGGAACCGAACCGCCATCTGTTGTTTCTTGTGCGCGGACATCGGTGACATCCGGAAAACGGCGTTCAGCGAGCCGCTTGGTCATTTGCAACAAGCCGGCTATTTCGGAATCGGCCAATTCGTAATAATGATGATTTTTCACTTTGGATGAGATGACAAGCCGCGCATCGCGCAATGCCTGCAGATGCTGTGAAGTATTCGCCACCGACATCTGCGTCTCAATAGCGAGCCGTTCGACTGTTTTCGGTCCCTGCGCCAAATAATCGAGCAGCTCGAAACGCCGCGGGCTCGATAAGGCTTTACTGATTTTGGTGAAATGTCCATAGGCAAAATTTTTGAATTCCCGTGCTTCCATTCGAGTCACCCCTAATCTATTCAATAGATTTCTTGAATAGGTAAAGTGTAATCGAGAGAAGCGTAGACTGTAAAGAATGAAAGCTTGAAATGGCAGTGTAGCGGCCACCGGTTTTGGCTGAATATGAAACTTTCGGTGTGCCAAAGCGTAAACCAATTAAAGAAATACTGACGGCCGACTTAAGAGGAGGGACGATATGAGCATTCTTGCTACTTTTTTCATGGTTGCTGTAATAAGCCGGATGATTTACCGCATCGCCAAAAAGAAATCGATGCCTTATATTCCGCATACGCCGTACGATGACATCACCTCAGGACGCAACAGCGACGACTGGACTTCAGAGCATTTTCAGGAAGACACCAAGCATCACATCCAATATGAAGAGCGAACGGAAATGGACTGGCCGACTGACAGGGACTAATGTTTGGAATAGCGCAGGCAGGATGAAGACTATGGCGAACTGCACAAGTTGCGGACGCGATTGGAAAGCAACAGACATTTGGAAGCTCGGCGTGGCAAAAGACGGAAAAAACTGCCCGCACTGCCGAACCGAACAATATCCGTCATTTAAAGACGAGAGCTTTTTTGTGGGTCTCGGATATGTAAGCTGTCTGGCCGCCATATTGTTGATTGTGCGGGTTCTGTATTACGTGCGTTTAAATGCGCGCAAGGAAGATGCAATGGGAATGAAATAAGTTCAGCCCTTACATGATTGATCAAACTCCGAAAGGAACAATGCCATGAAACAGATTATCGCACTTGGCGGAGGAGGCTTCTCGATGGAGCCTGACAACCCCTTACTCGATTTATACATATTGGAACAATCGCCGAAAGAGACGCCGAAAATCTGCTTTATCCCGACCGCGAGCGGGGACGCGGACAGTTACATCGCGCGATTTTATGAATGCTTTGAACAGCACGACTGCGTACCGACACATCTGTCTTTGTTCAAACCGCCAGCGGAAGATCTGGAGCGCTTTGTGCTGGCGCAAGACATTCTGTATGTCGGCGGAGGCAACACGAAAAACTTGCTGGCGCTTTGGAAGGAATGGGGATTGGATACTATTATCGAAAAAGCATGGAACCAAGGAAATGTCTTGGCCGGCATCAGCGCAGGATCGATCTGCTGGTTCGAACAAGGCCTCACCGATTCATTCGGAGACCAGCTTCAGCCACTGGACTGCCTCGGGTTTCTGACAGGCAGCAATTGCCCTCATTATGATGGTGAAGCAAATAGAAGGCCGACGTATCGTGAGCTTTTGGCAGAGGGCAAAATCAAACCGGGCATCGCCGCGGATGACGGCGTGGCACTTCATTTTATAGGCCAGGACTTGCACAGCGCTGTCAGTTCACGCCCTCATGCTAAAGCTTACCGTGTAGGCGAGGGATATGAACATGAATTAGAAACCCGGTTTTTAGGAAAGCGTGATACCGTGTAAAAGTTTAAGCCGTGTCTAAGCATGTTAGTGCAGAAGGCCAAGTTTACCGATAACTGTAAAGGGAAAAATCTACTAATTGGAAAATTAGGAGGAGATCTTTTGCAAACTCACCAAATGTACGTAAATGGCGAATATATAGCATCCACTGGAGACGAATGGATCGATATCATCAACCCGGCAACGGAACAAGTGATTTCCAAAATTCCTAAAGGGACGGAACAAGACGTCGATAAAGCAGTAGAAGCGGCGCATCAAGCTCAACAGGCATGGGAATTGACGCCGAATATCGAACGCGGGAAAATCGTCCGCAAACTGGGCGATAAGATCGCTGAAAACCGCGACAAATTTATCGACTTATTGCAGGAAGAGCAAGGGAAGGACTATGAACTGGCAAGCGGCGAAGTCGATTTGGCCATTGATTACTTCCATTATATGTCCGAGTGGGCAAGAAGAATCGAAGGGGAAATTGTCCCAAGCGACCGTCCAAATGAAAACATCTTGGTCTACAAAAAGCCGATCGGTGTGGTAGCCGGTATTATCCCGTGGAACTTCCCGGTGTTTATTTTGGCACGAAAAGTCGCGACAGCGCTCGTCACAGGCTGCACGATCGTCATCAAACCGAGCCAGCAGACACCTAATACTGCAATGGAATTCACCAAAATCGTCGATGCTATGGAAGAAATCCCAGCAGGCGTCTACAATGTCGTCACCGGAACCGGCTCTGAAATCGGCAATGCGCTGGCTTCGCACACAAAAGTACAAATGATCACCATGACAGGAAGCTTGCCGGCGGGAACGAAAGTGATGGAAGCTGCGGCGAAAAACATCACTAAAGTCAATTTGGAACTGGGCGGCAAAGCCCCAGCCATCGTCACCCAGCATGCCGACCTGGACTTGGCCGCACAAGCCATTACCACGTCAAGGCTCGCAAACGGCGGCCAGGCGTGTACGAATGCCGAGCGCCTTTACGTACACGAAAGCGTAGCGGAAGAGTTCACTCAAAAACTCATTGAAGCGTTTGAAGCGACCAAGCTTGGCAACCCGAGAGAAGATAAAGAGGCAGATATGGGCCCGCTGATCAGCCAGGACCGTTTGGAAACGGTCGAAGGCATGGTCAAAGATGCCGTTGCACAAGGGGCGACCGTTGCGACCGGCGGAGAGCGTCCGGGCTTTGATGCCGGTTTCTTCTACAAGCCGACCATCTTGACGAATGTCTCCCATGATTCCGACATTATGCGTGAAGAGATTTTCGGGCCGGTGCTACCGATGACCACTTATAGCACAATCGAAGAAGCAATTGAAATGGCCAACGACACCGTCTATGGCTTGTCTTCTTCCATCTATACAGACGACCTGAACGAAGCAATGCGCGTCGTCAATGAAATGAAGTTCGGCGAAACCTACGTCAACCGCGAAAACTTCGAAGCGGTGCAAGGCTATCACGCCGGCATGCGCCAATCTGGCCTCGGCGGGGCAGACGGCAAGCATGGCATGGAAGACTATTTAGCCACTCAAGTTGTTTATATGCAATATAAAAAATAACAAAAAAGGCGCAGAAACGGGGATCGTTTCTGCGCCTTTGTTATTGCTTATTTTTCAAACCGCACGAAGCGCTTTTTGCCGATTTGCAGGACATCGCCGTTATGGACAACAGTGTCGAGTTCATCGCGTGTCAGTTTTTCGCCGTTAAACGACACCCCGTCCTGTTCAATCAGACGGCCAAATTCGCTTTTGCTGCGGACGAATCCCGATGCCACCAATTGCGGGAGGAGTTCTTCGATGTGTTCCTTGCCGATTTCCACCACTAGCGACGGGATGTTTTCCGGAATTTCACGCTTTTGAAAAGCGGTCTCGAAGTATACTCTCGCCTCTTTCATCGCTTCTTCGCCATGGTAGAGATCGGTGATGATTTCCGCCAGCTCCAGTTTGATGTTGCGTGGATTTTCGCCGTCTTCCAGGCGATCAAGGATCCTTTCAATTGCCAACGGATGTTCGTCGGTCGTCAGTTCGAAGTATTTGAAGACGAGCGGATCCGGGACTTCCATCACTTTTTTGAACATGATTTCGGGTGCTTCGCTGATGCCGATGTAATTGCCGAGGCTTTTGCTCATCTTCTCTACGCCGTCAAGGCCTTCTAGCAGCGGCATGAAGATGGCGACTTGCTTTTCCTGGCCCATATGCTTTTGGAGCGTGCGGCCCATGAGGATGTTGAAAGTTTGGTCCGTGCCGCCGATTTCAATGTCCGCCTCGAGCTCGACCGAATCGTAAGCTTGCATGAGCGGGTAAAAAAACTCGTGGATGCCGATTGGCGACTGGCTTTGGTAGCGGTTTTGGAAATCGTCGCGCTCAAGCATACGCGCGACCGATGTGCTCGCAGCGAGCTTCAAGACTTCCTCAAAGTTAAGCTTTGATAGCCATTCACTATTGAAGCGCACCTTCGTTTTCGTTTCGTCGAGCACTTTGAAAATCTGTTCACAGTAAGTTTCCGCGTTTTTCCTGACGGCTTCGTCGCTGAGCGCAGTCCGGCCTTTTGCCTTGCCGGAAGGGTCACCGATGCGCCCGGTGAAATCACCGATCAAAATGATCGCTTCGTGGCCGAGGTCTTGAAGTTGTTTGATCTTGCGCAACACGACCGTATGCCCAAGGTGGATGTCCGGTGCGGATGGGTCGAGTCCGAGCTTGATGGTCAGCGGGCGCTGTTCGTTGTAAGAGCGCTCGAGCTTGTCGAGCAATTCGCCTTCTTCGATGATTTCGGCGGCTCCTTTTTCGATGATTTTCAGTTGTTCAGCTGGTGTGAGTCGCATGCTAACATCTCCTTGTCTTTGGAATAGTCATATCGCAAAATCTATAAGAATACAAAAAAGCGCCCTCTAGGGAAAAACCCTAAAGGACGCAGATATGCGTGTTACCACCTTTGTTCGGAAACTGCTCGCACAGATTCCCTTGGAAAGTACGGCCGAAGCGATACTTTTGCATGGATTACGGATGCAACTCCGGTGTAGCCTACTAAAGGTTCGGTACACAGCTCAAAGAGGTATTTCCCCAGACACCACATGCGCCTCTCATCAACCGGCTGCTTTCTGTATGCTTTAGTCGCAGGTACTCGTTCTTATCATCGCTTTTGTTCTTATACTCCGAAATGCTTGGGCAGATCTTCGTTATGCAGATATTGTTTCTCATTATAACTGGATTAAAAAAGAAGTCAATCGTCAACTGGATTTTTCATACAGATGAACAGCGGAAAAGTGAAAGGCGGTTTTCAGGAAAACAGTTTAGCCAGACAGCCATTTCGGGAACAAACTACTAAGGGAGTGATTAGGATGGAACAATTCAAAGCGATTGTTATTAACGAACAACAAGACGGCGTCACGTACGGTGTGGAAACTGTAGGCGAGGATCAGCTCTCGGACGGGGATGTCTTAATCAAAGTCGGTTATTCCTCCATCAATTACAAAGACATGCTGGCGGTTCAGAAAAAAGGCGGAGTGATTCGGGACTATCCGATGATTCCAGGAATTGATTTGAGCGGCACCATTGTACATACAACAGATGACCGTTTTAAAGAAGGGCAGGAAGTGGTCGTGACAGGGTTTGCGATGGGCATGAGCCATACCGGGGGATTCGCCGAATATGCCCGCGTGCCGGCCGATTGGGTTGTGCCATTGCCGGACGGTTTGAGCTTGAAAGACGCGATGATCTTCGGGACAGCCGGCTTCACCGCCGCACTGTCCATCTTGGCGTTAGAGCAGCACGGCATGAATCCGAAAAACAACCCGGCCATCTTAGTGACAGGTGCCACCGGCGGAGTCGGCAGCGTCGCGTTGCAGATTCTCTCCCAAAGCGGCTATCAAAACATCACCGCCTTGGTGCGCAAAGACTACCAAATCGAAGTCGCCCAATCACTTGGAGCAAGCAGCGTTATTTTCCCGGATGACTTAGGCGAACCGAAAAAGCCGCTCAACAAACAAAAGTTCGATTACGTCGTGGACACCGTCGGAGGAGAGGTGGCTTCGGTAGTCATTCCACAGATTTCCTACGGCGGCAGCATGAGCATGTGCGGCAATGCGGCCGGTGTGCAGCTGACAGCAACGGTCTTGCCATTCATCCTAAGAGGCGTCAATTTGCTGGGCATCGACTCGGTCAATGTGCCGATCGAAAAACGCGGCGCAATCTGGGACAAGATGGCGGACGACTGGAATATTACCCAGACGACATTGACGGATGAAATCACACTCGAACAAGTGCCGGAAACGATTGAAGCGATCAAGAACGGTGAGCATTTAGGAAGAACAATTATTAAGTGTTAAATTTCCCCTGGATTCAATAAAGAAGAGTTTTATTCAATTAAATAGTTCGCAATAACAGCAAAGAACGTTCGTAAAGTGTATTGACACGCTTGCGAACGTTTTTGTTTGCCTGGAAATTAGTGGAATCATTGTTATGCAGCCTCACTAGAAAGTCTCATCCATTTTTTTAATCTCTGAGCGGGAAACTACATAGACATCTCCAAGAATATCGATTTTATCTTCACTGACACGCAAGGCGCAATCCTTGTTTGACACATAAACTGTCATTTCTTCCGATAAGGTAGACAGTTCGCTCTGAACCAATGCCATGTTATTTTCAAGGTCGAAATGAGACAAAACCGAAAAATTGTTAAGGGCAATTCCATCGTAGACTGAGCTTGTATCCACATGATGTCCAAAGTTTTTAGAGCATAGCCATTTAGCGGACATATTGATCGCACCAGCGCTTGCGCCTAGGATAAGGGCTGTGCTTTTTTTGATCGGCTCTAATAATTCATAATCCTTTAAAAACCTGTTTTGTTTAATGGTATCTCCGCCCAATAAGAAAATCACTGAGGCAGTCTGTATTAAGGTATCGGCATCTCCCCGCTGCACACGGTAATTGATCAAATGATAGTCATCAAATCTAATGCCGGCCTGCTCAAGCCATGAACGTTCAGCTGCGCCATCAACATCATCAAGTGATGGATTTGAACTGATCATTACAAGCGATTTCCGTTCAGTTATATCTTCTTGTAATGCTCTAATCAGTTTCTCTGGAAAATAATTATTAAACCAACCTAAATAATAGTGAGTTTTCATAAGGACCTCCTTAGGGAGTATAAGTGCGTCATCGTATGGTGAAAAACGGCTAGCCATCTCTATTTTACCAAAGCATTGCAACCGAAGAAGCAGTAGTTAATAAAAGAAAGCCAGCGCTAAAAAGTAAAAGTTTTACAGTGCAATCAAAGGGTACACTCGAAATATAGACACTTGGCGAAAAGGGGGGTACTAGATGAAGAAGAAACTGATCTTGCTAATGATGGTGTTATTACTGATATCGGCTTGCGCGCCTTCTTATAACTTGGAAGGGAAAATTGGAGGGTCTCAGCAATCTTTTGAAGAAGTTTATGGACCAAACCAACAAGAGGATGAGACAGGGCTCTCGGCTATTTATGGTTACGTCTCGGAAACAGAAATTAGCGCCATTTTTTTTGAAGATCACGCACTTTTTATCACGTCTCCATTAGATGATATGGTCATTGCAGAAGCTTTAGAATACGCCGAACAGTTTCTGCCCGGTGATGCTGTACTCGTAGAAGAGGAGGGAGATAGGAGCGGAAACAGTGATCAAGTATATGTCTATGACAGCGAGTTGTTGGGTGAAGCATTGGAACCTGTCGGAGAAGAAGATTCCAATGCCAATAAACAACGGTTCTCTGTAAGGTTCGAAGCGTCAGAAGAAAGTAATTACAATGCGGTAAAACTGCAAGCTGATGGCCTGGAATTCATTCCAGACTAAACAGGATGTCTCTATGAGAACATAAGCGTTCTTTTAATTGCACTAGTAAAGTATTCGTAAAAGTATATGCAAAATAACGAACGTTCGTAATGAGTTTCAGGACATTTACGAACGTTTTTTGAAGGGTTTGATGCGTTTATAAAGGTGTACTTTTACGAACGGTTACAAAAATTAAATTGACGTATCTACTTAGACAATGGCCGACAATTATTCAGCAGTGCAAGTCAGATAAGAAGAACGATAGTCTGTGAGAGGAAGTCCAGTATAACGATTACTTTGAAACGAGAAGATAAGAAAATCTTTTCGGGTGTCGTTTAGATATTAAAATCTGATTAACATTAAAACTTTTTCTTGTATATTAGTTTAATGATAGGTTATCCACTGCAATCATAATTAAAGCCACACCCATTCAGGGTGCGGCAGTACTGTTGATTTGATGAAAATGTCTTTGTCCAAACTATTACAGATCATCCTTATATTTAAGCACTCAAATCAAGAAGTGAAGCTTTCGAAGCGTGCTTCAAGTTTTTCTGCGTTCATAGCGGCTCCGCCAAAGGCGATCAATTCCTTGCCCTTTTTCAAAAGCAATGTTGGATAACCATTGACGCCCAATTGCCGTACCTTTGCAAAATCGGATAGCGCTTCCTTTTTGAAAGCTTCATCCACCATTTGCGCTACTACTGCTTCAGGGTCCAGACCGTTCGCAGCAGCGATTTCCCGATATGTTTCTGGATCGCTGAGGCTTTTGCCGTCGTGATAAAACGCCTGCTGCATGGCCGAAGCGAAGTAATAGGTACTGTCCGGTGCAAGTGAACGCAAGGCCGCAAAGCCGATTGCCGCTTTTTGGGAATCCATGACAAACGTTCCGTCCTCCAATAAGGATTGGTAAGCTGGACCAAACTCAGCACCTGTAAGCTGATGGATCCGCTGATTAGCTTCTGGGATATGTGGGAAGTTCCCGATTGGTTGGCTGAAAAACAAGCCGCCAGACAAAACGGACAAAGGCAATTCAGGGTGGTTCTCATGGAATTCCTTCAGGCTATTGGAGAAACCGTGGCACCAGCCGCAGTAAGCATCCCATACGTAGATCAATTCAAGATTTTGCTGTTTCATTGTAAAATTTCTTCCTTTCTTGATATGAGCCAGTTGCCAAAAGCAGGTTTACTGACAGTAATTTTTTATGGCGTGTAAAGAGAGGGGGAGATAGAGAATCTGCTTGCGTCTCTGCTCTTTATTCCGTTTCTCCAACAACAGTGAAGCGCTCGTTCAGGTGCTGCGGGTTTTCAATTTCGTCTACAATGGCGATCGCATAATCCGCATAACTGATGTAGCTGTCGCCTTTGGAATTGACCAACAGGTGATCTTTTCCAGATTGGTAAGAGCCGGTTCTTTTTCCATCCGCATCGAATACGGCAGAAGGGCTGACAAACGTCCAGGAAATATCCGTAGTTGCCTGCAGTTCTTCCAGGTTGCGGCCTTGCCCTTTAGCGGTAGGAACCACAATCTCCGGGAATTCCGCTGTATCCGCCACTTGGATGGTTTTGTTTTCATCTACGTACAGGCTGCCAGCGCCACCGACAACAATAACTCTTGTATCTGTTCCTTTTAATGCTTCGATCAACGCATGCCCTGCATCCACATGGGCTTGCTCTTCACCTAATGGAGCACCAAATGCATTCACCACGACATCGAATTCCTTCACATCAGCCGATGTCAGGTCGAATATTGTTTTCTTGATGACTGCCACATTCTTCTCATTCAGTTTTGATGTGTCTCTGATAATGGCCGTCACTTCATGGCTGCGGCCGATGGCTTCCTGTAAAATCACATTTCCTGCTTTTCCGCTTGCTCCAATAATTCCAATTTTCATTGTATAGCCTCCTGAAATTTTTATGTTTTTGATTGCAATTACTTCATTTAATTTGTTCCCGAAATCGCGATAGTCAATGCCAAAATACCAACCATTATGGCCGGAAGCATTGATAGTAATGAATCCTTTGCGTGAAACCTTAGTAAAATGCCGACCGCCATGATCACGGCTACCCAAGCTCCACCGATTATACGAAAGTTTGAATGCCATAAAACTCCCAAGAGGAGCATGCTGCCGCCAACCAATTGGACCAATCCGGTCACATAAAGGAAATACTTTGGCAATCCCAGCTGTGTTAATTTTCTGGCTGTATAGTCTGCGCCCGATAGAGTGAGAAGGGAAAGGTATACAAATACAAATACAAGACCTAGTAAAAGTTGGTTCAAAGTTATCAACATCGATTATTTTCCTTTTAAAGGAAATCTCATTCGAGTGTCTTTCTATTTTTTCATACTACTTAAGTAGATGAAGGGACTTTTATAAGCAGCCGTTCGACAACTGGAATTAGAATTTGCCGTTCTCATGTTTCGACTCATCTTCTGCTGGGATCGTCTCCAAGACATCCCAGTGTTCGGCAATCTTGCCGTCTTTCACTCGGAACAGGTCGTAGAAGGAAGTATGGGTGCCGCCTAAAGTGCCTTCACTGACAGTCAATACAAAATTCCCTTCGGCTACGACTAGGTGTACTTTGTCATAATTCATCGTCACGCCTTGTTCGGCCCATGCTTCCAGTGCTTTCCCGAGTCCGGACAGCCCATCTTCAATGTAAGGGTTATGCTGGATGTAGTTGTCGCCGTCGAAGTAGGAAGTCAAGCGGGCCGAGTTCTGCCCCATCAGAACATCTTTCACGAAATTCTCCACGAGTTCCTTGTTTTCCACTGTTTTGTCCGTATCAGTAATCGCTGTTTCTCCATCGATCATCGAATGTCCGCTGGCTGTATCCGTCACCGATTCCTGGATATTGTCCCAGTGCTCGACAATTTTGCCATCCTCGAAACGGAAAATGTCAAAAATCACTTTCGGACCGTTCAGTTCATATTCCGAATGAACCGCAACCAAATCGCCTTCTTCAAGTACGCGCTTCACATCAACTTGGGTGCCGATCGATTTCAAGTAGTCGAGTGAACCGGTCAAGCCTTCACGGCCATCCTCGAAGGTTAAATTGTGCTGGATGTATTTGTCCGCGCTGATGAATCCTTCGGCTGGCTGCTTGTCACCGTTTTGCAGGCTTTCCAATACCGCTACCGCTTTTTCTTTATTCGTCATTTCACTTACCTCCTGTTTTTAATTTGTTTTTTCTTCTGTTGCTACCGAGCTGTTTACCAAGTTGGATGTAACTTTAATTGTTACAACCTGATCAAAAAAATTTTGCTCACTTATTAGGAGAGCAGACTTTTTTACTTGGTTGATCAACTAAGTGTAACTTTAATTGTTACAAACCGGTTTGTCAATAACAAAACATCGGAATTTGTAAAAGAAAAAATCATCTCCTTATTTACGGAGATGATCGACTACTTCTTGTAATGTTTTATTGCCTAATTCGGTTTCCATGGCTGTTTGAACACTCTCAAATGCTACATCCAATGTCCCTTGTATTTTTTTCCCGACGGGGCAATTTGGATTTGGTTTATCGTGAATGGAGAACAATTCTTTCTCTATATGAATGGCCTTATAAACATCCAAGAGCGTAATCTTTTCCGGATCCCGGGTTAATGAAGACCCAGTTACGCCAGCCCTTGAGGTCACCAATCCGGCCTTTTTCAATTCACTGCTGATTCGTCTAATGACAACAGGGTTCGTTGTCACGCTGTCAGCAATTTGATCCGAAGAAAGCTTGGGGTTGATGGCAATTAGAGAAAGGATGTGAATTGCAACAGACATACGGGTATTGATCATACTAACCCCTCCTTCGTAACAATAATAGTTACATTTCGTTGTGTTTGTCAACTTATTGAATTGAGGAATGGAAGGGGACTAGGCAAGAGGACTGAAGCTGAACTGATCAGATTTAAATAACGATCTAGTTTACATATGAGAGATTATCGGTAGAATCATTAAATAAAAAATGATTGCTGGATGGACGCCGCATCTTTGTAGAACTGCAGCCTAAAGAAGCTTTGCTCCCCGCAGGCACACATCACCTAAAAAAAGCCAAAAAATAAGGGGAGAGGCAAAATTCATTGCAGGGTCCTGACGGGAAATGTGAAACTGGTGAGAAAAGAACGACTATGTATATAACAAAAAGAAAAATAGAATATGATTCTAAATCATAAAAGTGCTTATGTCTTGACCAGGAGTTAAAAGGGAAGCCAATTGAATTCCGGTGCGGTCCCCGCCACTTTAGGTGAAAGCAATCTGCAGAAAGCCACTGCCTTTCCGACAGCAATTATTCAAGCAATCGCTCGGATGTAGACTCCTATCCGGAGTACGTAAAGATTGCAGAAAAAGTGAAGTTGAACGGCCTAGTCTTACTTCTTTCTACGAACAATCAATGTAATCGGATCATGTTCCTTGTCGATGAAAATGGAAAAAAATTCAAGTCCATTTTCATCGAATACAGCAGGCAGTTGGAAATCATCGACTCGAAGGGTGGCGGGCTTGTTTATAGAGGCAATGTTTAAAAATGGTTTTAGAGAGCTTGTCGGCAATTCGACGGCCCGGTATATAAAAAACATCAAGCTTTAATTAGCTTGATGTTTTTTGAGTTAGGTTAATACAGAAGTGGAAGCGTCGCCGTCGTCGGTTTTCGCTGATTGCCGTGCTTCTTTTTCTTCCAGTGCTTTTAATTCTTGCTCGGTTAAAAATTCGACTTTCAACCCGATGAATGCCATGAAGATGGAGATGATCGGCACGGTGTAGTTCAAGATGGCGTAAGGGGCGTAGGCGAACGTGCTAACGCCGAGTGTCGCAACGATAAACACACCGCATGTATTCCAAGGAATCAAAGGCGAAGTGACGGTTCCGCCGTCTTCCAATGCCCGCGATAAGTTTTTCGAATGCAGTTTCTTGTCCCGGTATGCTTTGGCGTACATTCTGCCTGGGAGAAGAATTGATATGTATTGTTCAGAAGCTGTCGCATTCGTGAAAAAGGCAGAAACGATTGTCGCCGCGATCAGGCTGCCCGCTGACTTCGCGACCTTGAGGATTTGGTTGACGATGGCTTGGAGCATCCCAACTTGTTCCATGATGCCACCGAAGATCATCGCCACAATCGTCAAGGAGACCGTATACATCATGGATTCAATGCCGCCGCGGTTAAACAAATTATCAACCATTTCGTTACCGCTCGAAATCACGAACCCGTCGTGAAGCGTGTTGACGGCGTCGGCCACACTGCCGCCTTGGATAAATACATAGCAAAGCCAGCCCAATAATACACCGATTGTCAAAGCCGGCAGCGCGGGAACTTTTTTTGCTACCAACACAATGACCGCAAGCGGTACGAGCAAAAGCCAAGGGGAAATGACGAAATTACTTTCCAATGCGGAAAGGATGCTGTTGATGTTGCCGATATCCACCGCAGTGCTGGCAAACTGCCTGCCGAGGATAAAGTAAACGACTAAAGCGATGAGAAGGCCAGGAATTGTCGTATACACCATATGCTTGATATGCGTGAATAAAGGCGTTTCCGTAATTCCGGCAGCCAAGTTGGTCGTGTCAGACAAAGGCGACATTTTGTCGCCGAAATAAGCGCCGGAAATGACAGCGCCCGCTACCATGGCGGCAGGGATCCCCATGCTCACGCCGATACCCATTCCCGCGACGCCGATGGTTCCCATTGTCGACCAGGAACTGCCGATGGCCAAAGTGACAATCGCGCAAATGATACAGATGGTCACAAGGAACAGTGAAGGAGTGATGATTTTCAATCCGTAATAAATCATAGTGGCGACGATGCCGCCGCCAATCCAAGCTCCGATGATCAATCCGACGAGAAGGATGATGACGATCGCCGGAAGCGCCATGCGGATACCTTTATAAGCGCCTTCTTCGATGATGTCCCATTTGTATCCGTAGCGCCAGCCGATCAAGGCGGCAATTACCGCACCGATCAATAAGGGGATGTGCGGGCTGCCGCCGAATTTGATGATGGTGATTGCCATGATGCTGATCATAACGATGAATGGAATTAAAGCCATAAGAAATGGAATTTCTATTTTCTGTTGATTTTTCATGGTTCCTCTCCTCAATGCAAGATATGAAAGCCTTTTCAACTATTTTGCCACGTGCTACGATGAGGTGCAAATGATTTTTTCAATAATTTAAAAATCTAAAATTTTTGCGCAAAAAAATTTTGCACTCTTTTAAAGCAACTTTTCTCTAGAAGCGCTTCCGAAGCAACGGAAATTTAGCTTGCTGGCGAAGAAGATGATCAAAACGGATAGAAGCCCAGTATAAAAAATCAAAAAACACCGATAGAGACCCTTGTCCTAAAGAGTCTCCATCGGTGTTCATATGTAGTTGGATTGTGTGAAAAATGATTGACAGGATAGATTGCAAATCGGGAATTTAATTGACGGTGATAGCCGAGAGCAGCGCTTTGACGCTTATGCGACTGCAGTGCTTGATGATTTTACAGATCGGTTGTTGCCTGTATACGTATCTTGACTTTCTTCCAAATATGCAAAGGCGATATCTTTTGTTGCTTTAAGGGATGTCCTGGCAGCTTCCCGACCGCTCAATTGGACAATTTCTGTCGCTTTTTCGCGCAAATTGTTCTGGATGAACTTCTGTTTGTATGCAAGCTGGGAAATGGTCATTTGCCCTCCTTATCTATTGGAAGGAATCGGCTCAAGTGAGAGTTTCTACTTATTTCTGGCAAAGTGTTCTGATACGAATCCTTTAGAGTGAATAGAGAAATTCGATCAAATAATAGAATAATTAAGAGTGAACTCTACGAAGTTCGAAGGGGCGGAAAGTTTGGAGGATTGAATTAAGGTTTGGAATTCACTTGAGAAATGTCCGATTATCAGAAGTAAAGAAGCTCCATACGCGGTTTATATCAAGTGAAATTTCACAAACGCTTAATTTTCCTGTTTGGTCCATTCGAGGCTGAAGCAGAATTGGCATATGCATCGGCGAAAAGGTAGCAAGGCTACATAAATCTGAAAGACTATGGACAATTGAGTGATTAAATATACAAATCAGAGGATATGTATTAGAGTTCCGGTACTGTTAACCTTATGCTTTGAAGCTTGTCTTAAAAAAATGCCGTTAAAAAGTAGACGACAGGTCATAAATGAAATTAGCAAACGTATCGTTAGGCAATAATAAAGGAAGCTCCAGTTACTTAATTACAAGTAACTGGAGCTTCCTTTTACACGGCAAATAAATTCGACGTTACTCACTTTTCGCTTTATAATCCGGAAAATAACCTAGGATAAAAGCGAACCCTGAAAAAATGGCTGCTAAAATAATGGTTGGTTGTTTCAACAACTCACTGCTTTGAACTGCCAACTCACCATTCCCGATCAGCAAGCCGATTAATTGGCTTCCTACCATGATTAACCCCATTAAGATGGATAATAGTAAACAAATTGTGAAAAGGCGTTCCAGTAAAATTTGCATGATAATTATACCTCCTTAGATCGGTAGTATTCCCATTCCTATTAACCAGCCTATAAGGATAACTGGGCAAGCATAATAGAAGATCAACATGACGAATGTCTTTTCAGGTCTTGCCCCGACAATTCCGGAAGCGATATATATGGATCCAGAAGCTGGAGGCATTTGTGCCGAGGTGGAGGCAAAGGTCATGACCACCACTGCGGAAACTAAGGGCGAAAATCCGCTGGCTGCCAGTATTTCATAGGAGACTAATCCCACCGCAGTCAAGGTGCCGGTTGATGTCAATGGTCCTGCAATAGCTGTGACCCCGATGCCGATTATCAATAAGGTCAGCCATTTGGGGGTGTCAACTGCACCCATCAGCTGTGCGATATTATCGGACAGCCCTAAAGCGGTTAATACTTCACTTGAAGCCACCGCGAAAAATATTAATGCCCCAATTACCGTGAAGCGGGGAATGGATTTTCTTATAAACTCAAACAATCCGGATATCGATGTCGGCACAAATTTCCTGCCCAGAAGAAAGGCGATGGCGATCATCAAAGTAGGAATCCAGATCACTATATCAATACTGTCTAACGCTTCTTCTCCTAGAGACGGAACAGATTCTATAAAGTCAGCCAAGGGCCCAATCGTTAACACCAATGGAACGATCGCACCTAAATAGATGAGAATGGAAGTCCACCCATCTTTTAACGAAACGCTCAAAGGGTTCAACGACTCTGCGGGAAAGGCTTTAATGTTCTGCTTTTTAACAAAATAGCCGATCATGATCAATCGATGCATGAATTGATAGGCACCAGCAATTAATAAAGCGATGAAAAACTCTCCCGTTGTAATTGCGGCGGCTACCGGCGCAAACCCAAGAATAATGAACATGGAAGAAGTCGGTGGCAGTGCCGATGCCATCCCGCCATTACCGACCAGTACAGTAGCCGCTATTTCTTTATTCCATTTGTTTCGAAGCATCCAAGGGCCGGTGATGGATCCTGTGGCTGCGGTGTTTCCGGAATCCCCGCCGGATAATGTCCCCATGACAGAAGAGCCGACAGCATCCATAATAGCCGGTGCACCCGGCAGGCGGCCCACCAAGGAATTTAAAATAGCCAGAAGCCGTTCTACAATGCCAAATTTATCAATGACATAAGCCATGAATACAAAAGCAATGGCAGCATAAAGCACGGAAAAAGTGGAAGCAAAGCCAATTCCTTGCATAAACAAGGCGGGGGCATTTAACCCTCCCAAAGGAACAATAGCCAAGAATCCGATCAAAGCAGCTTCTCCGAGATTTCTTTTTAACTTAACACTCCAAAAAACTAAAACGCTTACAAAAATAACGAGAGCAATAATTCCCATCAAAAATCCTCCCTACTTTACTTATTCCCCATGATTGATCGATTGCATAACTTGCTTCCAATGCGTCGGCGCTTTCCCGTGGAATCTTTCTTTTAGATCTGTATTGGATATGTTTAATAATTTATCGCGCGTAGCTCTTGTCATATGAGGTTCCACATCGTTTTCCAACATAAAGGCGATAACATTTTCCATTTCTTTCACACGTCTTTCTGAATGGAGAACATTGCCGGTAATTAAACGGTTCATGACAGTTTCAAAAGGTTCTTTGTCGATGGTCGAAGTAATAGAAGCTAAGATCGTCTCGTCCATCTCCAGTTTTTCTGCTATTTCCATTACTTCATGAAGAAGGGTGGAAAGGCCTTTTGTGAAGATGCTCCGGATAAATTTGATGTTTGTGGCATCGCCTGGAACGTCACTTACATACTCGAGGTTCATCTCCAACTCCTTGCCCCATGCCATAAACTCTTTTGATGCGTTGCCACTTACCATCATTGGCACTTTATGCTGGTTGCCTTTTAAAGGGCCCATAATAGCGGCATCCACAAATTTGCTGTTCGTGCTATGCAATTCTGATGCGATTTGCTTCTTGGTTTCTGATGAAGCCGTTGTGAGATCTACACAAATAGTTGTACGCGTTAGATGGGACGCAGCTGACTTCCATGCATCAAACGAGTATGGAGCTGGAACTGCTACAAACAAGACGTCGAGTTCTTGTTGCACTACGTGTAAAGGCGTATTAAAAAGCATAGCTTGCGCTTCCTCGGCACGCGCCTTCGTTTCTGCTTTTTCGTATAAAGGATCATAAACAAATATGTCATGGCGGCTATCTTGAGAAATAAATCCTTTTGTCATTTCATAGCCCACTTCACCGAATCCTATAAATCCAATCTTCATAGTTAACGCCTCTTTCCTGAAATTTATAAATTGTATTTTTCAAGTTTTTCTCGCAGCCATCCGGGTTCGATTGCCGATTTCTCTTCTGTGATTTGTTGATTCCGGTAGCGGCTGATCATTTCAAGGCGGTTTCGTTCATATGCTAATTTTTTTTCAGCTTTTTCTACAATTTCTTCAGCGTCTTCACGGGGGATGATTACGACACCATCTTCATCTGCAACTATGTAATCGAAAGGAGCCACCATCGCTCCTGCGCACGTAATAGTCGTATCAAATGAACCAGGGCCTTCTTTACTTGGGCCGGAAGGTAAAAAACCTTTCGCATATATTTGAATCTTTAACTGGCCAAGCTCTTGTTTATCCCGTACAAAACCATCAATTACAATTCCTTTGACGCCCAATGCTTCGGCGGCCCCAGCCATGAGTTCCCCTAAGTAAGCGGCTTCTTTATAATCCTGTCCATCAACGACAATAATATCGTCAGGTTCAACTTGATAAATCGCATGGTGCAAAAATAGATTGTCCCCTTTCGGTAACGAAACGGTTCTGACGCGCCCAACTAGAGGCTCTGAGTAGTTCACCGGCTTCACACGGTAATCCATCACATTGTTAATAGCCATCACATCGGCAAAGACGGAAGAACTGATTTTCTTTAGTCGTGCTAATAAATGAGTAGGGTTATGCGGATGCGGGTTTTCCATAAAATCACCTCTAGTAATATTTATTACTTAAATAAAGATTAAAGTAATTTTTATTACTATATCAACACGAAATGAAAATGTAAACCTTTACATAAGAATATTTTCAATAAAAAAACTTTTCAAAAGACTTTTTGAGTCTTTTGAAAAGTTTTGAATGCTGCATATGCATTTGAAAAGTGGAGCGAGAATCTATTTATGGCCCAACTGCTTGTGATGGTAACTCATGTTTGTTAAGACATCATTGATTTGATTCAGTCGTTTTTTCGCTTTCTCGGATTGGCTTAAGGCGGTTGCGTTAATAAGATAATCGGCTACTACCATTGCGGAAATAGGAGAATTGTGAAAAGCCAGGCTGTCTGAATCACAAATAAGCGTTATATCGGCGTATTCTATGACTGGGGATGAATAACTATCGGTAATCGCAACAATCTTTACGCCGCGCTCTTTGGCAGCTTTTATAAAGTCGATAATCCGCTCAGCGTAGCGGGGAAAACTTGTGGCTATTAGTAAATCTTCTGGTTGCATGGTCACGACCTCATCCACCCAATCGCTTGCATCAGCTATTAACAACCTGCAATTTCCTAATGTTCTATTGAGACCGTGGCTTAAATACTGCCCGACTGGGAGACCGCTGCGCACGCTTGTGCAATAAATTTGGTTAGAGGAAGTAATTTTTTTCACAACTTCATCCAGTTGGCCTTTCGACATTTGTTCCGTCATCTTTTGTACATGGTAAAGGTGATGGGTAATTGTTTTCTCCCATAAGTCATCTTTGTTCATATTCTCTAAATTCAGTTTTAGCCGGTTTTGGGGTGCGGTTTGGTCCCGCAATAATTGCTGCAAACCTTTTTGAAACTCACTATAGCCTTTATAACCTAGATTTGAAGTTAAACGCATAATTGTTGTGGTGCTGGTATCCACGCGTTGAGCCAGTTGATTGATAGTCAGAAAGGCTACTTCCGAAGAGTTTTTCAAAATATAGTCCGCAATAGCTCGTTGAGCGTTTGTTAATTTGGAGAATTGTTCTTTTATAACGATAAGGGGATCTGTCATTTATACTCTCCTTTTTGGTGATTTATTATCTATAGTTTATAGGTTTCATACAGTTTACTACATTTGATTGATGAACTTATCATTCATTTCATTGAACAGTTTTAATACTGCAGGTCGTTATCTTAAACTAGTTCCGGCAATAGCCCCATAGAATCCCGGATTGTAATGATAATGCGTCTTATTGAAAAACAGAAGAATCGAACTTCCTTCTAAACAAAAATGTTAAAATATTCTCATAACGAATTGCGAGGAGGACGGCTATGGAAACGTGGTTTGCGGCGAGGTCCGATTCTTCTTTTGAACTTTTTTCCTTTAGCCATTTGCTGGTGTTGGGCATCGCCCTCACTGGATTGCTTTGCATCGTTCTTTTGAAAGGCCAATTAGCTGTAAACGCCAAGCTGTTTCACTGGCTGCGTTGGCCATTGTTTGCCGTCCTGTTGATTACGGAAATTTCTTATCAATATTGGGCCGTTTTCCATGGATTTTGGAGTTTCGGCCTTCATGCGCCGCTTCACTTATGTGGCGTCGCTTCTCTGACGGCGATGCTCGGCTTGTTGACGCTGCGTCCTTTGTGGATCAAAATCTCTTTTTTCATCGGCATCTTTCCTGCGTTTCTAGCTTTGGTGACTCCGGAAATGCCATATGACTATCAGCATTTTCGGTTTTGGGTTTTCTTCGTCCAGCACACCGCGATTATTTGGGCGTGCTTGCTGCTCGGTGTAAAATTTTCCACTGTCATCACCGTTCGTTCGGTGTTTTTCGTCTATATTTTATTGCTCATGTATGCCGCAGTGATCGGATTCTTTGTGAATCCGCTGGTGGACGCCAATTACCTTTACTTGGCGGGACGTCCGACCACCGCTTCTCCATTGGATTTTTTCGGGGACGGCGTCTGGTATTACATCAATCTATGTTTGGTGGCATTGCTGTTGTTCTTGATTCAGTACGGGATGTTCCAATTGTTCTTCAAGAAGCGCCGCGAGAAAAGAACCAGTTTCAACTGATGCGCGCCGTCATCGTTTATATAATTCGCCGTTAGTTTCCTGTAAAATAATAGCATACTAGTTTAGGACGTGAAGAATTTGCCGGATTGGACTTACCATACGATGTTCAAGCCGGTGCTTTCCGAGTTGCCGGCGAAAACAGGGAGAGAGTTTATCCATCGGGGCATGCATAGGATTGCAGCGGTGCCGGGTGGCAGTATATTAATCGAATACTTGGGGCATACCGCGCCTGCTGAACAGCTGAAAACGCATCTGTTCGGATTGGAAATCTCCAATGCGGTCGGCTTGAGCGGAAAAATCGACCCTCAGCTTACAGGGACCAAAGCATTTGGCCATTTGGGCATGGGGTTTATAGAAATCGGTCCGGTAACTAGCGAGGCCGAAAAATCCGGCGCGCCGGTCTTCACCCAATCCAAGGAAAATATCGTTTTTCCTCGCGTCTTGGAGTCGCTCGGTGCCTTGCAAACGGCCGCTAAGCTGAAAAGCTTGCGGTCATTCAATAAGCCGATCTTTATCCGTATCGGGAAGACCAGCTCTTTTGATGAGACGCTGTTTTTGCTGCAGGAAATGTCCAGCAATGCTTCAGCATTTATCGTCGAAGACCGTTTCACCGACCATGAATGGCAATCTTTGAGGCGCTCAGGAATCGTTCAGCCTTTGTTATATGCATGTCCAGCTGATCAACTTGATGTCTCCTATATTGATAATTTATCAGAGAGAAAATTAATAGACGGCATTATCATCGATGAGCAGGGAACGAACGAAGGTGAAGGCATGGCATACGCCATCGCCCAAGCGGATTATTTATCCGGAAAAGTAGCGGAAGTTAAAAAGCACAGCGAGCTGCCGGTCGTCGTTTCCGGCGGCGTCACTGAACCGAAAGATGCGTTGGAATTGTTCCGTGCAGGAGCGGATTTGGTCATGCTGACAGCAGGCTATGTGTTGAGCGGCCCAGGATTGCCAAAGCGCATCAATGAAGGCTTGCTGGATACCCAACAACAATCACCCGAGATCTATAGCGGGTGGATATGGCATTGGCTATTCGGGTTTCTCATGCTGTTGGGCGGAGCCGTCGCCATGCTCGTCAGCATGACCATCGTCATCATGCCGTATGACGAATCGTTTCTGGGTCTGACGCGGGAGGAACTGATCGCGATCAACCCGAATATTTACCGCTTTATGCAGCATGACCGAATGACTGTCGCCGGAACGATGATATCGGGCGGGGTGCTGTATATGCAATTGGCACGGCACGGCGTCCGCTATGGGCTTGAATGGGCGAAGCGGGCCATTCATATTGCCGGCGTGTTAGGATTTCTCGGCATTCTGTTGTTTATCGGATTCGGCTATTTCGACTGGCTCCACGGCATCCTGTGGCTGATTTTGTTGCCGTTTTTCTGGAAAGGCTATAGGACGTCAAAAGATCATAAAGAACATGCATCTTCCCGCAACCGGACCAACCATAAAGCGTGGAAGAAGAGCCTATGGGGCCAGCTGGCATTTGTGGCACTCGGCTTTGCGCTCGCCATTGCGGGGCTGGTCATTTCCATCATCGGGGTCAACGGCGTTTTCGTCCAGACCGATATCGCATACATTTGCATGAGCCCCGAGCAAATAGCGGCGATCAATGAGCGGCTGATTCCCGTCATCGCCCATGACCGTGCAGGGCTCGGGAGCGCGTTGGTCAGTGTCGGCCTGCTATTGTTGATGCTCGCCCTTTGGGGGTTCCAGGAAGGCCAGAGGTGGGTCTGGTATACGTTTTTATTCGGCGGCATCCCGGCGTTCAGTGCCGCAATACTCATCCATTACGTCATCGGTTATACAAGTTTTATCCATATTTTACCGGCGTATATCGCTTTATTGATGTTCGCAATCGGCTTATTCTATTCAAGAGCATTTTTTTTCAAGCAATCGGCATAATCGTGCACCCTTTTGGCTTTGAAAAGCTGAAAGGGTTTTTTTGAGCGGATTAAAAGCGAAACGATCGGCCAACCCAGCTGAAATGGAGTTGGCCAATCGCCTTTTTTCTTATTCATGAATGCGACGTTGCTTATCGCAATAACAGCGTGATGAAGATGCCGATAGCCGTAATCAATCCAACGAGTGGGCCGCCTTTTTCATGGGCTTCCGGCATCATGGTAGAGGCAATCATCGCAATGATCGCACCTGCAGCAAACGAGGAAATGACCGCTTGCATCGATTCAGGGGCTTGGTCAAGCAGCGTAAAGCCAAACAAAGAGCTGAGTGTGGAGGCAATGACTACAGAGATCCACATGAACATCACTTTCTTGGTCGTGTATCCGGATTTTTTCAAGCCTGTCGTGCTCGAAATCCCTTCCGGTAAATTGCTGAGGAAGATGGCTGTGATTAATGCGATGCCCACTCCACCGCCTTGTGCGATGCCGAGGCCGATCATTGCGGATTCCGGGATGGCGTCCATGACTGTTCCGATGAAAATGGCAAGCCCGGTTCCTTCTTCAGAACTTGCAGGCTGCTCACTGCCATGGCCGGAACGCTTGCGGTGCCTGCCGCCTTTGCGGTTAATAAGTGCATCAAACGCTGTAAAAATGGCTGCGCCGCCTAAAAACCCGAGTGCGATTTCTTCGAGTCCGCCTAATTCCAGCGCTTTTCCCAATAGTTCAAAACTGACCACCCCGATCAAAGCGCCGGTCCCAAGGGCCATCACATACGCGATGAACCGCTGTGGAAATGGAACAAGCAATACTAGAATCGCGCCGAGCAAATTGGCTGCCCCGGCAATGGCTCCCCACAATAAGGCTGCTTCCATTAAGCCCATCCCCTAACGGTTAGTGTTTTCTTGGCTTTACCCTTTATAAACTTTTCCTTAACTTGCGGTCACTGCTTATGAAGTCGGACCAAGCTTTAGTGAAGAAGGTGGATTCATAAAAGCGCATTGATATGAACCAACCCCCGAAGAGTACCACTTTGAAAAAAGCGTCTCTGCAGGGGTTGGTTTAAATTCAGCTTTATATCGGTGAAAATACAAGTCCGAAAGTAGAAGATTCTATAAAATTATATACGTACTTCCATTATTTCTCGGTCGTTTTTTTCCAGCTGTCATCCATGACCATCTTGCCCGGCCATGTGTAAGCGGTGATGCCGCCGTCCACTACAATGTCTTGCCCAGTCAAATATGAGCTATCGCTTGAGACGAGGAACAAAACGGTAGTGGCGATTTCTTCCGGTGCGCCGAGACGCCCTAAAGGTGCGAGCCATCGATTGCTCTCTCTGAACTCGCGGCCAGCTTCTTCCTCTTTTGATCCGGCGAGTTCATCGATCAATGGTGTTTCAATCGTTCCAGGCGATACGGAATTTGCGCGGATGCCGGATCTGCCATATTCGATGGCGATGGATTTGGTGAAGTTGATGATGCCGCCTTTCGCTGCGTTATAGCCTGAGCGGTCTAAATCGGCAAAGCTGCCGGACATGGAGGCGTTGTTGACGATCGCTCCGCCTTCGTCCATCATGAGCGGGATGAAATACTTACTCATCAGGAAAGTGCCGCGCAAGTCTGTTGCTGTAATTTCATCGAATAAATCGACGGGATATTCATGGACCTTGCCGCCTTCTTGGTCGATGCCGGCGTTATTGAAAAGCGCATAAACCGTTCCGTATTGTTCTTTCACTTGATTCGCGAAATTTGTAACTTCCTCTTCCTTGGCGATGTTCACCTGGAAGCTTTTTGCCGTGCCGCCGTTTTCGTTGATTTTGGCGACCGTTTCTTTCAGTTCGTCTTGTTTGATGTCCGCGAGCAGGACGATGGCGCCTTCTTGTGCAAAGACCTCTGCCGTCGCTTTCCCGATGCCTGTCGCTGCGCCAGTAATGACCGTTACTTTATCTTGTAGTTTTCCCATCATCTTTTCCTCCTCTAAATTTCTCTTCGTTTTATAAGCAAACCGGCTCTCGTGAAGGGCCGTAATTTCGCTGTTGTTTCAACGATACTTCTTTAAAGTACCACCATATTCTGGGATTAAACCGCATTTTATAATGTAACCGCTTCACTCATATGAAATTTTTTTTAAGAAAATATGATCTAATTTTGCACTCGCTCCGTTGAGCTTATAAGAAAACAAAAACAAGGAGTGGTTTAGATGAACATGAAAAAAATGTTAATCCCCGTATTAGGAGCATCGTTATTGATCCCTGGAATGGGCTCTAACGTATTGGCAGCTGAGGAAGTACCACCGACGGAAACGACAGGCGTAGAACTTCGCGCCACATTGGACTCCTTATTGTCCGAGCATTACGCACTCGCTGTTGATTCCATGATGAAAGTATACGATGGAGACGAGGCCGCAGATGCAGCCGTTGCCGCACTTGATGCCAATGCTGCGGACATGGAGCCAGTCCTCGCTTCTGTATACGGTGACGAAGGCGGAGCTGCTTTTGTTGAAATCTTCGACAAGCACAATATGGGCACCGATGATTATGCCGCAGCAGTAAAAGCGGATGATGAAGCGATGCAAGAAGAAGCTTTGGCACAAATCCAGTCGTTCGTTGACGAAATGGGCGAATTCCTTGGCACCGCAACAGAAGGCAATCTTCCAGAAGACGGCGCGACTGCCGCACTTCGTGAGCATGAAGACTTTATCCAGGAAACATTCGATTTATATGTAGAAGGAGATTACGAAGCAGCTTATACATCGTACCTAGATGGCTTCACTCAAATTTTCGGAGCAGGCAGTGCCATCAGTGGCGCGATTTCTGCTCAGTTCCCGGATCAGTTCTCCGATCCGAACACACCAGCAGGTGATTTCCGTGCAACGGTTAACCGCATTGCTGCAGAGCACTTTGCTTTAGCGCAATTGAGCATGACAAAAGGCTTTAATGGTGCAGAAGACTTTGATTTCGCTGACTGGGCACAAGACCAGAACACAGAAGAGTTCCGTACAGCACTAGCATCTGTCTACGGTGAAGAAGCAAGCAACCAATTTGTGGAACTATGGAACAACGAACACATTTCTGTACAAGGCGATTTGGCCAATGCAACAGCTGCTGACGATCAACAGGGCGTCGAGCAAGCAAGTTCTACCTTGACGAGCACATTCGCAACAGAGCTCGGCACGTTCCTGAACAGCGCAACAGAAGACCGTATGCCATTGGATGAAACCATTGCTGGCGTACAAGCGCATGAAAACTCAGTCGTTGATACATTCGAACAATATGTAGCAGGTGACTACGCAACATCTTATGAAACATACCGCGCTGGATATGCGATCATGTTTGATATCGGAAAAGGATTGAGCGGCGCGATCGTCGATCAATTCCCTGAGAACTTCGAAAACACAGCACCTGAAAAAATGCCGGCCACTGGATTTGGCGGCACTGCAAACCAATCGAACACAATGCTTCTATGGGTTGCACTGAGCATGATGATCTTGCTTGGAGCTGGAACTATGATGTATCGTCAAACTAAAAAACAGCAATAAGATGGGGGAGAGGGCTGCTGGCTCTCTCTTTTTTATTAGATCTGATGTAGAAGCACCCTGTTCGTTGCAATTGTCGAAGTTCTTATAGTATCTTTAAAAAGTGATGCAAATATCATTTGCGTACATGCCCTAAGAGGAGGGATATCATGGAACATAAGACAATTGGCCCTTCCAGGAAATTTCAGAGCTTTAATGATGCAGCCAATCAGATACTGAAGATGCTGAGCGATCAACTAGCGATCAATACCTTATTCATTGCTGAAAATGATGGGAAAACCAATACAATTAAAAAAGCGTTTAATAGAAATGAAGAATTGGTGAAAGAAGACAGCCAGTCACCTTTGGATCAGACCTTTTGCAGTTTATCGATCAATTACGGCCAAGAGCCACTGTTAATTGACGATATTTCAAAAGACGCAAATGCAGGAAAATTGGCGATCGCCTCCCAGTTCGATAACGGCTCGTTCATCGGCATCCCGATTTATTTTGATGACGGGGAAGTGTATGGCACCATTTGCGGCTTGGATAAGCATCCGTATACCTTTACCGAGGAAGATCAGAAATTATTTGAAATGATGTCTTCTTTGCTGACCTATATTCTGGAACTGGAGAAGGCACGAAAGGAAATTCAAACCCTATCGTCCCCACTTGTTCCACTGACAGACCAGATTTCCATCTTGCCGATCATCGGCCATATCACCCTTGAGCGAGCCTATCAGCTCATTGATGATGTCGTTATAAAATCAAGTGAAGGCATCGATTTTTTAATCATGGATTTTTCAGGAATTACACAAATCGATCCGCGCATCGAGCAGCCTTTGCTGGACTTGATCAAAACCTTGAAAATCATGGGCATTACCCCGATCATTACTGGCATTCTGCCTACCATGGCGATGCAGGTTCCGCATTTTGCCCATTCCTTGAAAGGGGAAAAGATGGAAGCGACGCTGAAAATCGCTATCGAGCAGCTTGGGTTTGTCTTGATACAGAAAAATGCATCCGCAACTGCCTCTTTGAAATAAAACTTAAGTGGCGGTAGCAAGAGTGAAAACCAGCTTTTCCCTGCTTGTCTATCGCCCGACTGACGCTGCAAATCTCCTACATAGTATGGTCTGGAGAATAAGCGCAACAATTCCCTAAAAGCTTGAGCCATTTTGGCCTCAAGCTTTTTTTGTGCCTGTTTTTCAAATCAGCTGTTTTCGGAAATGATGAAGAGAAAAAGATTCTATAAACCGTGAAAATCGTATACTATGACAAGAGAAGAAATTTTACAATGAAGGTTAAATTTTGAAATTTTTTAGCTATAGAAATGCATAAAGGGCAGGGGGCAGGGCATCATGAATAAACGATCGGAAAAAGGCATCAGGCATAAGTATCTTCGATTAACATTATCTTCTTTGCTTGTTTGTTCGCTATTGATTGCCGCAATTTATTTTTATATGAACAAACAGCAACAGGACCAGCAGGCGGAATATGATTTGCTTGCTGAAAAGCAGGAAACCCTGCAAGAGCTCTCCGAATCGCTGAACCAGCTGTTTTTCCGGACAAGGGGATATTATGCTTTCCAAAACCAGGAAGAGCTCCGGCTAGCCTATGTAGAATTGGAAACCTTGAAGGATTCGATTGACCGGTTGGAGAGCTTACCTATAAACATGGTAGAGCAAGAGCAAATTTCAGAATTAAAAACGTTCATCACCACGTTTGAAGAACAAGTCTTCCCTCAAGCCGTTGAAGCGGTGCAAAACGATGACTACGCTGCATTGCGGGCAATTTCTAGTGATGGCACAAATGCGACCGTGAATGAATTCGTTGCTTTCGCTGATGAGTATAAATCTACTTCCGAGGCAGAGTTGCAGCAATTGAACCAGGGCATGGTCCGGCAGGCAGAGAATTTTTCCTTTGCGTTGGTTTTATTGTTCATCCTATTATTCATCATCACCGCTTTGATTATCTACAGGGCCATGAATGATATCGTCAAGCCTCTAGAAGGAATGCGGGAATCGATCGAAGAATTCGGCCAAGGCGAGACAGTATCGTATAAACCTCTCCAACGTCCCGATGAAATCGGCTTGCTGTCGAGGACTTTCCATAAGATGATGAACACCATCCACAAAAACCAAGAAGACCTGACTTCCCAAAACCAGGCTTTATTAGTGAACAAAGGCCAGTTGCAGGAAAAGCAGGCAGAACTCGAAGATGCGTTGGAAGAAACCGGGAAAACCAAAGATCGCTTGCTTCGCTTCAACGATTTGAACCATATCCTGTCGTTTACTTTGGATAAACAGAAATTGATCGATGCCACGCTTCAGTATTTCACTGATACGTATGAAATCGATACGGGTGTGCTGTGGCTCGCAGATTCCGGTGAATATGCGTTAAAAGGATTTACCGACAGCATGTTCGAGCAGTTCCAGCACCAGCAAATCCCTTATCTGTCGTCCAGGCTGAGAGAAGATGAATCTTTCACGGTTAGGCGGGAAGCGCAAGAGGAAAAAGGATTTGTAGACGGCCCTGTCTATATTTACGATCTATACGCTTCTGTAAGAAACCAAGACAACGAAGGCATTGCGTTGATCGGCTTGTCACGCGTTGGACGGGCTTTTTCAAAAGAGGAAGAAATCGATATCGACGGGCTACTGAAACGCATCCATTTGGCCATCGACCGGATTCAATTATATGACGCCGCAATCCACGAACGCACCTTGAATGAACGCATCGTCAATAATATCAATGAAGGCATTCAGTTTATTGCAAAAAATGGCAGCATGGTGCAGCGCAATGAAACGATGTGCAAAATGCTGAGCTGTGGAAATGCGCCGCTGGATGCCGCCATTTCACAAGATGTGTGGATTCACAGGATGGCCGAACAAACGACAAACCCATCAGCAATGGTAGAGTTTCTCGATATGTGCATCCGAGAAAAAGAAAGCGAAGCAAAGACGTTCCAATATACTGTCAAAGAGCCATATGAACGGGTCATCGATGTGTATAGCACACCTGTTATCGTCGACGGGGAGCGGACAGGCACCATTTTAGTGCACCGTGACATTACACGTGAACACGAAGTCGACAAGATGAAATCTGAACTGGTCAGCACCGTCAGCCATGAGCTTCGGACGCCGCTGTCAAGCGTGCTCGGCTTCACGGAGCTACTGCTCAATAAAGAACTAAAGCCGGATAAGCAAGTGCGTTATTTGAAGACAATTTATAAAGAAGCGAAACGTCTGACGAATTTAATTAACGACTTTTTGGACTTACAGCGCATGGAGTCCGGAGACCAGGTTTACCGGATGGATAAGCTGTCGATGAATGAACTGGTTATCGAAGCGGCGGAGAAATTTAGGACACAGACAACCCATTCCATCGTCTTGATTGATGATGCTTCGGATGTGAAAGTCGAAGGCGACCGGGAGCGGCTGGCGCAAGTATTGATGAACCTGATCGGCAACGCCATCAAGTTTTCCCCTGAAGGCGGCAATGTAACTATTTCCATGACGAACAAGTTGAACAACCTGCGCGTCTCGATCCAGGATGAAGGAATCGGCATCCCGGCTGAGGACATTCCGAAGCTGTTTTCCAAATTCCAGCGTATCGATAATAGTTCGCGCCGAAAAATCGGCGGAACCGGGCTAGGCCTTGCAATATGCCAAGAAATCATCCTGAAGCATGACGGCAAGATTTGGATAGAATCGCAGGAAGGGCAAGGTTCGACCATCCACTTTGAATTACCGCTTGTGTCTGGGATTCAGGAATATGCTGTGCAAGAAGGCGCTGAAGAGAACCCGACGGTGATGATCGTAGAAGACGACATGAGCCTGGCATTGCTGCTGTCAGAAGAGTTGAAACTAAATGGCTTTAAAGTGATTTACCACACCTCGCCAAGAGAAGCATTCAAAGAGGCAAAGCGCACGGCTTTAGTCGGTGCGGTCATAGACATTATGCTCGGGGAAGAATTGAGTGGCTGGGACCTGGTCGATATGATGAAAGAAGATCCTTCTACACAGGAGATTCCGATTGTCATTTCTTCTGCCCTCGATCCATCGGCTGATGCCAACAAAATCAACAAGATCAATCACTACCTGACCAAACCGTATGCCCCGGTGAATTTATCGGAAGTGATGAAGAACCTGCAAAACGGCCAGGAGCAAAACGGCGTCATCTTCTACGCCACATACGGCCTGGACAACGAGCCGGAGAGCTAAGGAAGAGTATAGGGAATAAAAAAACGACCAGCCCCTAAGTTAGGGGCTGGTCGTTTTTGTAGCGTTAACTATTTTTAAATTTTACATAGATACATAGGGCGCGAAAGCTTTTCGCATCTTAATGAAGCAGTGGGCTATCCAAGTGTTCGGAGAACACAGCTTATCAGGACACCAAAATATCTTCCACAAGCGCCAAGAGTTCCATCGGGCTGAACGGTTTGGACATGAAATAATCCGCCCCGTTCAAGATCGCTTTCTCGCGGTCCGCATCTTGTGCTTTCGCCGTCAGCATCAATACTTTCGTATCGTTCTGGTCTTTTCTTACTTCCTCGAGCACTTCCATGCCCGTCAAATAAGGCATCATATAATCCAGCACGACCAAATCGTAGTCATTGGACCGGATCTTCTCCAAGGCTTCTTTGCCGTCCTCGGCTTCTTCGATCAGGAAGTCGTCTTCCAATGTGTCTGCAATCAGTATGCGCAAAATGTCTTCGTCATCTGCGACCAGTATTTTTTTCATATCTATGTCCTCCTTGCGATTAAGTCGAAATTCCTTTGCGTTTCATGTCGCCCCAATGCGCTTTCTTTTGGAATGCGGCGAAAATGCCTCTGACTCGCCATAGCACCATAAGCGGGCGGTACCAAAAGGCCTCAGTCAAGGCCCAGAAATACAGGCGCATCAAATGGGAAACTTTCGGGTATTTGTGGAGCGTCAATTCTTCCAATAATACGGCGAGTGCCGAAATGAGTGAGCCGTAGAACACCGTCACCAAGAACATGATTCCAGCTATCTGCGGATCGACCAGCGAGAAGAAAAAGCCGCCGAAAATGATGAAATAGCCGATAAATTCGAATACGGCACCAAGAAGTTCGATAAACAAAAAATAAGGCATGGAAAACAAACCGATCGAACCATATTTGGGGTTCAGCATCATTTTCCTATGCGTCCACAAAGTTTCAAACAGCCCACGCTGCCAGCGAATGCGCTGAGACTTCAAAACGTCGAGCGACTCGGGAGCTTCTGTCCAGCATACGGGATCGGGAATGTACTCGATGCGCTGCTTGGATTTTTCCTCGCGCAGCAGCCTGTGCAGCCGGACCACCAATTCCATATCCTCGCCGACTGTATTTTTATTATAACCGCCGGCCTGGATGACCCGTTCCTTGTTGAAGACGCCGAACGCCCCAGAGACGATCAGCAAAATATTCAAATGGCTTAAAGCGAGACGCCCGATCAAAAAGGCACGGAAATACTCGACCACTTGCATGATAACGACGGGGCTTCTCGGAAGGCCGACGACTTCGACTTTACTCCTTGATATGGTCGAGCCATTGGCGATTCGTACCGATCCGCCGGTGACGATGATTTGCCCATCCGATTCGATGATCGGTTTCATGCACTTTAGCAGGCCGTCGTATTCCAATATCGAATCCCCATCAATAGCGCAGAAATAAGGGAAAGAAGATAAATTGATCCCGGCATTCAGTGCATCTGCTTTGCCGCCGTTCGCTTTTTTAATGAGGCGGATGTAAGGAAAGATGGAAGACTGATAAATGTCCTCTATTTCCGCGGTCTCGATGTGCATGCGGACAGCGAAAGGGACTTTCTTCATTTTGAATTCTTCAATCATCCGCATCGATGTGCTGTCTTTCGATCCGTCATCGATGACGATAATTTCTTTTTCAGGATATTCCAGTGCCAATAGCGAGCGCACCGTGCTGACAACGCCGACTTCTTCATTGTAAGCAGGCACCAAAATCGATACTGGATAAGTGGATTGATTTCTCAGAAAGTCCTCTGTGGACTCCCGTTTATCAAGCTTGTTCTCTCTTTTCACTTTGCCGAACGCAAGCGCAAAAAGCCCGATGTAGCTCAGGCTTGAAAAAAGCATATAAGCGATGACGATATAGGCTAAAATCAGCGCAAATTCTTGCATCATTGTTCACTTCCTAAAAGAGAGGTTTTCCATTGATTCGCCATGTCGCGTGCATAGCGGTCGGGATGGCTTTCTGCGAGATGGGTGAGCACGATATCTCCTTCAGAAAACTGTGTCAAAGCCTCGGCGGATGAGTAGCGGACCCACCACACCGGATCCCCGAGCAATTCACTAAGCGTTTCTTTGTAGCGCGATAATTGCAGCTTGCCTGCAATCTGCGCGGCAAACATGCGCTCGGGCCAAGATTGAGATTGGAAAAAAGGCGCAAGAGCGCTTGGGGAATTCATGTATTGAAGGTGGAGTACAGCTTTCAATGCCTGAATCCGCATCTCAATCTCAGAGTTCTGTAATTCTTCCTCAATGCGCGGAAGAAATAGCGTCATGCCGGCCATGCCGATATACGAAACAGCCGCGTGCTTGAGCGTGTCATTGGAACTTTCGTTTTTCAAGGCTGCGTCCAATTCATCCAACTTGGTCAGCTCATCGAGCCGTTTGAACACATCGATATAGAGCCGTGCCGGGGCAGCCGGATATTTCGCCAGCGCTGCAATGGCCGATGTCTCGTTCAAGGAAGCGAGTGTGCGGATCAATTGCTGTGCCTCTTGGTCGAGTCTTGAGCTCTTTGCTAATTTGTCTTTCAATAGCGGTATGAGCGATTCCATCCGGAAATCTTCGATAAAATACAAAGTATTCATGCGCATGGCCCAGTTGCTACGCTTGAGCCGCTTGCGATAGCGCTGGGCAAGAAACTCTTCCGACAGATATGCAACCGCTGGAGAAGCGGCGCCCGCTTTTGCCACTGATACGTAATGGTTCAATAAGCGCTCCAGCACAACGAGCCGGTACGGGGAAAGCTTCAATTCCTCAAGAAACCGTTCGTCTGTCGGATCCATCATATAGGAACTAAATGAATCGGTTAAGGCGTTGTATTGCCGCTCAATCCCGGCTTCCCGTTTGTTCGATTGCTGTTTGCGCCAAGCTAAAATCAATAAAAGAAGCAATTGGCCGATGAATAAGGAGACAATGAGGATCCAGAAATGCAGCAAATTCAACTGAACATCCTCTTCGTGAGCCGCTGAACACGGGCTAACACTTCTTGTGCATAAAATGGCTTGACGATATAATCATCGGCTCCGCTTTTCAACGCCAATACGATGTCGGATTCATTGGTCCGTGAAGTGAGCATGGAAATCACGATGTTATCGTGCGGGTATTGTGAGCGTAAGTGGCTCAGTACTTCAAGCCCATCCATTTTAGGCATGACACCGTCGAGCAAGATCATGTAATTCTCTTGAGGGCGGTACCAATCGGAATCGACGAGAGCAAGCCCATCTGGATATTCCTCGATGTGAATATCGAACTCCTCGGCTTTCCAATTGGAAAACTGCTTAGAGACCAATTTGCGGACGAGTAAATCGTCATCAACAATGACGATATTCAGTTTGCGCTTAAAGTCGTTCTGTTCAGATTCATTGACCATTGTCTGGTTGCGGCCGTTTCTTTTTGCTTGGTATAAGGCTTGTTCTGCCTTGTTCACAATCGTTTCCTGCTTAAGCCGGTACTCACTGATTCCGGCGGAAAAAGTAAGATGAATCGGTTCTTCAGGGATGATGGAAAATCCAGTTTCAGCAAGTGTTTGATGCAGGCGTTCCATTAAAGCAACAGCTGCTTGGGGTTTTGTTTCAGGAAGGATTAAGGCGAATTCCTCTCCACCGTAACGGAAGAAATGGTCCGAATCGCGCTTCGCGTTCATGACAAGTTGGCTGAACGACCGCAACACTTCATCTCCAGCCGGATACCCATATTGATCATTGATTTTCTTGAAATAGTCCAAATCGAGCAAGGCCAAGGTGAACGGCTTGCCGTTTCTTTCTGCCAAATTCGTCATTTGCAGCAAAGACTCATCAAATTTGTTGCGATTTCCGGCTCCAGTCAATTCATCTATTCGCGCACCTTGCAGGATGATCTCCTGGCTCCGCAGACGATTCACGATATAAGGAAGGAAGTATGCCATATTCAATGGCTTGGGCAAGAAATCTGTGGCTCCGATTTCCATTGCCCGGATGTAGTTGTCGATATGCCCGTCTTCACTCATGACGGCAAGCGGCAAGTGGCGGCTTCTGCCGGCTTCTGCGATTCGTTCGGCCAGGTGGAATCCATCGACATCCGGCAAATTCGTATCCAATAGAACCATCTGCGGATTCAGCGTATAGAATAATTCCGTGCCCTTTTGGCCATCCAGCGCAATGACGACAGGAATTCCTTGGCGCTCCAGTAGCTCTTTTAGCTGTGCCGCGAATTCAGCGTCGGAATCGATGACCAAGACGAGCGTTTCGCCGTGAGCGGGCGGATCAACAGCTTTTTCCAAACTTGGTAGCGCTTCGGGTGAGACTTCCTCTTCAGTGAAATAAGACCGGAACGACGCCATGAAAGCTGACAGCGACTCAACCGGCAGCAGGGTGGTGCTATGCTCTGAGAAAGAGTCCAGCTGGCTCGTGCAAAAATCGGACAGCTCCATCATCCCGATCGTGCCTGCTGTGCCTTTCATTGTATGCAAAAAACGATAGACTTCATGCTCCTGAATGTCGCCTTGGGCAGTCCATTTTGAAAAGTCCCGTTCCATGCGAGTGGCAAGTAAAGCCTTATAATCTGTTTGGGCCAATTCAATTCAACCTCCTTAAAAAAATGCCGCAAAATTATACAGGACCATATACGGATAGTTTATGGTTGGATAATAGATTCCATAATATGTAATTTAGGCAATTAAATAGATAATATTTTCCACTAATAGAATAACACCAATCAGCTTCCATGTAAGAGATTTACCCCTTGAAACCTGACTTTTTCGTAACATCCTTCTGACAATCCCTTGAATTAAGAATCCGGAAAATAAAAAGACACTTCCAAAAAGCATGAGAAGTGTCTGTATTTTTTATGGCTTGAGCGTCATCCAACTGCCGACATGATGAATGGCAATTCCTTCATAAGCAGCATGCTGCGAATAATGGGCAGCCACTTTAGCCAGCTGAACATTCATATATGCTTCACCTTCTTCAGCGAAGGTGATGATGCTGCCTTCATCGGTGACACCTGTTTCCACGCCTACTACAACGTTCTTGCCGTGTTTTTGGGCCATAGCGATTTCATTTTTGACAATGTCGATAATCATCGGTGCGGAATCCCGGTAAGCCATTAACGTTACCCCGTCCGTGTTTTTGATGACCCATTCAGCCAATAAGCCGCTGCCGTAAGTGTTTTTATAGGAGATTTCATCAAACCAGAAAGGCATATCAGCTTCAAGCGGCAAGTTCAGCTGTGCTGAACTTACTGCCGCTCTTTGAAGAAGCGCTTGATAGGATTTGACTGTGGCGGCGCGGTTTGACTTCCAACCGCTGTACAAATATGGCTCCACGTCCAGGTGGATCCCGTCAAAGCGTGCTTGCTGACTCGATCCGCCTTGGTAATTGCTCAGCCAGTTCATCAGCAAGTTCTGGCTCGTATAACCCTTCGGCGCAACCCAAGCAGGGGCACCGTCCAGTGCGAAAACGGCGATGCCGCGCGCATGTGCTTGAGCTATAAAACTGCGGTAAGTATTTTTCGGGATGTCCCGGTCGATTTGCACGTAAACTTTATTGACGTTTTTATTTTCGAGAAAAGCCAGTACAGAAGCTTGGTCTTCCACGAACATCCATGGATTCCATAGCCAAGTAGCACGGGTTTCAGGCGTTCCGCCGCTTGCTTGGACATTTTCTGCATGAAACGCCAGCATGAGAGACATCGCGAACATTAGTATCGCCGCTTTCTTCAACATATTCTCTTCCTCCATTCTGTGAGCCGAGGCCCGCAAAATGGGTGCCTGGCAACCTGACGACCGTGCACTGCGCAGGCAGTGGATAGGCTCATGGCTTTGCGTCCTTCCTTTTCAGGTAAGTTTGCCTTTTTCAGTTTTTCCTTATTATAATTCCAGTATGTTGAATTTAAATAGTAACTATGTACCTATTAAAAGTTTTACAAGTAATGTGATGCGTTGAACATTTACCAAACTTTATATAATCGTCATAAAGCCCAGATTTTTTTCTCTAATTGCCGAGCGTTCCCTAATTAATAGTAGAGCCGGCAGGAGAACTGCTATAGACTGGAAATATAGAGCACTTCCTTTTGCGACATTCATTTTCATATACGTGGTCAACAAGTGTTTATTTTCAGTGTGTATAGCTTGAAAGGGGGATTCTGGATGAAAAATTCAAAGTATTTGGATCTACTGGCGCAAAAATACGATAGTGAAGAAAAAGTGGCAACGGAAATCATCAATCTAGAAGCCATTTTGAACCTGCCGAAAGGCACCGAGCATTTCGTCAGTGATCTGCACGGCGAGTATCAGGCGTTCCAGCATGTGTTGCGCAACGGCTCCGGCAATGTCAAAGTGAAAATCAGGGATCTTTTCAAGGATGAACTGCAAGAAGATGAATTGAACGAATTTGCGACACTCGTCTATTATCCGGAAGAGAAATTGCAATTGATCAAAAGCCATTTCAGCAGCAAAAAAGAATTGCGGGACTGGTACATAGAAGTCATCGAACGGCTATTGAAGCTTGTTTCGTATGCTTCGTCCAAATACACCCGCTCGAAACTGCGCAAAGCCTTGCCGAAGCAGTTTGTTTATATTATTGAAGAACTGCTCTACAAAACCGATGAATTCACCAATAAAAAAGACTATTACGCGAAAATGCTTGAACAAATCATTTCCTTGGGCCAAGTGGATAAACTCATTATCGGCCTGGCGTACACCACACAGCGTTTGACGGTGGACCATTTGCACGTTGTCGGGGATATATACGACCGGGGCCCGGATCCGCATAAAATTATGGACACGCTTATCGGCTATCATTCCGTCGACATTCAATGGGGCAATCATGATGTGTTATGGCTCGGCGCCTACTCAGGTTCGAAAGTATGCCTCGCCAACATCATCCGCATCTGTGCGCGGTACAATAATTTGGATATCATCGAGGATGTCTACGGCATCAATTTGCGGCCGCTATTGAATTTGGCAGAACAATACTATGACGACAATCCGGCATTCCGCCCGAAACGCATTTCAGATGAAAAGCTGACCGAGCAGGAGCAGCTGCAAATCACCAAAATCCATCAAGCCATTTCAATCATACAATTCAAGCTCGAAAGCCCGATCATTAAAAGGCGCTCGTGCTTCGACATGACCGACCGCCTGCTGCTCGAGAAAGTCGATTACGCTAAAAATGAAGCAACGATCCACGGCAAAACCTATGCTCTCCAAAATACATGCTTCGCGACAATCGATCCCGAACAGCCGGACCGTCTGCTCGACGAAGAACAGCAAGTGATTGACAAATTGCTGTTTTCCATCCAGCACTCGGAAAAACTGGCGCGCCATATGAAGTTCCTCATGAAAAAAGGCAGCCTTTACTTGCAATACAACGGCAATCTATTGATCCACGGGTGCATTCCACTCGAAGAAAACGGCGATATGAAAAAGATGGACATCGAAGGGGAAAGCTACGCAGGCCGCGAATTGCTTGATGTATTTGAGCAGTACACACGCTATGCCTTTGCCCACCCGGAAGAAACCGACGATTTTGCCACCGACATGGTGTGGTATCAATGGACCGGCGAAAACTCTTCGCTATTCGGCAAACGCGAAATGACGACGTTCGAGCGTTATTTTATCCAAGATAAAGAAACACACAAAGAACGCAAAAACCCGTATTACCATTTGCGCGAAGACGAAGAGATGTGCCGCAAGATGCTCGCGGAATTCGACTTGAATCCAGAACACGGGCGCATCATCAATGGCCATACGCCGGTCAAGGAAATCGACGGGGAAGACCCGGTCAAAGCGAATGGCAAAATGATTGTCATAGACGGCGGCTTTTCGAAAGCGTATCAATCGACGACCGGCATCGCCGGCTATACGCTATTGTACAATTCCTACGGCATGCAGCTCGTCGCCCATCAGCTGTTCAATTCCAAAGAAGAAGTATTGCAAAATGGAACCGACGTGCTATCGATCAAGCGCTTGGTAGACGAGGAACTGCAGCGGAAAAAGGTGCGGGAAACGAACATCGGTGAAGAATTGCTGCAGGAAATCAGCAGTTTAAATAGCTTGAGAAAGCATCGCTATATGGAATAATAGAACGCTAGTGGAAAAGGCAAAACCGGACTCTGGTTTTGTCTTTTTTCGTTGGACGAAAGCATGCATGATCAGGCAATCTCCTTTGTATATCCCAGTTAATTGGAATTCGACGTGGGAATTTTTGGATTTCTCTGTTAGGCTTATAGGAGAACTTGCCACGAAATTGTGAAATTATACGCTTTGTCCATTTAAACCATTAAGAAGGAGGGACACTATGCCAATCTGTCAGAATTGCTACGAGCAATGGAACTGGAAACAGACGGTGAAAAAGATGTTCACGCTCGCAACAGGGATCCAATGCCCTTACTGCGAAAAAACGCAATTCCTCACAACGCGGTCGAGAAAAAGAAGCAGCATAACGGTTTTCATCGCGCCGCTCGTCATGTTGTTGGGTATTTTAATCAATCTATCGCCTGTCACCACTTTAATGCTATTAGCAGCCAGCTTCTTCGCGGCTATTGCGGTGTATCCGTTTTTGATCGAATTAACGGATGAAGAAGAGCCGCTTTGGTAGCTTATTAGCCAGCGGGATTTTATTTATTCGTTGAAACATGAATAATCAAAGGTGGTGCGCTTATTTTTTACCCAATCAGTTTTTACATAGCCATTGTCATCGCCATCGTGTACTGTGCTGTCTTGTGAATGCTGCGAAACCTGGAGAAATTCAGGATTCCTCTGTTTATCTACGGGCTTGTGGTGCAGCTATCGTTCCTTGTATTCTTTTTTGGAATGAGCCGTTATTTCAGGACTAGCGATAGTGTGAACCGGGATTATTTCGATGTCTTTGGGAACGGCCTTGCCATTTTCTATTTTTTGATGGTCGTTCCGCTAGCCATTGCCCTATGGGTGCAAGTCTATAAAGGCATATGGCGGTTGGATGTCGGAAAAGTTTCCAAAATCATCATGATGGGTTTATTTGTCCCGGTGACTTTGATGATTTCTTTCGTCGGTTTCTATGCACACATCTTGTTTTACTATGGATTTGCGCCGTGAAATGGCTGTGGACAACAGAAAAAACTTGCTGCACCGGTATCGGCGCAGCAAGTTTTTTACTAGTGAGTTGAATGTCTTTGTTTAGGCAGTCGTCATGCCGCCTGTGATGCTGTAGATCTGCCCTGTGACGTAACTTGATTCGATAGAAGCCAAGAAGACATAGACAGAAGCAAGTTCTGCCGGCTGTCCTGCGCGGCCGATCGGCGTCTCCGGTGTGCCCTTGCCGAATTCCGGGATGTTTTCCTGCGGTTGTCCGCCGGAAATTTGAAGAGCTGTCCAGATTGGGCCTGGCGCGACCGAGTTGACGCGGATGCCTTTGTCCGCCAGTTGTTTGGACAAGGATTTCGTGAAGCCGATGATAGCGAATTTCGTTGCTGAATAATCGAGCAGCATCGGGCTTGGGTCAAATCCTTCCACAGAGCTCGTCGTGATGATCGACGCGCCTTCTGGAAGATACGGCAGCGCTGCTTTCACTGTCCAGTACATGGAAAAGACATTGACTTGGAATGTTTTTTCAAGTTGTTCTGTCGGAAGGTCGGCAATGTCTTTGACGGCTTGCTGCTTGCCGGCCACCAATGCCAAAATGTCCAATCCGCCAAGCTCAGCGTTCGCTTTTTCCACCATTTCCTTATTGAACGCTTCATCGCTCAAGTCGCCGGGGATCAACACAGCTTTGCGGCCTTCTGCTTCGATCAATTGTTTTACTTCATCGGCATCAGATTGTTCCGCCGGCAAATAGTTGATCGCTACGTCTGCACCTTCTCTGGCATAGGCGATTGCTGCGGCACGGCCAATTCCGGAATCGCCCCCAGTGACTAGCGCTTTGCGGCCTTCGAGTTTGCCGGAGCCTTTATACGTTTTTTCGCCACAGTCCGGCACAGGCGTCATTTGGTTTTGTACACCAGGCGCTTCCTGGTATTGTTTCGGAAAATCTTCTGTCGTATATTGTGTTTTCGGGTTTGGAATGTTGGGCATTTATATCTCTCCTCAGTTTGGTAATAGTTGGTTTCTACCTTTATCTACCACTTGCGGGCGAGCTCAAACCTGTTTGAAAAATGTAAGCGCTGCATGTGAAAAAGTTATTTTATCGCATTGAAAATAATGTGGTTTTGTACCTTGCCTATTTTTTGAGCGCAGCTGTGAAATGAAACAAGCCCTCCATCTATGTTATAAAGAAACAGGAAAATACATAGGCCTTGCGCGGATATTCGGCAGTAGCGCCGGCACCAGAATGGAAAGGATGATTTTTTTTGTTGGATTTTGCGAGTTTCAATTGGGAAGCATTGCTTCTGGATGCGGGAATCATTGCCGCTCAAGTTATCGGGATTTTGATTGCATTTGCTATCGTCAGGGCGATCGGTAAAAAGCTGATCAACCGTTCATTCGATAGGCTGACGAAAAAAGGCGATGTGACGAATGGCCGCGCGTTGACATTGCGTGCCTTGTCGGAAAATGTGTTTTCATACGCATTGATTTTTATTTTGGTCGCGACTCTTTTCAATATTTTCGGGCTTTCTGTAGCAAGTCTCATTGCTGGGGCGGGAATCGTCGGGCTCGCGATCGGCTTCGGGGCTCAAGGCCTCGTCAGCGACGTGGTCACTGGTTTCTTCCTGCTGTTGGAAAAACAGATTGATGTGAATGATTTTGTCACGGTCGGTGCCATCGATGGCATCGTCGAATCGGTCGGCTTGCGCACGACGCAAATACGCAGCTTTGACGGGACGCTAAACTATATCCCGAACCGTGACATTACGACCGTCAGCAACCATTCGCGCGGCAATATGCAGGCGCTTGTGGATATCGGCGTGTCCTATGATGAAAATATCGACGAAGCGATGGCGGTCGTGCAAGCAGCTTGTGAGGGTGTGAAAATGGAAGAAGGTATTATTGTGGAGGCACCAAAGGTCATTGGCGTGCAAGCTTTGGGGACCTCCGATGTGACCTTGCGCATCATTGCAAAAGCGAAAAATGGCGAGCAATGGGCCGTCGAGCGTGAATTGCGCAAAACAATCAAAGAAGCATTGGATGCGAACGGCATTGAAATTCCGTATCCTCATCAAGTCAATATTCATAAAGGAATCGGCAATCCGGTCCAATCGTAGTCTATCGCGCTTTAGATAGTGTCGATGAACGGAACGGGGATGCGTGACACTAATGAAGGAGTTGTACAAAAGTCGCTTGGCGATGATTTGTGCAGCTTTTTTAATGGAATACTCTTAGAAAAGATCAGAAAGGATTCTTTGTGTAAACCAAAAAATTATGTATTTTTTTGTTAATCAAAGTTTCTTTTTTTCTTCTTGTGGGTATTTAGTTTAAGGAGAAAGAGGTGCTAAATGACTACGGATGGCCAATTGATTGAAAGATTGCATTTTAAAGATCCTACTGCCCTGGAATTAATATATGATCAATACCATCCGTTGTTATGGAACATCTGCTCTCGAGAATTTGCCGATCCGGTAATTTGTGAACGTATCCTGAGCGGCATTTTTCAAAAGCTATGGCAAAAACCACAAAAGTTTAGCGGTGAAAGACGCTTGTTATTTTATTTAATCATATGCTTGAAAGAGGATATACACATAGAAAAACAGGCATTATGCGGACTTCGAGGCGAAAAAACCTGCAGTTAATGATTGCGTTTTAGCCGGTCCCTCGGCAGATCAAAAAATCACATTCAAAATTGATGCATACAAAAGGGTGACTTCATTGAAGTTATCTTTTTTTATATATTTTTGGAGCGGAAAAGGATGAACAACGATGTGTCCTAAACTACTAAGAAAATATGAGAAAATGTTGACAAGGGAACTTAACATGCGTAGTTTTTAGAGTATTAAAAACAAACGGCAAGATGAAATTGAAGAGCTTTTTTTCTTGCTGGGGGATTTTGCTTTGATGGGGAAATAGAGAAGAGGGAATAACTTGAAAAAACAATTTGTAGTAATTGGTTTGGGGAGATTCGGCAGCAGCATCTGCAAAGAGCTGTTTAAGCTTGGGCATGATGTCATGGCAATCGATTCATCTCCGGAGCGCGTGGATGCCATCCGCAATTTCGCCTCTCACGCCGCCGTGGCGAATGCGACGGACGAGATGAGTTTGCGTGAACTCGGCGTGCGGAATTTTGAGCATGCCGTGGTGGCGATCGGCGATAATTTGCAGACCAGCGTATTGTGCACATTGATGCTTAAGGAAATCGGCATTCCGATTGTCTGGGTCAAAGCGAAGGATTTGCAGCATCAAATGATTCTTGAAAAAGTGGGAGCGGATCGCGTCATCCAGCCCGAAAGAGAAATGGGCATCCGCATCGCCCACCACATGGATTCGGAAAAAGTTATCGATTATATCGATTTGTCCGAAGACTATAGCATCATTGAACTCGTGGCTTCCAAAAAACTTCATGGCCAGACTTTGCTGGAATTGGATATCCGTGCGAAATACAAATGCACCGTTTTGGCCATCAAGCGCGGGGAAACGGTGAACGTTGCGCCGATGCCGGAAGATGGGATCGAATTGAAGGATATATTAGTCGTCATGGGCCATCGCAATGATTTAAAGCGCTTCGAGGAAAAAGGGATTTAAAAAAGATGCCCATTGCGTGCAGTGCATGGAGTAGGGACCAGACAGGAAACTTGAAAGAAAACCGCTTTAATAGAAGCGGTTTTTTATATGGAATAGGGATGGGCTGATATGCAGCAGGAGAATGCCCGGTGAGGAGGGAAATAGTTAAACCATGGGACAACAGCGGGTGGCGCAATCCACCAGCAAAAAGAATGGAGACTACATCATGGCAAAGGTCTGTTTTGGAATGATCATGTCGCTTGATGGATTCGTCAACGACCGGGGCGGAAAACTCGACAAGCTTTATGAAAGTTTCGAGCCGAACGCGGAAATCGAAGCGACCATGGCCAATACCGGTTCTGTCATCATGGGGCGCAAGACGTTTGAAATGACTCCGGATGTCGATGCTTATGCCGATAATTACGAGTTTCAAGTGCCGATATTCGTCTTGACCCATCATCCGCCGGCGAAGCATCCAAAAGAAAATGAAAACTTGACCATCACCTTCGTGACCGACGGCGTCGAAAGTGTCGTCCGACAAGCCAAAGCCGCAGCAGGCGAGAAAGACGTCGTAGTGCTGGGTGCGGACGTCGGCCAGCAATTATTGCGGGCGAAACTTGTAGAGGAAGTGCAAATCGCGATCGCCCCAATGCTTCTCGGAGCAGGAACACGGATGTTCGACCATTTAGAAGACTTGGAGATCAAGCTGGAAAAAGTGCGGGCCATCGAAACAAGCCAGCAAATCGAAGTCTATTACAAAGTGATCTACCCGCGCTAGGAAACGATGCTCGTGTGTCAGTTTTCATTCGAAAGAATCGCAAACACTTGGTGGTCTTCCCAGCGGCCATTGATTTTCACGCCTTGTTGTTCGATACCTTCTTTGTGGAACCCGGATTTTTCCAAAACACGCATCGAACCGATGTTGGTTAGCATGACACCGGCTTCCACGCGGTGAAGTTTTAAATGACGAAACGCAAACTCGACGGCCAACGAGACGGCTTCGGTCGCATAGCCTCTGCCGTTATATTCTTGGTCCAGTGAATAGCCAAGCAAAGCCCGCTGGAGTGCGCCACGCGCAATGCGGGCTAAGGTGACATCACCGATTAATTGCTCATCGTGTTTTGAAAAGATGCCAAAGGTGTATTGTTGGTCTTCTAATCTTTGCTTGGCACAATGATTGATATAGTCCTGCTTGGAGTCCAATGTGTAAAAATCAGCCCCGAAAGTCGGTGCGTATTGCTGGAAAAAATCACTGTTGCGTAGCTGCAGATCGAGCAATGCGCTGGCATCTTTGTCTTCAAGAAAGCGGATGAAAATATGTTCTCCGGTCAATTCCATAACAAATCAGCTCCCTTATAATGTTGGTTCATATATAGAAGGTTTGAGAATTGGTTATCTTATGAGGAAACGGCTTAAACAGTGCAAAAGAGCAGGCCGCTATCTTATTATAATTCAATAACGACCTTGTAAGTATCGCGCTAGCTTCGTTTTTATAAAAAGAGAAAAGCTATTCTTGGCTGAACATGTTGCGATTAAATAAAAGCTAGTGATTATTGAGCTAACAACTTGCGTCTTCAGCTCCATTATTTCCCCGGAAATAATGGAGCTGAAGAAACGTGGAACGCTTTTTTAACAGAATAGGAGTGTAACTGTGATTAAAATTCGAAAAGCTGAAAGCCGCGACGCAGAACAGATCGTGCAGGTCATTAAAAACGCTGAGGATTCAGGATACATGATGTTCAATCCAGGTGAACGGCAAATTTCAGCCGAATCGTTCGTAAAGTTCATCGATGTGTTGAATGCTAATGAAAAGTCAGGCGTTTTTATCGCGTGCGAAGAACATCAAGTTCTAGGATACCTGATTGTTCAACATGAAACCCCCCAGCGAATTTCACACCGCGCTTATATTGTAGCGGGTGTCTATAGCGATAGCCGCGGAAAAGGTGTCGGAAAGGCATTGTTTTCCCATATGATCTCTTGGGCAAAATCTGTCCAACTGCACCGCTTGGAGCTAACGGTGATAGCAGAAAACACATCAGCAGTCGCTTTGTATCAGAACATGGGGTTCGAAATTGAAGGCGTGAAGCGGGATTCGCTGCTCGTCAACGATGGTTATGTGGATGAGTATTATATGGCAAAGCTGCTTTAATAAGCTGCATAAAAGGAGGCTATCAGCATGGCGAAATCCAAAAGCATTGCATTGATCACCGGCGTCAGCAACGATACCGGAATCGGAGCGGCCGTATGCCGGAAACTGGCACAGCAAGAAAAGGATATTTTCTTCACCCATTGGCAGGCAGAACCGGCTTTTCCAGAGCGCTTCCGTTCTGAAATCATGGATCTGGGCGTGTGTTGTGAGTTTGCGGAGGTCGATTTGCAGCAGCACGACGCCGAAACGGCTATCCTAGCGCATGCAACAAGCGCCATCGGTTTCCCGAATATCCTTATCAATAACGCGGCACATTCAATCGATTCCAACTATATGGAGCTGACCGGTAAGGTCTTGGACGATCATTATATGGTAAATATGAGAGCGACGTTTTTATTGTCCACAGAGTTCGCGAAAGGATTTCAGCAGACTGGCCGAAACGATGGGCGCATCATCAATTTAACCTCCGGGCAGGAGCAGGGGCCGATGCCAGGAAACTTGGCGTATGCCGCAACAAAAGGCGCGATTTCTGCATTCACTTCCTCTTTGTCCGCAGAAATCGCGGAACTGGGCATCACAGTGAACGCCGTCAATCCAGGACCGACTGACACCAATTGGATGGATGACAACATCCGGGATTATTTGCGGCCGAAGTTCGGCTTAGGGCGCATCGGTAAGCCGGAAGATGCCGCGAACCTCATCGCGTTTTTTGCCAGTGAAGAAGGCGGCTGGATCACCGGTCAAGTGATTCATTCAGAAGGCGGGTTTTTAAGAAGTTAAAAGTTTGTATAGAAAACAGGCTGCCGAAAATGAACATCCACTTGCTGGGGGAACAGGAACAAATCAAAATAACCAAAGTAAAAAGAAGTTATTTAGCTTCAGTGGACTTTTGGGACGCTAATTGGCTGGATACGGAAATCACCATAAAAATCCCTGGATACTCTGCTCATTTTGACACGTAATTGAGGACAGATGAATTCAGGGATTTTTGTAAACAGTTAAAGAACATGAATGACAAACGAAAAGGAAAAGCTGAATTGACTTCAATGGAAGGAGTTATTGAGGTGCAATGCCGGACAAATTTACTTGGACGAATTGCTTGGCAAGCAAAAACCCAGTACCCCTCCGGAACCGGAGCGGTGCTCACTTTCGAGTTTGCTTCGGACCAAAGCTATTTGTTGCTCTTGCTGAGAGAGTTGGAAAATATTTTGGCAAGCTATCCCGTAGTTGGCACATCCTAATGCTCATTCTTCTAGCATTAGAATTAAAACTCTTTATAAGGGAAGATCTTTTCTGTTAAAGACTATGATGCCAAGAATATGCAAAGCCAATGCGAGCCCGGCAAGGACGAGCAGTTGCACGCCATAACCATCTCCTGAAATGATTGCGGCAGAGTCGAATAGCGTGACGATTGTCGCGTTTTCGAGTATTTCCAAACTTTCATTCATGCCGGCGAGCATATTCGCCGCAAAGAAAAATACCGTCAGTCCAGCGCCAAGGGCCAGCGAATGACTGGAGCGGTTGAACAAGCACGAGGCAAAAAAAGTAATTCCGCTGATAGCCAAACTTAACAACAAGAAGCCTAAAGTGAGTATAGAAAAGGTTTGTATAGGCAGTTCACCTGGCTGAACCAATTCTGCCACGCCAACCCCTACGAGAAACACCAATGCAAACATTGCCGTTAGGGAAGAGATGAAGTAGACAGAGCTCGTAAACGTATACTGGGTTCTCGTAATTGGAGTGGAAAGATGGTAGGCCATGCTGCCTTTGTCCACTTGGTCGGCCACCAATTTGTTTCCTATCATAACGCAATAAATCATCGCGAAAATAAGGGCGAAGTTGCCGAAATACTGATTGGCGACAAAGGCGATCAATGTGGAAATATCACCTAAAGGATTCACGGGTGCATCCATATTAGTTTGGGCGATATCATTCATCGTCTCAGGGGTAAATACACTCATGACAATGCCGATTAACACCGAAAGGGCCGTCGCAATGATCAAAAAGGATCTGTAGTTTGTTTTCACCAAATGGGCAAATAAATTCGGGTTAAACATGATCATGTCCTCCCTTATAGAAGTTCATAAACGAATCTTCTAAAGAATGTTTTATTTCACGGAGCGCTGCCACTTCGCGTTTTGCAAGAGCGCGCAGCAACATATTCAATTGATGGTCATCTATGTCGATGACGATGTGCAGGGTATCCTCATAGGCTTCGCGAATATGAAATTCCTCTTGCTGGATCGAATGGAAATCGTGCAGGCTTCGGAAGCTGATTTTGAAAGTGGTTCTATCAAACTTCTTCACACTTTGGGCATCCATCACCGAAATCAAGCGACCTTGCTTAATCATGGCAATCCGATCGCACGTCCCTTCAATTTCTTCGAAGAGGTGGGAGGACATGAGAATGCTTTTGCCCTTTTGCTTTTCCTGGTGGATCAGATCTACAAATACGGATTGCATGAGGGGATCAAGTCCGGTTGTAGGTTCATCCAAAATCAGGACTTTGGGGTCGTGCATAAACGCACACACAATCCCTACTTTCTGTTTCATCCCTTTGGACATTCGCTTTATCTTTGCAGAAGGATCCAAGTCGAACATATCGACCAATTCCTCGGCTTTTGCTGTGTCGCGAATACCGCGCATCTTGGCGGTATGTTGAATGAGTTGTGTGCCGGTCATATTCTCCGGGAAGGCGATTTCTGCAGGCAAATATCCGAGATTTTGCTGAATTTTTTTTGCTTCGCTCCAGCAGTCCAATCCCAAGATGGCAGCTCCTCCGCTTTGCGCTTTGGTGAATCCTAGTAAATGACGTATGGTTGTAGTTTTCCCTGCACCGTTAGGACCCAAGAACCCAAACACCTCGCCTTCTTCGATTTGCAGCGAAAGATCAAAGACTCCTTTTTGATTGCCGTAATCCTTTGTAAGCTTTTCAATAATTATCGTCGTCATGATAACATCACCTGCTCATTCATGTTTATTTTTCCGACAACGTGTCGTATGATTTAATTGTATGGCGGACTTATCTTCCCATCAACCGACAGTTTATCCGAAATGTCGGATTTTGAAATCGAACAGGAGGGAGCAGAGATGAAAAAGAATTCAGCGGTGGCTGCCCAAACAAAACAAAATTTAACCGATGCTTTCTGGGACATCTATTGCAATAAACGAATCGAAAAAATAACGATTAAGGAAGTCACCGTGAAGGCGGGATATAACCGTTCCACTTTCTATGAATACTTTACCGATGTGTATGATGTTTTAGAGCAGCTGGAAGACACCTTAATTTCCAAGCTTCAGGAACTCCCCGTGCAACAGCTGTCGTCGACCGATTCTGCCTTTTCATTTGAAGCGCTGATCAATGTGTATGTGCAACATAGCAAATACCTCGCCGTCTTACTTGGTGATCACGGAGACCCGGCTTTTCAAGCCAAAACCAAACGCAGCATGAAACCTTTGATGAAAGAGGTGTTATTGAAACAAGGGGCAAAAGACGATTTCGAACTGGACTATACCCTGGAATATGCCTTGTCGGCGATGATTGGCGTATTGAGCTATTGGTTTAACCAAGAGCATGCACCGCCGCTTGAAAATCTGATGGAGTTATTGGGACGGCTTTCAACTGAAGGGGTGATGAAGAATCCCGATGGTCGATAAAAGCTTTTGTTGTTGAGCCGTTTCAGCAAAAATGAGGCATGAAAAAAAGCAGCACCGCAGAAACAGATCTGCGGTGCTGCTTTATTGTGTAATTGGCTGGTATAAGATTCACCCTGTAAAGACATCGCCTTTCGGGTGGCTGACCGGTTCCCGATGTTGGCGTGCCAGTGCAAACGCCAAGGTGACCGGGCCGATGCGGCCGATAAACATGAGCGCCATGATGACCAGCTTGCCGACGCTGGATAATTCACCGGTCAAGCCCATCGACAAACCGACGGTCCCAAAAGCGGAAAACGCTTCGAAGATGATCCATTCGAATGGCGCACTTTCGGTATAACTCAAAATGAGGATCCCGATAAAGATGGCAGACATGCTGATGAAGACAATCGCCAGTGAACGTTCCAGCAAGTGGGAAGGAATAGCGCGTTTAAAGATGACGGCTTCTTTTTTTCCGTTAAGGTGAGCAGCGACCACCAATAGGATGACAAAAAAAGTGGTCAGCTTGATGCCGCTCCCGGTCGAGGCGCTGCCCGCACCGATGAACATCAATAAAGTAATGAGCACGATAGAGCCGGTTTCCATACTGCCGATATCCAGTGAATTGAATCCCGCAGTCCGCGGCGTCACCGCTTGGAAATACGAAGCCCATAGCTTGTCGCCAAGAGTCAGCGAGCCGAGCGTCTGCATATTGCTGTATTCCGAAACGAACAGGAACAACATGGCGATTATATTGACGACGAGTGTTCCGACCAGCATGATTTTGGAATGCAGCGACAAGTGGCGAAAGTCCTTGGTGGTCCACATATCATATAAGACGGTAAATCCGATGCCGCCGGTGATGAATAATAAGGTGATGATGATATTGACGGTTGGATCGCCGACATAGCCCATCAAGGAATCATCCCACAATGAAAATCCTGCATTATTGAAGGCAGACACCGAATGAAAGATGCTAGTGTAAAGTCCGACTCCCCAGCCGTGCTCCGGGACCCAACGGATGGCTAAGAACACGGCCGCCAAAAATTCAATGGCAAACGTGAAGATGAAAATGGTGCGGACAAGGCGGATCATGCCGCCCAGAGAGTATTGGTTAAACGACTGCTGAATCAAGATTCGGCCCCTCAAGCCGATTTTCTTCCCTAGAAGCATGACGATCAAAACAGCGAAAGTCATCAATCCGAGCCCGCCGATCTGCATGAGCACCATAATGACGGTTTGGCCGAATAAAGTGAAATCATTTCCCGTACTGAGCACCACCAGTCCCGTCACCGTAGTAGCGGAAGTGGCAGTAAACAAGGCATCAAGAAAAGAAATTGGATCAACCGTCGAAATGGGCAAATACAGCAAAACTGCGCCGAACAAAATAGTAATCAGAAAGGTGATGGACAGTACTTGCGGTGGAGATATATGGATTTTCTTAAGCAAATAGGATTTTTTCATCTTATAGGCCCACTCGATCAAAGCGGTGAATGCTTTTCTTGGTGCCGAGTACAGTAAGGATATCCCCGGCTTGCAATGTATCTGCTGGCATCGGAGAGATATTCAGTTGTTCACCTCGTTTGATGGCCAGCACCGTCACGCCAAACTTGGGGCGGATGTTCAATTCATTTAATGATTTATCATTTACTTTGGGAGTAGCCAGCAATTCCGTAATGCTATAGTCGGCAGAAAGGTTAATCGAGTCGACAATTTTCTGTGAGCCTAAAGTTTCGGCGATCTTTTTTCCCATCTCAATCTCGGGTTGCAGTACTTGTTCGACCCCGATTTTCATCAGCACTTTTTGGTGATAACGGTTTTGCGCTTTGACATAGATTTTGGGGATTTCCAGGTCTTTCAAGATTAGCGTTGTCAGTATGCTAGTCTGGATATCTTCGCCGATTGCGACAATGACATGTTCGAAATTGGTAACGCCTGAACTTTTCAATGCGCGCTCGCTTGTCGAATCCAATTGAAGGGCGTGTGAGGCGAATTCCGCATATTCCGCGACTTTTTTCTCGTCCAGATCAATTGCGAGTACATCATGTCCCATTTGGTGCAGTTCTTTACAGACGCTTCCTCCGAATCTACCTAATCCGATCACTGCAAACTGCTTCTTCTTCCATCCCATCTGTTCTTCCACTCTTTTCCGTTAAAATTGAGCACAAAAAAACCATTTCAAAGAAACGGTCTGAGATAGACCTTTTCTCTCTTTTCTACGCTTACGGAGTTAGCTGCCGGATTAGGGATGGAGAGTACCCCTTCTTCAAATTGAAGATTCACCCCGAGATCATATTGCGATCAAATTGGTTCCCCCGTACAGAATTTCATTCTGTCTCAGCGATATTAAAAGGTGGATTCTGTTGTACAAGCTAAAATATACGCTTCTATTCGAAGAAGTCAATAGCATTTCATCACCTGTAATAAAAGATAAAAGGCTTTCTTCCAGCATAATCTCCTGGAAGAAAGCCTTTATACCATTTTTATTTTGAAAGATTTAATGCTTCTTTCGAGACGTAGAAATCTTTTCCGTTGTAGACGGTGACTCCTTTAAGTGTCTTTTCGGATATCTTATTGTTCTTGGTGATGTGGGCGATGTTTTTATTGATCGGTAATTCGATGCTGATTTTGTTCTTTTCCGCGATAAAGACCGGATTGTTGGCATCCGTTACATCGATGCGTGTCGAATAGCCTTTTTGTTCAAAAGCTTGTTTGGCATTGACGAACAACTCATCGCTTGTCTTTTTAAGGTCGAAATCCATGAACTTTGCCATCGTTTTAGCGATGTCGGTATTGTCTACAAGACCGGACGGTTTGCTCGGGCCGTATGCGTACAAGAAGACGTCCTCGCCGGTATGGCCGCTAGTGGAGTAGCCGATATTGGCACGCTGTGCAAGCATGTGGGCCATATCTGCCTGCAGTGATTTCGATTGCTTCAATTGATCCAGTTCTTGATCGGTTAAATCGTCCAAGCCATATAGCTCAGCAGCTTTTTTCATATTTGAGCGATCCGGCTTCAAGGATTTCAAGGCTCCTTCAACTGTCATCGTCGCTTTTTTCAGCGGATCGATATAAGTGGATACAGGAATTTCAGGGTAGTTGGAGTTGGTGTTTTCATTGCCCATAGTAATGCCGCTGTTGCCGTGGTCGCTGACGGCGATGACCATCGTATTGCCATCAGCTTTCGCGAAGTCGATGGCTTCTTTTACCGCGGCGTCAAAAGCGAGTACGTCGCTGATGATTCCGATGGTGTCATTGCCATGCGCTGCCCAGTCCACTTTGCTGCCTTCGACAAATAGGAAGAAGCCGTCTTCGTCTTTCGACAAGGTATCGATGCCTTTTTTCGTCATATCTGCAAGGGAAGGCTGCTCAGGATTCGTCGTTTCGCGGTCGAAATCATAGGCCAAAGCCGATGGGGCAAATGCTCCCCATAGTTTATCGGATGTCGAGTTCACTAACTCATCTTTCGATTCAACGAAGTCGTAGCCGTTTTCATCAATCACATCAAGCAAGTTTTCCCCATCGACACGTGCATTTTTAGCCGTTCCGGGAGCCAGTGATTGTTTTCCTCCACCAAGGACGACGTCGATGCCTTGATAGACTTGTTGCTCGGCGATGTCCTGGTAGTTGCTGCGGTGCGTCGCGTGTGCTGAGAATCCTGCAGGTGTGGCGTGTTGGATTTCGGAAGTGGAGATGATACCTGTCGCTTTGCCGAGCATTTGGGCGCCTTCGAGTACATTTGCAACCGGTTTATATGCGTCGGCCGGATCGACCGGGTCTTCACCAGGCGTGTTGACGAGTTCAGGGAGCAGGCCGATGACTTTGTCATTGGATTTATTGCCGGTGGCAAGTGCTGTCGCAGCAGGAGCCGAATCGGTGATGGCGGATTCCGCCGAATGGGTTTTCATGCCGCCGACTAAAATCTCATCCATCGCCAGGTCATTGCCTTTATACCAACGAGCTAGTGTGGTCGCGCCCGCGCTCGTTCCGTCCATGACCATCATGATGACATTGGTCGGTTCGTCTTTCTTATTCTTCGCTTCGGTGCTCGTATTGTGCAGCCCTAAACTTAATGAAGAAAAGGCGACAGCGGCAGCGATGGTAATCCCGGCCGTTTTCTTTTTCATGTTTTGGTTCATCAATTGATCGACTCCCTTGAAAGTAGTTTCAGCAACTTGCTTGCCGACTCCTATAATAGAGCATGACTGTTTCAAGGGTGTTGAGGCTTCATGAAGATACTGTAAAAATAATGTAAATTTAAATGGAAAATATAAACATTGATAAATAAAGAAATTTCAATTCACATTGGTGAAGTGTTCCGGTCGAAATAATGGTCTTGTGCAAATTGCGCTTTTCCATCAGCCGTAACAAAAAAGGAGCGCATGCCTACACGGCATACGCTCCTTTTTCCGGTTATTTTTGCAATTGATAACCGAGTTTGTTGAGCGCCGATTCGATATCGGTGACGTAGTCGGTTTTCAGCTGCGACAGCTGTTCGCGGGCGTCCTGCATTTGCACGAGCCTCGGCGGCAAGCCGGTCATCATCACTTGCACGCCCATGACGTTGAGGCCAGACACCAAGTTCTTCAAGAGGTCCGGAAAGCGGTTTTCCAACAAGGCAAGCTGCGACAGATCGATGACAAATGAATGGATGCCTTTGTCTGCTGCATAATGTAAGGTTTCCTCCATGATCTTGCTGGAGCGCTGTTCATTGACATTGCCTTGGAGCGACAGAATCGCCAAGCCTTTTTTGATCGGAATGATCGGCACGCTGATGAGTTCGATGTCCGCGACCGTACTGTCCAAATGAATGATGTATGACAACACTTCTGCCATGCTCTTCAAGAAGTTGATATCTTTGTCAGTGAAGTTTTTTTCTTCTGGGTCCATGACGCATAATGTACCGAAAATATTGCCGTGGAAGTCACGCAGCGTCACGCCCAAAAACCCTTTGACATCCAACTCTTCAGTGACATCAAGGTTTTTCGTTAACTTGAATTTGCCGAGATTGTGCGTATGCATCGTCTCGTGATCACTTTGGAGGATCAAACGGCAATACGTGCCATCGTAATCGACCGAATAACCTTCCGGGATGATGTAATGGTCTTTATTGAATGAACTGATGACGTCCATGGCTGTCGGACTACGCTGTGTGACATAAGCGGTATTGACGCCGAGTTCATCACTGATTACTTGAAACAATTTATAGGATACGGCTTTTAATGCATCGTGGTTTGGCTGTCTTCTTAATTGTTGCATAGTTGCTGATTCCTCCTCAATGGCTATTGGCGGGGACCATAATTAATTTGATGTAAGCTAAGCATCCTGAAATCCCCGTTTAGCCAGGACTTGGATATTAAAGTACTGATCCAATTCCTTATTATGAACGTGGTTCAGCGATAGTGTCCAATACATAAAGAATACCCGTTAATCCAAAGCATTAACACTGTCCTTAAGTGAATGTTAGCAACCCCATCTAATTTAGATTCAGAAAGCGAGCAACTATAGCTTTAATCAAGCCTCGACAGTGGACTCGGCAAGCGCATCTTTTGAATCAAGGCGGTAGCTGAGGGACGCGAGCCCTGCTGCGGTCAAAGCACACAATCCGCCGACCCAAGACAGATGGACATATCCGCCGTTTGCGACAACGTAACCGCCGAGTGTCGCACCGAGTGCAATGCCGACGTTGACCGCAACAGGCGTCAGCGATGAAGCGAAATCTTTCGCCGCCGGGAAATAAACCGTCGCCAAATTCATCAAATACATTTGGATGGTGGCGTTCATCGCATAGATCATTACTGCCATCAGCATCAGGCTAATGAGACCCGCGAATGTAGTGCCCATCGTAAAGAACAGGGAAGTTAAAATGATCGCCTGCACGATGAAGACATAGCGCAGCTTGCTGACGCCATTGTTGCTGGCAATCTTTCCGGCCAGCACATTGCTGAGGATCGAGAAGGCGCCGTAACCGAGTAGAATGGCACTGACGTAACTTGTCGGGATTCCCATGCCGTCTTGCAGGATCGGCGTGATGTATGTGTAGATTGTATACGTGCCGGCAATGGAGAAAGTTGGGATGAAGAATGCCAAAATCATCCGCGGATTGGCCAACAAGCCGAGCTGATCCTTGGCCGAAGCTTTTACCACTTTCAATTTGCGTGGCAAGATGAAGATGGCCAACATCAAGCTGATGACACCGAGCAAAGTCGTGAACCAAAATGTCAGCTGCCAGTTGCCGAGCTGTCCGATCAGTGTCCCTAAAGGAACTCCGATGACATTGGATATCGTAAAGCCGGCGAAAATCAATGCGATGATCGCGCCTCTTTTGTTTTCAGGCATGATGTCGCTGGCAATGCTCATCGACAAGGCGACCAACACACCGCTGACGACCGCCGTAATGACGCGGGAGAAAATGAGCAGTTCATAGGATCCGGATAAAGCGCTAATAATATTACCGATGATGAACAATACGATCAAGGTCAACATCAGCGGATATTTTGGAAAGCGGCTGACAAAGGCAGTAAGTAAAGGCGTCCCGATGGCATAGGCGATGGCGAAGCCGGACACAAGTGTGCCTGCGACAGCGAGGCTGATATTCAAGTCGGTCGATATTTCCGCGAGCAGGCCGACGATGACGAATTCGCTCGTTCCCATGACAAAGGTCAAAAGCGTCAATGTGAACGCCAAGAATTTCTGTTTCGTGCTGAGCAATTGTTTCGGTAAAGCTGTGTCCATAATAAATTCACTCCAAATTTTTAATCCATTGTATGGGTATGCATCGATATGTACATGGTCATATAGAAATATCTAAAATTATCGATATAAGAAATCAAAAAAAGACAGTGGGCAATCTCAAATTTCTTCATTGATGAACTTTGAAATCTTTGCCAATGTCTCTTCGTTGCGTCTATAATACGTCCATTGCCCGTGGCGCACGGCTTCGAGCAGGCCAGCTTTTTGCATAAGCGACAAATAATGCGACACGGTCGATTGAGATAAATTCACTTTTTCTTGAATATCGCCGACACAGACGCCGCCTTTAATGCTGACCTCCTTAGGCAAATGCGCTTGCTGCACCGGGAAATTCTTCTCGGGTTCTCTCAACCACTTCAAGATGTTCAGGCGGGTTTCGTTTGATAAGGCTTTGAATATATCTATCACTTTTAAATTTTCCATGGGGCTATCTTATATCGAATATGTTCGATATGTCAAAGGGTTTAGCTGCAAGATCTTTCAATCCCCCTTGATCTCAGCAGTTAAATGCTAGGCAGAGGGGACAAATGGGGCTTTAGCTTTCGCAAGAATATGGTAAAATCAAGAAAAAACAGAATAGTGGGGCATTTATTATGAATTTGGATGAATTTGAACTAGCGATTCACAAGCTTTTTGGTGAGGAGTTATTGAAAGAAAAAGATGAATACGGCTTTACGAGCACTTCGAATGACGCCATCAAAAAAATTGGCTACGCAACGAATTTGTCACTTAAGACGGTGGATCTGGCCATCAAGCACGGTGTTGATTTAATGGTGACGCATCATGATGCCTGGGATTTTTTACAAGGATTGCGCGAAGCTTGTGTCGAAAAGTTGGAAAAACATCATATCAGCCATTTTTGGATTCATGCGCCGCTGGATTTCGTCCATTTCGGCACGTGTACATCGTTGATGAACGAGTTAGATGTCGATGAGATCAAACAATATTCTTCCTATAGTGAAGCGGGCGGAGAACTGCCGGGCATCGCTGAATTTTCAGCGCCTCTGGAGTTTGGGCAGTTGACGGAAAAAATGCGGGCAAAATTAAAAGAGCCGGTGCGTGCATGGAAAAACAACGACAAGCAAATCAAACGGATCGGCGTCTTAACGGGTGCGGGCCATTCCTCCATGCTGATCCAACGGGCACTCGACGCAGGCTGCGATACCTACATCACCGGTGAAGCGACGCTTTATTCGATCCAGTATGCGCAGTATGCGGGGATCAATTTACTGGTAGGCAGCCACACGTTTACAGAAGTGTTCGGTGTGGCAACCTTAGTAAAGAAAATTGCCGAACTGAATCCGGGTCTCGAAACACTCGAGTTGATCGAAAGTCATTTTGAGTTGAATCATTGATAGAGGTGGAATTACTTTCGGTCTTATCTGTATCAAATTGAACGTAAAAAATTGTTGTTAGGTGTTCTTCAACCGGGGAGTGGGAATGGTGAAAAGCTTCATACTTATTAATAACAAACGGAGAGGACTTTCAGTTGTCTGCGACAAGCGGGGAGGTGAGAGCGATCGATGCGCTCATAAAAGAAATACCGTTCATTAAAAACTACCGGAATATCGTCAAAATCGATAAAGGTTTTTCTTCGGACGAAAAATACAGGGTCCGGATGCCGGCTGAGCAATCGGATCTGCTGCTACGGCTATTCAGCGTCGAAGAGCTTGAACAATAAAAGCTGGAATACGACGTCATGGAACATATGCAGCGGCTCGGCATACGCTGCTCTAAGCCACTGGCGACAGGAAAAGTCGGAGATAAAGGATATATGATCACGTCGTATCTAGAGGGGGAAGATGCGGAGCATGCACTTACGCATTATTCTCCTGAGGAACAATTCAAAGTCGGCTTCGAGGCAGGAATGGAGCTGCGGAACATGCACCAATACGAGGCGCCTGTCGAAATGTCCCCGTGGGCTGTCAGAAAAACCGCCAAGCACCGAAAGTATTTAGTAGCATACGCCGACTGCGGCATGAAAATCCGCAATGACCAGAAAATTATCGACTTTATTGAAGAGCGTATCCAACTGATGGACGGGCGGCCCAACCTATTCCAGCACGATGATTACCACCCCGGGAACCTCATCGTGAAGGATGGCACATTCGCAGGAGTGGTGGATTTCGGCAGGCATGATTGGGGAGATCCGTTTCATGAATTCTTGAAAGTCGGCCTTTTCAGCCGAGGGCAGAGCGTTCCTTTTTCAATAGGGCAGATCAAAGGTTATTTCCATGACTCGGAGCCGGACGACATATTTTGGGAGCTGTATTCCCTTTACTTGGCGATGTGCGTGTTCTCGAGTGTCGTGTGGACCTTAAAGCTAATGCCGGAACACATGGACGACATGCTCGAGAAAATCTATCGGCTTTTGGAGGATCATGATCACTTCGACAGCATCAAGCCGAAGTGGTACAGCTAGGGACAGATTTTTGGGTTCGGCTCCACGTGAACGTGGACATCGGACACATCGTAATGTTCCATCAGCTGGTCTTCGACTTCGGTGGAAATATCATGAGCGAGCTGGATATCCAAATCGGGGCGAACCAACACCACCACATCGACCACGGCACGGTTGCCGTAATTGCGCGCGCGGATGTCCCGCACTTCGGTGACACCTTCAACATCGAGTGCTGTGTCTTTAAAAGACTTAATCAACTCTTCATCAAAGCCGTCGGTCAAGTCGTGTGTAGCTTCCCAAAAGATGCCCCAACCGGTTTTGCAAATCAGCAGGCCGACCAGTAACGCGGCGAGTGGATCGAGCCACGGCAAATAAAACTGTGCACCGACAATCCCGATGAGTGCTGCAATGCTGACCCAGGCATCGGACAAATTGTCTTTCGCTGCCGCTTTGAGCGCTTGGCTATTGATGCGTTTCCCTAAGTTGTTATTATATCGATATACAAAATACATAATGATTGCTGAAAATCCTGCGGTCCAGGCAGAAATCATATCCGGAGCCTCGGCGCTGCCTTGGAAGACAGACGTAACGGCTGTAAAAACGACCTGCAGGCCGACCGCGATAATGATGAATGAAGCAACCAGTGAAGCGACAGTTTCCGCGCGCCAATGCCCATAAGGATGGTTAGCGTCAGCCGGTTTTTGCGATAATTTCAAACCGATCAATACCGCAATCGATGCGACGATGTCCGTCACATTGTTCAAGCCGTCTGCCCGCAAAGCTTCGGACCCTGCGCTAAAGCCGATAACTAGTTTTATGATAGATAATATAAGATAAACGGCGATGCTGAGCATTGCCCCTTTTTCGCCTAATTTCAAATTGTCGAACCGTTCTTGATCCATGTTTTGTCACCCTCCCGCAAGTACTTGAGTATGATAACACCTGCATATCGAGTGGGTCTATAGCAAAGGTTTTTCAGTATAGCAACTGAAACGAGGGTGGGCAAAAGAGTTTCGATAGGGAAAGTTTAAAAGGATGTTTTACGAAGGGGGATCGACATGAAAACCATCGGGTTGATCGGCGGGATGAGCTGGGAATCGTCAGCGGAATATTACCGTCTGCTTAATGAACAAGTAAAACAGCGTTTGGGTGGCCTGCATTCAGCTAAATGTCTCATGTACAGTGACGACTTCGAGGAGATTGAACGCTTTCAGTCAGAAGGAAAATGGGAGGAAGCGGGCGAGCGATTGGCGGATGTCGCCCGTTCGCTTGAAAAAGGCGGTGCGGAGCTGATTGTATTGTGCACGAACACGATGCACAAAGTCATTTCTTCTATAGAAGAAGCCGTTTCGGTGCCTGTTTTGCATATCGCAGACGCGACCGCAAAAAAGATCGAGGCAAACCATCTCCATACGGTAGGCTTACTCGGCACCAAGTACACGATGGAGCAGGAGTTCTACAAAGAACGCATTGCAGACAGCGGTATCAAGGTTTTGATTCCGGAAGCCGCAGAACGCGACATGATCAACCAAGTCATTTTTGACGAATTGTGTTTAGGAGAAATTAAAGACTCGTCAAAAGTGAAATACCAACAAGCCATCCAAAATCTCATCGATCGCGGAGCCGAGGGCATTATTCTTGGCTGCACAGAAATCGGCTTGTTGATACACGAAGAAGATGCAGAGGTGCCGCTGTTCGATACGGCAAAGATCCATGTCGAAGCAGCGCTAAATGAAGCATTAGATAGCTGAAGATAGAAGGGGGAAGCCGAAATGGGGTCACGCATGATACATTTGATCATTGCTGAGCATGCAACAAAAATATCTACCGGCAAAGATTTGGAGATATACATGGTTGAAGAAATTAGCAGTTATATCAAATCCGCTACAGAACAGGCAGTCCGCGTATGCTTGTCTCTTGGGATGCAGGAACGGCTAAGGAGTGGTCACCTTGGCCATTAGAAATTCCGCAAAAGCGATTATTGTCAAAGACGGCAAAGTGTTGCTGACGACCAACGAAGATGCAGAAGGCAGTTATTATCTATTTCCCGGCGGCGGCCAGGAGCTCGGCGAGACTTTGCCGGAAGCAGCTGTGCGTGAATGCATGGAAGAAATCGGCTGTTCCGTTGAAGTAAAAAGCTTGATCCACATCCGCGAATACATAGGCGAGCGCCACGAACATGCCGAGACCGATAGCGGCATTCACCAGATTGAATATTATTTTGAATGCCAATTGCAGGATGACTTGCAATTGGCTGTACCTTCGAATCCCGACACGCAGCAAACCGGTTTTGAATGGGTGGAGATCGAGGACTTATTGGCGTACCGGATCTATCCGAGAGGCATACGCTGCTTTATCCAGGAGTTTGAGAGCGGTGGCAGAAATTCGGTTTATTTGGGAGCGTTCAATTAAATTATTGAGAATAAAAAGGCCAGCCGAAATTTTCCGGCTGGCCTTTTTCGTATATACATCTATTCCTGAATCGTGCGTTGAAAGGAACTGCGGCCGCGGTAAGCGATCCAACTGGCGATAGCGAGCAAAAGACCGGACAAGACAAAGACCGAGCGGATGCCGAACAAATCGGCCAATATCCCCATCAATAGCGAGGAAACGCCGAACGTGCCCATGCCGATCGCCCCGAGCGTTGTGAACACTGTTGGCAATTGTTCTTTCGGCACGCTCGTCTGCACGACGGTCTGCTGCGGAATACTTTTCAGCTGGCTGAAGACGCCGACGAGAACGGAGAAGCCGAGTGCTACGAGCGGCATGCTGTTCAACCCGAACAGGACAGTCGCCAAGCTGCTGAAAATGGCACCGGTTAGTATGAAACGGCTGAGATTGCGTTCAACCCATTCTGTAAACCTTAGGCAAATAAGGCTGCCTGCGATCAAACCGATAAAGAACGAACCGTTGATAAAGCCCCACCATTTCTCATCGACTGCGAGCGCTTCGCTGACAAATACATACAAAATCGCGGCAATCCACACGGCGCCAGCAATTGTCTCGAGCATTTCCATTAAGGCAATGCGCTTTAATACCGGCGTCTTTGAGACGGTTTGCCAGCCTCTGGTGATTTGGCGCCATTTGTTTTGCGGTTCTGGCGGAGTGCTGTCGACCCGAGCCAAGCGGTTCAACAACAGGCTTGAGAACAGAAACAGTCCCGCCGTCAGCCAGACCAGTTCGATAGCGGTGAGCCAAATCAATAAGGAACTGCCGACAAACCACATTGAGGTCTGGATCAGCTGCGTCACGGTCTCCATGATGCCATTCGCTTTCAATAGCTGCTCGCTTTTCACGTAATTCGGGATCAAGGCCTGTGACACCGGATTGGCGCAGCCATCCAAAAGCGCCACCAAACTGATCAATAAAAATAGCACGATAAAATTGGCCGTTGTGATATGCGGCATCAGCATTGCCAAGGCTATCAACAAGCCGGTCTTGCCCATCTGCGATCCTGCAAGCAGCCATTTCAAATCAAAGCGCTGCATGAGAAGTGGTGTTAAGGTGTTCGAGACGAACATCGAACTAGTAATGACAAAAGGCACCAAAGCGGCAGCTGTGGCGGAACCGGTCAATTCGAAAATCAGGTAAATGATGCTGACAATATACAGCACATCACCGATGTTCGCAAGTGACTGGCCCGTCAGCAGTAAATGGAAATTTCTATTCAGTTTCATTATGAATCCCCCAAGAGTCTATTTCGTAAATGACTACTAATGCAAGGGAGAACTTAAATTGGACTGATCGTCACGTCGGATGTTCCTTTCGTAAAGAAGACAAACCTTGGGGAATTTATCTTCAGGATGGATTGTATTCATTATACTCGAAATAATTGGAAAACAAATGGCGGATACAGAAAATATTGGATATAGTAAGGAAAAGAAACGTTCTCTTATTTAGATTAGAAATATTCTCTAAAGGGGTGAAAGTATGTTGCCTTATCCAATTGCCACAACTAGAAAACAAAAGCTAGAGATGATAGAGCTCCTTAAGGGGCGATTGCTCCATTCTTATGGAAACCAAATTCTCGCTATTGGCGCCTATGGTTCAATTGCGTTAGAGTCTGAAGGGCCATTTTCGGATATTGAACTTCACGTTATTACAAAAGATGCGCAGCTGATTGAAAGCTTTGAATTCATCTATGGCAAATTTAAAATCGAAATCGGCTCAATAGAAAAAAGCCTTTTTTTCGCCAAGGCAAAAAAACTAGACGATTCCTGGGCCATAAAAGCGGGTGCTTATAGAAATATTCTTCCTATATACGATCCAGATGATGTATTCGGACAAGTTCAGCACCTTCCGATGGAGATTTCAGATACTGCTATTAAAGAGCTTATGAAAGAGTTCATGGTTTGGGAACCTTATGAGACGGTAGCGAAGATCAGAACTAATTACCACAATGGCAATCTAGCATATCTGACGCTCGGCGCACATGATTTACTTTGGCAAACAGCTAAGTTGATTGGGCTTGCGAATAAGAGTTATTACAGCACAAGAGCGAGAACGTTTGAAGAGTCGCTAGAGATGCAGTCTCTTCCATCAGGATATAAAGAACTATTGAATCTTTTCGTGGACGGAAAGTTAGAAGATAAAGAGCAAGTCTATCACTTATGCGAAAACTTGTGGATAGGTTTGAACCAATGGTACGAGAAGATGGGTTTGGACTATCGACAGACAAATTTTCCATTTTGATGCTTCATCGAAGTACCGTAAAAAGAAAGCAGGAAACTAAATGAATCAAACAAAATTGGAAGCCGCATTAATCGATGCTGGTGTTGAGTATGCAAAGTATATAGGAGAAGGCGCATGGCACGATGCATGGAAGGTTTCGAAGGATGGCTGTGATTTGGTTTTGCGGATCCCAAAAGAAACAGTATACGGAAAGCGGGTTTCGTTCAACGAAGAAGAGCTACAAGCTGAATACGCGGGGACGGAACTTTACTACCGTTCGGTCAATCAGGCTGTGAAGGGCGCGGCACCTGAGTTTTTCCGATTCCACGTTTCTGAACAATTGAGCTATACGCTCGAATCGTTCGCCGGAAAGCATATCGATCTGCATGAACTGACACGAGCACAAGCGGTTGAGACCGGAAAGGCACTCGGTGAGATTTATCGGAAAACGGAAGAGATCCCGCACGGCTTGGACGGTTTTGGCTATCTGCATTGGACGAAGGATAGTGGGCTGAGAGGCAGCATCACCGGAGATGTCCGCCGTTTCTTGAAAGAAGAAAGTGAAGAGCATCTGTCGGATTACCGGGAACTCAGCGAGACGCGTCCTGAATTTCGGGACGACACCGTGAGCAAGGCGTTGAAATTGGCAACGGAACTCAGGGAGCGAGGATTCACCCAGCCGCTCCTCAGCAATCAAGACGCGTCGCCCGAAAATATATTGATCAACGGCACGCAGGTTTGCCTGATCGATCCGTTCCCGAATACTTATTACCCGAGGGGAATGGCCGGGAACTTCATGAATCTCTATGAAACGTTTTTTATCGCATTATCGGAGACAGACCGCTATAAAAAACATCAGTTTGCAAAGTGTGCAAGCAATCTGAAGGCCATTGCAGATGGATTTTTGGACGGTTATAGCGATCGCGACAAACAGGTTGCGGCCGAAGTCAGAGGCGAGCAATTGCTGCAGCTGCTGGAAACCGCCTATAGCCATTTTCATTTATTGTCTGGACAATTGACGGTAGAAGCGCGTATCCGCTACGGCGACAAGCAGCAAATTGAAGCCAGGCTCTCAATATTGGCGGTTGAATTGAAAACATTGGCAGCATCGGAAATCAGGAATCTCGAAAAAGTATTGGAGAACGGGGTAAGCTCTTAAATATATTTATATGCAGTAGGTAAAGAAAATGGAAACCTTGAGGAGGGCTCATATGAGTAGTAAAGAAGTACTTTCTGCGTTTCAAAAGGAGCTTAGTATCTATTCACCTGAGCAGCTGCGGAGTATTCCCGAAGCAGGCGTGTGGTCTATTGGTCAAATGTACGACCACTTAATCGTAGTGGCGCATGAGTATCTCGATAATGTATCCGTTTGTTCACAGGCAAAAGAGGAATCATTCTTAGAGAAAACTCCTGCTGGCTGAATGCAAAAGAATGGCTGGATTTAGTGGAAATGCACTCTCGCCACCATCTGCGTCAAAAAGAAGAGCTGGAAAGTTATCTGAAGTAGGGTAAGAATTTAGCACGCTGGTGCAGCAAGTTCCCATATACCCAACAACTCAAAGGAGTGTCCGGATGGCCAGCCTAGCTATCGATTTTTGAATTGGATCCGTCCTTAAAACTGGATCAATAATTACTTATCTTTTAATCACATGCATGATGCAGGAAATAATAAATAAACCCAAAGGGCGGACGCAATCTTACTGTGTCCGCCCTTTGGATTTATAAACAAACTCGAAAAATTAATTTTTGGGCAGTTGCAGTATTATACTGCTGACATCGTATGAAGATAGCTGCCTTTAGTATGGACATAGCCTTCTAGGATGAGGCGGGCGGTTCTAACGACTTTGATATTGCTGATATGCCCGGCTATAAGATCCACTTTCGTTTCGATGATTCCGGACGGATGGCCGAGTCGCACGATATTGGCATCAATCTGGATTAGGTCATTCAGGATGGTATCCGGCAAGAAAGCTCCTGCTGTTGTGCAGATTGCGCCGGTTATGGCCAATGCCTGATGCGGTTTTTGCATGGACATCATCCGGATTCGGCAATCCATGGTGTCGGCTTCCCGCTGTAGGCCGTTGACGTCCGAGTAAGCGGCGGGCGCGGCTACAAGTGTCAGCTTTGGCACGGCGGGGGATTTGATTGTCGCTTCATCTTTTGAACAGAATCCACATAACTCTGCGGCAGCTGAGCGGATTTCTTCCAGCTTCTCGAGCATTTGCGGAGTGAAATCGGACGGCAGTTCAGAACCGGTCAATCCCACATCCTGCGCTTTAACAAAGACCAAAGGATTCGCTACATCGATGATCGAAACGGCAATCGTACCGAAAGCGGTCTTCACATGATCAACTGGCTTGCCGGTCGGGAAGAGCTTGCCCGTGACGGCGCCTTGCGCATCGGTGAAAGATAGATAGATGGGAGAGCCGGTGCCTGGGACGCCGGGAATCTCACATTCACCTTCCGTTTTTACCTGTCCATGTTCGACTTCCACTTCGGCAATGATCACTTTCTGGGTATTGGTATTGAAGATTTTCACGGTGGTCATCGGCTCGACTGCCGGCACGAGCCCTTGTTCGATGGCGTAAGGGGCGACTGCGGAAGAGATATTTCCGCAATTTCCGCGGAAATCGACCAATTGATTTTCGATGCTCACTTGCGCAAACGTATACTCCACATCAATATCCGGAATCGCCGATTTTTTGATGATGGCCGCTTTGCTTGTCAATGAATTGCCGCCGCCAAGCCCGTCAATTTGCCGCTGATCCGGGCTCCCCATAATATCCAACAGAAAACTGTCCCAAAGAGCACGGTCCACGGGCATATTCTCAAAATTGATAAAAATGCCTTTACTGGTTCCTCCACGCATTACTGATATTGGTACTTTCATGCTGCTGCCACCTTTCATAAGTTCGATTGCTTATGAAAAAAGCTTATGGTATTTTTAGTCATAAGTGAAATAGATATTATTAAGCTGTTGTTCTAAAAAAAACTTATAACATGATCGGAGTGAATAGAATGGACGAGAAAGATTGGGAAGCCATGCAAATTTTATATGAAGAGAAAAACATCAGCCGTGCTTCAGAACGCTTGTATATTTCGCAGCCGGCTTTAACGTATCGGTTGAAGAACCTAGAGAAAGATATGGGGACAAAGCTCTTCTTTAAAACCAAAAAAGGCGTCGAGCTGACGGCAGAGGGTGTCTATCTCGCACAATATGCAGATGAAATGATCACGAAATTACAAAACGCCAAAGACTATATACAGAATATGAACGAGGAAGTTCAGGGGATTCTGAGGCTCGGGGTATCCAGTAATTTCGCGCAGTATAAATTGCCGGCCTTATTGAAAGAATTCATCACCGCCCATCCGAAAGTCCAGTTCAGCGTAAACACCGGATGGAGTGCAGACGTCATGGGGCTGCTCAATTCATCTGAGGTCCATCTAGGAATTTTGCGAGGCGACTATAACTGGACCGGGTCAAAATCGCTGTTGCATACCGAACAATTGTTTTTGATCTCGAAACACGAAGTCAATATGGAAGAAGTGCCTGAATTGCCGTTTATCAATTACAAGACCGACAGTTCGCTGAAAGACATCATTAATAAATGGTGGCACGATCAATACAGTGACCCGCCGATCATTACGATGGAAACCGACCGGCAGGAAACGTGCAAGGAAATGGTCAAGAACGATTTGGGAATTGCCATCCTTCCTGAAATTTGCCTGCGCCCCTCGGATGAGCTTCATAAATATCCGCTGTTCTATAAAGATGGTGAACCGGTCACGCGGGACACGTGGCTCATGTACAACCAGGAATTTTTGAAGTTGTCGACGGTCGAGAAGTTTGTGGATTTCCTGAAAAATCATCCATCACTATAGATGGCTAGGTTATAAGTTTTTTTGCCTCTTTATTATAAATTCTCTCTATTTTACTTATTTGAAGTAATGGAATATTCTTAAAACTAATTCGTATCGCTAATTTGACAAGGGGTGGGAAATTTAGTCGTTATGTAAGCGAATACATTTAGAGGGGGAATTTATATTCTTACACTTTTAGGGGTTTCCATGGTAGTTGTCTTTACGTATTTGATAATGGCGAAAAAAATGTCACCAGTTTCTGCACTGGTAGTGGTCCCGATTGTATTTGCTTTAATCGGCGGGTTTTGGTCCGGATTAGGCACGATGATGATGGACGGGCTAAAACAAGTCGCACCATCCGCCGCTTTATTGCTGTTTGCTATTTTATTCTTTGGCATTTTAATCGATGCCGGGCTGTTTGATCCCTTGATCAAAAAGGTCATGAAGTTGGTGAAAGGGGATCCGGTGAAGATTGCGATCGGAACAGCGGTTATCGCCATGATTGCGTCATTGGACGGCGATGGCACGACGACACATATGATCACCATTTCGGCGATGCTCGCTCTTTATATCCGTCTCGGCATGAACCCGTTAGTGCTGGCGACCATTTCCATAATGTCCGTCAGTATCATCAGCGGCATGACGCCGTGGGGTGGACCGGCGACAAGGGCTATCGCTGCGTTAGGCTTGGACGCCAACGAGTTTTTCATCCCGATTCTTCCGACGATGTTTGCGGGGATCCTGAGCATTTTGGGGATTGCGTATATGATGGGCAAAAAAGAGCGCGAGCGGCTCGGCATCATTAAAGTGGAAAACATTCCTGCCAATTCTGAGAGCATGCTTCAAGTTGCCGCTACACATGCATTGGACGATGACTTGAAAAAGCCGCAATTGATCTGGGTCAACCTTGTGTTGGTGCTGGCCGTTATGACCGTATTGGTGATGGGCCTGTTGCCAGCTGCCGTCAGTTTCTTGATCGGCTTCGTGTTGGCGGCTGCGATTAATTATCCCGACCTGCAAATGCAAAAGGAACGCATTTTGGCACATTCCGGCAATGCCATCACTGTCGTGGTATTGGTCTTTGCGGCCGGCATCTTCTCCGGAATCTTTTCCGGAACTCAAATGGTGGATGCGATCTCCAACTCGTTGATTTCGATTATCCCTGCTTCTGTCGGCTCTTATTATCCGCTGATCGTTGCCATTACGAGCATGCCGTTCACTTTCGCCTTATCGAACGATGCTTATTATTTCGGAGTGTTGCCGATTTTAGCGGAAGCAGGCGCAGCGTATGGCGTGAGTCCCCTTGAGATCGCACGCGCTTCCGTTTTAGGGCAGCCGATCCACTTCTTGAGCCCATTGGTAGCCTCGACCTTATTGGTTGTGGGAATGATAAGAAAAGATTTCGGGGAAATGCAGAAATTCGCATTCAAATGGGCGTTTCTTTGCTGCTTATCCATTATTATAGTTGCTTTCATTACTGGGGCAATTTAACTTAAAAAAGATTCCGCCCGACTGGGGCGGAATCTTTTTTATTGGCTTGCTTGTTGTTCGCTTTCTGTGATGATGTGAGCGATTAATTGAGACAGTTTCATGACTGTATGGAGGCGAGTGTCGTTCAAGAACTGCGAGGTCGGGAGGGGATCTAAATAGTTCACGATCCCTTGGAAATGATAATCGCCGGTTTCAGGAAGCATTCTCTCCAGCGCTTTTCCCGGCAGCAGGGGAGCGTCTACAAACAACACATCGCCGACTTGTTCTTTCGTGCCGAGGCTGGCATCTACGCAGATGATCAGCGGGGCGTCATAGGTTTTTTGGATGTCTTTTAAAGCAGGCTTTAAATTGAACGCATGGATTGGCTCTTCCAATGTCCCGTATACGCGCTGGGTCTTGGCGTTTTGTGCAATTAAGCTTCCGGTGAGAGGCCCCAAGGAATCGCCGATGTACCGGTCGGATCCGATACACAAATAAACGACTTCGCGCTGCTGTGTGCGGGCTTCGCTGAGGATTGCCGATAATTTATCGATGATTGCCCGGAGCTCTTCAGGCGCTGTCTTCTCATTAAACTGAAGCGTATGCTTGGGTTTGGGTGCGACTTCATGCAGTTTATGTTTGTGGAAGGTATTCATCATCTTATACCACCTCTATACGTACTTTTATCGATTGGTTTCATTATAACTTTAATTAAACCGAGTGTATAAAATGAGGGTGTAAATGTCTTGAAATTAATAAAGCGGAGAAGTTCCCTTGATGGCGCAAGTCCTAAAAAAGCGTATTCGATTTTATCGAATACGCTTTTTTCAGGCTGTCGAGAAACCTTGACAGCTTTTTTGCGTTTCGCTCCAGCCGGACGCTTTCCGCGGGCACGGCCTCAGCCGCTTCGTCGCTGGCGCTCCTGCAGGGTCTTCGGCTCGCGCTGTTCCCGCCGGAGTCACCGGCTTCCGCTTCACTCCTCCGGTTTGGGTTAAATATCGCTTTCTCTAAACACTTAAAGATTGGAATGTGTTTATTATGTAGCAAAGAATCTATTTTTGATAAAAGGAGAAGAGTTTAGAGTTATTCAACACTCTGAAAAAAGCGTATTCGATTTTATCGAATACGCTTTTTTATTTTTATATAAAATTAATTCATTTTCGCAAAAGCGACCAGCGTCCCTGCATCACAGGAACTAAAACCATTCTTTTCATAAAAATGGCGCACATCCGGCGCTTCTTCCGTCAGCAGCACTTTCTGGCGAACATCTTTGAATTTTTCTAGCGTTTGTTTCATGAGGCCAGACGCAATTCCTCGACTTTGATGACTCGTCAACACGAGAATGTCTTGGATATACACGATGGTGAGCCCGTCACCGACGACTCGGATCAACCCAATTAAATGGTCTTTTTCCCACGCCGATAGTACATAAAGCGAATGGGCCAAGGCTTTCTCCAGCTGAGCCATATCCTTTGTATAGGCGAACCATTCCACATCTTCATAAAGTGACTGCAATTGGCTTTGAGTGATCTCTTGTCCTTCTTTAAATACAATGTCCACTATTTTTTCCTCCTCAAAATGTTTATTTTGAAGAGTGCATGCGCAATTTTTCCACTGTCTTATACCTCCTTTTATATAAATTTCTCACTTTTCTAATGCTGTGAAGTCTCAAAATCCGGTATAAGATGTTTTTTTACATTGTACTACAATATTCTGTAAATTAGTTGGATGTATATACAATAATTGGATATAGTAAGAGTGAGGCAATACTGCTTTTTTATCTAATAAGGAATATTCGAAGGAGGTCAATTGTGAATAAAAAAATCCAAATCTTTTTAGTTATTATCCTAGCAATCAATACGTTCAGATACGGAACTTATTTATTGGAAGGCGATACGCATATATATTACTTCATCATGTTTTTGGCCAATCTTATCGCTATGCTGTTTGTTATCGTGTCCAGGTTAAATAGAAGAAAACTTGCGGCTGAGGGTTCGATGAAACAGAGCCGATGAACGAACTGAACTAGCCCATCGTGATCTCCATTGCCAGTTGGAATCGGTCAGTTTCCTGTCCTCCAATTCAAGAAAAAAAGCCGAGCTAATAAATTCATTCAATAGCCAGATAGGCGTATAATCCTCCTTGCAGAAAATAAAGCTTTTGAAAAGGAGAAGTAGGATGAATACTCAAAAACAAGGGGAAGTGAACTGGAAGTCGCTCTTGATTTGTGTCGCTATCGGAGCGATTATCTGGTTCATTCCTGCACCTTCTGGGTTGGAAACGGATGCCTGGCATTTGTTTAGTATTTTTGTAGCGACGATTGTGGCATTGGTGATCAAACCGGTCCCGATGGGAAGCACGGCCATCATCGCACTGACAGTGATTGCGTTAACTCAAATTCTTACCTTGGAACAATCGTTAAGCGGATTTCAAAATACGACAATCTGGTTGATTGTCATCGCTTTTTTCATTTCCCGCGGATTTATCAAAACCGGTTTGGGCACACGGGTTTCTTATGTGTTTGTCCGGATGTTTGGCAAGAAAACGCTCGGCTTGTCGTATTCTATGCTGCTGAGTGATTTGATCTTGGCACCCGCCATGCCATCCAATACCGCGCGAGCTGGCGGAATCATTTTCCCGATCATCCGCTCTCTTTCTGAAACGTACGGATCGAGAGTCGGAGATGGCACAGAGCGGCGCATCGGGGCGTTTTTGGTCAAGGTTTCTTTTCAAGGAGATATGATCACTTCAGCCATGTTCGTAACAGCCATGGCTGCGAATCCGCTCGCTGTCCAGATTACACAGGAAATTACAGGAGAGACAATCACCTGGGGCGGTTGGGCGCTCGCAGCGTTGGTGCCCGGCTTGATTAGTTTAGCGCTCATTCCTTTTGTCATTTACAAACTGTACCCGCCTGAATTAAAGGAAACACCGGAAGCCTCTGCAATTGCGGTAGAGAAATTGAAGGAAATGGGCCCGCTGAAAAAAGAAGAACGCTATATGATCGGCGTCTTCGTCCTGCTGTTATCGCTATGGATTTTTGGCGGAAACTTCGGCATCAGTGCGACGACCAGTGCGTTCGTCGGGCTCTGTGTCCTGCTGCTCAGCGGTGTGTTGACCTGGTCGGATATCAAGAAAGAACAAGGCGCCTGGGATACGCTCGTCTGGTTCTCCGTGCTGGTCATGATGGCGACATATTTGAACGAATTGGGCATGATTCCTTGGTTTAGCGATTTGATGGGGAATTCGGTCGGACAAATGTCTTGGATAATGACCTTAGTGATTCTGGCGATCGTCTATTTCTATTCACATTACTTTTTCGCCAGCAACACGGCTCACGTCAGCGCGATGTATGCGGCGTTCTTATCCGTCATCGTCGCGTCAGGTGCACCGCCGCTGTTGTCAGCGCTGATCCTCGCATTCTTCTCCAACTTGTTCAGCTGCTTGACGCATTACGGCGCAGGGCCCGCACCCGTCTTCTTCGGTAGCGGCTATGTCAGCCAAAAGAAATGGTGGAGCCTTGGGTTCATCATTTCCCTTATCCACATAGTCGTCTGGTTTGGCGCAGGAGGCCTGTGGTGGAAAGCGCTTGGCCTTTGGTAAAAAAATACTATGCTCTCTTTTCGTGAACTAGAAAAAGTTAGACCCTGTGGATAAAAATATTGAAAAGCGTACGGAATCTATCCACAGCATGTATTAGCTGGAGCGGGAAAGTGACTGTGGCAGCTTGACGCTTGAAATTGAGCTGATTTTATAGAGAAAACGGGGATAACTTGTTGAAGGAGCTGTAGGAAATGATGAAAACCGCCAATATGTTTTCCACAGGCTTAATAATGTTCATGGCAGGTGTATATTTATCAACATCCTTATCCACTTTAGCGGTAGCAGTTGGCGCTGGACTTGCAGCAATGGGCGGTTATTTCAGGGGAGGCGCAGTCTTTTTCTTGCCAAAACCTAATGGAAAGTCCAATTAGGATGTTCCATTCCATTAGAGATGAAAAAAACGGAGCCGCTCGAAAAGAACAGCTCCGTTTTTTTGGATTATTTTTATTCAGAAACTAGCTTGGCCAGTCCTTTTTCGATCGGTGTAAGGGAACGGCCCAAAACTTTTTCGAAATCGCTGTTTTCCACTTCAAGTGAACCGTTGCGTATGCTTTGTTGAATGCCGACGACGATCGGAATTGCAAAATCCGGCAGTCCAGCGCTTTTCATGATTTCCGCATATTCCTCGTCGCTGACTTGTTTCACTTCAATGAGTTTGTCCAGCACCTTGCCGACAGCAGATGCCAATTGTTCCTGCGTTAACAGTGGGCCGGAGAGTTCATAGACTTTATTTTCATGGCCGCTGCCAGTCAATACGGCTGCTGCGGCGTCAGCATAATCCTGCTGCAAAGCCCAGCCGACTTTGCCATCTCCGGCAGACGTTGCCCACGGGGCGCCTGCCTTTACCGCTTGAATGCTGCCGATTTCGTTTTCCAAATACCAATTATTGCGCAAGAATGTATAAGGAATACCGGTTTTGATGATTGCGGCTTCCGTTGCGACATGAGGAGGCGCCATTAAATTTTCGCTGTCCGTTGCGTTGGCGATGCTTGTGTAAGCGATGAACTTGACCCCAGCGCGTTCAGCGGCTTGAACCGCATTGCCGTGCTGGCGGATTCTGGTTTCATTATCGCCGTCCGTTGAAATGATCAGCAAGCGGTCAACATCTTTAAACGCATGGTCCAACGTATCAGGATGATCGAAATCTCCATGACGGACGTCCACTCCGAGTTCACGGAGTTCCTCGGCTTTGTTGGGATTGCGGACACTTACTGCAAGATCCTCGGCAGCCACGGATTTCAATAAGGATGATATTACTTTTGAGCCCAGTTTGCCGGTTGCACCTGTCACCAATAATTTCATCAAAAATTCCTCCTCTTCACTCTTCATGTCATCATTTGCGTTACACGTACATATTCTATTAAGGATCGCGGGGTTGTCAACAAGTTGGTTTTCGCTTGTTTCCATTTTTCAACTAGGTGGCCGAGCTTATCCTCTAATATCGAAGAGCCAAAAGAAGAGCATGCGAATTTTGGTTTCGATATGCTCCACTTAATTTATAGGGGGCGACCTTCAAATGAAGAAATTAAGTATTTCGTTGATGGGTGGATTGGTTTTAGGTTTAGTTCTTTCCTTCTTCTTTTTCGATTACGAAAGCATCACCAACGAGCATAAAAATTTAGCCGGAGTCGATCAAACTGTAAGGGAGATGGATTTTGATTTTGTATTCAATGCTTCGTTGTTAATGATTGGGATATCGATTTTTATCTATTTAGTATGGAGTTTAATTAGTATGAAGAAGGAGCAGAAGTTTTTGAAGGACTATGCTGAAAGAAAAAGAGAGAAAAAATAATATGGAGGGATCACAATGAAAGCTTCAGCGATCATAAAAAGTTTTGGGTTTCAAATCGAAGAAGAACCGATCAGCATTTATCCTTTTTCGCCGGTTTATCGCATCAAGGGAGCGGAAAACGATTGGATCATCAAAAAAACACAGCATCCGTACCAAAAAGCACAGCGTTTTGTGGCGTACACGAAAAATTTAGAACAACAAGGCATTGATGTGGTGGTGCCGGTGGAAATGTCAGCGCCAAACCCGGCGACAATTGGGGAAGCGACTTATGTCGTGTATCCGTTTATCGAAGGCCATCCGTACTCGGGAAAAGACGCAGAAATTGTCGAAGCCGGCAGATTATTGGGGAAAATCCATTCGTTTTCTCCAGTGGAAAATGAATTCGGCTTGGATCCGTATGATGTATTTGATTTCAATGAAGAAGAAGTAACCCAAAGTGTGAACCGCATCGCTGTGCATGCCAGTACACACGAGGTGGAACTTCCAATAGAACTGGAAAAGCGGCTCTTTCAAGCGGTCGCTCAGCAAGACGAGCTGAAGGGTGCGGGGTTGGTGCATGTGGCCACACCGCACGATTTCAAAGCGAACAACCTGGTGTATACGCCGCGCCCTCATTTGATTGATCCTGACAATGCCGGATGGGTTCCCCGGATTTTCGACTTAGCGCTCGTGTTGCTGCTATTTCACAATGAACTGCCTTCTGCGCCGGATAAACCGTTCACTGAAAGCCAGTGGAAGCTGTTTTTAACAGGATATAACGAGTTCATCACATTGACCGCGGAAGAAAAATTGCTTTGGCCAAAAGCGCTTGAGCATGTGTTTCTTGATGAAGTCATGTGGCTCATGGCGGATGTAGAAGAAGATTGGCACAATCCGGCGCAGCGCCACTTGTTTCAACAGCTGGCGGCATTGTTGGTGGATACGAAAGCGTATGCTTTAACTTAGGCTTGCAGTTTGAGGGGGAAGCAGAATGGGCAAAAAACTCAAAGGATGGAAAGATCCATCGGTTCTCTTACTGTCGCTTGGGATTGCAGGCATCGGGGATTTCATCTATTTAGTGGCAATCAATATCATCGTCTATCAGATGACTGGTTCTGCGGCAGCTGTCGCGGGGCTATGGATTGTTGGCCCGATCGTCAATATTTTAACGAAGTTTTGGACAGGCAGCTTCATCGATTACCGGAGCAAAAAAGCGGTCATTGTCTCCACGTATTTGTTCAGGGCAGCATTTATCGCACTTATACCGTTCGCACCTAATGTTTTCATCATTTACATCATCTTAATTTTCCTTAGCATTGCAAAATCCTTTTTCGGCCCTTCGTCGGTCACTTATATTACCATGCTGGTGCCGAAGCGGAAGCGAAAACGCTTTAACGCGATTCGTTCGTTTACTTCTTCCGGTGCGTTCATTATCGGGCCGGCTATTGGCGGTGTGTTGATTCTCGGCAGTTCCATCGAAGCGACGCTATGGGTAAATGCGCTGTTCTTTATCCTGGCAGCATTGTTAATCGTTCAGCTGCCGAAAATGGAAGATATCGACCGTTCAGCGATTCCTTCTTTAACGGTTTCGCAAGTGATGCGCGATTTTTCAGTTGTCACGGACTTTGTCTCCAAACATAAATACATCACGTTTATTTATCTGAGCTTTACCGTGGTCCTGATTTTTTCCTTCGCAATGGATGCGCAGGAAGTGGTCTTCACCCAGCGAGTTATCGGCTTGTCTGAATTGGATTATAGCTTATTGATCAGCATCACCGGCATCGGTTCGGTCAGTGGCGGCATGTTGCTGTCAATTTTTTCTTCCAAACTGTCCTTGCGCTTCATGATGGTCTTCGGCTTGATTATGACGACGATTGGCTATGTGGTCTATGCATTCTCCTGGTCGTTCACCTCCGTGATGGTCGGATTTTTAATCCTCGGATTCTTCATCGTCTTTATGAACGCCGGAATCGCCACGTTTTATCAGAACAATATTCCGGTAGCGCTAATGGGACGCATCACCAGCATCTTCCAGCTATTCCAAAGCGTCCTGCAAATTGTCATTCTGCTGGCGGTCGGCGTATTTGCGGACGTCATTTCGCTGCGAATCACGATCGTCGCCTTAGCGGTGGCCATGCTCATGGCAGCTATGGTGCTAGCGTTCTTTGTGATGAAGCCCGAGAAAGCCAGGTTCTTTGAAGAAGAGGAAGAGGAGCGTGAACATGAAGTGCTCGTTTAGCAGGAGAGATCTAAAGGAGAGGTTTTTGTGGAGTACAACTGGGACAATGGCTCATACGAAATAAAGCCTTTTTTACATGAATTGATTGGCAAGCTCGCAGTCCTACTCGACGGAAAGATGGTAGGTGTTTATTTACACGGCTCCCTGGCGATGGGCGGATTCAATCCAAGAAAAAGCGATATCGATTTGATTGTTGTGACAGAGCAGCTCCTATCCGTTCAAACGAAACGTGTATTGGCTCAGTTCTTTTTGCAGCATTCCAACCGGCCTTTTCCAATCGAAATCAGTTCACTAAGCCTCTCGCAATTAGAAAATTGGAGGCATCCAATGGTTTATGATTTTCATTTCAGTGAATTTTGGCGGGAGCGTTTTGAGGTGGAATTGAAAAACGCGACTACTTTGTATTTGAACGACGTAGAAAAGACCGACGACGACTTGGCTGCACATTTCACCATTCTAAATCACCGCGGCATTTGCTTGTTGGGCCGTCCGATTCAAGAAATATTTCCAAGCATTCCTCACAACCATTATCTAGCCGCTATTTTGGATGATTATGAAGAATGTTTGGAAAAGATCGATGAGTGTCCCGTGTATTGCACATTGAATTTAATTCGTGTGTATTGGTATTTGAAAGATCGCGAAATCTGCTCGAAGCTAGAGGCGGGTGCATGGGGAAAGGAAAATTTACCGGAAAAGTTCACGGGGCTCATTGAGCAAGTTACTGAAGCTTACGAATCGGATCGCATGAATACTGTTTTTCCGAAAGAGGAATTATATGCTGCGAGAGACTATTTGAGAGGCGAGATAGAGAAAGTTAAGCAATGATTTTTCTGCTGCGAAAAGACCGAATGTCCACTACTGGGATGCGGTCTTTTTTACATTCTCTCTTTGCAATTGGTTGGGATTTTTCATTGTAGTATGTGAATCGGTTGTTAAAAATGAATAATAGTTCCCCTTCATTAATAATTCACGTTGACAAACCCTGGATATATCATTATATTTACTTAAGTGATATTGAGAATCATTATCAGTGGTAATGATAAGAGAGGAACCTATTAACCATGAAAATACATAACAGCAAAACGAACTTATTTTTAGCCCTCGCCGCTTGTGCCGCGCTTGTATTGAGCGCCTGCTCAAACGATGATGCAACGGGATCAGCAGAAGCACAAAGCGATAACCCAAATTCCATTACGATGTCTTGGCCGCGTGATATCGGTCCGATGAATCCGCATGTCTATAATCCGTCACAATTAATCACGCAATCGATGATTTACGAACCGCTAGTCAGCTATGAAGAAGGTGGGGAGATTGAGCCCCACCTGGCTGAGTCGTGGACAGTGTCGGAAGATGGCCTTGAGTATACGTTCAAGCTGCGCGAAGGCGTGCAGTTTACTGATGGTTCTTCGCTCACTTCAGAAGTGGTCAAAAAGAATTTTGATGCAGTCCTGGCCAATAAAAACTCCCACAGCTGGCTTGGCGTCATCAATGTGCTCGACAAGATCGAAGTTGTGGATGAGCTGACATTCAAAATGGTACTGACACAAGCGTATTATCCGGCTTTGCAGGATTTAGCGGTCGTTCGCCCGGTACGCATCCTGGGCGAAGCTGGATTCCCGGAAGATGGCGACACATCTAAAGGAATCACAGAACCGGTTGGGACCGGACCTTGGGTATTAGACGAATACAAAACAGATGAATATGCGGTTTTCAAACGCAATCCTGATTACTGGGGAGAAAGCCCGGAATTAGAAGAAGTGACCATCAAAATTATTCCGGATGCGGAAACGCGCGTCCTCGCTTTTGAAAAAGGCGAGCTTGACCTGATTTACGGTGAAGGAGTGGTCAGCATGGATTCGTTCAATTATTTAAAAGAAACCGGTGAATACACGACCGATTTATCCGATCCGGTGGCAACGAGAACGATGCTGGTGAATTCGACGAGCGAAAAGCTATCCGACTTGAATGTGCGCCTGGCGCTCCATCATGGATTCAATAAACAAGCGATGGTCGAAGGCATCACGCTTGGCCTTGAAGAAAAAGCGGATTCGATTCTGTCATCCAACTTCCCCTATGCGGAAGAAGACATCGAAGCAGTCGAATACGACGTGGAAAAAGCGGCTTCTTATTTGGACGAAGCCGGTTGGAAACTTGAATCTGGCGGCGCTGTCCGTGAAAAAGATGGGCAGCCGCTCGAACTGGAACTGATATACGACAAGACCGACCCGATACAAAAAGCGATGGCCGAAACGCTTCAAGCGGAGTGGTCAGCGATCGGCGTCAAACTGAACATTGCAGGATTGGAATTGACCGAGCAAATCGAGCGGCGCAAGGCAGGCAATTTCGATTTGGATTTCTGGTCTAACTACGGAGCGCCTTATGACCCGCATTCCATGATCAATGTTGTCGCTGAAGACGGCTGGGGAGTGTCAGAAGCGCATTCCAATCTGCCGATGAAAACAGAACTCGACGAGCAGGTACATGAAGCGCTGGCCTCTACCGATGAAACGAAACGCCAGGAATTATATGGCTCTATTTTAAACACCTTGCAGGAACAAGCAGTCTTCATTCCGATTTCTTATATGAAAAAGACGGTGGCTTATCAAAACGATATCGAATCATTTGAATTTCCGGCCAACCGCGATGAGCATCCATTCAACGATATTTCAGTAAGCAAGTAATAACAGGAGGGCAATCCAATGGTCACCTATCTCATGAAACGGCTTTTTGCGGTTGTTCCAATTATTCTTTTCGCGATTTTCTTGATGTTTGTTTTGGTGCGCCTGTCTCCGGTGGATCCGGCAGAAGCGTATCTTGCGGCTTCCAATATTCATCCGACAGAAGAGTTGCTGGCTGAAAAACGCCAGGAATTCGGCTTGGACCGGCCGCTGGTTGTCCAATATTTTCAGACAGTATCCGACATCGTGCGGTTTGATTTCGGCAACTCTTACGTAACGAATACCCCGGTATGGCAGGAAATCACGACGCGTCTGCCGGCAACACTTCAGTTGGCTTTTAGCAGCATTTTAGTCGCCGTCATTGTAAGTGTGCCGCTCGGATTTTTATCAGCGGTCTATAAGAACAGCTGGCTGGATCATTTCAGCCGGCTGCTTTCCTATTTAGGCGCATCGATTCCGCAGTTCTGGCTTGGCTATGTGCTGATTTTCTTCTTTGCCGTCAAATTGGACTTGTTTCCGGTTGAAGGACGAGGGACATGGCAGCATTTCGTGTTACCGAGCATCACTCTGTCACTTGCTTTGATCGCCATTTACACACGGCTGTTGCGGGCCAGTGTGCTGGAGGAATTGGAACAGGCGTATGTTTTATATGGCAGAACGCGCGGATTAAAAGAAAAAGGCATTATGGTGAAACACGTATTGAGAATTTCCATTTCGCCGATGCTGACGGGCCTTGGAATGAATTTGGGCAAATTGCTCACGGGAACGATCATTGTCGAGCAAGTCTTTTCCTGGCCGGGCTTCGGGCGGTTTTTCATCGAAGCTATCTTTAACCGGGACATCCCTGTCATCCAGAGCTATGTAGTTCTCGCCGCATGTTTGTTTATTGTCTGCAATTTGATCGTGGATATCATCCAGCTGTATTTGGATCCGCGCATTTCACGGGAAGGAAGGGCGCAATTTTGATGGCACGTATACGAACTGTATTAAAAGGCAAATGGCCATTCGCGATTTGCTCAGGCATTTTGGTGGTGTTCTTCCTCCTCAGCATCCTAGCGCCGTGGATCGCCCCGAATGATCCGATTCAAGTGAATCTGGCACTTAAGCTCATACCGCCGTCTCTCGACTATCCGCTCGGCACCGATCAGCTGGGACGCTGCAATCTGTCGCGGTTGCTGTACGGAGCCCGTGTGTCGCTTGGCTTTGCGACTTTGATTTTCGTGGCATCGCTCGGCATCGGGCTTGTCATTGGTACCGTATCAGGCTATCGCGGTGGCTGGATTGATACGTTATTGATGCGTTTTTGCGACGGCGTCATGGCTTTTCCGAACCTGGTATTGGTATTAGGAATCGTCGGCCTTCTTGGGCCGGGGCTTTGGCAAGTGGTCGTGGCATTGATGATGGTGCAGTGGGTGTATTACGCCCGCATGATCCGCGGCATGGTCGTCTCGATGAAAGAACAGAACTTCATCACAGCGGCGCGCATCAGCGGGTCGTCCAATTGGAAGATTATCAGGCGCCATCTCGTACCGAATGTACTGCCGCCGATCATGGTCATGGGAACACTTGAGATGGGCTGGGCCATCATGGACATTTCAGCCTTGTCGTTTCTTGGGCTCGGCATCCAGCCGCCTACGCCGGAATGGGGCGCGATGATTCACGAAGGCACCAGCTTTATGAGAAGCAATCCGGAACTGATGCTGTATCCGGGCTTGATGATTTTGTTCGTGGTCATTTCGTTCAATGTCATTGGTGAATCGTTATCAGAGCAGTTCGGCGTCAAACGGCGTTATTGAAAGGAGAAGACACATGCATACACAAGCGAATGTCCTGCAAGTCGACAATTTGAATATCGTTGCCAAATCCAGCCGAGGGGCTCTTCCTTTGGTGCGAAACGTCAGTTTAGAAATAAAACCGGGCAAAGTGCTCGGGCTGATCGGGGAAAGCGGAAGCGGCAAAACGGTCACTTCCATGGCTTTGATGCAATTATTGGATCAGCGGGCAATGCAAGTCCAGGGAAGCATCCAACTGAATGGCCAGGAATTGAATGGCTTGGAACCAAAAACCATGCGCAATATCCGCGGCAAGGAAATCGGCTTTATCATGCAAAATCCCATGAACGCTTTTACGCCGGTCTACACAATCGGCAACCAATTTGTCGAAACGATCCGTACGCATACGGGGCTTGGGAAAAAACAAGCGGTCGAATTGGCTCTAGCCTCTTTGGAAAGCATGAATTTAGAAGAACCGGCTAAACTGATGAAAAAATATCCATTTCAATTGAGTGGGGGCATGCTGCAACGGGTCATGATCGCGATTTCCATGTCTTTGCGCCCAGCGGTCGTCATTGCCGACGAACCGACAACTGCGCTGGATGTAACCAATCAGCTGCAAGTATTGAAAGAGCTGGACCGTTTGCGGACAGAATGCGGGACAGCGATTCTGTTGATTTCCCATGACTTGGGCGTGATTTCCCAACTGGCGGATGAAGTGGCGGTCATGCGACGCGGAGAAATCGTTGAACAAGCGGAAGTATGCGAATTATTCGATCGTCCGCAGCATGACTACACCAAGAAATTGCTGCAGTCGAGACCGACGTTTTCAGGCAACGAAGTCTTGAACCGGCTCGTCATCTAACTCATGACTGAAAAAAGGAGGAAGCCATAGATGAGTTTATTGGAAGTTAAAGATATTACCCATTCATACGGCACCTCCCGTTCTTTCTGGCGCAAGCAGGACGTGAAGCCTGTTCTTTCCGGTGTTTCACTATCGATAGAAGAAGGGACTTGCCTGGGACTACTTGGATCAAGCGGAGCCGGCAAAAGTACGCTCGGAAAAGTGATTCTGGGCCTAGAGAAGCCGCAGAAAGGACAGGTGATTTTTCAAGGGCAGGATTTGTACACGATGGATGCCAAAAGCCGCCAGCAAATGCGCAGAAATTTACAGGTGGTGTTTCAGGATAGTTATTCTTCCGTAAACCCGCGCCTGACGGCTGAGAAAATCATTGCAGAGCCTTTGGAGAATTACGAAAAGCTATCTTCCAGCGAGCAGAAGCGGGCGATTGCAGATTTGTTGGAGCAGGTCGGGCTTAGCAGCGGCGACATGAAGAAATACCCGCGCGAATTCAGCGGTGGGCAATTGCAGCGCATCAATATTGCAAGGGCACTTGCGTTAAAACCAAAGATGATCGTGCTGGACGAATCTGTCAGCAGTCTGGACATGGTGACCCAAACGACCATTTTGGATTTATTGCGGGACTTGAAAACGATGCATGGCCTTTCTTATCTATTCATCACACACGATATCCGCGCAGCCTATGCCATTTCAGACACGATGGCGATCATGCACATGGGGCGAATAGCAGAGATGTTCCGTGACAAGGACCAAGTGTTCACTTCTCAGCAGCCTGCAGTGAAGAGCCTGGTGGACTCCATGCTTCCTGAGCATCCTCGCTACCGCAATGCGGCTTCTTCCCCAGGGGCAAGACAACTTTTCTCAAGGTGAACTTGTAGAAGGGTACCGAAGAAGTCCTGTTTGAGTGAAGGGGGTGGATATGAAGAAAGTAAAGCGAGAGGAGCATGAGCCGTGTAACGTTTTAACGGCCTTGTACTATCCAAAGATTCTTAAATAAAGAGGTTACTTTACGTATAGTTTACTTAAAAAGTTTACAAAAATATCTGTATTGTTTAATTGAGGACGTCCTGCAATCACGCAGGACGTCCTCTTTTTTTGTAGTGATAGATGAAACTTTTGAACTGAAATAACACCATTTTCACAAATTAGTACCTAATAATAAAACAAGGTGCTAAAATGGTGTTAAGAAGCTAAAGGGGTGTATGAATGAGCAAATCAGCAGCACGAATCACAGCCATCGGATCGTATGTTCCTGAAAAGAGGCTGACGAACCTGGATTTGGAAGAATTAGTAGAAACAAATGACGAGTGGATCCTCCAGCGCACCGGCATCAGAGAACGCCGCATTGCGGGGGAACATGAATTCACGAGTGATATAAGTGTGAAAGCTGCACGGGATTTGGCGGAGCGTTACGGAAAATCGTTTGACGATGTCGATCTGATTATTGCCTGTACGATGACTCCCGACTTTAAAACACCGAGCGTGTCCGCAATGGTCCAAGCAAAACTGAACATCCCGAACGCCGGCGCGATCGATTTGAACGCAGCTTGCGCAGGCTTTTCTTACGGCCTTCAGATGGCGAACGGCTTGATCACCTCCGGATTGCATAAGAAAATCCTGGTTATTGGAGCGGAAACTTTCTCGAAAATCCTCGATTACACCGATCGTTCGACCTGCATCTTATTTGGAGATGGCGGCGGGGCAGTCCTGGTCGAACACGACATAGACAACCCGAGCTTTATCGAATCGCATATGGGAACGAATGGCGCATTGGCCAACAATCTGTATTGCACAGACTTGGCAGGCGAGATGTTCGGCGAAGATTTGGCAGCCCGGAACGTGGTCTGGCAAAATGGCCGCGAAGTATACAAATGGGCGGTCAACACGGTGCCAAAAGGGGTCAGTGCATTAATGGAGAAAGCGGGCGTCTCGCCAAGCGAAGTGGATTGGTTCGTGCCGCATAGTGCCAATTTGCGGATCATCGAATCGATCTGCGCGAGAAGCGGGCTATCGCTTGATAACACGATTTATTCACTCGAATACTTCGGTAATACATCGGCTGGGTCGATTCCGCTATCGCTGTCACAAGGCGTGAAGGACGGCCGCATCAAAGCAGGCGACCAATTGTTGCTGTATGGTTTTGGCGGCGGTTTGACGCATGCGGGCATGCTGATCAACTGGTCGATTTAATAGCTGTATCTTGAAACTCCTGCTAGGCTGCAGGAGTTTTTGTTGTGGAGTAAAAAGTAGTGGATTAATAAGAACGTTTGTTCTATAATGAAATTAAATGAGTGAATATTCTGCAGATAAGTTTATAATAAAAGCCATAATCACGTGAATGTATCCTGCAAAGAAAAAGGTGAGGAGCATGGAAACAAAAAATGTGGAGCGGCAGGCGAACGGATTGGCTGTAGAAGCGGCCGGACTGGTGAAAGTGTACGGGAAAGAACGGGCGGTAGACGGCGTGGATTTAGTGATTCCAAGAGGCACGGTATACGGATTTTTAGGGCCAAACGGGGCGGGGAAAACGACGACGATCCGCATGTTGGCAACATTGATCCAACCGGACGCCGGCAATGCCTCTATTTTTGGCCATGATTTGAAGACAGAAAGCGCGGCCATCAAAAGCCGCATCAGTTTAACGGGCCAGTATGCATCGATTGATGAAGACTTGACTGGAACTGAGAACTTGGTGCTGATCTCCAGGCTGATGGGCTATACGACGAAGGAGGCGAAGCGGCGTGCGGCGGAATTGCTGTCGGCATTCGGCTTGGAACAGGCAGCAAAGCGCCAAGTGAAAAAGTATTCGGGCGGTATGAGGCGGCGCATCGATATCGCGGCGAGCATCGTCGTGACGCCGGATCTGTTGTTTCTGGATGAGCCTACGACGGGGCTGGATCCGCGCAGCCGCAACCAGGTGTGGGAGATTGTGCGCGCACTAGTACAGACAGGGACAACTGTGCTGTTGACGACACAGAACTTGGAGGAAGCGGACCAGCTGGCAGACCGCATTGCCGTCATCAATCATGGCAAGATCATCGCAGAAGGGACGAGCAATGAATTGAAAGCATCAGTCGGGACCGGCACATTAACTGTGCAATTGCTCGATGCCGCAGACCAATCGAAAGCAACGGCCATCCTGGAACAAAAGCTCAGCGTCCCGGTTCACACATCGACAGACGGGGTGACGCTGAGCGCACAGGCGAAAGATTCCTCTATCGTCGCAGAAGCGCTCGGGGAATTGGGCAAAGAAAAAATTGGCATCAGCGATTTCTCACTCGGACGCCCAAGCCTGGATGAAGTATTCCTGACATTGACCGGACAATCTGCCAGCGATCAACCGACTGAGGAGGAGAACTCATGAGCGTGCAGATCGAACATGACAAAACGGCTTATGAAGAAGTGCATCCTTTGAGCGCCGTCGCTGGTGGCAAGCGGCCGGATCCGCCGAGTGCCTTAGCTTCGACGATGGCGTTTGCCCACCGCGCTTTGCTGCGGATCAAGCATGTTCCGGAGCAGATGTTTGACGTGACGGTGTTTCCGATTATCTTTCTATTGATGTTTACGTATTTGTTCGGCGGGGCGATTGCAGGGTCTACGGGCGAATACCTGCAGTTTCTGTTGCCCGGTATTTTGGTCATGACGGTGTCGCAGATTACGATGTATACAGGTATCGATTTGAACAATGATATTCGAAAAGGCATATTCGACCGATTCCGTACTTTGCCGATCTGGTTGCCTTCTGCGCTGGTTGGCGCATTGCTTGTCGACGTCATCCGCTATTCACTGGCATCCGCTATCATGATAGGTCTCGGCCTGGCGCTCGGATTTCGTCCGGAAGGCGGAGTGATGGGCGTATTGGGGGCGGTACTGGTCATCTTATTGTTTTCGTTCAGTTTCTCTTGGATCTGGACAGCTGCAGGCATCATCATGCGCTCTGAAAAATCCTTGATGATGGTCAGTTTTTTGGTGGTATTTCCGCTGACGTTTGTCAGCAATGTATTCGTTGATCCGTCGACTTTGCCGTCCTGGCTGCAAGGCTTCGTCAATATCAATCCGATTTCCATCCTCGCAACAGCGGTTCGCGGATTGATGCACGGCAACGGTACTTGGGAGCAAATCGGCTGGGTGGTCGTCGTGTCTGCGATTTTCGTGGTGATTTTTGCACCGCTGACGATGTATTTGTACCGGCGAAAAGAATAGGGAGAAGTTTCAAGCGAAGAGTCTGCGCGGGCAGGCTCTTTTTTATGCAGTCAAAGTGATTGTTCACGTATACTGAACAAAAGTTATGAATCGTTTCAATACCTAAGTGGAGGCAAGTGCATATGGCGAATAGAAAAAAGCAAACATCATTTAACTGGGTTGGAAGCGAACAATCTTTTGTGGACCAGCTGCATATTCAGCAGATCGGGCCAGTCACAGTCGGGCGCTTTGGCGGCAACTCTACTGCCGGCCAAACTAAGAACGAAGATGGCTGCATGGTGTGGGCCAACGGGACAGCAGACTGGGAATTCACTGTGGTGTTGGACGCCCATCAAACTGCAGAAAGCGCTGAACTCGTGACAGCGGAGATTCTTCGTTTAGAGAATACAATTTATCAGGCATTGAGTTTGCCCATAAATCAAGCTTTTGGCGAGCTATCGAAAATCTTGCTGACGGCTTTCGGCAGCGAGCGCTTTAGAAGAGCTTGCAGCGAAGTGCAAGGAGAGACGGCTGTACTATGCGCGGTGAGAAAAGATAAGTTTCTATGGTGGCTATCGATTGGTGATTGCCTCTTGTACTTATTCCATCCTGAATTAAAAGCACTTGGCGAGATGCAGCAAAATCAGCGCAGTTTCTATGAATGGATCGGAAAAGTAAACACATTCGATCTGTCTGTTCCTTGCTACAGTATAGGGACTAAAGAATTGCGAAAAGGAACAAATCACATCCTGTTGACGACTGACGGACTGGTGGAATGCCCGAATACCGCCTTTTCAGATCCGCTTGAAGTGGCCAAACGCTTCAACGAAGCTTCAAACAGGGGAGGCGTACAAGCTCTGCTAGAAGAAATCAAAGAAAAGCAGGTCCGTGACAGCACTACGATTTTGTCTTGGATGGTAGAAGTCGAAAGCGAATCCACACGCCCAGGCAATGAGCGCCAATAGCTTTGCTACTGACTTTTTATTTCAAAAGGAATATCCAGGAAAAAGAAGAATGTATATACATAGGCTTGAATAAGTCGGCTAGGCGCCGCCGTATAAAAAAGGGGATTATTCGTGGAACAGAAAACTGCACAAACGTGGAATTTAACTTCTTTATATCCTGAAACGAGCAAACCAAATGAACTAAAGGCAATACTGACAAATCTACGGAACACTTTCCAACAGGCAACGGTTCAATTGCAGAACTATCGCCAAATGGACGAGCAGGATACCGATTCATTGCTGAAAATTATTGATCAATTCCAATACGCATTGCTCAACTGGGAGCAGCTCGATGATTATGCCATCTGTGCTTATGCAGAAAACGTGACAGATCAGTCAGCCATTGTCTTGATGGATGAAAGTGCGGTGCTGAAAGCGAAACTAGTATCTTTGCAGATTGAATTGGATCAGACGTTTGCCGAATTTCCCGAAGAGGCTTGGGAAGAATTCGTCGCTTCTGAACATGTCGAAGCACTGTCCTTTTACTTGAATGAAAGAAGGCAAATGGTCAAGGATCGGTTGCCTGTCGAATTGGAGCGTTTGATCGGCGCTCTTTCAGTCAACGGCCTTTCGGGATGGGATCAACAGCATGAACTGATGTTGACTAAATTAAGAGTTCCAATTGAAATAGACGATGAGAAACAGATGGTAACGATCGGTCGTGCATTAAATGAAACCGTCAATGGCAAAGACCGCGATAGCCGGGAGCAGGCAGCTGAGGCTGTTGCTGAAACTTGCGAAGCTGAGGCTGATGCATTTGCGACGGTCTTGAACCGTGTTGCAGGATCCCGTTTGGATATCTACAAACAACGGGGCTGGGACAACAAATTGAATGAGACACTCGAACAGAACCGTATCCAAGAGGTGTCAATCACTGCAATGCTGACTGCCATCGATGGCAATAGGGAGTTGTACAGAGCATATATCGAACGGAAATTGAAAGTGATGGGTTTAGAAAAAGCTAGTTGGTTCGATTTGGAGTCGCCAGCTTTCTCCCTTTCTGGCAAGGTAGATTTTACTATAGCGAAAACTACCATCAGCAAACAGTTCCATCAGTTCAGCGAAAAGCTTGGAAGTTTTGCCGACCGCGCTTTTGAAGAAGACTGGATTGATTCCGAGAACCGTCCGGATAAAGCGGAAGGTGGATTTTGCGCTTCGATGCCTTTGGCCAAAGAAAGCAGGATCTTTTTGACGTATCGTGATACTTATCAAGACCTCATCACCTTAGCACATGAATTGGGCCATGCTTATCACAACTATATTCTTCACGACGAGCCTGCGCTTGCGCAGCAAAAAGGTACAAGTGTCGCGGAGACGGCCTCCACGTTCATGGAGAATCTGGTGCTAGATGCTGTCATCGAACGGACGAAAGATGAAAACGAACGACTTGCTATGCTGGAAATGAAAATTAGGGATGGGTTGAAATACGTCGTGACTGTGCCGAACATGTTTCGCTTCGAGCAAAAGTTTTACGATCAACGGACAGACGGCATGATTTCAGCCCAGGAGATCAAAACCTTGATTGCCGATGTGGAGAATGAAATATATGGGGGCTTGGTCGACGATTTGGCTGTCTATAAATGGATGTACATTAGTCATTTCTACGATGCTGAAAGGGCGTTCTATAATATTCCGTATACAATCGGTTATTTATTCAGCAACGGAGTGTATGAATTGGCCAAAAAACAACCGGTAGGGTTCCCGGAGCGATATGACACTTTGCTGCGCGATTCCGGGAAAATGACTGTTGAGCAATTAGGTGAGAGTTATTTAGGGGCGGATATAACACAAGTGAAATTTTGGCGAGACGCCCAAAATTCGTTGACTTTAGCTATTGAAGAATACTTGGAGCTGACAGAACAATACGCTAGATAAAATCATTTTCGAGATGCTTACCGAAAAATGGATAGCGATCGGCATGGCGGTTGCAGTAGTTGGCAATTTTTTTGTAGGGAAACTGTTGATTTAAAAAAAGTGAGTCATAAAATAAACAGCGAGTCACCTATCGAAAAACGAAAAAGAGGGCAATGGTTTAGTTTTAAACCATTGCCCTCTTTTCATTTTTTCATACACACGTATATCATTTCGCTGCTAGAAGCCGACAAAGGTTTTTTATCCCACGAGCTATATGATTCCAGAACAATAAAGCCAGCTTCTGTCAGCAATCGCTCCATTTCAAGGGGAAAGACGTAGCGCAGCGAGATGCTGTCTCGTTCAGAAGTTCCTGCCTCAGGTCCATCCATAATTTCCCTTGTGGATGAACAATGCAGGATCTGTGTGAGTGCATGATAGGTTTCAATAGTTGTGTCCATAACCCTTCTGTTTCGCCTATCCGTATAGGTCCTTGTCGATGTATCGACTTGTGCAAGTTCGTCCAAAACAGGAAACCTGGTGTTGAAAACAAACACCCCGTTCGGCTCTAGGTGGGTCCATACGGATTGGAGCAATCGATTTTGCGAATCATTAGTCAGGAAATGTTGAAACGAATTGCCCGTCATATAAATGAAAGAGGCCACAACTTGTAAAGCCAATTGCGTACAGTCCTGCAAAACCCACTCGACAGCTAGCGGAGTATCGGCTGTCTTTTCTTTCGCCTGCTCGAGCATGCCTTTATGAAGGTCCACGCCTATCAGTTTGTGGCCCTGTTCCGCCAATGGAATGGTAACCCTCCCAGTGCCGCATCCCAAATCGAGGATGGTTCCTTTTTGTCGATCCGCCCATTCCAAAAGAAAGGGGACATCTTTTAAATAGTTTTGATATTCCAGGTCATAAGCTTCCGGATCTGCGTATTTTTCGAAATTACTGAGGAAAATGTCTTCTTCATCATGTTTCAAAGTGCATCCCACCTTAGTGTTATTGGGCTTAGAATCACTATTTACTAACAATATAGCATAGTTTTTGAGAAGAACTGGAATAAAGCAAAGCAGCTTGGAGTTATTATGAAATTAAGTTAATGACTATCAAGATTCTTCTGATAAAATCAGTAGAAGAAGTATTATTTTCATCATAAATTTACAAAATTTAGTATTTGAATGGAGTCGGATGACATGAAACTCAAAATAAAAACGGCGGGACTCGTCGGAATCGCCATGGGAATATTTATATTGATGTTATTTGTGTTCATCCGTCCCTTTCTTTTGAATGATGCACAGTATTTGGACGAAGAATCATTACGCATCGACATACTGCGGGTATCAAACTATATCGATTCCGAAGCAGACGCATTGCAGCGTTTAAATCGCGATTGGGCGGTTTGGGACGACACTTACCAATTTGTAGCCGAACCGAACGACCGGTACATCAACTCGAATATTATGCAGGATACATTCGAAAATAATGCCATCAACTTCATGCTGTTTATTAATAGCGAACAACAACAAGTATATTCCGCGGCCTATGATCTCGAAGACGGAAGCGAAATGGACTTTTCCTTAAGCTCTGAATTTATTGAATCCGAATGGGCGAACTTAAACACCAGGAACGAGGCGTTAATTATCTATGAAGAAGACATCGGCTCCGTTCTTACCGTCAGCGAACCGATTTTGACCAGCCAAGAAGAAGGGCCGAGTGTCGGGGTATTGATGATGGGGAAAATTCTGGATCCTGCTTTTTTTGACACGATGGAAAATAACTTAGCAATCGATATCCGCACCTTGACCGAGGAACAGGATATCGCCAGTGCACAGAGTGAACCGCTTGCACTAAACGATCAATTTTTGATGGATACTGTGCCTATAAGCGAAGGCCTGGCTCTTCAAGTGACAAAAGAGCGCAAGTATTACAATGAAAAATTGAAAAGCCTGAACGATTTATTTCTCGCTTTGTCGCTTGCGACTTTGATGCTCGTGTTTTTTGTTTATTATTTATTGGATCTCTTCGTGCTTTCCCGCATTTCATTTTTATCGGGACAACTGAAGAACATTGACTTTGATCAACCCAAATCCTTGAAAATCGAGAAGTTGAAAGATGGAAAAGACGAAATTACCGATTTGGAAAAATCGGTGCGCAGCATGCTCGAAAGTTTGGAAAAAGCGCATACGAATGTTACGCAAATCGCTTATTTTGACTATTTGACCAAACTGCCCAACCGCTTTAGTTTGTATCGTGAGTTTGATGTGAGAACCGCTAAGGACGGGCTTCCTTTTGCAATTTTATTTTTCGATTTGGACGGCTTCAAGCGGATCAATGATTTGTACGGCCACAACAGCGGTGATGAATTGTTGCAGCAAATAGGGCAGCGGCTGTCGCAGGCCGATTATATGAACGAAGGGCACCGCTTGTACCGGATTGGCGGCGATGAATTCATTTTATTGGTGCCATACAGCAAAGGTACTCAAATTATTAGCTTGATTGAAGCGCTCATGGCGGATATCCGGAAGGAATTTGTCTTAAGCACTGTGAGCACCTCTATTTCTTCGAGTGTGGGAGTCAGCTTTTATCCGGATGATGGGGAGACTTTGGAAGACTTGCTGCGCTTTGCAGATGATGCCATGTATGAAGCGAAAAAATCTGGGAAGAACAATTATTATTTCTATTACGAGTTGGAAAACCGCGATATGTATCAATACATGCTGACGCTCAAAGAAGGAATCTTTGCCGCCATAACTCTCGATCAACTGTATGTGGAATACCAGCCAATCATGCATACGTGCGGCAAAAAAATAGCGCGCGTGGAAGCTTTGGTCAGATGGAATCATCCACAGTACGGCATCATCTCACCGGTTCAATTCATTCCACTTGCAGAAGAAGTCGGCGCCATTCGGCTGTTAGGCGAGTGGATCCTAAGAAAAGCGGTAACAGACATCGGAGCTTGGAATGCAGCCAACGAGAATTCTCTCGCTGTTGCTGTAAACGTCTCGAATTTTCAAATGGCCGATAAGGAAAATCTTTTGCACACGATTGATCATGTATTGGCAGAAAGCCAGTTTCCGCCTGAATTGCTGCAAATCGAAATCACTGAAAGCGATACAGCCGTCAAAGATAAGGACATCGCGGAGTTTATCGGGGAACTGAAACGAAGGAACATTAGTGTCGCATTGGATGATTTCGGCGTCGGTTCTTCTTCGTTGTTCCAGTTGACGACACTCGACATCGATGTGGTCAAGATCGACCGCAGTTTCCTTCAAGAAGTACCGGGCAACATGAATGACACCATTTTATTAAGCGGAATCCTCCAAATCCTCCACAATTTAGGTATTCAAGTAGTGACAGAGGGCATTGAAAATAAGGATCAACTGGAATTCATTTCAACTCAAAACATCGCTTATTTGCAAGGCTATTACTTCAGCAAGCCGGTTCCGTTAGAGTTGCTGCTTGAAGTAAGAGATGAATTAGGGGGTCAATTGCCAGTTCAAGGAAACGCAACTCCCTAAAAACTCTCCTTTCATAGGAGAGTTTTTTTATTAAAGAACGGTTTTATGAGGAGAAAAACCTTAATCAAGGATGCTTCGGTTTTGGCAAGCATTATTTAAGAACTAGTGGACTCTGAAATTTCAATGTTGTGCTAGTTCTTTCCAACTTATTAACTTAATTTTCCATTACTTTGTAACCGTTTTCATTATTTTGGGAAGGGAAAGAGTGAATAGAAAAGGAATACTTGTTAGGGCTTTATGAATAAACATTTAGGGGAGGAAAGACAATTGAAAAGTATGAAGTGGAAAACAGCATTTTTATCAGCATTGCTTGTGTCATCGAGTTTTTATGTGGCGCCAACAGGCATGTTTGAACAACAGGCGGTACAGGCTGCACCAGGGAAAAACGGGGCGGCGTTTGACCAGAAAGTGATTTCGAGGATCGACCAGGAACGCATGTATGAGGATGTCTTTTATCTGACTGAAACGATCGGGCCGCGCGTAGCCGGAACGGATGCAGAAAAAGAGACTGCACAGTTTCTGAAAGAGCGGCTGGAGTCTTACGGTTATGATGTGGAAATGCAGGAGTTCGACATTCCGGATTTGGTTGTCGGCCATTTACATACCGACTCAGGGGACGTGCTGGTTAACATCCCGGCAGGTTCCGCAGCGACTGTAGATGAAGGATTGACGGCTCCGCTATATAATGGGGGACTCGGCTTTCCGACAGATTTCAGCAATGACGCAGCAGGAAAGATCGCGCTTATTGAACGCGGCGGCATCACCTTTGCACAAAAAGTGACAAACGCATATGCAGCGGGTGCAGTCGGTGTATTGATTTACAATAATGTCGACCAGACAGGCCCACTCAATCCGTCACTCGGCGGCGCTGAAATGCCGATTCCTGTCGGTGGCATCACCAAAGCAAGCGGGGAAGCGTTGAAAACGGACGTCTTGGCAACAGGCGAATCCGTTACTTTGAGCGTCCAGGCGTTTGAAGGCGCAACATCCGAAAACGTCATCGCCACGCGCGCGCCGAAAAAAGGCGGCACTGACGGAATCGTCCATGTGACTGCCCATTACGATAGCGTCCCATTTGCGCCAGGTGCTAGCGACAACGCCTCCGGAACAGCGGTGGCACTCGAAATCGCACGCGTCCTGAAGAGCTACCCAATCGACCAGGAAGTGCGCTTTGTCTTTGTCGGCGCTGAAGAAATCGGCCTTCTCGGCTCACGCTATTACGTCAATCAACTGAGTGAAGATGAAGTGGCGCAAAGCGTCGGCAATTTCAACATGGACATGGTCGGCACCTCTTGGGACAATGCAACGGCAATTTATTTGAACACGGTGGACGGCTTGCCGAACATTGTGACGGATACGGCAAAAGCGACAGGCGAGCGGATCGGCACGCCATCTGAACTGATCTTATTCCAACGCGGTGCATCCGATCATGTGCCATTCTTTGAAGCGGGCATACCCGCTGCGAACTTTATCCGCCGCGAACCCGGCACGGCCAACTTGGAGCCTTATTACCATACACCGCTGGATACAATCGAATTTATCAGCGCAGAACGCCTGAAAGAAGCGGGCGATCTCGTAGGCGCATCCGTTTATCAATTGATTAGAAAATAATTCAATGAGGGAGTGGCTGTCGAATGAAAAAAGAACGTCTATCAGGTGAAGTGAAAACTACAGGACTGAAAAAGAAATTCCTGAGCTATACACTCGCAGGAGCGCTCGTCTTGAGTGTATCCCCGATGGCGTTGCCGATTGCGGATTCCGGCGCGGCCAGCGTCGCTTACGCGGCGAACGGCAATTCCGGCGCAGCGCATGACCAGAAGATCGTCAACCGCGTCGATGCGGAGCGGGCGATCGAACATATCCGTTACTTATCTGAAGAAATCGGTTCTCGCCCAGGAGGACTCCAAGGGGAAAAGGAAGCGGCAGATTATGTCGCGAACACGTTGCAGGGGCTCGGCTTTGACGTGGAATACCAATACTTTCCGGTTGCGGATCAGTATATCGGGAACGCCGCATTTTCCGACGGTACCGTTTGGGAAATGGGCGCTGCACCGAACGGCAAAGTGAGCCAGCAAGCAGTTAAAGCTCCGGTCATTTACGTGGAGGGCGGCGTATCGTTAGCGGATTTCCCGGCGGACACGGTAGGTAAAATCGTCCTGTTGACGCGCGAGTCTTCGACTGCCGCTTACCGCACGCAAGTCGATAACGCCATCCAGGCAGGCGCAGCAGGCGTGATCCTCCAAAGCGTTGTCGGTGGGCGCGGCAACTTCGGATCGACGTTTAACCCGAGCCTCACGAAATCCTATGACGTGCCGGTATACGGTGCGGCATACATCCAAGGGGAATGGCTGAAAGAACAGCTCGCGGATGGAACGGTGGACCTGAACTTGACGGCAACGCATTACAAGGACCTCGAATCGGTCAATGTCATCGGAACGAAAAAAGCAAAATCGCAAAATGCAGACGCCAAAGAAGTGCTTTTGACGGCGCATATGGATAGTGTCGTTGGTGCGCCAGGGGCAAATGATAACGCATCCGGCGTCGGCCTAATGCTCGAATTGGCGCGCGTCTTCAAAAGCTACAACACCGACAAGGACATGAAGTTTATCGCCTTCGGCTCGGAGGAAAGAGGCTTGCTTGGTGCCCGGTATTATGTCGATCAGCTGAGTCAGGCTGATCGCGATAAGATCGAAGCGGTCTACAACCCGGATATGGTGGCGACCAGTTATGAAAAAGCCGAGAATCTATATGCCATGACTGTCGACGGCTCTAGCAATATCGTCACAGAGTCGACTGTCGCAGCGGGTGCGCGCCTTGGGAACTCGGACATCCTCCCTGGCCAGTTCGGCTCGAGCGACCATGTCCCGTTCCATAATGCCGGCATTCCGGCAGCCCTCTTTATCTGGATGGGCATCGACAGCTGGAATCCGCTCGTCTACCACATCGAAAAAGTCTATCATACGCCACAAGATACAATCGAAGACAATGTCTCCGAAGAGCGCATGCAGTCAGCACTTGAAGTGATCGGTGCCGGACTATTCGATGTTGTTCGAAAAGAAGTGCCGAGCATGAAAGAATAACAAGGGATAGCACTATAGCATAGAAAGAGAGCCGTTCCAGCACAATCAGCTGGAACGGCTTTTTCGGTTTGCGCAACGCAGAGTTGGAAGGACAATCGGATTGCAAAATAGAATTTATTAGTGGATGTTTTTAATTATTTCAACAATAACTAAAGCCGAGCACTTCGAAAGGGCGAGTGTAGTTCATATGAAAAAATGGGTAACGGCAGCTTTGATTTTTATCCTCGTCATAAGTTTATTCGGTTACCGTACGATGGCAAAGCCAGAGATGACGGTGTATACGCAAAGTGTATTTCCTCACAATGGACAAACCTATATCAGTTTTTCCTTCATCATCGATGACAATCGGTCGAAAAAAGTCAAGCTGGATAATTTGGACATCAGCACGGTGGATGGGTTTTCTTACTCTGTTCTACCTTACGAAGTGACGGATTACGCCGATGTCGCAGTGGGTGAAGCTCTTGCACCTTTTGAAGAAATCAAAGAACACCGAGCTCATACTATTGTTATCGGTCCTGTTCCTCAAGAGTCGCTGAATGCGTACACTGAAGTCTCGCTCAACTTTAATCATTTTGATTTTGCCTTCAATTGGGACATCTGGCCAGAGGATTGAGCGCGAGGCTGCATCTAAAAAAAACAGCGGTCTATAACGTAAAGCTGTTCCGGCTCAAATGGCCAGAGCAGTTTTTTATGTGGAATCTGATGCCTTTTCTGCTTCAGCATCTTCCTCATTTATGTAATAGGTAGGGAAGAACAGTCATATGTCGAATATTAAAGAGTAAATCATTTACTCGACACGACACGGCCGTTGCCAGCCAAAAGAGCCGCATGAACCGGATTATTGCTGAATCTCACAAACGATAAAGGAGGAGAACGCAATGAAGTTGGACATCATCAGGCATTCCGAATGGGCTGATACAAAATTCACTTTGCATTTGATTTCCCAGATTCTCGGGAAGATTAAGCTCGAAACCGCGCAACAAGAGCCGCAATGGGCGCATGTGACGCTCGCCATCACGCCGAACGGCTTTTCGACCGGTTTATTGTTCCACCGCGACAAGACTTTTCAAATTGATTTGGATATTTACGAGAGCCGCATCCTTGTGAACGTCGATGGCAATCTGTGCGCTGTGCCGCTGGAAACGAACAAGTCCATCAAAAACTACTTTGAAGAAATATTCGCAGGGCTGTCTTCAAAAGGCGTCGAATTGACGATCAATCCGAAGCCGCAGGAAATGGCGTATAAAACCAATTTGAATGAAGACGAGACGCCGCTGACGTTCCACTGGGAACATGCGCTGAGAGGCTTGAAGCTGTTTCAGTTTGCGCTGCGCGAACAATTGAAGTTTGTCGGGCCGATGCGCTGCCGGAAAATGAAGCCAGCGCTTTTCTGGGGGACCTTTGATGTATCATTGCTCGTCCTCCACGGCGTTGCTGAACCGTTTCCGCAAAATAAAGTCATCGAGAAAGCCGCTTTTGACGAGCAGTTCATTGAATACGGCTTTTGGCTCGGCGACGACAAGGTCGACGTGCCATCCTTTTTCACGCTGCCGTACCCGTTTATCAACAAGCAACTCGACAGCAGCCGCCTAAAACCGGCCGATGCCTACTGGGATGCCTCGCTTAGCGAACATTTCCTGAAACTCGACAAGGTCGCCGCCTCGGATAACCCGAGTAAGATTTTGCAGGAATTTTTCCGTTCCACTTTCGACATTCTGAGCGAAGAATTGGATTGGCAAGGCTGTTCTTATTATTTTACGCCTTTGGATATGCCGGAACAGAAAGAAAGAGAAAAATGATTCATCAAAGTCTAGGTAGGTCCATATTCACATATCTTGAATCAAGACTTCTTGATTGAAACAGAAACGAAAGTCCCGGAAAATTTATTTTAAAAACTACTATTTTTATGTAATTCGATGTGTTTTAATAGAAATGTAAATATATTGAAATGGGGATGGTAGGATGGATCGCGCGTTTAAAATTGCGACAAGTTTTTTGATGGGGATATCACTTTTGGGGGTTTTACCGGCAACACAAACAGCACAAGCCGAAGATTTGGTGGATGCGGATCAATTGCAAGAAGGTGTGGACGTAACCGAGACCTTTTCTGCAGGGGATGAGGAACATTGGTATCGGATTGACGTCGAGCCTGGGCAAGTGGCCGACCATTCCCATTTTGAAGTGTCTCTCAAGTCTGACCAGGAACTGACGTTCACGGTCTACCCGGACGCAAAGCGCGCGACCGCCGATAAGCCATTCGATCCGTTCAGCAACTACACGTTTGCAGAACGGAAATCAGTCGTAAAATTCCCGATCGCCTGGGAAGGCCCTTATTACATTAAGGTCTCTTCTTTCGCAGAAGAACTTCCGGTTGATATTGGGGAAGACGATGCAAGCTACACAATCGGTTTTGACGGCACGACAGTGAAAGCATCAAAACCATCAAACAACGAGCAATGCCCGGCAGAACTCGTACTCGACAATCAAAACTTGCTTGACCAGCTGCGGACCATCCGCGGTGACGTGTTAGCACAAACCGAAAGCGGCCGTGAATTGACCAAGCTTTATTACAAGCTCGCACCTTTCATCGGCTACCAGGCTGTGACGGACGCAACGGTTCGCGATTCCATCAAGAAAAACTTGAAGCAGCTCGACGGCTTGATCGACAGCATCGCGAAAAACGGCCTGCAAAGTTCGAAAACAATCACCGCAGCTGACCAGAAAGCTATCAATGAATTATATGCGGTTGCCCTTAGCGCAGCGCCTGCGAAATTAAAAGGTGAGGTTGAAAAAGCAGGGAAATCAATCGGCATCAGCAAGCTGACAGGGAAATCCGTCCTGCTTGCGATGACACCGACCGACTATATGATCAAAGATACATCAGCAAACAAAGTCATCGTCAAAGTAAAAGATGGCGCGACATTGAGCACCGCAAAAACAGCTGGTTACGGCGTCCAGTCGGTTTCGGAATTTGAAGCCGAAGCACCGAAATTCGACTCGTTCTACGTGGTCGACTTGAAGTCGGGGATGTCTGCTTCCGCAGCAAACCAGACGATGAGCACACTCGAGGCGTTGCCGGAAGTGGAATTTGTCGAGCCGGTTCAGCAGTATTCACTGCATTCCGACGATTTTTACTACGGTGAGCAATGGTCGCTGGAAAACAAAGGAACAGGTTTCGGCATTGAAGATGCGGACATTGATTTTGAACAAATGACAGCACTTGCCGATCAAAAAAATCAAACGGAAACTATTACGGCAGTCATTGATACAGGAGTCGATTACACACTTGCCGACCTGCAAAACCAAATGGTCAGCAAAGGTCGCGACTTTATCAATGAAGACGACGATGCGTGGGATGACCAAGGGCATGGCACGCACGTCTCGGGCATCATCGCAGCACAAGCCGGCAATGACTATTCGATGACAGGCATCAACCAGTCGACGAAAATCTTGCCGATCAAAGTGCTCGATGCATCTGGCTACGGAGACACCGAACAAATCGCCTACGGCATTATCTATGCGGCAAACGAAGGCGCGGACATCATCAATATGAGCCTCGGCGGCGGCTATAGCCGTGTGCTCGAATACGCCATGAAATACGCAAGTGAGCGCGGCGTGACGATCGTTGCTGCTTCCGGAAACGACGGTTGGGAAGAATTGTCCTATCCGGCATCATCGAAATACGCTATCTCTGTCGGCGCGACAAACCGCCTCGACCTTGTCTCTGATTACTCCAGCTACGGGGAAGGCCTTGACCTTGTGGCACCAGGTACGGACATTCCAAGCCTTCTGCCGAATGGCAATGTGACGCTCCTGTCCGGCACATCAATGGCGGCTCCGCACGTAGCGGGCGTTGCCGGCATATTGAAAGCGATCAACCCGTCTTTGACGCCAGAGCAAATCCGGACGCTTGTAACGGTTTCAGCGGATGATGTTTCCTTCACCGAAGAAGACCGTCCGAACTACAACGATTTCCCCTTCTATGAAGAGGAATACGGATACGAACCAAAACAACTTGCACCGGGCTATGACGAAATCTCCGGCTGGGGACGTTTGAACGGCGCCGGAGCGATTCTCGCCATGAACGACAAATGGAATATGACTGAACGCATCAGCGGAGCAAGCCGTTACGACACGGCAGTGGACGTGTCGAAAAAAGGCTGGGGCGCTTCGGATAAAGCAGTACTCGCAACGGGCGCCGATTTCCCGGATGCATTGAGTGCAGCGCCGCTCGCAGCTTACCACAACGCACCGTTATTGTTGACGAAAACAGGCTCTATGCCACAAGCCGTCAAAGATGAACTGAAACGCTTGAAAGTCAAAGAAGTGTTCTTAATCGGCGGGGTGGGCGCCATTAGTACGAAAGTTGAAAAAGAACTGAACGCTCTCGGCATTAAACAAACTGCCATCAAGCGCATCAGCGGCAAAAACCGCTACGAGACGTCTGTCAATATCGCCAAAGAAATGAAAAATTCGACACAAGCAGTCGTTGCAACCGGCACGACATTTGCGGATGCCTTGTCCATCGCACCGGTCGCTGGCAGCCAGAAAATGCCGATCCTCCTGACAAAGCCAAGCGCTTTGTCGCCGGAAGTGAAAGCGCATCTTGCATCGAAAACGTACACGAAGACCTTCATTATTGGAGGTAAAGGCGCCGTTTCAGACAGCGCAGCAAAAGACATCAAAAATCCAGTCCGTCTAGCAGGCGCATCGCGCTATGATACGAACAGTGCCGTCATCACGCATTTCAAAGCATCGTTCGATCCGAAGAACATGTACTTGGCGACTGGCACCAACTACCCGGACGCATTAGCGGGATCTGTCCTGGCGGCTAAGAACAAAGCACCGCTCGTTCTCACTTCACCAAAATCGCCAAACGCGGCAACAGTGAAAATGGTGAAAACGCAGCTCAAATCCGTATCCGAAATCTACATCCTCGGCGGACAAGGCGCTTTGCCGACAGACAGCATCAAGCAATTGTTCCAGTAAACACACACCAAACAGGCGTTTCGAATTTTTCGGACGCCTGTTTTTTTATAGCTAGGAAGGGAGAGGTTGATATGAAACAATTGATTGCAGGCGGTATCGGGGTGTTATCGGGTGTCATCTTATTCGGCTTTACACTCGTCGCGGCGGCCATTTATGCGCTGGAGTTGTCCTCAATCGGCTATTACACCCAGTGGGGGCTTTACGGATCCGCGCTCCTAGCTATCGGCATCGTGCCGCTAGTGATCAGTGCAGGCCTGTTCACAGCAGGGCTGGTGCTGCTTTTTAAAGGCGCCGACAAGGATTGGAAAGCGAAATATGTCTTGGCCGGAGACGCACCTAACGAACCCACGCAAAATAAAGAAAACCTGTAGCCATTAGAGTGAAAAGGAGTTTTTGATGAATAGCGACTATGTATTTGAATCCGAAAGGCTCGGCTTTAGAAAGTGGAAACCTTCAGATCGGGCACCGTTTGCGGTGATGAATGCCAACCCTGACGTTATGAAGTTCTTTCCGAAACCGTTGACACGTGAAGAGTCGGACGCCCTGGTTGACCGGATTGAGGCACATTTCGAACTAACAGGCTACGGCTTATGGGCGGTCGAAGTGAAAAAAACCCGAACATTCATCGGGCTTATCGGCATGCTCGAAGTGAACTTCGATGCCGGTTTTGAAGGAATGGAAATCGGCTGGCGGCTAGGCAAAGAGCACTGGCATCAAGGCTACGCCACAGAAGGCGCGATTGCCTGTCTCGCTTACGGTGCTGGCGTGCTCGGATTGAATGAGATCTATTCGTTCACTTCGCTCATCAATAAACCGTCCGAAATGGTGATGAAGCGGATCGGCATGAAAAAAATTAAGGAATTCGACCATCCGCTCGTAGCAGACGACAGTCCGCTAAAGCCGCATGTATTGTATAAATGGGAAAACAAATAAAACAAGCCGAACTGAATTGCTCAGTTCGGCTTGTTTTATTCGGCTTGAAAACGGGCAATACGGTGTGTATTGCGCCCGGCTTGCTTGGACTCGTACATTGCAAGATCGGCATTTTTCAACACGGACGACACCGTCGAACCGGCCTTTTCGATCGATGCGATGACCATGCTGACGGTGATTTGAACAGTAGCGTCGACCAACTCCCACGGCTGCTCCATGGCGAGTTGAACAGATTATGCGATGGACATGGTTTGTTCAATGGTGCTCACGTCCGGCAGCAGCAAGACAAATTCCTCTCCGCCGAGTCTAAGTGCCACATCGCCGTCCGAAGCCGCCTGCCGAATTCCGTGATGACCTCCACCCGTTTCGCGTCCGAGTTCGTCATTGATGGTTTTAAAGCAGTCAATGTCGAATGCGCCGAGGTCGCTTGGCGTCAGGTGTGTTTTTTCGAACATCGCCCGATTAAAAAACGATAGGCAAAGGAAGCGTCTGCTTCAACGCCCACAATAAATTCCATATCTTTGATCGCTTCCATCAATACTAAATCCAACGGGAGTATATTTGTGTTAGTCACGTGTCCATATCCTCTCTGGGATACATGTGACTAACGAAACAGAGTAATGTTCAGTAGGATCGGGTCGAACGGGAACTGCTCGACAAACGGCTTTCGACGCCTTGCAGGTATTTGGTTTCAAAATCGGCGACTTTCATCGGGCGGTTGTATAAATAACCTTGATGCACAATGCAGCCGTTGTCGCAGAGGAATGCAGATTCTTCCGACTTTTCGACTCCTTCAGCCACCAATTCACACTCGATGCTCGTCGCTAAATTGATCAGCGATTTAAGTATTGCTTCCGACTTCTCGTCTTCCCCGATTTTCTGGACAAAACTGCGATCGATTTTGATTTTATTGATCGGGAAGTTCGTTAAGTAAGAAATCATGGAAAAACCGGTGCCGAAATCATCAATGGCGACCGACATTCCTTTGTTTTTGCAGATCAGCAAATTCTCCAATGTCTTCGGTGAGTAGGTCAGTTCGGCCTGCTCGGTGATTTCGATTTCAATCAAACTCGGTTCGACTTCGTACAGCTCAAGCAAGGCGAAGACATCATCGAAAAACTTGGTGTTGCTGATGAGGGATGGCGTCATATTGATCGCTGTCTTCACATTCCAGCCAAAGCGCTGTTGCCAATCCTTGATTTGCATTAGTACCTCGCGCATCAAATGGATCATCAGCGGCACAATATTGTCCGTTTCCTCGGCCACTTCAATAAACTCGAGCGGTGACAATTCCCCGAATTCCGGATGAGTCCAGCGAGACAATACTTCCACACCCACGACATTCCCCGTTAAGCTGTCGATTTGCGGCTGCAAGGCATAATAGAAGCCGTTTTCCTGCAGATCTTCTCGCAGCCCTTTTTCGATTACCGAATTGCGGTCACGCAGCGCTTTCATCTTCGGTCGGAAGAAGGTATAAGAGCAGCCGCGCAGATTTTTCGCTTCATACATGGCAATTTCCGCATACGACAGCAAATCCTTCAAAGATTTAGCGTCATAAGGGTGGCAGGCGATACCGATGCTGGCACTGACGCTCACTTTATGGGAAGCATCCAGTGCGATCGGCATGAAGAAAACATCTTCAATCTGTTCTGCCAACAGCTCCAAGTTTTCCCCTTTGTCTGGTTTGTAGGCAATGATGAACTCGTTGCCGTCGAGACGTCCGATATGGCACGTGTCCGTGGTGAACGCCTTGAGCTGTTCAGCGATTTTGATCATGATAGTTTCGCCGGCATTGTGGCTGTGCACGGCGTTAATGAAGTTTAAATTGTCGATGTGGATATGGAAGACCGAAAACGCCATGTACTGCGCAATTTGCGACTCCATCAACTCGACGATCGAGCGCCGGTTCGGCAAACCGGTCAAGAAATCGTAATTGGCATATTCCATCAACTGCGATTCAGTTTTCTTCTTTTCACTGATGTCCTGGAAGTAGATCGCCAAGCCACCTTTTTTCAAAGGGCATGCCTTCACTTGATACCAGGTATCCATGGGGCGGTAGTAATCGACCAGTTCCACGACTTCCTGCCCGCTCAGCGCCGCTTCGAAAGCGGCATGGAAGGACGGCCCGGATGCCGCTGGGAACCAGCGCTCCAGTGGAGTGTCGACGACGTCGTGGCGTTTGCAGTTCAGGATGGTTTCAGCGATTTCATTCAAGTAAACGATGTGGAATTGGTCGTTCAACAAAGCGAATCCGTCGGTCATGCTCTCGAGCACGATTTCTGCCGTGATTTCTTGCGTGTCATGAAGCGCCGCTGCTTTATGGTAGATGACAGCGCCATAGGAAAAGTCAGCCGTCAATTGGATTCGCTTGGCTTTCATCTGCATCCATTGCGTGCCGCCGCTGCTCAAATGAAAAGGGTAGGCTGATTTATACTCGGTGATTTCATTTGCCAGCACTTGCCGGATAGCGGCCAAGCCTTGCTGTTTTCCAAGTGCATCCAGCGCTTCGAAATAATTGCAGCCGAGTTTCCACAAGGATTGTCTGATTTCATGGATTGCGCAGAAATCAACCCACGCTTGATTGACTCTCAGGATCACGCCGTTTTGATCGATGACGATCAAAAACTCATCAACGGTATTCATTAATTCCTGCACTTGTTTTTTGTCGTTTTCCAACGCGGAGCCCTCCTTTTATGAATTTCAATGCCGTTCATATTTTGCCGATGAGCCCTATGTGTGTACTCGAATGGCTGAAGATTAATTTTAATTATTCTGAAATAACAACAGAGGCTTTTTTGAAGTAGGTCGACTCTCGTAAGCAATGAATGAATTGCAAATGGAGCAAACCCTCCTTTCCACAGGCATAGTCAGCATGCAGATGGATAGTTCTGGAGGAGTCGCTCGCTCTAGTTGTATGGTCAATCAAGTATGTCAGGCCGATATTCCGGAGGCATGTGGAATCGAAAAAAATTATGTTGCTTTTTTGATATGATCTTTAGTTCATTTTCTTCACTAATGCTCAGTGAAATGGAAAATGAATCCTTTTCAGTAATCAATTATCATGTCAAAGAGTATTATAGGGGCAGTTATGGCTTGTAATATATAGTCCTATATACTCAACTCGACTTTATTATTCAATGTTCAACGAAATAGTTTCTTTTTTTGATGATTTTTGTGGATGGTGCGCCAAAAAATCCTCTTTTTACCTATTTATCTGAAAAAGAGGGCTGCTGTAAATCCAACCGACAGGATAATGATGGAACGAAGAAATTGCCGAATTGGTCGGTCAAATTCTAAAATGATGTCAAAACATCAAAACAACAAGCAGTGAGCTTAGAATTGACCCAGCAAGTTGTGAGAATGTCGGGGGAGGGCATTTTTTTTCAAGACCACGATAATCTAAATGCGGCTTTTTCGCGTTATATACATAGAGCTAATGCTCAAAGCAAGTGAAAAAAACCAGCTGCCATCGCAGGAATAGGGGCTTACTAATGAGACAGGAAACATCGATACAAAAAAATGAAAAACCACATCAGCTGAAAGGCTGCCCGATTTATAATTTGTCAAAACTTCAAAACAGCTATGAAAAAGGGGATGGAAATAATATTTTATTTTTAGGGGAAAAAAGCAATATATTCGGGTATAGAACATTATGAATTGGGATGATTGGCTTAACAAGCAAGGCGAAAGGACGGTAAAGTTGAACGAAGAGTTACGGATTGCGGAGGAGATGCAGCGAGTCTTAAATGCAACTTTTGAATTCCGCGAAGGCAAATTTCATTTCAATAAAACGAAGCAATTGGAAATCTTTTTGGGCACGAGCCGATTCCTGTTCAAACTGGACTGCGAGATTTCCTTTGAACATCTCCAGCAAGACGGAGCGGCCATCAACAAAGCGACCATGTACTTGCTTCCGGAAGAAGTATTGGCTTTTGTGGAGGCCTTGCGCAAGTTTCCCTTTCCGATTGCATTTCGCCAGCGGTTTTATCTAAACCCGCATATCGTCGAACTGTCGATAGAGTCCTTGGAGCCTCCCAAAGCTTTCGCACAGCGCTTGTCTGCGGCGTTAAGCGAAATAGATTAGAGCGCCATCTCCGATTTGAAGCTACCACCGCACTAATAGACAACCGAAAAACCTGCGCACCAATGCAATCGAAAAAGCCATAATGGATCGGAGAGAACATGCATGAATCATTTACAGACGGATATTAAAAACGGCTTGCTAGAAGCCATGTTAAACGGCAGCAAAGTGGCCGCGGTAGTGACGGACCCCGAACAGGCGGACAATCCGATCATCTACAATAACGAAACCTTTGCAGAGTTGACAGGATATGCCGATGAGGAGATCATCGGCAGAAATTGCCGCTTTTTGCAAGGCGAAAAAACAGACCGCACGACTATCCGCCAAATCAAAGAGGCCATCAGCAAGCGCGAAAAAATCACCGTCACCATCGAAAACTACCGAAAAGACGGCAGCACCTTCTGGAATCGCCTGAACATTGAACCGGTCACGATGGACGGCCGCCTGTACTTTATCGGCACCCAAACGGATATGACCAATGAAGTCAACCAGCAATTGCTATTGGATGAAAAAGAAGAAGAAATCAACGAACAATTGCTGCCGATCCTGCCGTTAGCCGATAATATCGGAGCGGTCGCCTTGGTCGGGAAAATGAATAATCAGCGCTTTAATACGCTGACGTCCAAACTAAGCTTTTTCGTGCAGGATACCTGCACAAAACACATCATCATCGACGTCACCGGTGTATTGTGGGAGAAGAACTTCCTCTACAGCAAGCTCATCATGGTGCAGGACGTTTTACGGCTGATGGGCAGTAAATTATATATTACCGGTATCAGCCCGCAAACAGCGATTGAAATTATCCATATAAAAGAAGACGACCAGACGCTGCTGACCTTTTCGACGGTGCAGCAAGTGATCCAGCGCTTGCGCTTGGATATCGAATAGGACTCGCCACTTTATCGCAGAAACCAATAAAACCACCGTTCATTGTGAGCATGACTGCACAATGAACGGTGGTTTTTCAGTTTTGTTCGTTTTGGGACTTCATGAACTCGTGAAACCCTTGCTTGTAGAAACTGTACCACTCGTCGATTTCAGGCTGCGGCGCGGCCTCGAGTGCTTCCAATACTTGTTTGCCGAAATCGAGAAATGCCGAGCCATTGGCGGTGATGAGCTGTCCGCTGCGCACGGCTTGCTCGTGGACATAGCCGCCATCGTTGCTGTAGCTCTCGCCAGCCGACGCTTTCAAGTCATCGAGGAAATTACTCGTATGCGGCCCGTCGTTCAATAATCCGTTCATTCCCAAGAAGACCGTCGCGTCGCATATGGCACCGAGGACTGCCTGTTGTTCGATGGCATGGTCGATTAATTGCATGACCTGTTGGCTTTCTTCTTTGCGCCAGGAATTGCCGCCGATCAGCATCAAGCCGGCGAACTCATCCGGCACATCGTCCAATCCATAATCCGGCAGCACCGTGAAACCGCCGATCGATTTGACCGGATCTTTCGTCAAAGATACCGTCTTGACGTCAAACTGCCGCCCTTGCCCTTCCGGCTCTGCGTTCAATGCAGCGGCGAGTGATGCGGCTTCCCAATCCGCAAACTCATCCAGCAGCACGAAAAGAACTTTTTCGTTGCCCATATTCGCTGCTCCTTTCTGTTTGAATATTCACTTAAATGGATTATAACACAGGATGATGGCCTTCAGGAGGCGTCCTGCTAGGCAAGATAGAACGCCGTGCAAATGCTGATCAGTCCGATAACACCCGTCGTTGCATAAACGAAGCTTCTCCATACGCCGCCTTTAAAATAAAAGGTCACGAGCAGAAAATACAGCATGCCACTGATCAATAGGAACGACATGAATCCGCTGACGTCCTCGATGCCGTGGGTGAAAATCGACAGCAACAGCCCTGAGAACAACAAGACGCCATACAAGTTCATGACGTTCTGAAGCGCCGCCCGCTGGCGTGTGTCGGCTTTTGTGCGCTGCAGTATATGTGAATGCGTCGTCATCACTACACCTCCTGAATACCCATTTCTATCTTTGAACATCACCTATCCGCTTGCCGGTCGTGCCGGTATTTGATGACCTGGAAAAATGCCCATATGATGATGGCGGTAAGCGCTGCATAGAACCAGTAAAACGGCGCACCATCATTGGTAAAAACCGTATAGCCGAAAAGCGCTGCCGCGAATAGGCCCGTCCAAAGAGAGCGGGTGAATTTTTCGCGATTCGTTAACTGCCAGTAGAGCTTCATGTTGAGCACTCCTTTTTTCGGGTCATTTCGTTTTCTTTTTCCTTAATACGTAGATGACCAGCAGGATCGCAAGGATCGGCAGGCCATATACCAAAACGGTCACTAGCGCATCGACGATATTGAGATTTGTTTCGTTCATGACGTTCAGCTCCCTTTGGTTGATGTCTTATATACCTGATGAGTCCCGGAATGGTTTCATTTTTCTGCAAGACAGCGGCAGAGTGAAGTAAAGAAAGCCGTTCGGGTAAGCACGTAGTTTGACTGGAAATGAACAGCGTGCTAAATTAAGTTTAATTACAGACAACGAGTGTCTTTAATATCTACGAAAGAACAGGAGAGATATCATGAAATATTCAAATGCCACCAATTATGCATTGCATACGATGGTGCAGCTGATCCGTCTGCCTTCAGATCAGGCCATTGGGGTGCAAGAACTTGCGGCAGCCCAGAAGCTGTCGCCGACCTATTTGTCCAAAATCCTCACTAAGCTGACCAAGGCGGGCTTGATTGAATCGACGCCGGGCGCAAAAGGCGGCTACCGGATCTCGGGCTTGCAACAAGAAATTTCCTTTTTCGATGTCATCCAGGCAATCGAAGGGGAGAGCCATTTGTTCGACTGTACGCTTCATCGCCACGAAGGCTGCTTGATCGAAGAAGTCATGCGGCAAGCAGAAGGCCATATGAAGCAGGAACTGCAGCAGCAGCTATTGGTGGATATCGTAAATCAAATTGAAAACACACAAGGAGGCGAGCGAACATGACGCATTCACCAGGAAACAGCGGATCGGTCTTGGACTGTGCAGTGATCGGCGGAGGGCCGGCCGGACTCAACGCGGCACTTGTGCTCGGACGTTCAAGAAAACAAACGTTGTTGTTTGACGATAACGAGCCGCGCAATCGAGTGACACATGAGTCGCACGGGTTTCTGACGCGCGACGGCATCCATCCACAGGAACTCAAGCGGCTCGCGCGCGCGGAACTCGCCAACTACCCGGAAGTCCGCTTCCAAGACGAGCGCGTGGCGCATGTGGAAAAGCTAGAAGAGCTGTTTCGCATCGAGACCGTGAACGGAAGCGTTTATGAGGCGAAAAAGCTCATCTTGGCGAGCGGCTTCAAAGAAACGCTTCCCGACATTCCGCGCATCCAAGAATTCTACGGCAACAGCTTGTTCAGCTGCCCATTCTGCGACGGCTATGAACTGCAGGAGGAGCCGCTCGTCATCATTTCGGAGCATGAGGCAGTATTTCATTTCGCGAAAGTCGTATCAAATTGGTCGAGCCGGTTGATCGTCGCAACAAACGGCAAACGCGTGCTCAAGCCGGATGAAAAAAAGCTATTGGAACGCCACGGCATCCTCGTTTACGAACAGGCGATCCGTTCACTCGAAGGGACAGACGGCAAACTCAGACAACTTGTCTTTGAAGACGGGACGGCCATCGAACGCACAGGCGGATTTGTCACCGCCGAATGGCACCAAGCGTCGACGATCGCACAGGACTTGGGCTGTTACCTAAATGAGCGCGGCGGCGTAGAAACCGACGCCATGCAGCGGACCAATGTCAAAGGCGTATTTGCGTGCGGCGACGTTTTGATGGGACCGTCGCAATTGATCATCTCTGCTGGTCAAGGAAGCATGGCGGCGACCAGCGTCGTCGCGTCCTTTATCGAAGACAAATTCGGAAATTAAGAGAAAAGAGGAGAGCCACAATGGACACTGCCCATCACAAACATCATCACGGGAAAATCGCCTATTTGGACAATCCGCAGCGAAACGGCGGCCTAACAGCGGACAACTTATTGGACCTGATGCCGGTCGGAAAAAGCGACAGCGTGCTCGATTTCGGGGCGGGAACGGGCTTTTTCACCTTGCCGCTTGCCCGCAGGACCGAAAAAACCGTCTATGCGCTCGATATCGACCCGGGCATGCTCGAGCTCATCACAGCAAAAGCGCAAACGGAACAAATCGATAATATTACTTTGCTTAGCGGAAAACTTGAAGAGGCCAAGCTTGATGACGGTTCGCTCGATGTCGTCTTCGCCTCACTAGTACTGCACGAAATCACGCCGCTCGCGCCAGTGCTCGAAACTATGAACAAATTGCTGAAACCAGGCGGCCACTTAATCGGCATTGAACTCGAGCCGAAAGGCGCAAAAAATCCGAAAGCGCCGCGGCTTACCTTAAGCGACTTAGAGCACGCACTTGGAGCAGCGAGCTTCATCGTCACGGACACGTCGTTTCCGGCAGAATCGCTGTATGTACTCATCGCCCGGAAGGATAGGGACATATAAAAACAGGCTCTCCAAATTTGGAGAGCCTGTTTTTAGGTATTGGCCTGTGTTTTTACCGCTTCTTCTTGAGAAACTTTTTTGTGCGTGCGGCGGAACATGGCGAGCGTCACGAGCACGCCGATCCATAAAAGCGGGCTAGTCAGCGACAGGCCGCTTGCCGACTCGCCGCCCAGCGCCGTCAAGACAAACAGCAACGCTAAGGGGAAGACGACCGACACAAGCGGAAACACCCATAGAAACTTTTTGTCCCGCTGCGGCTGCAGGCGCAATGCGCTAAGCACGATCATCGCCGCCATTACGGCAAACAGTGCCCACGGCGGGATGCCGAGCGACGCGAGGGTGCCGGGGAAATAATCGTTGATCAACAGCAAAGATAAATTAATCAGTAATACCAGTGAGATAAGTCCATAAGTTTTCAAATAAAAATCCTCTCCACAATCGACCGATTTCCTAAGTTTAGTGTAACAAAAAAACGCGGCCGCGTAAGGAGGGCTGTTTGTTTTTGGTGCTGTATAATGGAACTAACCAACATAGGCAGGAGTGATCTTTATGGCAAACAGCCCTCATGATGCCCCGGAACACAGCTTTCTATCAACACTCAGTTCACCGGCGAGAAACGCACTGCTCCATCACGGAATCGACACTTTGGAAAAGTTGGCGGCTTTGAGTGAACGCGACATCCTCGCACTTCACGGCGTCGGCCCGGCTTCTTTGCCGGTAATGAGGCAGTTGTTGCAAGAAGCGGGCTTATCGTTTCGCGAGGAATCGACGGAGTGATGCAGAGCAATCGACTATATGAAAAAGCCTTCCATTCGGGAAGGCCTTTTTGGTGAATCCTGATTTTTAAACGTCAGCTGATGCGGTCGTGTTCTTTGGCGCGGTCGGTCTTCCAATCGGCGGAGATGATTTTCATCAGCTTGTCCGCCGCCTCGCCCGGCCCCATGACAAATCCGCCCTTGACCCAGGCCGCCAAATAGCCGATGGTGCCCCAGCCGGCGAACACTGCCATATCTTCATCGCCGAATACGCTTTGCACTTGGTCCGCCAAGCGGGAAGTGAGCTCGTGGATGCGGTTGGCATCGGAAAATTCCTGGCGGTAAAAAGAGCGGTAGCTGAAGATGTGGCGGCATACTTTCAAATTGATGGCCTCAGCCGGCGAATCTTCGGCGTACATCTGCAATAGCCGCCCGTTCAAATTATGGCGCAGCTCCTCCATCAATTCGAATTTGTCGGTAAAATGCAGGTAGAATGTGGAGCGGGACACGCCGGCGAAATTTGCGATGTCTTTGACCGACAGCTCCTCGAAATTTCGTTCAGACAGCATATTTAGAAAAGCTTCCATAATCGTTTTTTTAGCGCTTGTCATTTGTGACACCTCACTGGACAATTTAGCGCAAAATGTCTTGTTGTCGTTGCTGTAAATGCGCTTATGCTAATTATAGTAAATGACAGGAGGAAAAGCACATGACAAGGGATGTATACGTGATTGCCGGCGGCTCGGGAAGCTTAGGGAAAGCGACGGCCGAGCGTGTCGGAAAAAATGGGGCAGTGCTGCTGGTGGACATTGGGGAGCATTGCTTGCTTCGGGCGAAAGCGGAACTCGAGCAAAAGGGGCTGCAAGATGTCCACATCCTGGCGGTTGACCTGACTTCCAAACAAACGGTTCAACAACTGGCACAGGCAGCCGCTGGGCTCGGCAGGCTGCGGGGGCTTGTCCATACGGCGGACTTGACGCCCGAACAAGCGGATCCGAAACGCATCGCCGCTGTCAACCTGCTCGGGGTCGGCCATCTGTTGGAGGCGTTTTTACCGCTCGCGAACGAAACGACATCTGCGGTCATGATTTCCTCGATAAGCGCCTACACGATGCCAAAAGACGGCCCTTATATGGCCGTACTGAAACAACAGCTCGACCAGAACTTCGCCGGCACGGTGGAACAATTCACGCAAGCCGATTCCAAAGCGGCTTACGGCATGTCCAAACTCGCCGTTCACTTGATCGTGGAAGATCAAGCTTGGGTGTGGGGCGAAAAAGGCGCACGCCTCAACTCGCTGTCGCCCGGCATCGTCCACGCTGAAGCGAGCATCCAAGAAGCGCTTGCGCAAGAAGAAGTCAAAGCGATACTCGACCACACGCCGCTGCGGCGAAAAGGCGATCTTCAAGAAATCGCTTCAGGCATCGAGTTTCTGCTAAGTGACGCGGCGTCTTATATCACCGGCATCGATTTGCGCATCGATGGGGGTGCCATCGCAAACACGTCCCGAATGAAAGCTTCAAGGGGAACAAAAAGTTTGAGAAAAGAATAAAGAAACCGCCCTGCAAAATTTCTGCGGGGCGGTTTTTTCGGATGGCGCTGAAGGCGAGCTGCGTTACGGACGGGAGGGGTTCGAAGAAAACAGCGATTTTCCCAACCCTAAAACGAGCAGACAACCCCCGATCATGAGCGGAACATAGGTGAACGTATCGATTAAGTTTCCGGACACGAACCACGATGTTTCACTGGGCGGTTTGGAAAAAGCCGTCGCCAGCGCTTCACCGTTAAATCCGGCAATCAAACAAAGGATGCCGGCTAAGAAATAAGGGATCGAGCTGCTTGTAAAACGTTTGTAATTGTTCACTGGATTGGCCTCCTTGTCATTCGTAACGAATATGCTCACTTCTCAAGTTCACTCGTTTCTTGTTTTATGGCTTCATCATGAAGCGAGTACATATGCCATGCGCTGACCGCTACAGGAATCCATAAAGCGGAACTCGTCAGCGAAATGCCATAGCTCGATTCGCCGCCGATCCACACCAAAAATGCGATCAATGAAATCGGATAACCGTACATCAAAACAGGAAAAATGATGTGGAAATATTTCTCCCGTTCTCCAGAATCCCTGATGAGTACAGCGACCACAAGCCCGGCGATGACCGCCAGTACGAGCCACATCGGAATGCCGAGCACGGCGAGTGTGCCTGGAAAAAAGTCGTTGATGATCAGCAGCGATAAATGGACCAGCAAGCCGATGATGAAAAGCCAGTAAGTTCTCATAGTCAAAGTCCCTTCAAATAATCCAAACTACCGATAAATGCCTTTTAAACCGAATCGCGAAGTCATCCTGAAACAAACAGGAGAATCCATATTGCGTTAGGTAGAGCTCTGGAATTATTTTGTAAAATATACCATTTAACTAGATTGTAGCAATGATTATTCTGAAAATAAAGACTAACATTTTTTCCATTAAATGTTACGATGAATAAAAGCTGTCACGTGACATGAAATGGAGGAAAAACGCATGACCTATTGGGATGAACTCGCTTATTCGATTGATTTTTTTGATAATCTGGGCGTGTTATTGGAACTGTTTTTCATTACGAGCTGTCTGGCAACGATCGTCTACATCGCGACGAAAAATCAATACCTTTCCTATTTAGCTGCGGGACCGATTTTCTTTATCTTGGCTAATGTGTTCTACCAAACCTCACACTTGATTCTCGTCATCGTCGCCATGTCGATACAGGGGCTGGTTGTGTGGCTGATCCACAGGTTGGATGTGCTCGGGACGTTGTCGTCAAAAGCCGAAGTGGCAAAAATAGCAGTGAACAAACAGGAACGTGTTGAGCTAGAAGAGCCCCAGTAATCGAGCAGTTATCCAATAAGGAGCGGTGTCTATGTCTTGGTTGAAATTCATTCTCTTTTTTGTGATTGTTATTGCAACAATATTCGTTATGAAATTTAGTTTAAGAAAATTATTGAAGATCGAAAAACGCGAGAAGGATTTCTTGTCACACGAGCATGTCAATGACCAACATAAAAAGATCGACAAACGCGTGAGATGGGGCTGGTTGTTTGTAGGAATCACCATCATTTACCTGGTGATTTTTCAAGAGGTTCCAGTCATGCTTTATCTCTTATTATATATTGCGTGGATGGCTACGGACGCATTCGTCAGGGCGTATTTTCAATGGAAGCACTCGGAGCAGCCGAAAGAATCCGTGTTGACCATCAGCGAAATGCTCATCTGGGTCATAGCGGTCACGGTGGTCATTTATTTCGATGTGTTTAATTTTTTAGCTTAAGCACAGTACGTATGTGAAAGGAGCGTCAATATGAAACCAGATAACACCAAGTATTTCACTATCGCATTATGCAAGATCGGTATGCTATTTATCGTTATAGGACTCATCCGCTCACTTGCCATCCACGGTGATCAGCTCAGCTTTCTGTTTGGGATTGGCGGTTATTTATTGCTGTCGATGCACGTAGTAGCGCTGGAGAAAAGATGGGCGATTCCGAAAAGACATACACTGATCAGCGGCGGCATTTTTATCATTATATTTCTGCCAATCGCTTATTGGCTGGCGTTTCCTTAAGCATAATGCGGAAATGGAGGAGGGATGGCCATGAACAAAGCGAAACAAATCGGCATCGCGCTGTGGTTGGTGGGGTTGCTGCTGTCAAGTGGCTGTTCATCGCAGCCGGTTTTCCCGCCTTACGACGGCGAGGTGTTGAAGATTGCCGTATTGGGGACAACGCCAGACGTGAGAGAAGACCACATCGATCTCTTAGAAATTTCGTTCGATGAGTTTTCTCCAGACAAACTGGCACAGTTTGATGCCGTCTTCATCATGAGAGACAAGCTTTCAGAAGCGGCTGAAAGCCAGTATGCCTCCGTCTACCCCGAGTCGCATGTACCATTTTTCTTCATGGAATCCAACACGGATGCCTATCCTTTTACCGATCCGGAATTGGACTATGATGACGCGAGAGAAATTCCGTATCACAATTACTACGCCACCAGCTTTTTGGAAACACCGGATGGGGAGCAACGTTTTTCGAGATATTCCTTACATAACGATGAAATGACTGAGCAAAACGTAAAAGCCTTGTACTCAGATATCTTCGGCATCATTGAGAGCGGGATGTGAAGTCAATAGAAGAGCAGTAGCGATGGCAATGATTTAAAGGAAAAGGCTCGGTTCCGTTGCCGTTCGACCAATTAAAGCTCTACGACTCGATCCGCCGAATTGTAAGGTTTCGCGTGACGGAAAACCTGACACAGCAAAAAAATAAAAAATAATCACAGCTTTCTATGTGCAAGGCGAAGAAAGCTTAGAAACAAATCAAAAAAGCAGCCGTTGCGACGGCTGCTTTTTCTGATGAAATGATGGAGTTGTTTAATACACTTTATCCCCATTAAAAATCGAGTTCTTGACGATGACATAGTCGACTTGGCGGATGGAGAGCAAGTGATTGCCGCCTGCATAAGAAATTGCCGACTGCAGATCCTGCTCCATCTCGATCAATGTATCTTTCATCGAGCCTTTGAATTCCACATACATTTTCTTACCTTCGACGTTTTTCTTTTCGCCTTTTTGGAACTCGGACGCAGAACCGAAGTATTCCTTCAAGAGCTTGCCGTCTTGTTCGACGGTTTGTCCTGGAGACTCTTCGTGCCCGGCGAACAACGAGCCGATCATGACCATCGAAGCGCCGAAACGCACCGATTTGGCGATATCGCCGTGTGTCCGGATGCCGCCGTCCGCGATGATCGGTTTGCTGGCGGCTTTCGCGCACAAACGCAGGGCGGCCAATTGCCAGCCGCCGGTGCCGAAGCCGGTCTTGATCTTGGTGATGCACACCTTGCCGGGGCCGATGCCCACTTTCGTCGCATCCGCACCTGCATTTTCGAGTTCGCGCACTGCTTCCGGCGTTCCGACGTTGCCGGCGATGACGAAGCTATCTGGAAGCGATTTTTTGATGTGCCCGATCATGTCGATCACCGGGTTCGAATGGCCGTGCGCCACATCGATCGTGATGTACTCGGGAGTAACACCAGCGTCCACCAACTGCTGGACGAAATCGTACTCTTCGGGTTTGACCCCGACACTAATCGACGCGTACAGTCCTCGTGCTTGCATGTCTTTCGCGAACGCCAAGCGTTTTTCCGGTTCGAAGCGATGCATAATATAGAAATAATTATTTTCTGCCAAAAACGTGGCGATCTTTTCATCGACGATTGTCTGCATATTGGCCGGCACGACCGGCAACTTAAACGTGCGCCCGCCAAACTCTATCGTTGTATCACATTCTGAACGGCTATTTACCACTGCTTTTGCAGGAACTAGTTGGATATCTTCATAATCAAATACATTTTCCATTCATTACACTCCTAAACACGAATATTATTGCGTAGAACGAATCATAATGTTCGTCCATATGATAATTTACTTCATTTGTTGGGGAATGTCAAAAGTTCTTTGCTTGGAGCGTTAAATCTTCTATCAGTAATCGATAAAAGGGGGCTATCAGCTTTCTTTTTGTAGCGTTGCGCTGGTTCGTGCTGGTTGTTTCAAGGAGCTTTTCACCCGCTTCAGCTGGGCGACGATGATGACCGAGATGATGACGAGCAAAAACCACGAGCTGATTTTGCCGATGTGGACGAGCGACCAGGCCGCTTCCTGGTTCGGGTATTGCCAGGCGCCGAGGAAGGTCGTGATGTTTTCTGCGATCCAGATGAAGAAACTGATCAACAGGAACGACAGAATCATCGGCATTTTAAAGATTTTTTCGTCGATGCGAAACGTCACGACGGTGCGGAAGAAAATCAGCACGAGCAAAAGTTTGAGTCCCCAGCGGATGTCGTACGTAAAATGATGTGTGAAAAAGTTCGCGTAGATCAAGATGCTGATGGCGATGCTATAGAAGGGCTTCGGCCATCCATACATGTACAGGTCGAAACGCCGCCATGCTTGGCAGATATAGCTCGCAACACTGGCGTACATGAAGCCGCTATAGAGCGGCACGCCGAAAAACTTGCTGTAGGCTTCTTCGGGATATGCCCACGATCCCATGTGGACCTTGTACAATTCCAGCCCGAGGCCGATTGCGTGGAACACCAGAATGACTTTGAACTCATCCCAAGTCTCCAGTTTGGACGCGAGCATGACCACCTGCGCGAGTATGCACACAAATAGAATAAAATCATAACGGGGCAGATAAGGAATCTCGATGTATTTTGACAAAGCCAGTGCCGCGAAAATGATGACGGGAAAAATGCAGCAAAGCGCTTGCCGGTAACCGAACAGCCAAAACGTTTTCATCACACAGCGCCTCCCGGAAGTTGGGTTTTAAAAGTGGACGCTGGGGCTTTGGGGAAGTTGCCGGGGGAGAAGGTAGACAAGGAGTCAGATACGAAAAAGGGATACTGCGAATAATGAGAGATTAAAAAAACCCAGTTCCAGAAACTGAGGTTTTTTAATTATTTATTTGAACTGATTTTTTAAAGCTCTCCAATTGAGTGTAATAATAAAATCCCCAAAAGCGGATGATCCGCATTTTGGGGATTTTTCTATAGAAGCTCTTTAGTCTTCCCAGAGCTCGTCCATTAATTCTTCAATTTCTTTTCTACGCTTTTCGGTTTCCTCATGGAGAATGGTGACTTGGTTTCCGTTGATTTCGACAAAGTCACCCGGCTTGGCAGCTGCCGGAAAGAAACGCTTCTGGAAGTCTTGCGTAACCCCGTCAATTTCCACCACGGCAATGTCTTCTTCAAAACGATCGATGATTCCTTTTAGGGGCTTCATGATTATTTCACCGTGGCGACCGTAATTTTTGTGCCGGTCGACGTAAAGATGATGTTTCCTTTTTGATCCGTCCGGTAGATGGTGGTCTTGTACGGTTTGAATCGATTCAGCACCTCGGTGGACGGATGGCCATACGAATTTTTGCCCACGCTGATGACCCCATACTTAGGTTTCACGACTTCCAAGAAGTTTGCATTGGAGGAGGTCTTGGCGCCGTGGTGCCCAACCTTCAACACATCTGCTTGAAGCGTTTGTTTGGCTTTGACCATATCCGATTCAGCCATTTTTTCTGCATCGCCTGTGAATAGGAACTTGTTTTTGTTGTAGGTGATATGAAGAACTGCGCTCCAGTTGTTCAAATCGGTTTTTCCATAATCCCGTACAGGTCCCACAAACTTCGCTGTCCCGGTTTTCAACGGGAGCTTGACGCCGGCCTTGGCCGTTTTAATGGTCAGTTTTTCTGCTTTGACCGCATTCAAGAAGTTTTTGTAGGCATTGGTAGTATGCGACACTTTCGGGGCATAGACGGCCTCTACTTTATACGCTTTTAACACTTCATCCAGCGCGCCAATATGATCGGCATCCGGATGGGTCGCAATCATGATCTCGATGTCATCGACTTTTTGTTTCTTCAGGTAGGCAATAATCTTATCGCCTTGTCCTTGGCTTCCGCCATCGATGAGGATATCTTCGCCGCCTGGCATTTTGATGTAGGTGGCATCCCCTTGACCAACGTTAATAAAATGGACCTTCATGGTCGGGGTGGCTGCGGATGAAACAGTAGGCATAGACACAAACCCAGCTACTAGGATAACCGACATAAGAACGCTGAGGATCTTCTTCAACACATCTCCTTCTTCCCTGTAATTTATTTACATCTTCATCATATGCGACAATTACGAAATCCACAATCTATTTTTTAGACAAATTTATCCATCGAATTTTGCCTTTATATCAATGCTAGAGAAAAGGTCAACGCATAGAAAAAAGAGCAGCGGCAGCCACTCTTTTGAAAAACGTTTAGTTAACCATGAGTCCCCATCCCTCTGTGTATCCATCATAGGGTTTACTTAAGTCGTCCAGTCGCTTTTGCATGTCCATGATCTCTTCGTAAGTTAAAAGCATGGTTTTAAAACAATAACAAGTCCATTCTTCCATTTCCTCATCATATTCTAATTCACAAGTAAAGCCATCACTTCTTAACGTGTCTAACACAGCTTCACCGCGTTGTTTATCTGGAACGACCACCACAAATTCTACAGGTTGTGGTTGTTTAAAATCGACACCTTGTTTAGCTAACATTTTTAACACTTGTCCATCTGCATCATTAGGGAATACAGTCATGTTTTCGTCTCCTTCAGTTCTTGAGTAGCGAATGAGTTCTTGGCGACGTTTTATCTCTCTTTTCGTTCCCACTCTTTTTTATGGTTAGCTTTTAAGGTTGTATTAATATTAATTAAAGCCATCAATATAAATGAAAGCATGATGAAAGTTACAATTTCACCTGTAAAAAAAGATATGATTCCTAATAACATGGCCATCGTCCCGTACCACCGATTATTCATATGTAAGAATTCTCCTTTGCTTATGAAGCATATTATCTATTTAAGGTTACCATTCTCTAAAGTGGCTATGAAGCACTACTGGTTGAAAAAGAAAACAGTTTCTATTCCCTTATTTCTAAAAACCAATGGTCTCTGTGATGACTGACCATTGAATTTCAGATGCAGGCTCGCTGTTAGTCATCATGGTTCCGACAAAAACTCCGTCAATTTCGTTGTTTTTCAAATAGTGTTCAATAGTTAAATCAATAGCTTTTGAAGTATGCAGATCAGCTAATTCATTCTTAGGAATCCAAAATAATTCTCCTTCATCTGAAGGGATATAGTTTAAATGCTTTGTTTCTCCAAAGTAGACATATTGCTGGCGTATTTCTCCATTATTTTTTTCGAGTAGAATATATTTAAGTTTGAATTCTTTAATGTCATCCTTTTTGAATCCAGTTTCTTCTTCAATTTCTCTGAAACTTGCTTCTCTTGGAGAATTAAGTTCATCGGGTTCCATATGACCTCCAATTCCACCCCAAAATGCAAAATTAAAGATTTTACTTTTTTCCTTTTTCATCATTAATACACTTCCCTGATGAAATAGGAATGCTGTTGCCATTTGTCGGACTTCCAATTCATAACATCCTCTCTAAATTTCCATCTATTTAATTTAGCAAAAGAGCTCGTTCATTAAAGATTATTCTTTTCCAATCATATAACTACTTAAACCTGCACACCAGCAAGATATAAAATAATAGTTCAGTCATAACTCGTAAGTTTCTAACGAAATCCAATCAAGTTGGTTAACTGGTTTCGGTGAAATCAATATGTTCGGAAGTAAAACTGAAGAAGATCAGCGCTTCTACTTCAAATCATCAGAGGACGTTTCGACGCTCGGCTAAATCATCATCTTAGTCGACCGCGAGAGCGGGATTACACCGCTGTTGAATCGCAATGGACATTGGTAGTGGAGGAATATCGCTTGAATAAAATAATAAAATCCCCAAAAGCGGATGATCCGCATTTTGGGGATTTTTCTGTAACCATACATCAATCGCCAGAATAACGGTTCACCGTAATCGAATAATGATAGATCTCGATATCCGGAGCGATAAATCCTCTTCGTTGTGCGCCTTTCAAGGTATGAAACATGTTCTCGCGGCCGGCGCCATTGTCCGTGTGAATATAGATTTTCTCTGCATGATAGCCTCTTTCACAAAATAGCTTTACCAAATCGTATCCGGTCGGAAGTAACTGACCATCGGTGCCTTCGCCCAAATCATGATCCAACGACAAAATTTTCACCGTATAGTTTTCCAGGTAATCGATTGCCTCTTCTGTATTTCTGGCCACTACAAAACCTTCCGGACAATCTCTTAAATCATCGACATACAAATTGATTTCTTTTTTCAATACAAACAGCTCCTTTCTGTAATTTTAATCATGATCTACAAATTCTAAAGTTGAATTTTATTATAACGAACAAACGTTCTTTTTGGTAGTATCATGTCAAATCGAATGTATGGAACTACTCATTGCAATCAAGATGCAGAAATAACAGTTAATTAACATATGATATGATAAGTGAAAATATTTCCAAAAATAAATTCGCCTTTTTCTAACCAATTGCCTCGTTTTATAAGGAATAAATATTCGATCGATCACTCGAAAGGATGATACCTATGGCTGAACAAACTATCTATAACACACCTCTTGAAATGACAAAAGACCAGTGGGTGGAGATGCTCCGCAACGATGAAGTGTTCCAGGAAAGAGACAAGCAAATGATTTTAGCCATCATGCAATATGATGGCCGACCGCATGCCACACCCATCGCCCATGCAATCGGATTAAAAGGCAGGGGAGCAATTAATCTGCAAGTAGATCAGTTGGGTAAAAGGATTATGAAGCACTATCCTGGTTTTGCCTATCCAAAGCAGGAGGGTGGGGAAGACCAAACTTGGCATATCCCGTTTTTAGGAGAGTTGCAACCGGATCGCAGCCGTTTTGTGTGGAGCTTGCGCCCTGAACTTGAGCAAGCGGCTGAAATTTATTTCGCAGATGATCTGCGTGAAGGAAAAGCTTTGCCATCTCAAGGTGAGTATTCGGAAATCAGAAAGAAAATATTCGGTAGCCCATACATCGATATCTCTTATAGAAGATACATAAAATTTAAGGAAAATAAATTATACGACGAAGCTTATAAGCTTGAAATCCTCTCTGGATTAAATGGATTTTTAAAAGGGCAGAACATCAACGAATTGACGATAGTCGATATCACGAAAAAACTGCAAAAGGAAAATCCGAATGCTGGCAGTTTCGTCCATTGGAGCAATACTGCTGATTTAGTGAAGTTTGCGGAAGCAAAACCTGTCGAAGTAGCTGCATTAATGAATGATCTTTACAATTCTGATGCGCCTGTTAGTGAGCGAATCGAAAAGTTTCGAGAAGAAGGAAAAGCATTCAGCAGTGAAATCTCGCTCGGCGCACCTCTTTTCGGCTATTTGCTGGCTGCCAAGAACTACAAGGAATTCCCAATATACAAACAAGAAGTATTTACAGCGGTGAAGGCTGATTATGGAATCGAATTGAAGCTTGGTTCGGCGGGGAAAAACTATGAAGTTTACCGGTATATCTGTAATTTAGCAATAGAGCATTTCAAACGGGAAGATCCAGCTTTGACAGCTCTCGACATACAAGATTTCTTTTACTGTGCAACTACCTATGACCAAATCAAAGTCGAGAGTGCAATGGATTATTTACTCGAACTTTCTACTGAATTAGGAAAATTTGAAAAGGATCAGGAATTGATGCTGAAAACCATAGCCGATATGGATCCTGAAATACTGGAGCAAGTAAGCGATCAATACCGCAATAAAGAAAAAGTAAACCTGATCCGCCACAAAATTGCGGAGAAGTTACTGGAAGACGGGTCTATTACTGTCGTTGATATGGACATCATCAAGAAGGATATCAGTACGAAGTATGATACAAAAATCCTAAATTCATGGAGCGACTTTTCGATATTGTTCCAACTCTACTATTTCGATAAAAAGAAGAAAGTGCAAAGAGAGCTTACAAAAATACACCGTGCTATCCGTAATTTTGAAGAGCTGAAAGATCGGAAGTTTGTAGAGGACAAAGTGTTGAACGGCTATAGCTGGAATAATCAGTTCGGCACATCGCGCTGCTGGCTGGCAGTTTACGAAGCAGAATATGCTAATCATCGGACAGCACCGCAATTGTTCGTCGCTATCGATCCGAACGGGATTGAATATGGCCTGCACAATGGAGTCGAGCATCCGCAAGGCGGGCAAAGAAGTGTAGCACATGTAAATACTGCAGAGGACTTCACATTTGAAGACCTTCATAGCAAAATTCTCGATGTCCTCGATGAGTTTACAAATGAGCAGACTGATGTTGAGATAGTGAACCCTCCTGTAAAAGAACTCACCAAAGATAAATGGATTGAATTGCTGGGGGACAGAAGCATCTTCCTTGAAAAAGACTGGCTCTATCTCGCGAAATTGTATGAACTTGGCGGGCAGGCGACCGCCACTCAATTGGGAGAAGCGCTTGGGATGAGCCGTAATTCGTTTAACAGTCCGATAGTCAATTTAGCAAAAAGAGTTAAGGAAGAGACAGGACTGCAAGATGTGAAGCGGGATGACGGAACTATATGTTATTGGTGTGTGTTGTTTGAAGGCGAGTATGAAGAAAACAACCATTTCTTGTGGGGCTTGAAACCGAATCTGAAACAAGCGCTGGGAGAGACGATCAGTGAACAGGAAATTTATGAATCCTATTCCAAAGATGACTTCCTTGATGAAGTATTTATCAATGAGAAAACCTACGACAAGATTGCCAGTCTCTTGGAGTACAAGAAGAACATCATCCTGCAAGGACCTCCAGGTGTCGGGAAAACGTTCGTCTCGAAAAGGCTCGCTTACTCACTGATGGGAACGAAAGATGAGAGCCGTGTCGAGATGGTTCAATTCCATCAAAACTATTCCTACGAGGATTTTGTAATGGGCTTCCGTCCGAAAGAGAATGGATTCTCACTTCAATTTGGCGTATTCTACGACTTCTGCCAACGGGCGCTCGATAATCCCGAGCAGGATTATTATTTTGTCATTGACGAAATCAACCGCGGCAATCTATCCAAGATTTTCGGTGAGCTATTCATGTTGATGGAACGGGATAAACGGGACGAATTTGTAACGATGGGCTATTCAAAGGAGAAATTCACCGTTCCGAGCAATCTTCATTTGATCGGCACGATGAATACGGCCGACCGATCACTCGCACAACTGGAAGTAGCACTGCGCCGTCGTTTTGCTTTTGTCACCTTAGAGCCTGCATTTAATGAGAAGTGGCGGCAACATATGATCAAAGAGAATGTATCGATTGAGATGGTCAGTAAAATCCAACAGACAGTCGAGAAGCTGAATCATGAAATTGTCAATGAGTATCAGCTAGGAAATGGCTACGCAATCGGCCATTCCTTCTTCACCGCCAAGCCAGAGGGCATCAGTGAAAGCTACTGGTTCGAGGGCATCATGGAATTTGAAATCCTGCCGTTGCTGGAAGAATACTATTTCGACCGCCCTGACATAGTCGAGCAGTTAATAAAGGAAATATAATATGGAGGAATTTTTCAAAGTTCCAATACGCAATCTGTTCGTCCTCCTCAGCTATGCAGATGATATGCCTGAACTGGCCCATAGTATGAACGATGTAGATGAGGACTTGATCACTTATGATTTCATCTGCAAACAATTTTTAAAAGAAGTCGCACTCGTTGAGCGCAGGGGACTGGTGAAGGATTATGTAGCTTTTGCAGAACCGACCAATCGATTGTCGGGCCGAATGGTGATGGAAGCATCAATGTCTTATATCATTTCCAAAAAGCCGATAGTCGTTTGTGAGAAGGATGAGTATACAGCCAATATCCGCATCAATCAATTGATCAAATCCACCTTGAAATCCATCACCTTGAACCAATATGTCAAACAGGATACGAAAGCTCGCAGCTTCAATCATATGGAATTGATGGGGGAAGTTGAAGCACCACCGCTCACCAAATCCTCTTTTGCGAAGCTCTCTTTCGGGCGGCATAATATGCATTACAAGCGAGTTCTGCAAATCGCGCTTCTGTTGCACGAAATGACTTTGCTGTCCCATAAAAACGGCAATTGGAGCCTGTTTACAGCGCAACTCGATGAACGTTCGCTGAACAGTCTTTTCGAAAATTTCCTGTTCAATTTCTATAAGTTAGAGCAACAAGATTATCGAGTAAAAGCAGAAGGTATGCAATGGAAACTGGAAGGCAACAAAGCATTACTCCCAGGTATGCGGACGGACGTCTCCCTGACCCATAAGAACGGGCTTGAGAAAATCGTCATTGACGCCAAGTTCTATAAAGACATCTTTCAGGTCCACCATGGCAAATCATCTTTCCGCAGCGGGAATATGTATCAATTGTTTACTTATTTGATGCACCAGGATCAGGAAATGAAATTACGAGGCATTCTAATTTATCCATCCAATGGCGAGCAGGTGGACGAGCAGTATGACTGGAATGAGCGAATGAGTATGGAAGTGATGACATTGGATTTGAATGCAAGTTGGAAGGATATTTATGACAGGTTGAAAAACTTGATATAGAAAATGAATATGGAGAATAAAAGTTAGATGGATACCAAAGGAATTAGGTTAAACCGGGCTTCGAATGACGATTCCCCTCTTTATTCACAAAACGGTAAACTAGGAGGCAGTTGAATGAAAGACGGATATCAAATATTTTTCGATAATTTTGGTATAAGCTCAAAAGAAATTATCGACTTCGGTTTAAAAGAAGCTATTTTCATTCCAGAGGAAAATGTGAGGACTGAATGGGAGAATCTGAAAACAAAAATCTATGAGGGAAGTAGTATGGTGACTATAAGAGGCTATGGTAGTGGCGGCAGGTCTACACACCTCTATATGGATTTATATGAAAACGTGTTTGGACATGGGAATTTTAAAAAAGATCCAACGAACAATGCAGAACCGAAAAAAATCATTCAAAAACTTACAGGATATAGAATCGGCAGAGACCTTCAGAATTATCAAGTTTCCCATGTTTTTGGCAGGACGAAGAATCCTTTCGCATTTTCCGCACCTTGGAATATGGTGTTCCTCCCCAAAATTGTAGATCCCTTCACCGGACATGAAAGTAAAGGGGCGCTCACGGTTGATTTTCAAAAAGCATTTCAAGAATATACATATTCTAAATATGCGACTTATATTGAGGAGTTCAATCAAATCGTGAAGGGTGTGCACCCCTTAATTCTAGATCACCTTATTGATATTGAGAATACACAGTTTACCAATGATGTATCCATGCAATACGAACCTATAATTTTGGGGGAAGCAAAAGAAGTTTCTTATAAAATGGATTGAGAAAATAAATCAATATAGAAAACTGAAATAAAGCTAGTCTTTGATATTAAAGACTTGTTTTAGACTATAGACATTAGAGGATTATCTATACATGTTTGTAGATAAGTTGTTAATATTTTTTGCCTAGGCCGTTATTACATAACGGCCCTTTATAATTTCTTAAAACATTTCAGTAGGTTTTTGTAATTTGAAATGGAATAGATTGTTAGTTATATGATTATAAGGTATGGTGATTTTAAAGCTTTATAGGGAGCAGATCACTTTAAAAAATTGGCTCTAAAAGATGAGGTGAGGTAATGAAAGTTAATAAAGTAGAAGGTTCTTTGAGCGTCGTTAAAAAGAACGTCCCTTTTAAATTAACGGAAACTGAGATGGAACTACCAGCAGAACTAGTCGCTCTTTTCGACCTTTATCCAGAAAACACTCGCCGCCCCGTCAACAAAACAATTTTTAGAAATGAATACTTTAAGTTGACTTATAATATGAACACAAAAGATTTAGATGTATTTTCTAGAGGTGACATTGTTTATTCAGCTATTCCTTATGATACAGCAAGAAATTATATCCAACATGCAGCCATACAGTATTTACTCCATCCAGAAGAGACACGTGAGTATCTTAATATGCATAAAAATAATTTAGAAACATACATTAAATTGAGTATTTTTCAAATTACTCATAAGCGGGTTAATAAAAACTCGATTAAATTCAAACAAGCCTATAATGCCATCTTTCAAAACCCATTATTTGAAATTCAAATTCTTGGCAGACTTTTGCAACACGATGAAACTGGCCCACTTTCTGCAAATCTTGCAGGTAAATTCCTATTTAGCGAAAATGTAAATACAGGAATATCTGAGTATGTTTACGAATATCTTAGATTTGTCGTTCAACTCACTACAACACTACCCATAACAACAGATGGGAAAAAAGTAGAAATATTAAAATCGAATCTGCTAGAAAAAACTTTTGCTTATAATAGAAATGAGAAGAAGTTTTTAACCTATCAATCAGATATTAATCCCGAATTAATTTTAATGAATCAAGAAGAAAAAATAAGTTTAGAAAGATCGGTCATTGTTGAGAAACAGCCGCTAGATTTAAGAAATAAACCGATCTTAAGATCCGAATCAGGCAAAGAAATTGCTGAACTTAAGAAAAATTATATTCCGCATAGCGTTCATCCTAAATATACAGAAAAATACTTTGAGAAGGTTATTCCTAAGGAAAATACAAATTTATTGAATGTTGTCTCCGATATTCACTCTCTTGATGGGAAGTTTCCATTCGTCAATAAAAGTTTCAATATATTAGTAGGAGATATTTCTAATTCTCAAGTCACAAATGAAGATATTAAAGGCATCTATGTAATTGGTAATCATGAATTATTAGATATTTTGCCAAGAAATAGAAAAGTGATGAAAAATAAAAACTTTAAACCTTTTCTAAATACTCCATGGTTTGAAAATTTTTTAGAAAATCCAGACGAATCATGGTATATGTTGCCGGTGGGCGACCACAGTTTTTACGAGGTGGTAAAGTTTGAACTCGAAAAACGATTCCCCCAGATGAGCATACTAAACAATACTCATGTAGTTCACGATGGAATACGCTATATTGGGCTCACAATACCTGTAGCACTAGTTAAGAGGAAGAAAGAACAGCAACAATATATTCTTAAATACTTGAATAAACTACTTGAAAATGATTATGACACCCCAACAATAATTATTTCACATGCACCGCTGTTTAATGAATTGAGTATGCTTTCAACAAAAAGCCGGGCGTATAATAAGGATTACAATTGTATAGAACCTAAGATTGAAAAATTATTTAAGGAATACAATATAATCGGTGCTATACATGGTCACCACCACATACCAGCATCGGCTGGCCGAAGCAAAATCGTGAAATTTGGAGACAGGGAGCTCTTTGTGGTGTGCTCAATTTACTCTAGTATAAACACAGGATTTGAATTAATGGAGTTGATAAATCCTCAGCACTCAAACTAAAAAATGAGTCAAATAAATAAAACATTTTAACTTTTGTAATTAAAGGCCGCTGTAACACAAGCTATGAGGAGCCTCATCATAAGTAAGGTTTTTATGGTTTATATTTTTTGCATTCTATGAAAGGATTTTGAGGAGATAAAAATGAAATTAAAAAATCCATACAGTCGTAATAGATTAAGCTTAAAGGAAAAACTCAATAGAAAGTTTACTGACTTTGTAGTTCCGCATATAAAAAAATACCTTTAGATGAAGATTGGAAAGTAAAGTCGAAATATATTCCCGAGGTATTAAAATCTGCAAGAATTAATATTAAAGGGTGGGAAAGAGATAAAACTGATACATTAGAACCTTCTCAAGAAATTGATATAGATTTTCTGTCTATCTATGTGGCTGAGTATATACCTATTGAGAACGTTGATAAGTTAAATAAAGGGCTAAAAAAATTAGTGAAAAACTATCCTTCTCCTTTTGACCATGGACAAACTGAGCGAATAGATGAATTTTGTAGTAGCGTAAAAAAGAGTATTCAAGCAGGTCGCTGGAGTAACTTTGGTTCTATAGATTTTACTGAGGAGAAGAGAATTTCAGAATTTGTAAAAGACATTAAAATACAAGGAACTCACTCGTCTTCCTCATCGATTATTTTACAATTTGTTATCAATCCATCTGATAAATTCATAAATAAGTATAAAGACTTGATTAAAAGCGATATAAAAGAAGGGTTTTCATTTGACCTAAATCTTAAAACTCTGTTTAAGTTTTGGGGTAGCAAAAGTTTATCCTACGATATTGTAAAGAATCAGATGGTAGAAGATTTAATTATGGAATTAAAATGGAGGACAATGAAAGAGATTAATAAATACTTTCCTATGTATTTCACTAAAAATAAACTAATTCCTCCAAGTATCGAAATATACAAATTGAAACAATCTTCTTGTATTTTTAAATATGATGAAAATGAGCTAAGAAGTTCATTCTGGAACTCTATAGGAATGGATAACTTTCTTAGTGATATTTCTAAGGATGGATACTGGAAACTATTTACTGAAGGAAGAAAACCATATTTAATTGATAGTTCAATAAAAGTTACTTGTAACTCAGCAATTAAACATGAACCAATGTTTCATTCACTTAATTTTCAAATTGTGTACATGACAGGAGAATTTGCGAATTTACTTCTACCAATTATGGTAATGAGGGAATATGCGGTAAATACTAGTGAAAAGGTAGCCATACAACAAAAGAAAACCTTTTCATCAATCCAAAAAGAAAAACCTAAGTATCATAAATTGATTAATATAAGATACGAATTAGAACGCGACCTTCAAATACTTAAAAGATTTAAAAATGAAATAGGCAGTAACTATTTTAATAAAGTGAAATCTGAAATAAAAAAAATAGTGGATTTTGAACCATCAAATCCTAAGTATGTTGATATAAGCGCTACTGAAATGATTGTAGATAATAGTAATTATATTATTGATAAAACATACGATCACTCACAAAGTTTCGCGAAAATTATAGATGATACGGTACAGTTGCTAGAAATTAAAACAAATAATTCTTTAAGAAGAAGGTCTTTTGGGCTTACAATTATTACTGTCATACTTTCTTTAGCTGCAACTATATTTGCTGGAATATCATTAATTTTTCAGTTAAGCAATGACAGAAGAAATGAGATGATGAGTTTATTTAATCCTATTATAGATCTTTGGGCATACTTCTTTTGAGAATATGAAAAGCATATGAATAGAGAAATTATTTGTTTTGAGTAAATCCTTACATTACTGTTTTAAATAAAATGATTTACTTTTAGGGCTTAGTAAAAGTATTCTCATTCATAAATGATTTCAAAATATATTAAGTAAGAGTATCTGTATTTCTAATGTAGAAAAACCTCATTTAGGTTTATTACGGAGAACCGCACCATAAATAATGGAGTTTTGTTAGAAACAGAATTTAATATAGAGAAGAACTCTCAAATATAGGGATCTTCTCTTTGGTAATTTTGTGAGAAAGATCCACTTCTTTTATATTTTGTGCTAGCTCTAAGTCAAAAAGACTTCTTTAAACTGAAGAATTTGATGTTGATATGGCCGATTCAATATCTGTCTAATATTGAATAACCAAAATCCTCCTTTGAAGTGGCTCTCTTTTTAGTTGAAAAAAAATTAATTTTTATGGATAACATCCTATCAAAAACGATGGATTTTGATAGAAATGAGAAGAAGGTGAAAATCTTCTTCTTTTTTATTGCTTTTTCTATCAAAATTCATATCAAAAAGTACATATCTTAAATGAATAAGTTTTACCGATTAAGTTATGGGAACAGAGAATTGTCTATATCATTTTTATAAGAATAGAAAGAGTTTTATAATTATAAACATTTTCACATTTAAAGAAATAACGTGTTAAAGAAAAATATTTTGTAACTTTACACATCGTGAAAAGTTACTTATAATATACAAATAGACATAATAGGGAGGGAAGTTTATGGTTTCTTTAACAAATGAAACGAAAAGTTATAATGAAATATTTAAAAAATTGTATTACAATCTTTATTCTAATAGTAATTCAAGTAGAGCAGAAACAATCATCTCCGATCTTTCAAAATTATTACTATGTAAATTAGCAGATGATAAAATATATAACGGGAAGTTAATTAACGAATATTTAAATAACGAATTAGATATAGAAGATTCGTTAATATTCTTACTTAAAAATGGGTTTCCTAAAATACAGGCATATACTGAGAACTTTTCATTAGATGAAAAAGCACTTAAAAGTGCTTTAAGTGAAATAAAAAATATAAATTTACATAATGCTCCTGCGCAAGTTATTGGCGATGCATTTCAAGCGCTCATTGGTCCAAAAATAAGAGGAGATAAAGGACAATTTTTTACACCAAAAAATGTAACTAAGAGTATGGTCAAAATTGTATCACCTAAGCCTACAGATACAATATTAGACCCAGCTTGTGGACCAGGTGGATTTTTAACTGAAGCATTTAGCTTTATAAAAAATAACTTTAGCAATGAAGAGATTACTGGTAAATTTATCGGAATCGATAAAGATAAAGATTTAGCATATTTTGCAACCGCATTATTAGAAATATCAACTAAGGGTAGATCTGATGTAAAAAATGCAAATTCTTTTGAACATCTTATTGAGATGTGGGACAACAAAGAAAATAGTGAAATTGCTGATGTAATATTAACTAATCCCCCTTTCGGTTCCAAAATCGGAATAAAAGATAAGGATATTCTGAAAAGATTTTCTTTTGGTCATGACTGGCTTTTCGATAAAGAGAAAGGAAAATGGCAAAAATTAAACGCTGTCACAAACTCACAAGACCCTCAAATTTTATTTATAGAATTATGTATTAGAATGTTAAAACCAGGAGGAAAACTTGGTGTTGTATTACCAGAAGGGGTTTTTGGAAATAAAAATTATGGGTTTGTTTGGGATTATATAAGAAAGCATGGAGAAATATTTGCTCTTCTTGATTGTCCAAGAACAACGTTCCAACCATCGACCGACACAAAAACAAATATATTATTTTTTAAAAAATTTGAGAACTCACAAGAGAGAAGTATAAATGAAACTGCTTTGGTCTCTGTCGCTTTAAATTGTGGACATGATAAAAGAGGGAAAACGTATACAAGTACTGGTGAAGCATTCCCCGATGATTTTGAAAAAATTGCAAATGATTTTTTAACTAATGATAAGAAATTATGGGTAGAATGTTTTCTGAAAGATTATTATTTAGTTCCTAGATACTATTACAACTATGTTCAACAGCATCAAAAACAAGAGAATACTATAACATTTAAAGAACTTGTTGAAAATGGATTTCTCTCAATTCGAAAAGGACATGAAATAGGCTCAGATGCATACGGGACTGGAGACATTCCGTTCATTAGAACGTCAGATATAAATAACTTAGAAATTTCTAATGATCCTACCAATTCAATCAGTGAAGAAATTTACAATCAATATGCTGATTTACAATCTTTAGAAGAAGGTGATATCCTATTTGTATTTGACGGTAGGTATAGGATTGGAAACACTTCAATTTTAACTAAATACAATAAAAAGTGTGTAGTTCAGAGTCACCTGAAGATTCTCTCATTATCTAAAGATTCGCCATATGATCCGTATGAATTTTTGTATTTACTTAATCTTCCAAGTGTGAAAGAACAAATTCGAAGTCTTGTATTTATTCAGTCAACATTAGGTACTTTAGGAGAAAGAATTAACGAAATTAGGTTACCTAAAATAGATATAACATCAGAATGGATTAAAAAAATTGAAGACTTTAAAGAGACGATTGAAATGAGAGCTCTTTTATTAAATAAAATTAGAAAGTTTGAACACAAGTATGAGTTATAAAAAGAAAATCTCGCATATTTTATGCGAGATTTTCTTTATAAGGATGCTCTTTTTAAAATTCCATCAATCCATGCATAAAATTCCTCTAAAGTTTTATTACCTTGAGCGATGTTACATTCCCTGTGTCCAAATCCAACGTTTTGAGCGTTATGAATTCTGGGATTAAGATGACAGGTTTCAATTGCAGCACGCCCTACTTTTGCTTCATTAAATAGTGCAAAGTTCAAAGGTTCTTGGCATATTTCACATTTAGTACTGCCAAGATCGAAAGAACCATGGTGAGCTTCAAGATAATTTTTGATTTCATCTGGAGGAGTTGGTGCACCCGCCATGTTATAAGTTAAGTAAGTCAATTTAATAGCAACTTCAATACAAGAATCATAATCTGCAGCTTTTTCTCTTAATTTTAACTGTACTCCAGGCTTTAGTGCGGACATATCTAATCCATATTCTAAGAGTTCTTCATCGCTAAGTAGCATTGCCCACCTAAAAATTCTATTAGGACCTGCATCTGAACTCTTCCAAGCAGCTCCTGTGGTATGTGTAGAATCTCGTCTTATTTTGTTGCTAACTGAGCTTTTGACTGTATGTAAGTGACTCAAAAAATGAAATTCGCTGCATTTCCCGGAATGATCTTTAGGCAAAAAACATTTTCGTTGAACCACTTTAGAAAACTTCCCGGTAGTACTTAAGGGTTTTAAACAGACTTCCATATAATTAAACCTCACTTTAAATTTCTGACTTTTCATTAAAACAAGAAAGAAGCTCACTTGGACTTAATCGTAATGCTTTGGAGAGCTTAATAATATTTGATAATCCAATATTTCGTGTGCCTTGTTCAATACCGCCAATATAAGTTCTATGTAATCCACTGATTAAAGCCAATTCTTCTTGAGAAAGATTTAATTCTTGCCGGCGTAATTTTACTGCTCTTCCAAACACCTTTAAATGATCCATAAATTGCTCTCCTTTCCTCTCCTAATATATGACACTGCATACTATAAGTCTGCAGACTATGAGTGTCATTTCAGGGTATACTGAAATTAATTAATAAATAAATTTATATTTTTAAAATATAAACGAAATTATATATCTGAAAAACTTTATTTTTAAGAATTGTTTTGATTAATAAAAATTTCAGTAGCGATGGTTTATAAGAGTCAGAGAAGAAGGATTCAATTTCCTTCTCTGGCTCTTTTGCTTTCTCCCATTACCTTTATCAAAATCAATTTATCATAAATGTTGTTTCACAATGATTTTGAAAAGACTGGGGAGGAAGAAAAATGACAGGTTTCAAACTGGTAATTCACCAGGACACTTTGGAGACTCAGAAACGGTATCAAAATAGAAAGATTCACATTGAAAAAAAGATGGAAGAAATCCCAAAACAATATGAGGGTGATATTCGGAGATACAAGAACTATTGCGGCAGCACAGGCCAAGTGATTGGTACAGAGGCAATGCTTGATTATTTGTACGTCTCACTGACTGAACAGAAAGTTAAGAGAACAACGTGGGAACGCCGATTGGCAGCTATTAGAAAGTACTTGAGTGTTATTCATAAAATAGATCTCAAAGGAGAGGCTGGAGTGGCGTATGAGCTTTCAGGGATACGGAAAATGTATCGGGAAGATCAATACGCTCATTTGACTCAAGTTCGAGGAAAGTCGGCCATTGATAAGAAAGAGTTGATAGATATGCTACATCGTCTCCCGATAAGAGCAAAGGCAATTTGTCTAGTTAATCTAGTCACCGCTAATAGACCGAGCGAAATGGTGAGGTTAAAAATAAGCGATTTCGATTTGAACAACAAATGCGTGCATGTTTATTTAAAGAAGCAAAAAAGATGGCATACTAAGCGACTCACGCCGGAAGTTATCCATGCAATTGACATTTATATACGTGAATATCATCTTAAAGTAGACAATTATTTTGTGGGGAGGGTATATAAGAATGGACGCTATGAAAGCACGATAATTAGTGAAATAGGTTATTATAAAGCTTTGCAGCGATGGACGGGGCTTACTGGATACAATTTCCGGAAAAGCCAAGTGGTAGCTATGCACGCAGCAGGTGCAGATATATCAACTATCGCGCAACAAACAGGCCATCAATCACTTGAAACGTTAATTCAGCATTATCTTACTGTATCTGAAGGAACCATTGATAAGTATTTATAAACACAGCATCAAAATGAATTTAAGAAATTAAAGATAGAAAGGGGCTGCTGTATTTTTTACAGCTGTCCTTTTCTCTTTGCAAAGAAAATATACAGATATTTAACTACCGGTAGTAAAAAATTTGATTCACAACCCTTACTGACATTTGTGATGGTATTGTACTTGTTCTTTTATAAGTAAAAAATTATGTAATCAAAATTATTGGTAATTTCAGGTACAATAAATAAGAGACAACAAAGAATTTACTGAAAGAAAAAGAAAAGTAGGGGAAAAGATGAATTTTGCTATAAACAAAGGGGATAATACGGAAGAATTTATTGATTCGTTAAAAGAGAAATATCCAGTTGATCAGGTAAAAAAACTAGCAGAAAAGAATCTATATATTTGCCCGTACTGTGAAGTTTCCTTAAGAGTCAAATCAGGAGATAAAAGGGGAACCTATTTCGCCCATCCGCCAAACTTAGCTTGTGTAGAATCTAA